>NZ_JBITLY010000002.1:0-1121187 GCF_044465725.1 Streptomyces sp. NPDC049541 | reverse complement strand
GGCTACCAGGTCACCAACGTCGAGGCGTCGATGTCGTCGCCCTCCTCGCTGCTGCACTGGACCCGCCGCATGATCGAGATCCGCAAGCAGAACCCCGCCTTCGGCCTCGGGTCCTTCACGGAACTCCCCTCCTCCAACCCGGCGGTGCTGGCCTTCCTGCGGGAGTACGGCGACGACCTGGTGCTGTGCGTGAACAACTTCTCCCGGTTCGCGCAGCCCACCGAGCTCGATCTGCGGGCCTACGACGGGCGACACCCCGTGGAGCTCATCGGCGGTGTGCGCTTCCCCGCCATCGGAGAGCTGCCGTATCTGCTGACCCTCGCCGGCCACGGCTTCTACTGGTTCCGGCTCACCCGAGTCGCATCCCGCATCGGCCGCCGTCCTCTGGCGTGAGGCGAGGAAAGGACGCGTCACCATGGCGAAGACCGCATCGCTCCGCCCCAGACCCAGCCTCGCCGCCGGGCCCATGGCCTCGCTCGCCGGGCTGCTGCGCGAGTGGCTGCCGCGGCAGCGCTGGTTCGCGGGCAAGGACCGGCCCGTCACGGACCTCGGACTGCTGTCGATGACGGAGCTGTTCCCCGGCTGTCTGCACCTGCTGGTGCACACCGGACCGAGCGGCCTGCCCGCGCCCAGCGGTGCCACGCCGGCCGGTGACTGCTACCAGTTGCTGCTCGGCGTGCGCCGGCACGTGTCGCCGCGGCTCGGACGGGCTCTGATCGGCAGGGCGGAGGAAGGCCCGCTGGCCGGTCTGACGGTGTACGACGCGCTGCAGGACCCCCGTTCGGCGCAACTGCTCCTGGAGCGGCTGCGGCAGCCCGGTGCGGCGGGCCCGCTGCGCTTCGAGGCCGATCCGTCCGTGCATGTGCCCGCCGGGCTGGTGCCGCGGGTGCTGGAGGCCGAGCAGTCCAACTCCTCCTTGGTGTACGGCGACGAGTTCATCCTGAAGGTGTTCCGGCGCGTGCAGCCCGGCATCAACCCCGACCTGGAGGTGCCGGGTGCGCTGGCCGGGCAGGGCTGCGGCCGGGTGCCGGCGCCGGTGGCGTGGTTCCGTACGACGCATCCGCAGCAGGCGACGCTCGGTGTGCTGCAGCCGTTCCTGCCTGATGCCTCCGACGGCTGGGCGCTGGCCCTGCAGGCGCTCGCCGCCGGCGACGAGTTCACCGTGCAGGCCCGCGAGCTGGGCCGGGCCACCGCGGAGGTTCACCTGGCGCTGGCGGCCGCCTTCCCGTCCGGGGCGCACGACGAGAGCGTGCGGACGGCCGCGGCCATGACCGAGCGCCTGGACGCCGCGGCCCACTGCGTACCGGCACTTCGCCCGTACGTGCCCCGGCTGCGCACCGCCTTCGGGGCGCTCGTCGCCTGCGATCCCGGGCCGCCCGCCCAGCGCATCCACGGCGACCTGCACCTGGGTCAGGTGCTGCGGGCCGGCCGGGACTGGTTCGTCATCGACTTCGAGGGCGAGCCGTCCCGTCCGCTCGCCGAGCGGCGCAGCACCCAGTCCCCGGTGCGGGACATCGCGGGCATGCTGCGCTCCTTCGACTACGCCGCCCGCCAGCGCCGCCCCTGGCGCCCGGAGTGGGCGCGCCGCTGCCGCGAGGCCTACTGCGCGGGCTACGCCGAGCGGGCCGGCTGGGACCCGCGCAAGAAGCACGGACTGCTGCGTGCCTATGAGACCGATCGAGCCGTGTACGAGGTCCTGTACGAAGCCCGGCACCGGCCGGACTGGCTCCCCGTACCGATGGCGGCGATCGAGCGTCTCGCCGTAAGAGGAGGCTGAACCCGTGGCCCTGCGTGACACCTCGCTCCCCGAGCGGTCCGGACCGCTCGCCGCCGGATGCACGACCGCGCCCGCCCTGGATCCCGGCGAACGTGAACGCCTGCTCACCGGCCGGCACCACGACCCGCACGCGCTGCTGGGCGCCCACCCGGTCCCGGGCGGCATCGTCTTCCGGGCGCTGCGGCCCTACGCCCGCGCGGTGAGCGTCGTCGTCGACGGGAAGCGGGCGAAGCTGACCTCCGAAGGTGACGGCCTGTTCTCAGGCGTACTGCCGCTGGCTGCGATCCCGGCGTACACGCTGGTGGTGCGGTACGCGGACGGTGAGCACGAGACGGCCGACCCCTACCGCTTCCTGCCCGCCCTCGGTGAGCTGGACCTGCATCTGATCCGCGAGGGCCGGCACGAGCAGCTGTGGAAGGCTCTCGGTGCCGAGCCCATGGAACACGAGGGCGTGACCGGCACCCGGTTCACCGTGTGGGCCCCGAACGCCCAGGGAGTCCGGGTCGCCGGGGACTTCACCTGCTGGGACGGAACAGCTCTGCCGATGCGGTCCCTGGGTGCCTCGGGGGTGTGGGAGCTGTTCGTGCCCGGTATCGGGGAGGGCGCGCTGTACAAGTTCGAGATCACTTCGCGCTACGGCGGCCGTTTCCTCAAGGCCGACCCCATGGCGCGCTACGCGCAGGTCCCGCCGGACACGGCGTCGGTCGTGCACGCCTCGCACTACGAGTGGGGCGACGAGGAGTGGATGGCGCACCGCGGTGACCTCCCGGTGCACGAGGCCCCCTTCTCCGTGTACGAGATCCATCTCCCCTCCTGGCGGCACGGGCTGACCTATCGCCAACTCGCCGAGCAGCTGCCGCCGTACGTGAGCGATCTGGGGTTCACCCACGTCGAGTTCATGCCGGTCGCCCAGCACCCCTTCGCCGGTTCCTGGGGCTACCAGGTCACCGGTTTCTATGCGCCGATGTCGCGGCTGGGCACGCCCGACGACTTCAAGTACCTGATCGACGCCCTGCACCGGGCCGGCATCGGCGTGATCATGGACTGGGTGCCCGCCCACTTCCCCAAGGACGACTGGGCCCTGGCGCGGTTCGACGGTGATCCGCTGTACGAACCGGGGGACTCGCGGCGGGCCGAGCACCCGGACTGGGGGACCTACGAGTTCGACTTCGGCCGTATCGAGGTGCGCAACTTCCTCGTGGCGAACGCTGTTTACTGGTGCGAAGAGTTCCACATCGACGGTCTGCGGGTCGATGCCGTGGCCTCCATGCTGTACCTGGACTACTCGCGCGACTCGGGCCAGTGGACGCCGAACGTGCACGGGGGACGGGAGGACCTGGACGCGGTGGCGTTCCTGCAGGAGATGAACGCGACCGTGTACCGGAGGGCACCCGGCGTGGTGACCATCGCGGAGGAGTCCACGGCGTGGGACGGGGTCACCCGCCCCACCGACAGCGGCGGTCTTGGCTTCGGCCTGAAGTGGAACATGGGCTGGATGCACGACTCCCTCGGCTACATGGAGCACGAGCCGGTGCACCGCAAGTACCACCACAACGAGATGACGTTCTCGATGGTGTACGCCTACAGCGAGAACTACGTCCTGCCCATCTCGCACGACGAGGTGGTGCACGGCAAGCAGGCGCTGGTGTCGAAGATGCCGGGCGACTGGTGGCAGCGACGCGCCAACCACCGGGCGTACCTGGGGTTCATGTGGGCCCATCCGGGCAAGCAGCTGCTGTTCATGGGGCAGGAGTTCGCCCAGGGTTCCGAATGGTCCCAGGAGCACGGGCCCGACTGGTGGCTGGTCGATCCCGGCTACGGCGCCGAGCCCGACCACCGCGGGGTCCGCGACCTGGTGCGCGACCTCAACGCCGTCTACCGCCGCACCCCTGCGCTGTGGCAGCAGGACACCCGGCCCTGCGGCTTCCAGTGGGTGATGGGGGACGCCGCCGAGGACAACGTCTTCGCGTTCCTGCGGTTCGCCGCCGACGGCGGCCCGCTCCTCGCGGTCTCCAACTTCTCCCCCGTGGTGCGTCACGACTACCGCCTCTGGGCGCCGGACGAGGTGCCCGCCTGGCGGGAGATCCTCAACACCGACGCCCTGTGCTACGGCGGCAGCGACGTCACCAACCCCGACGACGTCAAGGTCGAGGAGGGAAGCGTCACGCTCACCCTGCCGCCGCTCGCCACGATCTGGCTGACTCCGCTGCTGTGACCCGCCAGGCGGGGTACTCGGTGCTCCTCGTAGCCGCAGCCCGGCCACAGAAAGGCGGACTCACGTGCGCACCGTCGGAGTGGAGGAGGAACTCCTCCTGGTGGACCCGGAGACGGGTGAGCCCAAGGCGCTGTCCGCCGCTGTGCTCGCCCGCGCGGCGCGGGACGACACCTGCGAGGGCGTGTTCGAGAAAGAGCTGTACAACCAGATGCTGGAGTTCAACACGCATCCCCAGTCCGACATGGCGGACCTGAACGCGGAGATCGTGCGCTGTCGCCGGGAGGCCGCTCGGCACGCCGGGGAGATCGGGTGCACGGTGGCAGCGCTCGCCACCTCACCGCTGCCCGTCAGCCCCACCGTCACCAGGGGAAGCCGCTACCAGTGGATGGAGGAGCAGTACGGCATCGCCGTTCAGCAGCAGCTCGTGCTCGGCTGTCACGTCCATGTGTCCGTCGACTCCGACGAGGAGGGGGTCGCGGTCCTCGACCGCATCCGGCCCTGGCTGTCGGTGATCTCCGCGCTGAGCGCCAACTCCCCGTTCTGGCAGGGCAGGGACACCCGCTACAACAGCTATCGCAGCCGGGTGTGGCAGCGCTGGCCGTCGGCGGGGCCCACCGAGGTCTTCGGTTCGGCCGAGCGGTACCACGGCCGGGTGGCGGACATGGTCGCGAGCGGGGTGATCCTCGACGAGGGGATGATCTACTTCGACGCCCGTCTGTCCCGGCAGTACCCGACCGTCGAGGTCCGGGTCGCGGACGTCTGCCTGCACGCCGGTACGGCGGCCCTCGTCGCCACGCTCACCCGGGGTCTCGTGGAGACCGCCGCGCGGGAGTGGTGGGACGGCCACCCGCCCCTCGACCACAGTGTCAGCCTGCTCCGGCTGGCCGCCTGGCAGGCCGCACGCTCCGGTCTCACCGACGAGCTGCTGCATCCCGTGACCATGCGGCGGCAGTCCGCCGAGAGCGTGGTGGGGGCGCTGCTGGAGCACATCGGCGAGGCGCTCGCCGACAGCGGCGACCTGGAGCGTGCCCGGGAGACGTGCGTCCGGCTGCTCAAGGGCGGCACCGGCGCACAGGTTCAGCGTGAACTCCTGGCGCGCAACGGCAATCTGCGGGAGGTCGTCACGGGCTGCGTGCGCCACACCCAGGCCTGATCATCACGGATCCGCAACTTCGCAGGTTCCGGTCACCATCGGCACCCACCTGGGCTAGATTCGAGCACCGCCGACAACGGAACTCTTCGGCATGGTCACCCTCCGTACAGCTCAGGAGCAGCGCATGCGCGACTTCGCCCTCGCTCCCCCCACCGTTTCGCCCCTGACCGGCGGACTGGCCGACACCGTCTTCGACACGGCAGCCCTCAATCCCACCCTGCCGATGCTGGCGCGCCGCCCCACCCCGTCCTCCACCACCTGGGAGGAGCTGACCGCCGTGGAGGTGCGGGACGAGGTGGTGGATCTGGCCAAGGGGCTGGTCGCCTCCGGCATTTCCCCCGGCCACCGTGTCGCGATCATGGCGCGCACCCGGTACGAGTGGACGGTGCTCAGCCATGCCCTGTGGGCCCTCGGTGCCGAAGTGGTACCGCTCTATCCGACCTCCTCGCGCGATCAGGTGGAGTGGGTGCTGCGGGACGCGGGCTGCGTGGCCGTGCTGGTGGAGGACGAGCAGGCGGTGATGACGGTCGGCTCCGTGTGCGGGTCGCTGCCGCTGCTGCGCCACGTCTGGCAGTTGGACGCGGGGGCTCTCGACCACCTGCGGGAGCGCGGCAGGTTCATCCCGCTCGCCACGGTCGACTCGCTGCGCCGCATCGTGCTGCCGGACTCCACGGCCGCCATCAGCTACACCTCCGGCACCACGGGCCGGGCCCTGGGCTGTGCGCTCAGCCACCGCAACCTGGCGAGCGCCTGCGACACCCTGCTGAGGGGCTGGGGTCACACCGTGATCCCGCCGGGCGAGCAGCAGGCCTCGGTGCTCGCCTTCCTGCCCTTCTCGCACGTCTACGGCCTTCTGGTGCAGACCCTGTGCATCCGCGGCGGCATGCTGATGGCGCACGAGCCCGACATGAGCGAGGAAGCGCTCTCGGCGTCCCTGCTCTCCTTCCGTCCCACGTATCTGTGCGCGGTTCCCTCGCTCCTGGAGAAGATCTACAAGAACTTCCTGCGCGTCGCCCAGGAGGCGGGCCGCGGGGCGCTGTTCGAGCGGGCCGCGGACACGGCACGGGACTTCGCCGCGGCGCTGGAGCGGCAGCGGCTGGGCGGCGGTTCGGGACCCGGTTTCGATCTGCGGCTGCAACACGCCCTGTTCGAGCGGACGGTGTACCGCAAGCTGCGCGCCGCCGTCGGGGGCCGGGTGATGCGGGCGTCGTCCGGCGGCTCCTCCCTCAGCCGTGAACTGTCGCTCTTCTACGAGGGGATCGGAATCTATGTGGACGACGGGTACGGCCTGACGGAGGCCGCCGGCGGCGTCACCGCGCAGCCGCTGGGCCGGGAGATGTCGGGCACCGTCGGGCAGGCGCTGCCCGGCAACGAGATCGCGGTGGCCGAGGACGGCGAGATCCTGGTCCGCGGTCCCTCGGTGTTCCAGGGCTACATCAACGCCGAGGCGGCGACCCGGGCCGTGCTGCGCGACGGGTGGCTGGCCACCGGCGACCTCGGACGGATCGACGCCCAGGGCTATCTGACGATCACCGGCCGCAAGAAGGACATCATCGTCACCAGCAGCGGCAAGAACGTCGCCCCGGCCGCCCTGGAGCAGCGGTTGAGGATGCATCCGCTGATCCACCAGGCGGTCGTCGTCGGCGACAACCGGCCCTGTGTGGGGGCGCTGATCACCCTGGATCCGAAGTTCCTGGCGTACTGGCGCGGTTCCCTGTCGCTGCAGAGCGACATGCCGAGCCGGGAGGCCCGCGAGGAGAACGCGCTGCGCGAGGAGATCGGGCGGGCCGTGGCGGCGGCCAACAGCGCCGTGTCGCGCTCGGAGTCGATCCGGGTCTTCCGGGTGCTGCCGGAGCAGTTCGACATGTCCAACGGGCTGATGACACCGTCCATGAAACTGCGGCGGGACGCGATCGTGCGGCACTACGCGTTCGAGATCGACGCGATGTACCAGGCACGCACCCGCGCTCCCCGGCAGACCGTGCCGGACGAACTGTCGAGCTGGGACGAGGCCGACAACGTGTTCCGCTGACCACTGGCTGAACACCATCCCGCCACTTTCTGCGCAGCTTGTGATCCAAAAGGTTCACTCCCGACCGGTGCGTTTCCGCACGCGGACGGGCATGGTGGTGCTCGACGCGTTCGTCTGCCTGCCGCACCCAGCTGGCGGAACGGCTGGGGCCACGGTGGGATCGATGTGGTGCAAGCAGCGATCCAGGGCATGCGAAGGGCGTTGGATGCAGACCGCCTGGAGCCGCAGAGAGGGATGAACACCGTGACACGACCCAGGATCCTGGTGGTTGGCGCAGGTTTCGCCGGCGTGGAGTGCGTACGCCGGCTGGAGCGGAAACTCGCGCCCGACGAAGCGGAGGTCACCCTGGTGACGCCGTTCGCCTACCAGCTCTATCTGCCGCTGCTGCCCCAGGTCGCCTCCGGCGTGCTGACGCCCCAGTCGATCGCCGTCTCGCTGCGGCGCAGCAAGAAGTACCGCACCCGGATCATTCCGGGCGGAGCCATCGGCGTCGACCTGAAGGCCAAGGTCTGCGTCATCCGCACCATCACCGACCGCATCGTCAACGAGCCGTACGACTACATCGTGCTGGCCACCGGCAGCGTCACCCGCACCTTCGACATCCCGGGTCTGACCGAGCACGCCTTCGGTATGAAGACCCTCGCCGAGGCCGCGTACATCCGCGATCACGTCATCTCCCAGCTCGACCTGGCCGACGCCAGCGACGATCCGGCGGAGCGGGCCTCGCGGCTGCAGTTCGTGGTGGTCGGCGGCGGCTACGCCGGCACCGAGACCGCGGCCTGCCTGCAGAAACTCACGCACGCCGCGGTCAAGCGCTACCCGCGCATCGATCCGGCGCTGATCAAGTGGCACCTGATCGACATCGCCCCGAAGCTGATGCCCGAACTGGGCGACAAGCTCGGCCGCAGCGCCCAGGAGATCCTCAAGCGGCGCGGCATCGACGTCTCGCTGGGTGTCTCCATCGCCAAGGCGGGCCCCGAGGAGGTCACCTTCACCGACGGCCGGGTGATCCCCACCCGCACCCTGATCTGGACCGCCGGTGTCGTCGCGAGCCCGCTCGTCGCCACGCTCGACGCGGAGACGGTACGGGGGCGGCTCGCCGTCACCGCCGAGATGAACCTGCCCGGCCACGACGGCGTGTTCGCGCTGGGCGACTCCGGCGCGGTGCCGGACAAGGCCAAGGACGACGAGTCGGCGATCTGCCCGCCGACCGCGCAGCACGCCATGCGGCAGGGCAAGCACGTCGCGGACAACGTCATCGCGACCCTGCGCGGCAAACCCCTGACGCCGTACGTCCACAAGGACCTCGGACTGGTCGTCGACCTCGGCGGCAAGGACGCCGTCTCCAAGCCGCTCGGCATCGAACTGCGCGGTCTACCCGCCCAGGTGGCCGCCCGCGGCTACCACTGGATGGCTCTGCGCACCAACGTCGCCAAGGTCCGCGTGGCGACGAACTGGACGCTCAACGCCCTGGCCGGCGACGATTTCGTCCGCACCGGCTTCCAGGCCCGCAAGGCGGCCACACTGAAGGACTTCGAGTTCACCAACGCCTATATGACGCCGGAACAGGTGCGTGCGCAGGTCGAGGGGACGGACCGCAAGGAGACCTGAGCCGGTGCGCGCGCCCCGGTCACGTCGTGCGATGCTGAGAACCGGATCATGACGTGAAGCGGGAGTGAGTACGGCGGCGTGAGGGCAGCGGAAAGGTCGGTCCGGGCACGGCTGCGCGATCTCGTCGCGGCCTCCGATCCCGGGCTGCTCCGGCTGGCCGCGGGCCTGAGGACGGTGGGCGCCATCGCCCTCACGCTGGCCGTGCTCTCCCTGCTCGGCGCCGACGTGCGCCATCTGGTGGCGGGCGCCATCGCGGCGATGGTCTCCACCTTCGCCATCCGGGAGAAGCAGCGCGGCCCGCAGGCCGTCACCCTCGCGCTGGGCCTTCCGGTCGCGCTGGCCTCCGTGTCGCTGGGTGCGGTGCTGCACTCCCGGGTGGTGGGCGGTGACCTCTTCTTCGTCGCGCTCATCTTCTGCGCCGTCTACGCCCGCCGCTTCGGCGACCGTGGCACCGCACTCGGACTGATCGGCTTCCAGGTCTACTTCATGTCCCTGTTCGTCGGGGCCACCGTGTCCGCGCTGCCGCAGCTGTGGGGCGTGGTCGCCGTCGCCGTCGCCTCCAGCGCCGTGGTGCGCTTCGCGCTCGTACCGGAGACGCCCGCGGGCATCCTGCAGCGGCTGCGGGAGGCCTTCCGCGCCCGGCTGGCGCAGCTGGTGACCGCGCAGCTCGCTCTGCTCGACGCCGGGCCGGACGAGATCGACAAGGCGGTTCAGGACGTGCGCGACGGCACCGCCCGCCTGCACGAGACGGCCATGATGATCCAGGGGCGGCTGGAGGAGGGCACCGCCGACGAAGCCGTGGCGCGGCTCGTGCAGCGCCGCATCGCGGATGCCGAGATCGCCGCCGAACGCCTCGGACTGCTGCTGCTGACCGCCCGCAGCGCCGAGCGGGCGGACACCCTGACCCTGCACCTGCCGGGCGCGTCCGTCCCGCCGGGCGGCCGCATGCCCGTACAGGACGAGTCGACCGCGACCCTGCGCCGCGATCTGGAGGCGCTGCGCCTGCTGGTCCTGCGGCCCGTCTCCGAGGACCTGGGAACCGGCCTGGCCCGACTGCGCAACCGGCTCCTCGGCTACCGCGACGAGGAGAACCTGCCGAAGGCCTCCCCCGCCGTCCAGGACGTCTTCCGCGGTGTGGGTGAGGCCGCCCGCGCGGTGCTCGGACTGCGGATCGCGCTCGGCGGTCCGCAGGACGAGTCGGACGACACCCCGTCGACGGCCCGCTCACGCGAGGAACTCGACGCGGAGGACGCGGCGATCGACGCGGGCGAGGACGCCGCCGAGGATGCGCCGACAAGGCTGCGGCGGCCCACCACGCGCGCTGCCGTGCAGGTCGCGCTGGGATCGGCGCTGGCCATCGTCGGCGGCGAGTTCCTCTCCAGCCAGCGCTGGTACTGGGCGGTGCTGACCTGCTGGATCGTGTTCATCAACACCGCCTCTACCGGAGAGATCCTGGTCAAGGGCTACCGGCGGCTGCTGGGCACGGTGCTCGGAGTGGTGGCCGGTCTGCTGCTCGCGGGGCTGGTCGGGCACCACACGTGGACGGCGTTCGCGCTGGTGCTGCTGTGCGTGTTCGCGATGTTCTACACGGCGCCGCTGTCGTACACGCTGATGTCCTTCTTCGTCACCGCGGCGCTGGGCGTGCTGTACACGCTGCTGCACACCTACAGCCTGTCGGTGCTGGTGCTGCGGGTGGAGGAGACGGCGCTGGGGGCGGCCTGCGGGATCATCGCGGCAGCGTTCGTGCTGCCGGTGCACACCGACCGCCGTACCAACGACCTCCTGGTCACCACCCTGGAGCGGCTCGCCGACGTCACCGAGGCCGCCGTCGACCAGCTCAGCGGCGGGGATGCGGCCGAGCTCCTCGACAAGGCGCGCGACCTCGACCAGGCGCTGGCCGACCTGCGCACCGCCACCCAGCCGCTCACCCACCCGGTCACCCCGCTGCGGGCCCGGCGCAACACCGCCCGCTACGTCGTCGCGCTGCTGGAGACCTGCGCGTACCACGCGCGTTCACTGGCCGCGATGGCCGAGCTGCTGCCGACGCATCCCTCGATCGCGGCGGATCCGCGGCTGCGGCGGGCCGGCAAGCGCATCCTCGGCAACATCGGGACGATCGCCGCGCGGGTCGCCGACGGGCGGGCCGCCGTCGAGGTCGAGACGGGGGCGAGCATCGCCTCCCTCCTGGAGGCCGACCTGCCCGGCGGCTCGCGCTACGGCCGCATCACCGACCGGGTGCTGCGGCATCTGCAGCGACTGGACGAGGCGGTGGTGGGCCTGGCCCGGCCGCTGGAGGTGCCGGTGGCGACGCCGAAGCGGTGAGCGCCCCGCCCTCAGAAGTCGGTGGGCAGACCGCTCACCTCGGCGATGCCCCGCAGTTCCTCGTCCTGGCGGTGCCGTTCGCGGATGTACTCGGCGATCTCACCCAGCCGCACCGGGTCCGATGCGGTGTCCGCATCGGTGATCACTCTGATCGGGCCGGTCCCCTCGAGGTCGATCTCGACGACCTCGTTGTCGAGCCGGCCGGTCACGGCGGCGGCGATGACCAGGGCGGCCTCGTCACGGACCTCCTGGGACAGCCCCTCCCCGTGGTCCTCGCCGAGCGCGAAGTCCACGGAGGGCATGCGCTGTTCCTCGATCGCCCGCAGGACCGGTTCGACCACGCCCAGCAGTTGCCGGTAGTCCTCCGTGTCCATCCGGGCGCGCAGGAGGCCGAGGTAGAGGTCGACGGGCCGGTGCTCCGGTGGAAACTCGGATTCGCTCATCAGATCCGTGTTCCCCGTGTGGCGCGTGTCAGACCCGGCGCCAGCGAGACAGCGCGAACGAGAACAACCCGAACAGGGCGAGACCGGCCGCGACGCAGGCCAGCAACGACGGACCCAGCGGAGTGTGGGCGAACGAGCGCAGGGTGTCGTCGAGCCCCTTGGCGCGCTTCGGGTCGTAGTCGACCGCGGCGCGCACGGCGAAGGTGCCCGCGGCGGCGAACACCAGGCCGCGCGCCGCGCCGCCGGCCACACCGGTGACGTCCACCAGCCGGCGAGCCCAAGGGGACATCTCGCCGAGCTTGAGCTGCTTGCGGTAGTCGCGCCGTACCGCCTGTACGGCGATCCACACGCCCGCCACGATGATGCCGGCCCCGGCCGCGCCCACGAGCCACTGCCCGGCGGGCAGGCCGAGGACCCTGGCCGTGACGTCGCGGGACTGGGCGTCACTCGATCGGCTGCCGCCGCCGCGGGGGCCCGCGGCGAACGTCAGCACCGAGTAGGCGACCACCGCGTAGAAGACGCAGCGGGCGACCGCGAGCAGCCGCTTGCGAGGCGTACGGCCGTCCTTGCCGACCGAGCCGAAGACGGCCTCCGACAGCCGCCACACCGCCATGCCGGCCAGCCCGAGACCGAGCGCCCACAGCAGCACGGTGCCGAACGGCTGCCCCGCCAGTGTGGCGAGGGCGCCGCCGCGGTCCGCCTGCCGGCTGCCGTCGCCGAAGGCGATCTGCAGCGCCAGGACGCCGACCAGCAGATAGATGACCCCGCGAGCGGCGAGCCCCGCCCGGGCGGCGCCCTCGGTCACCGAGCCGCGCGCCGCCCGCTCGGCCTCGAGCCTGCCCGTCCGTGGCAGGGCACTGGAGTTCACGGCCGCCTCCCGGGCTCCGTGGGGCAGGTGTGCTTCCCGACGACCGGGCCGCGCTCCGCCCGACCGACGACGTCGACGTTTCCCATGGCTGGTGTCACCGGACCCCGATCTCCGGTGTCTCGGATCTCTGCGGTATAGCCGCGAGCAGCCGGTGGGCCGCTTCCAGGGCCCGCCCCACGTTGCGCGTGCCGGTCGACACGCACAGGGTGTAGGCCAGGTCCTCGACCCGTGGGCTCGCCCCGCCGCCGCGCCCGGCCTCCTCGGCCAGCGCGGTCTCGTACTCCTCGACAAGCCTGCGCAGGACGGCAGGATGAGGGATCAGCATCGGTCCTCCTCCTCGCTGCGGGCCGCTCAAGCCGCGGCCGCCCGCCCGTTGCTGCCCGCCTGCCCGAGCGCCTCGGCCCGCACCCGGGCGCAGCTGCGGCTGATGAGGCGGGAGACGTGCATCTGCGAGATGCCGAACCGGTCGGCGATCCTGCTCTGGGTCATGTCCTCGAAGTAGCGCAGGTAGAGGATGGCGCGGTCGCGTTCGGGCAGGTGCCGCAGACCCTCCTTGGCCGCCTCGCGGTCGATGACGACGTCGTACGCGGAGTCCGCCGCGCCCAGGGTGTCGGCGAGGCTGTAGCCGTCCTCGTCGCCCGAGAGTTCGGCGTCCAGCGACAGGGTGCTGAAGCTGTCGAGGGCTTCCAGGCCGGAGTTGACCTCGTCCTCGGTGAGCCCGGTGTGGGCCGCGATGTCGGCGGCGGAGGGTTCCGCGCTGCCCGGGGTCTGGGTCAGCTCGCGGCGGGCCACCCGTACCTTGTTGCGCAGTTCCTGGATGCGGCGGGGCACCCTGAGGGCCCACATCCGGTCCCGGAAGTGCCGCTTGACCTCGCCGGTGATGGTGGGAACGGCGTAACTCTCGAAGGCTCCCCGCTCGGGGGCGTACCGGTCGATCGCCTTGACCAGGCCCAGTGCCGCGACCTGACGGAGGTCCTCGATGGACTCGCCGCGGTCGCGGAAGCGGCCGGCGATCCGGTGGGCCATGGGCAGCCAGGCCTTGACGAGTTCGTCGCGGACCGCCTCCCGCTCGGGGCCGTCCTCCAGGGTGGCCAGGCGGAGGAAGAGGTCCGCCGTGTCGGGGGCGTCGTCGTGGCGCCGGGTGGGGGCGGTCGTCCGGGCCTGCGTGCCGGAAGTGCTGGTCGACATGTCGATAAGCATGCGGATTCGCTCCTGAACGAGGGGTTTCAGGGACTTCCGCGGGAGGGCCGCCGCCCGGACCGTTGGGAGGGCCCGGGGCAGCCATGTGGCTCCCGCTGGCGCGCCTCCGGTCCGAAGCACGAACATCCGTATGCCCGGCGATTCCGCGAACAAACAACGCCTGTCGTGGAGGGTCCTCAGCGGAAGGCGACCACGGCGGTGATGCACTTCCCGCCGGCGGGAAGTTCCGACACGCGCACGTCGCGGGCCAGCCGGCACACGATGGGCCAGCCGTGGCCGCCGACGCGGTGCCGTCGCCGCGGATCCGAGGACGGCCTGGTGACGGGCAGCCGGTCGCTGCGGTCACTCACCGAGACGCGCACGCCCGTTCCGACGACGTCGACGCGGAAGTCCGTGACGCCGCCGCCGTGCAGGATCGCATTGGTCGTCAGTTCGGTGGCGACGAGCAGGGCATCGCCGAGTGCCTCTTCGTCGCAGGGGGTGTGAGTGGCCCTGCAGCGCTCGGTGACCGCCCGCTCGACCACCCTGCGCGCCTCGGCGGGCTTGCAGGAGCGCGGCGGCCCGGTCCGCTGCGCGCCCAGTCGCCCGAGGGCGGATTCGGTCCTGTGCTCCTCGCACATCGCGTGGCTCCCTGGTTCGGTGAAGAACCGGCCTCCAGGTGCGGGGAGAGGGAAGCCGGACCCTGCCTCACCCGCGGCCGCCGCAGTCCGGGAACGTACAAGCGCCCTCTCGGACACGGCTGTCTCCCCCGCCCGTCCGCAGCGATTGCGCCTCCGCTGCGCGAGCACCGCAGGTCTCTTTGTTCGGCTCGCCTGCGCGGGCCCCGCCAAACCTCCCGGCGGAAAGTACGTGCCCCGGCCATCGGGGGGTACGCGGATGTCATGACCGATGTCGTGGACTCAGACGAACTGCTGCGCCGTATCCAGCGTGCGCGGGCCTGCGCGCAGCAGGAGAAGCACCGGTGGCGTGCGCGGGACGAGGACCTGCGGGCGGACGAGCCGGAGGCGGCGCGCGAGGCCGCCGTACGGACGCTGGCCTATGAAGCCGTCCTCAGGGTCCTGGACGAGATCCTCACCCCCGGCAAAACCGGCTGACAGGGCCGGCGGACCCGGGGCTCGCTGTGGGCCCGATTGGCGATGTCCGATGGCGGGAACCCGGGTGCGCATGACAGTCGATCACAGCCGAGCGCCCATCCTGGAAGCACTGTCCGAATATCACCGCCGCGGACGGCTGGGGTTCACGCCTCCGGGCCACAAGCAGGCCCGCGGCGCCGATCCCGCCGTGCGGGAGGTGCTGGGCGATGCGGTGTTCCTCGGTGACGTGCTGGCGTCGGGCGGGCTGGACGACCGGCTCACCCGGGGGCAGGTGCTGGTCCGTGCCGAGGAGCTGATGGCCGACGCCGTGCACGCCGAGCACACCTTTTTCACCACGTGCGGCAGTTCGCTGTCCGTCAAGGCGGCGATGCTGGCCGTCGCGGGACCGCACGAGCAGCTGCTGGTCGGCCGGGACGCCCACAAGTCGGTCGTGGCGGGGTTGATCCTTTCGGGCATCGAGCCGGTCTGGGTCGAGCCGCGCTGGGACGCGCAGCGGCACCTGGCGCATCCGCCGTCCCCGGACGACTTCGAGGCGGCCTTCGAGGCCCATCCCGAGGCGAAGGGTGCGCTGGTCACCAGCCCGACGCCGTACGGCAGCTGCGCGGATCTGCAGGCGATCGCCGAGGTCTGTCACCGGCGCTCCGTGCCGCTGGTCGTGGACGAGGCCTGGGGCGCCCATCTGCCGTTCCATCCCGATCTGCCGACGTGGGCGATGGACGCGGGCGCGGACATCTGTGTGACGAGCATCCACAAGATGGGCAGCGGACTGGAACAGGGCTCCGTCTTCCACCTGCGCGGCGACCTCGTCCCGCCGGAGCTGCTGAAGATGCGCGCCGACCTGCTGGGCAGCACCAGCCCTTCGGTACTGATCTACGCCGGACTCGACGGCTGGCGCCGCCAGATGGCCCTGCACGGCAGGGAGCTGATGGGCGGTGCGCTGGACCTCGCGGCCGAGGTCCGTGCCGCGGTCGAGGAGATCGACGGGATGCACGTCAACGACCGGGAGGACTTCTGCGGTCCGGGCCTGGCCGACGACCTCGACCCGCTGCCGGTGATCATCGACATCAGCGGGCTGCACATCACCGGGTTCAGGGCCGCGGACTGGCTGCGCGAGCAGCGGGCCCTGGACGCCCATCTGGTGGACCACCGCCGCATCGGCGCGCAGATCACGCACGGCGACGACTGGCAGACGACCGGCGAACTGCTCTCCGCGCTCAAGGACCTGGCCCGCGCCGCGCCGGGACTCGGACCGGGCCCGCAGGTGGACGTGCCGTCACCGTCCGAGCTGCGCCTGCCCCAGGCCATGCTGCCCCGGGACGCCTTCTTCGGCCCCACGGAGAACGTGCCCACCGAGGAAGCCGCAGGCCGTGTCGCAGCGGAGATGATCACGCCGTACCCGCCCGGAATCCCGGCCCTGCTGCCCGGCGAGCGGCTCACGGAACCCGTGCTGCGCTATCTGCGCACCGGCCTGGAGGCGGGGATGTACCTGCCGGACCCCACCGATCCGAAGCTCGAGACGATCAGGGTCGTGGCGGCCGGTGAGGAGCCCAAGGAGTGAAACGGGTCACGTGACCCGGTTCTGGGTGAGCAAAACAAGAGCAGATGGTTTACGGTTCATTCATACGTGGTGACGGAGTCGACCGTACCGTCCTCCGACGCCACCGCTTACGGCCCTGGCTGGCCTCCCCCGTCCAGCCAGGGCTTTTTCATGTCCTGGCGGTTCTCGGCAGGAACTCATGTCCGCCGAGGTGCTCGGGGCGCCGGCAGCGGCTGAAATGAGCGTAGGGAAAGCACCGGAACCGATCCCCGGCGAGGAGCCCCGCGTCATGACCAAAGCGATAAAACTGCTGACCGCCCTTCCCCCGCCCCAGCGGCAGAGCCTGATGACGCTCGCACAGGAGGTCTCCTTCCCGGAGGACACCCGGATCTTCGAGGCGGGCGGCAAGGCCGACCGCTTCTGGGTCATCCGCTCGGGCGCCGTCTCCCTCGACCAGCGGGTCAACTCGCTGCATCGGGTGACCGTGGCGAGCCTCGGCTCGGGCGATCTGCTGGGCTGGTCCTGGCTGTTCCCGCCGCACGAATGGGACTTCGGCGCGGAGGCCTTCAGTCCCGTCCGCGCCTACGAGTTCGACGCGGCGGCGGTGCTGCGGCTGTGCGAGCAGGACACCCAGCTCGGCCTCGCGCTGGTGCGCAGCGTCGCGGAGATCCTCGCGCACCGGCTGGAGATGACCCGGGGCAAGCTCATGGAACAGCACGCGGGCCGCGGACGCGGCGCCCTCGGTCGGCTGCAGGGAACGGTGTGTTGCGGCCACCCCGAGCGGGGTCAGATGCGGTAGCGGCGCAGGGCCGGGATCGCGGCGGTCAGGATCAGCATCACGGCGATGACGAGGAGGCCGCCACCCGCCACGGCCGTGCGCGGGCCGAACACGGAGCCCGCGGTGCCGTGCAGGACGTCGGCCAGACGCGGGCCGCCCGCGACGACGACCGTGAAGACGCCCTGCATACGGCCGCGCATCTCGTCGGTGGCGGCGGACAGCAGGATCGCCCCGCGGAAGACCATCGAGACCATGTCGGCGACCCCGGCCAGGGCCAGGAACGCGGCCGCGACCCACAGGTTGCCGCTCAGCCCGAAGCCGGCGATCGCCGCGCCCCAGGCGACGACCGCGCCGATCACCATCCAGCCGTGTCGGCGGGCCCGGGAGAACGTGCCGGAGAACAGTCCCCCGAGCACCGCGCCGATGGGGATCGCCGCGAACAGCAGGCCCAGGGCGAGCCCTTCGCCGTAGGAGCCGTAGGTCTGGGCGGCGAGCTGCGGGAACAGGGCGCGGGGCATACCGAGGACCATCGCGATGATGTCGGCGAGGAAGGACAGCAGCAGCACCTTGTGCCCGGAGATGTAGCGGAAGCCCTCCACTATCTCCCTCACTCCCGCGCGTCGCTTCTCGGTGCCGGACAGGGGCGGCAGGGAGGGCAGCTTGTAGACCGCCCACACCGTGACGCACAGCGCGAGGGCGTCGATCAGATACAGCTCGGGCAGGCCGATGACCGGGATCAGGGCGCCCGCGAGCAGCGGTCCGACCACCTGCCCGGTCTGCATGACCGTCGAGCCGAGGGCGTTGGCCGCGGGCAGCTGGCCCTCGGGCACCAGGCGGGCTATGGAGGCGTTGCGGGCGGGGGCGTTCAGGCCCCAGAACGCCTGCTGGATCGCGAGCAGCACCATCAGCGCGGCCACGGACTCGAGCCCGGTGAAGGCCTGGAGCCAGAACAGCAGCGAGGTGACGGCGATGCCGCTGTTGGTGATCAGGAGCAGCTTGCGGCGGTCCATGCTGTCGGCGACCGCGCCGCCCCACAGCGCGAACACGATGAGCGGCAGCAGCCCGGCGAGGCTTGCCGCGCCGACCCACGCGGAGGAGCCGGTGATGTCGTAGATCTGCTTGGGCACGGCGACCGCGGTGAGCTGGCTGCCGACGGCGGTGACGATCGTCGAGGACCACAGCCGGCGGTAGGCCGGAATGCGCAGCGGCCGGGTGTCCATGGCCCACCGGCGCCAGCCGCGCCGAGGCGGGTCGACCACGACCGCGTCCGGTGTCTGCGGTTCGGTACTGCTCTCGCTGGTGTCCACGGGCTTCCTGGTTGCTCGGTACATCTTTCGGGTCCGGGTTCACTATCCCAGTACCGCCCGGGAGTTCGGGACGCGCGGTCTCAGCTTGTGGACTTCACGCCACGGGTTTCACGCCCCCGCAACGAGCATGCCGCCGAGGGCCGGCATCGTCGCGACGACCAGTCCGTCCAGGACCCGCCGGGCCGCGGGCCTGGCCAGGAAGCGGCCGAGCACCGAAGCCCAGCGCGGCGATCCAGCACAGGCCGGCGAGGCGGCACCGAGGCCGAACGTCCGGCGCAGGGGCCGCGTGCGCGGCGATCGAGCCGAGCAGGAACACGACAGGTGCGCACGCTGCCGGCCGTGGTGGACAAGGGCACGTTCGACGCGGCGGCCGCGGTGCACCATGTGATGTCCTCGGCGGTGAGTCAGCGGGTGAAGGCGCCGGACCAGCGCACCGGCCGGGTGCTGCTGATGCGTACGAAGCCGGTGCGACCGACCGAGTCGGGCGAGGTCGTCGTGCGGTTCGCCCGCCAGCTGGACCTTGCTCCTGCCGGTGTTGACGCGAGTGCGGCACGAGCCGCGGCTCTGTTTCGAGCTGCGTCGCTGCTGCGGGAAGGGTTGGTGATGGCGGCGGTGACGTCGTCCGCCGAGCCGGTGACGGGCTGCAGCGTGCGGGCGCTGGGGCCGATGCGTTATGTGCCGGTGGCCAGTCCGGACTTCGCCCGGGAGTACTTCGGCGGGCCGTTGCGGGAGGCGCCGACGGTGGCCTTCGACCGCAGCGACGACCTGCAGGACGCCTTCGCGCAGACTGCGACGCGGGAGAAGGGCCGCCAGTCCGGTACGGCACTTCGTGCCCACCTCGGAGGGGTATGCCGAGTCCGTCGCGGCGGGTCTGGGCTGGGGTCTGGTGCCCGAGCTGCAGGCCGAGCCGCTGCTGTGGGCCGGGCCCTCGACGTGCCGCTGTGCTGGCGGCAGTGGACGCTGGACTCCCCGACGCTCGCGGCGGTCGCCCGGGCGGTGACGGAGGCGGCTGCCGGGGCACTGCGCGGCGGGGCCGAGGGCCACCACTGACTTGCGTGATGCAATCGACGTACGATGGGGGCGTGCTTCCTCGTACGTACGAAGGTCAGGTCTGCTCGATCGCCCGGTCGCTCGAGGTGGTGGGCGAACGCTGGACGTTGCTGATCGTGCGGGACGCGCTGCGCGGCACACGGAGGTTCGAGGACTTCCGCGGCAGCCTCGGCATCGCGCACAACGTGCTGTCCGACCGGCTGGGCAAGCTCTGCGAGGCCGGGATTCTCGAGCGGCGGCTCTATCAGACGCGCCCGGAGCGGTACGAGTACGTGGTGACCCCGGCGGGCCTGGATCTTTGGCCGGTGATCATGTCCCTGCTGCTGTGGGGAGACGGGCACCGGGCTCCGCAGGGGCCGCCGCTGGTGGTCCTGCACCGCGGCTGCGGCGGCCGGTTGCGGCCCGGGCTCACCTGCTCCGCCTGCGGGAAGCCGCTGGGGCCGAACGACTGCGACATGCGGCCCGGGCCCGGTGCTCAGCCGGCGGATTCCACGGTCAGTCCCGCGAGCCCCGCGTAGTAGGCGAACCTGAACGGGCTGAAGAGCTGGTGCCGTTCGACGAGAGCGTGCAGGACCCGGCCGCGCAGCCCGGCGAGCGACGGGTCCTCCGGGTGGCTCAGCAGGGCGCAGTCGACGATCCTGAGGGCCGCGGCCGGCTCTCCGCGCGTCAGCAGTTGCTCACCCGCCGCAGCGAACGCCTCGGCCCGGCCGCCGGCCAGCAGGTCCAGCGCTGCGGCCCACTGCGCCCGGCCGACGGGGTCGACGCCCTCTCCGTCCGCCTTCCAGTAGCCGGTCCGCTGGTCGTGGACGCGCTGGATGAAGCCCTCGCGCATGACCAGGTACGGGAGGATCGCGGCCGGATGCCCGCGCAGCGCCTCGGGAAGGTGGTCACGTTGCAGCAGGTCGGTCAGCGACCGGCCCGCGACGATGTCGTCCGCGACGACGGCGTGCAGGTCCCGCAGGGCGGCGAGCAGGCCCGGCAGCGCCTCGACGGTGAAGTTCTCGGTCAGCGGCGGGTGACCGTGGATCAGCAGCCGGGGGCCGAGGTCCAGGACCGTCCGCAGTGCGTCGAACAGACCCTCTGCCGAGCCTTCGGCGAAGAACGGCGCACCCAGGTACGGCATGCACATGTCGCCGACGAACACCACGCCCTCGTCGGGAAGTTGGACGAGGAGACCGTCGCGTGTCTCGCCTCCGGCGATGGGGACGAGGGTGAACCTCCGCCCGCCGACGGTCAGCGTCCCGGGGTCCTCGACGAGCCGGTCCGGCACGACGTGCGGACGGCGCTCCTGGCCGTCCGGCAGCAGGGCCGGGAAGGGCGGCGGGCTCACGGCCTGCAGCGCGATTTCGTCGGGGAAGGCGGCCTGGGCGACGACCTGTGTCCCGGGGCCGGCGAGGGCTTCCAGGCCTCCGGTGTGGTCGAAGTGTGCGTGGGTGAGGATCACATGGGTGATCGGCGCGGGGGTGACGGCCCGCAGATCGCGCAGGGCCGCTTCGACGTGCCGGGGGTGGCTCGCCGCGTCGATCGCCACGATGCCGTCGTCCGTGACGACGAACGCGAAGTCGGCGAAGTCGTAGCCCTGGGCGACGTGCACGCCCGGCGCCATTTCCACCAGCCGTGGTGCGGTCATGCGCAGGCCGTCCTCGGCGCTGACCAGGTAGTCCGTGACGAGTGACAGGCCGGGGGCATGTCCGATGCGCTCGCGCGCGGCCCGGGCCTCCTCGGTACGGCCCCGGCAGGCGTAGGCGCGGGCCAGGGCGGCGTGCACGGAGTGCAGGAACCCGGCCGGGAACTGGTCCCGTACGGCGAGCACGAACTCCAGGTCGGCGATCGCCGTGTCGGCCCGGCCCGCGCAGTCCGGGAGGTTCGCGAGGGCGGTTCCCCTGAAGTACTGCGGCAGCCCGAGACCGCGTTCCGCGGCCGCGTCGAGCCGGGCGATCGCCTTCTCGTCCGGTCCGTCGAGGCGGGCCTGGAAGACTCCCGCCAGGCTTTCGGCCAGGGCCGATTCGGGGCGTTCGGCGCTGAGCGCGGTGAAGTAGTCGTATCCTTCGCGGAATTGGCGGGCGGCGAGCAGCTGCTGGGCGAGCACGGCGGTCACCCGGTCGGGAATGCCGGGCCAGCGCACGGCACGCCGCAGGGCGTCGGTCTCCTTCATGGCCACTCCTTCAGTGACGTCATGGTGCTTCGTTCAGGGGCGCGGTCCGCTGCGGGGCAGCCTTCTCGGGTTCCGGTCGCGGTGCCCGGACGCGGCCCAGGGCGAGTGAGACGACGGCGGCGAGCCAGCCGGCGCCGGTGATCATGAGCCAGGCGTGGCGGAAGCCGCCGAGGGCCTGGGGTCCGGCCGTACCGAGGAGGGCGACCAGCGCCGCGACTCCCACGACGGCGCCCAGTTGACGCAGGGCGGACGTCATGCCGATGCCGGTGGCCAGGCTCGGCGGCGGCAGTTCCAGGACGGCGGCGCCGCCGAGTGCGGGCAGGGACAGGCCGACTCCGACGCCGGTGATGGTCGCCGCCGGGAAAAGGACCGGCCAGTAGTGCGGCCTGGCCGTGGCGGTCAGGGCCAGCAGGAGCGGGCCGGCGCCGAACAGGAGGGTGCCGGGCACGGCGGCGACGCGCGGACCGTAGCGGTCCGTGAGCCGGCCGGCCAGTGGGGCCATGAGGGCGGCCATCACGGGTCCCGGCGTGACCGCGGCTCCGGCGCGCAGCACCGGCCACTGCCACACGGTGGTCAGGAACAGCACATTGCACAGCAGCGAGGCGAAGAACCCGGCGCCGAAGACGAACGTGCCGAGGTTGGCCACGGTGAAGGAACGGAGGCGGAACAGGCCGAGGTCGGCCACCGGTGTGGCGTGGCCGACGGACCTCAGGACGAACAGCGGCAGCAGTACGGCGGCGGTCCCGAATGCGGCGAGCACCGCGCCCGAACTCCAGCCCCAGTCCTCGCCCTTGACGATGCCCAGGGCGAGGCCGCCCACGGCGCCGACCAGCAGCAGCGCGCCGAGGGCGTCGGGAACGCCCTGCGCCCGCTCGTCGTGGCTCTCGCGCAGCAGCCGCGCGGCCGCCATGAACGCGGGCAGGCCGATGACGAGGTTGACGAAGAACACCGCACGCCAGCCCTGCCAGTCCACCAGCAGTCCGCCGAGCGAGGGTCCGACACCGGCGGCGACCGCTCCCGCCGCCGTCGACAGGGCGATCGCGGTGCCGCGCCGCTCGGGCGGGAACTCCGGCAGGGTCAGGCTCAGCGAGGTCGGCAGCACGGTCGCGGCGCCGAGTGCCTGCACGACACGGGCCGCGACCAGAACCGGTACCGACGCGGCCAGGCCGCTCGCCACGGACGCGGCAAGGAACAGCAGCAGCCCGCCGAGGAAGAGCCGTCGGCGTCCGTACCGGTCGGCGAGGCGGCCTGCCGGTACGAGGGCGGCGGCGAACACCACGCTGTATCCGTTCAGCACCCACGACAGATCGGCGAGGGAGTCGCGCGGGAACGACCGCCCGAGGTCGGTGAACGCGATGTTCACGATGGTGACGTCCAGCAGGGCCATGAAGACCACGGCCGAGGTGACGACGAGGACCTTCCAGCGACGCTCCATGTTCCGCCTCCGGCACCGAGCAGTCGATTGTTTGATGCAATCGACTCCACCGACTATAGAGACGCGACTTGCATGAAGCAATCGAGTGGGCGGATCACGTCAGGAACGCAGTGCCGCCAGCTGCGCCGCGGCGCTGTCCAGCAGCATCTCCAGTGCCGTCGGATACGCGCTGTCGACCATGCGGGCCGCCAGCAGGGGCGCCGCCTCGGCGATGCGCGGGTGGGTGGTGCGGGGCAGCCGGGCGTACGTCGAGCGCCACATGTCCTCGTCGGCGCGCAGCGCGGCGCTGGGCAGGGCGAGGGATGCGGCGTCGAGGGCGGCGAAGGCCAGGGTCTGGTCGATGAAGGCGTGGTAGAGGCGCACGGTGTCCGGCAGCGGGAATCCGGCGGTGCGCAGGATGTCCAGCACGGCCTCGTCGGCGGCCAGTTCGTTGGCCCGGCCGGTGACCCGGCTGGTGGTCAGTACCGCGGCCTGCGGGTGGGCGAGGTAGGCGGCGTGGATGCGCAGGCCGACCGAGCGCAGGTCGGGGCGCCACTCCCCCGTCGGGCGCCAGCCGTCGAGGGCCTGCCCGATGAGCGCGTCGCCGATGGCGAGGGTGAGCTCGTCCATGCCGCGGAAGTAGCGGTACAGGGTGCTCGGGTCGGCGTCCAGGGCGAGGCCCAGGCGGCGGGCGGTGAGGCCCGCGCTGCCGTGTTCGCGCAGCATGCGCAGCGCGGTGTCGACGATCAGCCGCTCCGACAGCACCGTGCCGCTCTTGGTGGGCCGGCGCCTGCGCCGCTTCTCCTCGGGCACCACCGGTTTGGGCATGACGACCTCCCTATGCCCTTATGCCAACGCCATTGACCTTACGTGGACCGGCGGCGTTGTATCTCCGGCGGGGCCCCTCGTCATCAATCCTCCGGACAGGGAGATCTGTCATGCGTGTCCTGCTCGTGGGCGCCGGCGGTGTCGGCACCGCCATCACCCGGATCGCCGCCCGCCGCCCGTTCTTCGAGGCGATGGTGGTCGCCGACCACGACCCGGCGCGGGCGGAAGCGGCCGTCGCGGCCCTCGACGACGACCGCTTCCTTTCCGTCCGTGTCGACGCGAGCGACGAGCCGGCCGTGGCGGAGCTGCTGCGGCGGCACGGCTGCGACGTGCTCCTCAACGCCACCGACCCGCGCTTCGTGATGCCGCTGTTCCGCGCGGCGCGCGCCGCCGGCGCGACCTACCTCGACATGGCGATGTCGCTGTCGCACCCGCACCCCGAGCGGCCGTACGCGGAGTGCGGGGTCAAGCTCGGCGACGACCAGTTCGCGCAGGCCGAGGAGTGGGCCAAGGCGGGCGCGCTGGCCCTGGTCGGCATGGGCGTGGAGCCCGGTCTGTCGGACGTCTTCGCCCGGTACGCCGCCGACGAACTCTTCGACGAGATCGAGGAGATCGGCGTCCGGGACGGCGCGAACCTCACCGTCGACGGCTATGACTTCGCCCCGTCCTTCAGCATCTGGAACACCATCGAGGAGTGCCTCAACCCGCCGGTGGTCTACGAGGCCGGGCGCGGCTGGTTCACCACCGAGCCGTTCAGCGAGCCGGAGGTCTTCGACTTCCCCGAGGGCATCGGTCCCGTCGAGTGCGTGAACGTCGAGCACGAGGAGGTGCTGCTCGTCCCGCGCTGGGTGGACGCACGCCGGGTCACCTTCAAGTACGGGCTGGGCCGGGAGTTCATCGAGACGCTGAAGACGCTGCACCTGCTGGGCCTGGACCGCACCGAGCCGGTGACCGTGCCGAGCGCCGCCGGACCGGTCTCCGTCTCGCCCCGGGACGTCGTCGCCGCCTGCCTGCCCGATCCGGCGACACTCGGCGAGCGGATGCACGGCAAGACCTGTGCGGGCACCTGGGTGCGCGGCGTCAAGGACGGTGCGCCGCGGGAGGTGTACCTGTACCACGTGGTCGACAACCAGTGGTCCATGGCGGAGTACGGCAGCCAGGCGGTGGTGTGGCAGACCGCCGTCAATCCGGTCGTCGCCCTCGAACTCCTCGCCACCGGCGCCTGGTCCGGCTCGGGCGTCCTCGGCCCGGAGGCGTTCCCCGCCCGCCCGTTCCTTGATCTGCTGACCGCCTACGGCTCCCCGTGGGGCATGCGCGAGCAATGAGCACCGGATCTGCGCGATTTCCGTCGTTTCACTCCCGCATCGACAGGTGACTCGAAACCGAGTAAGCCATTCGCGAGGGCACGTACGACTTCGATCGCAGGTGACATTTCATGGACAACTGGCGAGACCAGGCCGCGTGCCGAAACGAGGACCCCGAGCTGTTCTTCCCGATCGGCACCTCAGGCCCCGCGTTGATGCAGACGGAGAAGGCGAAGGCGGTGTGCGCCCGCTGCCCGGTCCGGGAGCAGTGCCTTGAATGGGCGCTGGGCCACGGGGAGATCCTGGGCGTGTGGGGCGGCACCGGCGAGACGGAACGGCACGCCATGCAACGCAGGCGGCGTCGGCGCGCGGCCGCGCGCAACGGATAGGGCCTGTCCGCGGGCGCCTCAGCTCTTCGGGGCCGGGGCGCCTGGCAGGCGCAGGGTGAACACCGCGCCCGCGCCCGGTTCGCACGCGGCGACCGCCGTTCCGCCGTGTGCGGCCACCAGGTGACGGACGATCGGCAGGCCGAGGCCGCTGCCGCCGGTGCGGCGGCTGCGGGACTTCTCGGCCCGCCAGAACCGGTCGAACACGTGCGGCAGATCATCCGGCGCGATGCCCGTGCCGGTGTCGGTGACGGTGAAGACGACGTCTTCGCCGTCGCGGCGGGCGGCCAGGGTGACGGTGCCGTCGGGAGGCGTGTGCCGCAGCGCGTTGGAGACGAGGTTGCCCAGCGCCTGCCGCATGCGCACCGGATCCGCGTCGAGCCACGGGGTGCCGTGCTGTTCGGTGCGTACGGTGACGCCGGCCGCGTCGGCGGCGACGCGGTGGGCGGCGGCGACCTGGTCCAGCAGTTCGTCGGCGCGGACCGGTTCGCGGTGCAGGCGCAGGGTGCCCGCGTCGGCGGCCGCGAGGTCCTGGAGGTCGTCGATGATGCGCTGCAGCACCAGCGCCTCCTCGTGCAGGGAGCCGAGCAGCGCGGGATCCGCGTCGACGACGCCGTCGCGGGTGACCTCCAGCCAGCCGCGGATGTTGGTCAGCGGGCTGCGCAGCTCGTGCGCGATGTCGCTGACCATGGCCTTGCGCTGGGCCTCCAGGCGGGCGCGCCGCTCGGTGAGGTCGTTGAACGCCTCGGCGAGGATGCCGGTCTCGTCCCGTGTGGTCACCGGTACCCGCACATGCCGGTCCGGCGGCTGCTGCGCCGCCTCGGTCAGCGCCCGCAGCGGCCGTACGAGCCGGGTGGCGACGACGGCCGTGACGGCGAGGGTGACGGCGAGGACGAGACCGGCCGCGCCGACGATCTTGGCCTTGTTGGCCGGGGACATGTCGAAGCGGGGCGGGGTGGTGTCGTCGCCGCCGAGGTAGAGCTCGGCCACGGGGGCGACATACGGGTCGAGTTGGGCGCGCAGGGCGTCGTCGGTGCAGGTCCGCGCCGTCTCCATCGCCTTCGCGTCGCCCTCCTTGGCGAACTTGGCGATGGCGTACCGGCTCACGGGTGTCTTGCCGGGGGGACTGAGCATGAGGTAGAGCGGCCTGCCGAGGTCCAGACCGTGCTGGTGCAGACAGGCACGGGCGCCCTGGGTCAGGTTGTCGAGCGCCTTCTTCTCGGTGCCTGTGGGATCGCTGAACAGCCCGTAGCCGCAGTCCTCGGTCGGATAGTCGGGGGCCGCGGTGCCGTCGGAGTTGACGATCATGGGGCGGCCGCTCGGGCTGTGCTCGACCTTGGTCTCGACGCCGAACCGGCGGTAGCACGTCCGCTGTTTCTCCGCGATCGCGTCCAGTTGGGCGCGCTCTTTCGCCGTGAGCCGGTAGGGGCCCACGGCCCGGGGGTCGATCCCGCTGAGCTGGGCGCCGGTCTCGGTGTAGGTGTCGGTGTGCAGGGGGTCGACGGTGGCGGCGGCGCCGAGCGGCAGGGAGGTGCCCTTGCCCGCCGAGTCGGCGATGAGGGTGCGTTCGGGGGTGGTCAGGGCGATGCGCCGGCCCATGGTGGCGGCCAGGGACCGGACGGTGGCCCCGACGCCCTTCCAGTCGGGGTGCGTTGCCGCATAGCCGCTGAGTTCCGCGAGGATCCGCATGTCGTCGGCGAGGTCCTGGCCCTGTTCCTCACGCAGGGCACGGGTGGTGGTCTCCACCGCCAGCCAGGCCGTCGCCGCCACCGAGCACACGGCGATCAGCACCGACGCGATCAGCAGCCGCACCAGCAGCCGTTTGCGCAGCGGTATGCGGCGCTTCACGGACGGCCGCCGCTGAGTTTGTAGCCGACCCCGAACACGGTCAGCAGGCGCACCGGCCGGCGCGGGTCGGCCTCGATCTTCTTGCGCAGGTTCATGATGTGGACGTCCACGGCCCGCTCGGTGGAGGCCCGGTCGAAACCGCGGGTGCACTGCAGCAACTGGCGCCGGGTGAAGACCCGTTCGGGTTCCGCCGCCATGGCCAGCAGGATCTGGAACTCGGCCGGTGTGCACTCCACGGGTACGCCCTCGCAGCGCACCTCGTGCCGTTCCGGATCGACGGCGAGCCCGGCCGCCCTGACGACGGGATCCTCCCGCACGCCCGCGGTCCGGCCGCTGCGCCGCAGCACGGTGCGGATGCGGGCCATCAGCTCGCGCGGGCTGTACGGCTTGGTCATGTAGTCGTCGGCGCCCAGTTCCAGGCCGAGCAGCACGTCGTCCTCCTCGGACCGTGCGGTCAGCATGAGCACCGGTATGTCCTCCTCGCCGCCGCGCAGCACCCGGCACACGCCGAAGCCGTCGACCACGGGCAGCATCAGGTCGAGGACCACGAGGTCGGGTCTCAGCCGGCGGGCGGCGTCCAGGGCGGCCGCGCCGTCATGGACCACCGTGGCCGTGTGGCCCTCCGCCAGCAGGGAGCGGCGTATGAGTTCGGCCTGCATCTCGTCGTCCTCGGCGACCAGCACATGTGCGCACACGCGGCGGATCCTAGGCGCTTCAGCGGGCGAGGGACTTCGCGTCGCCCATGACGACGACGGGGTGGAGGGCGGGGTCGAGCGCGCGCAGCAGGTCCTTCATGTGCTGCTCCGAGACGCTGACACAGCCGTGGGTGGGGCCGCCGTGGTCGACGTGGAACCAGATGCCGCCGCCGCGGCCCGCGCCGAGGGGGCGGGTCCAGTCGAGGGGCGAAGTGCCGGGCTCGCGGTTGTAGTTGATGGCGATCACGTAGTCGAAGGAGCCGGCGAGGGGCTCGCCCTCGAAGCCCGTGCCGGGTGAGGTGAACGCGCCGGAGCGGTGGTACGGCAGCCGGGTGCCGGGATCGCCGAGGAGCCCGCCGGCGTCGGTGAGGCCGTACACGCCGACGGGCGAGCGCAGGTCGCCGCCCGTGTGGTGCGCGGACCAGCCCTTGAGCGCGTTGTGCGCGGGCCAGCTCGCGCCGGCCTGCCAGCCGGCCGCGGTGCGCTCGTACAGCACGACCGTGGACAGCGGGGAGTTCCTGTCGCGTCCGGTGACGACGACTGCCTGCCGGGCGTCGGCGGGTATCGCGGCCAGTGTCTTCGGTCCCAGGCCGGGCAGGTGCAGCGGGGCGGCCTGGACGGACATCTGCGGTGCGGGCGGGGCGAGAGTGGCGACGTTCGATGTGCTCGTGGTGGCCGTGGGGGCGCCGGTGGGGTGGCCCGGCGAGGCCACTGCCCCGCCGCCGCATCCCGTGAGGAAAAGGGATGCGGCGAGCAGGGCGACACGGGGTCTATTCATGATCACGGATCGACTGTGACCGACACATGTGAGGAACTCGTCAGGTTCTGGGCTTCGTCCGGCTTACCGGGACTGTACAGCCACGAGGTGAACAAGTGGTTGAGGTCCTTGCCGGACTTCCGCTCCGCGAGGCGGATGAACTGTGCGGTCGTCCCGTGCCCGGCGCGGTGTTCGGTCGCCCAGGCACGCAGGATGCCGAAGAAGGTGCGGTCGCCGACGGCGGTGCGCAGTTCGTGCAGGGCCATGGCGCCGCGTGCGTAGACGGGGGTGTCGAAGATGTTCTTGCCGCTGCCGGGGTCGCCGGGCGGGAACGCCCACAGGTGGTCGCTCGCCGGGTGGCGGTAGAGTCCGTCGAAGGTCTTCTGGGCGCTGTCGCCGCCGTGCTGCTCGCTGTAGAGCCACTCGGCGTAGGTCGCGAAGCCCTCGTTGAGCCAGATGTCCTTCCAGGAGGTGAGCGACACGGAGTCGCCGAACCACTGGTGGGCGCTCTCGTGGACGAGGGTGCTCAGGTCCGGCGCCGAGTCGTACAGCGGCCGCGACTGGGTCTCCAGCGCGTATCCGACGTCCGGCGCGTGGTCCACGATCGACCCGGCGTTGCGGAACGGGTAGGGCCCGAAGAGCTTGCTCTCCCATTCCAGGACGGACGGCAGTTTCTTCAGCACGGGGGCCGCCCGGGACGCCTCGCGCGGGTCGACGGCGTTGTAGACGCGGATGCCGTCGCGGGTGGTGTACTGCTCCACCTTGAACTTCCCGATCGTCGCCGTGGCGAGGTAGGCGGCCATGGGCTCGGCCTGCCGCCAGTGGAAGGTGGTCTGCCGGTGCGCGGTCCGCTGCCCGACCAGGACGCCGTTGGCGACGGCGGTGCGGCCCTCGGGGACGGTGACCGTGATGTCGTACGAGGACTTGTCCTTGGGGTGGTTGTTCGCCGGGAACCAGGTCATGGCGCCCTGCGGCTCCCCGGCGACGAAGGCGCCGTCGTCGGTCGTTATCCAGCCGTCGGCCGAGCCGTCGGGATCGGTGACCTGCTTGGGGATGCCGCTGTAGGTGACGGTGACGCGGAACGTCTCGCCCTTGTGCAGGGGGCGGTGCGGGGTGACGACGAGTTCCTGGCCGTCGCGGCGGTACTGCGCCCGGTCGTGGTCGACGGTCAGGCCGGTGACCTTCAGCCCCTTGAAGTCGAGGTCGAAACGGGTCAGGTCCTGGGTGGCGCGGGCGGTGAGAACGGCGGTGCCGTCGAGGTGACGGCTCGTCGGGTCGTAACGGAGGCTCAGGTCGTAGTGGTCGACGTGGTAGCCGCCGTTGCCGGCGAGCGGGAAGTACGGGTCGCCGACGCCGGATGCACCTCCGGTGCCGGCGGTCGCGGGTCCGGCGGCGGCGAGCAGTGCCGCGAGGGCGACCGGAACGGTCGCGGTCAGGGCCTCACGGCGAAGGACCGTGGTGGATCTGACGGAGTGTCGGCCCGACTGCCTCATGTGCGCTCCTGGGGGGGTGGCTGATGATCATACGAAGCCAGGTTATGGGCAGTACTCCACGGTTTCCTCCTCGATCGGGTCAAGTGATACGGCGTCACCCGACGCCCGCGCACTACGCTCGACGTCACCCGCCACCCAGAAAGGCCCGATCGTGAGCGTTCGCGTGCGTCGCGTCTACGAACCGCCCGAGCCGGACGACGGCGTACGCGTCCTGGTCGACCGGCTGTGGCCGCGCGGCCTGTCCAAGGACGCCGCGCACGTGGACGAGTGGCCCAAGGCCCTCACCCCGTCCACCGAACTGCGCCGCTGGTATCACGCGGGTGAGGGGTCGTACGAGGAGTTCGCCGACCGTTACGAGGCGGAGCTGGACGCCCCGGAGGCCGCCGAAGTACTCGGCCGTGTGCGGGAATTGGCAGCCAAGGGACCCGTGACGCTGCTGACCGCGTCCAAGGAGCCCGAGCAGAGTCATGCCGAGGTGCTGCTCCGGCTGCTGGGTTCGCGTTCGAGGTAGGTCTCGGTGACGGCCAGGGCGGCCGCCATGATGCTCGGTTGCGGCAGGGGCGGTCGGGTCTCGGTCTCCGACCGCCCCTGCCGCCTGTCCGCCGGTCAGGCGGTCTGCTTCGCCGCCGCCCGGCCGGCTGCCCGCCCGGAGAAGAGGCAGCCGCCGAGGAAGGTGCCCTCCAGGGCGTTGTAGCCGTGCACGCCTCCGCCGCCGAAGCCCGCGACCTCGCCGGCCGCGTAGAGGCCGTCGATCGGGTGGCCGTCGGCACCCAGGGCGCGGGAGTCGAGGTCGGTCTGGATGCCGCCGAGCGTCTTGCGGGTGAGGACGTGCAGCTTGACGCCGATGAGCGGGCCGGCCGCCGGGTCGAGGATGCGGTGCGGGGTGGCGACGCGGCCGAGGCGGTCGCCGATGTAGCGGCGGGCGTTGCGGATGCCCTGGATCTGGGAGTCCTTGCTGTAGGGGTTGGCGATCTGCAGGTCGCGTGCCTCGATCTGGCGGCGCAGGACGTCCGCGTCGAGCAGTGGCTTGTCCGTCAACTCGTTCATCTTCGTGACGAGTTGTTCCAGGGTGGGTGCGGTCACGAAGTCGGCGCCCTTGCGCAGGAACGCGTCGACCGGGGCCGGGGCGCCCTTGCCCAGGCGGTTCTTCAGGACCGCGCCCTTGTCCTTGGCGGTGATGTCGGGGTTCTGCTCGGAGCCCGACAGCGCGAACTCCTTCTCGATGATCTTCTGGGTGAGGATGAACCAGGAGTGGTCGTAGTCCGCGATGTCCGGGGTGGTGCGCAGGTACTTGAGGGTGCCGAGGGTGTCGTAGCCCGGCAGGCAGGGGTCGGGCAGCCGGCGGCCGAGGGCGTCGAACCAGAGGGAGGACGGGCCGGGCAGGATGCGGATGCCGTGGCCGGGCCAGATCGGGTCCCAGTTCTGCAGGCCCTCGGTGTAGTGCCACATGCGGTCGCGGTTGACCAGGCGCACGCCGGCCCCGGCGCTGATGTCGAGCATGCGGCCGTCGACGTAGGCGGGGACGCCGGTGACCATCTGGGTGGGCGGGGTGCCGAGGCGCTCGGGCCAGTAGCGGCGGACGATGTCGTGGTTGGCGCCGATGCCGCCGGTGGTGACGACGACGGCCCGGGCGGTGAGTTCGAAGTCGCCGATGCGGTCGCGGTTGGAGGCCACGCCCCGGGGCGAGCGGTCTTCGGCGAGGACGGTGCCGCGCACTCCGCGGGCGGCGCCTTCCTCGATCACCAGCTCGTCGACCTGGTGGCGGTGGTAGAAGGTCAGCAGTCCGTCGCGGGCGGCCTGCTTGGCGTGGTCGACGAACGGCTCCACCACGCCGGTGCCGGTGCCCCAGGTGACATGGAAGCGTGGCACGGAGTTGCCGTGCCCGTCGGCCCGCAGGTCGCCGCGTTCGGCCCAGCCCACCGTCGGCAGCAGCTTGATGCCGTGCCCCTCCAGCCAGGACCGCTTCTCGCCCGCCGCCCACTCGACGTAGGCGCGGGCCCAGCGCACCGCCCAGGAGTCCTCGTCGTCGACCCGGTCGAACCCGGCGCTGCCCTGCCAGTCGTTCCAGGCCAGGTCGAAGGAGTCCTTGATGCCCAGGCGGCGCTGCTCCGGGGAGTCGACGAGGAACAGCCCGCCGAAGGACCAGAAGGCCTGGCCGCCCAGGTTGGCGGCGTTCTCCTGGTCGACCAGCGCGACCCTGCGGCCCCGGCTGGTGAGCTCGTGCGCGGCGACCAGGCCCGCGAGGCCCGCTCCGACGACGATGACGTCCGCATCCATGGCGAGGGTTCCTTTGCTCGTTGGGTGGTCCGGTTGAGGGGGCTCGTTCGGAGATCTCATCGGGAGGTGTGGCTGCCGTCGGTCAGCAGCGCGGTGAGCAGTTGCCTGAGCCAGCCGCGGGCGCTGTCCACGTCCTTGTCCAGCAGGAGTTGGGTGGTGACGCCGTCGTACGCGGCGACCACGGCGTGCGCCGCGCCGTCGATGTCGCCGAGAACGGCGGGCAGTTGGGCGAGGCCCTGCGCGCGGGCGAGCCGGTCGGCGACCGCCTGCCGCAGCCGCGCCCGGTGTTCCAGCAGGGTCTCCGCCACCTGTGGATCGCGGGCGGCGTGCACCAGGAAGTCCGTCTTCACCAGCAGCCAGTCCAGGTCGAGGAGCAGGACTTCGGTGACGCGGTCCACGGCGGCGGGCACGTCCAGGTCCGGTCCGTCCAGGGCGAGGGCACCGGAGACCTGGTCCGCGATGAGGTCGGCGCGCTGCCGGTAGAGGGCGAAGAACAGCTCGTCCAGGCTGCCGAAGTTGGAGTAGAAGGCTCCCCTGCTGTACCCGGCGGCCTCGCAGACCTCCTCGATGGAGACCCGCCCGAAGCCCTTGGCGGCGAACACCGAGAAGGCGGCGTCGAGGAGGTTGGCGCGGGTGCGGACCCGGCGCCTGGTCACGCGTGGGGCCTTTTCCTCCGTCGTCATCTTCGACCTCCGTTCGATACAGGAATGTATCCGATACACCGATGTATCGGAAGGTGGGCCGGTGCCATTCCGATCGCACGAGATAGGAACATGTTTTCGAATAGGGGAGTACGCTGAAGCTGTGGACATGCACCTCCAGGGCTCGCTCTTCGACCAGACCGACGAGCTGCGTCTCGGCTCCCTCAACGGGATCCGCCGGACGCATCTCGGCCTCGGAGCCTGGATCGACGTCCTGCCCGGATGGCTCGCCGGCTCGGACATCCTGTGCGAACGGCTGGCTGCCGAGGTGCCCTGGCGTGCGGAGCGCCGCAAGATGTACGACCAGGTCGTGGACGTACCGCGGCTGCTCGCGTTCTACGGTGCGGGCGACATACTCCCGCACCCGGTACTGGACGAGGCGCGCGAGGCCCTGTCCGCGCACTACGCCGACGAGCTGGGCGAGCCGTTCACCACGGCCGGGCTCTGCTACTACCGCGACGGGCGGGACAGTGTCGCCTGGCACGGCGACCGCATCGGACGGGGCGCCCGCGAGGACACCATGGTCGCCATCCTCTCCGTGGGCACGCCCCGCGATCTGCTGCTGCGTCCGATGGGGGGCGGCGAGAGCGTACGGCGGCCGCTGGGGCACGGCGATCTCATCGTGATGGGCGGCTCCTGCCAGCGGACCTGGGAGCACTGCGTCCCGAAGACCACACGCGCCGCGGGACCGCGCATCAGCATCCAGTTCCGCCCGCACGGCGTGCAGTGAGGCGGAGAGGCGGCTGCTTCGGCTGCACGCAGGGGGCTGCCTCCGGCGGACGGTGCCGGAGGCAGCCCTTTCTCCGGGGCGAGTCCCTGAGCCCGCAGATTGGCGCGGACCTGCCGCTTCCGGTGCGGGCCGGGTCTGCTTTGCTTGTGCCGTCGGGCAGGGACCTCACCACGCGGGGCAATCATGCAGGCAGACGTGCGGCAAGTCGCCGACGGCATTCACCTGGTGCACGGCAGCAACACCAACTGGGTGATCCTCACCGAGGGCGACGAGATCACCCTGGTGGACACCGGCTACCTCGGCGACCGGGAGCAGCTGCTCGCCTCGCTGGAGGCGGTGGGAGGTGCGCCGGAGGCCGTCGCGGCGGTGCTGATCACCCATGCGCACAACGACCATCTGGGCTCCGCCGAGTATCTGCGCTGCACCTACGGCACACCCGTGTATCTCCATGAGGCCGAAGTGCCGCACGCACGCCGGGAGTTCCTGCAGCAGGTGACCGTCGGGCAGGTCGTGAAGAACAGCTGGCGGCCGGGGGTCCTGCCCTGGTCGGTGCACACCCTGCGCGTCGGCGGCATGGCCCAGGTGCCGGTCGCCGCCCCGGAGCCGTTCCCGGCGGCGGGCCCGCTGGACCTGCCGGGCCGCCCCGTGCCGGTGCACACGCCCGGCCACACCGACGGCCACGCGGCCTTCCACCTGCCGGACGCCGGGGTGCTGATCTCGGGCGACGCCCTGGCCAGCGGCCACCCCACCTCGCGGCTCCAGGGACCCCAGCTGCTGCCCGACATGTTTCACCACGAGCGGGCCCGCGCCGTGGCCTCGCTGGACATCCTGGCCGCACTCGACGGCGAACTGCTGCTGCCCGGCCACGGCCCCGTGCACCGCGGTCCAGTGCGTGAAGCGGCACTTCAGGCCAAGGAGCGTGCCCTCTAAGGTGAGGTGACGATCACCCGCGAGGCAAGGACACGCACGCCATGGCACTGCAGATCAGCGCGACGAACCCGGAGCACCCCGCGCTCCTGCTGGCCCTGCCCTGGCATCTGCCCCTGGAGGAGTGGCCCGACGAATACCTCGTCCCGCTGCCGCGCGGCATATCCCGCCACGTCGTGCGCTACGCCCGCGCCGGCGACGAGGTGATCGCCGTCAAGGAACTCGCCGAACGGCCCGCCCTGCGCGAGTACGAGCTGCTGCGCGACCTGGACCGGCTCGGCATCCCGGCGGTGGACCCGCTGGCCGTGGTCACCGGACGCTCCGACCAGGCGGGCGACCCGCTGGAACCGGTGCTGATCACCCGGCATCTGCGCGGCTCACAGCCGTACCGCTCGATGTTCGAGACGACGATGCGCCCCGCCACCATGCACCGCCTCATGGACGCGCTGGCCGTGCTGCTGGTGCGGCTGCACCTCGCCGGGTTCGCGTGGGGCGACTGCTCGCTGTCCAACACCCTCTTCCGGCGCGACGCGGGCGCCTACGCCGCCTACCTCGTGGACGCCGAGACCGGTGATCTGCACCCCCAGCTCAGCGGCGGGCAGCGCGAGTACGACCTCGACCTCGCCCGTGTGAACATCAGCGGCGAGCTGCTCGACCTGGAGGCCTCCGGGGCACTGCACCCCTCCGTCGACCCGGTCGAGTTCGGCATGGAGATCTGCGCCCGCTACGGGGACCTGTGGCAGGAGCTCACCCGCACGTCCGTGTACCCGGCGGGCAAGTACCACTACATCGAGCGCCGCATCCGCCGCCTCAACGAACTCGGTTTCGACGTGGCCGAGATGCAGATCCAGCACTCCTCCAACGGGGACACGGTCACCTTCGTCCCCAAGGTCGTCGACGCCGGCCACCACCAGCGCCAGCTGCTGCGCCTGACCGGCCTGGACGCGGAGGAGAACCAGGCGCGGCGGCTGCTGAACGACCTGGAGAGCTGGATGGCCACCCAGGACGACTACGCGCCCGGCGACCCCCTCGCGGCCCGCCCCGAGGTGCTGGCCCACCGGTGGGTGCGGGACGTCTTCCGGCCCACCGTGCGCGCCGTACCCCTCGAACTGCGGGGCGCGATGGACCCGGCGGAGATCTACCACGAGCTGCTCGAGCACCGCTGGTACCTGTCCGAGCGGGCCCAGCACGACATAGGGCTGGACACGGCGGTCGAGGACTACATCGAGAACGTGCTGCCCAAGGCGCGCGAGACCCTGGAGCCGGTCACCCCGGAGTGACTCAGGCGTGCGGCACCACGGCCACCGGACAGTCGGCGTGGTGCAGGACGCCGTGCGCCACCGAGCCGATGCGGGCGCCGACGGCCGTGCGGTGCGCGCGCCGGCCGACGACCATCAGCTGGGCCCGCCCGGCCACCGACAGCAGCACCTGGCCCGCACTGCCGATCTCCAGGTGCTCGATCACGGGCACGTCGGGAAAGCGTTCCCGCCAGGGCCGCAGCGCGGCGGCCAGCGCCTTCGCCTCGAACGGTTCCAGGCCGCCTGCCTCGTCGAGGAGGTGCATCGAGCCCGGGCTGTACGCGAACACCGGCGGCAGCGTCCAGGCCCGCACCACCCGCACGGTGGCACCGCGGGCGGCCGCCGTCTCGAAGGCGAACCGCAGGGTGTCGGCGCTGTCGTCCGGTTGGCCCTGCTGGCCGACGACCACCTCCCGTCCGGCGGCCTCGGCCGCCGGCCGGTCGCCCGCGCGCACGAGCACCACCGGCCGCGTCGCCTCGGCGATCACCTGCTGCCCCACGGAGCCGAGCAGGAAGCCCACGACGGGCCCGTGCCCGCGTGAACCGAGCACCAGCATCTCGGACTCGGCAGCCGCAGCGAGCAGCGTGTCGACCGTCTCCCCCGCCACGACGTCCGTGGCGACGTCGAGGTCCGGATGGCGCGCGGTGACACTCCGGACGGCCTCGTCCAGCGCGTCCCGGACCCAGCCGGCCTGGGTGTCCGGGTCCGCCGCGTCGATCGCCTCGTACGGCTGGAAGTGCCAGACCTGCACCACCCGCAGCGGCAGTCCCCGGCGCACCGCCTCCCGGGCCGCCCAGTGCAGCGCCGCGATGCTCTCCTCGGTTCCGTCGAGACCTGCGGTGATCGGGCGGGTCATGCGGCTGCCTCCCAGTCTCGTGATCAGGGCATTCGGACCCAGTGTTCACTACGCTCCTGCCATGACCTTGGAATGGGAGCAAGTGGTTGTCGACGCGGCCGACCCCCTCACGCTGGGGCGGTGGTGGGCCGAAGCGCTCGGCTGGGTCGTGGTGAACGATGCGGCCGACGAGTACGAGATCCGGCCGGAGAAGGACCGGCTGCCGGGACTGCTGTTCGTCCCCGTCCCGGAGGGCAAGACCGTCAAGAACCGTCTCCATCTCGACTTCCGCCCGGACGACCGGGACGCCGAGGTGGCCCGGCTGCTGGCGCTGGGAGCCCGGCACGCGGACGTCGGACAGGGCGAGCAGACGTGGGTGACGATGGCGGATCCCGAGGGCAACGAGTTCTGCGTGCTCAGCTCACGGGCCACCTGACTCGTCCCGGAGCGAACCGGGACGATCGAACATACGATGGGCGGAGCCGGCGCGGTGACGAGGTCCCCGCGCCGAGCATCCGGCCACTCGGGGTGGGAGACGCATGGCACAGACGTCCGACGCTGCGCGGACCGTCATCATGACCGTGGACGACGATCCGGGGGTCTCCCGGGCCGTCGCCCGTGATCTGCGGCGGCGCTACGGCGAGTCGTACCGGATCGTGCGCGCGGAGTCCGGGGAGTCCGCACTGGAAGCGCTGCGGGAGCTGAAGCTGCGCGGCGACCTGGTGGCCGTGATCCTGGCCGACTACCGCATGCCTCAGATGAACGGCATCGAGTTCCTGGAGCAGGCCCTGGATGTGTATCCGGGTGCCCGGCGGGTGCTGCTGACCGCGTACGCGGACACCGGCGCGGCCATCGACGCGATCAACGTCGTCGACCTGGACCACTATCTGCTCAAGCCCTGGGACCCGCCCGAGGAGAAGCTCTACCCCGTCCTGGACGACCTGCTGGAGGCCTGGCGCTGCAGCGACTTCCGGCCGGTGCCCAGCACCAAGGTGGTCGGGCACCGCTGGTCGGCGCGGTCCTCGGACGTACGGGAGTTCCTGGCCCGCAACCAGGTGCCCTACCGCTGGTACTCGGCGGACGAGCCCGAGGGCAGGCGGCTGCTGACGGCGGCCGGGCATGACGGGCAGCGGCTGCCGCTCGTGGTCACCCCGGACGGGACGCCCCTGGTCGAGCCGGAGGCGCCCGAGCTCGCCGCGCGGGTGGGGCTGGCGACGACGCCGGCGGCGGACTTCTACGACCTCGTCGTCATCGGCGGCGGACCCGCCGGGCTCGGGGCCGCGGTCTACGGCGCGTCGGAGGGGCTGCGGACGGTGCTCGTGGAGCGGTCGGCGACCGGCGGGCAGGCGGGGCAGAGCTCGCGGATCGAGAACTACCTGGGCTTCCCGGACGGTGTGTCGGGGGCGCAGCTGACCGACCGGGCGCGGCGGCAGGCGACGAAGTTCGGCGCCGAGATCCTCACCGCGCGCCAGGTGACGGGACTCGAGGTCAACGGTGCCGCGCGGACCGTGCGGTTCTCCGACGGCTCGGCGGTCGCCGCGCACAGCGTGATCCTGGCGACCGGCGTGTCGTACCGGCAGCTCGACGCGCCGGGCTGCAACGACCTGACCGGCTGCGGGGTGTTCTACGGCTCGGCGCTGACCGAGGCGGCCTCCTGCCAGGGCCACGACGTGTACATCGTCGGCGGCGCCAACTCGGCCGGGCAGGCGGCGATGTACCTGTCGCGGGGCGCCAAGTCGGTGACGCTGCTGGTGCGCGGGCGGGACCTGTCCGCGTCGATGTCGTACTACCTGATCCAGCAGATCAACGAGGCGCCCAACATCTCGGTGCGCGCCCACACGGTCGTCGAGTCCGCGCACGGCTCCGGCCGGCTGGAGCAGCTCACCCTGCGCGACACGGAGACCGGCGAGACCGAACTCGTCGACGCCCAGTGGATGTTCGTGTTCATCGGCGCGGCCCCGCTGACCGACTGGCTCGACGGCACGGTGCTGCGCGACGAGCACGGGTTCATCCTCGCCGGGCCCGATCTGACCCCGGACGGGCGGCCGCCGGCGGACTGGGAGCTGGACCGGCCGCCGTACCACCTGGAGACCAACGTTCCCGGCGTGTTCGTGGCGGGCGACGCTCGCGCCGAGTCCGCGAAACGGGTCGCGTCCGCCGTCGGAGAGGGAGCCATGGCCGTGATGCTCGTCCACCGGTATCTGGAGCAGTCGTGAGCGGGCAGGTCATGCCCTGCAGCCCACAGGAGATCGGCTCGCTGTTCCTGTTCGAGAAGCTCACTCCTGAGCAGCTCGGGCGGCTGTGCAGCGAGGGGCGGGTGGAGCGGTTCGAGGCGGGGCCCGTGTACACCGAGGGCGAGCCCGCCACCTGCTTCTTCGTGATGATCGAGGGTACGGTCGTGCTCTCCCGGCGGGTCGGCGGTGACGACGTCGAGGTGACCCGCACCTCGCAGCCCGGCGTGTACGCGGGAGCCATGCAGGCCTATCTCGGGGACCGGGTGCGGCAGCTGTACAACAACTCCATGCGCGTGACCGAGCCGACGCGGTTCTTCGTGCTGCCCGCGGACACCTTCGCGGCCGTCATGCAGGAGTGGTTCCCGATGGCGGTGCATCTGCTGGAGGGGCTGTTCTTCGGTTCGAAGAGCACGCAGCAGGCCATCGGGCAGCGGGAACGGCTGCTCGCCCTGGGCTCGTTGTCCGCCGGGCTCACCCATGAGCTCAACAATCCGGCGGCGGCGGCCGTGCGGGCCACCGCGACGCTGCGCGAGCGGGTCGCGAAGATGCGGCACAAGCTGGGCGTCATCTCCGCGGGCCCGTATCCGCGCGAGGCCCTGGCGAACCTCATCGAGGTCCAGGAGCGCACCGCCGAACTCGTCGCCAAGGCGCCGACCTTGAGCCCGCTGGAGGCCGCGGACCGGGAGGACGCCCTCACCGACTGGCTCGACGACCACGGCATCCCGGACGGCTGGCGGCTCGCGCCCACGTTCGTGCAGGCCGGTCTGGACGTCGACTGGCTGGACCAGGTCGCGGCGGACGTGGATCCGGAGATCCTGCCCGGGGCGATCGGCTGGCTCAACTACACGGTCGAGACCGAGCTGTTGATGGACGAGATCGAGGACTCCACGACGCGTATCTCGCACCTGGTCGACGCGGCCAAGCAGTACTCGCAGCTCGACCGGGCCCCGTACCAGAACGCCGACGTCCACGAACTCCTAGACAGCACGCTGCTGATGCTCTCGGGCAAGATCGGCTCGCGGATCGAGGTCGTCAAGGACTACGACCGCACCCTGCCGAAGATCCCGGCCTACCCCGCGGAGCTCAACCAGGTGTGGACCAACCTGATCGACAACGCGGTCCACGCCATCAACAGCACCGGCGCAGAAGGCACCTTGACGGTGCGGACGGCTCTCGATCACGACCGGCTGCTGGTCGAGTTCCGCGACACCGGGCCCGGCGTGCCGCAGGAGATCCGCGGCCGCATCTTCGACCCGTTCTTCACCACCAAGCCGGTGGGCGAGGGCACCGGGCTGGGTCTGGACATCTCCTGGCGGATCGTCGTGAACAAGCACCACGGCACCCTCCAGGTGGAGTCCGAACCCGGCGACACCCGCTTCCAGGTCCTGCTGCCCCTGACCGCGACGGACGACGACACACCGGAGGAGCCCGCATGACCAGTGCCGACGGAATCGACCCCGCCGTCCCCCCGAGCGGTAGCGGGTGCGTCGAGTGCGACGCGGCCGGCGGCTGGTGGTTCCATCTGCGGCGCTGCGCGCAGTGCGGCCACATCGGCTGTTGCGACGACTCGCCCGCCAAGCACGCCGGCGCCCACTACCGGGAGACCGGCCACCCGGTGATCCGCAGTTTCGAACCGGGCGAGGAATGGTTCTGGAACTTCGACACCGACGAGCTGTACGAGTCCGGGCCCGACCTCGCTCCCCCGGTGAGCCATCCCGCGGACCAGCCCGCGCCGGGCCCTGCGGGGCGGGTGCCGGCGAACTGGGCGCAGACCTTGCGCTAGGCGCTCCGCCGATGAGTGTGCCGTCGGCCGTCAGCGGCTGCGTCCTGGCTGGTCGCGCCCGCGCGGCGGAGCCGCACAGTGATGCAGCCCCGCGCCCCTTTGGGGCGCTCCCGAAGCGCAGCGGACTTGTCAGTGGCGCGTGCCAGGATGGATGCGTGCCGCAGACCATGTTCACCACACCGCTCATCGGGCGGGACGAGGAGATCGCCCGGCTGGCCGGGGTGCTGGAGCGTGCCCGGGGCGGGGAGGCCCGGGCGGTGCTGCTCGCCGGGGACGCGGGGGTGGGCAAGACCCGGCTGCTGGACGAGGTCGCGGGGCGGGCCGCCCGGGCCGGGATGACGGTCCTCACCGGTCACTGCGTCGACCTCGGTGACGTGGGGCTGCCGTATCTGCCGTTCACCGAGGTCCTGGGCGCGCTGGCGGCCGACGAGCGGTTCGCGGACGCGCTGGCCCGGCATCCGGTGGTGGACCGGCTGCGGGGTGCGGGCCCGGAGGCGGTGGGGGACGAAGGAGATCTCGGCACGCGTTCGGACAGCGGCGGAGGGCGGCTGCGGCTGTTCGAGGGCATGGCGGGGCTGCTGGCCGACCTGTCGGAAATCGCTCCGCTGCTGCTGGTCCTGGAGGACCTGCACTGGGCCGACCAGTCCTCCCGGGACCTGCTGCGCTTCCTGCTCAGCCGCGGCATCCTGCAGCGGCCGGCCGGCGGCGCGCCCACGCACCGGCTGGCGGTGTTCGCCTCCTACCGGGCGGACGATCTGCACCGCCGCCACCCGCTGCGCCCGCTCCTGGCCGAGCTGGTACGGCTGCCCGCCGTGGAGCGGCTGGAGCTGCGCCCCATGGCGGATGCCGAGGTGACCCGGCTGGTCCGCGCGCTCGAGGAGCGCCCGCTGCCGGAGGCCACGGTCCGCGGGATCGTCGAGCGCGCCGAGGGCAACGCCTTCTACGCGGAGGAGCTGCTCGCCGCCACCGACACGGGGGCGGCCGGTGTCCCCAGCGGCCTGGCCGACGTCCTCCTCATCCGCATCGAGCAGCTGTCCGACACCGCGCAGCAGGTGCTGCGCACCGCCGCCGTCGCCGGGCGGCGGGTGGAGCACGACCTGCTGCGCGAGGCGGTCGGGCTGCCCGAGGACGAACTGGAGGCGGCGCTGCGCGAGGCCGTAGGCCGCCAGCTCCTGGTCCCCGGTGACGCCGACACCTACGCCTTCCGGCACGCTCTGGCCCGGGAGGCGGTCTACGCGGATCTGCTGCCCGGCGAACGGGCCCGGCTGCACGGCGCGTTCGCCCGGCTGCTCTCCGGACGCGGGCACCCGGCGGAGAGCGCCGCCGAGCGGGCCCACCACTACCGCGAGAGCCATGACCTGGCCGAGGCGCTCGCCGCTTCCCTGGAGGCGGCCGAGCACGCCGGCCGGGTGGGCGCGCCCGCAGAGGAACTGCGGCACCTGGAGACCGCCCTCGACCTGTGGGCGTCGGTGGACCCGGCGGCCCGGCCCGCGGGCGACGGCATCGACCGGGTGACGCTCACCCTGCGCGCCTCGGCGGCGGCCGCGCACGCCGGTGAGTCGCACCGGGCGGTGTCCCTCACCCGGGCCGCCCTCGCCGGCATCGGCCAGGACACGGACTCCGAACTCGCCGCCCGGGTCCGGTACACCCTGGCCGGCAATCTGATGAGCGTCGACAGTCTGACGGCCGCGTTCGCCTACAGCAGCGAGGCGCTCGCCATGATCCCCGCCGAGCCGCCGACCCGGACCTGGGTGTGGGCGGCGGCCACGCATGTCATGGCGGCCCGCCAGATCGGGGACGAGGAGACGGCGCTACGGGTCGCCCACCGGGCCCTGGACGTGGCCGAGCAGCTGCGGGTCACGGACGCGCAGGCCGACCTGCTCATCTCGCTGGCGGTCCTGGAGGGCGGCGGCCGGCGCACCGTCGAGGGCCGCGAGCGGTTGAAGGAGGCCCGGGAGCTGGCCCGACGGGCGGGGAACGCGCCGGTGGAGATGCGGGCCCTGTTCAACCTGGCCGTCGGCTGCTTCGAGGCGGGTGACCTCGAGGGCTGTCTGCCGTGGGTGACCGAGGGTCTGGAGCGCGCCCGGCGGGCCGGGCTGCTGTCCTCGCTGTATCCGCTGGAGATGCGTTATCTGCATCTGCTGGCGCTGTACACGCTGGGCCGCTGGGACGAGTGCGTGCGGGCCGCGGCGGCCGATGAGGCCGTGCTGCCCTCGGCGGGCGGCTATGCGATGGGACCCGCGCTGTATGTGGCGCTGGCCCGTGGGGACATGAGCGCCGTCGAGCGGGCGCGGGTGCTGCTGGAGGGGCCCTTCGACTGGATGGCCACGCTGGTCGCGGGCATCGCGCTGACCGAGGCCGCCGTGCTGCGCGGAGAGCCGGAGGCGGCGGTGGAGCGGGCCCGGGCGACGGTCGCGGCGCTGACCGACGAGGCGGGCCATCTGCCCTACGCCTCGGTGCGGTTCGCGGCTCTGGCCCTGACGGCGGTCGCCGACGCGGCCGTGGAACTGCGCGCGTCCGGCGGCGAGTGGCACCGCTGGAAGGACACCGCGGACGAACTGGTCGAGCTCGCACGGCATTCGGCCCTGCACGGCGAGGACGGCAGCCCGCAGGGGCCCGAGGGGATGGCCTGGCTGGCCCGTGCCGAGGCGGAGTGGCTGCGGGCGGTGTCCGGGCCGGACGCGGCGGCCTGGGAGGAGGCGGTGACCGCGTTCGGCTTCGGGGACGTGTACGAGCGGGTCCGCTGCCAAGTGCGGTTCGTCGAGGCCCTGTTGGCGGCCGAGCGGCGCGAGGAGGCGGCCGTGCAGGTCCGCGAGGCGCGAGCGGTGGCGGAGCGGCTCGGCGCGGCACCCCTGCTGGAGCGGATCGACGGCCTGATACGCCGCGGCCGTCTGGCCACTGCCCCGTCGGACGGGGAGCGCCCCTCGCCGCTGACCGCCCGGGAGCAGGACGTGCTGCGGCTGCTGGCCCGGGGCCGCAGCAACCGGCAGATCGGCGAAGAGCTGTTCATCACCGGCAAGACGGCCAGCGTCCACGTCTCCAACATCCTGGCCAAGCTGGGTGCTTCGAGCCGTACGGAGGCGGTGGCGATCGCCTACCGGCAGGGGCTGATCGCACCGGAGCCGACGGCATCGGGCTGACCTCAGCCGCCGGAGTGCCGGGCGGCGCAGTCGAGGCTCCTCAGGTCGACGGCGTCTGCCAGGGCCCGCATGCCCTTGTCGTTGGGGTGCAGATGGTCGCCGCCGTCGAAGACGGGACGGACGCGCTCGGGGTCGTAGGGGCTGCGCAGGACATGGTCGAAGTCGGTGACGGCGTCGAACTCGCCGCTGCCGCGGATGAACCGGTTCACTTCCCCGCGTACCTTCTCGCCGGCCGGATCCCATTCCGGCCAGCCCTTGTACGGGGCGACGGTCGCGGCGACGACGCACTTGCCGGCCGCGTGCACCCGCTCGACGATCTCGCGGTAGCCGGCGATCAGGTCCTGGGCGGTGACTCCGGTATGGGCCTTGATGTCGTTGACGCCCTCGAAGAGGAAGACGGTGCGCAGGCCCGGCTGGGAGAGCACGTCGCGCTGCAGACGCTTCAGGGCGCTCTGGCCGCCGCCGTCCGCGAGGACCTGGTTCCCGGAGATCCCTTCGTCCGCCACGCCTTCGACATGGGTGGCGGAGGACCGCAGCCGGCGGGCGAGGTAGTCGGTCCAGCGGCGGTCGAGGTCGGCGGTGGACTGCCGGCCGTCGGTGATGGAGTCGCCGAGGGCCACGACCGCTGCGGTTCCGGCCGGCGGACGTACCGAGACGGCGTCCAGGTAGAACCAGGAGTCGGTCGTGTGCGTCCAGTGCGCGGCGCCGGTCTCGGCGGTGTGGTCGCCCTCGCTCGTGTAGGACGTCTGCAGGGCCAGCCGGTGACCGGTCGCGGGTCCGGCCGCGTCCGGTGAGTGGATGCTGACCACGAGGTCGGTCGCGGCGGGCAGCCGGCCGGGCAGCGGATCGCTGAGGACGGCGGCGCCCGCGGGGACGGTGACGGAACGGGCGCCGTCGAAGGTCAGCCGGTGGTTGCTGCCCGGGACCAGTCGGGCGCCCTGCTGCCGCAGACCGGCGTAGGCGCTGTCGAAGGTCACCGGCCGGTCGCCGAAGGCGTTGGAGAGCCGGATCCGCAGATCGCTTCCGGCCGTGCTGGTGTGGACGACGAGCCGGTAGCCGCGGTCGGCGACCGCATCGTCCATGCGCTCGGCGCTCGCGCCCCAGGTGACGACCTCACGGTGGCCCGCGGGCGGTCCCACCACGGTGAACGGGGCCGGATCGTCGGTTGCGTGCACCGGGGTCGCCTGGATGGCACCGGCCAGCAGCAGGAGGGCGCCGAGTCGGCCGGCTCGGGTGAAGCGGGCGTCCACCGGGCGATGCCCTTCCAGATGACGGTGCCGCTCGCCGAGGTTTCCGGGGGACATCCACTCCTCCAGTCAGACGGGCTTCGGGCTCACCTGCGGGAGACACAGCTGTCTGCGCATTGTCGCACTTGCGTTCGGCCCCTGCAGTGCAGTGATGACCCGCCCTTCGGAAGCCGGGCGCTTCAGAAGAGGGTGGATGTGCCGGATCCGGGCGCCCCCACCTGACTGGGGCGCCCGCACCGGTGTCACCATTGCGCGGTCAGCGGTGTGCGGCCGGGGTGTTGGCCGAGGTGACGTTGACGGCGGCCCAGGCCTGGTCCACCGTGGTGTACTCCGTGCTGTTGGCACCGTAGAGGTCCTTGGCCGCCTTCAGCGTCGCGTTGCGCGCGTCGTGGAAGTCGGTCGTGGAGACCATGTAGCGGGTCAGGGCCCGGTAGAAGATGGCCGTGGCCTTGGTGCGGCCGATGCCCTTGACCGTCGAGCCGTCATAGGTCGGCGAGTCGTACTGGACGCCGCCGATCGTCTTCCGGCCGCTGCCCTCGGCGAGCAGGTAGTACGCGTGCGAGGAGACGCCGGAGCCGGCGTGCACCTCGGCGTCGTACACCTGGGGCGACCAGTAGTCGATGCTGTGCTCGAGCCGGTCGAGCGACGGGTGGTCGAGGCGACGCAGGAACTTCTGGGCCAGGCCCATCTTCTCGCCGATGAGGTAGTCCGGCTTGTCCGAAGCGTTGTTCGTGAAGAACTCGACGTTGGAGCCGAAGACATCGGCGAGCGACTCGTTCAGCGCGCCCGGCTCGCCGTACTGGTTGTCATGCTCGTCGATGCGGGTGGGTTCCAGCTTGGCGGTGGCGTCGACGACGCCGTGGGTCAGCTCGTGGCCGGTGACGTCCAGGGCGACCAGCGGCTTCTTCAACTGGTCGCCGTCGCCGTCGCCGTAGAGCATGCAGTCACAGACCGAGTCCCAGAACGCGTTGCCCACCTTGTTGCCGAAGTGGACCATGGCGTGGGCGCCCTTGCCGTTGTTCTCGATGCCCTTGCGACCGAAGGTCTTGTTGTAGAAGTCCAGGGTCTTGGTGATGCCGTACTGGGCGTCGGCGGCGGCAGTGTTGCGGCTGGTGACCCTGCCGTTGCCGAAGACGTCGTTGGTGGTGGTGATCTTCTTGCCGCGGGAGAAGTTCTCCAGTTCCTGGCCCTTGGCGTCCCGGGTCTCGGTGCCCCAGCGGGTCGGGTCCTTGAGGAGGTAGGTGGTGCGGGCCGTGCGGGTGGTGGTCAGCGGGACCGTGCCGACGAAGAGGGTCTTGCCGGTGCCGTGGGCCGTCGACGGGTAGCGGGTGGCAGCGGAAGAGGCCGACGCGGCCGTGAATCCGGCCGTCTGCGTACCGGCGGCCGTGGCGGGGTCGAGTTTCTCGCCGCGCTCGCGCAGGGTGTCGAGCAGCGCGGGCGAGAGGAACTCGTCGCTGTCGGGGGTGTTGCTGCGCACCTTGCCGGTGACGGCGTCGACGACGACCGTCCGGGAGCCGCCGGCCTCGGTCGTACCGCTGTCGCTGACCCGCACCTGGTAGGCGAGGGCGGAGGCACCGTCACGGGCGTCCACGACGAGTTCGGCGGGGCCGGCGTCGCCCTGGGCGGCCGTGGCCGCCTTCTGCTGCGCCTCGGCGGCCGACAGCTTGGCCGCGGTGGCGGCAGCGGGCTTGACGGTGTGTCCTGCGGCCCGGGTGACACCCGCGTACGTCAGCTGCCTGGTGAGGTGGACGACGAGGTCGCCGCCGAGCACCTGCATGCCCTGGTGCGCGCGGGTGAACCGAACGTGCCGGGCGCCCTCCGGGTCGATCATGACGTCCTCGACCTGCAGTGCGTCGCCCTGTAGGACGCCGGTCGCGGACGAGTGGGCGAAGGCGGCGGCGCGGGCGGCGGCCACCACGGACGCGGCCGAGGTGCCGGCGGTGGCAGCGGTGCGGTCCGTCCCCGCGGTGGTGCCGAAGGCGGTGCCGGCCAGGCCCGTGGCGGCCGTCGTCACGGCGACGGCAACCGCCACGCTGCGTATGTGCGGTCTACGCACTGATGAGGGTTCCTTCCTTGCAAGGCGGGCGGGATCACCAAGCGCCTTGACGCATGGCGCCGTTGAGCGCCATGGGGGCTGGTCGGGCCCCGGCAAGAAACCCTTTCGGACGAGTCATGTCCATGTAAAGACTAAAATATCGCTTTCCGTGCGATACATGGCATTACTTTGCAAATCCACATCGCTCAGTGATCAGTGGGTGACCAACTGTGCGTCGACTGTGGAGATGTGACGACACGGAAGAAAGTTGCCTCACGTGAATGTGACTCATCTCGCATCCAAGGGCACGGTCCTGGGAACGGTCGTGCTCTCCCTGCTCGCGGTCCCCTCGTACGCCACCCCCACCGCGCCGCTGCCCAGGCCCGACCTGGTCAGTCTGCAAAGCCATCTCGCCACCGCGCTGAAACAGGGCGCACCGGGCGCGATCGCCCGGCTCGACGACCACGGCAGGGTCGAAGGGGCCGCCATGGGCGTCGCCGACCGCAGGAGCAGACGGACGATCAGCCCTGCCGACCGGTTCCGCATCGGCAGTGTCACCAAGACCTTCACGGCCGTCGTGCTGTTGCAGCTGGCCGACGAGGGCAAGCTGCGGCTCGACGCCCCGGTCGACCGGTATCTGCCGGGGCTGCTGCCGGACCGCACGATCACGGTGCGCGAGATCCTGGGCCACCGAAGTGGCCTGTACGACTACACGAACACGATGTTCGCGAAGACGGTCCCCGGCTTCCAGGAGGTCCGCAGCAAGGTCTTCACCTACCGCGAGCTCGTCCAGCGCTCGCTGTGGCACCCGCGCACCAGCGCCCCGGGCGCGTTCTCGTACTCCAACACCAACTTCGTCGTCGCGGGCATGCTCATCGAGAAGCTGACCGGCCACTCCGTGCGGACGGAGTACGAGAACCGCATCTTCAAGCCGCTGAAACTGCGCGACACCTTCTACGTCCACCCCGGCACGCAGATCCCCGGCCGCCACGCCAGGGGCTATCTCGCCCCCGACCAGAAGGACGCGCCCCTGGTCGACGCGACCGAGCAGACGATGTCCTGGGCGCAGACGGCGGGCGCGATCATCTCCAGCACCCACGATCTGAACACCTTCCTCTCCGCCCTGCTCGGCGGCCGGCTGACATCGCCGGCGCAGCTGCGGCAGATGGAGCGCATGGTGCCGGTCAGCAGCACCCAGGGGTACGGGCTGGGGCTGGGGCGCCGCGACCTGTCCTGCGGAGTATCGGTCTACGGGCACACGGGCGTCGTCCAGGGCTACTACACCTACGCGTTCGCCACGAAGGACGGCCGGCGCAGCTTCACGGCCGTGGCCACCACGTCCAACAACGTTGCCGTGCTCAACACGATGCAGGGCACGATGGAGTCGGCGTTCTGCGGCAAGCAGTCGAAGACGCGGCGCGCCGTACCGCCCGTCGAGCGCTACGAGGACATCGCTCCCGGGATCGCCCGGAACTGAGCCGGTGGGAACCGGGCCGCCCCGGTGGACGTTGTCCGGTGGAGCCCATCGCGGGATGAGCGACGACACCGGGGCGGCGGGATGAGCGAGTTGGTGGCCGGGGCCAACATGCCCCTTCCGGACGGTGCCTTGACCGTCCGGGTGCCCGGCCCCTTCGACGTGTCCGCGCTGATCACGGACGACGGGGGCAGGGTCCGCGGCGACGAAGACTTCGTGTTCTACAACCAGCCCTCCGCACCGGGCGCCCGACTCGACGGCGACACCCTCACCGTCGACCCGCCCAGGCTGCGCCCGGCGGCCACCAAAGTCACGGTGGTCGTCAGCCCGGCCGAACCCGGCACTCCCCTGGCCCATCTGCCCGCGCCCACGCTCCATGTGTCGGACCTCGGCGGCCGCCTGCTCGCCCGCTTCGCCCCGCCACGACCGGGCCAGGAGGCGGTGCTGCTGCTCGCGGAGATCTACCGGCGGGGCGGCGGCTGGAAGCTGCGGGCCCTGGGGCAGGGCTACGCCGACGGGCTCGCCGGGCTTGCGCGGGACTTCGGCGTGGACGTCCTCGACGCAGGGACCGGGACGGCGCCCGCGACACCGGGTGGGCAGCCCGGCTCTGCGACGCGCGGTGCGCCCGGGGGGCATGCCTCGGCCCCGACACCGGTATCCCCGCCCGCACCGGCGGCCGCTCCCTCCCGCCCCACGGCCCCGGCCGCACCGCGCGCCGGAACCCGGCCGACGCCCGCGACACCGCCGCTGCCCCGGGCCCGCTCCCAGTCCCCCGACCCGGACGGCTTCATCGGCCTGGTCAACTCCGCCCGTTCCGCGGCCGGTTCACCCCCCGTCACCCCCGACGCCCGTCTGACGTCGGCGGCCCGCGCCCACGCGGCCGCCATGGCCTCGGCAGGCAGCCTCGGTCTCGAGGGCGAAGACGGTCTCTCCCTCTACCAGCGCGTCACGGCCGCCGGGTACGCCTATCTCACCGTCGGCGAGCACCTGGTCTCCGGCCCGCGTACGCCCGCCGAGTTCGTCCGCTACTGCCTGAGCCAAGAGCAGTCCGGCCGCACCCTGCGCGACCCGGCCTTCCTTCATGCCGGGCCGGCGTACGTCGGCGACGGCCGGTCGGGAGACATCTACTGGACCGTGCTGTGGGCCAGGCCGCTCACCCCGGGCGACCTGGCGCGGACGGCGGCCGAGGTCGTCGCCCTCACCAACCGGGAGCGCGCGGGCGCCGGTCTGCCACCTCTGGCCACCGACCCCCTGCTCACCACCGCGGCGCAGGCGCACAGCGCGGACATGGTGGCCCGCGCCTTCTACTCGCACACGTCCCCGGAGGGAAGTCAGCCCTGGGACCGGGCTGCCGCCGCGGGGGCACGACGGCGCTCGATCGGCGAGAACATAGCCTGCGGTCAGCGCTCACCCGCCGAGGTCGTCGACGGCTGGATGAACAGCCCCGGCCACCGCGCCAACATCCTCAAACCCGACTTCACCCACATCGGGATCGGCTTCGCGGGCGGCGGCCCGGCAGGCATGTACTGGACCCAGCTGTTCGGCGCCTGACCACCGGAAACCGACCCTCCCCGCGATCTTGGCGGAACGGAGTCCTCCGGGACAGGATGCCCGCATGAAGGGTTCCCTGTTTTCCAGCGAGCACATGGTCCAGCCGGCCACCGCGCCCGGCATGACGGTCGAGAACGCCAAGTGCATCAAATACGCGGTGAACGGCGAGATGCTCGCCCGCCAGGGCGCGATGGTCGCCTACCGCGGCAACCTCCAGTTCGAGCGCAAGGGCCAGGGCGTGGGCGGCATGCTCAAGCGCGCGGTCACCGGGGAGGGGCTGCCGCTGATGACGGTGCGCGGGCAGGGCGAGGCCTGGTTCGCGCACGAGGCGCAGAACTGTTTCATCGTCGAGGTGGACCCCGGTGACGAGTTCACCGTCAACGGCCGCAACGTCCTGTGTTTCGACGCCTCGTTGTCGTACCGGATCGCAACGGTGAAGGGCGCGGGCATCGCCGGCGGCGGCCTGTTCAACAGTGTCTTCACCGGACAGGGCCGGCTGGGTCTGGTGTGCGAGGGCAATCCACTGGTCATCCCGGTCTCGCCGCAGTTCCCGGTGTACGTGGACACGGACGCGGTGGTCGGCTGGACGGCCGGTCTGCAGACCTCGCTGCACCGTTCGCAGTCCATCGGATCGATGCTGCGCGGCGGCAGCGGGGAGGCCGTGCAGCTGATGCTCCAGGGCGACGGTTACGTGGTCGTACGGCCGAGCGAGGCGACCCCGCAGAAGGCCCAGCAGCACTGAGCCCCACGGAGTGATCTGCGCCTCAGGAGCAACCTCTTGGGCGCCGGCGACGTCTTGATCCCCAACAGGTGACGCCCTGGCCCCTGGGCCAGGGCCCATTTTTCGACCCTCTATACACGCCATGTATACGCGAAATGTATAGAGGGCGTGTATACATGCCACCGAAAGGGATCCATGTACGGCAAGGCATTCGCCCCGGAATACCAAGGCGCCCTGAACACCCTCTCCGTGAACTCCTCGCTGACCGACGTACTGGCCGTCGGCACGCGGGAGTTGAGAGCGGCCGAGCGGGCCGGGCGGCACGGAGAGGTCGCCCGTTCCGGCCTCGCGGTGGCCGAGGCGCACCGCCGGCTGGGGCAGGTGAGGGACGCCGACCGGGCGTGGAAGGCCAGCTACCGTGCGGCCCGCGCGGCCGGGGACACGGCGGCGATGGCGTGGGCGCTGTGGAGCGGCGGCACCCTGGCCCGGCAGCGCGGCGCGTTCCCGCTGGCCCGGCGGCTGCTGCGACTCGCGGCCGAACTCGGCGAACAGGGCGGCGACGTCGTCGTACGCGGCTACTCCCTCGCGGGACTCGCCGAGACCGGCCGCATCCAGGGCGACTACCAGGCCGTCCGCAGGCTGCACGAGCAGCTGCTCGCCGAGGCCCGGCGGCGCGGCGAGGCGCGGCACACGGTGTGGGCACTGGAGGGCATCGCGCAGATCCACCGCAACACGGGTGAGTACGACACCGCGTACGCGCTGTTCGAGGAGGCGGCCGAGATAGCCGCGCGCGCCGACGACCGGCGTGGCCACGCCTGGGCGCTGCGCGGGCTCGCCGACATCGTGTCCGTGCGGGACGGGAACGTCGAGCGGGCGCTGGCGCTGCTGTCCGAGGCGGAGAGGACCTGCCGGGAGATGAAGCTGTCCAGTGCGCTGGCCTACAACCACAAGATGCGCGGCAACGTCCTGTACCGAGCGGAGCGCTGGGCCGAGGCCCGCGACCTGTACGAGCAGGCTCTCGCGGAGTTCCGAGCGATGAGCGAGCCGCGCGGGGAGGCGCTGGCGCGGCTGGGGCTGGCCAAGTCCCTGGCCCGGCTGGGCCGCGACCGCGCCGAGACGGCAGCCGAACTCGCGGAGCTGGCAGGCGAGTTGGAGCGGATCGGGCTGCGGCATGCGCGGGAGATGGTGGCGCGGGCGCAGCAGGAGTTCGGCGTGGCCGCGGAGGTCGTACGGTGACGGCGCTTCCCCCGACGCTGCGGGCACCGGTTGATGCGCCCCAAGTCCTCGACCGCTGCCGCGAGTGGGTACGCCCCGCGCTGGTGGAGGCCGTGGGGCGCATGCATCCGTGGGTGGGTGAGATGGCCGCCTACTCCTTCGGCTGGTGCGAGGTGGGCGGTGCGCCCACCGGCGTCTTCGGCGGGAAGGGCGTGCGGCAGGCGCTGGCCGTGCTCGGAGCCGAGGCCGCGGGCGCGCACGGGCGGGCCGGGGTGCCCGCGGCGGTCGCCGTGGAGCTGGTGCACACCTTCTCCCTTCTGCACGACGACATCATGGACGGCGACGCGGCCCGACGGCGCCGGCCCACCGTCTGGAAGGCGTACGGCACCGGGCCCGCCGTCCTCGCGGGCGATGCCCTGTTCGCGCTGGCCGTCGAGACCCTCGCCGCGGCACCGGGCGGGCCGCAGGCGGTGCGGGTGCTGTCGGTGGCGCTGGGAGACCTGGTGCGCGGCCAGGCGGACGACCTGCTGTTCGCCGGGCGCCCGTGGACGGGGCCGCAGCGGGTGCGGCCGGCGGAGTACCGGGCGATGGCCGAGCACAAGACGGGCGCGCTGCTCGGCTGCGCCACCGCACTCGGTGCCCTGCTCGGCGGCGCGGCGCCTTCGGTGGTCGACGCTCTCGACCGTGCCGGGCGGCACCTCGGGATCGCCTTCCAGGTCGTCGACGACGTCCTGGGCATCTGGGGCGACCCCGCAGTCACCGGGAAGCCCGTGCACGGCGATCTGCGGGAACGGAAGAAGACGTTCCCCGTGCTGGCCGCACTCGACTCCGGCGCCCCCGCGTCCCGCCGGCTCGCCGCACTTCTGGATGCGGGCGGTGAGCCCGCGGAGGCGGCCGCGCTGATCGAGACGCTGGGCGGCCGGACGGAGGCGCTGGCCGAGGCGCGTGCGCACATCGCCGCGGTGGAGGCGGCTCTGACCGATGTGGCCCTGCCCGCCCGGCCGGTGGAGGAGCTGCGGTCCTTGCTGGCGTATCTGGTGCGGCGGGACCTCTGAGGCTCGCGGGGCGCCGTCGCCCTTCGCCCGCCATGAGCGGCCAAAGCGTTTGACCTGAGCCGTCTACGGCGTCAGGGTGCGAAGGGGCACGGGCCCTCGTCTCCCCCGTGCCGGGAAGGGTGACTGTCTTGATCGGAATCTCCGAGGTCGAAGCCGTGGCCGAGCGCATCGCCGGGCACGTCGTGCGTACGCCGACGCTGCCGAGCCCGGGACTGGCCGCGCTGCTCGGAGTTCCGGTCACCGTGAAGCTGGAACTGCTGCAGCGCACCGGGTCGTTCAAGGTGCGCGGCGCGACGGCGAAGCTGCTGTCGCTGAGTGCCGGTGAGCGGGCCGCCGGAGTCGTGGCGGTCAGCGGTGGCAACCACGGGATCGCCGTCGCGGTCATGGCGGCCGCCCTCGATGTGAAGGCCACGGTGGTCATGCCGCGCTCGGCACCCGCCCGCGCGATCGAGATCGCCCAGGCCGCGGGAGCGTCGGTGCGGCTGACGGACGCCATGGACGAGGCGTTCGCCCTGATGGAGCGGCTGCAGGAGGAAGGGCTGACGCTGGTTCATCCCTTCGACGACCCGGTGGTCGTCGCCGGACAGGGCACCGTCGGGCTGGAGTTCGCCGCCGACGCGGGTGACGTCACCGACGTGCTCGTCAGCATCGGGGGCGGCGGACTGATCTCCGGCGTGGCGACGGCGCTGCGGGACCGGTGGCCCGGGGTGCGGATCTGGGGCGTGGAGACCGAGGGCGCCCAGGCCATGTCGGAGGCGCTGGCGGCGGGCGGCCCGGTGCCCGTCACCCTGTCGTCCCTCGTGAGCACGCTCAGCGCACCGTCCGTTTCGCAGCTGACCTACGAGCATGTGTCCGCGCTGGTCCACGAGGTGCTCGTGGTGCCGGACCGGGAAGCGGTGCAGGGCACACTCGACCTCGCCGACCATGCCAAGGTGTGGGCCGAACCCGCGGCCGGCTGTCTGCTGCCCGCGGCCCGGCAGGTCCTGCAGCGGGTCGGTGAGGGCGCACGGCTCGGGCTGGTCGTGTGCGGGGGCAACGCGACGACCGCCGATGTCACGGGGTGGGCGGAACGCTTCGGGCTGCGCTGAGTTCCCGGCTCGTGGGCGCCGATGATTTGTGGATCCTTTGAACACACACCGTCGCGCTCCCCGTACCTCTGTGAAAGGTGAGACCCAGGGGTACGACGAGGGATGGCCATGGTCAAGGCGCATGTCTTCACGCACGAGTTGGTCGCCGGAAGGTACCGGCTCGTCGATGTCGTCCACCAGGAGACGAACCGCATCTGCTGGTACGGCAAGGACGTCAACGTCGGACGGGCCTATCTCCTCACCCAGATCGCGCTCCCGGACGACCCGGACGCCCAGGCCGCGCCCCGGGCGACCGCCCGTGTCATCCGCATGTCCGAGACGATGGGGCTGATGTGCCCCGGCGCGGTGGCAACGGTCGTCGACGCCGTGGAGCAGGACGGCACGCTGTGGACCGTGACCGAATGGATCGACGGGACGCCGCTGAGCGAACTCGTCGCCCAGCAGGCCACGTTCAACTATGTGCGGGCGGCCCGTATCGGGCTGGAGCTGCTCGAGGTACTGGAGGCGGCGCACGGCGAGGGCATCACCCACGGCGAACTCAGCCCCGGCCAGGTCTATGTGCAGGAGCGGGGCGGGATCGTGGTCACCGGCTTCGGCCTGGCCGGCGCGACCCTGGCACCGAGGCTCTCCGCACCGTCGTACGCCTCCCCCGAGCAGGCCCGTGACGAGCGCATCGGGCCGGCGGCCGACCTGTGGGCGCTGGGCGCGATCCTCTACACGATGGTCGAGGGACGTCCTCCGTTCCGGGACCGGGACCGGCCCGAGGCCACCTTGAAGGGCGTGGACCGGCTTCCGCTGCGCACCCCGGTGCACGCCGGGCCCCTCACCCCCACCGTGCAGGGGCTGCTCCGCAAGAACTCCAGGGAGCGGCTGACCCGCCCGGTGGTCCGCGAGGCTCTCACCCGCGTCCTGACCGAGGACCCCGACACGCTCTCGGCCAGCGTGCCGCGGCCCCGGCTGCGCGGGGTGTACACCGCCGCCTGCCATGCCGCTCCCGGCTGGAGCAGACGCACCATGGCCATAGGGACCGCACTGGCCGTGCTGACCGTGACGGCCGCCGTACTGGCCGCCACCGATCAACTGCCGGGCACCGGCACGTCCTCGACGGACACCGCGCCCCGGCCGCAGGTCTCCGCCACGGCGTCCGCCACGCCGCCGGAGAGCCGCACCGACGGCAGGAAGTCCGGCCCGTCCGCAGCGCCCGAGCCGACCGCGTCACCGACGACATCCGCGCCCTCCCCCTCGTCCTCCGCGTCGGCCGGCGCGCTGCCGCCGGGTTTCCGCCGCTACACCGCACCCGAGGGCTTCTCCGTCGCCCTCCCCGAGGGCTGGAAACGGGTGAACAGCTCGCGGGTCGGGAACCTTTCGACCCGGGTGACGTTCGGCGCGGACGGCGATCCCCGCACTCTCGCGGTCACCTACAGCACCGTCGTGGGCCCCGACCCGGTCGCCGTCTGGCGCGACGACGTCGAGCCCCAGCTGGAGAAGGACGACGGCTTCCAGCGCATCGGCGAGATCAAGGCCACGACGTACCAGGGGCACAAGGCCGCCGACATGGAGTGGCTCTCGGTGGCCGACGGCACGCGGGTGCGTACCTTCGGGCGCGGTTTCCTGCTCGGCGGCGGCCGCGGCTTCTCGCTGCGCTGGACGACCCCGGCCGCCGACTGGAACGACGCGGCGAACCGGCAGGCGCTGGAGCTCTTCCTGCGGACCTTCCGGGTGACGTCAGGCTGAGGTCCGGGGCGCGCGCAGCGCACGCAGCGGGGGGCCGTGCAGCGGAGTGGTGTGCCACCGCGCTGTGAAGGTGCGCTCCGCCAGCGCGCAGGTGACGGTCAGCCGGTGCGGTGTCTCCAGGAACACGACGTCCACGGCGAGGGTGTCCGCGTCGGTCCATCCGCCGCTCACGGCGGTCGGCAGCGGCTCGTCGGTGACGGTCCAGTCGCCCTCCCCGATCCGCAGTCCGAGTTCGTACCCGCCCTCGGTGAGGCACAGGGCCCAGCCGTCCGCACTTCTCGTCACCCCGGCCCGGGTCAGCTCCGGCTGGTCCGGACAGACGCCGCCGAACGGGGTGAACTCGGCGCCTGCCCAGTCCTGCGGCCGCTCCGGCGGTGCGGGCTTTCCCGCGGCCGGGGGCAGCGCGAGCCGCGTCAGCCGCTCCCGCAGGGCCGCGTCCTGGTGTGCGCGGTCCGGCAGCGGTGCGGGGCCGAAGGCCGGCAGAAGGTGCTGCCAGACGAGATCGAGCAGCAGCTGCGTCTGCTCGGTCGCCGCGGTGGTGGCGATCACGGCGTCGTGCTCGGGCAGCACCAGGCAGAACTGCCCGTAGGCGCCGTCGCCGCGGTAGCCGTGCCGGGAGTTCCAGAACTGGAGGCCGTAGCCCTGCTGCCAGTCCGGCAGCGCACCCGCGGCCGTACCGTCAGCGGTGCCGATGTGCGGGCGCGTGGCCTCGGCCACCCACCCCTCGGGCAGCAGGCGCCGGCCCTCCCACACCCCGTCCTGCAGATACAGCCGGCCGAGCCGGGCGACGGCGTCGGTGGTGGCGTGCAGCCCGCTGAAGCCCAGTTCGCGGCCGGCCCGGTCGCGCAGCCAGGCCGTCTCGCCCACGCCGAGCGGGTCCAGCAGCCGCGGGCGCAGGTACTCGGTCAGCGGCTGACCCGTGACGCGCTGCACGATCGCGGCGAGGGTGTAGGTGGTGGGCTGGTTGTAGGCGAAGGCGGTCCCCGGCTCCCGCTCGGGCGGTAGCAGCAGAAAGCCGCGCACCAGGTCCGCGCGGTCGGCGGCGAGCGCCCGGTCGAGGGTCTCCGCCTCGTGCCCGCTGGCCATCGACGCCACGTGCCGCACCAGCATCGCGCGGCTGCGCGGATCGGTGATGTCGGCGTCGAACTCGGGAAAGTACGAGATCACCGGGTCGTCGAAGCGCAGCAGCCCCTCCCCGGCGGCGATCCCGGCGGCCGTCGCCGTGAAGCTCTTGCTGAGGGAGTACAGCAGGTGCGGTCGTTCACAGGTGTACGGCGCCCACCAGCCGGACGCCACGAGCCGGCCGTGCCGCATGATCATCAGGCTGTGCGGTTCGATGTCCGGAGCGGCTTCGAGGGCGTCGAGGAAGGCGTGGATGCCTACGGCGTCGACGCCTTGGGCGGCGGGGCTGCCGACGGGCAGCGGGCGGGCGCTCATGAGGGCATCCTCCCCGCTGCGCGGAGGCGGATCGAGGGCTGTTTTCCGCTGCCTGTACCGGGGACTCGGTGGGCATGGTGCAAATCGGATACACGATGATGACCGAGCAGGCCGGCCCCCGTGACCTCGTCGACCATCTGGTGCGGGCCGAGGGCGCCGGATACGACTTCTCCGTGACCTCGGACCACTACTTCCCCTGGCTGCGCTCGCAGGGTCACTCGCCGTACGCGTGGAGCGTGCTGGGCGCGGCGGCCCAGGCGACCTCCACCATTCCGCTCATGACCTACGTGACCTGTCCCATCGTCCGCTACCACCCGGCGGTGGTGGCGCAGAAGGCGGCCACGATGCAGTTGCTGTCCGAGGGCCGCTTCCGGCTGGGGCTGGGCTCCGGGGAGAACCTCAACGAGCATGTGGTGGGCGGCGGTTGGCCGTCCGTGGACGTGCGCCACGAGATGCTGGAGGAGGCGGTGGAGATCATCCGGGCGCTCTTCAAGGGCGGCCATGTCAACCACCGCGGCACCCACTTCGACGTGGAGTCGGCCCGGCTGTGGGACCTGCCGGACGAGGCGCCGCCCATCGGCATCGCCGTCTCCGGCGAGCAGTCCTGCGCCCTCGCGGGCAGGCTCGCCGACCTGGTCATCGCCACCGAGCCCAAGGCGGGCCTGCTGACCGCGTTCGACGAGCACGGCGGTGCGGGCAAGCCGCGGGTGGGCCAGCTGCCCATCTGCTACGACCCGGACCGGGACACGGCGGTGAAGCGCGCGCACGCGCAGTTCCGCTGGTTCGGCAACGGCTGGAAGGTCAACTCCGAGCTGCCGCACCCGGACGCCTTCGAGTCGGCGACCCAGTTCGTCACCCATGACGACGTCGCCGCCTCGATCCCGTGCGGCGACAACCCGGACGACTTCGTCGAGGCCGTACGCCCGTACGCCGAGGCCGGCTTCGGGGAGGTCGCGCTGGTGCAGATCGGCGGCGAGTCCCAGCCGGCGTATCTGGACTGGGCGGAGAAGACGCTGCTGCCGGCGCTGCGGGACGCCTTCGGCTGATCGCGGAATTCCGGCGGACGGGCCCCGATAGGCTGCCGGTCTGCGCTTTTGCAGTCCGCCCAGCTTTGCACAGGAGAGTCGTCCGTGACCCTAGCGATCGTCCCGTCCGAGTCGTCCCCCGCCCCGCTGTCCGACCTCGTCGCGCGGGACGCGCGCGAGTTCGGCGTGTACGCGCGGACCGGAGGGTGGGCCTTCGGCCTGATGGTGGCGCGCAGCGTACGGCCCGGCGGGCAGGGTGCGGAGGAGACGCCGAAGGTGTCCGCGAAGGAGTTCGCGGAGCTGGCCGGGTGCTCTCCCGAGCGCGTCATGCGGTACTACAAGGCCTGGGACCGGGCCGCCGACGACGGCATGGTCCCGCACTTCGAGGCGCTGGCGCCGGGCCAGGAGGTGGAGCTGCCGGACGCGGACGTGTGGCTGAGCTACTACGTGTCCCGCAACAGCGCGACCTCCGAACGCGGCACCGCCATCGCGGAGGCCGCCGAGGCGGAGGGCATCCGGCCGACGAAGGCGCTGGAGGTCGCCGAGAACCCCACCGCCCTGCGCGCCGCGATCCTCGCGGACCCCTCCACCGCGCGGGCGGCCCGGCAGGCGCTGCTCGACCGGGTCCGTGAGGACCCGGAGCTGCAGGCCGAGTTGGCGCGGGACGTGGTCCGCACCGACGACCTGAAGAAGGCCGTGGCCACCGAGAGCCGGGCCGCCGACCGGATCGGCTATGTGCGTCAGATCGCCGAGTCGGGACAGGTCAAGACCCCGGCGGGGCAGACCATCGACGCGCCGGTCGAGCTGCGCCAGGAGGCCGAGCGGCACCTGTCGCTCATCGACGAGCTCGAGGACGACGAGGACACCGGCGAGTGGGCCGGCGAGGCCTACGACACGATGAAGGCCCTCGTCGCCGAGGTCGTGGAGGCCGATCCCGAACTGCGGGTGCAGGAGCGGCGGACGAGGTTCTACAGCAGTCTGCAGAAGGCGACGAAGGCGTTCGAGGAGCTGACCTTCGACGATGTGCAGGACTTCGTCGAGGACGACATGGTCCAGCGCCTGGAGGAGCTCCAGCAGGCCATCGTGATGTGCCTGAGCGCGCTGCGCGGCGACAAGGGCTGAGGATCCGGACCCGGGCGGCGCTGAGTAGCCGTACTCATGCCGCCGTCCACCCGCTCGGCCAGCATGGGGCTTCACGAGGAGGAGCCCCCATGACTGCTGTCCTGCACTCCGCCGTTCCGCGGCGGCGGCTGCCCGCCCTGCTGGCCGTCGCCGTGGCACTGGGACTGGCCGCCTCGGCCTGGGGCGCGCGCGATCGCACCACCTGGTTCCTGGAGACGGTGTGGGTGCTGGCCGGGCTGCCGCTGGTGGTGCTGACCTGGCGCCGCTTCCCGCTGACGAACCTGCTGTGCTGCCTGCTGGCCGCCCATGCGCTGGTCCTGGCGGTGGGCGGCCACTACACCTACGCGCAGGTGCCGCTGGGCGACTGGGTGCGGGACACCTTCGGCCTTGCCCGCAACCCGTACGACCGTTTCGGCCATCTGATGCAGGGCTTCGTACCGGCTGTTCTGGTACGGGAGTTGCTCAGCCGTACCTCGCCGCTGCGCGGCAGCCGCTGGCTGGCGCCGCTGACCGTGTGCGCGTGCCTCGCCTTCAGTGCCGTCTTCGAGATGCTGGAGTGGCTGGCCGCGGTGACCGGCGGGCATTCCGCGGATGCTTTCCTGGCCACGCAGGGCGACGTGTGGGACACGCAGTGGGACATGTTCTGCGCACTGATCGGCGCCACGGTCTCGGTGCTGCTGCTCTCCCGCCTGCACGACCGGCAGCTCGACGCCCTGGGTGTCACTCCGTATGGCGGCGCCGGGTCCACAGCGGCACCGCGTACCAGCACAGCGCGTACCACGCGACCACTGCCGTGACGAGCCAGGGCACGGCCCCGTTGTGGGTGGCGACCCGCAGGATCAGCAGCAGCGAGGAGGTCATGGTGGCGAGCAGGAGCGCCAGGCCGACGAAGGTCATCCGGGAGGCCCACTCCACGGCCTGCGGCTTGACCCGCCGCCCGGACACCAGGCGGTGCAGGGAGACCGGCCCGATCAGCGCTCCGGTCGCGGCGGCGCCCAGCACCACCGTCACGATGTAGATGGTCTTGTCGGTGTGCGCCAGCGAGTCGTACTTCTGCTGGAACACCACGGTGAGCAGGAAACCGAACAGGATCTGCACCCCGGTCTGGGCGACCCTGACTTCCTGGATCAGCTCACCCCACTTCCGGTCGGCCCTCTCCTCCTCGGTCTCGTGCCGCCCCCACTCGTTCAGTTCTGCTCTGCTGTTTGTGGCCGGCAAGGTTCCTCCCGGCTCGATCGCCCCGGATGCCTGTCCTGACCCGGGTTCCCTCTTCGCGCGGAATTGACCGGCCCCTGCGCAATCGGCCCCTGTTTGGGCGATCAACAGACGGTTACACGGAACGCATGGCGTACGACGACCACCCGAGGAGTCCGACGACCATGTCCGGCAGCGAGCTCACGGTCACCGTCAGCGGCGGCACCGCCGCGGACGCACGCGCAGTCGTGCGGGTCCTGGAGCCCGCCTTCGGAATGCCGAAGGAGGAGCTTCCCGCCGACGACGGGGTCACCGTCCACACGGCGAGGTTCGAACACGATCCGGCAGGCCGGCCGTCCGAGTCCGGTCCCGGCGGCCATCTGTCCGGGGCGGTGACGCTGACCGTGCAGGGTTCCCCCACGGCGGTGGCGCAGGCGCGGGAGACGCTCACCCACGCCTTCACGGCCCAGGACCAGGGCTCGGTCTCCGGCGACCAGGAGGAGGAGTGGCAGCTGCTCCTGGAGCCGTGAGCCGATTGCCGCGGTTACCAGCGGGCTTCCACCTGGTCCTTGATCCGGCGGTCGTAGAGGTCGCGGATCGCGGTGAGTGTCTCGTCCGTGAGCGGCGGGAGCTTGGCGGCGGCCGCGTTGGCGCGTGCCTGCTCGGGTGAGCGGGCGCCGGGGATCACGGTGGTCACGCCGGGCTGCTGCACGATCCAGCGCAGCGCGAGCGGGGCCGGGGTGTACCCCTCGGGCGCGAGCGCGGAGAACTCGGCGGCCGCCTCGACGCCCGTCGTGTAGTCGACGCCGGAGAAGGTCTCGCCGACGTCGAAGGACTCGCCGTGCCGGTTGTAGGTGCGGTGGTCGTTGGCGGGGAAGACGGTGTCCTTGGTGTACTTGCCCGACAGCAGACCGGAGGCGAGCGGGACCCGGGCGATGATGCCGACGCCGGCCTCCTGCGCGGCCGGGAGGACCTCGCGCAGCGGCTTCATACGGAAGGCGTTGAGGATGATCTGGACGCTCGCCACGTTCGGGCGGGCGATCGCGGTCAGCGCCTCGGCGCAGGTCTCCACGCTGACCCCGTAGGCCGCGATGCGCTCCTCCTCGACCAGGGTGTCCAGGGCGTCGAACACCTCGTCCGTGGAGTACACGGGCGTGGGCGGGCAGTGCAGTTGTACGAGGTCGATGCGGTCGACGCCGAGGTTGCGCCGTGAACGGTCGTTCCAGGCGCGGAAGTTGTCGAGGACGTAGTTCTCGGGGATCTGCTCGACGCGGCGGCCCATCTTCGTGGCGACCAGCACATGCAGGTCCGGCCTGCCGCTGAGGAACGCGGCGATGGTCTGCTCGCTGCGCCCGTCGCCGTACACGTCGGCGGTGTCGAAGAAGGTCACCCCCGACTCGGCCGCCGCCTCCAGCACCGCCAGGGCTTCCTTGTCGTCGACGTCTCCCCAGTCGGCGCCCAGCTGCCATGTGCCCAGACCGACGACGGATGCGTGCTGACCCGACCTACCGAATGTGCGCTCTTCCATGGGGGCAGTCTGTCATCCGTCACGCCTGTGCACGGAACCGGCCGCTCCGGAGCGCCACCTGGGAAACATTCACTCGGACGAGTGATGGTATTGGACACGAATCCTGCACGTGTCAACGGACCCCTAGCGTGAACCCGTGACTGATCGTTCAGCGAGCAACTCATCGTCCGGGTCGTCGGAGAACTCGTCGTTGAGCCGCCGCGGTTTCCTTGCGGGCGCGGCCGCGCTGGCCGCCGTCCCCGTGCTGATCGCGGCCGATCCGGCCCTCGCCGCGCAAGAGCTGCCGGACTTCCCCGCGGATGTCGCCCTGTATCGCTCGGCCTACCGCAACTGGGTCGGTGAGATCACCGCGGACGGGCTCTGGGCCTGCGCTCCGGCCGCCGCCGGTCAGGCGGTCGAGGTCGTCAACTGGGCCTGGCGGCACGGGTGGCGGGTGCGTGCCCGGGGTTCCGCGCACGGCTGGTCGCCGCTGACGATCACCGAGGGCACCAGGTCGGACGCTCCCGTTCTCCTCGTGGACACCGCCCGTCATCTCACCGGCCTCGCACTGGAGTCGGCGACCGCGGTGCGCGCCGGCACCGGCGTCGCGATGGAGGCCCTGCTCACCTATCTGGAGGAGCACGGCCTGGGGGTCACCGCCGCGCCCGCTCCCGGTGATCTCACCCTGGGCGGCGCGCTCGCGGTCGACGCGCACGGCACCGCCGTACCGGCGCGGGGCGAGCAGCGGCTGCCCGGGCACACATACGGCTCGCTCAGCAATCTGGTGCTGTCGTTGACGGCGGTGGTGTGGGACGAGACCTCCGGAGCGTATGTGCTGCGGACGTACGAGCGCGACGAGACGGACTGTGCCGCGCTGCTCACCCATCTGGGCCGTGCGCTGGTGACGGAGGTCGTGCTGCGGGTCGGCGCCAACACCAGTCTGCGGTGCGTGAGCCGTACGGACATCCCCGCAGCCGAACTCTTTGCGGCGCCCGGCTCCGAGGGGCGCACCCTCGCGAGTTACCTCGACACGTCGGGACGGGTGGAGGCGATCTGGTTCGCCTTCACCGAGTTCCCCTGGTTCAAGGTGTGGAGCGTGACGCCGACGCGGCCGCTCACCTCCCGGCATGTGACATCGCCGTACAACTATCCGTTCTCCGACAACGTCCCGACCGTGGTGGCGGACCTGGTCGGGCGGATGACCTCGGACGCGGCCTGGTATCTGGCTCCGGTGCTGGGCAACGCGCAGTACGACGTGGCGGCGCTCGGGCTGGTGGCGACGCTGTCGGCGGACATCTGGGGGCCGTCGAAGAACACCCTGCTCTACATCAGGCCGACCACGCTTCGGGTGACCGCGAACGGCTACGCCGTGCTCACCACGCGGGCCCAGGTGCAGCGCGTGGTCGCCGAGTTCACGTCCTTCTACCGGGAGCGGCTCGCCGCGTACGCGGCGCTGGGCCGCTTCCCGGTGAACGGTTCGGTGGAGATCCGGGTGACCGGCCTCGACGACCCGGCCGATGCCGGACTGGAGGGTGCCCGCGCGCCGTTGCTGTCGGCGCTGCGGCACAGCGACACCCACCCGGAGTGGGACACGGCGGTGTGGCTGGACGTCCTGACGCTGCCGGGCACGCCGTACGCGGAGGCGTTCCTGCGCGAGCTCGAACAGTTCCTGCTGCGCACGTTCGACGGGGAGCACGCGCTCACCCGGGTCGAGTGGTCCAAGGGCTGGGCCTACACGGACGAGGCCGCCTGGAGCGACGAGGAGGTGCTGGGCACGACGGTGCCCGCGTCGCTGGGCGAGGCGGCCTGGGGGCAGGCGGCCGGCATCCTGGACCGGCTCGACCCGCACCGCGTGTTCGGCAACGGGTTCCTGGACCGGTTGCTGCACTGAGCGGCGCCTTTGCCGTCGGCATGGCTACGGCCGTGGGGTGCCTGCGCCCGGTGTGAGGTGCGCCTGCAGCGCGGGCGCGTAGCGGGCCACGATCTCCTCCAGCGCGGCGCCCCGCACCTGGGTGCCGCGCGCGATGCCGTACATCACCCCGAGGCCCAGCAGGTTCGCGACGGCCAGCTCGGCTCGCAGGCCCGCATCGGGGCCGTCGAGGCGTTCGGTGAGGCGGTCGGTGACCTGGGTGCGGAAGTTGGTGCGCAGGATGTCGCCCTGCGCGCCGTGCAGGGGCGCGAAGACGATCCGCAGGAGCGGGTCGGCGCCCTCTTGCGACTGGCTGACCAGCACATGACGCACCATGTGCCGGCCGAGCTCGTCCAGCGGCGCGTCCAGCAGGGCGTCGGCGTCGGTCTCGAAGGACATGACGCGGGCGAAGAGGGTGTCCTTGTTGCCGAAGTACTTCAGGATCAACGGCGGGCTGACACCGGCCCGTTCGGCGACCGCCTTGAGCGTGATGTCGGCGTGGGCGTGCCGGGCCAGCAGGTGGCGGGCCGCCTTGAGGATGGCCGCCTTGGTCGCCTCGGCGTCCCGGCGGGCAGGCGCGGAGGTGGTGGGGGGAGTGCTCACGGCACTCATGCTCCCTCCAGCGCCTCGTCCTGGGGATCCGGGGTCCGCTCGCGGGCTCGGGGTGTCCCGCCCCTCTTCGCGTCGCCGGGGATGGTGAGGGCCGCGGCACTGGCCGCCAGGGCGACCGCGCCGGCGATGCCGAAGGCGAGCAGATAGCCGTGCAGGGTGGGCACGGGGACTGAGCCGACGAGGCTGGTGTGGTGGACCAGTACGGCGGCGACGGCGGAGCTGGAGACGGCCTGGCCGATGGTGCGCATCAGGACGTTGACGCCGTTGGCGGAGGCGGTCTGGTCGGCGGGGACGGCACGCAGAATCAGGGTGGGAAGGGCCGAGTAGGCGAGGGTGGTGCCGGTGGACACCACCGTCGCCCCCAGGATGATCATCCAGAGGTCGCGGCTGTCGGCGATGCGCACCACGTAACCGCAGGCGATGACCGCCGCCCCGAGTGCAAGAGTGATGCGGGGGCCGCGGGCGGCGGAGATACGGGCCGAGAGGGGTGAGAACAGCAGCATGGTGACGCCGCCGGGCAGCAGACACAGGCCCGTCTGCACGATCGACAGCCCCAGTCCGTATCCGGTGGCCTTGGGCGCCTGCACGAGCTGGGCGGTCACCAGCGAGTTGGCGTAGAAGGCGAACCCGGTGAGCAGCGCCGCCACGTGCGACAGGCCCACACGCGGCCTGGACACCAGCCGCAGGTCGACCAGCGGGAGTTCGGTGCGCAGCTGCTGCCACCACCACAGGGCGAGTACGACGACGGCACCGAGGAAGAGACCGACGACACGGGTGCTCCCCCATCCCCACTGCCCGCCCTGCGAGACACCCAGCAGCAGACACACCAGCCCTACGGCCAGCCCCAGCGTGCCCGTTATGTCGAAGCGGCCGGGCTGCCGTACGGGCGACTCCTTGACCACCCACAACACCGCCGTCACGCCGAGCGCGCCGAGGGCGCTGGTCAGCCAGAACATGGTGTGCCAGTCGGCGTACTGCACGACCAGCGCGGCCAGCGGCAGGCCCAGGGCGGCGCCGATGCCCACGGTGGAGCTCATCAGCGCCACCGCGGAGCCCCGGCGCTCCGGCGGCAGCTCGTCGCGCAGGATGCTGATCGACAACGGCACCACGGAGGCGGCGGCGCCCTGCAGGGCGCGGGCCGCGATGAGGACGACGATGTCGGACGACAGGGCGCACATCACCGAGCCGACGGTCATCAGGACGAGGGCCGACGTCAGCACCCTGCGCTTGCCGTACATGTCGCCGGCCCGGCCGAGCACGGGGGTGAGCACGGCGCCGGACAGCAGGGTCGCGGTGACCATCCAGGAGACCGTCCCGGCGGAGGAGCCCGTCAGCCGCGGCAGATCCGGCAGGAGCGGTACGACGACGGTCTGCATCACGGCCATCAGGATGCCGCCGAACGCCAGCACCGGAATCGTGAGCCGGTCACGGACCATCGGGACTCCAAGCGGTTGGTACCGGAAACAAAAGGTGAATGACGATTCACCATAGCGGGTGAATGGCAATTCACCCAAGAGGAATCCTGTGCACGGCCGGCTGGGTCGTTGATCACTGATGCGGATCACGCCAGTTCTGCGAGGTGAGACAGGCCACTGGCGGCGCAGGCGCCCGCGAAGGATCACCTCGAGCAGGGGGCACTCGGGAAGGAATTCCCCGTTCCGGGGGCAGGTGGGCCCCCACCTAGGCAAGATCGACTTCGTTCAATCTTGCATGACATGTACAGAATTGTCCTGATCACGGCCAACCACTCTCGGGAGATTTCTCCCGTTCGCCGCGGGGCCGATAGGCATTCCGGGTCGTCAATCGAACGCACCCTGGAGACCCGTATGCCGACCCTGACCCGAAGGCGCGCGCTCACCGCGGCGGCCGCCCTCACCGCGGCCGCCGCCCACACCGCCGCCGCGCCTGCCGCGACCGCCGCGGACCACCAGCACCCCGGCTCCCCCGAGCCGTTCGACGAGGTCTACAAGGGCCGCCGGATACAGGGCCGGCCGGCCTCCGGGGGCGGCCACCACCACGGCATGGGCTACACCGTCCTCGTCGACGGGGTCGAACTGCACGTGATGCAGAACGCCGACAGCACCTGGATCAGCGTCGTCAGCCACTACGCCCCGGTGCCCACGCCGCACGCGGCCGCACGTGCCGCCGTCGACGAGTTGCAGGGCGCCCGGCTCGTCCCCCTTCCCTCCAACTGACCCGTTCCGCAAGCCCTTTGGGAGCACCTGCAGCATGACCGTCCGCAAGAACCAGGCGAGCCTGACCCCCGACGAGAAGCGGCGCTTCGTCGCCGCCCTCGTCGAACTCAAGCGCAGCGGCCGCTACGACGCCTTCGTCACCACCCACAACGCCTTCATCCTCGGCGACACCGACAACGGCGAACGCACCGGCCACCGTTCACCGTCCTTCCTGCCCTGGCACCGAAGATTCCTGCTGGACTTCGAGGGCGCACTGCAGTCGGTGGACGCGTCGGTCGCGCTGCCCTACTGGGACTGGAGCACCGACCGCTCGCCGCGTTCCTCGCTGTGGGCCCCGGACTTCCTCGGCGGCACCGGGCGCGCGCGTGACGGCCAGGTGATGGACGGCCCGTTCGCCGCGTCCGCCGGCAAGTGGCCGATCAACGTACGGGTCGACGGCCGTACGTTCCTGCGTCGCCAACTGGGCGTGAACGTCAGGGAGTTGCCGACCCGGGCCGAGGTCGAGTCGGTGCTGTCCACGGCGACGTACGACATGCCGCCGTGGAACAGCGCCTCGGACGGTTTCCGCAACCACCTGGAGGGCTGGCGCGGCGTGAACCTGCACAACCGGGTCCATGTCTGGGTCGGCGGACAGATGGCCACCGGGGTCTCCCCCAACGACCCGGTGTTCTGGCTCCATCACGCCTACGTCGACAAGCTGTGGGCCGAGTGGCAGCGGCGCCACCCCGGCTCCGGCTATCTGCCGGCCGCCGGAACACCCGACGTGGTCGACCTCGACGAGACGATGAAGCCGTGGAACGACGTACGGCCCGCCGATCTGCTGGACCACAGCGCCCACTACACCTTCGACACCGACTGACGGCCGCAGCCGGCGGTGTTTGGTCAGCAGGTCAGGGGTACCCGCGTCGGACGCAACCGACGTAGAGCGAAGGAGGAGTTCGCCCGTGTCGCAGGTCGAGGAATCCATCGAGGTCGGCGTCCCGGTGCACACCGCCTACAACCAGTGGACTCAGTTCGAGACGTTCCCCGAGTTCATGAACGGCGTGGACCGCATCGAACAGCGCACCGACACGCTCACGCACTGGGTGACCAGCGTCAACGGCGTGCACCGCGAGTTCGACGCGGAGATCACCGAGCAGATCCCGGACGAGCGGGTCGCCTGGACGACCGTCGCGGGTCAGGCCCGGCAGGCCGGGGCGGTGACCTTCCACCGCCTCGACGACAACCACACCAAGGTCATGCTGCAGATGGACTTCCATCCGGACAGCATCACCGAACAGGTCGGCGACAAGCTCGGCTTCGTGAAGCGGCAGACCAAGGGTGACCTGGAGCGCTTCAAGAAGTTCATCGAGTCGCGCGGCCAGGAGACCGGCGAGTGGCGCGGCGTGGTCACCTGACCCCCGCCCGGCCCTGAACGGTGTGCCGTACGGCCCCGGCCCTAACCGGCCTCCGCCGTACGGCACTCCGGGTGTCCCCAGCCCTGCCCGTTCTTGGCGATGGGCTCGCCGGCCGCATAGGAACGGCCGCACGGGCAGCGGCCCGGGAACTTCGCCTTGATGGTGCGGGACGACGAGCCCGCACGCTGCCGGGAAGCGGTCGGCTTGCGGCGCGGGGCGCTCGCCTTCGGGGTGTCCGGGGAGGGCGGCGGCGCCGGTGAGCCGAGGTCGCTGCCCGCGGGCTCCTGGACCTTGGCGGCCTGGCTGGCGGCGCGGTCGGCGAAGTCGTTGAGCGGGTCGCCGTCGACCTGGTGGGCAGGCACATAGCGGAACTCGACCGTGCGGCCGTCGAGCAGTTCGTCGATGCGTACGACCAGTTCCTGGTTGGCGACCGGCTTGCCGGCGGAGGTCTTCCAGCCGTTGCGCTTCCAGCCGGGCAGCCAGGTGGTGACGGCCTTCATGGCGTACTGGGAGTCCATGCGGACCTCGAGCGGGACGCCGGGGTCGGTCGCCGCCAACAGGCGTTCCAGGGCGGTGAGTTCGGCGACGTTGTTGGTCGCCGTGCCGAGCGGCCCCGCCTCCCAGCGGGCCGGGGTCTCGGAGTCGTCGGAGACCACCCATGCCCAGCCCGCCGGTCCCGGATTCCCCTTCGAAGCCCCGTCGCACGCGGCCACCACACGTTCACGCATGGCCTCGATCATGCCACGGGCGCACCGGGACCTCGACCACCGTCCGGCAGACGCCCCCGCAGGTCCTAGACGTCCTTCGTCTTCGGCATCTCTCCCTCGGTCCTGGTGAGGTCGATCACCGAGAAGCTCGCGCCCTGCGGGTCGCTGATCGCCGCGAACCGCCCGTAGGGGCTGTCCATCGGCCCGAAGCGCAGGACGCCACCGAGTTTGGTGGCCTTGGCGACCGCGTCGTCGCAGTCGGGGACGACGAAGTAGAGATTGATGTAGGACGGCACCTCGGGCGGGAACTCCTCGCCCATCTTCATCCGGCCGAGAACCGTGTTGTCACCGAGGTTGAACATGCGGAAGTCGACGTTGTCGTCGACGATCTGCTGTGCCGTGTACGGGAAGACGGCGCTGAAGAACGCGTCGGTCTTCTCGGGTTCGCGGGTGAAGACCTCGGCCCAGCCGTAGGCGCCCGGCACGGCGGTCGCCTCGAAGCCCTCGTGGGTGCCGCCCTGCCACAGGCCGAAGACGGCGCCGCTGGGCTCGCGGGCGATGCACATCGTGCCGAACTCGCCGACCTGCATGGGCTCCATCAGCACCTCTCCGCCGTTCTCCCTGATCCTGGCGGCGGTGGCGGCCACGTCCGGTGAGGCGAAGTAGAGGCACCACTGCGAGGGGGCCTCCTGGCCCGGCATCGGCGGTACGACGGCGGCGACCGCCTTGCCGTCCGCATAGGCCTGGGTGTAGTTGCCGTACTCCGACGACGCCTCGCCGAAGGTCCAGCCGAGGACATCACCGTAGAAGCTCTTCGCTCCCTCGACGTCGCCGAACATCGCGTCGGCCCAACAGGGGGTTCCCTCAGGTTGTACGGCCATGGCTGCGGCCCTCTCCCGAATCGGCGGATGGTCCGTTTCCTCACGCTAGTCATGCATGCGGTGAAGCGCGCGCCGAACGCCCGGGCCCGTTCCAGACTGGACGGACAGGGCCTCGGCAACACCTTCGATGCGGCGGACGGGGTGCGGAATGACGGACGGGACGATGCGCGCGTGGTCGGTGGTGACTCCGGGGCCGCTCGCGGAGCACGGACTGCACCTCGTGGAGAAACCGGTGCCGGTGCCTGGCGAGGACGAGCTGCTCGTGCAGGTGCGCGCCTGCGGGGTGTGCCGCACCGATCTGCATGTCAGCGAGGGGGATCTGCCGGTGCACCGGGCGGGGGTGACGCCCGGGCACGAGGTCGTGGGTGTGGTGGCCGGGGCCGGGGCGGAGGCAACCGGCTTCGCGACCGGGGACCGGGTGGGGGTGGCGTGGCTGCGGCGCACGGACGGCACCTGCGGGTACTGCTCGCGCGGGGCCGAGAACCTGTGCCCGTCCTCGCGGTACACCGGCTGGGACGCGGACGGCGGGTACGCCGAGTACACGACCGTGCCTGCCGCGTTCGCCCACCGCCTGCCGGACGGCGTCGACGACGCGGCGCTCGCGCCGCTGCTGTGCGCCGGGATCATCGGCTACCGCGCGCTGCGGCGGGCGGCGCTGCCGCCGGGCGGACGACTGGGTCTGTACGGGTTCGGGGGCAGCGCCCACCTGTGTGCGCAGCTCGCGCTGGCCGAGGGCGCCACCGTGCACGTGATGACCCGCGGGGCGGCGGCGCGGCAGCTCGCGCTCGACCTGGGCGCCGCCTCCGCGCAGGACGCGTACGCCATGCCGCCCGAGCCGCTGGACAGCGCGATCCTGTTCGCACCGGTCGGCGACCTGGTACCGGTCGCGCTGCGGTCCCTGGACCGCGGCGGCACCCTCTCGATCGCCGGCATCCACCTCAGCGACACGCCGCCCCTTCGCTACGAGACCGATCTGTTCTACGAGAAACAGATACGCAGCGTCACCTCCAACACCCGCGAGGACGCCCGCGAGTTCCTGACCCTGGCCGCCCGCCACGGCGTCCACGCCACCACCCACACCTATCCCCTGACACGGGCCGACGAGGCCCTGCGGGACCTCAAGGCCGGGCGATTCGACGGGGCGGCCGTACTGGTGAACGACCTTTGACCCCCTGCCGGAGATCCAGGTCCTTGTCATCGCAGGGTGGTCAGCGCCGCCTCTTGGTACGTGGCTCCGGCGTTCCAGAGCAGGAAGGAGTTCATTCCGTCCCCGGCCGCGGCTCTGATCTGGTCGGCGACTTCGGTGGGGCCGTAGTGGACGCCCAGGGAGAAGTCCTGGAGCCAGGGGACGATCGCGGCCCCGGTGCCCTTGACCTGCTTGGCGAAGTCGGCCAGCGACCGGTTGACGATCTCGTACGGGCTGTTGTTCGGACTGGCGACCCCGTACTCACCGGCTGCCCAGTGCGAGGGGTAGACCATGGGAGCGATGTAGTCGGCGTGTCGGGCCATGGCGGGAATGTCCTGGGCGATTTCGGTGGGCCGGGTGGCGGCGACGCCGAAGACGGAGACGCCGAGGTACTTGCCTTCGGGCTGGATGCGTCGCTGGGTCTCGGCGACGAACTCGGCAATGGACTCTTCGGGGGTCTGGTCGCCCAGGCCGGGGAAGCGCATGGTGGAGAGCTTCCCGTCGGGGCGGCGCACGTAGTCGTACAGGATGTCGTCGAAGCCCAGCTCGGCCGCTTCGGTGGCCAGGGCGATGTTGTACTGGCGGACCTCCGGATCGGCGAAGTTGGTGAACGAGAGTGTGCCGTAGTGGCCGCCGTCGTACGGGCTGCCGTCAGGGGCCTGGACCAGGCGGTGGTCCTTGCCCTGGTGGTGGGAGGCCTCGGCCAGGATGGGGTCACGGAAGGCGACGATCCGGCCGATGACGCGGGCTCCCATGCCGTGCAGGGTCTCGATCACCTTGTGTGCGTCGTAGCGGTTCTTCACGGCCCCGATCTCGCGGGCCAGCGGCACCGAGGAGTCGTAGCCGACCTCGCCGTTCTCGTCCTTGATGTCGAGCTCGACGGCGTTGAGCTTCTTGTCCTTGACGAGTTGGAGAACGGGGTTGCGGACCTCGGTCGAGGACCAGCCGATGGCGGTCAGGTGCGCGGCCCGGGTGAGGGGATAGGGCACGATCGCGTTCACGTGCTCGCGGGTGACGTTGCCGGCCGCGTCCGTGGCCGCCACCTCGATCCGGGCGGGGGGCTTCTCGAACCGGCGGGAGAAGGTGCCGTCGTCGCCGACGGTCACGGGCGCACCGGCCATGGACACCTTCACCTCGCTGGCGTCCTCGACCCGGCCGCGTACCGTCACCGGTGCGCCGGGTCCGGTGGCTTTGGCGGGCGACAGCCGCAGTTTCGGGGCGGTGGTGTCCACGGTGAACGTCCGGGACATGTCGTCCAGGAACGGCAGGCCGCTGCGGGAGGTGGCCGTCAGTTCGTGCTTCCCCTCGGCGAACGAGGGGATGTCGAGTATGAGGCGGCCGCCGGCTTGGTGGGTGTGCACCGGACTGCCGTCGAGCCGTATCTCCAGCCCGGCCAGGTCGGCCCCTTCCTCGGCTGTGACGGCAAGGCGCGGATTGCGGGCGTCGGCCCGGCCCAGCACACCCTTGCTGCTGAGCCCTTCGACCTGGAGCCGGCTGGTGGAGGACTGTATCGCGAAGGCCCCTACCGCCGCGCAGACCGGGACCAGCAGGGAAATGGCTATGACGGTGAATCGCGTTCGGAGTCGTTTTCCGTGCATGGTCACTCTGCCGTTCTCGAAAGAGGGTTCCTTGCGATATGACATAGCCGCCACGCCGTCCACCCGAGATGTTTCGAGCGGGTAATCATGCATTCGGCCCATCGTGCCGGGGTGTGGGTCACGGTGTTGCCCGAGGCTTGGAAGCGGCGGGGAGCATCTCGTTCACATCCGGAGGCATCATGCGCCCATCCCACCGAAGCGGCGGCGCGGTCGTCGTCGCATCGGTCATCCTGCTGGCCACCGCCTGCTCGGCAGCCCAATCGCCGCCGGGAGGGGGCCAGGACGGGCCGTCGGTGCAGGCGCGCAAGGCCGGCGGGCAGGTCACGGTTGCCGACCCGGCGGCAGTGCAGGCCGACGAGCTCGGTGCGGTGCCGGTGCTGATGTATCACCAACTGGTGGCCGAGCCCAGAAGTGTGTACGACCGCACGCCTCAGGATTTCCGCGCCGAGCTGGAACGGCTGGCCCGGGAGAGATACGTACCTGTGACCGCACGGGAATTCAGCAGTGGGAAGATTGACATTCCCGCCGGTACCCACCCCGTGGTGCTGACCTTCGACGACTCGTCCGTCACCCAGTTCCGCCTCGCCGCGGACGGCCGGCCCGAATCCGACACCGCGGTGGGCATCCTGCTGGACGTCGCCCGGAAGCACCCCGGATTCCGCCCCGTGGCCACTTTCTTCGTCAACGCCGATCCGTTCGGCGAGCCAGGCGGCCGAAAGTCGTTGGACTGGCTCGTCAAGCACGACTTCGAGGTCGGCAACCACACGCTGCGGCACACCGCGCTGGGGACGGTGGACGAGGACACCGCCCAGAAGGCCATCGCCGACAACCAGCGGGCGATCACCCAAGCCGTGCCCGGCTTGTCGGTGGTGTCGATGGCACTCCCCAACGGTTCGATGCCCCACTCCCGGCAACTGGCGCTGCAGGGAACCGCCGACGGTGTGCACTACCGGCATCAGGGCGTCTACCTGGTGGGCGCCGACCCCGCCCCCGCCCCCTTCTCGACCGCCTTCGACCCGGGCGCCGTCCCGCGCATTCGCTCCCAGGCGGCGACCGGCCCGGAAGCCCAGTTCACCTCGACGGTCTGGCTGGACAAGCTCAGCGACGGCACGGTCAGGCGTTACACCTCGGACGGAAACCCGAAGAAGATCAGCTTCCCCAGGTCCGAGACGCCCCGCCTCGCCCCGGCTCACCGGCAGGCCGCCCAGCCTTACTGAGCGGGCGGGACCACGATCCCTGCGCTGCGGGACGCGGTCGTGGACCGGTCGAAGGGCGCGTCAGCCGGCCCGAAGACCGAGCGCCAGCGTCAGTTCAAGGACCCGCTGCGGGGATGCGAGATCCGGAAACAGCTCCCGCAGCTGCGACATCCGGTACCGGACCGTCTGGGGGTGGACGAACAACGCCGCCGCCACCTCGTCCCGCCTGCCCTGGTGCAGCAGCCACTCCCGCAAGGTCTCCTCCAGCCGCCGTGCCGTCGCGACGGGCAAGGTCCTGAGCGGTGCGAGGGCTCGGGCACGCAGGTCCGCGAACGCGTCCAGGTCGGCGCTCAGCACCAGCTCGGGCAGGTGGTCCTCGGTGTCGCGGATATCGGTGGAAAGGGAGCGTGCGCGCAGGGCTCGTGCGTACGAGGCGGAGGCACGAGTCCATGGCCGGGCCGGGCCGACCACGGCGGTTCGGTCGGTCAGCTGCCGCAGGAGATGTGATCGGTCGGCATCGGGGACGAGCAGCACACCCGTGGCATCCGGCAGATCGTCGAGGACGAGGGTGCTCGGGTCGAGCACGCGGTAGGCGGGCCGGGCCTGGTCGGCGGGCAGCAGGACCGCGGTCAGCGAAACCGGAGGCTGCCACCCGGCCCGTTGGACAGAGGCCAGCAGCACGTCCGGGCTCGCGCCGGCGAGGAGGTCGCGGGCCAGGTGTTCCAGGTGGCGCTCCTGGGCCCGGCCCCGGGCGGCCAGCTCGTCGGCGTGACCCGCGGCGCTCGCCGCGGACAGCTCGTCGATGTAGGCGAAGGTCAGCTCGGCGAACTTGGCGACCTCGGCGGCGGGCAGACCCGCGGGTACGGCACCCGCCGCCAGGCACCGCCAGGCCACACGGGCGCCGACGCGGTAGGCGCTGAGCAGGGCGTCCATCGAACGCCCGTCGCGCACCTCGCCGCGGCCCAGCTCGTAGGCTGCGTCACTGGCGTCGCCACCTGTGGCGTTCCCGCTCGCGAGGTCCAGGTAGTGCCCCAGGGCGGTGCGGACGGCTCGGCGGATGGTGGCGCCCATGTGGCCCGTAAGGGCGTTGGCGTAGGGAGGGACCTCGTCAATGATCGCCTGGACGACCTCGTCGGCAGTGGTCCTCAGCGCGGCCCGAAGCGCGGTGACCGTCGTCTCATCCAGGGCCAGTTCGCTGACCCTCCGCATTGCATGGCTCACGTTTTTTATTCCCTGCGAACAATTCAGCCGATCGGATTCACGTCCTGCGGTCAGGACTTTACGCCCTGAGGCACAGCAAGCTGGAGTCATGATGAGTGCGGCCCTCCGCGGCAGGGCGTGGAAACTGCTGGAGATGGTCACGACGCCGGTGCTGCCGTCGGACTACCTCGACCTGGTCAGCCCGCTGCGTGCGGGCGCTGACCTGCGTGGGCGCATCGAGGCCGTGCACCCCGAGACGCCGGACGCCGCGACCGTCGTGATCAGACCGGGACGGGGCTGGCGCGGCCACACGGCCGGTCAGTACGTGCGCATCGGGGTCGACGTCGACGGGGTGCGCCTGTGGCGTGCCTACTCCCTCACCTCACCGACGAACCGCCCAGACGGCCGCGTCACGATCACCGTGAAGGCGATCCCGGACGGCAAGGTCAGCAACCACCTGGTCCGCAGGGCGAAGCCGGGCACGCTGATCCAGCTCGACCAGCCGACCGGTGACTTCGTGCTGCCGCAGGGCACGCCCGCCAAGGTGCTGTACCTGACGGCCGGCAGCGGCATCACGCCCGTGATGGGCATGCTGCGCGACACCGAGTTCGCCGATGTCGTCATGGTCCACTGCGCGCCACGTGCGCAAGACGTGATCTTCCGCAAGGAACTGCACGACCTGGTCGCGGACAAGAAGCTGCGGCTCACCGAGGTGCACACCGACACGGACGGCATCCTCGACATCGCCCGTCTCGACGAGCTCGTGCCCGACTGGGCCGAGCGCGAGACCTGGGCCTGCGGGCCCGCGGGCCTGCTCGACGCCGCCGAGAAGCACTGGAGCGAGCACGGCGTACCGGAGCGCCTGCACACCGAACGCTTCCGCCCCAGCGTCGTCGCCACCGGCGACGGCGGCGAGGTCACGTTCAGCGCCACCGGCAGGACCGTCGACGCGGACGGCGCCACGCCGTTGCTGGACGTCGGCGAGGAGGCCGGCGTACTCATGCCCTCCGGGTGCCGCATGGGCATCTGCTTCGGCTGCGTCACGCCGCTCAAGGCGGGCGCCGTACGCGACCTGCGCACCGGCGAGATCACCGAGGCCGAGCCGGGCGTCCTCATCCAGACCTGCGTGTCCGCCGCGGCGGGCCCCTGCGACATCGAGCGTTAGGAACACCTTGACCGCCATCGACCCCACCGCCCACCTGACCGCGGAGCAGATCGAGGAGCTCGGCCGCGAACTGGACGCGATCCGCGACGAGGTGATCGCCGGCCGCGGCGAGAAGGACGCCGCCTACATCCGCAAGGTCATTGCGGCACAGCGCAAGCTCGAGCTGGTCAGCAGGGGCGTGCTGCTGTTCTCGATCTTCCCGCCCGCGTGGCTGCTCGGCACCGCCGGGCTGTCCGTGGCGAAGATCATGGACAACATGGAGATCGGTCACAACATCCTGCACGGCCAGTGGGACTGGATGCGCGACCCGAAGATCCACTCCACCACCTGGGAGTGGGATCACGTCTCGCCGGCCGACCAGTGGAAGCACTCGCACAACGAGCTGCACCACACGTACACCAACGTGATCGGCAAGGACAACGACCTCGGCTACGGCATCATGCGCGTCGACGAGGACCAGAAGTGGCAGCCGTTCCACCTCGGCCAGCCGCTGTGGAACTTCATCAACGCCTGCTTCTTCGAGTACGGCATCGCCGCGTACGACCTGGAGCTCGGCAAGAACCTGAACAAGCGCCGCCGCAAGAACCCGGAGTTCCGCGCGCGGGCCAGGGCCGTGGGCCGCAAGATCCGCAAGCAGGTGCTCAAGGACTACGTGATCCACCCGCTGCTGTCGGGCCCGTCGTTCCTGCCCACGCTCGCCGCCACGTTCACCGCGAACCTGGTCCGCAACATCTGGTCCCACTCGGTCATCATGTGCGGGCACTTCCCCGAGGGCGTACAGGTCTTCGAGCGCCGGTCGATCAAGGGGGAGACGCGCGGCCAGTGGTACCTGCGCCAGATGATGGGTTCGGCGAACATCAGCGGCAGCAAGGCCATGCACTTCATGACGGGCAACCTGTCGCACCAGATCGAGCACCACCTGTTCCCGGACCTGCCGAGCAACCGGTACGCCGAGGTCGCGGTGAAGGTGCGCGCGCTGTTCGAGAAGTACGAGCTGGAGTACGTCACCGGACCGCTGCCCAAGCAGGTGTTCTCCGCGTGGCGCAAGGTCTTCCGGCTCTCGCTGCCGAACAAGAATCCCAAGGTCGAGACGGCGGACCGCGAGCGGGAACTCGTGGCGGCCTGATCACAGTCGGTCAGATCTTTCGGCCGTAACTGCGGCGTCACCGGGCAGCCCGGTGGCGCCGCTTCGCTGTCTGGGCGTGCGGTTGGTTTGCCGACGGGCGAGCTGGGCGGAAGGCATGCGGCAGCGGGGCGCACGGAGTGACGTGAGGGGCGCGGGAGTGTGGAGGCGGCGGAGCGCTGCCTCGTTCGCGGGGTTTGCGTTACCAGGAGGTGAAACCGCCCCCTTCGCGCCGTACCGGGGCATCCGCGGGGCTGTTTGCCTTGTACATGCGACGCCGGGCTGTCGTCCACCGCGGCGTCGGCTTCAACTCCGACCACTCCGCTCACTCCTGTACGTCGCCAGGTACGTCCCCAGGGAGGGAATGTGTCCGCCCCCGTAAGCGCCACCGGACCCGCCACCGAGGAACCCGCCCCCGCACCCGACGGCGAGGGGCAGCTGACCAGTCTCAGCACGCAGGCGGCGCGCCAGCTCGCCACGACGACCAAGTCCGAACCTCAGATGCAGGCCATCAGCTCGCGCTGGCTGCTGCGGACGCTGCCGTGGGTGGACGTCAAGGGCGGCACCTACCGGGTCAACCGGCGTCTGCAGCTGCGGATCGGCCGCGGGCGGGTGCAGTTCGAGCAGAACGGCGCCGACGACATCAAGGTCATCCCCGAGACGCTCACCGAACTGCCGGTGCTGCGCGGCTATTCCGACACCGAGGTCCTCAAGGAGGTCGCCACCCGCTTCCGGGTCCGGGAGGTCCGGGCGGGACAGGTGCTGTTCGAGGCCGGGCAGCGGGTCACGGAGGCCTATCTCGTCGTGCACGGCAAGTTCACCCGCTTCACCGAGGGCAAGTACGGCGAGGAGGAGATCATCGGGGTCGTCACCGACGGCGACCAGATGGGCGACGAGGCCATCGGGCAGTCCGACCCGCTGTGGCTGAGCTCGGTGCGGGCGGAGACGGCCGGCGTACTGCTGGTGCTGCCCTGGGACGTCGTCACGGAGTTCAGGCAACGGGTGCCGTCCCTCGCCGCACATCTGGAGGCGTTCGCCGCGCGGCAGAAGCTGCCGATGAACCGCAAGGGCGAGGCGGATGTTCCCGTCCTGGCCGGCCATGTCGGCGAGCCGACGCTGAACGGCGGCTTCGTGAACTACGACCTCGCGCCGCGCGAGTACGAGCTGTCGCTCACCCAGACCGTGCTGCGGGTCCACACCCGCGTCGCCGACCTCTACAACAACCCGATGAACCAGACCGAGCAGCAGCTGCGCCTGACGATCGAGGAGATCCGCGAGCGCCAGGAGTGGGAGCTGGTCAACAACCGGGAGTTCGGGCTGCTGCACAACGTCGACTACGGCCAGCGGGTCAGCACCTTCACCGGGCCGCCGACCCCGGACGACATGGACGAGCTGCTGGCCATGCGCCGCAAGACCAAGGTGTTCCTCGCCCATCCGAAGGCGATCGCGGCCTTCTTCCGGCAGTGCAACCGGCGCGGTCTGGTGCCGGGCACGGCGAGTGTCGAGGGGCACGAGATCCCTGCCTGGCGGGGGGTTCCGATCTTCCCCTGCAACAAGATCCCGATCAGCCGCGATCACACGAGCAGCATCATCGCGCTGCGCACCGGGGAGTCCGACCAGGGGGTGATCGGGCTCTACCAGACCGGCATCCCGGACGAGTTCCAGCCGGGACTGAACGTGCGGTTCATGGGCATCGACACGGCCGCGATCATCCGCTATCTGGTGACCGCCTACTACTCGCTGGCCATCCTGGTGCCGGACGCGGCCGGGATCCTGGAGAACGTCCAGATCGGCCGGACGGCCGACTGAGGGTGGAGTACGCAATGAGCACGTCCGCCGCCTCTTCCTCGCTGCCGGGGCCGCCCGATCTGGCCCGCACCGTGCGCACCCGGCGCGGCGGGGCGATCCCCGGCCTCAAGTACCGGCAGGTCGCCCCCGCCGACCCGGCGAAGGTGGAGGAGGTCGACCGCAGGCTGGAGGCGTGGGCGCACGGCCTCGACCTGTTCCCGAAGGCGTGGTCGGGGGACTTCTCGGGCTTCCAGTTCGGCCGGGCCGTGGTGCTCCAGCATCCGGCGGCGGCCGACCTGGAACGCCTCACCGCCGCCGGCAAGTTCCTGCTGGCGGAGAACCTCGTCGACAGCTGCTACTGCGAGGAGGACGAGGGCAGGGGCGGCGCCCGCCGCGGTCTCGGCGGGCGGCTGATCCTGGCCCAGTCGGCGCTCGACCCCTTCCACAGCACACCCGGGCTGCAGGAGCAGTGGGCGCACGGAGTGCAGGCGGACGGCCCGCTGCGCTCGTACCACTGGGCGATGAAGGACTACGCCGCCGTCGCCACCCCGAGCCAGACCGACCGGTTCGTGCACGACATGGCGCGGCTGCACCTCGGTTATCTCGGCGAGGCCGCCTGGGCGGAGATCCGGTATGTGCCGCAGGTGTGGGAGTACCTGGTGATGCGGCAGTTCAACAACTTCCGCCCCTGTCTGTCGATCATCGACGCGGTGGACGGCTACGAGCTGCCGGAGGCCGTCTACGCCCGCCCGGAGATCCAGCGCATCACCGCACTCGCCTGCAACGCCACCACCATCGTCAACGACCTGTACTCCTTCACCAAGGAACTGGCGAGCGACCCCACCCACCTCAACCTCCCCCAGGTCCTCGCCGCCAACGAGCGGTGCGGGCTGAAGGCCGCCTATCTCAAGGCCGTCGAGATCCACAACGAGATCATGACCGCGTTCGAGGACGAGTCCGCCCTCCTGGCCGCCACCTCGCCCCTCGTGGAGCGCTACGCCCGGGGCCTGTCCGACTGGGTGGCCGGCAACCACGAGTGGCACGCCACCAACACCCACCGCTACCACCTGCCCAACTACTGGTAACGCCCGCTGTGCTGACAAGCCGTCAGACGCACCACGAGGAGTCCTAGTTGACCATCGCCCCCCACGCCGACACCAAGGCGGCACCGGTGCCGACCCAGTCCACGTACCAGAAGCGCGTCGCGGACTACTGGAACGCCGAGGAGAACCCGGTCAACCTCGAACTGGGCAAGATCGACGACCTCTATCACCACCACTACGGCGTCGGGAACGTCGACTGGACCGTGCTCGACGAGCCCGACCCCGACCTGCGGCGGGAACGGATCACCACCGAACTGCACCGCCTGGAACACGCCCAGGCCGAGCTCCTCGCCGGCCACCTCGGCCCCCTGTCCGCCGCCGACCGCGTCTTCGACGCCGGCTGCGGGCGCGGCGGCGGCAGCGTCGTGGCGCATCTGCGCTACGGCTGCCACGCGGACGGCGTGACGATCTCCGCCAAGCAGGCCGCGTTCGCCAACGAGCAGGCCCGCAAGCGGGGCATCGACTCCCAGGTGCGCTACCACCACCGCAACATGCTCGACACCGGCTTCACCACCGGCGCGTACGCGGCGTCGTGGAACAACGAGTCGACCATGTACGTCGAGCTGGAGCTGCTGTTCGCCGAGCACTCCCGGCTGCTGCGCCGCGGCGGGCGCTATGTGGTGATCACCGGCTGCTACAACGACACCTACGGCCGGGCCTCCCGCGAGGTCTCCCAGATCAACGCCCACTACATCTGCGACATCCACCCGCGCTCGGAGTACTTCCGGGCGATGGCCCGCCACCGTCTCGTCCCGGTCCACGTACAGGACCTCACGGCCGACACCATCCCCTACTGGGAGCTGCGCCGACAGGCGGACCACCTGGTCACGGGCATCGAGGACACGTTCCTGACCGCGTACAAGAACGGCAGTTTCCAGTACCTGCTGATCGCCGCCGACCGGGTGTGACCCCTCGGTCACGGCGTAGGGGCTCACCCTCGCCGTGGCGCACGTACCGGCACGGGCCTGTGCGATCCATGCGGCATCCCCGCATCGCACGAGCCCGTGCCGGAACCCCCCCGAGCGGCTCCCCCTTGAACCGTGGGCATTCACTGTTCTACCTTCGCCACATGGTCGGGGCATCAACGCCCGCTCATCAGCGGCACAACGGGCGGACGCCAGACGGTCCGGGTGATGCGGAATGCGACCGCACCTCGCTCTGATCGAGGACGACCCTGACTTCGCACTGATGTGCCGTTCCTATCTGGAGCGCGCGGGCTTCACGGTCACCTGGGCCATGGATGCGCGCGCCGGCAAGGCCGCCCTGTACGAGGGCGGCGTCTCTCTCGCCGTTCTCGATCTGGGACTGCCGGACGGCAGCGGCCTGGAGCTGCTGCGGGCGCTGCGGTCCACGAGCCGGCTGCCGGTCATCGTCGTGACCGGGCGCGGCGCGGAGGCCGACCGGGTGGCGGGCCTGGAGATCGGTGCGGACGACTACCTGGTCAAGCCGTTCTCCCAGCGGGAACTGGTGGCCCGTATCCACGCCGTGCTGCGGCGCTCGCAGCCGCCCGAGATGCCGAGCGTGCTCCAGGTCGGCGCGCTGCGCATCGACTCCGCGGCCCGTCTTGCGTCCGTCGACGGTGTCCAGCTGATGCTGCGTCCCAAGGAGTACGCGCTGCTGGAGATGCTGGCCGCCGCACCGGGCCGGGTGTTCTCGGCGGAGCAGCTGCTGGAGCGGATCTGGGGCACGTCCTGGCAGCAGGCCGCGACCGTCGTGGAGCACGTCTACCGGCTGCGCGGCAAGCTCGCCGCCCTGCCCGCACCGGCGCCGCGGATCACCACCGTCCGGGGCTACGGCTACCGCCTCGACCCCTGAGTCACCGCTTCGGCCGTGGAGGTCCGACCATGCCCGATGTGCCGGACTTCCGGAGCCTGTTCGACTCGACGCTGTCCCCGCTGCTCATCCTCAGCCCCGACTTCACGATCGTCGAGGTCAACCGCGCCTATCTCACGGCGACCCGCACCGAGCGGAGCATCGTGGGCCGCCCTGTCTTCGACGTGTTCCCCGACAACCCGGACGACCCGTCGGCCGACGGCGTCGCCAATCTGCGCCGTTCGCTCCAGACGGTGGTGGCGAGCGGTCGTACGGACACGATGGCGCTGCAGCGGTACGACATCCCGGCGGGCGAGGAGGGCGCCTTCACCGAGCGGTACTGGAGCCCGGTCAACACGCCGGTGCTCGGTGCCGACGGGCAGGTGCGGTACATCATCCACCGGGTCGAGGACGTCACGGAGTTCGTGCGTCTGCGGCGGGTGGGGCGGGAGCAGCAGCGGGCCGTCGCCGAGGCCGAGATGCGCGCCGAGGGCATGGAGATCGACCTGTTCGTGCGGGCGCGGGAGATCCGCGAGGTGAACGAGCAGCTCAGCCGGGCCAATCACGAACTGGACGCGGCGGGCCGCAAGCTGCGGGAGGAGCAACAGGCCAAGGACCGGTTCATCGCGACCCTCTCGCACGAGCTGCGCAACCCGCTCGCGGCCGCCACCGCTGCCACGGAGCTGCTGGCCCTCGACATGCCGCAGGGCCATCCGGCGCTGTCGGTCCTGGAGCGGCAGCTGAGCACCCTGACACGGATGAGCAACGACCTGCTGGACGGCACGCGCGCGGTGACCGGGCGGCTTGAGCTGGTGTGCGATCCGGTCGACGTGCGGTCCGTCGTGCAGGGCGCCTGCGCCGACATCCACGGCCTGTTCGGGCACGAGGACCGCACGCTGGCCCTGGTCCTGCCGACCGAGCCGGTCATGGTGGACGGCGACCGGCTGCGGCTGGCCCAGGTCCTGACGAACCTGCTGTCCAACGCGCTGAAGTACACCCGGCCGGGCGGCCGCACCGAGGTGGGCCTGACGGCCGCCGACGGGCAGGCACGGCTGACCGTGCGGGACGACGGCATCGGCTTCTCCCCCGCCCAGGCCGAGGAGCTCTTCGGGGTGTTCATGCGGGCCGCTCCGGCCGGTCCTGACACCCCCGAGGGCCTGGGGCTGGGGCTCGCGGTGGCGCGCACGGTGGTCGAACTGCACGGCGGCCGCATCTGCGCGCACAGCGACGGGCCGGGCAAGGGCGCGACCTTCACGGTGCTGCTGCCGACGACCGACGCCGTGAGCCCGCGCCCGTCCCGGTCGCCGGCTGTCCACGGCTCCCCGCGCCGGCTGTCCCTCCTGGTCGTCGAGGACAACGCGGACCTCGCCGCCACCTACCGCACCCTGCTGGAACGCCAGGGCCACCGGGTCACGGCGGTGCACACGGGCCAGGACGCCCTCACCGCCACCGAGGCGCACTCCTTCGACGTCGTCCTGTGCGACCTGGGCCTGCCGGACATCGACGGCTACGCGGTCGCACGGGCCCTGCGGGCGCGGCCGGGCGGCGGCGCGCTGCGTCTGATCGCGGTGTCCGGGTTCAGCCAGGGCAGCGACCGCGCCCTGTCGCGGACGGCCGGGTTCGACGCCCACCTCGCCAAACCGCTGCCACTGACCGACCTCCTGGTCCTGCTGGAGCGGCTGGAGCGCCCGGACGGCACCTGAACTCACCCCGGTGTCTTCCGCCTTGGGCCCGCCTGTGCTTGCCTGGGGAGCCGTTTTCGGTTGCCGGGGCTGGAGTTGCCGTATGCGGAAGCCGTGGATCGTGGGGACGCTGCTGGCCGGGGTGCTGCTGCTCGGCGCGTGCGGCGATCCCTCGTCCGGCCCGCAGGAGACACCGCCCTCCCCCGCCGTACCGGGAGCCTCGGCATCGACGACGCATCAGCAGGCCCCGGCCTCCCCGAACGCCCCTGCCGTGGCGCCGCGCGTGCTCTACCTCGGGGATTCCCTCGCGATGGAGGCCCAGAACGTGCTCGGGCACGAGCTGCGCCGGGACCTGAGGGCGAAGTACACCAGTGCTCCGTACTCGGGCACCACCCTGTGCGACTACCTGGAGGGCACCGGGGCGAAGTCGCTGGTGCCGGACGGGGACAAGGCGGCGGCACTGGTCCGTGCGCAGCATCCGGACTACGTGGTCATGCAGTTCTGGGGCAATGCGTGGGGGTTCACGTGGTGCATGGACGGCATCACCTACAACGCCTCGCAGCAGAAGTACTTCACCCGCTACCGGGCCGACCTGCGCCGGCTCACCGAGCAGATCGCCGCGGCGGGCGGCAGCCGACGTCCGCGGATCGTGTGGGTGCTGCAGGGCCCGGACCCGATCACACCCGACCGGGTCCGGCGCGTGAACCGGATGTACGAGCAGCAAGCCGCCGCCTCGGGCGACCTCGTCGCCGACGCGGGCGCCACGGTGAGCCCCGCCGGCGCCCGCTACACCTGGTCCCAGTACCTGCCGTGCACGGCCTACGAACACGAACACCGCGACTACTGCACCGAGCCGGGCCGCGACCGCACCGCCCTCCACCTCGACCAGGACTATCTGCACTTCTGTCTGGCCCCGACGACGTCCACGCCGAAGCCGTGCCCGGTGCGCTCCCCCGGCATCCTGCGGATCACCCGCGAGATCACGCGGGTGATCGGGGAACAGGCCCGCACGCGGTGACGTACGGAGCGGCGGTCACTCGCCCGTGTAGGCCCGCTCCAGGGCGGCGATGTCGAACTTGCTCATCGCCATGAACGCCTTGGTCGTGCGGGACGCCTTCTCCTGGTCCGGATCGCTGATCATGTCGATGAGCCTGTCGGGCACGACCTGCCAGGACAGGCCGTACCTGTCCTTGAGCCAGCCGCAGGGGCCGGGCTCGCCGCCGCCCTCGGTGAGCTTGGCCCAGTAGTAGTCGATCTCCTCCTGGTCCTTGCAGAAGACCTGGAAGGAGACCGCCTCGTTGAACTTGAACTGCGGGCCGCCGTTGAGCGCGACGAACTTCTGGCCGTTGGCCGTGAACTCCACCGCCAGCACCGAGCCGGCGGGGCCCGCGCCTCCCTCGACGTTGCGGCCGACCCGGCCGATGCTGGAGTTCTTGAAGATCGACACGTAGTAGTGCGCGGCCTCTTCCGCCTGGCCGTCGAACCAGAGACACGTGGTGAATCCGTCGGTGGTCATGAGCACCTCCTGGGGTGTGGAACGCGGTCACCTGTACCGACTGATCCTCGCCGCGGAACTCATCGGTCGGACGGCCGATTCACCCGGGTGGCCGCACCCCCGTACCGAACTAGGCTCGCGGCCATGACGTCTTCGCCCGCAGAGACCGCGGACAGCGGCATCCGGCCCTTCCGCATCGACATCCCGCAGAGCGACCTCGACGACCTCCACGCACGCCTGGACCGCACCCGCTGGCCGGACGAGCTGCCCGGCACCGGGTGGGCCTACGGCGTGCCGGCCGACTACCTGCGCGAGCTCCACCACTACTGGCGCACCTCCTACGACTGGCGGGCCGCCGAGGCACAGCTCAATGAGTGGCCGCAGTTCACCACCACCATCGACGGCTCGAACGTCCACTTCGCCCACGTCCGCTCCCCCGAGCCGAACGCCACACCGCTGATCATCACGCATGGCTGGCCGGGGTCGATCGTCGAGTTCCTGGACGTCGTCGGGCCGCTCGCCGACCCCCGCGCGCACGGCGGCGACCCGGCCGACGCGTTCCACGTCGTCGTACCGAGCATCCCCGGGTTCGGGCTGTCCGGGCCTGCCGCCGACACCGGCTGGGAGGCGGGCCGGGTCGCCGACGCCTGGGCCGAGCTGATGCGACGACTCGGCTACGAGCAGTTCGGCGCGCAGGGCGGCGACTGGGGTGCCGCCATCTCCCGTGAGCTGGGGCGCGCACACCCGGACCGGGTGATCGGCGTGCATCTCAACCTGCTCCCGGGCGCACAGCAGGCCACCGAGCCGACGCAGGAGGAGCTGGACGAGCTCGGCACCGAGGAGCAGGAGCGTGCGCTGCTGTCCTGGCGCCGGTGGAGCGAATGGTCCCGCGAGGGCACCGGCTACGCCGTCCTGCACGCCACCCGGCCGCAGACCGTGGCGTACGCCCTCAGCGACTCGCCCGTGGGCCAACTCGCCTGGATCGTGGAGAAGTTCCGGGAGTGGACGGACTCGGCTCTGCTGCCCGAGGAGGCCGTGGACCGGGACCGGATGCTCACCAACGTGATGCTGTACTGGCTGACCGGGACCGCCGGTTCCGCCGCCCGCATCTACTACGAGCGCGCCCATGCCACGGGCGGTGTCGCCCGGCCGGACGAGCCGTCGACCGTACCGACCGCGCTCGCCCTCTTCCCCGCCGAGCTCCAGATCCCGCTGCGCCACCAGGCGGAGCGCACGGAGAACATCGTGCGCTGGACGGAGTTCGACCGCGGCGGGCACTTCGCCGCCATGGAGGAGCCCGACCTGCTGGTCGAGGACGTGCGGGCGTTCTTCCGGCAGCTGCGCGAGAAGGGCTGAGAGGCGGCTCTGCCCGTGGCGAATCTGCCACGGGCAGAGAAACCGCATGCGGGGCCGGGCCAGGGCCAAGAGTGGAGTCGACGGCATCACCGCACCATGGGAGAGACCATGACTCCACTCACCACGCTCGCGCCCCGCGCCGAGGAGGGCGACACCCCGCCCAGCCGGCTCGACGACCATCTCGCCGCCCAACTCCTCGGCCAGCGCATCGTGTTCCTCGGCACCCAGGTCGACGAAGTCTCCGCGAACCGGGTCTGCGCACAGCTGCTCCTGCTGTCCGCGGAGGACCCGCGCACCGACATCAGCCTGTACATCAACAGCCCGGGCGGCTCCGTGCACGCGGGCCTCGCGATCTACGACACGATGCGGCTGATCCCCAACGACGTCTCGACGCTCGCCATGGGCTTCGCGGCCAGCATGGGCCAGTTCCTGCTGTGCGGCGGCACACCTGGCAAGCGGTACGCCCTGCCGAACGCGCGGATCATGATGCACCAGGGCTCGGCGGGCATCGGCGGCACCACCGCCGACATCGAGATCCAGGCGGAGAACCTGGAGCACACCAAGCGGACCATGGAGCGGCTCATCGCCGAGAACACGGGCCAGAGCCCCGAGACCATCGCCCGGGACGGCGACCGGGACCGCTGGTTCACGGCCGAGGAGGCCAGGGAGTACGGCATGGTGGACCGGGTCCTGGAGTCCCTCGCGGACGTCCGCCCGGCCGCCTCGAAGCGACGGATGGGGCTGTGACATGGGGAACTACACGATTCCGTACGTCGTCGAGCGGACCGCGAACGGCGAGCGCTCCTCCGACGTGTTCAGCCGGCTGCTGTCCGAGCGGATCATCTTCCTCGGCACCGAGATCGACGACGGCGTGGCCAACGTCGTCATCGCGCAACTGCTCCATCTGGAGTCGTCGGCGCCGGAGCACGAGATCTCGGTCTACATCAACTCGCCCGGCGGCTCGTTCACTTCGCTGATGGCGATCTACGACACGATGACCTTCGTGCAGGCGCCGATCTCGACGGTCTGCGTCGGCCAGGCGGCCTCCACGGCGGCCGTACTGCTGGCCGCCGGGGACCCGGGGCGGCGGATCGTGCTGGAGCACGCGCGGGTGCTGCTCGGGCAGCCCGCCGCCGGTGGCAGCCGGGGCATGATCTCCGACCTCACGCTCCAGGCCAAGGAGATGGTCCGGATCCGCTCCCAGGTCGAGCAGGTGCTGGCCCGGCACACCGGGCACGACATCGCGACGCTGCGCGCGGACATGGACCGCGACAAGGTGTTCACCGCCGAGGAGGCGGTGGCCTACGGGCTGGCCGACGAGGTGCTGAGCCGGCGCCTCTCCGCGGTCTGAGGAACCGGCCCGCAAGCGTGCGTCAGGCGGCCAGGCAGAGTCCGTTGTACGGCGCGTTGGACGTCCGGCGGCTCCGGTCGGGCTGTCGGCCGGCGATCCGGACGAGCTCGCCCTGCGCCCGTGACAGCAGGTCGCCGAGGCCCAGTCCGAGGGCGTGGGCGGCGGCCGCGAGGACCTCGGAGGAGGCCTCCTTGCGGCCGCGCTCCACCTCGGAGAGGTACGGCATGGAGATCCGGGCCTGGTCGGCCACGTCCTTCAGGGTGCGCTCCTGGGCGAGGCGTTCCCGCCGCAGGACGTCGCCGACGAGGTCCCGCCACAGGGGTTCCCTGGGCGGCGGAGGCGAGGCGGGGAGCCGCTCGCCCTGCGGGCGGCGCAGCGGAATGACATCGGCTTCGTTCGGCGCTTGGCTGCTCACGGCTTCAGACTAGATTCCCGCGCCGTGGGAAGGCACCGGCGTTCCGCTCTGGGTGGAATCACCGAGGGGAGTCCGCGGTGACGATCCGTATTCGATCCCGGTCACGGGCATGTCCCGGCGCAGAGCGGGTACGCGCCGTCCAGAAGGGCACGACGTAGACGACGTCGAACCGTGACTTCGTGGGAGAGGAAATGGACACCGCCGTGGAACGGTCGAAGGCAGAGGTCGTCGCGAAGACCGCCGGGACCAGCACGGGTGATGGGCCACTGCCGGGGATCGCGGAGCCACGCGCCGTGGCTCCGCGGGACGCGCGGGAGCTTTCTCGTCAGTTCTTCCAGCGCCTCGCGGAGCTCGAGGAGGGCACGCACGAATACCAGTACGCACGCAACACGCTCATCGAGATGAACATCTCGCTGGTGCGGTTCGCAGCCGGGCGGTTCCGGGGACGCGGCGACGACATGGAGGACATCGTCCAGACCGGGATGATCGGCCTGATCAAGGCGATCGACCGGTTCGAACTGTCCCGTGAGGTCGAGTTCACCTCGTTCGCGCTGCCGTACATCGTCGGCGAGATCAAGCGTTTCTTCCGTGACACCACCTGGGCGGTGCATGTGCCGCGCAGGCTTCAGGAGCTGCGTGTCGAGCTGGCCAAGGCGCGTGAGGAACTCTCCAGCCGACTGGACCGGGAGCCCACGGTTCCCGAACTCGCCACCTTGATGAACATCCCCGAGAACGAGGTGATCGAGGCGCAGATCGCGGCCAACGGCTACAACTCCTCCTCCCTGGACGCGGCGCTCACCGGCGACGGGCCGGAGGGCGGCGAGGCGGTGCTCGCCGACTTCATCGGAGTGGAAGAGGACGGGCTGCGGCTCGTCGAGGACTTCCAGTCGCTGGCCCCGCTGATGGCGGAACTCGGCGAGCGGGACCGGCAGATCATCCACATGAGGTTCGTGGAGGAGGCCACTCAGGCGGAGATCGGCGAACGGCTCGGCTGCTCGCAGATGCATGTGTCCCGCCTGATCAAGCGGATCATCGCGCAACTGCGCGAGGGAATGCTGGGTGAACTCGGCTGCGCGTGAGAGGCGGCCGGTCGCATCCGTGACCGCCGCGGTCGCCGCTAGCGGCGACCGCGGCGGTCTCGCGCTGGGCGGTCACGCGCTGGTCAGGTTCACGACGGCCGACACCCGCTTGCCGACCGGCACCCGCTCCACGGTGACCTGCCTCGCCAGGACGTGGACTATCTCCAGGCCATGCCGGCCGACGCGCTCGGGATCGCGCGGGAAGCGGCGCGGCAGGGCCGCGCTGCTGTCGTAGACGCCCACCGTGATCGCGGTGTCGGTGCCTTCGAGCTCCAGGATGTACGGTCCGTTGCTGTGCCGGTCCGCATTGGTGACCAGTTCGCTCACGACCAGCAACACCTCGTCCTCGACACGGGCGTCGATCCTGGCGCACCACTCGGTGCGGAGCCGCCCCACGAAGTGCGCGGCGAAGGACCGGGCCTCGGCGATGCATCCCGGTTCGCCGGTGTAGTGCGCCGCCCGCCGTAGCGGTTCCACGGGCACGTCGAAACCAGTCGGTATCACTTCCCCGCCCACGTGCTCGATCATGCATGTCTCTCTCGGAAGCCGGCCTGGCCGGACGCTGCTGCATCAGTCCTGCTACCCCGAGCCGCGCCCGGCAGTCCCCGTCCGGGCTGATGTGTCCGCCAACACGCGGAACGCCGGTCATGGGGTGCTCGCCCCTGGAGCACTGTACGTGCCGGTGTCGCCGGGCGACTCCGGTTCGGTCGTTCCGGGTTCGCTGGAGGGTGACTCGGAACTGGGCGTCGGGGTGGAGGGGGACGGGGAGGGGGAGGTCGACGTCGCCGGGCAGGGGCTGGGCGTGCCGGTGACCACGCTGGGCGCGGAGGCGCAGGTGGAGGACGACGAGGGTGCTGTGGGCGTGGACACGCTCACCGACGGGGAGGGCTTGGCCGGCGGCTGGGTTCGGTGGTCGTGGTGGCCGGTGTCGCCCCGGTGCCGGGAGATCCATTCGCCGTGGTCGGGGTCGTAGATGACGAAGATGTTGATGATCTGCGGGGCGGGGGTGACCACGACGACGTTCGAGGGGCGGTACGACGGCCAGCTGTCACCGGTCTGCTTCGGGGTGGTCTGCTGGGCGACGGGCGGCGTCAGCGGGTTGCCGCAGGCGCAGCGCACGCGCGGCACGCCGTGGCCGTCGACGAGGACGGCCGTGCCCGCCTGCAGGACGGCCTGGTAGCTGGTGGCGGCGCCGTCGCGGTAGCCGTGGTTGGTGACGCGGGTGTCCATGCGCAGCTGTACCGGGGTGAGCGCACGGAGGTAGGCGGGGACACGGGAGGGGGTGACGCCGGCGACCGAGGCGAACGCGGCGTTCTTCGCCGGGGCCGCCTCGAGGGCCTTGATCTGGCGCTCCACGTCGCAGCTGGAGACGTTGCGGGTGCCGCCGTACAGTCCGGGCGCCCCGCCGCCCACGGCCCGTACCGCGTTCGCCGGCGCCGATCCGCTGACCGGAGAAGCGGGGACGGCCGGGGCGGAGCTGTCCGTTGCCGTCGACTCGGTGAACGGCTCGGGGCCGGTCTTGCCCGCGGCCTGCAGGAAGACCTCTCCGCCCTTGCCCGAGCCGCCTCCGGAGCGGCTGAAGACGACGGCCAGGATGACGGCGGCGACCACCACGGTGGTCAGCACGGCGACGCGCGGCGCGGACTTCCACCAGGGCCGGCCGGGCGGTGGCGAAGGTGTGCCGCCGCCGCTGCCCGGTGGCTGCGAGGGTGGGCCCGAGGGCGGCTGGGAGGGGCCCGAGAGCGGGCCGGAAGGGGGGCCTGTGGGGCGTCCGGAGGTCGGCGGTTCGAGGCTCACGAGTTCCTCTTCCCGATGCGGTTTCCTGCGGCCTGCCCCGAGTTGGGCCGCTTTCTTACCTGCCGCATCCATTGTGTGCTCCGGTGCGGTGGCGCCCGCAAGCCGACGCGGACGGCCCTCCCGGCGGGCGGGGCGCGCGGACGCTGCTTAGCGTGGCTTGGGTGAGCCCGCGAACCCCCTCCGACCCGGCCGCCGCCCGCCATGGCTGGGTGCAGGCCGTGGCCGGGGTGCTGGCCGCGCTGATCGTCATGGGCATCGTGGCCGGCCTGGGGTTGTGGGCGGCCGGGGCGGAGGATCTCCCGGACGGCGCGTTCCCGCGGGTGGTCGCGGCGACGGTGGTGACGGCCGTCGGCGGCACGATCGAACTGTCGGGGAACGCCGGCGCCCTGGCCCGGTCCGCGGCCGGTCTGACCGTGATCCCGCTGTCGGTGACGCTGGCCGGGGCGCTCGTCCTCGCGGCGGGTTTCCTGCGCCCGCTGCGGCACCGGGCGGTCGCCGGCGCCCCGGAGCTGGCCGGGTGGGCCGCGCGGATTGCCGTGGTGTGGCTGCTGGCGCTGCTCGGCCTGGCCCTGGGCGCCCGCCAGACCTTCGCGGTCGACCTCGGCGACGGGACCCTCGGCGACATCGGCGGCCTGTTCGGCCTCGCACCGAAGGTCGGCTTCAGGACGGATGTGCCGCTGACCCTGTTCTTCGGTGCGCTGTGGCTGGCGGGGGTGCTGGTGCTGGCGCTGCTGGTCGCGCGCGGAGCGCCGCTGCCGGGGCGGCTGCTGCGCTTCCAGGAGTCGGTGCGCCCGGCCGCGTACGCCATGGTCGTGCTGCTGCTCGCGTTCGTCGTCCTGGGTGTCGTCGTCGCCTTGGTCGTCGCGGTGGCCCGCGGCCACTCCCGGGAGACGCTGGCGGTGATCCTGCTGGGTCTGCCGAACCTGGTCTGGCTGGCGCTCACGCTCGGTCTGGGTGCCACCTGGACGGGGCGGGTGCAGGGACCGTTCGGGCTGCCCATGCCGCATGTGCTGGACGAGGTGCTGCGCACGAAGGAGGTCTCCACGCTCAACCTCCGCACGCTCGCCCAGTACGACGGGCGGGTGTGGTGGCTGGTGGCCGTCGACGCGGTGCTGCTGCTGGCCGCCGCGTTCGTGCTGGCGGCACGCTCCCCGGCCCGGATGCGGGCCTGGCAGCACGCCCTGCACATGGCCGTCGCCCTCACGCTGACGGTGCTCATGATCTGCCTGGTGGGCCGGATCGACGCGCACTACGGGCTGTCTCTGCTCGGCGTCGGGGATCTCGGCGGGGGTCTGTCCGGGGATCTGTTCCTGAAGCCGAAGGTGTGGACCGCGCTGGGTCTGGCCGTGCTGTCGGGGCTGGTGACCGGTTTCCTCGGCGCGCTGCTGGCGCGGCCGGTGCGGCGGCGGGGGAAGACCGAAAAGGAGTGGGAGACATGATGCCGTCCGTGGCAGTGTCCGGTCAGTCGAGGTGCCGAGGGGAAGGGAACGCCATGGCGTTGGCTCTCGAAGACCGTCTGGCCGTCACCGAGTTGATCGCCCTGCACGGCCATCTGGTCGACGGCGGGGAACACGACCGCTGTGACGAGGTGTTCACCTCGGACGTCGTCTACGACCTGTCGGACTTCGGCCAGGGCGAGGTCACGGGCCTCACCGCCGTCAAGGAGGCCGCTCTGGCACTGGGCGTGAAGAACCCGGTGGCACATCACGTGACCAATGTGGTGATCGAGGAGGTGGCCGACGGCCGGGTCCGTGCCCGCTCCAAGGGGCTGGGGATCATGACGGACGGCTCGTGCGGGTCCGTGACGTACGAGGACGTCGTGGTGCGCGTGGACGCGGGCTGGCGCATCAGCCGGCGCAAGGTCGTGGCACGCCGTGTGCCGCTGGGCGGGCTCGGCCAGGAGGCCTGACGACGCGCCCCGAACGGGCGCGGGGCTGTTCTGGGGCTAGCTCCGGTTCCGGAAGACCGGCTCGGCCCAGCGCGGTGGGGGCTCGGGGCGGTCCTGCTCCGCGCGTACGACCCGCAGGTCCACCTCCGTCGGCGGGTGGTCGGCGCCCGGGGCGGCGCCGGTCACGGCACCGCGCAGGGCGGCGACGAACGCGAGGCAGGAGTCGTGGCGGTCATCCGGGCTCTTGGCCAGGGCCTTGGCGAAGACGGTGTCCAAGGCCGGGGCGAGGTCGGGGCGGAACTCCGTCAGCGGCGGCGGCTGGTCGTACTGGTGGGCCCACAGCAGGGCCATGTCGTCCTCGCGCCGGAAGGGCGGCCGGCCCGCCAGGCACTCGAACACGACACAGGCGAACCCGTAGACGTCGCAGCGCCCGTCGACGGGCCGGCCGGAGATCTGCTCCGGGGCCACGTAGTCGAGGGTGCCGACGAACTGGCCGACGGTCGTGAAGCCGGTCAGGGACAGCGACTTCTTGGTCAGGCCGAAGTCGGTGAGGTAGGCGTGCTCGGGGTGGTCGCTGTCGGTGCCGCGGGCGACCAGGATGTTCCCGGGTTTCACGTCCCGGTGCACCAGCCCGTAGTCGTGCGCGGCATCCAGCGCGGAGGCGACCTGCGCGGCGATCCGCAGCGCGGGCACGGGCGCGAGCGGGCCCCGCCGGTCGAGGAGATGGCGCAGGTCGCTCCCTTCGACGTAGCGCATGGCGATGTACAGGACGCCGTCCGTCTCGCCGGCCTCGTAGACCGGCACGATGTGCGGGTGGTCGATCGCGGCGGCCGCCCGGGACTCGTGGGTGAAGCGCAGCCGGAAGGTGTCGTTGCGGGCGAGTTCGGGGGCGAGCAGCTTGAGGGCGACCGTGCGGTCCAGGCGCAGGTCGCGGGCGCGGTAGACGACGGCCATGCCGCCGCGGCCGATCTCGCGCTCGATGCGGTAGCCGGCGACCTGCCGGCCGATCAGCTCGGACGGCCGGCCCGAGAACAGGCTCGTGTCACGGGCCATCGGGGGTCACGACCTGCGTGGGGGCGTGGCCGGGCCCGGCAGGTGCGGCCCGGGGCCCGTCGTCGGTGGCGTACGTGCTCAGGCGCTTCCCGTCGCCGTACACCCACCGTCCCTGCTCCGTGTCGTACAGCCACACGGACTCGCCGTCGACGACGATCCCGATGCGCAGTCCCTGCGTACGGCCGCGGAAGGACTCGCCGTCGAGGCCGCCGCGGGCCAGTTCCTCGACCGCGCCGCGGTAGCGGGCCAGGGTCTGTTCGGTGCGGGCGAGCAGGGGGCGCGGGTCGGCGGTCCGGTCCTGGGGGCCGCCGGTGGCGGGAGGGTCCTGGGGTACGGCGACCAGGCAGCGGCCGTCGACCCAGGCGGACCAGCCGTTGGCGCACAGCACATGCCCCCAGTCGCCGCGCCGCTCGACGAGCTGGACCGGCAGCAGCGGGTCGAGGGGCACGGTGGGGCGGGCCGGGTCGGGATCCTCCCAGGCGGGCATGCCGTGCTGGGGGACGACGTGGGTGGGCCGGAAGCCGGGGGTCGCCATCACGACTTCCGCATCACGGCGGGTTCATGGCGGCGCAGCAGCCGGGAGACGGCGAAGCAGAAGACCGCGGAGAGCACCACCAGCATGGCGATGTTCAGCAGCCACACCCCGGCCGAGTGCTTGAACAGCGGATCGCCGGTCAGGTCGCCGGGCACGATCCGCGCGAGGCCCACGGTGCCCGCCATCGCGCCGAGCGCCCACCGGGAGGGCACCAGCCAGGACAGCTGCTCGAGGCCCGGCACTCCGTGGAGCTTCAGGAGCGCGCCGCAGAAGACGACCTGGACGATGGCGAGCAGCACCAGCAGCGGCATCGTCACCTCCTCCTTGCGCACCAGCGCCGACACCAGCAGGCCGAGCGTCATCGCCGTGAACGCCAGCAGGGCGACGGCGACGGTGATTTCGACAAGGGGCGGCATCAACACGCCTTCGCCGCCGGGCGCGTTGAGGTCGACGCCCAGGAGGGCCACGAGGGTGAGCACCACGGCCTGCAGCACCGTGATGGTGCCCAGCACGACGACCTTCGACATCAGGTACGCCGATCTGGACAGGCCCACGGCCCGCTCGCGCCGGTAGATGGTGCGTTCCTTGACGAGTTCGCGCACCGCGTTGGCCGCGCCGGTGAGGACTCCGCCGACGCACAGGATGAGCAGCGCGTTCATCGCGGTCGCCTGGGTGAGCTTGCTGCCGGCCAGGGCGCGGGCCATGGCGCCCATCACGAACGGCAGGGCGATCATGATGGCGAGGAAGGTGCGGTCGGCGCCGAGCGCGGCGGTGTAGCGGCGCACCAGCGTGCCGAGCTGGGCGCCCCGGCTGCGCGGCCGGGCGGGCGGCGTGATCACGACCGGGCCCGAGCGTGGCACAGGGGGCTGGGCGGTGGCTTCGGTGATGTAGTGCCGGTGGAAGGGCGAGAGGCGGTAGTCGCCGGCCCAGTCGCGGTCGTCGTGCTCGAAGGCCTCGAAGGCCTCCGGCCACTGCTCGAAGCCGAAGAAGGCGAGGGCGTCCTCGGGCTGGCCGTAGTAGGCGATCCTGCCGCCGGGGGCGAGCACCAGGAGCCGGTCGCACACGTCGAGGCTGAGCACGCTGTGCGTGACGACGATGACGGTGCGGCCGTCGTCGGCGAGGCCGCGCAGCATGTGCATCACCGAGCGGTCCATGCCGGGGTCGAGGCCGGAGGTCGGCTCGTCGAGGAAGAGCAGTGACGGCTTGGTCAGCAGTTCCAGGGCCACGCTGACCCGCTTGCGCTGCCCGCCCGAGAGGCTGTGCACCGGCTGGTCGGCGCGCTGTTCGAGGCCCAGTTCGCGGATGACCTCGTCGACCCGGGCCCGGCGCTCGGCCTTCGCGGTGTCCTGCGGGAAGCGTAGTTCGGCGGCGTAGGACAGGGCGCTGCGGACGGTCAGCTGAGCGTGCAGGATGTCGTCCTGCGGGACCAGTCCGATGCGCTGGCGCAGCTCGGCGTAGTCGCGGTAGAGGTCGCGGCCGTCGTAGAGCACGGTGCCGTGGTCGGCGGGCCGCTGCCCGGTGAGCGCGTTGAGCAGCGTGGACTTGCCGGCGCCGCTCGGGCCGACGACCGCGAGCAGGCACTTCTCCCCCACCGGGAACGACACATGGTCGAGCAGGATCTTGCGGCCCTGGTCGACGGCGACGGTGAGGTCCTGCACGTCGAGGGAGATCTCGCCGGTGTCGACGTACTCCTGCAGCTGGTCGCCGACGAGGCAGAACGCGGAGTGGCCGATGCCGACGATGTCGCCGGGGCCGATCGGGGCGGCGGTGACGGGCGAGCCGTTGAGGAAGGTGCCGTTGTGGCTGCCGAGGTCGGCGATCTCGTAGCTGCCGTCGGGCAGGGCACGCAGTTCGGCGTGGTGCCGGGAGATCACGAGGTCGTCGACGACCAGGTCGTTGTCGGCGGCGCGGCCGATGCGGACGGTGCGGGTGGGCAGCGGCCGTACGGTGGTGGGCCGGCGGAAGGTGCTGGTCAGGCCGGGCATCGACACCGCGGAGGGACGCTCCGGAACCAGCGTCGAGGGGCTGACGAGGACGGCGCACGGGCCGTCGGAGGGGTTGCCGAAGCGGATGACGCTGCCGGGTCCCACGCCCCGCTCGTGGATGCGGCGGCCGTCGGCGAAGGTGCCGTTGGTGCTGTTCTCGTCCTCGATGGTCCAGTGGCCGTCCTCGGGGCGCAGCACCGCGTGGTGCCACGAGACCCGTGCGTCGTCGATCACGATGTCGCTGAGCGGGTCGCGTCCGACGTGGTAGTCGCGGCCCGGGCTCATCACCGTGGAGCCCGCCTCGGTCTCCAGGACGAGTTCGGGCGCAGTCGGCGCCATCGGCCGCTCTGCCATGATGAGAATTCTACCGATTCGTCCATATGTCCGCCCGGCGTGACGGGTGCCGCAGGCGCTCAGCCGACGGGCAGGAAGAGCGCCGGAATGGTCCGCTGCATCCGCAGGGCGTCGACGGACTCGGCCAGCAACTCGTACTCGGTGGTCTCGTCACTGGTCGCGATCCGCACCAGGTGCCCCGCGGCCAACTCGTCGGCGACCAGCTCCTGTTGGGCGATGTTGGCGCACCATGAGCGCAGTACGGCCGGTACGTCGGGGACGGTGTCGGCGACGGGGACGAGCGAGCTCGGCGGGAAGTGCTCCGCCTCCGGTTGGGGATCGAGACGGTCGGCGATCCAGTTGGCCCGGTCGCGCAGCCACCACAGGGCGAGGGCGAGCGTGGGAGCCCGGTAGGTGCCTAAAGGCACACCGATACGCTGGCCTGCGCAGGTCCCGTAAGCCGTGACATGGCATAAGAACTCGTCGTGCACGTTCGCTCCCCCGCTGCTCGCTCGCCTGTCGGCCGGCCTCGCTTTCGGTGCGGCTCATGTGCTGTGCGTGATGGCGTCTTCGCTCGCCGTGAAGTCCCTTGACTGTCGAGTATGTTCACTACTGAACCACTGTCACCACGACTTTCCGGCCAGTCTCCTGGCATATTCACAGGGGTAGTTGGCTGAAACCCTGCGAGTGCTCCATTACCCGAGGGGTAATCGACGGTCCCGCATGGGACGGGCATGGTGGTCGCACCGGGTCGCCGCAACCGCGAATCCGGGTCCTGACCAGCAGTTACGACCTCGATGGAGGCTGATTTCCCATGTCCGCGAACACCGAACGTCACGAGAACGCCGTCGCCCGCTACTTCGAGGCCTGGAACGCGGGCGAACCGGAGGCGCTGGCGAAGGCGGTCGCCGCCGCCTGGGCGATGGACGGCACCTACACCGACCCGCTCGCCGCCGTCAGCGGCCACGAGGAGATCGCGGCCCTGATCACCGCGGCGCACGGGCAGTTCCCGGGTTTCGCCTTCCGGCTGACGGGCGCCGTGGACGGCCACCACGACACGGCGCGTTTCTCCTGGGAGCTGGTGAGCGAGGCCGACGGCTCGGCGCCGGTGGCCGGGTCCGACGTGATCACGCTGGACGCGGACGGCCGTATCCGCTCGGTGTTCGGCTTCCTGGACCGGGTCCCCGCCGGGGCGTGAGCCCCGCGATGAGTTTCCGCGCTCGCGGCGGTCTCTTCGGTGGGTGACCACCACGAGCGGAGGAGCGGTCATGACCACGACCACCGAGCTGGACGAGAGGTTCACCGCCGTCCTGCGCAAGAGTCCCGGCGACGGCGGCTGGACCTGTCTCGTCTGGCCGAGGAGTGTCGAGTTCTTCGGCACCGGCGGGCTCGTCAAGGTCCGCGGCACGATCGACGGACACCCCTTCCGCAGCTCGTTCATGGCCTTGGGCGACGGCACGCACAAACTGCCGGTGAAGGCCGACCTCCGCAAGGCCATCGGGAAGGGCGAGGGTGACCGGGTGACCGTGCACCTGGAGGAGCGGCTCAGCTCCTGACGGCATCCCGACGCGGGGGCGAGCCGCCGGCACGCTGCCCGAGCCGCGGCGGACAGCACGTGGGCCGCGTCATGCGGCAGCGGACCGTCCTCCCGGAGGCGGCGGCCCGCCTCCGGGAGGACGGCGAAGGTCCTACGGCTTGATGACCGCGTCGATGCGGGCCAGTTCCTCGGCGTCGAAGTCCAAGTTGCCGGTGGCCGCGACGCTGTCCTCGATCTGCTGCGCGCTGCTCGCACCGACCAGCGCGGAGGTCACCCGGCCGCCGCGCAGCACCCAGGCCAGGGCCAGCTGTGCGAGGGTCTGACCACGGCCCTTGGCGATCTCGTCGAGGGCGCGCAACGTGTCGACCAGGTCCGCGGTGACCGCGTCCGAGTTGAGGAAGGGGCTGTCGCTCGCCGCCCGCGAGTCCTCGGGGATGCCGTCGAGGTAGCGGGAGGAGAGCAGGCCCTGCTCCAGCGGGGAGAAGACGATGGAGCCGACCTGGAGCTCGTCGAGGGCGTCCAGCAGGCCCTCCTCCTCGGGCCGGCGGTCCAGCATCGAGTAGCGCGGCTGGTGGATCAGCAGCGGAGTGCCCAGCTCACCGAGGATGCGCGCGGCCTCGCGGGTCTGCTCCGCCGAGTAGTTGGAGAGGCCGACGTACAGCGCCTTGCCCTGCTGGACCGCCGAGTGCAGGGCGCCCATCGTCTCCTCCAGGGGAGTCTCCGGGTCGGGGCGGTGCGAGTAGAAGATGTCGACGTAGTCCAGGCCCATCCGCGCCAGGCTCTGGTCCAGCGAGGACAGCAGGTACTTGCGCGAGCCCCACTCGCCGTACGGGCCGGGCCACATCAGGTAGCCGGCCTTGGTGGAGATGACCAGTTCGTCGCGGTACGCCGCGAAGTCCGCCTTCAGGAACTCACCGAGCGCGGACTCGGCCGCACCGGGCGGCGGGCCGTAGTTGTTGGCCAGGTCGAAGTGCGTGACGCCGAGGTCGAAGGCGCGGCGCAGGATGGCCCGCTGGGTCTCGACCGGACGGTCGGGACCGAAGTTGTGCCACAGGCCGAGCGAGATCGCGGGGAGCTTCAGGCCGCTGCGTCCGGTGCGCCGGTAGGGCAGGTCCGCGTAACGGTCGGGGTGTGCGGTGTACAACGCGACTCCAGAGGGGTTGGCACACGGTTTCCCGGTTCCCGGATGTTGAGGGAGGCCGGCACCCCATATCTTTCGCGACCTGCGAGCAGTGGTCCAACAGGAGAATGCGATGGGATTGAGCGGATAGGCTTCTCAATTATGGAACTGCGCCATCTCCAGCACTTTGTCGCGGTCGCCGAGGACCAGCATTTCACCCGGGCGGCAGAACGGCTGATGGTGTCCCAGTCGGGACTGTCGGCCTCGATCCGGGCGCTTGAGCGGGAGTTGCAGACCCCGCTGTTCGTACGGACCACCCGCAGGGTCACGCTCACGGAGGCGGGGCGGGCGCTGCTCGGCGAGGCGGAGCGGATCCTGGCGCAGGTGCGGTCCGCGCACGAGGCGGTCGCCGCCGTGCAGGGCGTGCTGCGCGGCACACTCGCGCTGGGCACCGAGCAGTGCATCGCGGGGGTGGATGTGGCAGGGCTGCTCGCTGCGTTCCGGCGGCGGCATCCGGATGTGGAGATTCGGCTGCGGCAGGCCGGCTCGGGCGCGCTGGCGGAGGAGGTCGCGGCCGGGCGCCTGGACCTGGCGTTCGCCTACCGGACGCAGGCGGACACCGACCAGCTGCGCTCGGTGTCGCTGACCGGCGAGCCGATGACGGTGCTGTGCCATCCCACCCACCGTCTGGCGACGGGCGGCGCCGCGGTCATGCCGGAGGAGCTCGGCGGGGAGGTGTTCGTGGACTTCCACCCGGACTGGGGGCCGCGCCGCACCACCGACACGGCCTTCGCGGCGGCGGGCGTCCGGCGCACGGTGGCGCTGGAGGTGAACGACGTGCACAGCCTGCTGGACCTGGTCGACGAGAACCTCGGCATCGCGGTCGTACCGCGGCACTTCCGGCACAAGCGGGAGGCGCTCACCGCCCTGCCGGTGAAGGGCACCGGCGAGGCGGTCTACGAGACGGTGGCGCTGCTCCCGCCGCCGCAGGCGACCAGTCCCGCGGCCCGGGCGCTGATGGCGCTTCTGGAGCAGGGCACGCACGACGGGCCGTAATGCGCGATGGTGGATGCATGCATGCCAAGGACATCCTCATCGACGGGTTCAACCGCATCCAGGAAGAAGTCCACGCAGCCGTCGAGGGCCTCGGCCCCGACGACCTCAGCGCCCGCCCCTTGGAGGCGGGCAACTCCATCGCCTGGCTGGTCTGGCACCTCACCCGGGTCCAGGACGACCATGTGGCCGACGCCTTCGGGCTCGACCAGGTGTGGCTCGCGCAGGACTGGGAGAAGCGCTTCGGCCTCGACCTCCCGCGCCGCGACACCGGCTACGGGCACAGTTCCGCCAAGGTGGCCAAGGTGCGGGTCGACTCCGGCGAGCTGCTGACCGGCTATTACGACGCCGTGCACGAGCAGTCCCTCGGCGTGCTGCGGGAACTGGCCGCCAAGGATCTCGAGCGGATCGTCGACGAGAACTGGGATCCGCCGGTCACCCTGGGCGTGCGGCTGGTCAGCGTCCTGTCCGACGATCTTCAGCACGTCGGACAGGCGGCCTATGTACGAGGGCTGCTTCAGAGCGCGGCGTCGTAGCCCGGCAGGACGACGTCCTCGATGAGGGCCTTGCGCTCGTCGAACGGGATGAACGCGCTCTTGAGCGCGTTGACCGTGACCGTGCGCAGGTCCTCGACCGTCCAGCCCGCCTGCTCCACGAGCAGGGACATCTCACGGGTCATGGTGGTGCCCGACACCAGACGGTTGTCGGTGTTGAGCGTGACGCGGAAGCCGAGGTCCTTCAGGGCGGTGATGGGGTGCTCGGCGATGGAGGTGGCGCACCCGGTCTGCAGATTGGAGGTCGGGCACATCTCCAGGGCGATCCGGCGATCGCGGACCCAGCCCGCCAGCCGGCCCAGCTTGCCGTCCACGATGTCCTCGGTCAGGCGCACGCCGTGGCCGAGGCGCTGGGCGCCGCACACCTGCAGCGCCTGGTGGATGCTGGGCAGACCGAACGCCTCGCCGGCATGGATGGTGAAGGGCACGCTCTCGCGGCGCAGATGCTCGAAGGCATCCAGGTGGTCGGCGGCCGGGAAGCCGTCCTCGGCACCGGCGATGTCGAAGCCCACGACCCCGGCGTCGCGGAAGGCCACCGCGAGGTCGGCGGCTTCCCGGACCCGGTCGAACATCCGCATGCCGCACAGCAGGGTGCCCACGCGGACCGGGGTGCCCGCGGCCGCCGCCTTGGCCATACCGGCGGCGAGGCCCTCCTGGACGGTCTCGACGACCTCGGCCATGGTCAGCCCGCCGTTGGTGTTCAGCTCGGGGGCGTAGCGCACCTCGCCGTAGACGACCCCGTCCGCGGCCAGGTCGAGGACGTACTCCTCGGCGACGCGCAGCAGGCCCTCACGGCTCTGCATGACGGCGAGCGTGTGCTCGAAGGTGGCGATGTAGCGCACCAGGTCACCGGAGTTGGCGGCCTCCACGTACCAGGCGGCCAGTTCGTCGGGGTCGGTGGTGGGCAGGGTGTGGCCGATCGACTCCGCGAGTTCCACCAAGGTGGCGGGGCGCAGGCCGCCGTCCAGGTGGTCGTGCAGGACGGCCTTGGGCAGGCGGCGGATCACTTCGGCGTCTACGCGCGTTGCAGTCATGGCGAGGGCTTTCCTTGAGCGGTGGTTCGAAGCGGTGGGGCGAAGGGGTCGTCAGTCGGCGGGCTGGAGCAGGTCCCAGCGGTTGCCGTACAGGTCCTGGAAGACGGCGACCGAGCCGTAGGGCTCGTGGCGCGGCTCCTCCAGGAAGGTCACGCCGGCGGCGAGCATGCGGGCGTGGTCGCGCGCGAAGTCGTCGGTGTGCAGGAAGAAGCCGACGCGCCCGCCGGTCTGGTCCCCCAGCCGGGCGCGCTGCGCCTCGTCCTTGGCACGGGCCAGCAGCAGCGCGGTGCCCACGGCCTCGGCGCCGGGCTGGACGACGACCCAGCGGGAGCCGTCGGGCCGGGGCGTGTCCCCGACGAGCCGGAAGCCGAGGGCCTCGGTGTAGAAGCGGATCGCCTCGTCATAGTCGTCGACGACGAGGGTGACCAGGGCGATACGTCTCATCGGGGCCTTTCGCGAGGTCGGAGGGTGGTTGACGGGTGAGGTTATACGTAAAACCCGAAAGTGCGCCAGTCGGCCTCTGTCACTGCGGTCGTCTACAGTTCAGTAGACCGTCTACATAGCTGTAGTCGATTGGTCGCGGCATGCTGTCGCGCCCGTACCGATCACACGAAAGGGGCAGCCCGCCATGACCACAGGGCCCCGCGCACACCCGCACGCGAGCACCCCGGTAGGCCGCTTCGCGATACCGGCGCTCCTTCTCCGCCCCCGCCCCACGACGGAAGAGCGCCGCCATGAGCCTTCGACCCGCGAAGACCACCGCCGACCACCAGCCGCGACCGCCCCGGCCACCTCGCACGTTCGCCCTGCTCCGGCGCCATCTCGGCGCGGCGATCGTCCTGACCTACGCGGCCGCGGCGCTGCTGCCCGCTCCCGGACTGTGGCTGCGGCGCCCGCATCCGATCGGCATCCCCGGTCCCGCTGAACTCTCCCTGAGCACACCGCAGTCACTCCTCGCGCTTGTGCTGTTCAGCGCCGGCCTCCAGGTGCCGCTGGGTGAGTTGCGGCTGCTGCTGAGGAGCCCGGCCGCGCTGGTCGCCGGGCTCGTGCTGCACGTGGTGGCGCCGTTGTTGATCGTCCCCGGGGTCGCCTTCGTGCTGCGGCACTCCCCGGACCAGGACGGCGGCAGCGGCATGGTCGCCGCCATGATCCTGATCGTCGCGATGCCGGTGGCGGCCGGGGCGACGGTGTGGACCGCCAAGGGGGACGGCGACCAGCCGACGGCCGTCGGACTGGTCCTCGCCTCCACGCTGGTCAGCCCGCTGACGGTGCCTTTGACCCTGGCGGTGCTGCGCCCGCTGCTGCGCGGCGAGTACGCGGGCCGGCTGGCCGACGCGGCGCAGACCGCCGGGCACGCCTTCGCGCTGACCTCGGTCGTGCTGCCCTGCGGCGCGGGCCTGCTGTGCCGGTTGCTGTTGCCCCGGCGCGCGTCGGAGGGGCTCGTGGGCGCCGCCGTCGCCGTGGCCCTCCCGGCCTCCCTGCTGCTGACGTATGTGAACGCCAGCGGCGTGCTGGGGCCGTTCCTGCGTCATCCGCGCCCGGCTCTGCTGGCCGGTGCGCTGGCCGTCGCGGCGACGGTGTGCGGGCTGTCCTTCGCGCTGGGGCGGGTCGCCGCCCACGCCCTGCGGCTGGATGCAAGAGCCAGCGCGTCCGTGACGCTGGCCTGCGGGATGAACAACAGCAGCGCCAGTGCCGTGCTCATCACCACGACGCTGCCCGACCGTCCGCACATCCTGCTCCCCGTGCTGGCGTACGGGCTGCTGCAGAAGGTGGCGGCGGGGCGGGTGGTGCGCGGGTTCGGCCCCAGGAGAGGAGGAGGCCCAGGGACTTAGGACCGCGGCCCGAGGTGCGATCCGGGCCGCGCCGGTAGCGTCCCGGGAATGAAGATCACCGAGCCGCCCCGCAGCGCCGAGCAGCGCAAGCAGGACGTACTGGCCCGACTGGCGCGGGAGTCGGACATCTGGGTCGCCACCGCCGGCACAGGCGGGCTGCCGTGTCTGGTGGCGCTGTGGTTCGCCTGGGACGGGGAGTCGGTCTGGATGTCCACCCGGGTCACCAACCCCACGGGCCGCAATCTGCGCGACGGTGGCCGCACCCGGCTGGCGTTCGGCGACACGCAGGACGTGGTGCTCGTGGACGGGGACGTGGAGACGTTCACCGGGCAGGACGTGCCGGCCGCGACGGCCGAGGTGTTCGTGGCGAAGACGCGGTGGGATCCGCGCAAGGACAGCGCGTCGTACGCCTTCTTCCGGGTACGGCCGCGTGATGTGCAGGCCTGGCGAGGACAGCCTGAGCTGCCCGGGCGGCATGTGATGCGGGACGGTGTGTGGGCGGTCTGAGACGCTCGGCACGGCGGCTGAGGGGCCCCGCCGAGGGGCCCCCTCGGCCTCAGTCGGCCTTGCCGTGCAGGGCGTTGAGCCGCTCCAGCTCGTCGGCGCTGAGGCGGAGCGCTCCTGCTGCCACGTTCTCGGCCAGGTGGTCGGGGTTGCCGGTGCCGGGGATGGCCAGGACGTGCGATCCCTGGTGCAGCGTCCAGGCGATGCGGATCTGGCTCGGGCTCGCGTCGTGGGCGCGGGCGACGGCGAGCACCTCCTCGTCGTAAGCGGTGCTCGCGCCCCTCTCCCCGCCCGACCCGGCGACGGCGAAGAACGGCACGAAGGCGATGCCCTGTTCGCCGCAGAGCCGCAGGACCTCGTCGGTGGCGGGGTCGTGGCGTTCGAGCCCGTACCGGTTCTGCACGCACACCACCGGCGCGATGGCCTGCGCCTCCGCAAGGTGCCGGGGCTCCACGCCGGATATGCCCAGGTGCCGGATGAGTCCCGCCTCGCGCAGGTCGGCCAGCGCGCCGAAGTGCTCGGCGATCGACTCCTGCTCGGTGCGGCGGAAGTTGACGACGTCAAGGTGGTCGCGGCCGAGCTGACGCAGGTTCTCCTCCACATGACCGCGCAGCTGGTCGGGGCGGGCCGGACTGCCCCATTCCCCGCAGTAGTTGCGGTAGGGACCGACCTTCGTGGTGATGACGAGGTCGTCCGGGTACGGCGCGAACGCGCTGTTGATGATCTCGTTGGCGGACCGCAGCTGGGAGAAGTAGAAGGCCGCGGTGTCGATGTGGTTCACGCCGAGCTCGATCGCCTGGTGCAGTACGGCGATCGAGCGCCCGCGGTCGCTCGGTGTCCCGTGGTGGAAGGCGGCGCTGCCCGTCAGCCGCATCGCTCCGAAGCCGATGCGGTTGACGGTCAGGTCGCCGAGTTTCCACGTTCCCGCAGCGTCCGCGGTGATCGTTTGGGAGGTCATCGGGGGAGTTTCGCACAGGCGCGGCGCCCCGACGCGGGGACTTTGCGGATACCTGTACGAAGTCGAGGGCAACGGTCGACAGGAGAGGCGGTCAGCTCGCGCCCCCTTCGCCCGGGTCGCCGCCCTCGCCCGCTCCCGTGTAGGCCGCCGTGGTCCGGTCCGCGGCCTCACGTGCCGTTTTCTCGTCCTCGCCGCCGGCGACGTTCGCCGCGTACCAGGCTTCACTGCTGGACGTCATGAAGCGACGGCCCTCGTCCGAGACCGTCCAGGCCATGAACTTCTTCGGGTCGACGGCCGCGCCACCGCTCCCGAGGTGCAGGGAGAGCCCCCGGACCATCAGGTCCCACCCGACGCCGACCGCGCCCGGGCCGAACTCCGCCCATTTCGTGTCGTCGACATGGGCGATGTGCTCCAGCTGGAAGCGTGTGCCGCCCTCCTCGGACGTCAGGTGGAGCTCGATCCAGCTGACCTCGCCGCCGTACTCCCAGGTCGCGGAGAAGCTCTTGGGCGGGTCGCAGCGCTCGATCACACCGCCCGCATTGCCTCGAGCTGATAGCGGCCTCCCAGCCGCAGCTCTCCCGTCACGGGCAGGAGCCAGCGAGGGATGCGCTCGGGGTTCGTACAGGCGTCCCACACATCGTCGAGCGAGGCGTCGTAGGCGCGGGTCACGGTCACCACGCGCGCCTCGCCCGCCTTGAAGGCGCGACGGCCGACCTGCCGGCGCACGTCGCTGATGTCATGGGTCACGTCGGTCATGGGTGCTCCTCGGGGTTTCGTCGGCATCCCGGAGTCGGCGTTCGCGCTTGCCGCGCGCCAGCTCGGTGGCTAGGGCGTCCAGATGCGGGGTCCAGAAGCGGCGGAAGCGGTCGAGCCAGGCGTCTATGTCCTGCAAGGGCTCGGCATTGACCGCGTACAGCCGCCGGGTTCCTTCGGGGCGGACGGTCGCGAAACCGTTCTCCCGCAGCACCTTCAGATGCTGTGACACTCCGGGCTGCGAGATCCCGAACTCCTCCCCGATGACCTCGCAGAGCGCTCCCGAGGTCATCTCCCCACCGGCCAGCAGCTCCAGGATCCGCCGGCGCACCGGGTCCCCGAGCACATCGAAGGCGTGCATGCGGACACTATATCAGCCAGAACTTATATAAGCAGCGATCGATATTATGCCGCCAAAAAACGCCCGGCCGCGTCGCGCGGCCGGGCGGCTCGCCACATTCAGCTCAGCGGCTTGTGCAGCACCGCCTTGCGGTGGCTGAACGTCTCGATGGAGTAGCGGCCGTGGTAGCTGCCCATGCCGCTCTCCCCCACACCACCGAACGGCAGGTCGGAGACGGTGAGATGGGCCAGCGGCAGGCCGTGGCCGAGACCGCCGGAGGACGTCTCGGCGGCGATCCGGCCGCGAGTCTCCTCGGACTCGGAGAAGACATAGAGGGCGAGGGGCTTGTCGCGGTCGTTGATGAAGTCGATCGCCGCATCCAGGTCCGGCACGGTGACGATCGGCAGGATCGGGCCGAAGATCTCTTCCTGCATGACGGGCGACTTGGGGTCGACGTCGGCGAGGACGGTGGGTGCGATGTACTTCGTCGTACGGTCGCTGCTGCCGCCGACGACGACGCGGCCCGAGTCGAGCAGGCCGGAGAGCCGGTCGAAGTGCCGCTCGTTGACGATCCGGCCGTACTCGGCGGAGGCGGACGGGTCGCTGCCGTACAGCGCCTCGACGGCGCGGGTGAAAGCGGGCTCCAGGGCGGCTGCGGTGGCCGGGTCGGTGAGGACGTAGTCGGGGGCGACACAGGTCTGCCCGGCGTTGAGGAACTTGCCGCGGGCCAGCCGGTCGGCGACGACGTCGAGATCGGTGTCACGGTCGACGAACGCCGGGGACTTGCCGCCGAGTTCGAGGGTGACCGGGGCGAGGTGCTCGGCGGCGGCGCGCATCACGATCCGGCCGACGGCGCCGTTGCCGGTGTAGAAGATGTGGTCGAAGCGCTCGGCCAGCAGGGCCGTGGTCTCCGGGATGCCGCCCTCGACGACGGCGACCGCGTCGGTGTCGAGGTAGGCGGGCAGCAGGCGGGCGAGCGCGGCGGAGGTGGCGGGGGCCAGTTCGCTCGGTTTGGCGACCACGGCGTTGCCCGCGGCGAGCGCGCCGACCAGCGGGGCGAGCAGGAGTTGGGCCGGGTAGTTCCAGGGGGCGATGACGAGGACGACACCGAGCGGGTCGTACTGCGTCCAGGCGCTCGCGTCCGCGCCGAGGTGGGCCGGGACCGGGGCGGCTTCGGGGCGCAGCCAGTCGGCGAGGTGGTCGAGGGTGTGGTCGATCTCGCGGATCGTGAAGTCGATCTCGGTGCGGTGGGCCTCGGTGGCGCTCTTGCCGAGGTCGGCGTGGAGGGCGGCGGCCAGGTCGGGGCCGTTCTCGGTGAGCATCTCCCGCAGCCGGCGCAGCTGGGCGGTGCGCCACTCGACGGGCTTGGTGCGGCCGGTGCGGAAGGTGGCGCGCAGCCGGGCCACGACGTCGGCGGGCTGCTCGGGGGTGGAGTGGTTCACGATGCCTCGCTGCTGGGACGGTCGGGGTCAGGTGTATATGGCAACCTTTCATACACCAAAATAAATCCCGCTGCCGAGGACTACTTTCCGCAGCGAACCCGTCACACCCGCCGCGGGCCCGTCACGCGCGGTCAATCCCGTCATGCGCCGCCGAGTTCCTGCCGACGCCGTTCCAGGTAGGCGCGTTCCGCCTGGCTCTCCGCGTGCGCGATGGCCGCCTCGTACGCCCCTGCCGCCTCGGTGTCGCGCCCCAGCCTGCGCAGCAGGTCGGCGCGGACGGCATGGAAGACGTGGTAGCCGTCGAGATGCAGCGCTTCGACGGCTTCCAGGGCCGCGCGGGGTCCCTCGGTCTCGGCGACGGCGACCGCCCGGTTCAGAGCCACGACGGGGCTCGGCGCGAGCGCCAGCAGCTGGTCGTACAGCCGGCGGATCTGATCCCAGTCGGTGGCGTCGGCGGTGGGGGCGTCGCTGTGGACGGCCTGGATGGCGGCCTGGATCTGGTACGGACCGGGCTGGTTGCGGCGCAGGCAGCGGCGGACCAGTGACTGCCCCTCGGCGATCAGCTCCCGGTCCCAGCGGCCGCGGTCCTGCTCCGGCAGCGGTACCAGCGCGCCGTCCTCGTCCAGCCGGGCCGGGCGGCGGGAGTCGACGAGGAGCATCAGCGCGAGCAGGCCGGTGACCTCGGGCTCGTCCGGCATCAGCTCGGACAGGAGGCGGCCGAGGCGTACAGCTTCCGCGCACAGTTCGGGGCTGCCGCCATAGCCCTCATTGAAGATCAGGTAGACCACGGCCAGGACGCCCTTCAGGCGGTCCGGCAGGTCGGCGTCGCGGGGCACGCGATAGGGGATGCGGGCGTCGCGGATCTTCGCCTTGGCACGCACGAGGCGCTGCGCCATCGTCGGCTCCGGCACCAGGAAGGCCCGCGCGATCTGCGGCGTGGTGAGGCCGCCGAGCAGGCGCAGGGTCAGGGCGACCTGCGCCTGGGGGGCGAGCGCCGGGTGGCAGCAGGTGAAGATCAGACGGAGCCGGTCGTCGCGCACGGGGCCCTCCTCGGCCGGTGCGTCGGGGGTGTGCAGCAGAGCCGCCTCGGCATGGCGGGCCTCGCGGGAGGACTCGCGACGCAGCCGGTCGATCGCGCGGTTGCGTGCGGTGGTGATGATCCAGCCGGCCGGGCTCGGTGGCACGCCGGTCTCCGGCCAGCGCTGCACGGCCGTCGTGAAGGCGTCCTGCACCGCTTCCTCGGCGAGGTCGATGTCGCCGAGGAAGCGGACGAGGACGGCGACGGCGCGGCCGTACTCCGCGCGGAAGACGGCCTCGACGTCGACGGGAGCGGACATCACTCCTCGGCCTGGTGCATGAAGGGCCGCACCTCGATGGGCAGGGTGGTCGCCCGGGTCGCCTTCCTGCCCCATTCCAGGGCCGCGTCCAGGTCGGGGGCCTTGATCAGGCAGATGCCTCCCAGGTACTCCTTGCCCTCGGCGTACGGCCCGTCGGTGATCAGGACGTCACCGTCGCGCGGCCTCAGCACGGTGGCCGTCTCGGGGCCGTGCAGCCCGCCGGCGAAGACCCAGGCGCCGGCCTCCCGCAGTTCCGCGTGGAAGGTGTCGAGGTTGCGGACGATCTCCGCCATCGCCTCGGGTCCGGGCGGCGTCCCGTCCGTCGGTGTGATCACGCTGAGCAGGTAGTACTGCATGACGTCCTCCTTGGCATCGTGTCGTTCTCTCACCTCCTACACGAACGGAACACCCCCGGATCGACACCCCGAACGACGACATCGGGAGAATCGTCCGCATGACCGCCGCACCGCACCCCCTCGTCTCCACCGCCCGCACCCTCGCCGACGATCTCCTCGCCCCGAACGCGGGGCGCGTCGACCAGGAGGGGGTGCCCGCGAGTCATCTCGAGGCCGTCCGGCGGTCGGGGCTGCTGGGCATGAGCGCGCCCCGCGAGTACGGCGGTGCGGGCGCCCCCGACCCGGTGGCGCGGGAGGTCCAGGAGATCCTGGCCGGGGCATGCTGCTCGACGTGGTTCGTGCAGACCCAGCACCACACGCCGGTGCGCCTGCTGGCGAAGTCCGAACTCCCGGTGCGGGAGAGGCTGTTGGCTCCGCTGGCGTCCGGTGAGCTGCTGGCCGGGATCGCCTACGCCCATGTGCGTGCCTTCCCCCGGGTGCCCGTGCGGGCCACGGCGGAGCGGGACGGCTGGCGGTTCGACGGCACCGTTCCCTGGTACACCGGCTGGGGCTTGAACGATGTGATGCTGCTCGCGGGGGTGACCGACTCGGCGGAGATCGTGTTCGCGTTCGCCGACGCCCGCACACAGCCGGGCCTGCGCGCCTCGCAGCCGATGCGGTTGGCGGCGCTCACCGCGGCCCGTACGGTCTCGCTGGAGCTGGAGGGCCTGTGGCTGCCCGGCGAGAACGTGGTGCTGCGCACCCCGCGGGAGAAGTTCGCCCTGGTCGACCTGCCGCGGAGCACGAACGCCTCCCCGGCGGTCTTCGGGGTGGCGTACGCCGCGCTGCGCCTACTGGAGGACGCCGGCGAGACGGAGACCGCCCGGGGGCTTCGCGCACGCCTCGACGATGTGCGGCGGCAGGCGTACGAACTGGCCGATCACCCCGTCCCGCACGAGCACGTCGCGGAACGGCTGGCGCTCAGGACGCGCTCCTACGACCTCATGCGTGCGGCCACGACCGCGGCGGTCGTGGCCGGGGGCGGCCGCACCATGGACGTACGCCATCCCGCCCAGCGGCTGGCCCGCGAGGGGATGTTCCTGCTGGTGCAGGGGCAGACGTCCGTGGTGCGGGAAGCGCACCTCGCCGCATTGGCGACGGCCGGGTAGAGCCGCTCTAACCGGCGAACGGCACCTGCGCCGACGGCGCTGCCTCCTTGTCGAAGGGATGCTGCCAAAGGCCCTGCGTGGCCAGGCGCGGCAGCACGCCCTCGCCGAACCAGTACGCCTCCTCCAGGTGCGGGTAGCCGGAGAGCACGAACTCCTCGATCCCCAGGGCCGCGTACTCCTTGATCCGCTCGGCGACCTCGTCGTGGCTGCCGACCAGGGCGGTGCCCGCGCCGCCCCGAACCAGGCCGATGCCGGCCCACAGGTTGGGGTGGATCTCCAGACCGTTGCGGTTGCCGCCGCCGTGCAGGGCGAGCATCCGCTGCTGGCCCTCGGACTCGCTGCGGGCGAGGCCCGCCTGGACGGACTGCACGGTCTGCGGGTCGAAGCCGTCGAGGAGCCGGTTCGCCTCCGCCCACGCCTGCTCGGCGGTGTCGCGGGTGATGACGTGCAGCCGGATGCCGAAGCGCAGGGTGCGGCCCTCCTTTGCGGCGAGCCCCCGGATCCAGGCGATCTTCTCGGCGACCTGGGCGGGCGGCTCGCCCCAGGTGAGGTACGTGTCGACGTACTTGGCGGCGATCTCTCCCGCGATGGGCGAGGACCCGCCGAAATACACCTCGGGGACCGGGTCGGGCACCCGGGCCAGCTTGGCGTCCGCGACCTGGAGGTGCTCGCCGTGCAGGTCGACGGTCTTGCCCTCCCACAGTCCCCGGACGACGTCCAGGAATTCGCCGGTACGGCGGTAGCGGTCGTCCTTGTCCAGGAAGTCCCCGTAGGCGCGCTGCTCGTGGCTCTCGCCGCCGGTGACGACGTTGAGGAGCAGCCGCCCGCCGCTCTGCCGCTGGAAGGTGGACGCCATCTGCGCGGCCAGCGTCGGTGAGACGAAACCGGGGCGGAAGGCGACCAGGAACTTCAGTCGTTCGGTGTGCTGGCTGACCATGGCGGTGGTCAGCCACGCGTCCTCGCACCAGGCGCCCGTGGGGGTGAGCGCGCCGACGAAGCCCAGGTCCTCCGCGGCCTTGGCGATCTGGCTCAGATAGGCCACCGTCGGCGGCCGGTCCCGGCCGGAGGCGGTGGCGGGGGTGCCGTGGCCACCGCCGACGACGTGCCGGCTGTCGCCGTTGGTGGGCAGGAACCAGTGGAAGGTGAGGGACACGTGGGGTCTCCGATCAGAGGTGTCGCTGGTGTCGCTAGAGGAGGCCGTGGCGGGGCGGCCGGGTGCCGTTCAGGACGTACCGGCCGATGTGCTGGATCTTCCAGCGGGTCGGGTCGTGCAGGGTGTGGGTCCGGGCGTCGCGCCAATGCCGGTGCAGATTCAGGGAGTTGAGCGCCGCCCGGGTGCCGGACACCTCGAACAGGGCGCTCGCCACCTCGACCGCGGACTGCGCGGCCTGCACCTTGGCCGCGGCGACCGCGATGGACGCCTCGGCCGCGGTGTGGTCGGTGAGGTCGGTGCGTGCCGCGTCGACCGCGCGGGCGGCCTCGCGCAGGAGGGCGTCGGACGCCCGTACCCGGAGGGCGAGTTCGCCGAACCGCTGGATGAGCAGCGGGTCCTCGGCGGCCGTGTCGACACCGCTCTCGAACCAGGGGCGGCTCTTGTTGCGCACGAAGTCGGCGGCTTCGGTGAGGGCTCCCGCCGCGATCCCCGCGTCGATGGCCGCGTGCAGCAACTGGGCCACGGCGCCGTGCAGTTGCGGTCCCTGGAAGGTGAGATGGTGCGGGAACACCCGGTCGGCGGGCACCTCGACGCCGTCCAGGCGCACGGTTCCGCTGGCGGTCGTGCGCTGCCCCATGCCGTCCCAGTCGTCGATGACCGTCAGGCCGGGGGCCTGCCGAGGCACGTACGCGACATGCAGGTTGTCGCCCTCGGCGCGGGCCAGCACCGGGATCCAGTCGGCGAAGAGGGCCCCGGTGGAGTAGTGCTTGACGCCGGTGAGGAGGTAGGAGCCGTCCGGCTGCGGTTCGAGGCGGGTGCGGATGTCCTGGATGTGCTTGGTGCCCGCCTCGGACTGGGCGTTGCCGAAGCGGCGGCCCGCGAGCAGCTCGGCGAAGAAGAACTTTCGCTGCTCCTCGGTGCCCTGGCGGCGGATCACATTGACGTAGACGAAGTGGCTCTGCGGGATCTGGGCGAGGCTCCCGTCGGCCGAGGCGAGCAGGCGGAAGACCTCGGCGAGGGTCAGTGCGGTGACGTCCGCGCCGCCGTGCTCGGCGGGGACGGTGACCGCGAGCAGCCCGGAGGCGGACAGCCGGTCCAGTTCCTCGCGCGGGAGCCGCCGTTCGGCGTCCCTGGCGGAGGCGCCGGCGCGGAACTCCTCGGCCAGGGCGGCGGCGACGGCGAGAGCCTCCGCGTCGTCGGCGATGACATGGGCGTGCACGGCGCTCAGCTCGCCGCGGCCAGGAGCGGGGTGCGGCCCAGGGCCGTGGAGAACTGGTCGACGACCTGGGCGAGGGCCTCGCCGGCGCCCGGTGCCACGGTGAGGCGGCCGTCCTCGTGCACGGTGATGTCCTTGTCGAGGGTGAACCAGCCCTGGACGATGTGGCCGGCGCCCATGGAGGACAGGACCGGGCGCAGCGCGTAGTCGATGGCCAGGACGTGGGCGGTCGAGCCGCCGGTGGCCAGCGGCAGCACGGTCTTGCCGGTCAGCGCGTACTGCGGGAGCAGGTCGAGGAGCGCCTTGAGGACCCCGGAGTAGGAGGCCTTGTAGACGGGGGTGCCGACGACGACGCCGTCGGCCCGCGTGAACAGTTCGGTGGCCGCGACGATGGCGGGGTGCGTGAAGTCCGCGCCGAGCAGGGCCTCGGCGGGGATGGTGCGCACGTCGAGCGGGATCACCTCGTGGCCCTGTGCGATCAGCCTCTTGTCCAGGTGACGCAGCAGGCGGTTGGTGCGGGAGGAGGCGGAGGGGCTGCCGGAGACGGACAGGACGGTGGCCATGGGTCCTCTTTCGGGGATGCGCCGGGATGCGCTGGGAAGGCGTCCTCAGGCGAGGAGGCGGGGCGCCCGCACGCGGCGGGCGCCCTCGGGGAAGCGGTCAGGAGTACCAGGTGGGTTCGGGCAGTTCGCCCTCGAGGACCCAGCGGCCGACCTCGCGCCGCTTGTAGGCGACGGGGTCGTGCAGGGTGTGGGTGCGGATGTTGCGCCAGAACCGGTCGAGGCCCTCGGAGGTGGCGGTGGAGCGGGCGCCGGTGACCTCGAAGATGCGGGTCGCGATCTCGAGGGCGACGTCGGTGGCGCGTGCCTTGACGGCGGCCACCCGTACCTCGAAGTCGCCGCGGGTCTGCTCCGTGACGGCGTCGGGGTCCTCATGCAGTTTCTGCCCCTCGGCGGCGACGGCGTCGGCGAGCGCCTCGACCGCCCACAGCTTGGCGGTGAGGTCCCCGTAGGTGTCGATCACGTAGGGCTCGTCGACCGCGCGTTCGTGGCCGCCGTGCAGCCAGGAGCGTGACTTGGTGCGGGTGTAGGTGGCCGCCGTCTCCAGCGCGCCGCCCGCGATGCCCAGGTAGAAGTTGGCGAAGACCAGTTGGATGGTGGGGACGTTGAGCGTGTTGTACGTGCGTGGCTGGAACTGCTTGTCGACGTAGCCGGCCGCGGAGGACCAGGGGGTGCGGACCCCGTCGAGGGTGACACCGCCGCTCTCGGTGAGCCGCTGGCCGATGTTGTCCCAGTCGTCGTGGAAGGTCAGGCCCTCGCTGTCGGAGGGCACGATGGCGAAGACGTGGTTGTCCGTGCCCTCCAGGACGCCTTCGAGGACGGTGACGTCGGACACCTTGCTGCCGGTGGAGAAGGACTTGCGGCCGGTGAAGACGAGGTCGTCGCCGTCCTCGGTGACGATGACGTCCTTGTCGCGGGGGTTGACCGCTCCCCCGAAGAACCAGCGGCCGCGGCTGGCCTCGGCCTCCACCTGCTCCCACTGTGCGCGGGTGCCGACCAGGCGGGCGGCCCAGAACCACAGGTAGTGGTAGCCGAGGAGCTGGCCGATGGAACCGTCGGCCTTGGCGACCTCGCGGACGACGCGGTAGGCGGTGGGCCAGTCCTGGCCTGCGCCGCCGTGCTCGGTGGGGCCGAGCAGGGTGACGAGGCCGGCGTCCTTGAGGAGCTGGACCTCGGCGTACGGGGTGGCTCCGGCGCGGTCGCGCTCGGCGGCGTCGGTGGCGAGGACGGCGGCGACCTCGGCGGCGCGGGAGATCCAGTCCTGGGCGGTCCGCGGGGCGGGGAGGGTGGTCCAGTCGGTGGGCGTGACGGTGCTCATGCTGATGACCTCTTTCGCGGTGGGGGCGCTCAGGCGTGCACGGGGACGGACTCGGGCTCCGTGTCCGGGAGCCCTGCCTCGAGTTCACGCACGAGCGGCAGCACCCGCTTGCCGAAGTACTCGACCTCCTCGTGGTAGTGCAGGAAGCCGAGGAGCAGGAGGTCCACACCGAGCTTCCGGTAGGCGACGATGCGTTCCGCGATCTGCTCGGGCGTGCCGATGAGCCCCGTACGGAAGCCGTCGTTGTACTGCACCAGGTCCTCGAAGGAGGAGTCCTGCCACATGCCCTTCTTGTCGGCGGTGGACTGTCCCGCCTGCTTCACCGCGGCGCCGAAGCCCTCGACGGCCTCGGTGTCCGCCTTGGCGACGATCTCGCGGAGCGTGTCACGGGCCTCGGCCTCCGTGTCACGGGCGATGAGAAAGCCGTTGAGGCCGAACTTCGGTGCGCGGCGGCCGACTTCGGCAGCCGACCTGCGTACGTCGTTGATCTGCTCGGTGACCCCGTCGAAGTCCTTGCCGTTGGAGAAGTACCAGTCGGAGACCCGGCCGGCCATGGCGCGGGCCGCGGTGGAGTTGCCGCCCTGGAAGATCTCCGGGTGCGGACGCTCAGCGGTGTTGAGGGGCTTGGGCTTGAGGGAGAAGTCGCGCAGCCGGTAGAAGTCACCGGCGAGTTCGGTGTGGTCCTCGGTCCAGATCTGGCGCAGGGCGCGGATGAACTCCTCGGAGCGGCGGTAGCGCTCGTCGTGCTCCAGCCAGGGCTCGCCGAGGGCGGTGAACTCGCCCTTGAACCAGCCGGACACGACGTTGACGGCGAAGCGGCCGTTCGAGAGATGGTCGGCGGTGGCGCCGAGCTTGGCGAGGACGCCGGGGTGCCACAGGCCGGGGTGGACGGCCGCGATGACCTTCAGACGCTGGGTGGCGAGGAGCAGGGCGAGGCTGAAGCTGGTCGACTCGTGCTGGTACTCGGCGCCGTAGCTGGCCATGTAGCGGACCTGGCTGAGGGCGTAGTCGAAGCCGTTGTTCTCGGCGAGGACGGCGAGTTCGCGGTTGTACTCGTATCCCCAGTCGGTGCGCTGCTCGATCTTGCTGGTGACGAGTCCCCCGCTGACGTTGGGGACCCAGTAGGCGAATTTCACGGGCGCGGCAGGCATGCGTGACTCCTGTTGCGGAATGTTTCCGGGCACGCCGAATTCAAGCCGTGCAGGGGCGCGGCGAATTCAGGCGGAGAAGACGGAAAAGGGCGGCGGATTCAGAGAGGTGATCAGGCCGCGGTGCAACAGGAGGCGCTGGAGACGCGCGCGAGGTCGACATGGCGTCGCCGCGTGAGGTCCAGTCGCATCTTCATGCCGTCGATCGTGGCAGTCGGCGCAGCGGGCCGTCAAGGAAAACCCGACCGGTCTCGCATCGCGGACCATTGAATTTCACGAACGTGTGACAGGGAAACCCTTGAACGCGCGGTGAAACGGGCCGCATTCTGCTGGGTGTGCGGACAGAACAACTGGAATACATCGCGGCCGTGACCCGGCTCGGTTCACTGCGCCGGGCCGCGGAAGAACTCCGCCTTTCCCAGCCCGCGTTGAGCGAGACGGTGCGCAATCTGGAACGCGAGCTGGGAGTCGACCTGCTGGAGCGCAAGCGGTCCGGGGCGACGATGAGCGCTGAGGGCCGGGAACTGCTGCCGCACATCATCGATGTGCTGGACGCGGTGGACCGGCTGCGCAGCGCGGCGGGGGAACAGCACAGGATCAGCCGGATGGTCAGGGTCGGCACGGTGAACGCCGCCACGGTCCCGCTGCTCATCCCGGCCGTACAGGCCTTCCGCACGGCTCATCCGATGACGCAGGTGGAGGTGGTGGGCGCCCAGCAGGCCGAGATCCACCGGGCGCTGCTGGAGGGCGGCTTCGACCTCGGTCTGGTGAACCATCTGGACGGCGACGATCTGCCCGCGGACTTCGAGAGCACCGAACTGCTGCGCGGGCGCCCGGTGTTGTGTCTGCGCCCGGACAGTCCGCTCGCCGCGCTGTCCGCCGTCACGGTGGACGATGTCCTCGACGGTCCGGAGCCGGTGATCGCGATGCGCTCCGGCTATGTCATGCACCGCTACGCCCACCGGCTGCTGCGGGGCCGCTCCCCCGACTTCTCCTTCTCCACCGACGGTGCCGAGATGGGCAAGCTGATGGTGGCCGAAGGACTGGGAGCCACACTGCTGCCGGACTTCAGTGTCATCGGCGACCCGCTGGAGCGACAGGGCTCGATCACCTACCGTCCGATCTCCGACGACTCCACCGAGGTTCTGCTGATGCTGCAGCGCCGCCGCGCCGTTTCGGCGCCCCGGGCGGCCCAGGACCTCCACGAGGTGTTCGTGCGCAGGGCGCACGAGTTGGGCGGCGCCCTGACGTGAGCGTCCGCCGGCTCAGTCCTCGTCGGCCGGCACCACGACGAGGAACGCGTCCGACTTGAGATCCATGATGACCGTCGCCGGCCTGCCCTCGGCTCGGCAGCGCGCCGCGTACTCCTCCGCCGGCCACGATCCGCGCGGAGCTCCCGCAGGAAACCGCTCCAACACCTTCGCGCCCATAGCGGCAAACACCTCCATATGCGAGACATGCGATTACAACCCCTCTATGGTCCGCATGCCCGCGATCTGCACAGCCATGTGCGGGAGCCGGAGGCGTGCCCCAGAGGCGGCTTCCGCCTCAAGCACCCCGCCGACCACTACACATAAAGATGAAATAAGGGCAGAATGGACTTACGCGGCGCTTACCCGCATACCGCACCAGACGCGGTCAGGCCTGTGAGTCAAAGGAGACGAGTCATGGCCAACGTCTCGCCCACCAGCAGGGGGGACATCACCACCCACCCTGATGTTTCCGAAATGCGGGATCGCTATGCCCGCATGCTTGGCGGTCGCGATGTGACGCTCTTGGACGGACCGGTGTTCCTGCTCGGTCTGTACTGCGCCGTATCCCCGTGGATACTCCACTACACGACGAGCCAGCCCCCGCTGGTCACGCACAACCTCGTCGTCGGCATCGCGATCGGCCTGCTGGCCCTCGGGTTCACCCGGGCCCCTGAGCGCATGTACGGCCTCAGCTGGGCGTTCTGCGCGGTGGGCATCTGGATGATCATCGCACCCTGGGTCGTCGGTACCAGCCCGGACACCGGTGTCGCCGTCAACAACATCATCATCGGCGCCCTCGCCGTGATCCTGGGGCTGATGTGCGCCGGTGCGGCGGCGAGGAGCGCCCCCAGGCCGTAGGAACGGACCAGGGAAGGATCGCATGGGCGGCCGGTCCGCGCTCTACACGCGGGCCGGCCGTCCCGCATCCCGTCACCGCTCAGTGGCCGGGGACCGCCCAGGGCTGCTGCGGCAGTGGACTGCCGGTCTCCAGCAGGGACTTGAGGTTCGACAGCACCGCCGGCCAGCCGCGGGAGACGTCGGACAGCGCGCCCTCGTCCCAGAGGTCCTCGTGGGTGACGGTGAGGCGGACGATGTCCTCGTGCGGTGTGATGTCGAAGGTCACCCTGGAGTGCTTGTCCTCCTGTCCCTCGTGCTGGGGGTCGACCCAGGTGGTGACCAGGCGGGTCGGGGGTTCGCTCTCCACGACGGTGCCGACGGCGTCGGCGGTGCCTGAGCCGTCCGTGCGGACGTGCTCCCAGCGTGAGCCCTGCCGCCAGTCCGACTCGTTGCGGTGGCCCCAGTAGGCGGCGGTCAGGTCCGCGTCGGTGAGTGCCTCCCAGACCTTCTCGGGTGTGCTGCGGATATAGGTGACGTAGACGTAACTGGGCTTGTCGGTCATGGTGGCTTCCTCGGCTCGTCGTTTGACGCCGCTCAGCGCGCTCAGGCGCGGGCGCTCGAACTTGTCGATCCACCGCTCCTGGATCTCATGGAGCGGGACCGGGTTGAGGTAGTGCAGCTTCTCCCTCCCCCGCCGCACCGTGCCGACCAGATTGGCGTCCTCCAGGACACCCAGATGCTGGGTCACCGACTGGCGTGTCATCGCGATGCGCTCGCACAGTTCGCCGAGCGTCTGGCCGTTCTGTTCGTGCAGCCGGTCCAGCAGCCGTCTGCGGGTCTCGTCGGCCAGCGCCTTGAAGACCTTGTCCATCCCGGAGTCACTCTCTGATCGCACACCCAACGTTATGCAGGCAATTACCTGCATGTCAAGGACGACGAAGCCGGACCGCACATCTTTCCCTGGACTTCGGGGTCGGCCCCGCGCCCCTCAGGGGCGCGGGGATCTGCGCGACCGACCCCCACAGACCGGCGTTTTCGTCACGCTCCCGCGGGCTCCGCGTCCGCCACCGCCGAGGCCGCCAGATACTCCTCCGTGATCTCCTTCGGGCCGAACGGCCATACCTTCTCGAAGCGCGCCCAGAGCACATACGCGACGCAGCCCAGAGCCAGCCAGGCCAGCGACCACTCGATGGGATGGCGGCCCGGCGAGTTCCTGTCCGCGTAACCGTAGATCACACACCAGCCGACGAACGCGACGATGCTCGGCACCGGATAGAGCCACATGCGGTACGGCCGCTGCAGGGCCGGCTGGCGCCTGCGCAGCACCGTCAAGGCGACGATCTGGGCCAGCGCCTGCACGATCACCATCACCGTCGTCAGCAGCTGGATCAGTGTCGCCAGGTCCGTGTGCCGGCCGATCAGGAAGCCCACGGCCGTGATCACGCCCATGGTCGCCAGGCCCAGCATCGGGAACCGGTGCTTGGGGTGCAGCTTGGCATAGGGGCGGAAGAAGACGCGTTCGCGGGCCGCGTCGTACGGCACCCGCGAGCCGCCCAGCAGGCCGGTGAAGACCGAGGCGAAGGCCGTCATCAGGATGAGGACGGTGACCGTGTCCGCCGCACCCTTGCCCCAGGTCTTCTCCAGGACCGCCGAGGCCACCGACGTGGACGCGATGTCGTCCGGGTTGGTCATGCGGTGCCAGTCGATCACACCGAGCGTGCCGATCTGCAGCAGCAGGTAGATCGCCATGATGCCGAGGATGGAGAAGATGATCGAGCGCGGCAGGGTGCGTCCGGGGTCCTTGATCTCGGCGCCCATGTAGGCCGTGGTGTTGTAGCCGAGGTAGTCGTAGATGCCGATGGTCAGACCGCCGGCGAAGCCGAGCCAGAAGTGGTTGCTGCCCAGGTCGAAGGCGTGCACCGGGTAGGTGAAGGCGAGGTGCGCGCTGAAGTCCGTGGCGGCGGCCAGGATGACCAGCACCACCGAGATGATCATGACGGCCCACATCACGGCGGTGATCCGGGCGATGTGCTCGATGCCCCGCCACAGCAGGATCACGACCAGGGCGATGACGCCGAGCCCGATCAGGTCACCGGAGGTCTGCCCGAGATGGGGGGCGAGATAGCCGAGGTACTGGACGAAGCCCACCACGCCGGTCGACATGATCAGCGGGATGAACAACATCGCCGTCCAGACGAACAGGAACGGCATCAGCCGGCCCGTGCGGTACTGGAAGGCCTGGCGCAGATAGACGTAACTCCCGCCGGAGCCGGGCATCGCCGCGCCCAGCTCCGCCCACACCAGCCCGTCGGCGAGCGCGAGCAGCGCACCCGCGATGAAACCGATCACTGCCTGCGGTCCGCCGAACGCGGCGACCATGAGCGGGATGGTGACGAACGGGCCGATGCCGCACATCTGGCTCATGTTGATGGCGGTGGCCTGGAACAGGCCGACGCGACGGACGAAACCACCGGTGGGTGGCGGACTACCGGACATGAGGACTCCTGAAACACCGGGCGCTGGGCTGTCCATGGCTGACCTCGGCCGACCTTGGCTCGCCCGGCGAAGAGCTGTTGGCCGATAAAGTTAAGGAGCCTTACTTGATGCGTCAAGAGGCCCCATAGAACGGCCCCGCGTATACGTGAGAATGGTGCGATGCCCGCCAGTGACGCCCCAGACCAGCAGGAACAGCCCTGGAACCGCCGGCGGCTGCGCAGCACGAACGAGCGGTTGCTGCTCGACCGGCTGCGCAGCGGCGGCGCCGCCTCGCGCGCCCAACTGGCACGGGAGACCGGTCTGTCCAAGCCGACCGTCTCCAGCGCGCTGGCGGCACTGGAGGCGGCCGGGCTGGTCCACGAGGTCGGCACCCTCGCCCCGGAGCGCGGGCGCACCGCGGTCCTGTACGCGCCGGACCCGGCGGCGGGTTACGCCCTCGGCATCGACGTCGGCCGCAGCTGGCTGCGGGTCGCCGTCGCCGACCTGGACGGCACCGTCGTCGCCCGCTCCGACGTGCGCAACCGGGCGCGCAGCTCGGGCGCGATGGCGGATCTGGTGGTGGCGACGGCCCGTCAGGTGGTCGGCGGCTCGGGCGTGGCCGCCCGGGAGGTGGTGCACGCGGTGGTGGGCACGCCCGGCGTGTACGACGAGCAGCAGCGCCGGGTGCGCTATGCGATGCACCTGCCGGGCTGGGGGCGCGCCGGACTCTTCGACCGGATGCGCGAGGAGCTGGGCGTCCCGCTGGAGGTGCACAACGACGCCAATCTGGCGGCGCTCGGCGAGTACACCTACGGCGTCGGCGCGGGCAGCCGGCTGTTCGCGTACATCCTCATCGGCACCGGTCTCGGGATGGGCGTGGTCAGCGAAGGGCGGCCGTTCACGGGGGCGCACGGGCTGGCCGGGGAGATCGGGTTCCTGCCCTGGCCGGGGCAGCAGAAGCCGGAGCGGCTGGAGGACGCGGTGTCGGGGGTGGCCGTGGTCGAGGCGGCGCGCCGGTTCGGCATGAGCGGGCAGCTGACCGCGAAGGCGGTGTTCGACGCGGCCCGACAGGGAAACGACGCGGCGGTCAAGGCGGTTCAGCTGGAGGGCGAGCGGATCGCACACACGGTGGCGGCGGCCGCGGCCGTGCTCGACCCGGATCTCGTGGTCCTGGGCGGCGGGGTGGGCCACAGCGTGGACCTGCTGCTGCGCCCGGTGCGCGAGCACCTCCGGTTGCTCACCCCGCTGCGGCCCAAGATCGCGCCCAGTCGGCTAGGCGAGGACGCGGTGCTGCTGGGTGCGGTGGCCACGGCCCTCGGGACGGCGCGGGACGTGGTGTTCGAGCGCCGGTCGGCCGGGGCCTGACCAACTCGGACCCGGGCCGCGCTCATTGACAGGGCCGTCTCGGCGCCCCTAGCGTGAGCCGAGTTAGTAAAGTTTCCTAACTTTACGAAAGGGCTGGACTCTCCGTGAACAGACACCGTCTCGCCACGGCCGCCGTAGTCCTCGGTCTGTTGGGTTCCCTGACGACCAGCGCCTGGGCCGGATCCCATGATCGAGGGGCCATCCCGCCGGACCGGGTCACCCGCGTCTCCGCCGCGGCGGGCAGCGCGACCGCGTTGACGGGCTACACGATCCAGTCGACAGCCAAGGTCTCCGACCCGCCGGCTGACATCTCCTCCCCCGGCTACCCGGCCACCGGCTGGTACCCGGCGGGCCCCCGCTCCACCGTCCTCGCAGCACTCCTCGCGAACGGCGTGTACCCGGACCCGTTCCACTCGACCAACCAGCAGAAGATCGCCAAGGCCGACTTCCAGGTCCCCTGGTGGTACCGCTCGGACTTCACGGTCGCCGACACCTCCGAGCGCACCTCCCTCGACCTCAGCGGAGTGATCTCGGCGGCCGACGTCTACGTCAACGGCCACCAGGTCGCCACGGCGCAGGACGTCACCGGCGCCTACACCCACCACGAACTGGACGTCACTTCACTCGTCCGCTCCGGCACGAACACCGTCGCCTTCCGCATCCGGCCCAACGACCCGGGCAAGAACTTGACCATGGGCTGGATCGACTGGCTCCAGCCGCCGCCCGACGAGAACATGGGCATCGTGCGCGACGTCCTCGTCCGCCGCGGCGGCCCGGTCGCCCTGCGCGACGCGCACGTGGTCACCAGGCTGGACGTGCCCTCGCTCGCCTCGGCCGACCTGACGGTGAAGGCGCAGGCCCGCAACGACTCCGGGGCGCCGGTGACCACCACGGTCTCCGGAAGCATCGGCACGACCACCTTCGAGAAGACCCTCACGCTGGCCGCGCACGAGACGAAGACCGTGAGCTTCGCCCCGTCCGACGTCCCCGGACTCCATCTGACCTCGCCGAAGGTGTGGTGGCCGGCCGGCATGGGCGGACAGCCCCTCTACGACCTGAGGCTCACCGCGTCCGTCTCCGGCACCGTCTCGGACACCGCGCGGCAGACCTTCGGCATCCGCGATGTGCAGGCGCCACTGAACTCCGACGGTGCCCGCCAGTACCGCATCAACGGCCGCCGACTGCTGATCAAGGGCGGCGGCTGGTCACCGGACGAGTTCCTGCGCTGGGACCGGACGTACGTCGAGGACCGGCTGAAGTACGCCCTCGACCTCGGCCTGAACACCATCCGTCTCGAAGGCCACCTGGAACCGGACGAGTTCTTCGACCTCGCCGACCGCTACGGCATCCTCACGCTGCCCGGCTGGGAGTGCTGCGACAAGTGGGAGGGCCAGGTCAACGGCAGCGAGCCCGGCGACAAGTGGAGCGCCGCGGACTACCCGGTCGCCAAGGCGTCGATGGCCGCCGAGGCCTCCCGGCTGCGCGACCACCCGAGCGTGATCTCCTTCCTCATCGGCAGCGACTTCGCCCCCGACGCGATGATCGAGAAGAACTACCTGGACGCCCTGAAGGCCGCCGACTGGCCGGTCCCGGTGGTCGCCGCCGCCTCCGCCAACTCCTCGCCGCAGCTGGGCAGTTCGGGCATGAAGATGACGGGCCCCTACGACTGGATTCCGCCGGACTACTGGTACGCCAAACGCGAAGGCGGCGCCACCGGCTTCAACTCCGAGACCAGCGCGGGCCCCGACATCCCCACCCTCGACACCCTGCGCCGCATGATGACCCCGGCCGAACTCGACACCCTCTGGAAGAACCCGGACGCCAAGCAGTACCACCGCTCCCCTTCATCGACCTTCGGCACCCTCAAGCTCTACGACGACGCGCTCACCGGCCGCTACGGTGCCCCGACAAGCCTGGCCGACTACCTCCGCAAGGCGCAGCTCGCCCAGTACGAGAACGTCCGCGCCCAGTTCGAGGCGTACGAGCGCAACGCCACAGACTCGTCGAAGCCGTCGACCGGAGTCGTGTACTGGATGTTCAACAGCGGCTGGACCTCACTGCACTGGCAGCTGATGGACCGATACCTCGACCAGGGCGGCGCCTACTTCGGGGCGAAGAAGGCGAACGAGCCACTGCACGTCCAGTACTCCTACGACGACCGCTCGGTGGTGGTCGTCGACAACCGGCACACCGCCGCCTCCGGGCTCACCGCCCGGGCCACGCTGTTCAACCCCGACGGGACGCAGAAGTACGACAGGACCGTCACCGGCGTGAAGGTGGGCGGGGACGGTGCGCACAGCACCGCACTCACTTTGCCGGCGTCGGTGACCGGGCTGGCGACCACCTATCTGGCCCGTCTGACGCTGAACGACTCCTCCGGCAGGGAGGTCAGCCGGAACGTGTACTGGCTGTCCACCAGGCCCGACACCCTCGACTGGGCACACACCGACTGGTACTACACGCCGACCACGAGCTACGCCGACCTCAAGGGCCTCGGTGCCATGGCGCAGGTACCCGTGTCGGCGACGGCGTCGACGGATGCGTCGGGCGACACGACGACCACGACCGTGACCCTGCGCAACACCGGCAGCGGGAAGACTCCGGCCCTGTTCACCGACGTCCATCTCGTCGACGCGCAGGGAAAGCCGGTGCTGCCCGTCGAGTGGTCGGACAACGAGGTGGGCCTGTGGCCGGGCGAGACGGTCACGTTGACCGCCACCTGCCGGACGGCGGATCTGCACGGATCGGCGCCGCGGGTGCGGGTGTCCGGCTGGAACACGCCGGAGCGGACGGTCCCGGCCGCATGACCGTGCGGGGCCCGGCGCGGAAGCCGGGCCCCACGGGCTTCAGCTGACGTTGAGCGCCGTGTCGTCGATGACGAAGGACGTCTGCAGCGTGGAGCCCTCGGTGCCGGTGAACTTCAGGGTGACCGTCTGACCCGCGTAGCTCGCCAGGCTGAAGCTGCGCTGGGTGTAGCCACTGGCGGCGTTCAGGTTCGAATAGGTCGCCAGGGTTCCCAGCACGGTCCCGGAGCTGTTGAGCACCTGGACCTTGAGCGTGTCGTACGCCGTGCTGGTGCTGGTCTCCGCCGTGTCGACGTGCAGATAGAAACTGAGCGCGGCGGTGGTGCAGCCGGACGGGATGGTCACCGACTGGGAGAGCGTGTCGGTGGTGGCGGTGCCGTAGCCGTCCAGCCAGGCGTAGTACGAGCCCGTACGGGCCGACTCGCTGCTGGAGTTGGTGACGACGCCGCTGGAGGCGCTCCACGTGGTGTTGCCCGACTCGAAGCCGTTGTTGCCGAGGAGCTGGGCGGCGGTGCAGGTGCCGGAGCCACCTCCGCCGCCCCCGCTGCTGCCGGCCCCGGCGAGCCAGGCGGTGGCGTTGAGGGCGAGGGCGGCGTTGGTGGCGCTGGAGTCGTTCCAGCCGTCGTAGAGAGTGTTGCCCGACTGGCCGGTGCCGTCGTCGATCGGCGAGCTGTCGCCCCAGAAGGCGACCCGCCCGCTGCCGAAGGTGCTGGTGAGGAAGAAGGCGCCGGTGTTGCCGGAATAACCGGTGCGGTACAGCAGGCCCTTGACGGAGGAGTTGTCCGAGGGCTTGAGGGTGGCGGTGGTGCCGTTGGCGACGAGGCTCTTGGTGACGGTGCCGAAGGCGCCGTGCAGCACGGGGTCGCTGCTGTCGCTGATGGCGGCCGGATGGTCGGAGCTGATGTTCAGCGAGTCGATGGAGAAGCCGAACGGGTCGGTCGAGTCGACGCTGTTGTTGGTCATCAGGTCGTTGAGGATCTCGACCGCGTCCTCACCGTCGTTGTTGCGGTCCGCCCCGGTGTGGTCGGAGATCATGAACAGTCCGCCGCCGTTCTTGACGAAGGTCATGATCGCCGTCTTCTCGGCGGTGGTGAAGAGGGTGTTGGGCTCCGGCAGGACGAGGGTGTCGAAGTTCGACAGGTCGGTGGCGGACGAGCCGCCGTAGGTGAGGGCACCGGTGGCGGTCTTGAGGCTGTAGCTGCCGGTCTTCTGCAGGGCCACGCCCCACGAGGACAGTGCGCCCGTCCAGTCGGTCTCGACGGACGGGGACGAGTCCTCGCCCAGCGGGTCGGGCTTGCTGGTGGAGATGATCCAGTCGGCGTTGCCGGCCTCCTCGGCGTGCCCGTCGTCGAACAGGACGCGGTGCGTGGTGGCCGCGTGGGCGGGCGTCGCGACGACGGTGGCCTGGGCGGCCGCGGCGGCGGTGAGCAGACCGAACGCGGCCACGGCGGTGGCGAGTCTTCGGCGGGATCTGGTGCGTGCGAGCATCCGGCGTACCTCCGTGTGGGGTTGGGGGCGAGCGAGCGGTGCGGGGCCGGACCTACGCGCGTAGACACAGGGCATCTGCGCGCGTAGACACTCGGCCGTACGACTGGCGGGCGGCCGATCGCTTGAACCGTACATGGCAGAAGTGGTGCTGAACAGGCGTCACCGGGGCCGGCGGACGGAGATTGACCCGGCGTTGACCCGTGGTTGAAGCGGAACGGACTGTCCCACGCGACAGCGGGCATCCGGATAGTGCGGGGGCCTTGACACAGAGGGGCGGAGATGGAGATCTCAGGCATCATCAGTGCCATCGTGATCGGCATCGTCATCGGTGTGCTCGGTCGGCTGGTCGTCCCTGGGCGGCAACGCATCGGCATTCTGCTGACGATCCTCGTCGGCATCGTGGCCGCGCTGATCGGATCGGCGATCGCCCATGCCTTCGACGTGGCCGACACCAAGGGCATCGACTGGATCGAATGGCTCATCCAGATCGGCCTCGCCGCGCTCGGAGTCGCCGCCCTGGACCGTACGAGGGCACGCCGCTGACCCGGCAACCGCGGTGACACACCGGCCGTTTCGAGCCCGGGCGGGGACGCTGCGCTCCTCGCCCGGGTGTCGTCCTCGCTGCTCGGCGGCGCGCGGAGGCCAGCCGAATTGCGCGTTCCGCATCCTTGCTCGGGCCACGTAGCGTGGGGGCAGCGGGAGGGCCCGGAGTCAGGCCCGCCGACGCGGCTCCCCTCGGCGATCGGCGGGCCTGCCGCCTCGACCGTGCACCCTCAGCGGGAGAATCGGGCACCTCGGGAGGCTGTCCCCCGGGGCGGTTGCTTCCTCTCCAGAGGTTTCCAACCGGAGTGGCTTGTGAGGCGGGGCCGTTCGGCCCTGGCAAGGGTCCGAACGGCCCCAGTGAGCACTCACCGCCGGGCCGCCAGCGCGGCGAGCCCTTCGCGGCTGGACGGGTAGCGGGGCGTCCAGCCCAGTTCCCGCTCCGCCTTCGCCGAGGACACACGCATGCTGGTCTGGAACACGGTGTGCGCGTACGACATCGGCCTGGTGAACCACCGGGGCACCGTCATGGGCTTGGGCAGGCCGAACTGCTCTGCCGCGCACAGGACATGGGCCCGGAAGCCGAGCGGGGTGCGGTCGGTGATGTTGTACGCCTGGCCGGGACGGCCGTGTTCGACGGCGGCGGCCACCGCGCGTGCCGCGTCGGTGAGTTCGGTCCACGGCAGGACCCGGCCTCGGTCGGCGGGGGCGGGCAGCTGCCGCTTGCGCAGCATGGGCAGGAGGGCGTCGGTGCCGCCGGGGCCGTAGAACAGTCCGAAGCGCAGCGAGATGCCGTCCAGTCCGCCGGCCTCGAAGGTGAGTTGTTCCTTGATGCGCATGCCCTCGACGTGCCGTTCCAGTTCCGGCGTGGTGCCACGCGGGCCGAACGGGTCGTCCTCGGTGATCACATGCTCGCCGAAGTCCCCGTAGCCGTAGCCGAAGACCATCCCCTCGCTCACGAAGCGGGAGGCACCGGTGGCCTGCGCGGCCTCCACGAGGTGGGCGGTGCCGGCGATGCGCAGGGCGTCGGTGGCATGCATGTCGCGGTGGCGCATGGGCGCCTTACGCAGGGCGGTCGCGGCGTGGATGACGGTGTCGAAGTGCTGCCCGTCGACGGCGCGCAGCAGCGCGTCGCGATCCATGAGGTCGGCCCGGACGCCGTTCGCCGGTCCCCGGCCGAGGCCGGTGACCTTGTGGCCGGCCTCGGTCAGGGCGCGGATGATGTGACCGCCCAGGATGCCGCTGGCTCCGGCGAGGAGGATGCTCTGGTTCTGCTGGTTCGTCGTCATGACCGTGCGACGGATCCGGCGGCCGCGGATGTGACATCGCGGTGGAGGCGAACCGGCTACGGCACGTGGATGTAGGGCGTCGTCGTGGTCAGCGGCTCGAAGCCCAGGCGTTCGAGGATGGGGCGGCTCTGGCTGGAGGCGTCCACCTGGAGGTAGCGGTAGCCGCGCTGCGCGGCGGCGCGGGCCCGGTGGGCGACCAGGGCACGGTAGATGCCGCGGCCGCGCCAGGCCTCGACGGTGCCGCCGCCCCACAGGCCGGCGAACCGGGTGCCGGGCACGAACTCCATCCGAGCCGCGCTCACCGGCTCGTCGCCGGCGAGCGCCACGGTGGCGACGACCGTGTCCGGCTCCCCGGTGAGCCGGGCCAGCAGCTGGTGGCGCAGGCGGGAGCCGTCGGTACCGAAGGCCTTCTCGTGCACGTCCGCCACCAGGTCGACGCCCGCCGCGTCGGTGACCGGCAGCAGACGGATGCCCTCGGGCGGCCCGGCGTCGAGGTCCAGGCCGGCCACCTCGGCGATCATCAGCGTCTCCTCGGGCTCGGGCTCGAATCCGGCGGCCCTCAGCCGCTGTCCCAGATCCGCCGGCCGGTCGTGCCCGTACAGCTTCCACTCGAACTCGTGGCCAAGGCCGGAGAAGTACGCGACCTGCTCGGCGATCGCCGCGTCCGCGCCCGTCTCGTCGAGGCCGGACCAGACGACGCCGTTCCAGCCGTGGGCCGAGGAGACCTGGCGGACCACACCGCCCACCCGCTCGACACGTGTATCGGGGCCGTCGGGCCGGGCGCCTTCGCGCATGTCACGGTCGAAGAGGGCGAGTACCCCGGCATGATCCATGTGCTCACTCCAGCATCCGGGGGCGGCCTGGGCAACAGGTTTACGGGCTCCCCTGCGGCCGTACCGCCGCCAGGTATGCGCTCAGCCGGTCCCGGTTGCGGGCCAGGCAGTCGATGCGCGCCTGGATGCGGTCGAGGTGGGCCTGGAGCAGCGCGGCGGTCTCGGGGGTCAGGCACCCGGCGGGCAGCAGGATCTCGTCCGGGCCGGACAGGTAGGGCAGGATCGCCCGGATCATCTCCGTGGTCAGACCGGAATCCAGCAGCCCGCGAATCTGCTGGACGTCCTGGACCGCGGGCTCGCCGTAGTCGCGGTAGCCGTTCTCGGTGCGGTCGGGGCTGAGCAGGCGCTGCTCCTCGTAGTAGCGCAGCAGCCTGGTGGGGACGCCGGTGCGGCGGGAGAGTTCGCCGATCTTCATGGCCGCCTCCGGGGTCACCCTTGCCTTCACACTGATGTGAAGGTCCGAGCATGGTCGCATGTCCACCACATCCATGGCCAAGGGCACCGCCATGCCTGTTTCGCTGCCGTGGCCGGGGCTGCTCGCCCTGTCCACGGCCGCCTTCACCGCGGTCCTGACCGAACTGCTCCCTGCGGGTCTGCTGCCCCGGATGGCTCCGGCGTTGGGGGTCTCCGAGGCACGCGTCGGGTTCCTGGTGACCGGGTACGCCGTCGCCTCCTTCATGGCGGCGATCCCGCTCACCGCGCTGCTGCGGGGCCTGCCCCGGCGACCGGTGCTGACCGGCGCACTGCTGGGGTTCGCGGTGAGCAACGCGGTGGTCGCGCTGTCGTCGTCGTACGTCCTCACCTTCACCGCACGGCTGTTCGCCGGATGCATGGGCGGACTGCTGTGGGCGATGCTCGTCGGGTATGCGGCCCGGATGGTGCCGGCCGAGCGGCGCGGACGGGCGATCGCGATCGTGCTGGCCGGGATCACGCTGGCCCTGGCGCTGGGAGTGCCGGCGGGGACCGCGCTGGCGGGGGCGCTGGGCTGGCGGACCACCGTCGGGGCGCTTGCCGGGCTGGCGGTGCTGCTGGTGGGCTGGGTGCGGTGGCGGGTGCCCGGGTTTGCGGGCGAGGCGCCGGATGCGCGGCTGCCGCTCGCCCGGGTGGCCCGGCTGCCGGGCCTGCCCGCCGTCCTGTCCGTCACGCTGCTGCTGCTCCTCGGGCATCAGGTGATGTACACGTACGTCGCCCCGTTCGCGGCGCACGCCGGTTTCGGCCGTACGGATGTGGTGCTGCTGGTGTTCGGGGCGGCCACACCGGCCGGGATCTGGATCACCGGGGTGGTCGTCGACCGGCATCTGCGGGCCACGCTGCTCGGCGCACTCGCGCTGTGCGCGGCCGTCATGCCCGCCCTCGCCCTGTACTTCCGCGCGCCCGCCGTGCTGCTCACCTCGGTCGCGCTGTGGGGCCTGGCGTTCGGCGGTGCGCCCACGCTGATCCAGACCGCGCTGGTCGACGCCTCGGGTCCCGCCCACGCGGACGTGGCCACCTCCTTGCAGACCACCGTGTACAACGCGGGGATCGCCGCGGGTTCACTGACCGGCGGCGTGGCCCTGGAGAAGCTGGGCCCGGGGGCGCTGCCCTGGACCGCACTCCCCCTGATGACGGCGGCCCTCGTCACCGTGGCACTCGCCCGCCGGCGCGCCTTCCCGCCCACTCGGAGTGCGCAGGTTACGCCGCAGTGCTGACGGGATCGGTCGCGTCCGTTCCTCCCGAGATGCACTCGTCCGGCCGCAGTGCCTACGATCTAGAAAGCCAGGACGACCAGACCAGGTGGACGGCCCGGTCTCCTCCAGCGGGGGGAGGCGCTTGCCCTTGCTGCCGGCAAAGCGGCTGATGGCCGCACATATCGCGCTGGTGGCCGCCGCCACGGCCGTCTACCTGACGGTGCCCGCCGCGCGCGCCCCGGTGTGGGCCGTCATCGGCCTGTCGGGCACCACCGCCGTACTCGTCGGCAGCAAGGTCAACCGGCCCGCACACCGCTGGCCCTGGTGGGTGCTCGCCGGCGCACTGCTCACCTTCATCGCGGGCGACACGTACTACAACGTCGTGGAGGAGTACTTCCACGCCTCCAACCCGTTCCCCTCCCCCGCGGACGCCTCCTACCTCACCACGTATCCGCTCTTCGCCATCGGACTGTCCGGCCTGGTCCGGTACCGCTGGGCGGGCCACGACCTGCCCAGCCTGCTCGACGCGCTGATCATCACCGCGGGTCTGGCGCTGCCCGTGTGGGTGTACCTGGTGCAGCCGCTCACCACGGTGCAGGGGCTCACCTGGCAGCAGCGGGCCATCAGCATCGCCTACCCCCTCGGCGACGTCCTGGTCCTGGCCCTGCTGGCACGGCTGCTGACACCGAATCCGGTCGACCGGCACAACCGGTCGGTGCAGTACCTGGTCGTCGGGACGGTGACACTGCTCGGCTTCGACATCGCCTACGGGATCCTGCAGCTCAACGAGAGCTGGCAGACGGGCACGCTGCTGGACTCGGGCTGGATCGTCTTCTACACCGCCTGGGGCCAGGCCGCACTGCACCCGGACATGGTACAGCTGACCGCTGCCCTGCCCCAGCAGGGCTCCCTGCTGCCGCCGCCGCGGCGGCTGGTGATGCTGGCCGTCGTCACGCTCATCGCGCCGGGAATCCTGCTCTACGAGGGGCTGACCCGCTCGGCGCACGACGCGGCCGTGATCGCCGCGTTCTCCGGTGTGCTCTTCCTGCTGGTGATCCTGCGGCTGGCGGGGATGGTGGTGGCCCACCGCAAGGCGGTGACGCGGGAACTGGCCCTGCGCAGGGCGGCCGCCTCGCTGGTCTCCGCCGTCAGGCAGCAGGAGGTCGCGCGGTCCTGCGAGGCCGCGGTCGACCGCCTCCTGGGCACCATGGTCGGCCACCGGACCCTGCTGCTGCCCGCCGAACGCGCGCCGGATCTGGGTCCGCATCACGCACAGATCGTGCACGCCCGCGACCTGGGCACGGACACCGGCGCCGAACTGGACGACGCGGCAACCGTCCTGGTCTGCCTGATGATCCCGCCCGACCGCCCGTACGGAGACGTCCCGGGCGTCCTGCTGGTCGCCGGGCCGCCCGAGGCCCTCGCCGAGACGCGGGGCTCGATGGAGATCCTGGCCTCGCACGCGGGCCTGGCCATGGAGCGCATCGCCCTGCGCCAGGAGATCGTCCGCAGGGAGAGCGAGGCCTACTTCCGCACGCTGGTGCGCAACACCTCGGACGTCATCCTCATCGTCGAGGACGACAACACCATCCGGTACGCCAGCCCCTCCGCGGCGACCGTCTTCGGCACCAGCGACGTGGTCGGCGAATCACTGCCCGACCTCGTCGACCCGCGGGACCGGCACCGTGCGGCGCGGGAACTGACGGCCGTGCGGGACACCGGGCCGCGGGCCACCCACGACCACTGGTGGGTGCGCCACCGGGCGGGCCGCGTCGAGGTGGAGGTGCGGTGCAGCGACTTCCGGGACGAGCGGACCGTGGCCGGGCTCGTCGTCACCCTGCGCGATGTGACCGAGCAGCGCCGGCTGGCCCACGAGCTGACCCAGCGGGCCTTCCACGACTCGCTGACCGGCCTGCCCAACCGCACCCTGCTGCTCGAACGGATCGAACGCGCCCTGCTGCGCGGCCGCCGCGAGTCGTCCATGACCTGTCTGCTCTTCATCGACCTGGACGACTTCAAGCAGGTCAACGACACGCTGGGGCACTCGGCCGGCGACCACCTGCTGATCGCCGTCGGCGACCGGCTCTCCAAGACGCTGCGTCGTACCGACACCGCGGCCCGGCTGGGCGGCGACGAGTTCGCCGTCCTGATGGAGGACGCCCGTGAACCGCTGGACGCGGAGCTGCTGGCGGCCCAGGTGATCCAGACGCTGACCAGGCCGTTCGCCCTCGCCGACGAGTCGGTGACGGTCTCCGCCAGCGTGGGGGTGGCCACGGCCCGCGACAGCACGGACGCGGAGGAGCTGCTCAGCCACGCCGACCTCGCACTGTATGCGGCGAAGTCGGCCGGCAAGCGGCAGTGGCGGCGCTTCCAGCCACTGCTGCACACCCGCATGGTCGAGCGGCACGACCTGCAGAGCCGGCTCGCCCAGGCGGTCGCCGGCCACGAGTTCGCCCTGCGCTACCAGCCGGTCGTGGACATCTCCGCGGGCGAGGTCGTCGGCTTCGAGGCCCTGGTGCGCTGGCCGAAGGCACCGCACCGGCCCGTCACACCCGAGCAGTTCATCGCGCTGGCCGAGGAGACCGGGCACATCGGGGTGCTGGGGGCGTGGGTCCTGGAGAACGCGGTCAGCGACATCGTGGGACTGCAGCAGCTGCCCGGCTCCGTCAGCCCGCCGTACGTCAGTGTGAACGTGTCCGCCCGCCAGTTCCGGGACGTGGGCTTCCTGGACCAGGTCGGCCAGGCGCTGCGCACGCCCGGCCTGGCCCCCGGTTCACTGCAGCTGGAGCTCACCGAGACGGTGCTGCTGCGCCGCGACACCCAGATCCAGTCGGTGCTGCGCTCTCTGAAGGAACTGGGCGTGCACATCGCGGTCGACGACTTCGGGACGGGCTTCTCCTCGCTGCGCTATCTGCGGGACTTCCCCATCGACGCGCTGAAGATCGACAAGACGTTCATCGACGACATCGCGCGTGACGCCCAGCAGGTGGCGCTCGTCGAGGGCATCGTGCGGATCGCCGACACCCTGGGCCTGCAGGTGATCGCCGAGGGCATCGAGGACGCGGCGCAGCGCGACCTGCTGGCCGGCATGGGGTGCCGGTTCGGGCAGGGCTATCTGTTCGCCAAGCCGATGACGGTGGAGCAGAGCGAGCGCATGCTGCGGGAGAGCGAGGGACGCTGCTACGCGCCCGGCAACGGCGCCGTCAAGACGGTGACCGTCCCCGCGGCACGGCCCGCGTCCCGGGCGCGGCGGGCGGCACTGTGGGCCGACCTCGAACACCTGCGGCGCACCAGCCCGATGAGCGACGCGGTGCTGGACGAGGTGCGGGGCCGGCACATCCGCAGCCGTGGCCACTGGCTGGTCGACTTCGCGTCCTGCAACTACCTCGGCTTCGACTGGGACCCGGAGATCATCGACTCCGTGGGCCCCGCCCTGCGGCGCTGGGGCACCCACCCCAGCTGGTCGCGGCTGCTGGGCAGCCCCCGCCTCTATCCGGAGATCGAGGCACGGCTCGCGGACCTGCTGGGCGCGCCGGACACGCTGCTGCTGCCCACGCTGACACTGATCCACGCCTCGGCGATCCCGGTGCTGGCCGAGGGCGGCCATGTGTTCGTGGAGGCGACGGCGCACAAGACGGTGTACGACGGCTGTGTGGTGGCCCGCGGTCAGGGCGCCACCCTGCACCGCTTCCACGCCGAGCGCCCCGACGAACTGGAGACCCTGCTGGCCTCGGTGCCCGCGGGCCTGCCGCGAGTGGTGTGCCTGGACGGCGTGAACAGCATGACCGGCAACGTTCCCGACCTGCCCACGCTGGCCGCGGTCTGCCGCGCCGGGGGTGCGACGCTCTATGTGGACGACGCGCACGGGTTCGGGGTGCTCGGGGAACGCGGCCCGGAGGAGCTGTCCCCCTACGGCTCGCGCGGCAACGGCGTGGTGCGGCACACCGGGGAGTCGTACGACGGGATCGTCCTGGTCGCGGGTTTCTCGAAGGCGTACTCCTCGCTGCTCGCCTTCCTCGCCCTGCCCACCGAGCTGAAGAACCGGCTGAAGACGGCCGCGGGGCCCTATCTGTACTCGGGTCCCTCCCCCACGGCCTCCCTGGCCACGGCGCTGGCCGGGCTGGACGTCAACGAGCGCCGCGGGGACGTGCTGCGCGCCGAGCTGTACCGCAGGACCGGCCGGGTGCTCGATCATCTCGACGGGCTGGACGTCAGGACGCTGAACACGGACCGGCTGCCGATCATCGAGATCCCGCTGGCGAACGCGGACGACCTCGACGCGGTCGGGGCGTTCCTGTGGGAGGAGGGCATCTATGTGACGCTGGCCGCCTACCCGCTGGTGCCGCGGGACCGGGTGGGCTTCCGGATCCAGATCACGGCACTGAACTCGGACGAGGACATCGAGCGGCTGAACGGCACCCTGACCCGGCTGGCCGCACGGTTCCCGCTGAGGGCGAAGGTCTGAGACGGCCATGAAGACGCACAACGACGACGTCGACTGGGACCGCTGGCCGGTCGCGGACTACCTCGCGGAGAACTACCGCGATCTGCACCCCTCCGACGCGGCGGTCATCACCCACCACTCGGCGTTCTACCGCCGCTTCGCGCCGGGCTCCGTCGAGCGCTCGGTGGAGTTCGGGGCCGGCCCCAACCTGTATCCCCTGATCCTCGCGGCCGCCGCGAGCCGCCGGATCGAGGCCGTCGACGCGAGTGCGAGCAACATCGCCTACCTGGAGCGCCAGATCCAGCGCGGTCCGGACGCCAGCTGGCTGCCGTTCCACGCCCTGTGCCGACGCCTCAACCCCGACCTGCCGGCCACGCTGGCCGCGGCGCTCGCGCATGTCAACGTCGTCCACGCGGACGTCAGGGAGCTGGAGCCCGCCGGGTACGAGCTGGCGTCCATGCACTTCGTCGCCGAGGGCGCCACCGAGGACTACGGGGAGTTCACGGACTTCTGCCGTGCCTTCGTCCGCTGCGTGGTCCCCGGCGGGCACCTGGTGGCCGCCTTCATGGAGAACATGCCCACCTACCGGATCGGGCCGGTGTCGCGCTGGCCGGCCTGTCCGGTGGACCCGGAGACCGTGACCAGGGTGTTCACCCCCATGACCCGCGACCTGGCCGTCTGCCACATCGACGCCGACCCGACCCTGCCGGACTACGGGGACTCGGGGATGGTGCTGCTGACGGCGGTGGCGCGTTAGGGCCTGTCGTTTGGGTCAGGTCGGCTGTAGACCGGTGCATTGCGGCCGCCCCGCGCGGGGTCATGGGGGGTCCCCCGCTCGAGCGAATTCGAGAGTGGGGGGAGAGCGACGACAACGCCCCGGGCGGAGGGCGTGCCAGACCCCACCATGCCGGGCTGATCCGCCGGACGGCCCTAGCCGAGTTCCAGTGTGGTGACGCCGAAGACGCGGTGCTGGGCGTAGGGGCGGACCGGGCCGGTGTACATGCGGGCCGTCTCGAACGAGGGCCTGAGCCCTGCCCGTTCTGCCAGGGCGATGCCCGGCGCGTTCGTCTCGGGCACGTCCACGGCGACCTCGCTGCCGGCCGCCTCGGCGGTGAGGGCGGTGAACAGGGCCTGCGCGTCCTCGGGGGTGTCGGCGAAGAGCGGGCCGATGCGGAGCGAGTCGTGGCCGGGGCGGATCACTCCGTAGCCGGTGACGCGGTCGCCGGTGCGGCGGACGAGGGCGCGGTGTCCGGTGCCGGTGAGCCAGTGGGCCAGGAAGCGGGGGCGGTCGGCCGGGTAGCAGGCGCTGTCGTAGGCGGTGAGGTCGGCCAGGTCGGCCTCCTGCACATGGTGCACACCGGCCGGGGCCTCGGCCGCGGGTGCGGTGCCGGTGAACCGGACGGTGCGGTGGGCGAGTTCGAAGCCGGAGCGGCGGTAGTTGTCCTGCTGGGCCACCACCCCGTCGAGACCGATCGTGCGGCTGCCCGCGTGGGCCAGCGCGGTCTTCCAGGTGGTGAGGCCGTGCCCGCGGCCGCGCAGGTCGGGCCGGACGAGGTAGCAGCCGAGGAAGGCGTAGTCGGGGCCGTAGTTGACGACGGAGATCGCCGACACCGGCTCGCCGTCGATCCGGCCGAGGAAGAAGCCGTCGGGATCCTGCGCGAAGAACGCCGCTTCGTCGGCCGCTCCCGGGTTCCATCCCTCGTCCGCGGCCCATCCGCTGATCACCGGCCAGTCCTCGGGTCCGGCCTGGGTGACGACGAGGTCTTCGAGGGCAGCGGAGGTCATCGCGCGCTCCATTCCGTGGGGGGTACTGCGGACAGGCGAGCGCGGTGATCGACCGCGCCCCGCAGCATCCTTGCGGATCTTGCGGGGCGCGTCACGGTGTGATTGAGCCGTTGGCCGCGCGGCCGGCTCAGCGCACCGAGCGTGGGCGGAAGCGGCTGCGCAGGACGGCTCCGCCCAGCACCAGGGCGGCGCCGGCCACGGCGGCGGGCAGGGTCCCGTCGCTGCCGGTGTGGGCGAGGGATGCCGGCGCCTGCCGCGGTGCGGCGTGCTGCGCGGTCGCGGGCTGCGGATGCGCCCGGGCCGGTGCGGGCTTGGTGCAGTGGTGGGTGTGGCCGCCAGAGGTGTTCGCGGACTTGTTGCCGTCGGCCGCGTTGCCGACGCCGACCACGTCGGCCGTGTTCCCGCTGACGTTTACCGGGAGGTGCACCGGGAGCTGGACGGTGTCACCGGAGATCACACCTGGCGAATCCTTTCCGCTGCCGTGCGCCGTGCTGCCGCCGGTGGCGGAGCCGCCCGCGGTGTGCCTGCCGCCCGCGCTCTTGTTGCTGCAGCTGTTGCCCACGGCCGGGTTGAGCAGTCCCACCACGTTCACGGTGTTCCCGCACACGTTGACCGGGACGTGCACCGGGAGCTGGACGGTGTTGCCGGAGATCACGCCCGGCGAGTCGGCGGACGCGCCGTCCGCCGTGGCTCCGGCATACGCCGGAACCGTCAAGGCCATCGCTCCCGAGGCAGCGGCGACGGCGATCACACCGTTTCGGGTAACCCTTCTCATAGGTTCCCTGCCTTCCAGACATGGTCGCGGGCACATACCCGCGCCGGAGAAGCGGGCACTGGCCCGCACCGGATAAAACGCGAGGGAAACCATCCGAGTTATGGCTTATCGGGCTTTCACTCCATCGAGCGGCCCGGTTGTCGAACGGGCGGCAAAACCGCCGTATCCGCGGGGAAGGTGCGCACGATAAGGCATCCTGCGCGGTCCCGCTCGCCCGGAGGCGCGCCCCGCGGCATCCGCTTATCGTGATCGAGGGCGCCGTTCCCCCCGGTCCCCGGCGGGCGCCCCGGGAGGCATTGATGCTGGTCAAGCTGTCAACGCGGCCCGCTGTCCGACGCTTCGCCGCCACCGGAGCCGTAGGCCTTTCCCTGCTGACCGCAGGGCTGCCCACGGCGGCCTCGGACGGCACCGGGCCCGACCTGTCGCGGTTCTACCGTCAGACGCTCACCTGGTCCGGGTGCAAGGGCGACGACATGCCCAAGGACCTCCAGTGCGCCAAGGTCACGGTCCCCCTGGACTACGCCAGCCCGAAGGCCGGCACGCTCGACCTGGCGCTCGCCCGCTACCGGGCGACGGGCAAGAGGCGGGGTTCGGTGCTGCTGAACTTCGGCGGCCCCGGCGCCGGTGGCGTCAGCCAACTCGCCTCCGGCGGCGAGGACTTCATGAGGCTCACCAACGGCTACGACGTGGTGACCTTCGACCCGCGCGGGGTCGGCAGGTCCTCGCCGGTCAGCTGCGGAGACGGCTCCGAGGAGGCCTCCGCCGCGGCCGACGGGATCGGGGAGAGCAACGATCCGCGGGCCGTGCTGCGGCAGTTGAAGGAGGCGGCCGCCCAGTGCGCGAAGCACTCGGGTCCGGTGCTCCCCCACATCGGCACGGTGAACGCCGCACGCGACCTGGATGTGATGCGTGCGGCGCTCGGCGACAAGAAGCTCAACTACCTCGGTTTCTCCTACGGGACCCGGCTCGGCGCCGTGTACGCGGCCGAGTTTCCCAAGAAGGTCGGGCGGTTGGTCCTCGACGGAGTGGACACGCTGACCGAACCGATGTCCGAGCAGGGGGTGGCGGGCGCCGAGGGACAGCAGAGGGCCCTGGACGACTTCATCACCTGGTGCACCAAGGACATCGCCTGTCCGTTCGGCCAGGATCCGCGCGCCGCCCGGCAGCAGGTCGTCCAGCTCGTCGGCTCCCTCGACCAGGACCCGTTGCCGACGGACTTCGGCCCGGAATTCACCGGGCAGGACCTCGTGGGGGCGATCAGCCAGGCGCTCTACAGCAAGGACCTGTGGCCGTCGCTGGAGCGCGCGATCGCCGAGCTGGTCGAGGACGGCGACGCGCGCGGGGTGCTGGGTTTCTCGTCCGGCGGGGCCGCGCTTCCCTTCCGGCAGCATGCCGGGGGCGGCCTGGTCGACGAGAACGAGGTGCCGCTCGACAATCTTCCGGCGGCGCTCATGGCGATCAACTGCGCGGACGATCCCGATCGCCCCGGCGCCGACCAGATCGTCAAGGACCTCGGCAGGCTGCGCGCCGAGTACGAGCAGGCGTCCCCGGTCTTCGGCCGCTACCGCCTCACCGAGCTGCTGATGTGCTACGGCCGCCCCAAGGGCACCGACTTCATCCGCGACCGTGTGCACGATCTCCACACGCCGAGGATGCTGCTCGTCGGCACCCGCGGCGATCCGGCGACGCCGTACCGCTGGACCGTGGAGACGGCGAAGCGCCTGGGGTCCTCGGCCGTGGTGCTCGACAACAAGGGCGAGGGCCACACCGGTTACGCGTCCTCCAAGTGCGTGCACGGCAAGGTCGACGACTTCCTGCTCTACGGCAGCCTGCCGCCGAACGGCAGCTCGTGCGGTCCGGAGGACCACGAGACCCCGGCCACCTGACGTGTCAGCCCTCCCAGGAAGCGAGCTGCTGCAGCGCCCCCGCCGTCCGTACGAACCCGTCGTCCCCGAGCAGCGCCCGCAGCTGCGCGTTCAGACGGTCGACCTCCGGCTGTGCGGCGCGCAGGGCGGCGGCGCCTGCCTCGGTCAACTCCAGCCTCACGGCCCGGTGTTCATGCTGATGCTGCTGCTTGAGCAGGAGACCCGCCGCGGTGAGCCGTCCGACGAGGGCGGTGACGGCGGATTCCCGCAGGCCGAGGATGCGGGCCAACTCCTGCTGGGTGAGCCCTGGCTGGTCCTGTACGGCGAACAGCGCGCCGAGCTGGGCGGTGGTGACGCCGGCGGCGGCCAGGCAGCGGCGGTCGGCCGTCGTGCGCAACTGGTGCGCCGCCCGCTGCAGCAGGAAGTAAAGACGCTGATCAGGCTCGGGCATGGGCCCGATCTTGACAGACGGCACCGGCTCCCGCCACCCTCACTTCACTAGTGAAGTGAGTTGAAGAGGTGAGCAGGAGATGGATCTGGAGCTGGCCCGCAAGATCCTCGCCCAGCAGCCTTTCAGCAGGATGCTGGGCGCCCGGGTGACGGAGTTCGGGGACGGCGAGGCCACCCTCGAACTGGACATCCGCGAGGAGCTGCTCCAGCAGTACGGCTTCGTGCACGGCGGAGTGCTCTCCTACGCGGCCGACAACACGCTGACGCTCGCCGCGGGCACCGTCGCGGGGGCGGGGCTGATCACGTCCGGGTTCACCATCGACTACCTGCGCCCCGCCATCGGCGAAATCCTGCGCGCACACGGCCAGGTGGTGCGGGCCGGCCGCACCCGGGTCGTCACCCGCTGCGACCTGATCACGATCGACGCCGCCGGGGCGCAGACCCTGTGTGCGGTGGCGCAGGGGAACATCGCGGTGATCGAGCCGAACGGCGAGCAGCGGTAGACCGGAAGCCAGAACTGACCTGATTGCCCTGATTGCCCAGTGCGGCCGTCCCTAATGCCCTTTGAGGCAAACGGCCCTATCGTGCTTGGTATGGAGCACGACCTGAGTCCCGCAACCCTCTCCGAGCTCCGGCGCCCGCGCGCCTATCCGGCCGTGTCGGTGCTGACGCCCACACACCGCCGGGAGCCCGAGAACGCCCAGGATCCGGTCCGGCTGCGCAATGTGGTGGCCGAGGCCAAGAAGCAACTGGAGTCCGATCCCGCGGTGACCCGCGAACGGCGCTCCGAGGTGGTCCGCCAGCTCGACCAGGCCCTTCGGGAGGTGGATCTGACGCATGCCGAGGACGGCCTGGTGATCTTCGCCGCGCCCGGTGAGCACCAGGTGTGGTCGCTCGCCCGCTCGGTGCCGGAGCGCGTGGTGCTCTCGGACACCTTTCTGACCCGCAACCTCGTCTCCGCGCACGCGGCCGAACGGCCGTTCTGGGTACTGTCGGTCTCCTCCGACCAGGTCACCCTGTGGAGCGGCGGCACCGACCGCGTCACGGAGGACCGGTCCGGCGGATTCCCCATGACCAGGCGCCCGGTGAACTTCGACGCCGAACGGCAGGAACGCATCGGCGACATGCCGAGCACCTTCCGCGACGAGGACACCCGCCACTTCCTGCGGGAGGCCGACGCCGCGATGGGCATGGTCCTGCGCGAGCAGCCGCGGCCGCTGTACGTCACGGGCGAGCAGGCGGCCCTGTCCGCCATGGACGAGGTCGGCAGCGTCACCAAGGAGGCGGTGCACGTGTCGCACGGCGGTCTCGCGCACGGCACTCCCGACGCCGTATGGCAGGCGGTGCGGCCGAAGGTCGCCGCGGAGGCCCGCAGAAGCACCGAGGCCGTGGCCCGGGAGCTCGAGGCGGCCCGCGGTCGCAAGGCGTTCGCCGCCGGTGTCGACGAGGTCTGGCAGAGCGCCCGCGAGGGCCGGGTACGGCTGCTCGCGGTCGAGGAGAACTACCGCGTGACGGTGCGCGACGTCCTCGGCGGCCATCTGATCCCGGCCGAGAGCGGCGATCTGGACTCCCGCGAGGACATCGTGGACGAGATCGTCGAACAGTGCCTGGAGACGGGCGCGGACGTCCGCTTCGTCCCGGACGGGATGCTGGGCGACGCCCACGGGATCGCGGGCATCCTGCGCTACTGAACCTCGCCCGCCTCGATGCGGGCCACCGTTCGCGGATTGGCCCGCGACCCGGGCACGGCACCGCTGGGAGACTGCGATCTCTGGTGCCGTGCCTCGAGGAGATGTTCATGCAGGTCGCCGTGGTCACCTTTGACGGATTCAACGAGCTGGACAGCTTCATCGCCTCCGCGCTGATCAACCGGTGCCGGAAGGACGGTCTGGAGGCGTTCATCACGACGCCCGAGCCGGTGGTCGCCTCCATGAACGGCGTCGAGGTGACCGGGCAGCGCCCTCTGGAGTTCGTGACCGAGGCCGACGTCGTGCTGATCGGCAGCGGGGTGAAGACGCGGGACGTGGTCGCCGACGACCGGCTGATCTCCCGGCTGCCGCTCGACCCCGCACGGCAGTTGATCGGTGCCCAGTGTTCGGGCGCCCTGGTGCTCGCCCGACTCGGGCTGCTGCGTTCCATGCCCGCCTGCACGGACAGGACGAGCCGGCCCTTCGTCCAGGCCTGCGGCGTCACCGTGCTGGACGCGCCGTTCCATGCCGAGGGGAACATCGCCACGGCGGGCGGCTGTCTGGCCTCGCAGTATCTCGCCACCTGGGTCATCACCCGCACCCTCGGGGAGGACGCCGCACGCGGCGTCCTCGACTACGTGGCACCGGTCGGCGAGAACGAGCAGAGCGTCGAGCGTGCCCTGCGGGCCGTCCGCGCGGGCGCGGCCGCACTGCGCTGACCGGTCGCGCACCGGACCTCAGACATTGCCGAACAGCGAGTTCAGCCCCTCCTCGACGGCCGCGCCGATGTCCTCCTGCCCGGCCGCCACCACGGCGTACGTGCGCAGCAGGAACCGGCGCAGGGCGGCGGTGCCGAACTGGAGCAGGGCCAGGCCGTAGGGAGAGTGCAGCTCCATGACGGTACGGCCCTGTCCGCACGGCCAGATGTGCACGTCACCGGTACCGGCGGGATGGCGCAGTCCCTCTTCCAGCAGGGCCCGGCCGAAGGTCCAGGTGACAGCTGTGCCGTCCAGGGAGACCTCGGGCGGGAAGTGGAGGTGCACGGCCAGCGGGTCCGTGGCGGCATAGCGCAGCGTGGCGGGAACCGGGAGCTCCCGCTCGTCGGCGGTGATCAGACGGCCGCGGGCGGGCTGCTCGAGGGTGAGGTCCATGGTCGGTCTCCACTGCGGTCGGAGGTCGGCCGGATTTCCGGTGTGCTTGTACGACCCCGCAGGAGCCGTTTGCATTACGCGGAAGCGCTTGCCATTCTGTGTGACCTGCGTCACACGGTGAGGACTAGAACAATGAGGCGTCGAACGCACGGCTGAACGCGCATCCGAAATTCACAACAACCCTTCAAATCACGTACGCTGCCTACGACTTGACCAGTCCGCGACGTACGCCATTCGCACCGCACGACCACTCCGTGAAGACTGTGGCATATGCCAGAAGCACCACCGTATCGTGTGTTGCCAAATCCCTTACGGGGAGTCGCGGGCTGTGCCACAGTCGTAACGGTCCTTCAAGCCGCCTGCCCCGGTCGAACCGTCCCCGCATCGGAGTGCGTCATGCCGTCCCACCTCTCTGCGGATCACCCAGCCGCCCAGCCGCCAGGACGCGGCTCGGTCGAGGCTCTGATATCGCAGACGCGGCGACTCAAGGGCGATGTGGACGCCGTACGGCAGGACGCCCGCGGCGACGGTTCGGACCCCCAGGAGCGGTGGCAGCGCGCGCTGTGCGATCTGGCACTGCACCAACTCAGCGACCTCGACACCCACTTGGGGCAGCTGCGCGACGGACCGCCGCCCGTGCCCTCCGCGCCCCGGCACGACTCGCTGCTCAGCCGGGTCGGCAGCGCCGAGTGGAACCTGCTGACGGACGAGGCGACCTGGTCCGACGAGCTCTACCAGATCCTGGGCCGCGACCCCGTCACCCCCGCTCTCACCCTCGACGAACTGCCCTCCCTGGTACTGGACGAGGACCGCGCGAAGCTGACGGCGATGGTCACGGACTGCCTCGTCGACGCCAAGCCCATCGACGGCGAGTTCCGGATCGTGCGCCCGGACGACGAGGTGCGCACGGTGCACATGATGGGCGAGCCCGTGCTCGACACTGACGGCAGCACCGCCTCGATGTGGGCCGTACTGCGGGACGTCAGCGAACTGCGCCGCAGCCAGAAGGTGGTGAGCGAGACCCGTGACTCGCTGCAGCGCCACCAGCACCGCGCGCAGACCGAGCACCGGCTCGCGGTCGAGCTGCAGGAGGCCGTGCTGCCGCCATGGCGCGGTTCCCTGCGGCTCCCGCAGCAACGGCCCGAGACACTGGACCTGGCGGCGCACCATCTGCCGTCCTCGACCAGTGCGCTGATCGGCGGCGACTGGTACGACGCGCTGGAACTGCCCGACGGCCAGACCCTGCTCAGCGTCGGCGACCTCACCGGCCACGGCGTGGCCGTCGCCTCGGGCATGGCGACGCTGCTGGGCGCCGTGCGCGGCATGGCGATGGCCGGCACCGAGCCCGGGCAACTGATGGCCTGGCTGAACCAGTTACTCGATGCCACCGTGCAACCCGCCCTCGGCACCGCCGTCTGCTGCCGCTACCGCCCCGAGACCCGCACGCTCACCTGGGCACAGGCAGCACACCCTGCCCCGCTGCTGTTCCGCAACGGGACGGGGCGCAGGCTGCACGCACCGAACGGCGTCCTGCTCGGAGCGACCTCGCAGGCCTCCTACCAGCAGGCGGAAGAGACCCTCGAGCCGGGCGATCTGCTCCTGCTGCACACCGACGGGCTGGTGCCCGGGCGCAGGACTACGGAGACCGTGACCGGGGAGCAACTCCTCGACCTGGCCCCGCTCTTGGGCGAGGCAGCGACCGCGCAGGATTGCCTACGGATGGTCGTCGAGGAGTACGGCGAGGCCGACCGCGAGAACGATGCGTGCCTGCTCGTCGCCAAGGTGAGGTGAACCGCCCGGGTGACCCGGTGAGATGAAGCAGCGGCAGCTGCACAGGCCCCCTATGCCCGTGCGCTGTTGCCGCCCTTCGCCGTCCTGGGCAACGCGAGTTTGATCTCCTCCCGCAGCTCGTGGATCTTCGGGTAGCTGGAGTACTCGGCGGTGAGCCGGTACATCTGGCGCAGCCGGTCCCAGGTGCGGTGGGAGGAGTTGGATCCCATCGACATCAGAGCGAGGCGTGCATAGCGGTCGGCCTGTTCGGGGTCGTCGGCGATGAAGCAGGCCGACGCCATGGACAGGAAGTCGAAGATCTTCGACCGCTGCCGTCCGTCGACCCTGAGGGCCAGCGCCTTCTCCGCGTAGTGCTGGGCGTGCACGGCCGCTCCCGGTTCGTGCTCGGCCAGGGTGCGGTAGGCCAGGGCCTGCATCCCGTACAGATCCTCCTCCTTGAACATCTGCATCCAGCTCGGCGGCGGCACATCGCCCCGGTCGGAGACGAAGAGGTCCTCCGCCCGGCCGAGGGTGCGGCGCATCGCCTGGCCCTTGCCCATCGAGGCCTGCGCCCAGGCCTCGATGGTGTACAGCATCGCCCGGGTGCGCGGCAGCACCTCGTCGCCGGAGCCGGACTGGGCGAGCTTCATCAGGTCCAGTGCGTCGTCGGGCCGGCCCAGGTGCACCATCTGGCGCGCCGCCCGGGAAAGTGCCTCTCCGGCGCGGGGCCGGTCGCCGCCTTCTCTTGCTGCATGGGCGGCGATGACGAAGTACTTCTGAGCCGTCGGCTCCAGGCCGACGTCGTGCGACATCCAGCCCGCGAGGACGGCAAGATTGGCGGCGACGCCCCACAGGCGTCGCTGGAGATGGTCGGGGTGACGGTAGGCGAGCATGCCGCCCACCTCGTTGAGCTGGCCCACGACTGCCTTGCGCTGCAGCCCGCCGCCGCGGGCGGCGTCCCAGGCCCGGAACACCTCGACCGAACGCTCCAGTTCCTCGATCTCCTGCGACCCGATGGGAGCGGCCTCGTAGCGGTCGAACCCGGCGGGGTCGGCGTGCAGGGGATTGTCGAAGTCGGGAGCGTCGGCGGAGAGGGTCGGATCGGTGTGCAGCCAGTCGTGCATGGCGCTGCTGAGTGCGGATCCTGCGGTGAGCGCGACACCCGCGCCCACCAAGCCGCGTCGGTTGAGCATGAGGTCCATTCCCGTGAATTCGGTGAGGACCGCCGCGGTCCGCTCGGGCGCCCACGGCACACCGTCGGGATGTTCCACACTCCCGGCGTCCTGCCGTTTCCCCGCACGCCCGTGCCGGACCAGACCGAGGTCCTCGATGGTCACGACACGGCCGAGACGCTCGGTGAACAGAGCCGCCAGCACCCGCGGCACCGGATCGCGCGGGATCTCTCCCATGTCGATCCAACGCCGCACGCGGGAGGTGTCGGTCGACAGCTGGGGGTGGCCCATGGCCGCCGCCTGCCGGTTGACCAGCCTCGCGAGTTCACCCTTGGACCAGCCGGCCAGGCCGAACAGGTCCGCAAGGCGGGTGTTGGGTTGTCCGCTCACGTCAAGCCCCCAGGTTCTCGGCTGAGTTGACAGTAGCCCGGTGCAAGTTGCCGGGCGACTATTCGCCAGGGTTCGCCAGGGTTCGCCAGATGGTGTGCCACCGGGCATCGGGTGTCAGGTAGGAAAGCGCCACCCCGACCCGGTCGCCTTCTGGAACAAGGGATGCATTCCCCAGGGTGCACCCGGGGCGCCGGGCCGGGCAGCGCACTGTCGTCGCAGGCACACGAAGGGATCTGTTTCGCCCATGTACGCAGCATCGTCCTCCGTGTCCGCCCCGCCCCGGTCGCTGCATTCCCGCCCGGCGGGCAGCGGCCCCTACCTCGATCCCGCCGCGCGTCCGGCGGCCCCCGCGCTCGGCGCGGCCCGTCCGCGGCGCGTGCCGGGTCTCGGCACCCAACCGCTCAGCGGGAGACTCGACTTGTCCGGCCCCCAGGGCGCCCAGCTGCGGACGGCGATCGCGTCGGTGCACCGGATCTGTCCCGAGTTCGCTCCGGTGCAGGTGCTGCGCCGCAGCGGCCGGTCCGTGCTCCTGGTCGGTACGACGGGGCGCAGCACGGCCGTCGCCAAGTGTTTACTGGACCACTCCCCCGCATGGGCCGAGCGGATCCGACATGAAATAGCGGCATACCGCTCGTTCGTCCGGCACCGCCCTCCGGTGCGGGTGCCGAGGCTGATCGCGGCGGACCCGGACAACTGCACACTGGTCATCGAGCGGATGCCGGGACGGGTCGCGGCACTGCAGCGGCACCCGGCCGAGGCACCGCCGCGCGCGGACATCAGGGCGGCCCTCGGCGCGATCTGCCGGCTGAACGCCTGGCGGCCGCCGGCGGGCACCTTCGACGCCCCGCTCGACTACGCGGCCCGTATCTCGCGGTACCACGAGCTGGGGCTGCTCACCGACCGCGACATGGGCGACCTGCAGAAGCTGCTGCACGGCATCGCGCATTCGGCGGGCCGGCAGGGCATGGGCCAGTTCTGCCACGGCGACGCGCTGCTCTCGAACATCCTGCTCTCACCGGCCGGTCCAGTGCTGGTGGACTGGGAGCACGCGGGCTGGTACCTGCCGGGCTACGACCTGGCCACGCTGTGGTCGGTGCTCGGTGACGCGCCGGTGGCGCGCCGACAGATCAGCCAGATCGCGCAGTCGGCGGGCCCCGCCTCACGGGATGCGTTCCTGGTGAACCTGATGCTCGTGCTGACCCGTGAGATCCGCACCTACGAGACAGCCGTGCAGCGTTCGATGCACGACACGACCCCGGCGGCACCGGGAGTGGCCCACCCGGGTGCTGCGCCGTCCGGCGAGGAACAGCGGCTGCTGCTGAGGCGGCTGCACGACGACTGCCAGCTGGCCCGTCGGGCCGTACGCGCGGCGGTCGGCACTCGCTGACGGGGACGAAGGTCCGCGGTGCGCCCAGGACAGCGGCGTACCGCGGACCTTCGTATGTCCGCACCCGCGTGGCAGACCTTTCGGGGAAGCCTCCGCACAGGGCCATTGGTGTACGCCACTGACGCCCCGCAGGCCCGCACACCGCCGCCGGGAAACTCCTGCACGCTCGTGTTGACATGGGAAATCTCCTGCCTCTGGGCATGATTGACGGATCGTCGGCCAGCGGGTACCACTGACCCACCGCTCGGCCCTGCACGCCCCGCTACGCTCGTTCGTCCCAGGAGGCTGCATTGCGAGGATCTGCCACCGATCCCACGTCCGCGCCCGGCCACAGACGCGCCCGCAGAACCGCCGGCGCCCTCGCCGCGGCGGCCCTGCTGCTGCCGCTGCTCGGGGCGGCCCCGTCCGACGCCCGGCCCGCCGGGGACCGGCTGCAACAGGCGTTCGCCTCGGCGTCCGCCGAGTACCACGTGCCGCAGAGCGTGCTGCTGGGCGTGTCGTATCTGCAGTCCCGATGGGACGCGCACGGGGGCGCGCCGAGCGTGTCGGGCGGTTACGGCCCGATGCACCTCACCGATGCCCATACGGCGATCGCCCGCATCGCGCGCCACAGCGACGGCACGGGGGACGCCCGCGGGGACACGGCCCGCGCCGCCCTGCACCCGGACACGAAGGTGCCGGAGAACTCCGAACTCCCGCCCCGGCTCAAGACGTTGCCGAAGGCGGCCGGCCTGACCGGGCTGAGCGCCGAGCGGCTCCGTACGGACCCGGCCGCCAATGTGGCGGGCGGTGCCGCGCTGCTGGCCGCCGAGCAGAAGGAGCTGGGAGAGCCGCTCAGCGCGGACCCGGCGCAGTGGTACGGGGCGGTGGCCCGTTTCTCGGGCGCGGACGACACCGCGGCGGCGGCGGCCTACGCGAACGACGTGTACGAGGTGATGCGCACCGGCGAGCAGCGCACGACGGACGCCGGAGAGCACGTCGTGCTGACCGCCCAGCCGGATCTCGCCCCCGCCACCGCACAGCTGGAGAAGTCCGGTCTGCGCACCGTCTCCGCGGGCGGGACGGAATGCCCGAAGTCGGTGTCCTGCCAGTGGATCCCGGCGCCGTACGAGGAGTTCGGGAACAACGACTACGGCAACCACGACCTGGGAGACCGTCCCGCCTCGCAGAGCATCAGGTACATCGTCATCCATGACACCGAAGGCACCTGGGACGGGGTGCTGAAGCTGGTCCAGGACCCCACCTACGTGTCGTGGAACTACACCCTGCGTTCCACGGACGGCCTCATCGCCCAGCACGTCAAGGCCAAGGACGTGGCCTGGCACGCGGGCAACTGGTACATCAACGCCAAGTCGATCGGCCTGGAGCACGAGGGCTTCCTCGCCGCGCCCGACGCCTGGTACACGGAGGCGATGTACCGCGCCTCGGCGCGCCTGGTGCGGTACCTCGCCGCGAAGTACCGCATCCCGCTGAACCGGCAGCACATCCTCGGCCACGACAATGTGCCGGGCCCGACGACGTCGACCATCCCGGGCATGCACACCGACCCCGGCCCGTTCTGGGACTGGCGGCACTACTTCGAGCTGCTGGGCCACCCCTTCCGGAAGACCGCGGGCAAGAGCGGCGGGCTGGTGACGATCCGGCCCGACTACGATGCCAACCAGCCGGAGTACACGGGCTGCGTCACCAAGGACGAGCCCTGCGCGGCGCACGGCTCCAGCGAGGTGCGGCTGTACTCCGATCACGACGAGCACTCCGCCCTGATCAAGGACGTGGGTCTGCACAAGAACGCCGACTCGACGATCGACGTCAATGACGTGGGCTCCCGGGCGTCCACCGGCCAGCAGTTCGCGGTGGCTGGCCACTACCGGGACTGGACGGCGATCTGGTACCTGGGCCAGAAGGCGTGGTTCAAGAACCCCAGGAAGCACCCGACCGCGGTGGACGCGTCGGGTTACGTGGTCACCCCGAAGCCGGGTCTTGACAGCGTCCCGGTGTACGGGCGGGCCTACCCGGAGGTCTCGGCCTACCCGGCCGAGGTGCCCGCGCAGGCCGTGTCGCCGCTGCCGTACACACTGCCGAAGGGGCAGAAGTACGTGGTCGGCGACAAGGTGCCGGGCGAGTACTACTACGCGGTCACCTTCACCACCGACTCGCACCGGGTCGTGGTCGGCAAGGACCTGTACTACGAGATCCAGTTCGGACACCGGGTGGCGTTCGTACGGGCCGCGGACGTGCAGGTGGTGCGGTCCCGCCGGTAGCCGGTGTCAGCCCTGCTGGAACAGCTCCGCCGGGAGCGGCTTCAGCAGGGCGTACAGGTCGTCGGTGATGGGGCGGTCCCAGGCGGCGATGGTCACCAGGACGTTGTCACTGCGGTCGAACTGCACGCAGGAGATGCGGGTCTCGGAGAGCTTGAGGCGGCGCACGATCAGGAGGTTGTCGCCCTGCATGACCGGCATGTCCTCGACGCCGACGACGCTCACCTCCTCCTCGTTCTCGAGCGCGATCAGCAGCTGGGCCACCTCGAAGGGGATCTCGTCCTCTTCCGTCTCGCGGGCCGGGGAGCCCTCGGGCAGGTTGCCGATGATCATCGCGGGGCCGCGGCCGCCGAACAGGTCGTAGCGCAGGAAGACGCCCTGGCAGGTGCCGTCGGGGGCGGGCAGCAGGCCGGCGCCCAGATTGCCGGGCCAGTCGCCCGGGTCCATGGCCAGGACGTCGAAGTCGGGCCCGGCGGGGGTGGCGCTGCGGCGGCGGAGGAACGACATGTCGCCAATGGTACGTGGACGCTGCCGGTTGGTGGGGCGGGGGCGGTCCTCGTTCGGGTGCGGGTTGTGGAGGCTGATCGCGCCCGCGCGGCGGAGCCGCGTGTCGATGCGGCCCCGCACCCCAGGGCGGTTTCCTTCGAATCAAGCCCTCTCGGTGCCCGTGGTCAATAAGATCTCGGATCTGTCGGGCGGGCGACCGACGCTGAGCCCCCTTCGCGCTGACTGGGAGAAGCATGACGAGCAGGTTCACCGAGTTGACCGTTGACTGCCATGATCCGGAGAGGCTCGCGGCCTTCTGGTGCGAGGTCCTGGACTTCAAGGTGATCGACCGCAGCGAGGGCAAGGTCGAGATCGGCTCTTGGGTGCCGACCGTCGAGGAGATCCGGGCCCGCCAGATGCCTCCCACCCTGATGTTCATCCGTGTGCCCGAGGGCAAGACCGTCAAGAACCGGCTTCACCTCGACGTCAGCCCGATCGACGGCAGCACCGCGGACGAGGTGAACAGATTGCTGGGTCTCGGCGCCACCAGGGTGGACGTGGGCCAGGGCCCGGACCGGAACTGGGTGGTCATGGCTGACCCCGAGGGCAACGAGTTCGACGTTCTGCGCACCTTGGCACCGCAGGACTAGCCCTGAGGGGTTACCCCCGGCGTTGACTGTCCAGGGCCCAGCGCTGCGCCCAAGCCCGTGATCTCCGTGCCCATCTTTCGGTAGACGGCGGAGAGGAGGCGGACGACCGTTGGCATGTCCAGGTGCAGTTGCTCGGCGATCTCCGCCTCGGTGCAGCCCTCGGCGGCCAGGGTCGCGACCGTGCGTTCCCGGGACGTCAGGGTGTCCGTCTCGGTGCTGTGGAGGCGGCGGGGGCGGAGGCCCGCTGCGGCCAGTTCGTCGCGGGCTGCTTCGGCGAGACCGTCGGCGCTGCACTGGACGGCGGCGTCGAGGCCTCGGTAGAGGTGTTCGGCGGCGTCTCGGGGGCGGCCGGTGCGGCGGAGTTCGGTGCCCAGGGCGACGAGTGCGCAGGCGAGTTCGTAGGCGGCCGGGGAGCGTTCCAGGTGGGCGACGGACTCCTCCAGGTATTTGATGCGGGCCGAGCCGGAGGAGACCTCGGCTGCCGTGCGCAGGGCCTGGCCGATGGCGGAGGGGGTGCCGAACTGGCGGGCGCGGGCGAGCGCTTCGAGGGCGGTGGCGATCGCGCGTTCGGGGGTGTCGTGGCTCTCGGCGCGGGCGAGGTGCAGCTGCCAGGGGCACCAGGCGGGGTTGCGCATGCCGCGCGGTTCCAGGCGGCGGCCGGCGGCGGCCAGCTCCTCGGCGGCTTCCTTGGTGAGGCCGCGGGCGAGCAGGAGTTCGCCGTGCACGGTCTGGGCGTCGGGGAAGACGACGGCGGCCGGGAAGGGGGCCCCGAAGGAGTAGTCCTCGGCAACCTGCGCGGCCTCGGTGATGCGGCCGCGGGCGAGGAGGACCTCGATGAGGATGCCCACGGCGTACCAGTGGGCGGGGGTGCCGGGGCCGACCCGCTCGGCGAGCCTCAGGCCCGCCATGACGAAGTCCTGGGCCTCGGAGAGCCGGCCGCGGCGGTAGCGTACGTAGGCGAGGAGCGTGTAGGCGAAGGAGAGGTGGGCGCCGCGCCAGCCCTGGCGTTCGAAGTCGGCGATGCCTGCCGCGAACAGCTCTTCGGTCCGCCCGGGCCGGTCGGCGTACATGAAGGCGAGCGCGACCAGGACGGGCACCTCGAAGCCGCGGTCGGGTTCGGCCCAGCCGAGGCCGCCGGCCAGGGCGCGTTCGGCGTGGTGGAGGGCGACACGAGCGGGTTCGCCGCGCAGGACCGCGTCCCAGGTGCGCAGGCCGATGATGTAGCGCTCGGTGAGGTCGCGGCCGCTGAGGCGGTCGGCGAGCCTGGTCAGGCGGCGGGAGCGGGAGGGGTGGTCGGGTTCGTCGGCGCGGAAGGCGTCCCACATGAACTGTTCGGCGGTCATGCGCAGTTTGACGCGGGCGTCGTCGGTGACGCGGATCTCGCGGGCGAGGGTGTCGGAGGCCTCGGCGAGGCGGTCGCTGTGGGCGAGGACCTGGGAGAGCCGGTAGACGATGTGCTGACGCAGGTGGGCGTCGGCGATGGGTTCTTCCAGGGCGGCCCGCAGGTGGTTGACGGTGGTGGCGGGTTCGGTGAGCAGGGAGGCGGAGCCCAGTTCGTAGAGGACGGCGGCGCGGTCCTCGTAGGGCGGGGGTTCGCGCAGGGCGCGGGCGAGGTAGCTGCGGGCGGCGTCGGGGGCGCCGGCGCGGAGGGTCTCCTCGGCTGCGGCGCGCAGTTGCTGGACGACCCAGTTGTCGCCGTCGGGGTGGGTCTCCAGGAGGTGCCGGGCTGCGGCGGAGGGCCCCTGTCCTTCGTTGATCACACACCAGGCGGCCTGGCCGTGCAGGGCGACGCGGACGCCGGGCGGGATGGCCCGGTAGACGGCGGTGGCGATGAGCGGGTGGACGAACTCGAGGGTCCCGGCGCCGGTGAGGATGCGGGCACCGCGCAGGGCGTCGGCGGCGTCGGCGGCCTCCTCCTGGCCGAGTCCCGCGACGGCGGCGGCGAGCAGCGGATGGATCTCGGTGCCGAGGACGGCACAGGCCCAGGCGAAGCGCACGGTGGAGGTGCCCAGGCGTTCGAGGCGGGCGACGAGACCGCTGCCCTTGACCGCGGCGGCGAGGTCGCGCAGCAGATGGGCGCCGGTCTCGGTCGGGGTGAGGCCGCGGTCGCGCACCTTGGCGACGAGCTCCACCGTCTCGAACGGGTTGCCGGCGGTGACGGCCCAGCACTCACGGCAGAACGCGTCGTCCGCGTGCGCGCCGAGCGTTTCCCGTACGAGCCGGGCGACGGCGGGGGCGCTCAGCGGCTCCAGGTCGAGGGGGCGGCCGCCCGCGCGCCCCGGTAGTCCCTTGAACGACTCGGCGTGGTCGGGGAGTTCCTCGGGCCGGTAGGCGACGACGACCAGCAGCGGGAGCTGTTCGGCGCGGGGCGCGAACGCGGCGAGCCAGCGCAGGGATTCGGGGTCGGCCCAGTGGGCGTCGTCGAGGACGAGGACCATCGGGGCGCGCAGCACGGCGAGATGGGTGAGCACCCAGTCGAGGCCGTCGCGCAGGCCCTGCTGGTCGGGTGGGGCGCCGTCGGTCGGGGCGCACAGGCCGAGGGCGGGGCCGACGATGTCGTACCAACTGCCCAGCGAGGCCCGCAGATCGGTCTCCGCGGACCCCGCCAGCTGGGGCTGCAGCAGCTGGCGGGCGACATGGAAGGCGACACGCTGTTCCTGGTCGCCGCCGCGGGCCGACAGCACGGTGCAGCCGTGGGCGGTGGCGCGCCGGCGGACCTCGGCGAGGAGGGTGGTCTTGCCGATGCCGGCGCGCCCGGCGAAGGCGAGAAGGGCGCCGCGGGGGCGGTCGGACGGCTCGGCGCCGTCCCTGCGCAGCCCGGTGAGCTCTCCCAACGCCTCGTCCACTGCGGCGAGTTCACTTTCGCGCTCGAAGATGGTGCGGCTGCTCCGCACGCTGCGCTGCCCCATGGCATACCCCCTGCCACGGTGGTGCGCCCGCGCGGGGAGCGGGCGCGCTCCGTGACCTACAGGCACCTCAGCGTACGCCTTGCGGGGGGCGCGCGACCCGGTCTGTGGATTTCTGACCGAACCGCTTCAGGGGCTGAATCCCGGGCGGTGGCGTCTGCCCTGAACACCGAGGCATCTCCATGCGTATCCCCCATAGAGGGTCTCTCGTGACATAAGCGAACAAGCCCGACGGGTGGCGGGCAGACCCGGAAGGGGATGAGCCACATGGCACTCACGGCACGCAAGGTCCGTACGACGCGTACGGCACTCGGGGTCACCGCGTCGGCGTTCGCCGCCGCTCTCGTTCTGGCCGCCTGCTCGAGCGGTGGCGGGGGAGGTGGCTCGGATTCCTCCGGCGCCTCCTCCGGCACGGGCAAGGCCTCGGGGACCCGGGTGACGGTCACGGAGACCGAGTACGGGCTGAAACTGTCCCGGTCGTCGTTCACACCGGGCACCTACACCTTCGTCGCCGACAACAAGGGCAAGATCACGCACGCCCTGTCCATCGACGGCCCCGGCGTGGAGGACGCCAGGACCAAGAACGTCCAGGGTGGCCAGGAGTCGAACGTGACGGTGACCCTCAAGAAGGGTTCGTACGACTTGTACTGTCCCATCCCTGGTCACAAGCAGCTCGGGATGAACACGCACATCCAGGTCGGCTGAGCCGTCACGTTCCTTGGCCGGTCTTGTGCCGGCTTGCACCACTGCTGGCGCGGGTGCTCCTTGAGGAAGCAGCGCACGCAGCGCGGCGCGTGGCAGGCGCGCAGCCGTTGCCGGTCGGGGCCGGCGAGGAAGGCGATCACGGCCTGCGCGAGAGTCGCGGTGAGGTCGTGCGCGCCGTCGGCCGCCCTTGTTCGGACGACAGGGTCGGCGCCCTCCGGCCAGTGGAGCGCGGGGGCGGTCGGGGCGCGGGCGGCCGCGCCGCCGAGGCGTGCGACGGCTTCGGCCACGGGCCGCGGCGGCGGGGCGAACAGCGTGGGCGAAGAGGGCACGGACGGCCGCCCGCAGGCGGTGTACAGCGGTGAGGCTCGCCCGGTCGGCGGCCAAGGCAGCGGCGTCCGGCACGGTGTCGGGGGTGGGCGCGGACCCAGGTGGTGAGACCCGCGAGGTCCGCCAGGTCGTCGGCGGCGCCGCAGAGGGCGAGGTCGAGAGCGAGGCGGGTGTCCCTCGTGAGCGTGGCGGACCTGCGTCGGCTGCCGCGCGGGCTCGAGGCGTTCACGGGCGAGCTGCCGCGGGGGGCTCCGGCCGCATGCGATGACACCTCGACGGCCGGCGCGAACGGGGGTCCGACGGCTCGGACGCTGATCCTCTAGGGCGTGGGGCCCCAGGGCCGGCAAGGGCGTGGGGCCCGAGGGCCGGCAAGGGCGTGGGGCCCGAGGGCCGGCAAGGACATGGGGCTCGACGGCCGGCGAAGGCGTGGGGCCCAAGGGCCGGCAGTTCGCGTCGGACGGCGGTAGTGTCAAGGCCTGCGCCCTCGCCGTGCGGCCCTTCGCGGCCCTCACCTTCTCCTGGCCGCAGCAGGCCGTCAGGCCCGGGTCCGCGGAGGTGTCCCGGCCACGAGGCGCGGGGACGGTGCGCCGACCTCCTCGCCCGGGGTGCAGGGGCCCGTGCGGAAGCGCTGCTTGGGCGCACAGCGACCGGTGGCGTCGGCACAGCAGCTGCTGCGGCCGTGGACCATGCCGACGCTCACGGCAGCGCCCTCAAGGGGCGCGGGGAACTGCGCGACAAGCCCCCACGTACCTGCACCGCACCCGCACCCCGCCGACGGCCAAATGCCACCGCGGGACCAACCCGGCGCCGCCCTCACTCCTCCCCCATGACCGGCGGTACCACCGCCACCGGGGCCGCCGCGTGCAGCAGGACCGCCTGGGCGACCGAGCCCATCATGCGGGCGGGGGCCAGCAGACGGCGGCGGTGGCGGCCCACGACGACCAGCCTGGCGTCCTTGGAGGCTGCGACCAGCTGACCTGCCGCATCGCCCGGCATCGCGTAGGTGTCGACGGGGACGTCGGGGTGTCTTGAGCGGTGCGGGGTGAGGAAGCCCTCGGCGAGGGTCCAGGTCTGGCTCTCGATGGCGTGCTGGTCGATCAACGGCGGGGTCAGTTCGCCGGGGGTGGTCCAGGTCTGCACGGGCCACATGTACGCGGCGACCACATGGAGGCGGGCGCCGCGCAGCCCGGCCTCGGTGAAGGCGAAGGCGAGCGTCGCCTCGTCGGGGCTGTCCACCTGCAGTCCGACGACCACGCGCGGACCGGACTCGACCGGTACGTCGCCGTGCACCTCACGGCCGGGTCGTGGCACCACCACGACCGGGCACTCGGCGTCGCGGGCGGCGGCCATGCCGTTGGAGCCGAGCAGCAGACTGGCGAAGCCGCCGCGCCCCCGGGAGCCGAGCACCAACAGCTGGGCGCCGGTGCCGAGTTCGGGCAGGAGGGCGCCCGGCACCCCCTCAAGGCCGTGGTACTCCACGGCCGGCAGGTCGGTCCGCCCCTTCAGATACGTGCGCACCTGACCGAGCACCGGGTCGTCGCCCGGCTCCGGCGGCCCGGCGGCAAGGATGTCGGGCTGCGCCCAGGCGGCGTACTGCCGTACATGGACCACCCGCAGCGGCACCGCGCGCCGGCGTGCGTCGTCGAGAGCCCAGTCCAGGGCGCGCAGGCTGTCGGCCGAACCGTCGACCGCCGCGATGACCGGCAGGGTGCTGCTCATGGGTTCCTCATCTCCGGGAGACGGCCGTCCCTTCCCGGGGCCAGCCTCGCTCAGGCATCGGCCCGGGAAGGGCGCTCAAGGTCGCGTGTCCGCAAAGACGGGTGGAACACCCCCGGATCGGCCCGTCGGCTCAGCCGTACGGACGCCGGGTCACGTCAGGTCGAACTCTCCTTCCCGCGCCCCCGACACGAACGCGCCCCATTCCGCGGGCGTGAAGATCAGGGAAGGGCTTTCCGGGCGGCCGCTGTTGCGCATCGCGATGAATCCCTCGACAAAGGCGATCTGGACATCCCCCAGGCCACGGCTGCTCGAGTGCCAATCGGCGTTGCTCAGGTCCAGCTCAGGCTTGTCCCAGCCCGCAAGCGGGTGCTGCTGGATGGTGCTCTCGGCCACGTCCGTGCTCCTCCCGATTCGTCGTCCGCGGCCAGCCTAGCGATCGGTTTCTGATGCCGACAGGCCACGTGAGGGGGACCTTTCCGGAGACTTTCACGACTCCGGCGGTTCGCTCCCCACGAGCCACATCGAGAAGAACTGCGATCCGCCCCCGTAGGCGTGCCCGAGGACCCTCCGGGCCCCTTCCACCTGGTGTTCTCCGGCCTGTCCGCGCACCTGGAGCGCCGCCTCGGCAAAGCGGATCATGCCGGAGGCGCCGATGGGATTGGTCGACAGGACGCCGCCCGACATGTTGACGGGCAGGTCCCCGTCCAGCTCGGTCACCCCGGACTCGGTGAGTTTCCAGCCCTCGCCCTCCTCGGCGAAGCCGAGGTTCTCCAGCCACATGGGCTCGTACCAGGAGAACGGCACATAGATCTCGACGGCGTCGATGTCGCGGCGCGGGTCGGCGATCCCGGCCTGCCGGTACACGTCGGCGGCACAGTCCCTGCCGGCCTGCGGCGACACGGCGTCCTTGCCGGCGAACAGGGTGGGCTCGCTGCGCATGGCGCCGCCCAGCATCCACGCGGGCGGCCGGGGCGCGCGGGCGGCGCCGACCCGGTCCGTCAGCACCATGGCGCAGGCGCCGTCGGAGGAGGGGCAGGTCTCGGAGTAGCGGATCGGGTCCCACAGCATGGGTGAGGCCTGGACCTTCTCCAGGGTGATGTCGTGCTCGTGGAGGTGGGCGTACGGGTTCTTCAGGGCGTTGCGCCGGTCCTTGTACGCCACCAGGGAGCCGACCGTGTCGGGCGCGCCGGTGCGTCGCATGTACGCGCGCACATGCGGGGCGAAGAAGCCGCCTGCCCCGGCGAGCAGCGGCTGCTGGAAGGGGATCGGCAGGGACAGGCCCCACATGGCGTTGGACTCGGACTGTTTCTCGAAGGCCAGGGTCAGCACGGTGCCGTGGACGCGGGCCGCGACCAGGTTGGCGGCGACGAGCGCGGTCGAGCCGCCGACGGATCCGGCGGTGTGCACCCGCAGCATCGGTTTGCCCACCGCGCCGAGCGCGTCGGCGAGGTACAGCTCGGGCATCATCACGCCCTCGAAGAAGTCGGGCGCCTTGCCGATGACGACGGCGTCGATGTCGGCCCAGGTCAACTCGGCGTCGTCGAGGGCACGTCGGGCCGCCTCTCGCACAAGCCCGGCGATCGACACGTCCCGCCTCGCGGCCACGTGCTTGGTCTGGCCGATGCCTACGACGGCCACGGGCTCCTTGCTCATCGCGCATCCCCTTCGAGTACGGCGACCAGGTTCTGTTGCAGACAGGGCCCGGAGGTGGCGTGGGCGAGCGCCCGGTCGGACTCGCCCCGGTGGATGCCGGCGGCGGCCTCACCGATGCGGATGAGCCCGGCGGCCATGATCGGGTTGGCGGCGAGGGCCCCGCCGGACGGGTTGACCCGCACGTCGTCGCCGAGCCGCAGTGCCTTGCGCAGCACGACCTCCTGCGAGGTGAAGGGTGCGTGCAACTCGGCGGTGTCGACGGGCCGTTCGAAGGCGCCGGCCTTCTCGGCGGCCGACCGGGTGGAGGGCGAGTCGGTCAGGTCGCGGACACCGAGGCCGTGGGCTTCGATGCGGTGGTCGATGCCGCGGATCCACGCGGGCCGTTCGCACAGCTGACGGGCCCGCTCCCCCGCCGCGAGGATCACGGCGACCGCGCCGTCGCCGATCGGCGGGCAGTCACCGGTACGCAGGGGCCGTACGAGGTAGTCCCCTTGCGGCACCGAACCCCGCAGCTGGGCATGGGGGTTGGCGGCGGCGTCCGCACGGCTGCGGGCCGCGACGGCGGCGAGCGCGGGTTCGTCGGTGTCGCCCGCGTCGATCAGGGCCTGCGCCTGAAGGGCTGCCAGGGTGACGGAGTCGGGCCACAGGGGGGCTACGTAGTACGGGTCGAGCTGTCGCGTCAGGACGTCGCGCACGAAGCCGGGCGAGGACTTGCCGTACGAGTAGACGAGGGCGGTGTCGGCGTCCCCGGTGAGGAGTTTCGTCCATGCCTCGTACAGGGCCCAGGCGCCGTCCATCTCCACGTGCGACTCGGAGATCGGCGGCCAGGCGCCGACGCCGTCGAGGGCGAGGGTGAAGGAGAACGCGCGCCCGGCCAGGTAGTCGCTGGAGCCGGAGCAGGTGAAGCCGATGTCGGCGGTCTTCAGACCGGTCTGGTCGAGGACGTCGTGCAGCACCGGCATGAGCATCTCCACCTCGGAGAGTTCCTCGCTGGTGCGGCGGTGGTCGGTCTGGGCGAAGGCCACCAGTGCTATGTCACGCATCACAGCAGCTCCTTGTACGTCTCGTACTCCGCGTCGGGTTCGCCGGTGGGCCGGTAGTGGTCGGGGTAGCGGGCCCCTTCGGTCCACACCGGTTCGACGCGCAGGCCCATGCGCACCTGGTCGTAGGGGATGCCGCCGATCCGGCCGTGCAGCGCGAGGCCGGCGCCGTCGAGGGCGATGTGGGCGTAGACGTAGGGGACTTCGATGTCCAGGTTCTTCGCCTTGATGTTGACGATGCAGAAGGTGGTGACCGTGCCGCGCGGCCCCACCTCGACCTGTTCCGACGTGGCGACGCCGCAGGTGGGGCAGGCGCCCCTGGGCGGCACGTAGACCTTGCGGCAGGAGGGGCAGCGTTCGCCGACGGTCCGCCGCTCGGAGAGGGCGTTGATGTAGGCGGTCTGGGCGCGGCCGGGCGAGTACGTGTAGTCGAGGCGGGCGTGGGCGACGATGCCGCTGATCGCGTCCTCGAACTGGCCGCTGTGACCCTCCGGTCGGACCGGTTCGCCGTGGTACGGCTCGAAGCAGGCGATGTCGGTGATGGCGCCCTCGCGTGCTTCGGCCCAGCGGATGCGGACGCGCAGGCCGGTGTGCACGGCGTCCGGTGCGGGGACGTCGAGGGCGTGCAGAAGGGCGGTGTCGGCGCCGTCGAGGCGGACCAGGACCCAGGCGAAGGGGGTGTCGAGGGGCTGGCCGCGGCGGGGGTCGTGGTTCCAGGCCCAGGTGGTGACCGTGCCGGTGGGGGCGACCTCCACCAGGTCGCGGATCTCCTCGGCGGTGACGGGGTCGTACTCGACGGGCGGGACCAGGACACGGTTGTCACCGGTCCTCACCCCGAGGACGACACGCTCACGCAGTCCCGTCAGAAAGGCACTCTGGACCGGTCCGAGGGAGCGGGTGAAGGGGAATTCAACGGCGAGGGGAGCCTTGAGGACTTCGGTCACCGGGCCTACCTCCTTGAGAGAACGACGGTCAGGACGCGCCCCTTCAGGGGCGCGGGGCTGTGACATGTGCGGCTCCGCCGCGATGGGGGTCCCCCCGCTCGAGCGAAGTCGAGAGTGGGGGAGCGACCAGCCTCATCCGGCCCGCAGTCTCCAAACCGGCCTGAGCCGGCGCAGCACTACGCGCGCCTGTAAACGGGCAGCCGTTTCTCCGCAAAGGCACGCGCCCCCTCCTTGGCATCGGCCGTGTCGAAGACCGGCCAACCCCGCTTGAGTTCGGAGGCGAGCCCGTCCGTCTCCGTCATCTCGGCGGTCTCGTAGACGGACGCCTTGACGGCCTCCACGGCGAGCGGACCGCAGGCGTTGATCTGTTCGGCGATCTCCAGGGCCTTGGCGAGGGCGGTGCCGTCGGGCACGACGTGGCCGATCAGGCCGATGTCGGCGGCCTCCTGGGCTGTGTAGGGGCGCCCCGTGAGCAGCATCTCCAGGGCATGGGTGCGCGGGATCTGCCGCTGCAGCCGCACCGTCGAACCGCCGATCGGGAACAGCCCCCGCTTGACCTCGAAGAGCCCGAACGTCGCCGACTCCCCCGCGACCCGGATGTCGGTGCCCTGCAGGATCTCCGTGCCGCCCGCCACGCAGTAGCCCTCGACGGCGGCGATCACCGGTTTGCGGGGGCGGTGGTGGCGCAGCATCGCCTTCCAGTGCAGGTCCGGGTCGGCCTTGAGGCGGTCCCGGTGCTGCTCGCCCTCCATGCCCTGGCCGGCGAGGGCCTTGAGGTCCATGCCGGCGCAGAACGCACCGCCCGCGCCGGTCAGCACGACCGAGCGGACGGAGTCGTCCTCGTCGGCCTCGATCCAGCCGTCGTACAGACCGACGAGCATGGACAGCGAGAGCGCGTTCTTGGCGTCCGGCCTGTTGAGCGTGAGCACCAGTGTGGCGCCTTCGCGCTGCACGGTGAGGTGTTCGGTCCCACCCATCACCCATCTCCCCTCTCAAAGAACGAGAACAGGTTGCAGTAGGCGGGGAGCCACTTCAAGGGTTTTCTGACAGGCAGTCAGATTTCTTCGCGCGGACCCTTCACAGTTGCCGTCCCCTTTGCTCTGATGACCGGCGAACCGACGGATGCGCCTTTCTTCGTCATGGCTGTTGGTCGTCATGGCTGCCGGGGTCAGGAGGAGCGGTGGAGTACAACCTTGCCGACCTGTTCGAGTCGGTCGTCGACGTGGTGCCGGAGCGCGAGGCCCTGGTGTACATCGACCACCCGGGCACGGGCGCGGAGCGGCGTCTGACGTACGAGGAGCTGGACGCGGCGGCGAACCGCATCGGCCACCATCTGATCGACGCCGGGATCCGCCCCGGCGAACACCTCGGGCTGCACCTCTACAACGGCATCGAGTATCTGCAGACGGTGTTCGGGTGCCTGAAGGCGCGGATCGTCCCGGTCAACGTCAACTACCGTTACGTGGAAGACGAGTTGGTGTACCTGTACCGGGACGCCGATCTGGTGGCGCTGGTCTTCGACGCGGAGTTCGACGGGCGGGTGGCGGCGGTGCTGCCGCAGTGTCCGAAGCTGCGGCATCTGGTGCGGGTGGGCGGGGCGCAGGAGGGGGTCTCCGCCGTGTCGTTCGCCGAGGCCGAGGCAGGCGGGTCGCCGGAGCGCGGCTTCCCGGCACGGTCGGGCGACGACCAGTTCATCATCTACACCGGCGGCACCACCGGGATGCCCAAGGGCGTGATGTGGCGTCAGGAGGACCTGTTCTTCTCCGGTCTGGGCGGGGGCGCGCCGACCGGCGAGCCGGTCAGGAAGCCGCAGGAGCTCGCCGAACGGGTCGCGGCCGGCGGCTCCGGGATCACCTTCTTCCCCACTCCCCCGCTGATGCACGGCACCTCCACGCTCACCTCGTTCATCGGCTTCAACTTCGGGCAGCGGGTCGTGATCCACCGCAAGTTCATGCCGGAGGAGGTGCTGCGGACCATCGAGAAGGAGAAGGTCACCAGCATCTCGCTGGTCGGCGACGCGATGCTGCGGCCGTTGATCGACGCCCTGGCCGGGCCCATGAAGGGCACGGACTGCTCGTCGGTGTTCAGTGTGTCCTCGTCCGGAGCGGTGCTCTCCGAGACGGTGCGCCGACAGTTCCAGGAGCTGCTTCCGAACGCGATGCTGCTGAACAACTACGGCTCCTCCGAGTCCGGCTTCAACGGCACGGCGACGGCCGATTCCGGTGCCGGGCAGTCCTTCCGCATCCGCGTCAACGCCCGTACTCAGGTGGTCGATCCGGCCACCCACGAGCCGGTCGCCGCGGGCGAGGTGGGCCGGGTCGCACAGTGCGGCCATGTGCCGCTCGGCTACTACAACGACCCGAGGAAAACCGCCGAGACCTTCTTCGAGAAGGACGGCGAGCGGTGGGTGCTGCTGGGCGACATGGGCACGGTGGACGAGGAGGGCGTGGTCACGGTCCTCGGACGTGGCTCGCAGTGCATCAACACCGGCGGCGAGAAGGTGTACCCCGAGGAGGTCGAGCAGGCCCTGAAGTCCCATCCCGACGTGTACGACGCGCTGGTGGCCGGGGTGCCGGACGCGAAGTGGGGCAGTCATGTGGCGGCGGTGGTGCAACTGCGCGAGGGCGCGCCACGGCCTTCGCTTCAGGACGTGCAGTCCTACTGCCGTACCCATCTCGCCGGTTACAAGATCCCCCGGCAGCTGGTGATCACCGAGGCGATACGGCGGTCGCCCAGCGGCAAGGCCGACTACCGGTGGGCCCGGGAGGTGGCGGTCGCGGCCGACCGCTAGACGGAAGGACGGGACCCGCGGTGGGCCGGTCCGGGCGGCGGGCGTACTCTTTGCGGGCGGTTGACCCGGGTGTTTGAACGGTGGGTGGCGTAGGGCCGTACGCGAGGTTGGCGGCTCGGCCCTGCGGGCCCGGTCCGCCGTGCCAGCAGCGGTTTCGCACGGAAGGACCCACGGGTGTCGCACCTCACGCCCCCTCGTCAACTGCCGGAGACGGACGCGGACACACCGGACAGGACCGGAGCCGAGGAGGCCTCGACCGCTCCGGAAGCCGACGAGCCTGCCGTGGACACCACAGCGCAGAAGACGGGCGGCGCGAAGGACGGGAAGGAGCCGGGCGAGGCCGTCGTCCCGGACACGGCTTCCACCGGTGAAGGTTCCGCCGACGAGGAAGCGGTCACCTCCACGTCCGCCGACGAGCCCGGCCCGACGGGCGCCGCCGGCTGGTTCGGCTGGCGCCGCCGTTACCCCCGTACGGCGGTTGCCGTACACGTGGGCACGACCGTCCTGGCCGCCGCCCTGGTGTTCGTCGTGCTCCTGGTGCCCAACCGCCTCGACTGGATCACTGTCCAGTCGTTCTTCCGGCTCCCCGTCGAGGCGATCTTCCTCGCGGCCGTCCTGCTCGTGCTGCCGTCGAAGGGGCGGCGGATCACGGCCGTCGTGCTGGGGGCGTTCGTCGGGCTGTCCGGCGTTCTCAAGTGCCTCGACATGGGGTTCCGTCAGACCCTGGCCCGGCCCTTCGACCTGGTCTTCGACTGGGTTCTGCTGAGCGACGGGGCGGACTGGGTGAAGGACTCCTTCGGGCGCTCGGGCGAGGTGCTCGCGGTGGCCGGGGTGATCGTCCTGGTCATCGCCGTGCTCACGCTGAGCGCGCTCGCGATGGTGCGGCTGGCCGACGTGCTGGCCCGGCACCGGCCCGTCGCCGTGCGCTCCACGCTGGTCCTCGGCGTCGTGTGGATCCTCTGCTTCACCCTGGGCGTGCAGTTCGGCGGTGTCACGCTCGCCACCAATGGCTACGCCCAGTACCTAGCCAACCGTGTGCAGTACGTCCGCGACGGCCTCGGTGACGCCGACGTCTTCAAGAAGCAGATGGCGGTCGACGCCTACGCGAAGACCCCGGCCGGCCAACTGCTGACCGGGCTGCGCGGCAAGGACGTCATGTTCACCTTCATCGAGAGCTACGGCCGGGTGGCGATCGACGACCCGACGACGGGACCGGAGGTCGACGCGACGCTCAAGGCGGGCGACGCCCGTCTCAAGGCGGCAGGCTTCGCGGCGCGCAGCGGCTGGCTCAGGTCGCCCGTGACGGGCGCCGGCAGCTGGCTCGCCCACTCGACGTTCCTGTCCGGGCTGTGGATCAAGAACCAGCAGCGCTACCGGACCCTGACCACCAGCGACCGCGCCACCCTCACCAGCTACTTCCAGAAGACCGGCGCCTGGCGCACGGTCGGCATCGTGCCGGGCGTGCGCAAGGCGTGGCCGGAGGGCAAGTACTTCGGCCTCGACCACATCTACGACTCCACGCACCTCGGCTACCAGGGCCCGTACTTCAGCTGGACGCCGGTGCCGGACCAGTTCAGCCTGGAGGCCTTCCAGAAGCTGGAGCACGGCAAGAAGAACCGCGGCCCGATCATGGCGGAGATCATCCTGGCCTCCAGCCACAACCCCTGGTCGCCCATCGCCCACATGATCGACTGGAAGGACCTCGGGGACGGCAAGGTCTTCTACAAGATCAAGAAGGAGGGCACGAACCCCACGGAGGTCTGGAAGAGCGCCCAGCGCGTGCGCACCGAGTACCGCAAGGCCATCCAGTACTCCCTGGACAGTCTGACCGAGTGGATGCAGCGCTACGGCGACGACAAGACCGTCCTCGTCTTCCTCGGCGACCACCAGCCCGTCCCGACTGTCACCGGGGGCACCGCCAACCGGGATGTGCCGGTGACGATCGTCGCCCGCGACCCGAAGGTCCTGGACCGCGTCTCCGACTGGGGCTGGACGGACGGGATCAAGCCCGCGGACAACGCCCCGGAGTGGACCATGAACAAGTTCCGGGACCGCTTCATGACGGCATACGGGCCGCAGGGCGGGTGAGCCGGCCGGCCGACGACGGTCCGGCAGGGGGTCCTTCGGACGGCTCAGCACGACGCGCCGGGGCGGGATGGCGTCCCTGGGGTCGCAGTGACGGTGAGCGGATCACCGGCCATGAAGGGGACCCCACATGCACATAGCGACGCGCGTGCTGAGCACAGCAGCACTGGCTCTCCTCGCGACCACCGGCCCGACGGCCGTCGTGGCCCATGCACAGACCGACGTGGACTGCCACGACTTCGCGTTCCAGGAACAGGCGCAGGCGGTACTCAGAGCCAATCCGAGCGATCCGTTCCGCCTGGACGCGGACCACGACGGCATCGCCTGCGAGGACCTGCCGCACCGGCCCTCGCCCTCGCCCACGGTCACCTCCACCGCGGTCACCCCCGCCACGCTCACTCCGGCGCCGGCGACCACCACGCCGGTTCCACAGCGAGGGGTGAACGCGGGCGTCGGCGGCGGCACGGGGCCGGCCGGCTTCGAGGTGGCGGGCGGTGTCGGACTCGCCGTCCTCGCGCTGAGCCTGACCGGCGGTCATGTCGTGCTACGGCGGCGTCGAAGCGCTGCCACGGCAGGACCGCGCAAGCCGTGACCCCCGGCCGCCGGCCGGGATCGGACACGTGCGCGCGTCCCCGGGTCGTGCGGCGGTGAGAGGGCCGTCATCGGATCCCCAGGCCGGCGTTGCTCTCCCGGTGGTACGGGCTTGCGCCGGACGGCGTCGTCGGCCCCGACCCCTGGTAGAAACTGCGCAAGTGAGCCCGGAGACGGCGCGGCCGGCCGGGCAGGCGCGGGGTGCGCGCCGGGGCGGGACTGAGCCTGGCCCAGCCGGCCCGGCGCACCCCGGCGAGGAGATCCACGTCGACACCGAGAACCGACAGCGGGCGGGTCGACAGGGTGTGCGGCGAGAAGACCGGGCGTGCCGCGCGTGCCTTCAGCGCGGTCCGGCTCTTCCGGCAAACGTCCGGCCTGCGGGTCGACGGCGTCGGCGAGGACACCGGCAGCAGCCGCCTGGACAAGCTCCGGGGCGGCGGCCGGCGCTTCGGCTGCTGCGAGCACCTGCCGAGCCGGCGCCGCTGAGCGAAGCGGACGTGCGTGGGGCCCTGTCCTCTCGGGGGAGGACAGGGCCCCTCGCACTCTTCACTCCGCCTCAAATGTCACGGCAGCCGGCGCATCCCGCAACTCGAGCGGCGCACCGCTCGGCCGATCTGCTACTCGCCCGCCGACACCAAGGCCTCGTCCCGGCTCAAGAACCGGGCGACCCGGCGTGCGAACCACTCGGGGTCGTCCACCCACGGATAGTGCCCCGCACCAGGCTGGACGGTGAACTCGGCGTTCGGAAACACATCGGCGGCGGTGCGCGCCAGCTCGGGCCGGGGGCCGCCGTCGAGCTCGCCGGCGAGGACGAGGACCGGTGCGGCCACTCGGGCGAGTGCGGCGGTGGTCGCGGGCGGGTCGTAGGCGCCGTCGGAGCCGTAGACGTCGGCGGCGTCGTCGTTGAACTCGACGCCGGCATCGTGATCCGCCGCCGCGTCGTCCCAGCGGCCGTAGAAGAAGGGCGCGAACGCCGGGTCGAAGTCGGTCTTCCCCGCCAGCCACTCCTCGAACGCCGGGAACACGTCCTGGAACCACGGCTCGCCGCTCCTCAGGCGGGCCGCAGCCAGCCGGTCCTCCGCGCTGGGCTGCCTTCCCAGGGCCCACGGGATGCAGGTGACCAGGACCAGCCGCGCCACCCGTTCCGGGTGCCGGGCGGCGTACAGCATCGCCAGACTGCCACCGGCCGAATGGGCGAGCAGGTCCATCCGCTCCAGGCCCAGATGGGTGCGGAGCGCCTCCACGTCGTCCACGAGCCGGTCACACCGGTAGGTGGCCGGATCCTCCGGTACCGCTGAGTCGCCGGTGCCGCGCAGGTCGAGCAGGACCAGCCGGCGGTGCTGCGCGAGCCCGCCCAGGTCTCCGAGGTAGGAGGAGGCCTGCATCGGGCCTCCCGGCAGCACGACGAGCGGCTCGCCGTCACCCCGGAGGTGGTAGGCCAGTTCGGTCCCGTCGGCGGCAGTGAAGATCGGCATGTCCCGATCTTCCGGCCCCATGGCCCGGTGGCGCAACGCAGTTTGGGGGCGCGGCAGAAAATGCGTGCCGCCCTCTTGCCTGCCTCGACGTGGCCTGAATTACTGATCCCGAACAGCTCGACCGAATGATCGGTCGCCCGTATTGGTGCGGTTGGTGAAGGAGACGTCCCCATGGTGGATGCGACGGAGCTGCGGGATTCAGGGGAACGGCTCGACGCCGGTGCGCTGCGGGCGCTGCAGCTGGAGCGGCTGCGGGCCTCGCTGCGGCACGCGTACGAGCACGTCTCCTTCTACCGGGAGTCCTTCGACAAGGCCGGCGTCCACCCGGACGACTGCCGGTCCCTGGCCGACCTGGCCCGTTTCCCGTTCACCACGAAGGCGGACCTGCGCGAGAACTACCCGTACGGCATGTTCGCCGTGCCACAGGACCGCATCCGCCGGATCCACGCCTCCAGCGGCACCACCGGGCGCCCCACGGTCGTCGGCTACACGGACAGCGACCTCTCCCTGTGGTCCGACATGGTGGCCCGCTCGATCCGTGCGGCGGGTGGCCGGCCCGGCGACAAGGTACATGTGGCGTACGGCTACGGCCTGTTCACCGGCGGCCTCGGCGCGCACTACGGGGCGGAACGGCTCGGCTGTACGGTCATCCCCGCCTCCGGCGGTATGACGGCCCGCCAGGTCCAGCTGATCCAGGACCTCGAGCCGCAGATCATCATGGTGACGCCGTCGTACATGCTCACGCTCCTCGACGAGTTCGAGCGCCAGGGCGTCGATCCGCGCGGCACCTCCCTGCGCGTGGGGATCTTCGGGGCCGAGCCGTGGACCGAGGAGATGCGGCGGGAGATCGAGGAGCGGTTCGCGATCGACGCGGTGGACATATACGGGCTGTCCGAGGTGATCGGCCCGGGGGTGGCGCAGGAGTGCGTGGAGACCAAGGACGGGCTGCACATCTGGGAGGACCACTTCTTCCCGGAGGTCGTCGACCCGATCACCGGTGAGGTGCTGCCGGACGGCGAGGAGGGCGAGCTCGTCTTCACCTCGCTGACCAAGGAGGCCATGCCGGTCGTGCGGTACCGCACCCGCGACCTGACGCGGCTGCTGCCGGGCACGGCGCGGGTGTTCCGGCGGATGGAGAAGGTCACCGGGCGCAGTGACGACATGGTGATCCTGCGGGGCGTGAATCTCTTTCCGACACAGATCGAGGAGATCGTGCTGCGCACGCCCGGTGTCGCCCCGCACTTCCAGCTGCGCCTGACCCGGGAGGGCCGTCTTGACGCCCTCACCGTGCGGGCGGAGGCCCGGCCCGACGCCGGACCCGAGGTGCGGGAGGCCGCCGCGCAGGCGATCGCGACGGCGGTGAAGGACGGCATCGGGGTGTCGGTCGCGGTGGAGATCGTCGAGCCGGAGTCGCTGGAGCGTTCGGTGGGCAAGATCCGGCGGGTCGTGGACCTGCGGTAGCGCTCCGCTGAGTGTGCCGATGTGCGGCTCGCCATCGCGTCACTGATGGAACCGCCACCGGCCCTCGGAGATGACATCCACCTTGCCGTCCCTGACACGAACGGCCGTCTCGTCGTCGATGAAGTAGATCGGGAAGTCCGCGCGCGCAGCGATGCGATCAGCCCAGGCGTCGTCCCGCTCCGGGAAATGCGGCGAGTACAGATGGGGCTTGAGGTACCAGTCGAAGAGGCCGAACGGCGGCTCCACGGTCGTCGCGCCAAGCACATGGAGGTCCGCGGTGTCCCCGATGACGTCGGCGGAGTGTGCGGTGAGATGACGGCTGAAGATCATTGATCCGGCGCTGACCCCCACATGGACCCGGCTCTCCAGCGCCTGAAGGAAGCCCTCGGCCAGACCGTTGCGGGTGATGCTGCGCGCGAGGTGGTAGTGGTTGCCGCCCTCGACGTAGATCACGTCGGCGTGGAGCAGCCGGTCGAGGACCAGCTGCCGGGGCAGGCCGTTCAGCTCCAGGACGTCGAACTCCCGCCAGCCGAGGCCGTACAGCCGGTTCATGCCCTCGACGAGCCAGCCGTGGTCCCCGGGCTCGGCCACGGAAGCCGTGGGAACGTACACGATGTTCGCCGATCCGAACGGCTTTCCCAGCATGTCCCGCAGCGCGTCCCGCAGTGTCTCGTTGCGCAGGCCACTCGCCGTCAGCAGAAGGTTCATCCGGCGAGCCAAGCACGGCTGACGGGCGGGCACAACGGCGGGGGCGCTGCCGGACCGCAGCGTAAATCGCTCGCCCGCCAGGGGCCGCGCTCCTAGGATCCGGCCGCAGGGCGAAGGAGCTTCATGCGACCGCGAGGGGAGCCGGCATGCAGATCGCGGGTGTGCGGACCGACCGTCTTGGCTTGCTCATCGACCAGTTCGACCGCGCCAGGGAGATGGCTCAGGTGCGGCTGACGGGGCTCGGCGACGAGGAGTACCTGTGGGAGCCCGCGCCCGGCGGCTGGTCGATCCGGCGCCGGAGCGAGGCGACGACGCCCAGGGCCTTCGGGCCCGGCGAGTGGGTGCTCGACCAGGGTGCCCCGGAGATCCCGTCGAACGAGTACGACGAGGTGGCCCGGCAGGCCGCCGCCGGTATGTCCGTCGCCAAGATCGCCGAGGACTGGAGCGTGAGCGTCGAGCGGGTCCAGGAGGTCCTCGCGCACACCGGGCCGGTGGAGCCCGACGAGGCGCCGATCACCACCATCGCCTGGCGGCTGGGGCACCTGCACTTCTGCTTCGCGGGCCAGTGGGAGTGGACCTTCGGTGAGCGGCGGCAGGAGCCGAAGCTGCTGGTCGACTTCACTCCGTCCGCCGCGCTGGCCCTGGAGCGGTTCTGGGCGCTGATCGACCGCTGGCGGGACAGCGTCGCCGCGATGACCGACGCGCAACTCGACACGGTCGGCTTCTCGCAGTACCCGTACGGCTCCGACCCCGACGAACCGTTCATCAGCGTGCTGTGGGGCGCCAACCTCGAGTTCATCCACCACATGGCCGAGATCGCGCTCCTGCGCGACCTGTGGCGGTCGCGCTAGCCGGAGAAGCGGTCCCGCAGTTCCCTCTTGAGGATCTTTCCGCTGGCGTTGCGCGGCAGCTCCGTCACGAACTCCACCCGCTTCGGTGCCTTGAAGTGGGGCAGCTTCTCGCGGGCGTGGGCGATCAGTTGGTCCTCGGTCACCTCGCCGCGCGGAACGACGACCGCGGTGACCGCCTCGATCCAGTGTTCGTCGGGCAGGCCGATCACGGCGACCTCCGCGACCGACTCGTGGGTGTAGAGGGCGTCCTCCACCTGGCGTGAAGCGACCAGTACGCCACCGGAGTTGATGACGTCCTTCACGCGGTCGACGATCGTGTAGTAGCCGTGCGCGTCGCGCACCGCGAGGTCTCCGGAGTGGAACCAGCCGTCGCGGAAGGCGTCGGCGGTCTCCTCGGGTTTGTCCCAGTAGCCCTCGCACAACTGCGGGGAACGGTAGACGATTTCGCCGGGTGTGCCGTCGGGGACGTCCTTGCCGTCCTCGTCGACCACACGGGCGTCGACGAACAGGACGGGGCGGCCGCAGGAGTCCATACGGCCCTTGTGCTCGTCGGGTGCCAGGACGGTGGCCAGGGGGCCGATCTCGCTCTGGCCGAAGCAGTTGTAGAAGGCGAGCTTGGGCAGTCGTTGGCGCAGCCGTTCCAGGACGGGCACCGGCATGATCGAGGCGCCGTAGTAGGCCTTGCGCAGTCCGCTGAGGTCGCGGGTGGTGAAGTCGGGGCGGTTGGACAGGGCGATCCACACCGTGGGCGGGGCGAACAGGCTGTCCGCACGACCGTTCTCGATGAGGTCGAAGAGCCGGTCGCCGTCGGGGGCGTCGAGGATGATGTTGGTGGCTCCGACCGCGAGGTACGGCAGCAGGAACACATGCATCTGCGCGGAGTGGTAGAGCGGGAGGGAGTGCACGGGGCGGTCACCGGCGCTGAGGTCGAGGGCGGTGATCGCGCTCAGGTACTCGTGCACCAGGGCGCGGTGCGTCATCATCGCGCCCTTGGGCAGGGCCGTCGTACCCGACGTGTACAGCAGCTGCACCAGGTCCTCGGTGCGCGGCTCGGGCCCGTCGTGGGCGGGGGCCGCGGCCAGCCGGGCCAGCAGTGAATCGTCGGCGTCCCGCAGGGGCAACGTCCGTACGTCCTGCGCGAGTCGACCGCTCAGGTCGGGGTCGGTGAGGACCAGCGAGCTGCCGGACTGTTCGACGATGTAGGTGAGGTCGTCGCCGGTCAGGTTCTGGTTGACCGGTACATGGACCAGGCCCGCGCGGGCGCAGGCGAGGAAGCCGATCAGATAGGCGTCCGAGTTGTGGCCGTAGGCGCCGACGCGGTCGCCCGGGGCCAGTCCCTGCGCGAGCAGGACGCTCGCCGCGCGGGAGACGGCCTCGTCCAGTTCCTCGTACGTCCATCTGCGGTCGCCGTACTCCACCGCGCTGCGCGCGGGGGTGCGCCGGGCGCTGCGCCGCAGCACCCCGTCAACCGTGCTGCCGTGTCCCTGCGTCATGACTGATGATCCTCGGCGTGTGGCCGGGGCAGGTCAAGCACCCGGGAGGCTCACGCACCCGCCCGTCGCGCGTTCAACCGCTCCTTCCCCCATGACTCTGGGAGGCACCTTGCGTACCCGTTTCAGACGACTGGCCGTCGCGGCCGTCGCGTTACTCACCGCCTCGTCCGCTCTGCAGGCCGCCGCGGCCGAGCGCACGAGCCGTCAGGACCGTCCCGCGCACGGCGATCTGTCCGCCGTCATCCGCTACACCGAGTACGGAATTCCGCACATCGTCGCGCAGAACTACGCGGACCTCGGCTTCGGCACCGGCTGGGCGCAGGCCGCCGACCAGGTGTGTCTGCTCGCCGACGGTTTCGTGACCGTGCGCGGCGAACGCTCACGCTACTTCGGCCCCGACGCGGCCACCGACCGCTCGCTGTCGTCGGCCTCCGACAATCTCTCCAGCGACCTGTACTTCCGCGGCATACGGCAGACCCGGACCGTGGAGAAGCTCCTCGCGGAACCGGCGCCACGGGGCCCGAGCCGCCAGGTGAAGGACATGCTGCGGGGCTTCGCCGCCGGGTACGACGCCTGGCTGGCGCAGAACCGGATCACCGACCCGGCGTGCCAGGGCAAGCCCTGGGTGCGGCCGATCTCCCCGACCGATGTGGCCGCCCGCTTCTACGCCATCGTGGTTCTCGGCGGCCAGGGCGGCTTCGTGGACGAGATCACCGGGGCGCAGCCTCCCACCGGCTTCACGGCGTCCGCCACGGGGGTCGACGCCAAGGCCCTGATCAAGGCGGTGCGCGAACGGTCCGCGAGCGCGGACATGGGGTCCAACGCGGTCGCCTTCAGCGGGGCCACGACGGCGAACGGCCGCGGTCTGCTGCTGGGCAACCCGCACTACCCGTGGCAGGGCGGGCGCCGGTTCTGGCAGTCGCAGCAGACCATCCCGGGCGAGCTGGACGTGGCGGGCGGCTCGCTCCTCGGCTCGCCGACCGTGTCGATCGGCTACAACTCCCGTGTGGCGTGGAGCCACACCGTCGCCACCGGCGTCCCGTTCAGCCTGACCCGGCTGACCCTGGACCCCGCCGACCCCACGGTCTATCTGGTGGACGGCGAACGGGAGCGGATGACGAAGCGCACCGTGACCGTGCCGGTCCAGGACGGCGCCCCGGTGACGCGCACCCAGTGGTGGACGCGCTACGGCCCGGTCGTGGCCGACCCCGGCGGTGATCCACCGCTGCCGTGGACGGCCACGACGGCCTACGCGCTCAACGACCCGAACGCCGCCAACTTCCGCTTCGCCGACACCTCGCTCGGCTTCGCCAAGGCGCGCTCCACCGCGGACGTGGTGACCTCCCTGCAACGGCACCAGGGCCTGCCTTGGGTGAACACCGTCGCCGCGGACTCCGCCGGCCACTCCCTGTACACCCAGTCGCAGGTGCTGCCCCGGATCACCGACGAGCTGGCGGCCCGTTGCTCAACCGACCTCGGCAAGCTCACCTACCCGCAGGCGGGTCTCGCGGTCCTCGACGGCTCGCGCGGGGCCTGCGCGATCGGCAGCGACGCCGACGCCGTGCAGCCCGGTGTCTTCGGGCCGGCCCGGATGCCCATGCTCAAGGACGCGCCCTACGCGGAGAACTCCAACGACAGCGCCTGGCTGGCCAACACCGACCGGCCGCTCACCGGCTACGAGCGGATCTTCGGCGACGTCGGCACTCCGCGCTCGCTGCGGACCAGGGGCGCGATCGAGGATGTGGCGGCGATGGCCAAGCGCGGCGGGCTGACCGTCCGGGACCTGCAGAAGCAGCAGTTCGCGAACCGGGCGCCCGCCGGTGCGCTGGCCGCGGCCGACGCGGCGAAGGCGTGTGCCGCGCTGCCCGGTGGCACGGCGAGGGCGAACGACGGGAAGTCGGTTGACGTCGGCGAGGCCTGCAGGGTGCTCGCCGCCTGGGACCGGACCATGGACACCGACAGCCGCGGCGCCCTTTTCTTCGACCGCTTCTGGCGGAAGCTGACCGCCGCCGTACCGGCCGGCCGGCTCTGGAAGGTGCCGTTCTCGGCGGCGGACCCGGTCCGCACGCCGAACACGCTCGACACCAGCGTGCCCGGCTTCGCCACGGCCCTCGCCGACGCGGTGGCGGAACTGCGCGGCTCGGGTACACCGCTGGACGCCCGGCTCGGTGACCACCAGTACGTCGTGCGAGGCGGCGAACGCCTCGCGATACCGGGCGGCTCTAACAGGCTCGGCGTGTGGAACGTGGTCGAGCCGACGTGGGACGCGGCGAGCGGGGCGTACACGCAGGTGCCGTTCGGCTCCAGCCATCTGCAGGCCGTCGGCTGGGACGGCAGCGGCTGCCCGGTGGCCCGCACCCTGCTGACGTACTCCCAGTCGTCGAACCCGAACTCGCCGCACCACAGCGACCAGACCCGGCTGCTGTCCGGTGAGAGGTGGGTGACGGCCCGTTTCTGCGAGAAGGACATCCTGTCCTCGCCCGCACTGCGGGTCATCCGGGTCGGCGAACACCACTGACCGTACAGCCCTGTCCCGCGCATCCCGCGTGGGACAGGGCCCCGGGCGTCACACGGCGCGGGTGCGCCCCTGCCAGTACGGGTCGCGCAGCCGCCGCTTGTACAGCTTCCCGTTCGGGTCGCGGGGCATCTCCGAGATGAAGTCGACGCTCTTGGGCCGCTTGTAGCCGGCGAGTTGCTCGGCGCAGTGGTCGAGGATCGAGGCGGCCAGGGCCGGGCCCGGCTCGTGTCCCGGTGCCGGTTCGACGACCGCCTTGACCTCCTCGCCCCAGTCGTCGTGCGGGATGCCGAAGACGGCGGCGTCGGCGACGGCGGGGTGGGCGAGCAGGGCCGACTCGATCTCGGCCGGGTAGATGTTGACCCCGCCCGAGATGATCATGTCGATCTTGCGGTCGCGGAGGAAGAGGTAGCCGTCCTCGTCGAGGTAGCCGAGGTCGCCGACGGTGAAGTAGTCGCCGATGCGGTTCTTCTTCGTCTTGGCCTCGTCCTTGTGGTAGGCGAAGCCACCGGTGTGCATCTTCATGTAGACGGTGCCGAGTTCGCCGGGCGGCAGACGGTTGCCGTCGTCGTCGAAGACCGCGAGTTCGCTGATGGGCCAGGCCTTGCCGACGGTTCCGGGCTTCTTCAGCCAGTCCTCGGCGGTGGCGAAGGCGCCGCCGCCCTCGCTGGCCGCGTAGTACTCCTCCACGCTGTGGCCCCACCAGTCGATCATCGCCCGCTTCACATGGTCGGGGCAGGGGGCGGCGCCGTGGATGGCATGCCGCATGGACGAGACGTCGTACGAGCGACGCACGTCCTCCGGGAGCGCGAGCAGGCGGTGGAACTGGGTCGGGACCATATGGGTGTGCGTGCACTTCTCCCGGTCGATCAGCCGGAGCATCTCCTCGGGCGTCCACTTGTCCATCAGGACGAGGCGGTGGCCGATGTGCAGGGACGCGCCCGCGAACTGGAGTACGGCCGTGTGGTAGAGCGGGGAGCAGACGAGGTGGACGTTGTCGTCGTACGGCTTGATGCCGAAGATGCCGAGGAAGCCGCCGAGATAGGCCTCCTCGGGGGTCTTGCCGGGCAGCGGGCGGCGGATGCCGCGGGGGCGGCCGGTGGTGCCCGACGTGTAGTTCATGACCCAGCCGAGCTCGCGGTCGGAGGGCGCCGACTCCGGCTGTCCGTCGAGGAGTTCGGCGTACGGGCGGAGGCCCTCGACCGTGCCGACGGCGTACCGCTGGGTGGCCGGCAGCCCGGCCTCGTCGGCGGCGTGGCGGGCGGGCCCCGCGAAACGCTCGTGGGAGATGAGCACCTTGGCGCCGGAGTCGGCGACGATCCAGCCGATCTCCGGGCCGACGAAGTGGTGGTTGACCGGGACGAGATAGAAACCGGCCTGGCTGGCGGCCAGATACGCGGTGAAGAACTCGATGCCGTTGGGCAGTACGACCGCGAAGGCGTCGCCGCGGTGCAGTCCGGCGGCGCGCAGGCCGTGCACCAGACGGTTGGCGGCCGCGTGCAGACGTCCGGCGGTCCACTGCTCGCCGTCGGGTGCGACGAGGACCGTGCGGTCGGGTTCGGCGGTGGCCTGGGCCCAGAATCCGGCGGGGGGCGTACTCGTCATGTGCCGCTCCTTCCGGCGATGCGGTTGATGCGGTCGACGGCCTGCTCGAAGCCGCGGGTGAGGTCGTCGAAGACGGCCTGAACGGTGCGTTCGCTCTTCATGCGGCCGACGATCTGGCCGACCGGGGTGCCGAGCAGGGGTTCGACCTCGTACTTCTGGATGCGGGTGAGGGCCTCGGCGACCAGCAGTCCCTGCAGGGGCATGGGAAGGGTGCCGGGTCCGGCCGGGTCGTCCCACGCGTCGGTCCATTCGGTACGGAGCTGGCGTGCCGGTTTCCCGGTCAACGCGCGGGAGCGGACGGTGTCGCCGGAGCCTGCGGCGAGCAGTTTCCGCGTCACCGCGGGCGCGGAAAGGTCGGCCTCGGTGCAGGTCAGCCACAGGGAGCCCAGCCACACCCCCTGCGCGCCGAGGGCGAGGGCGGCGGCCACCTGCTGCCCGCTGCCGATGCCACCCGCCGCAAGGACCGGCAGTGGATCGACGGCGTCGACGACCTCCGGGGTGAGCACCATGGAGGCGATCTCGCCGGTGTGCCCGCCGGCCTCGTAGCCCTGCGCGACGACGATGTCGATGCCGGCTTCCTGATGCTTGACGGCATGCCGGGCACTGCCCGCGAGGGCCGCGACGAGCACGTTGTGCTCGTGGGCACGGGCGACCACGTCGGCGGGCGGGGAGCCGAGGGCGTTGGCGAGCAGCCGGATGGGGTAGTCGAAGGCGACGTCGAGCTGGTTGCGGGCGACCTGCTCCATCCACCCGGTGATGCGCCAGCCGGACGCCTCCCCCTCGGCCAGCTCCGGGACGCCGTACTTGGCGAGGGTGTCCTTGACGAACTGCCGGTGGCCCTCGGGGATCATCGCCTCGACGTCGGCCTCGGTCACGCCCTCCACCTTCTTGGCGGGCATGACGACGTCGAGGCCGTACGGCCTGCCGTCGACGTGGGCCTCGACCCAGTCGAGGTCGCGCTTGAGCTCGTCGGGGGCGGTGTAGCGGACCGCGCCGAGCACTCCGAACCCGCCGGCCCGGCTGATGGCCGCGGCGACGGCGGGGAACGGCGTGAAGCCGAAAATGGCGTGCTCGATTCCCAGTTTCTTGCTCAGCTCCGTCTGCATGGGCGCAGGATGCCGCAGTCCTCCGGCCGACGGAAGAGCTTTTCTGATACACCGTCAGATTTATTGGGCGGCAGGCCTTGTTGACATGCTTCACAACCGACACGAGGGTTTCTCGGGTGACCGACGACGCAGCGGAAAGAGACGCGAGCGACCGCCGGATGCCGACGCGTCGCCAGATCGGACGAGTCGCCCTGGCCCTGGGCGGCGCCCTTACCATCGCCCCCTTCCCGGCGGGACCGGCCGCGGCGGCCACGGACTCCAGGCACCACCGCACGCTGCGCCACGGCAGCCCGGAACGCGCCGGCCTGCTCCCCTCCTCTCTGCGCCAACTGGTCGTGGACGCCGGGTCGTTCCTCGGCCCCTCCCCCAAGCACCCCTGGTACGCAGGCGTCGTGCTGCTCGCCGGGCGGGGCGGCACCGTGGCGCTGCACCGGCCCCTCGGGATGGCGGTGCGCTATGCGGCGTACGACGAGAAGACCGACACCGGTGTCGAGTTCCCGCCCGAGCGGCAGATCCCCATGGCCGAGGACACCGTGTTCGACCTGGCCTCGGTGTCCAAGCTGTTCACCTCGCTGCTGGCGGTGCAGCAGCTGGAACGGGGCGCACTGGAGCTGGAGGGAAGGGTCGCCTCGTACCTCCCGGAGTTCGGCGCGGCGGGCAAGCAGGACATCACGATCCGTCAGCTCCTCACCCACACCTCGGGATTCCGTGACGGGATCCCGCTGTACAAGGCGCCGACGCGCGAGGCGAGGCTGCGACTCGTCCTCGACGAAGCCCCGATCAATCCGCCCGGCACCAAGTACCTCTACTCCGATCTGAATCTGATCTCGCTCCAGCTCGTCCTGGAGAGGATCACGGGCCGCACGCTCGACGCCCTCCTCCACGACGAGATCACCGAGCCGCTCGGCCTCGACCGCACCCGCTACAACCCGCCCGCCTCCTGGAAGCCGAAGATCGCGGCAACGGAGGACGAGCGCGGCCCCTGGTCCGGTCTGGAACGGGGGCTGGTGTGGGGCGAGGTGCACGACGAGAACGCCTACAGCCTCGGCGGGGTCGCCGGACACGCCGGGGTGTTCTCCTGCGCCTGGGACCTGGCCGTGCTCGGCCGGACGCTGCTCAACGGCGGCCGCTACGGCCGGGTGCGCATCCTGCGGCCGGAGTCCGTGGAGCTGATGTTCACCGACTTCGACACCGCGTTCCCCGGCCACGAGCACGGCCTCGGCTTCGAGCTCTACAAGCACTGGTACATGGGCGCCATGGCCACCCCGCGCAGCGCCGGGCACACCGGTTTCACCGGCACCTCGCTGGTGCTCGACCCGACCACCGACTCCTTCCTCGTCGTGCTGGGCAACTCGGTCCATCCGGTGCGCACATGGCGCTCCGGCTCCGCTCCCCGGGTCGCCGCCGGCAACAATCTGGCACGCGCCGTACCGGTACGCCCGGCACACGGACGTACGGCATGGTTCTCGGGCATGGCGAACGCCACGAGCGCCACGATCACCCTGCCCCAGCTCGACACGACGGACGGCGGGGTACGACTGACCTCCGCCCTGTGGTGGGACACCGAACCCGCATCGGACGTCCTCGTCCTGGAGGCCACGACGGACGGCGGGACCACCTGGCAGCCGCTCCCCTTCACGACCGGGCGCCCCGGCGAGGTGCCGCAGCAGCACCCGTCGGGCTCGGTCGCCGGCTGGTCGGGCCGCGTCTGGCACCGCCTGACGGCCGATCTCCCGGCGCACCCGCAGCTGACCCTGCGCTGGCGGTACACGACCGACAAGCTGTACGTCGGCCGCGGTGCATACGTCGACGGGATCCGCGTCGAGACTCCGGACACCGTCCTGTTCGACGAGGCGCGCCCCGCGGACTCGGCGCGGATCGTCGCGGCGGGGTGGGTGGAGTCGACCGACTGACGGCGTCCCTCACGGGGAATCCCGCGCCGTCCCGTTACCGTGAGCGTTGATCAACGCACGGAACGTGGGAGGCGTCGGATGGCCGGAAGGGTGGCGACCGCGCTCGCGGTCGGCGCGGTGGTGATGTGCGCAACCGGACTGGCGGCCGCGCCCTCGCGCTCCGACCTGGAGGTGGTCCGGCTCGATCCGGCCGCCGCGCCGCCCGGCGGCCGTACCGTGGTGCACGCCTTCGTGGCCAACAGGGGGCCGGAGCAGACCGCGTCGCCGTTCACCGTGGTCGTGAGGCTGCCGGAGGGCTTCACGGCCGAGGGGCCGTACTTCCCCGGGGACTGCCGCGCCGAGGCCCGCGGACGGCTGGTGCGCTGCACCTTCGAGGCGGGTCTGGCACGGCTTCGGACGGCCACCGCGCTGGTTCCGGTGCGGGTGGACGCGGATGTGCCCCCCGGCACCGAGGCCGAGGGGCACGTCCAGGTGGTGAGTGTCGACGACGGCGATCCGCGCAACGACCGTACGCCGTTCACCCTGTCCGTCGACTGCTGATCAGCGGTAGACCCGCACGTAGTCCGCCTGCATGGTCAGCGGCGTCGAGCCGGAGGGCGCGGGGTGGTACTCGCCGGCGCTGACCGACAGGTTGAGGATCAGATACGCGGAGAAGTTGCTGCCCACGCCGTGACCGTCGGAGTAGACCTTCTTGCCGTTGACGTACCAGTCCACCGAGTTCGCACCGTAGTGGGTGCCGATGGTGACCCACTGGCCGGGGGCGACCGCCGCGGAGTCGGTGTAGTAGTCGGAGCCGGAGGTGACGTGGTTGGTCAACTCCAGCAGGTTCGGGTTGTCCGGGTGGTATTCGAAGGAGTCGATCTCGCCGTTGCCGTCCTTCCAGGTCCACAGGGCGGGCCAGGCGCCGGAGCCGGAGGGCATCTTGACCCGGGTCTCGGCGTAGTCACCGGTCTTCACCTGGAAGCCGCCGCTGGAGCCCTCGGTGGTGAGCAGGCCCGTGTCCCAGGCCTGCTTGCCGTTCTCCAGGGTGTGCGAGGAGGGCTGTGCGGTGAAGGTCGCGACGCCGCCCGAGGTGGTGACCTTGCTCTGGTCCAGCCAGTCGAGCTTGTTGTCGTCCGGGTTGTGGTCGCCGTAGGCGTAGGACGAGCTGTTGTCGCCGACCCACTTCGAGCCCCAGGCGATGCTGCCCGAGAAGTCGTCGGACCAGACCAGGGACTGGCCGGAGACCGGCGAGCCACCGCTGCTCGACGTCGCGGTCGAGGCCTTGTTGACGGTCAGCTTGTGCGAGGGCAGGTTGTGCCAGGCCCCGCCGGACTCCTGCCAGAAGCCGAAGATCGTGTAGGTGCCGGCAGGCAGGGTGCGCGAGCCGCTGGTGAACTTCACACCGCTCGGGCATATTCGGACATTCGAGGCGTTCCCCGGGAAGTCCAGGTTCTTTCCGGCCGCGTCCCGGACGCCGACACCGAGGGTCTTGGCCGTGAAGCAGCTGGAGGAGTGCACGGTCAGCTTGGCCGACGCGGCGACACCCGCGGTCATGGTGGTCGGCGTCACGCTGTCCTGAGTGACGGAGGGGGCGGCGAAGGCCTCGGGGGCCAACGGCAGGAGCAGCAGCGCGGCGGCTGCTCCGGCTGTGCCCAGACGGGCAGGAGAGAGGGAGTGGCGCATGGTGGGGGCTTCCTCGACGGCGCCTGCGAGGTGAGCTGTCCTGGGCGGACCTCTGACGTGTTTCGCAGGACTCGGCGTTCCGGCGGCGAAGGCCGCCCGGGACGGACCCCCGGAGACTAGGCAGATCCGCCGTTTACGGACAACGAGATCTCACTCACACACTCATGATCAACAGTCCCTCGGAGCCGGCACTCCGGCCCGGTCGTGACGCGCTAACCGTGCAGTTCCCGGTAGGCGGCGACGGCCCCGGGGTGCAGGGGAACCACGCCGGTGGAGATCAGGCTGCGGACGTCGAGGAACTGGGTGCCGAGCGCCGTGGCGGGAACCAGGCGCGTGGCCCGCTGCACCAGTACGTGGGTGAGGGCGGCGGCGATGGGCTCGGGCAGGTCGGGGCGGCACAGGAGCAGGTTGGCCACGCCGACGGTGACCACCTCGGGCGTTCCCCGGTACGCCCCCGCCGGCACCGTCACCGCTTCCAGCACCGAGCCGGCCCGGCCCGGACCGGTGCGCAGCCGGGGCAGCAGGTCGGCCAGCGGCAGGAGGTGGATGCCGGGGCGCGTGGCGAGGCGGGTCAGCACGGGCAGGGGTACGCCGCCTGCGACCAACAGGGCGTCGACGACACCGTCCCGCATCGCGCGCGCCGCCTGCGGCATCAGCAGGTGCCGGACCCGTACGTCGGTGCCCGGGACGAGGCCCGCCGCGCGCAGCAGCCGGTCGCCGAGCACGGCACCGCCGGATCCGGGCGCGCCCAGTGAGACGGTGCGCCCCGCCAGTTCGGCGACGCTGCGGACGCTCGCGTCGGCGCGCACGGCCAGCTGGATGTAGTTCTCGTAGACCCGGCCTATCGCGCGCAGCGGGACACGGCGGCCGAACGGTGCGGAGCCGCCGTAAGCGGCCCACGCGATGTCGGCCAGGGCCAGCGCCATCTCGGTCCGCCGTGCCTCGAGCAGCCGTACGTTGGCGACACTTCCCTCGCTCTGGATCACCTGACAGGACAGCCGGGGCCACACCGCCGTGACCTGCTCGCCGAGCAGTCGGCCGAAGGCGGCGTAGAACCCGTCCGCCTCGCCGGTCGCGATGCGCACCACGCCTTCCGCGCCACGGTCGGCGTGCCGTGCGTCGGCTGCCGCGGCGCCTGCCAGCAGTCCGGTGCATGCCGTGCCGAGCGCGGCCCGCAGAGCGGTACGGCGGGCGGTGCGGCCGTGTGCCTGCGTGCCGGGTATGCCGTTCGCTTGCTCTGCGGTCATGTCGTGGCCTCGTTCTGCTCCGTGGGGAGCACGACCCGGACCAGCAGGCCGCGCGGTTCGGCCACCGCGAACTCGACGCGTCCGCCACGGCCGCCGACCAGTTGCCCGGCGATCGCAAGACCGAGGCCGCTGCCACGTACCTCACGGTGGCGCTCCGAACGCCAGAAGCGGGTGCCCGCCCGGACGAATTCCCCGTCGGCCAGGCCCGGCCCGTCGTCGCGTACCTCGAACACCGCGTCCGCGCCCTCGGTGAAGCAGCGCGTCTCGACTCGGGCACCCTCGCCGGCGTACTTGATCGCGTTGTCGAGCAGGATGTCGGCCACCTGGGCCAGTTCGCCCTCCGTGCAGGCCATGAGGACGGCCGGCCCGTGGGCGAACTCCAGGCGGACTCCGCCCTGTTGGGCCAGCGGCTGCCACAGCCGGGCCTGGGCGGCGGCGACCGCTGTCGCGTCGCAGCGTGTTCCCCGCCCGTCCGTGACGGACAGTTCGCCGGCGCGGTGTTCGGCGTTCGCGAGCGCCAGCAGATCGTCCAGGAGCTGCTCCATGCGCTCGAGTTCGGCCGTGACTCCGCTGTAGGTGCGGGTGGCGGAGGCGGGCAGGCGGGACTGGAGCGAGTCGATGCGCAGGCGCAGCGCGGCGAGCGGATTGCGCAGCTGGTGCGAGGTGTCGGCCACCAGGCGGCGCTGCTGTTCCAGTGCCGTGGTCACCGCGTCGGCCATGCGGTTGAATCCGGTGGCCAGTTGGCGCAGTTCCGGTGGTCCGCCGGCCCGTGCGTGCTCGGCCGGCAGCCCGGCCGCCAGCGCACCCACCGCACGGTCGAGGCGGTGCAGGGGGCGTACGACCCACCGCGTGGCGGCGCGGGCGAGCAGCACGCAGGCCACGGCGAACAGACCCGCACCCGCGAGGACCAGCGCCCAGCGCAGGGCGATGTCGGCGGCGGCCCGGACCGAGGCGCGCAGCACGACGGCCCCGGACACCCGGGTGCCGGTGCCGACCGGGCGAGCCAGCATCTGCGCGCCATGGGACCAGGGGCGCAGCGTGCCCCCGGGCGAGACGCGCTGGTTGCGCAGCACCGCGTCGACCAGGCGGGCGACGGCAGGGTCGGCGGCATGCATGCCGCCCGTCTGCACCACCGGGGCGCGGCGGGCGTCGACGACGACCACCGCCTCGCCGTACAGCTCCGTGTAGCGGGTCACCTCGGCGGTCAGCGCGCCGCTGTCGCCGCCCTCGGCGGCCTGTTCGGCCAGCGAGGCGAAGCGGTCGAGATCGGCGGTGCGCGCCGCGACGAGCTGCTGGGTGCGCTGGGACGCCGTCACGCCCAGCAGCGGCAGGGCGAAGCCGGCCACCGCGAGCACGGCGAAGGCCAGGACGACGGTCAGTACCCGGGTACGCATGGCAGGACCCCGGCCGGCTCAACCGCCGAACCGGTAGCCGAAGCCCCGGATGGTGGTCAGCACCTCGGGGCGGCCGAGCTTGGCCCGCAGCTGGGTGAGGTGGACGTCGAGCGATCGGGACACGGCGAGGTAGGCGTCACCCCACACCTCGTCCATCAGCTGCTGACGGCTGACCGCGGTACCGGGCCGGGCCGCCAGCGCGGCGAGGACCGCGAACTCCTTGGTGGTCAGCCGCACCTCGGTGCCGCCGACCGTCACCCGGCGCGCGTCCAGGTCGACCTCGACGTCGGCGGCGCGGACCGTGCGCGGCGCCGCAGCGGCCGGTGTGGTGGCGCGGCGGGTGACGGCCTCGATACGGGCCAGCAGTTCGGCCAGCCGTACCGGCTTGACCAGGTAGTCGTCGGCGCCCAGCCGCAGACCGCGCACCACCGACCGCTCGTCGCCCCGTGCGGTGAGGACCACGACCGGAAGGCCGCTCACGGTGCGCAGCTTGCGCAGCACCTCCAGGCCGTCGAGATCGGGCAGACCGAGGTCGAGCAGCAGCAGATCGGCCTGGCGGTGCCGGACCAGGACCTCTTCCCCGCGCCGCACCCGGGTGGGCAGGTGACCGTGCTCGTACAGGACCTCGGTCAGCGCACCGGCCACACCGTCGTCGTCCTCGGCCAGCAGCACGCGCACGGTTCACCTCCTCTCGTCCCGTCGGCCCTACGACCGGGAGACATCCTCGTCCAGCGGCGATCCGTCCGACGTCTCGCGCATCCGAATGTAGACGAGCAGCGAGACCAGAACGCAGACGGTGACGTAGGAGAAGTACCAGCTCTCGTGCCCGGCGTTCTTGAACCACAGGGCGACGTACTCGGCGCTCCCGCCGAACACGGCCACGGTCAGCGCGTAGGGCAGGCCGACACCGAGCGCCCTGATCGAGGTCGGGAACAGCTCGGCCTTCACCACCGCGCTGATCGAGGTGTACAGCGAGCTGACGGCCAGTGGCACGACCATGAGCAGGAACGCATACACGGGATCGCTGGTGTGGGACAGGAGGGTGAGCGAGGGCACCACCACGGCGGCGCCCAGCACCCCGAACGCGATCAGCATCGGGCGGCGCCCCAGCCGGTCGGAGAGCAGGCCCACGACCGGCTGGAGCACGACGAACACGAGCAGCGCGAAGAAGTTGATCCAGGCCGCCGTCGGCTTGGCGATACCGCTGGTGTTGACCATGAACTTCTGCAGATACGTGGTGTACGTGTAGAAGAACAGCGTGCCGCCCATGGTCAGCCCGACGACGGTCAGGCACTGGCGCGGGTAGGACAGCAGCAGCCGCACGCTGCCGCGCCCCGGCCCCCCCTTGTCCTTCTCCTCGCCCCCGGCGGCGGCGCGTTCGAAGCTCTCCGACTCGTCCATCCCGCGCCGCAGCCAGAGCACGACGACCGCTCCCGCGGCGCCGACGACGAACGCGATCCGCCAGCCCCAGCCTTCCAGTTGGGCGGTGCTGAGCACCTGCTGCAGGATGATCTGCAGGCCCAGGGCCGTCAGCTGGCCGGCGATGAGGGTGACGTACTGGAAGCTGGAGTAGTAGCCGCGGCGGCCGGGCGAGGCCACCTCCGACATGTAGGTGGCCGAGGTCGAGTACTCACCGCCGACGGAGAGACCCTGCAGCAGCCGCGCGGTCACCAGCAACACCGGCGCGAAGGCCCCGATCGAGCTGTACGACGGGGTCAGTGCGACGATCAGCGAACCCGCGGCCATGAGGGTCACCGACAAGGTCAGGGCCGCACGCCGGCCACGGCGGTCGGCGTAGCGGCCGAGCACCCAGCCACCGATGGGCCTCATCAGGAAGCCGACGGCGAACACCGCGGCCGTGTTCAGCAGTTGGGCGGTCTGGTCGCCGGAAGGGAAGAAGACGGCGGCGAAGTAGACGCTGAACGCGGTGTAGGCGTACCAGTCGTACCACTCGATCAGGTTGCCGATCGATCCGCGCAGGGTGTTGCTGACGACCCTGCGCTCGTCACGGCGCGGCTTCCGCGCGCGCCCGGTCATGCTCTGTGTGGCCATCGGAACTCCCTTGTCTGCGGCCCGGGAGCTCACAGAGTCGACGCCGGCACAGGGCCACTCAACATCGCGAACCAAGTCCTAACAGTCCCTTAGGACTGAGGCAGCGGCCTGCACTCACAGCAGCGCGGCTGCGAGCCGGCACGGCACTGCAGGTCCTGCGGCAGGGGGGTCTCCCGGAAGCCTCAGCCGCCGACGACGAGGTTCGCGATCGCCGCCCGACGGCCGGTGATCGCCGGAGCCCGGTCCTGTCCCGGATCCCCTCGCGGGCCGGCCGGCGGCCCGAGGTGCGTCTGCCACGGCCGGGCGCATGCCGACGCGTGCGAGCGCGTGAGCAGCCCGCCCGGCCGTTGCGTGGCCGCCGCCTCCCTGACCCGCCTCGCCGGCGGTCGCGTCGAGGTGCGCTCGGCCGGGTCGGCTCATCGACATCTCTGCCGAGACCCTCAAGGTCCTCGCCCTCCGACATCCTCTTGGACAGCCTCGTTCCAGTCTCCGCAGACGCCCTTGGCCGCCCATACCACCAGGAGGAACCAGTGTCATACCCGCAGCCGCTCACTCCCGAGGAAAAACTCGCCGACGCGAAGCAGCAGCTGAACCTCCCGGGCATCGTCGTGATCTGCGGCTCCACCCGCTTCATGACCGAGATGACCGAGGCCGATCTGCGGGAGACCAAAGCCGGCAGGATCGTCGTCAAACCGGCCTGTGACATGAAGTCGCCGCACGCACTCTGGTCCGATCCTGTGGAGGCCGAGGCTTTGAAGCGTCGACTCGACGATCTGCACCGGGCGAAGATCCGGCTCGCTGATGAGGTGCTCGTGGTCGGCGAGTACATCGGCGACAGCACTCGAGCCGAAATCGCCTACGCCCGGTCGCTGGGCAAGCCCGTGCGGTTCACACACCCCGAGGTCGACCCCGCCGCCGGCCGTCCCGGTTGATCAGTGGGGCGTCGGGGCCGAAGCCCTCGCAGTCAGGACGGGTTGATAGAACCCACCGATGTCCGGCATGTGCCATGTGACGTCGGTGAAGCCGGCCGCGGTCGCGGCGTCGGTCACCTCGCTGCGCGTGAGGGCCCGGGAGGTGATGCGGCGGACCCGCACCTCCCAGCCCCCTCCCTCCGGCACGAGCTGGAAGTACTCCTGGTCGTAACGGTCGCCGTCGTCGTGCCAGTGCCACAGCTGGAAGGTGATCGACCGGCCGTCCGAGCCGTGCGAGACCTGCGGCGGTGTGGTGGCGGGCCGGGTTCGGCGGAGGTCGTCGTAGTCCCGGAGTGTGAGCAGGAGCAGGCCGTCGTCCGTCAGCACCCGCCGCATCTCGCGCAGGGCCGCCGCCACATCCCGCGCCGACAGCAGGTGGGCGACCGAGTTGTCCGCGCACACGACCACGTCGAAGGCGCCCGGCGCGAAGGGGAGCTGGCGCATGTCCGCCGCGACGGCGGGCAGGGCGACGCCGCGCGCCGCGGCCTCGACCGCGGCCCGCGCGGCGGCGACGGGGCTCAGGTCGCTGCCGACGACCTGGTGGCCGGCGCGCGCGAGTCCGATCGCCTGGGTGCCGATACCGCAGGCGCAGTCGAGCAACCGGTGCGGTCCGGCGCCGAGTTCCGTGTGGAGGAGAGCGCCCAGGGTCGCGGCCTGGCGTGCCACGCTCGCGTCCCAGTCCGGGAAGATGCGGTGGTAGTCGGCGGCGAGCGAGTCGTAGAAGTCCCGTGCGGATGCCCCGCTCACGTCAGTCGCCGCTCTCTTCCAGGACCGCCATGGCGGCGTTGTGCCCGGGTACCCCGCTGACTCCCCCGCCCCGCACCGCGCCCGCCCCGCACAGCAGCACGTTCGCTTGCCGGGTCTCCACGCCCCAGCGGCCCGTGTGGTCCTGGGCGTAGGGCCAGGCAAGTTCGCGGTGGAAGATGTTGCCGCCGGGCAGGCGCAGGTCGCGCTCCAGGTCGAGCGGGGTCTTCGCCTCGATGCAGGGGCGGCCGTCCGCATCGGTCGCCAGGCAGTCGGCGAGCGGCTCGGCGAGGTGGGCGTCGAGTTGGGCGAGGGTGGACTTCAGCAGTTCTTCGCGTACGGAGTCGTTGTCGTGTTCGAAGAGCCGGGCGGGTGTGTGCAGGCCGAAGAGGGTGAGGGTCTGGTAGCCCCGGTCGACGAGGTCGGGGCCGAGGATCGTCGGGTCGGTGAGGGAGTGGCAGTAGATCTCGGAGGGTGGCGCGGCGGGGAGCCGGCCGGAGGCGGCCTGGGCGTGGGCGGCGGCGAGTTGTTGGTAGCCCTCGGCGATGTGGAAGGTGCCGGAGAACGCCTCGCGCGGGTCGACGGAGCTGTCGCGCAGCCTCGGCAGCCGTCTGAGGAGCATGTTCACCTTGAGCTGGGCGCCCTCGGCTGGGGCGGGCGGGGTGTCGCCGGTGAGCTCGGCGAGGGCCTGCGGGGAGGCGCCCACGAGAACGTGCCGGGCAGCTGCGACGCCTTCCCCGTCCGCCGTGCGGTAGGTGATCTCGGCGGTCCGGCCGTCGGTGTCGATGCGTACGGCCTCGTGGCCGGTGGCGATGACGGCGCCCGCGTCCCGGGCCGCGGCGGCCAGGGCGTCGGTCAGGGCGCCCATGCCGCCGACGGGGACGTCCCAGGCGCCGGTGCCGCCGCCGATCACGTGGTAGAGGAAGCAGCGGTTCTGGGCCAATGAGGGGTCATGGGCGTCGGCGAAGGTGCCGATGAGGGCGTCGGTGAGGACGACGCCCCGCACGAGGTCGTCGGCGAAGCGGTCCTCGACCGCGCTGCCGATGGGCTCCTCGAAGAGCGTGCGCCAGGCCTCCTCGTCGTCGATGCGGCGGCGCAGTTCGTCGCGGGTGGGCAGCGGTTCGGTGAGGGTCGGGAAGACCCGCTCGGCGGCGCGGCCGGTCATGCCGTAGAAGCGCTGCCAGGCCTCGTACTCGCGGTCGGAGCCGGTGAGCTCGGCGAAGGCCTCCCGGGTGCGCTTCTCGCCGCCGCCGACCAGGAGCCCGGTGGGACGGCCGTCCCGTTCCACGGGGGTGTACGAGGAGATGGTGCGGGCGCGGACGCGGAAGTCGAGGCCGAGGTCGCGCACGATCTTCTTCGGCAGCAGGCTGACCAGGTAGGAGTAGCGCGACAGCCGCGCGTCGACACCGGCGAAGGGGCGGGTGGAGACTGCGGCGCCCCCGGTGTGGTCCAGCCGCTCCAGGACCAGCACGGACCGTCCGGCCCGGGCCAGGTAGGCGGCGGCGACCAGGCCGTTGTGTCCCCCGCCGACGATCACGGCGTCGTATGTCCGGTGTCCCTCGTGTGCAGCCATGGTTCTTGGTAGCACGCGATGATCGTCAGCGGCCAGAGGTGTACGGCGACGGGGTCACCGCCCACCGGCCGCACACTGCCGACGCAGCACCGCCACCCGGCGGTACAGGTCGACGGCCTCGGCGCCGCAGGGTTACGTCGTTGGGGGCGGCAAACCTGCGCGGCGGCCGGGCGCTGGGTGTTCGCGGGCTGCAACGACTCGGCCCTGCACGGCTGCCCCATCGCCCCGCGACGCGACCGACCAAGGCACCCGTCGACAACCGGCCGCGTAGGTCCCGGCCTTCAGCGCCCACCCGACGCCCCCTGCCGAGGCAACGCCGCAACCCGCCGGTACAACTCGACGGCCTCCGCGCCACGGCCGAGCCGCACCAGGCAGCAGATCTCGTCGTTGCAGCTGGCGGGGATGTGGAACGGCGGGCCTTGGCCAATGTGTGCGCGGGCGGCAGCCACACCACGGGGCCACGGCCCACCACCGACCCCCGTCAGCGTCCGTCGGACGCCCGCTGCCGACGCAGAGCCGCCACCCGGCGGTACCGGCCGACGGCCTCCGCACCGGGGCCGAGCTGCTCAAGGCAGCGGGCCTCGTCGTTGCGGCCGGCGAACATCCGGGGCGGCCGAGGCCCCGGGTATGGTCGTGGGCGGCACCCACGCCACAGTGCCCGACCCACCCACCGATCCGCGACCCCGCCGGCCAAGGCCCACGGCATGCCCAGGCGCTCATCGGCAACCGGCCACGAATCCCGACGCGTCTCAGCGCCCGCCCGACGCCCCCTGCTGGCGCAGTGCCGCCACCCGGCGGTACAGCTCGACGGCCTCGGCGCCGCGGCCGAGTTGTTCCAGGCAGTGGGCCTCGTCGTTGCGGCTGGCGAGGGTGTCGGGGTGGCCGGGGCCGAGGACGCGTTCGCGGGCGGTGGCCACGCGGCGGTACTCGGTCAGGGCGTCGGACCAGCGGCCCAGCCAGCCGAGGCCGACGGCGACCTCGCGGCGGCTGACCAGGGTGTCGGGGTGGTCGGGGCCGAGGACGCGTTCGCGGATGGCGCAGACGTCGCGCGACTCGGCGAGGGCCTCCTCCCAGCGGCCGAGGCGGCCGAGGTTGACGCCGAGGCCGTGGCGGGCGCGCAGGGTCTCGGGGTGGGTGGGGCCCTGGACGCGGGTGCGGTCCTCGATCAGGTCGCGGTAGAGGGTGAGGGCCTCGGCGCTGCGGCCGAGGCGGCCGAGGCTGATGCCGACCTCGTAGCGGGCGGCGAGCGTGTCGGCGTGGTCGGGGCCGAGGGCCCGGGCGCGGGCCTCGGCGACCTCGCGGTAGGTCTGCAGGGCCTCCGGCCAGCGGCCCAACTGGCCGAGGGCGTAGGCGACCTCGTAGCGGGTGACGAGGGTGTCGGGGTGCTCGGGGCCCAGCACGCGGGCGCGGGCGGCGGCCACGTCGCAGGCCATGCGGTACGAGTCCTCCAGGCGTCCGAGGCGGGAGAGGTTGAAGGCGAGGTTGTGGCGGCAGCGCAGGGTGTCGGGGTGGTCGGGGCCCATGCCGTGCTCCCGGGCGGCGAGCACGGAGGTGTACACCTGGTGGGCGTCGAAGTGGCGGCCCAACTGGCCCAGCACGTAGGCCATTTCCTGACGGGCGGCGAGGGTGTCGGGATGGTCGGCGCCCAGGGCGTGGGTTCTCGCGGCGGCCACGAACTTGTACTCCTGCAGAGCGTCGGCGGCGCGGCCGGTGCGGCTGAGGGTGAAGGCGACCTCGTAGCGGCTGGCGAGGGTGTCGGGGTGGTCGGGGCCGAGCAGATGGGCCCGTTCGGCGGCGACCGCGCGGTGCACCTCGCCGGCCTCCGCCCAGCGGCCGAGGCGTCCCAGGCTGAGCCCGGCGTTGTGCCGTCCGGCGAGAGCGGCGAGGGCCCGCGTGGAGGGGGCGGGAGGTCGGTCCGGAGCGGGGTCCTCGCTCCGTCCGTCCGCGAGCCGCGGAATCCATTCGCCGGTGAGGCCCGCCCCGGCGTCCGGAGGCGTGGTGCCTAGGCCGGTGCCGGTGGCCTTGTGGCCGGTGGTCATGCCGCGTGTCCACGAGGGCAGGCGAGGTTCACGGGAGGGGATCTGCTCCGGCGGTCGGAGCACCGGCTGTGGGGTCACGACGGTCGGTACGTACGCCGGTGTCGTGCGGCCCGCGGTGATACGGCGGCCCAGCTCCCGTGCGTCGTGCGGGCGTTGCTCGGGGAGTTTGGCCAGCAGGTCCAGGATGATCTTCTCGAGGTATTCGGGGAGCTCGGCCCGCCGGCTGCGCGGCGGCCGGGGCGGGGTGTCGCGGTGGCCGACGAGGATCGCCCAGGCGTCGTCGAGGTCGAACGGCGGGGCTCCGGTGGCGATCTCGTACAGGACACAGCCCAGCGAGTACAGGTCGCTGCGCTGGTCGACCTCCGAGCCGCCGATCTGCTCCGGCGACATGTAGTGCGGGGTGCCCATCGCGATGCCGGTACCGGTGAGGCGCGAGGTGAAGCCGATGTCGTGGCCGAGGCGGGCGATGCCGAAGTCGCAGATCTTCACCGTGCCGTCAGCCAGCCGCATGATGTTGGCGGGCTTCAGGTCGCGGTGCACGATGCCCTGCTGGTGGGTGTAGGCGAGGGCGGAGGCGACCTGGTCGGCGATCTCGACGATGTCGCCGACCGGCAGCGGGTGGTGCTTGTTGTCCTCGAGGAGCTGGGAGAGGTTGCGGCCCTCCAGGAGTTCCATCACCAGGTAGAGGATGCCGTCGGACTCGCCGAAGTCGTGCACGACGGTGATCCCGCGGTGCTGGAGGGCGGCAGCCACGCGGGCCTCGCGGCGAAAGCGTTCCCTGAGGACCCGGGTGAAGGACTGGTCGTGGTGCGGACCGAGGGGCTTGAGGCACTTGACGGCGACATGCCGGCCGAGGGACTCGTCGCGCGATCGCCACACCTCGCCCATGCCGCCTCGCCCGATCAGGTCGAGCAGCCGGTACCGGCCCTGGATCAGCCTGCTGTCCCCCATCTGCTGCGATCGCCCCCGTAACTTTTCGTCCCGGCCACCCCTGGCTCGTCCAGTATGGCGAGCTATCGTCCGAGTTTGTACGGTGCCGGGCGGGAGCCGGGGCCGAGCCGTGACATGGCCCGCAGGATGTGTTTGGGCGGGAGTTGCCAGCGCAGACGTGCGGGAATGCAGCGAAGCAGGGTGCCTGTGGCACGCAGTTGCAGGGTGACGGTGTCGGGTTTCGGGGCGGGTCGGCCGTACAGCTCGTGGGCGTACGGCGGCAGGGCGGCGTACGCCAGCCGGGCCACGCGCCGCCACAGCACCTCGCGCGCGGGGACGAGGAGGGGGTGTGTCGGCGGGCGGAGCAGGAAGTCGTCCACTTCGCGTGCCTCGGGTCCGACGGCGAGTTCGGGCCGCACCTTCTCGAAGTAGGCGGCCAACTCCTCCTGGTCGGCCGGTACGGCGTCGGGGTCGAGGCCCACCAGGCGGGCGCCGGCGCGCTGTTCGCCGATGTAGCGGTCGGCCTGCGCGTCGGTGAGCGGGAAGCCGGAGCGGCGCGCGACCTGCAGATAGGAGTCGATCTCGGCGCAGTGCACCCACAGCAGCAGCTCGGGTTCGTCGACGCCGTACCGCTCCCCCGTGTCCGGGTCGGTCGCCGACAGCATGGTGTGGATCTTCCGGACGCGGGCGCCGGCCCGCTCGGCGGCCTCGGTGGTGCCGTAGGTGATGGTGCCGACGAAGTTGGCGGTGCGCATCAGCCGGCCCCATGCGTCCTTGCGGAACTCGGAGTTCTGCATGACACCGCGCACCGCCCGGGGATGCAGCGCCTGAAGGTAGAGCGCGCGGACTCCGGCGACCCACATCATCGGGTCGCCGTGCAGCTGCCAGGTCACCGAGGACGGTCCGAAGAGCCCGGGGTCACCTGCCTGGATCTCCGTCACCCTTGCAGGCTAACGCCGCACCCTCGGCATCCCCAGACCGATCCACGAGATGATCTCCCGCTGGATCTCGTTGTTGCCGCCGCCGAAGGTGAAGATCACGGCGGAGCGGTAGCCGCGCTCCAGTTCGCCGTGGAGGACCGCGCCGGCGGAGCCCTCCTTCAGCGCGCCCGCCGCGCCGACGATCTCCATCAGCCAGGCGTAGGCGTCCCGGCGCGCCTCGGAGCCGTAGACCTTGACCGCGGAGGCGTCCTGGGGGGTCAGTGTGCCGTTCTGGACGGCGTGCACCATGCGCCAGTTGAGGAGCTTCATCGCATCCAGCCTGGTGTGGGTCTGGGCGAGGCGGCGGCGTACCCAGGGCAGGTCGATGACGCGGCGGCCGTCGGCGAGCTTGGTCTCCATGGCCCAGCGCTGGACGTCCTGCAGGGCGCGGATCGCCATGGTGCCGTGGGCGGCGAGGGTGACGCGCTCGTGGTTGAGCTGGTTGGTGATCAGGCGCCAGCCCTGGTTCTCGGCGCCGACCCGGCGGGAGACGGGGACGCGGATGTTCTCGTAGTAGCTGGCCGTGGTGTCGTGCGAGGCGAGGGTGTTGATGACGGTGCAGGAGTAGCCGGGGTCACTGGTGGGGACGAGGAGCATGGTGATGCCCTTGTGGGGCGGGGCGTCGGGGTCGGTGCGGGTCGCCAGCCACACCCAGTCCGCGGTGTCGCCGTTGGTGGTCCAGATCTTCTGCCCGTTGACGATGTACTCGTCGCCCTCGCGCACCGCGCGCGTCTTCAGGGACGCGAGATCCGTGCCCGCGTCGGGCTCGCTGTAGCCGATCGCGAAGTCGATCTCGCCGGCGAGGATCTTGGGCAGGAAGTACGCCTTCTGCTCGTCCGTGCCGAACTGCATGATCGTCGGTCCGACAGTGTTCAGCGCCATCAGCGGCAGAGGTACGCCGGCCTGGGCGGCCTCGTCGAAGAAGATGAACTGCTCCATCGCGGTCAGCCCGCGCCCGCCGTACTCCTTCGGCCAGCCCACGCCGAGCCAGCCGTCCGCGCCGAGGCGCCGGATGGTCTCGCGGTAGAAGCGCTTCTGGGCGGCCGGGTCGCCGTGCCGCGCGTAGGCGTTGTCCGGCACCAACTCGGCGAAGTACGAGCGCAGTTCGATGCGCAGCCGCTGCTGCTCGGGCGTGTATTCGAGGTGCACGGCGCCTCCAGGCTTCCCAGGCCGGTCCTGACGGCGCACACCGTAGAACGTGTTCCAGAAATTGGGAATGGCGAGGGAGAGGGAAAGGGCCCCCGGTCGTCGACCGGGGGCCCTGTGCCGATTGAGCCGGTGGAACCGGTCAGTGGGCGACGGGAGTTGCCCGGGTGGCGCCGTTCGCCCGCGCCGGCTTCGGGGCGAGCGTCCGCTCCGCCAGCACCCCGAAGACCAGCCCGAAGGAGGTCCACAGGGTCAACTGGACGGCCAGGGCCGCCAGTCGGAACTGCCAGAGCAGGGTGGCGGAGAAGTCCTTGGGGACCTCGTTGAAGGACGGCAGGAACGCGTACGCGAGCCCGATGGCGAGGACCAGGAACGCGCCCGCGGCGAGCGTCGCGTTCCAGTTGCCCAGGCGGGGCGCGAGGCGCTTGCCCAGGATGACCGCGGCGACGGCCAGCAGCACGCTGAGCACCACCATCAGGAAGTACAGCGTGGTGCGTGTGCCGATGGTGTCGGGGTCTCCGACGGACGGCGGGTTGGCCGGGTACTTCAGGAACGGCACGACGTACACGGTGATCAAACCGGCGGCCGCCAGGAGCAGCGCGCTCGCGCGCGGCCCGAAGCGGCCGATGCGGCCGAGCGCGAAGCAGTACGCGAGGGCGGCGATGCCGCCGAACGCGACGCCGTAGACCAGCACACCGGTGGACAGGCCCGCGGTGGACTGCATCGTGCGGCTGACGGCTTCCACGCCGTGCTCGTGGGAGTGCGCCTCCTCGTAGGCGATGGCCGCGTCGACGCGCGGTTCACCGAGGAAGTAGGCGACGACGAGGGCGAGCAGGCCCGCGGCCAGTCCCGCGAGCATGCCGCGCACCAGGAGGTTGCGGACGGTTGCCGAGTTCATGGGCGGCTGTGCTTTCTCGCCGCCCTCAGTGGCAGGGGAAGCCGAGCAGGTGGCGGGCGTCGTGCACCCACTCGTGGACGTTGTCCCCGCTCATCACGGAGGTGGCGCCCTGCTCGGCGCCGACGAAGTAGAGCAGAACCAGCATCAGGATGCCGAAGAAGACCGCCCAGGGGACGATCGCGCCGATCGGCAGCTTCGCCGGTACGGCGGTGGGGGTGGTGGTCGGCTGAGCGACAGACTGCGCCATGGCAGGCCCTCCTGGGGAACTCGCGTCCCGTCTCGGTGGTGCACACGACGACGGGGCGGGTCTGACTCGCCCGGCACACACCCTGGGTGCGTGCCCGGCATACAGTGGCGCGACCGTGCCGGACTTCCACCGGCTTCCGCTGTGCCGTCGTCAATATCCACGAGAAGGTACCGCGAAGCAGAGACGGGGCCAAGGGCGCATGGAACAGCCGTGAGCGCCCCTGGTGAGCCGTTCTCGCCGCCCGATCACGGTCAGTTCAAGGATTTCGAAGCGATGTCGAGCGCGGGAGTGGACACATGACGAGCCGAGTGATCTTGATCTCAACTGCGATCACCGCGTCCCTCCGGGAGGCCCGCTTCGACCACGACTGCCCGCTGGACGCCTCCGGGCTGCGCCAGGCACGGGCTGCCGCCGGCATGCTTCCGGCGGCGGAACGGGTCTGGGTCTCCCCCACCGTGCGCTGCCGCGAGACCGCGGCCGCCCTCGGCCTCGACGCCGTGGAGGCGCCGGAGTTGGCGGCACTGGACGCGGGCCGCTGGCGCGGGGCGACGCTGGCCGAGGTGAGTGAGCGCGAGCCGGAGGCGCTGGCCCGCTGGCTGTCGGACCCCGCCGCCGTGCCGCACGGCGGGGAGTCGGTGGCGGCGCTGTGCGACCGGGTGGCGGTGTGGCTGGAGACGGTCGCGCAGACGCCGGGCCGCACTCTCGCCGTGGTCGAGCCCGAGGCCGTACGGGCCGCGGTGGTCCGGGCCCTCGGGGCGCCGGAGTCGGCGTTCTGGCGCGCGGATGTGCCGCCGCTGACGGGCGTCGAGCTCAGCGGCAGGTCCGGGCGCTGGAACGTGCGCCTCGGGCAGCCGGTCGGCGCGTCGCTGTGAGGCTCAGTTCAGGGTGGCGAGGAATTCCGTGCACGCCTCGGCGCACTGCCGGCAGGCCTTCGCGCCGTCCTCGGCACCCGGCAGCCGGTCGAAGGCATGCGCGCACTCCAGGCACACGGTGCGGCACCACTCCACCTGGATGCGGATGGCGGCCTCGTCCAGGCGGTTCTGCTCGGACAGCACACGGCAGGTCGCGTCGCACACCTCCGCACACATGATGCCCTTGCGTCGTACGAGTTCCTGCTCCTCCGTGCCGTCCGGGTCCACGAGACTTGCGCGCAGCGCACACGCGCGTGCGCACTCGGTGCACGCCTGCGCACAGGCGAAGCGGTCCTCCAGGAAGCGGAAGAGCTCCTGCTGGGTCGTCGAAGTCACACCTGGCGGGTTGCCCCCGCCGATCGCCTCAAACACGAGGTGTACGAGGTCCGGCCGGGCCGGTTCGGTTGGCACCGGGTCCCCTGGGTACCCGCGAGCCCATGAGCACCTCATGGATGGACATCGCCGCAGGCCGCGGCGCACTCGGAATCGGCCTGGTCGTCGTGGGGGTGGCGGTCGTGGCCCTGCTGATCGGTGCCTTCTTCCTGGGCGCCCGCATCCGCCGCCGCGAACCCGCTCCGCCACGCCCGGAGGATCAGCCGCAGCTGCCGGACGACGGCCCGGTCCGCGAGGTACAGGAGAACCGCGAGCCCGCCGAGATCCCCCACACCGAGCATCGGCTGACCCCGCACGAGCTGCCCGGTCACGGCAATACGCCGAGCAGGACGAGTGCGTCGCAGAAGCGCATGCGCTGGAGCGAGGGCAACAGCGGGGCGTTCGGAAGCGGCGGGCCGGGCACCCGCTGACCGACAGCCCTAGGCCCGGCGAAGATCGTCGTCGACCAGGGCGGCGATGTGGGCGGTGACCGTGTCGAGGATGTCGGCCCAGGCCGACTCCTCGCCGAGGACGAGGTAGTTGAGCGTCAGCCCGTCGGTCATGGCGGCCAGATAGCGGGCCAGCACCGAGGCGGGGACGGCGAGCCGGAGGCCCATGGAGCGGCGCAACCCGTCGATGAGTTCGGTGTAGGCGGCGCCGTACAGCTCGTACTGCCGTCGCGCCAGGTGCTCGAAACCCGGCTCGCGCAGGGCGTACTGGGTGAGTTCGTAGGTGAGCATGTGCTCGTCGGGGTGGGCGCGCACATGGTCCCAGTACGCCTGGAAGCCGGCCCGGACGGTCTCCACGAGCGTGGCCCTGGGCCGCAGGGCCTGCTTCACCACGGTCACCGAGTGGTCGGTGAGGGTGGTGATGACGGCCTCGACCAGGGCCTGCTTGGAGTCGAAGCAGTAGTGGAAGACACTCAGGGACACGCCCGCCTCGGCGGCGATGGACCGGGTCGTCGTCCTGGCGACGCCGTCCCGGGCCATCGCCCTGATCGCCGCTTCCGTCAGCTGTCTGCGCCGCTCGGCCGACGGCATGCGTGCCATGTGCGTCCTCGGGGGTGGTGAGGGACCTCAGGCGCTGTGGACGCCCACTTCGTACAGGGAGTAGCCCCAGTCGGTGCCGCGCTGCAGGCCGTGGATGCGGACGTAGCGGGCCGGGGTGCCGCTGAAGCGGGCGGTGTCCAGGCCGCCGTCGCCGGACGTGGTGGACCAGACGGTCTGCCAGTCGGTGCCGTCGGTGGACAGTTCGATGCGGTACGACTTGCCGTAGGCGCGCTCCCAGGCCAGCGTGACCCGGCCGACCCGGTGGGTTGCGCCGAGGTCCGCCTGCCACCACTGGTCGTCGCTCCAGTCGCTGGCCCAGCGGGTGCCGTCGTCACCGTCGACGGCCCGGCCCGGCTGGTAGCTGGTGAACGGGTTCCACTCGGACGAGCTGGCGGTGGCCGCCGCGCCCTGGGCGAGGTCGACCGATGCCTGGTGCTGCTCGGTCGCTCCCCAGGTGTCGAGGTAGGACTCGGCGCCCCGCATCAGGTCGTTCACCACGCCCTGGCCGCCGTTGAGGCGGATGTCCTCGATCCAGTCGGGGATCAGGCCGACGTGGGCTGCGCCGTCGGTGTTGAAGTCGAAGGTGCGCTCACCGGTGGTCTGCCGGTCGATGACCGAGCCGCCGTCGGCGCTCCTGAAGGGGTAGGCGACCTTGTTCGGGGCGTCGGCGCCGCGCGGGGCCGGGTGGTCGCCGATGCCGTTGAAGTCGGTGCCGTAGCCGTAGCCCACGTGGTACTTGTCGCGCAGTGCCTTGGTGCGGGCGGCCTCCGCGACGAAACCCTGGGAGCCGTGCATGTACTGGGCGACGAAGCCGCCGAGGGAGTAGACGCGCTCGGTCCAGTTCAGGTCCATCCAGCTGTGCGAGGAGAGCACGCCGGGGTAGGACGCGGACTCGAAGATGTCCAGGGCCTGACCGACCGCCTTGACGCCCATGTGGTCGATCTCCAGCATCATCTTGCGTTTCATCATGCCGCGCACGGCGTAGGCGCCGAGGTCGGTGAGGCCGCGCTTGTTGCACTGGGCGTCGGAGTCGTACGAGGGGACGTCCACGCCCGCCGGCAGGTCCTTCTCCGCGGCGGAGGAGGCGGTCCCGATGGGGTTGTCGTGCTGGGGGCCGGTGCACTTCTCGGTCTGCCAGAAGGTGCCGGTGGACAGGAACTGCCCGACGTTGATGGCCGTGCCGAGGCCGCCCGAGTCGAAACGGACTCCGCACAGCGCGTTGTCGAACTTGTGGCACAGGAACATCGAGCGCACGCCCAGCGAGTACAGCTCGTCGAGGCCCTTGTCGATGTCGGCCTTGCTGCACTGCGGGATGTCGAGGATCTGCTTGCAGCCGAACGGCTCGGAGGTCTCCACACCCAGGACGACGGCCAGCTTGCCCTGCCTGATCACCTCACGGGCCTGTGCGCTGTCGGTGACGATGCGGAACCAGCCCTTGCCGGGGCCGCCGTACATCTTGTCGATGTAGTCCTGGAGTTGGTACGTCAGCTTCGCCTGCAGCCGGATGGAGGTCATCTCGTCGCAGCCGCGGTCCTTGAAGGGGTAGACGGAGCAGATCATGCCGTTGGTGACGAGGTCGTTGACCAGCACCCGCTGCCCGCCGCGCCAGGCCCGCTCCAGCCAGGCGTAGTAGTTCGCCTGATGGGTCATCGAGTCGTACGCCGGCCAGTCCTTGAAGGTGGGCCAGCCGACCGGGTCGTGCCTTCCGTCGCCGCCGTGGGTGATGTAGTCGAAGACCGCGAGGGTGCCGTCGGGGTAGTGCTCGGGACAGTCCTTGAGCGCGTCGGTGACCCCGGCCTCGGAGAACACCTTTCCGCAGATCAGCCGGCCTCCGAAGGCCTCGTTGGAGAACAGGTGGTTGTGCGCGTCGACGAATCCGCGGACCTCGCCCGCGGAATCGGTGCCGGTGAACGGCTCACCGGTGACATCGATCTGGGCGTCCGGAGCCGGCGGCGAGGTCGGGGTCCACCAGTCGTTTCCGGCCGCGGAACTCGGCGTGGGGCCGAAGGTCAGGGCCAGGAGGAAGAGAAGCAGCGACACCACGGTGACGTTCTTGCGTCTGCGGTACGAGCGTCGAGTCGGCGTCACGGCCCACGTCCCTCGGTCGGCGGGATCGCGCGGTTGACCAACCCATGAGGTTGTCATGACCAGCGCAATATATGGGTCGAGGATCGGGGCGGGCACCTTCCGAGTCAAGGGTCCGGGACGCTTGACCTGATGGCGCGCACCCGGCACGGGCGGGATGTCCCCGCTCCGAGGCCCAGGCGTCGAGCCGGCGGCTGCTGGTGCCGGCGGGCTCGCCTGCAGGTGCGTCGACGGACCGCCGTCGCACATGATGGAAAGGGAGCCGAACGGCGCTCGGAGTTCACGTCCGCGGAGGTGAGCGAAGCCATGAAGGTGGGAGTGCTGACGGGCGGCGGTGACTGTCCCGGTCTCAACGCCGTGATCCGCAGCGTCGTCCGCAAGGGCGTCCAGGAGTACGGCTTCGACTTCGTCGGTCTGCGCGACGGCTGGCGCGGTGCGCTGCGGGGCAACGTCGTGCCACTGGGCATCCAGGAAGTGCGCGGGATTCTTCCCCGTGGCGGCACCATCCTCGGCTCCTCCCGCACCAACCCGTTCAAGCACGAGGACGGGGTGAAGCGCATCCGGGACACGCTCGCCGCACACGAGGTGGACGCGCTCGTCGTGATCGGCGGCGAGGACACGCTCGGTGTGGCCACCGAGCTGAGCCGTCAGGGGATTCGTCTGGTGGGAGTGCCGAAGACCATCGACAACGACGTGTCCGGCACCGACTGCACCTTCGGCTTCGACACGGCCGTGGGGATCGCGACGGAGGCGATCGACCGTCTGCACACCACTGCCGAGTCGCACATGCGAACGCTGGTGGTGGAGGTGATGGGCCGCCACTCCGGGTGGATCGCGCTGCGGGCCGGTGTCGCGGGCGGGGCCAACGTGATCCTCGTTCCGGAGCGGCCGTTCGACATCGACCAGGTCTGTGCGTGGGTGAAGAGCCGGTTCAAGATCAATTACGCGCCGATCGTCGTGGCGGCCGAGGGGGCGGTCCCCAAAGAGGGCCAGATGATCCTCAAGGACCGGACGCTGGACGAGTTCGGCCATGTCCGGCTGTCGGGCATCGGCGAATGGCTCGCCCAGGAGATCGAGCGGCGCACGGGCACGGATGCCCGCACCACGGTCCTCGGTCACATCCAGCGCGGCGGCACCCCGAGCGCCTTCGACCGCTGGCTGGCCACGCGCTTCGGGCTGCACGCCGTCGACGCCGTCAACGACGGTGACTTCGGGATGATGGTGGCCCTGCGTGGCACCGAGATCATCCGCATTCCCCTCGCCGAGGCCACCGCGCACACCAAGCTGGTGGATCCGTCGCTGTATGACGAGTTCCAGGTGTTCTTCGGCTGAGCTCCGGGCTGCCATGGCACGGCTTCGACGTTCCACCCGCCCTGCACCCGGAGGTCGGGTATCGGGCCGCGAGGTCGAAGACAACCCGCTGGAGCATGCACTCACCCAGATCGTGCAGTGTCTGCACGGCCGGAGCCGGGACCGCATCGTCCGCGAGCGCCGGAGAGGCATGCGCGAGACGCGGAGGAACGCCGGGCAGCGCAGCTTCCCGCGCGGCCCGGTCGGCGGCGACCGGCCGCGTTCGGACCCGTCGATGCCCATCAGCGCAGGGAGACTCATCGCGTTCTCCCCTGGATGCACGCCGTTCCGCCAGGTGTCGGCTGCCGATCAGTTGTTGTCCGCCACCGGACAGGCGCAGTGGTGCGGCACCGGCGTGGACTCAGGCCCCGCCCGCCGCCTCGTCGTCGTCGACGGGAACGCCCAGTCGGTCTGCCACCGTGGTGAGGGCCGCTCCGAGCGGTAGGTCGACCCTGGTGACGGCGTGCCGGTCGCCACGCGTCACGTCCCGGTTGATGATGAGCACCGGTTTCCCCGCCTGCGCGGCCTGGCGGACGAACCGCAGTCCGGACATCACCGTCAGCGAGGATCCGAGGACGAGCAGTGAGTCCGCCGCGTGGACGAGGTCGCGGCACTGCTCGACCCGGTGGCTCGCCACCGCCTCGCCGAAGAACACCACGTCCGGCTTGAGGATCCCGCCGCAGAGTGCGCAGGGCACCACCTGGAAGTCTCCGACCTGGTCGTCGGTGAGGTCGGCGTCACCATCGGGGTTCATACCGGCGGCGACCGGCGAGAAAGCGGGATTGGCCTCCTCCAGTCGTCGGGCGAGCTCCGTGCGTGCGACGAGAACGCCGCACCCGAGGCAGACCACCCGGTCGAGCCCGCCGTGGAGTTCGACGACGCCCTCGCTGCCGGCGGCCTGGTGCAGCCCGTCCACGTTCTGGGTGATCACGCCGGAGAGCAACGCCTGCCGCCCGAACGCGGCCACCGCCCGGTGCCCGGCGTTCGGCCGCGCCCGGCCGAAGGCCCGCCAGCCGAGGTGACTGCGTGCCCAGTACCGCCGCCGCGCGTGCGCGCTCTCGGTGAAGTCCTGGTAGAGCATCGGGGTGTGCCGGCTCAGGCTGCCGCCCTCACCCCGGTAGTCGGGGATGCCCGACTCGGTCGAGATGCCCGCCCCGCTGAGCACCAGCACCCGGCCGGCCGCCAGCGCGTCGACGACCGGCCGCAGGTCCGTCGTACTCGGCGGCAGGTCCTCGGTGGGGGTCCAGCTCAGGGTGGGGCGCATGCGCATGGCGCCAGGGTACGAAACCCGCCGACCGAAGCGGCGACGCCAACGCCTTCTGGTCGACCACGGGAAGGCGGGCGGTAATCCGCTGCCGGTGCCCAAGGGCCGCACCGGTGTCAGCCGTCCGCAGCCCGGGGCGACGTCGGCGGCGCCCGCCGCGGCCAGGGCGCCCGTCGGCGCCGACTGCCCGCGTGTGTCCCCCTCGGCGGGAGGCCGGATGGTCAACGCGCCCCGTCGTCGACTTACACGGTGACCGGGGTGCCCGCGGTGCTGCTCGGGTCGACCCGTGTCAGACCGGCGTGCGTGTTCCCGTCGGCGGCCGTCCAGCGGACGGTTCCCCAGACCGTGGCACCGTCGTCGGTCGACACGTTCGAGGTGCTGTCCGCGCCGGGGGTTCGGCCGACACGGCGTGCACGGCGGCGCGTCGTGCGGCCAGGCTGTGCTGCATGGCCGCGTGTGCCGCAGAGCCCGCGATCAGGCCGCCCACCAGGGCCATGGTTCAGGTCTCCGGGACGATCCACGCCTCCATGGCGTCGCTGTGCCGGCACAGCGGGTTGTGCCGCCACCGCCAGAACCGCACCTTCCTCACCGGGCGGGACGCGTCTGTGCCATGGCCAGACACCCCCTCGTCTGCCGACTCGAAGATCGCCCGTCGCCTTCTTACAGGCTTGGTCAGGGCCGCCCGGAGCGCATGGGCCGATCGGCCCCCCGTCGAGCAGGCCGGACTCATCCGCTCCAGGTCCACTCCGCGACCTCCGGCAGGTCGGTGCCGTGGGTGCGGATCCAGTCGTGGTGGCGCAGGCGTGCGTCCTCCATGCGCTGGCGCACGGCCGCCGCGCGCACCGCGAGCCCGGGCACGCGGTCGATGACGTCCATGACCAGGCGGTAGCGGTCCAGGTCGTTGCGGACGACCATGTCGAACGGCGTGGTCGTGGTGCCGGACTCCTTGTAGCCGCGCACATGCAGGTTCCGGTGGCCGGTGCGCCGGTAGGCGAGGCGGTGGATCAGCCATGGGTAGCCGTGGTAGGCGAAGATCACCGGCTTGTCCTCGGTGAACAGGCCGTCGTACTCGAAGTCGCTCATGCCGTGCGGGTGCTCCTCGCGGGGCATCAGGCGGGCCATGTCGACGACGTTGACCACGCGGACCGCGAGGTCGGGCAGGTGGCGGCGGAGCAGCTGGGCGGCGGCCAGCACCTCCTGGGTGGGTACGTCCCCGGCGCAGGCGAGGACGACGTCCGGTTCGCCTCCGTTCCCGGTGCCCGCCCACTCCCAGATGCCGGCTCCGCGGGCGCAGTGGGCGCGGGCCTGGTCCATGGACAGCCAGTCGAAGCAGGGCTGCTTGCCGGCCACGATCACGTTCACGTAGTCGCGGCTGTGCAGGGCGTGGTCCGCGACGGACAGCAGCGTGTTGGCGTCCGGCGGCAGGTACACCCGTACGACCTCGGGGCTCTTGTTGAGGACGTGGTCGACGAAGCCCGGGTCCTGGTGGGAGAAACCGTTGTGGTCCTGGCGCCACACATGCGAGGTCAGCAGGTAGTTGAGCGAGGCGATCGGTGCGCGCCACGGCAACCGCCTGGACGTCCTCAGCCACTTGATGTGCTGGTTGACCATCGAGTCGACGATGTGCACGAAGGCCTCGTAGCAGGAGAACAGTCCGTGCCGACCGGTCAGCAGATAGCCCTCCAGCCAGCCCTGACAGGTGTGCTCGGAGAGGATCTCCATCACCCGACCATGCCGGTCCAGGTGCTCGTCCACCGGCAGGTGCTCGGCCTGCCAGGCCTTTCCGCTGGCCTCGAAGACGGCCTGCAGGCGGTTGGAGGCGGTCTCGTCGGGGCCCACGACCCGGAAGTCGCGGCGGTCCGAGGTGTCCTCCATGACCTGCCGGAGGAGGTCGCCGAGGACGCGGGTGGGCTCGTGGAGGGTCGTGCCCGGCTTGTCGAGGGGGACGGCGAACCGGTCGAGGGGCGGAACCGGAAGATCGCGTACGAGCAGGCCGCCGTTGGCGTGCGGGGTGGCACCCAGGCGCCGGGGTCCCTCGGGGATGCAGGCGAGGACGTCGGCGACCGGCCGGCCCTCGCCGTCGAACAGCTCCTCGGGGCGGTACGAGCGCAGCCACGCCTCCAACTGCCTCAGGTGTTCCGGGTTTTCGCGTACGGCGGCCAGGGGGACCTGGTGGGCGCGCCAGGTCCCCTCGACCGGCACTCCGTCGACCTCGGCGGGGCCGGTCCAGCCCTTGGGGGTGCGCAGCACGATGACGGGCCCGTGCGGGCGTTGCGTGCCACCGCCTTCGCGGGCCGACCGCTGCAGCAGGGCGATGCGGTCCAGGGCGGTGTCCATCGCCTGGGCCATCGCTCGGTGCACGGCGACCGGGTCGTCGCCGCCGACGTGGATGGGCGCATGGCCGTAGCCGCGCAGCAGCTCGTCGAGCTCGTGCTCGGGCAGCCGCGCGAGCACCGTCGGGTTGGCGATCTTGTAGCCGTTGAGGTGGAGGACCGGCAGCACGGCCCCGTCGTGGACCGGGTCGAGGAACTTGTTGGAGTGCCAGGAGGCCGCCAGCGGTCCGGTCTCCGCCTCCCCGTCGCCGATCACGCAGGCGACCAGCAGGTTCGGGTTGTCCAGGGCCGCTCCGTAGGCGTGCGAGAGCGAGTAGCCCAGTTCACCGCCCTCGTGGATCGAGCCGGGGGTCTCCGGCGCCACATGGCTCGGCACGCCGCCGGGGAAGGAGAACTGGCGGAACAGACGCTCCATGCCGGCGCCGTCCCGGCCGACATCGGGATACGTCTCGCTGTAGCTGCCCTCCAGCCAGGAGTTGGCCAGCACGGACGGTCCGCCGTGACCGGGCCCCCAGATGCACAGGGCGTCCAGGCCGCGGGCCCTGACGACCCGGTTGAGATGGGTGTACACGAGGTTCAGGCCGGGCGAGGTGCCCCAGTGGCCGAGCAGCCGCGGCTTGATGTGCTGCGGATCGAGGGGTTCGCGCAGCAGTGGGTTGGCCATGAGGTAGATCTGCCCGGCGGACAGGTAGTTGGCGGCCCGCCAGTGGGCGACCAGGGTGCGCAGCTCCTCGTCGGAAAGTACGGTGGCGTCCTGATGTTCGACCATGGGCATGAGTGGCTCCGGAAGTCATCGACGTAGGTCAGCGGGCGGTGGAGGCGGCATGGCCGGCAAGAAGGCGGCGAAGCTGCCGCGCAAGACGTATGAGAAGGAACTGCTGCGCCTGCAGACGGAGTTGGTGAAGCTGCAGGAGTGGGTGCGCACCGAGGGCGCCCGCGTCGTCATCGTCTTCGAGGGGCGGGACGCGGCCGGCAAGGGCGGCACCATCAAGCGGGTCACCGAGCACCTCAACCCCCGTGTCGCCCGGATCGCGGCCCTCCCGAAGCCGACCGAGCGCCAACGCACCCAGTGGTACTTCCAGCGGTACATCGAGCATCTGCCGGCCGCCGGGGAGATCGTCCTGTTCGACCGGTCCTGGTACAACCGGGCCGGGGTCGAGCATGTGATGGGCTTCTGCACCAAGGAGGAGTACCAGCTCTTCCTGCGGCAGTGCCCGATCTTCGAGCGGATGCTGGTGGAGGCCGGGATCGTGCTGCGCAAATACTGGTTCTCGGTGAGCGACACCGAGCAGCAGGAGCGCTTCCGGCGCCGGCTGGAGGATCCGCTGCGGCGCTGGAAGCTGTCGCCGATGGACCTGGAGTCGATCACCCGCTGGGAGGCGTACTCCCGGGCCAAGGACGAGATGATGGTGCACACCGACATCACCGAGGCGCCGTGGTTCGTCGTGGAGAGCGACGACAAGCGCCGGGCACGGCTCAACATGATCGCCCATCTGCTGGACTCCCTGCCGTATCACGACGTACCGCCCCCGGTCCTTGAGCTGCCGGAGCGGCCGGAGTCGACCGGCTACCAGCGCTCGCCCCGTGACCTGCAGACGTACGTCCCCGATCACGCAGCGACCCTGTAACCCCGTCACGGCGCTCACGCCCACTGCGGTACGACGGCGACCGGGCAGGCGGAGTGGTGCAGCACCGCGTGGGTGACACGGCCGAGCTGGACTCCGAAGCGCCCCCCGCGCCGCTTGGCCCCCACGACCAGCAGGTCGGCGTCGCGCGAGAGGTTCGTCAAAACCCTGCGGGCGTGGCCCTCGACGGTGCTGCAGTGCACGTCGACGTCCGCCGGCACGTCGCGCAGCGCCCACTCCAGCGCCGACACGGCACCCTCCTCGTACTGCCGGGCGGGTTCCCCGGCCATGGCCGGATATCCGGTGGTCTCGTGCACGGGGCACCGCCAGGCCCGTACGGCCTCCAGACGGGCCCCGCGGCGGCGCACCTCGTCGACGGCGAAACGCACGGCCGGGGACTCGGCCCCCTCCGCGCCCACGCCGAGGACGACACGTCCGTGAGCGCCCGGCACCGCCTGCTTGTCGCGGCCGCCGCGCAGCACGATCACCGGGCAGTCGGCGTGCGCGGCCACGGACAGGCTGACGGAACCGAGCAGAAACTCCGCGATGCCACTGCGGCCGCGGCTGCCCACCACCACTGCCAGGGCCCGGCGCCCCTCGTCCACCAGGGCGTGCTCGGGCTCCTCGGCGAGCACCACCGGTGTCACCTTCACCTCCGGACGGCGGGCGTGCACCCGCCGGGCCGCGCTGTCGACGACGTCCTCGGAGAGCACCGCCTCGGACGGCTTCCCCAGGTCCGTGGCGAGCGCGGTGCCCTCGTAGCGCTCCCACAGCGAGGCGTACACCACCCGCAGCTCCGCCCCGCGCAGCACCGCCTCGTCGGCCGCCCAGTCGACGGCACGCAGGCTCGGCTCGGAGCCGTCCACGCCCACGACCAGCGGGAGATCCATCGTCCTCACCCTTCCGTCGCCGAGCCCGCCCGATACGGGCCCTGACCTGGTCCTGCCGGGTACCCACGATCGAACCGATCACCGAGCTGCCGTGCACGACGGCGGCCACCCGACCGGGGTTCCGCTTCCAGCATCGCTGCCCGGCGGCGGGCGTTGCAGGGGCCGCATGTCCTCGCCCGGGGCCGACCGGCCCCTGGTTCGTGCCGGGCCGCGCCCAACGTGGGGAGTGGTAGTCCGTACGCCCCAGTGGAGGCACGCCACGGCAGCGGCTGTCGCGGATCGCCCGGGAGGTGTCGTTCCCCCCAGGGCGCCCGGATCTTCGAGGAGGGCGGTCACGCCGCCCGGTTCTGGATCATCCGCACCGGCACGGTCGATCTCGACCTGCGCGTGCCCGGCCGCCGGGCGGCCGTCAACAAGGGCCTCGGGCACAACGAACTGGTCGGCCGGTCGCGGCTGTTCACCCCGTTCACCTGGCACCTCGGCGCCGAGGCGGCCTCGCCGCTGCGGGCGTACGAGTTCGACGCCACGACCGTGCGCACCATCTGCCAGGAGGACCCCGCGTTCGGACGGACCATCGCCCGATGGGTCGGCGAGGTCTTGGCCCACCGGCTGCAGGCGGCCCGGGTGCGGCTGCTGGACCTGTACGCGCCCTACGGCAGCGGGACCTCGCGGTGAGCCGAGCGATCGAGGGGAGTGCCGCCCGGCTCCGGCACGGTCGGCCGTTCGGCTCAGCCTGTCCTGTGCCCCCACTGCCGGTCGACCCGCTCCCATTCGGCGCCCCATCGCTCGGTGGCCCGCCGCTGTACGCGCAGCCGCACCAGCCGACCGCCGCCCAGAACCGTAAGTCCCGTGGCCAGTCCGACTCCGGTGCCGGCCAGCACCACACGGGTCGCCGCCTCGGTGGAACTCACCGGCTGCGACACCAGCCGGCCGCGCCCGTCCGTCCAGGCCTGCACGTGACTGCCCGGCTTCGCCGTGGGCTTCACGTCGGCCGTGCCCGTACGGACCGCTCCCTTCGCATCCCTCCAGCGCACCGTCGCGAGCATCCGGTCGTAGCGCACACCGGTGACGACGTCCCGCCCGCTGCCGGGCACGGTCTTCAAGACGACCGCGGTCACCGGCCGACGGCCCGCCCGGTCCTGGTTCACCACGTGCTCCGCCGCCTGCGCCCCGGCCATCCCGGCGGCCACGCCTCCGGCCGTCGCGGCCGTCCAGGCGGCCAGCACGATCCACGCCTCCACCACGTCGCTGTGCCGCCGCAACGGATTGCTGCGCCAACGCCACCCCATGACCTGCGTGCGTCTGCCCTTCCGCATCGGTCACACCCCCTTACGGGCGCAATGAGGACGGACACACCTAAAAGGTCTCACCACTTCGCCGTCGGCGGGAGAGGCAGTCGCGACTTCGGGCGGCGGGCGGTCGGCATGGGGTGGCGAGAAGTGGGGCCGGTCGACCCTGGTGTGTCCGGTCCCCGCACGTGGTGATCGTCGTGACGAACGTCCCGCAGCCCGTGCGTCGCACATTCGGGGAACGAGGGGCCCACATGACCGAGGCACGCAGCTTCACGGCGCAGAACCCGATCCGTGTCTTCCTGCTCGACGACCACGAAGTCGTCCGGCGCGGACTGGCCGACCTGTTGGACGCCGAGCCGGACATCTCGGTCGTCGGCGACGCCGAGAACGTCGAGCACGCGCTCGTCCGCGCGCCCGCCGTACGCCCGCACGTCGCCGTCCTGGACGTGGGCCTGCCCGACGGCGACGGCATCTCCGACTGCCGGGAGCTGCGCAGCCGTATGCCCGAGCTCGCCGTGCTGATGCTCACCTCGTGCGACGACGAGGACGCCCTCCTCGACGCCATCATGGCCGGCGCCGCCGGCTACGTCCTCAAGCAGATCAAGGGCTCCGACCTGGTCTCGGCGGTCCGCACGGTCGCCTCCGGCCAGTCCATGCCCGACCCCGCGACCACCGCCCGGCTCATGCGCTCCCTGCGCACCGAACCGGCCCGACCACCGGCCGGCGGCACCGGAGTTGGCCGGCCTGTCCGCACGTGAACGCGAGATCCTGGCACTCATCGGGGAGGGGCTCACCAACCGCGAGATCGGCAGACAGCTCTACCTGTCGGAGAAGACCGTCAAGAACCACATCTCCCGGCTCCTGGCCACGCTGGGCGTCCAGCGCCGGGTGCAGGCCGCGGTCCTCGCCACACACCTGGACCAGCCGGAGACGAGCGACCGCCCCTGCCGTTGATCACACCCTTGCATGCCCCTGCATCAGGTCCGGTGTCCTCGTGCAGGAGGCGTCCGCGGCGAGATGCGTACCGCTACTCCCCTGGCAGCGGCACGTGCCACACCAGCACGGTGCCGCCCGTGGATCCGCCGTCCACCTCCAGTGCCCCGTCCCACTGCCCGGCCCGTTCAGCCATGCTCGCAGACCGCTGCGGCGGCCGCCGGGCGGGATGCCCCCGCCGTTGTCCGTGGCCGTCAGCCGGACTTCGCTGCCGTCGGTCGCCAGGACGACATCGGCACGGTCGGCGCCGGCGTGCCGGGCGATGTTGGTCAGGGCCTCGGAGAGGACGGCCTCGACCTGGTCGGCGATTTCCTGCGGCACGTCGGTGTCCAGGAGGCCTTCCATCCGCGCGCTGGGGGCGAAGCCCAGCACCCGGGCCGCCTCGCCCACCACGCGCACCACGCGCGCCCGCAGCCCGGTCCCGGCGCCGCCCTCGCGGTCCCGCAGCCCGAAGATCGTCGACCTTATGATCTTGATGGTCCCGTCCAGGTCGTCGACGGCCCGCGCCACGCGCGCGGCGGCCTCCGGGTGGTCGATGAAGCGGCCCGCCACGGCGTGGTCGTCGTCGCGTGCCCGCACGGCGCAGGCCACCGGCTCGCAGGTCTCCTCGGTGAAGCCGAGAGCGGTGTGCACCTTCACGATGCACACCGCTCAGTGGCTTTCAGGCGAGCACGGACAGGAGGAGCGCCATTCCGAGGCCGAGCACGCTCACCAGGGTCTGCACCACGGTCTGTGTCTTCGTGGCCTGAGTGAGATCCATGCCGAAGGATTCCTTGACCAGCCAGAATCCCGCGTGGTTCACGTAGTTCAGCCCGAGGGAGCCTGCCCCGATGGCCACCACGAGCAGCGATGCCTCCAGGCCGCCTCCGCTGACCATCGGGGCGATGATGCCGGTGGCGGAGACGATGCCGACGGTGGCGGAACCGGTGGTCAGCGACAGCAGGAGCGCGATCAGCCAGCCCAGCACGATGACGTTCAGATGCGCCCCCTGGGCGGCGGAGGCGATCGCGGCGCCGATGCCGGAGTCCTGGAGAACCTGCTTGAACGCACCACCGCCACCGATGATGAGCAGGATGGCGGCGATGGACTTCAGGCTGTCCGTCAGGGATGCGCGGACCTCCTCGCCGGAGCGGCCCGTGCCCAGAGCGGTCACGCCGAGAGCGAAGAGCAGCCCGGCGAGCATCGCCACGACGGGCTCGCCCAAGAAGGTCAGCGCGGAACTCACGGTGCTCGTCCCGTCGAGCACCGTTTCGGCGAGGGTACGCAGCAGCATGAGGGCGACGGGGACGAGCACCGCGGCGATGGCCAGCCCGGTCGGTATCCCGGAACGGGACGTGACGTCCGTTTCCGACGCCGACGCGTTCGGAGCGCCGACCGTGACGCTGACAGGCGACTTCTCCCGGACGGACTGCGACGCACCCGTGAACTGCGCGACAAGAGCCGCGTCCGGGCGGACCTCGGCAACGCGCGGCGCGATCCACCGGGCGTAGACGGGGCCGGCCAGGATCACGGTGGGGACGGCGCAGACGAACCCGACGACCATGGTGAGGCCCAGGTCGGCGTGGAGACCGGTCATGGCGGTGAGCGGCCCCGGGTGCGGCGGCAGCATGCCGTGCAGGGTGGACAGCGCGGCGATGGCCGGTACGCCGAGCAGGACGTACGGGGACCCCTTCGTGCCGCCCTGGGCCTCCAGCCTGCGCGCCACGCTGAAGATCAGCGGCAGCAGCACGATCAGGCCGACCTCGAAGAACATCGGGATGCCGATCACGAACGCCGCGGCCGTGACCAGCCAGGGCAGCATGCGGGTGCTGGAGCGGTCGATCAGGGCGTGGGCGAGGGCGTCGGTGGCGCCCGAGTCGGACAGCAGGCGCCCGAGCATGGCGCCCAGGGCCAGGGTGATGCCCACGTCCCCGAGGGTGCCGCCGGCACCGTCCTCAAGGGACTCCACCAGTTTGGCGACGGGTTCACCGGCGGCGAGGCCGGTGCCGACGGCGACGACGATGAGCGCGACGAACGGATGGATGCGCAGGCGGGAGTTGATGAGGTAGATCAGGGCCGTGATCGCGATGGTGAGGATGAGCAGCAACCACCAGGTGTGCGTGGTCATGCGGGTGCCCTACTTTCTTTGCTGCTTTCGATGGACAGGTGATGGGCGCGGCGAAGTGAGCCGCGGCGCAGAGGGGTGGTGTGCGGCTGGTGTCAGGAGGGGCGGGCGGTGGCCCGGTCAGTCCAGTGCGAGATCTCTGACGAGACGGGCCACTGAGGTGTCCTGTTCGGACAGGTACGCGGCGAAGGCGTCGCCGGTGGTGAACGCGTCGGTCCAGCCATGGCGGCGGAGTTCCGCTTTCCATTGCCGGGACCGGTGCATCGTTGTCAGCGCTTCGATCCACCGCTTCCGGTCGGCGCCTTTGATGCCGGGCGGCGCCACGACTCCCCGCCAGTTGCTGAAGACCAGGTCGATGCCGGACGCCTTGAGGGTCGGCACTCCGGGCAGTGCGTCGATCGGTCGTGGGCTGGTCACCGCCAGGACCCTGAGCTGACTGGCGTCGATCTGGTCGAGGAACTCGCCGAATCCGGTGGTGGCGAAGTCGACCTTGCCGTCGAGGAGAGCGGGCAGCAGGTCGCCGCCACCGCCGCCGTAGGCGACGTAGCCGACCCGGTGCGGGCTGATACCGACTGCCTTGGCCAACTCCATGGCCAAGAGGTGGTCCGGTCCGCCGAGTGAGGATCCGCCCCCGACCTTCAAGCGCGCGGGGTTCCCTTTCCAGGCGGCGATCAGATCGTCGATCGACCGGTAGGGCGAGTCACGGCGCACGACCACCGCGCCGGCCTCCTCGACCAGCCGGGCCAGCGGAGTGGTCTCGATGACGGACGCCTTCGCGTGTGCCACGTGCGACGCACCGAGCACTCCGAGACCCATCTGCAGGACGAGCCTGCCGTTGCCCCGCTCGTTCACGATGCGCTGCAGGCCGACCGTGCCGCCTGCTCCCGGCAGGTTGAAGACCTGCACGCCGGAGTCCACGCCGGTCTCCTGCAGCACGCGGGCCACTGTCCGGGCCGTGGTGTCGTATCCGCCACCGGGGGTGTTGGGAACCATGATCCGCAGCCCGGTGTCGGCCGGTTCCCCGTCGGGCAGCACCTGGCACCCGGTGACGAGAAGCAGTGGCAGCGCGAGGAGGGCGCCGCGAAGGGCGAGCGAGCGACCTCTCATGGCACCTCTCTTCCGCAGCCTTCGCGATGGACGTCATGATTGTGCGGCCCGTGGTGCGAGCCGCCCAGTTTGTGTCAGCAGTAGAGATTGAGTTCGTTGTGGTCACCAGTTTTCGGCGTCATACCCTCGCGGGCGAGATGCTGGCGCTGCAGCTCGCCATCGTCGTGGTCGTGCTGCTGGCGGTCGCGGCGCTCTCGCTCGCCCAGTCGGAGGCCACCTTCAGCCGGGTCGAGGGCCGCCGTGTGAGTGCGCTGGCCGAGCAGTTGGCCGCCAATCCACTGGTGCGCAACCAGCTCCCGCGTCCGGCGCCGGAGGAGACGCTGGCCCCGCTGACGCATTCCACGCTGGTGCAGTCCGGGGTCACCTCCGTGACGATCGCCGACTCCTCCGGTCGCGTCGTCAGTTCGACCAACCCGACGGTCATCGGTGACCGGCTGCGGCTCGGACCGGGGGTGGCCCGTGGACGCGGCTGGTCCGGCTCGCTCACCTGGGACGGCAGCCGAGAACTGGTGGCGCAGGTGCCGGTACTCGGCGCGGCGAGCGGTGACCTGGGTCGGACCCTGGGCACCGTCATGATCGGGGAGGCGTCCCCGACGGTGTGGCAGCGGCTCAGTGGTGCGTCGTCCTATCTCCTCGCCTACCTGGGCATCGCCAGCGGGCTGGGCCTCGCCGGCTCCTGGCTACTGGCCCGACGGGTCAAACGGCAGACGCTCGGTCTGGAGCCGCGAGAGATCACCGGGCTCGCCGAACACCGTGAGGCCATGCTGTACGGGATCGCCGAGGGCGTGGTCGCCCTGGATCCTCAGCAGCACCTCACCCTGGTGAACGAGGTGGGCAGACAGCTGCTCGACCTGCCCGAGGAGTGCGTGGGCCGGACGCTGGACGAGCTCGGCATCGACGGACGTCTGCACGACGTGCTCACCGGCACCCGGCCCGAAGCGGAGCACGGACCCGACGAAGTGGTCATACGGCACGGTCGCGTGCTGGTGATGAACAGGATGACCGTCACGAAGAACGACCGCCTGCTCGGCTCGGTCACCACGCTGCGGGACCGCACCGAACTGGCCCGGCTGGAACGCGAGATCGGCTCCTTCCGCAGCACGTCCGAGCTGCTACGGGCCCAGACCCACGAGTTCGCCAACCAGCTGCACACCATCTCCGGACTCATCCAGATCGGCGAGCAGGACGAGGTCGTACGCTACGTCCGTGCACTCACCCGGCGCCGCCAGTCCCTGGACATGACCATCGGCCGCCGCATCCACGATCCCGCCGTCGCCGCCCTCCTCATGGCGAAGGACTCCCTCGCGGCCGAACGCAGGATCACCCTGAAGATCTCGGACGTCACCTCCCTCGGCCGGCTCGCCCCGGAGGACGCCGCCGACGTGGCCACCGTGGTCGGCAACCTGGTCGACAACGCCATCGACGCCGCCGCCGGAAGCGGCCCCGACGGCCGGGAGCCCTGGGTCGAGGTCGAACTCCGGCAGGACGCATCCAGCGTGGAGATCGCGGTGTGCGACTCGGGCCCGGGCGTAGCTCCCGAACTCGCCCAGGAGGTCTTCCAGCACGGTTTCACCACCAAGGCCGCCGCGGAGGGCGAGCGTGGCATCGGCCTCGCACTCACCCGGCTCGTCTGTGAACGACGGGGCGGGGAGATCAGGGTGACCAACACCGCCGAAGGCGCCCGGTTCACCGCGCGCATGTCCGTGAGCCACTCGACGGAAGCGACGGAAGCGATCGAGGAAGGGTCGACACGTTGACGGACACCTCCGGCATGATCGACGTTCTCGTCGTCGACGACGACTTCATGGTGGCCCGGGTCCACCGCACCTTCGTCGAGAGGGTGCCTCCGTTCAGGGTCGTCGGCACCGCGGGCACGGGTGAGCAGGCCATCACCGCAGTCGACGAACTGCGCCCGGATCTCGTTCTCCTCGATCTCTATCTGCCCGATGTCTTCGGCCTGGACGTCATCCCGCGGCTGCGCGCCGCCGGACACGACTGCGACATCATGGTCATCAGTGCCGCGCGTGAGGCCGACACCGTGCGCGGCGCGGTCCGCCACGGTGTCGTGGACTACCTGCTCAAACCCTTCGACTACGAGGACCTCAAGCCCCGCCTGGACCGGTACGCCGCACGGCGCGGCCGGCTTCTCACCACGGTGGTGCGCGGCCAGGCCGACATCGACCGGGCTCTGTCCGCAGGGTCTGTCCCCGCTGCCGTCGCCAGACTCCCCAAGGGCCTGAGCGTGGAGACCGCCGCCCTCGTCGAGCGCACGCTCCGCGATACGGACGGCACCCTGTCGGCCGCCGAATGCGCGGCCGCCACCGGCATCTCCCGTGTCAGCGCCCGCCGTTACCTGGAGCACTTCCACACCACGGGCACGGCGGATGTCTCCCTGCGTTACGGCGCCGCCGGCCGGCCCGAGCGGCGCTATGGCTGGCGGGGGTGAGAGAGGGGTGCTGCCGAGCGTACGTTCACGCGGGCATCGGCTTCGAGCTGGTCCCTGATCAGGTGGCAGGCCGAGGAGCGCGACGAGCGGGGCCCCGAGCTGTTGATCGAGATGTCTGACGTCTCAACCACGCTGCTCCGGGGGCCTCGTTGGTCATCTGTCCTGCCCGACTCGATTGTGCCTCGTGCACTCGTGGACCGCCCACGCCTGCACCAGCCAGGTCATCGACCAGCGTCAGCCCGGAGCCCGCCGCCCGGGGCGGTCCTGGGCCTCGCCCGCACGCCTGACGCACTTACTGAACGGCAGCAGATCGTCCAGGTGTGCAGTCCGCGATCGACAACGGGCCGCCTCGGCATCGATCTCCACCCCGTCCAACGCCCGCACGGCGCCCACGGGTTCACGATCACCCCGAGACTGTGGACCATCGAGCGCAGCGACACACCCGCACCGCTGCGAAGCCGTGATCCACCTCGCCATGATCGACCTCAGGGCCCGCAGGCTCACCGGCGAGGTCACCCTGAACCGGCGCGGAACCTGACCCGGAACCACGATCACACTCGGTCAACCGCCCACCTTGGCCTTCGGTCAACCGTTCGGTTGAACTGCGCTTACCACTCCAGCCCGCCCCTCGCTCCGCGCGGAGGACGCGGGCGCCTGCCGGTGGCGAGCAGGATGCGTACGTCACCCCCCAGCAGAGAGGTCTCCGCAACATGGCCAGCTTCCTCAGCAGACGACGTGTCCTCGCCACCGGCGCCGCCGCAGGTGCCGCCATCGGGATCGGCGCGCTGGGCGCCGGCCCCGCGCGGGCCACCACCGGGTCCGAGGAGACCAGGACCCTCGACGAGCTCTACCAGGCCGCGCTCGCCGAGGGCGGCAAGCTCGTCATCTACGCCGGTGGGGACACCCCGACCCAGCAGGACTTCACCAAGGCGGCGTTCCTCGAGCGCTTCCCGGACATCGACCTGACCCTGGTCGTGGACTACAGCAAGTACCACGACGTCCGCGTCGACAACCAGCTCGCCACCGGCACCCTCGTCCCCGACGTCGTGCAGCTCCAGACCCTCCAGGACTTCACGCGCTGGGAGCGGCAGGGCCATCTGCTGCGGTACAAGCCGGCCGGGTTCTCCAAGGTGTACGACAAGTTCAAGGACCCGCACGGCGCCTGGGTCGCCATCGGAGCGATCGCCTTCAGCTTCATGTACAGCCCGTCCGCGGTCGGCTCGGACGCCCCGCGGACCCCGCTGGACCTGGTCGACCCGAAGTGGAAGGGGAAGATCGCCTCCTCCTACCCGCACGACGACGACGCGGTCCTCTACCTCTACTCGCTCTACGTCCAGAAGTACGGCTGGGAGTGGGCGGCCAAGCTCGCCGCACAGGACGTGCGCTTCGCGCGGGGCAGCAACTCCCCCGGCGACGCGGTCCGGGCCGGCACCCATGCGATCGGCGTCGGCGGCTCGGGCGCCCCGCTCTCCACCGGGCCCGTGAAGTGGGTCGTCCCGGACAGCGCCCCGTTCATGGCCTGGGGCCAGCGCGCCGCGATCCTGAAGCAGGCCGCGAACAGGACCGCCGCCAAGCTGTACCTCAACTGGCAGCTGTCCCTCCCCACGCAGCAGGGGTCCTTCAACGGCTGGTCCGTACGCACCGACGTCACTCCCCCGGCGGGCCTGAAGGCGCTCTGGGAGTACCCCGAGGCGCACCTCGACGGCTTCCCCCGCTTCATGGCCGACCGCGCCGCGGTCGAGCGCTGGAAGCAGACCTTCGCCCTGTACTTCGGCGAGGTGAAGGGCGACCCCACGCCCGGCTGGCTGGGGCTGCACCCGGGCGCGTAGCGCACGGCTCTCACATGGGTCACACCAAGCCCCGATAGACTCGGACGCCCGTCCAAGTGGATCAGTCCGTTCAAGGGGATCTGCCGTGACCGACCGCGCTCCCGCCCCCGGCGCCCGACGCGCCCTGGAACACGCCCCGCACTACGTGTTCTTCCTGGTCGTCGGTGCCGCCGTCGTGCGGCTCGTGGATCTGAACAGCCCGCTGTGCTGGCACATGGTCGGCGTCAGCGGGCTGTTGGCCGTACTGTACGGGGCCGGTCTGGGGCTGTGGAGCCGGTTCGGTCCGGCCGTCCGGCTCGGCTGGATCACCACGCTGGTCGGTCTCTGGGGCGTCCTCGTGTTCCTGGCTCCGGCGCCGCTGACCTGGGCGTACGCCTGGTGCGGGGTGCCGCTCGCGTGCGCGGCCCTGCGGGCTCTCGGGCGCCGGGCGGCGCTGGTCGCGGTGGGCGCTGTCTCCGTCGTACTGGGCTGGCGGCTGGTCGGTTCCACCGGCCGACTCGACCTGGAGATGGCGCTGATCCCGGTCGCGGCCGTCTGGGGCACCGTGGCCCTCTACCGGGCTCAGCAGCGGGACGCAGCCGAACGTCAGCGTCTGCTGGAGGAGTTGCGGAGCACCCGGGACATCCTGGCCGAACGGCAGCGCCGGGCCGGTGTACTGGCCGAGCGCACACGGATCGCCCGGGACCTGCACGACACGCTGGCCCAGGAACTCGCGGGCAGTCTGATGCTGCTGCAGGCGGCCGAGCGGGACTGGGAGCGGCGGCCGGAGGCGGCCCGCACCAGGGTCCGCGCGGTGGCCGACGGCCTGGACGGCCATCTCGCCGAGACCCGCCGGATCATCCACGACCTCACGCCGTCCGCCGTCGCCGAGGCCGGACTCGAGGGCTCGCTGCGGCTGCTGTGCGCCCAGGTGGAGCAGGAGGGGACCGCGGCCCGGGTGCGCTTCCGCTCCGTCGGCGAGACTCGTCCCGTTCTGGACGAGCAGGCGGCGGCCACCCTGTTCCGCGTCGCGCAGGGCACCCTGGCGAACGTGCGCGAGCACGCCCGCGCGGTGAACGTGCTGGTCACCCTCCGCCATGAGGCGGATCGGATCGAACTCGACGTACAGGACGACGGAGTGGGCTTCGAACCGACCGGGACCGCCGCCCGGAAGACCCGCGGCTTCGGCCTCCCGGCGGCCCGAGCCCGGCTCCGCGAGTGCGGCGGCGACCTGCGGGTCACCAGCGCACCGGGCCGGGGCACCCGGGTGCGGGCCGTGCTCCCGGCGACGGCTCCCCGTCTGACCTCGGCGACCGCCGGATGACCGTACGTCTGCTGGTCGCGGACGACCACGCCGTCGTACGGGCCGGACTGCGGGCCCTGCTGGAGGGGGAACCGGACCTCGAGGTGATCGCGGAGGCGGGCAGCGGCGAGGAGGCCGTACGGCTCGCCGTGCGGCTGAAGCCTGATGTCGTGCTGATGGACCTCCGGTTCGCCGGTGCCGACATCGACGGCATCGAGGCCGTCCGGCGGCTCGCCGTCGAGGCCCCGGCCGTGCCGGTGCTGATGCTCACGAGCTTCTCCGGACGGGCCGACGTCGTGCGGGCGCTTGAGGCGGGCGCACGCGGATATGCGCTGAAGGCGGGGCCGCCCGAGGAGCTCTTCCGGGCCGTCCGCGGCGCCGCCGCCGGTGCCATGGCCCTCGCCCCCGAGGTCGTCGGGGAGCTCGTCGGCCAGGTGGTCCGGCCCGACGCGGACCTGACCGAGCGCGAGGTCGAGGTCGTCCGGCTGGCGGCGGAGGGCCTGACCAACCGGGCCATCGCGGAGGCGCTGTTCCTCAGCGAGGCGACGGTGAAGACCCACCTCGTGCGCATCTACCGCAAGCTGAAGGTCGAGAACCGCGCGGCCGCCGTGACGGAGGCCGCGCGCCGGGGGCTCATCCCGCTCGACTGACCGCCCGATCCTCTCCTCGGTGGCCGCGGAACGCCTCCTCCAGCCATCGGGCCCCGTACTCGCCCGCCACCTTGGCGTCGACCAGCAGCGGCGCCGACCGCGGTCCGGCCACCCAGTCCTCGACGGCCTTGAGTTCGGCGGACGTCCGTAGAGTCACCGCCTCGCAGCCGCCGGCGATGGCCGCGATGCCGGTCGGCGGGAAGGTGACTGTGTCGAGCGGGCAACCGCCGGGCCCGAAGTGGTGCACCTCCGCGCCGTAGCCCTCGTCACGGGACACGTCAGGCGAAGCGCTCCCACGTTCATGGGGGGCATCTCCGACACACACTGTCCTGCGTCGCGCCGCCGCCCGGCGTGACCTTCACCGCCGCAAGGTCGATACTGCCGAAAGGGGCGCTCTCCGCTCGCTTGCATCCGACCACGCCATACACCTGACGTCCCGTCACCGAGATCAGCACTCAGCCGGCATCAGTACCGCCGGAACCCGCTTCCGATCGCCATGGACCGCCAAGATCGACAACCAGTCAAACCCGCACTGACCTGCAAAAACAGAGGCCATGGGCTCATCTGTTAGTCTCACCGGGAGGTACCCATGAAGATGTTGATCAATGTGCCGGAAAGCGTGGTCGCGGACGCCCTGCGGGGCATGGCGGCCGCCCATCCCGAGCTGACCGTCGACGTGGAGAACCGGGTGATCGTGCGGCGGGACGCCCCGGTCGCCGGGAAGGTCGCCCTGATCTCCGGGGGTGGCTCGGGGCATGAGCCGCTGCACGGTGGATTCGTCGGTCCCGGCATGCTGTCGGCAGCGTGTCCGGGTGAGGTGTTCACCTCGCCGGTGCCCGATCAGATGGCGCGTGCCGCGGCGGCCGTGGACAGTGGGGCGGGCGTGCTGTTCATCGTGAAGAACTACACCGGCGACGTGCTGAACTTCGACATGGCGGCCGAGCTCGCCGAGGACGAGGGCATCCAGGTCGCTAAGGTGCTGGTCAACGATGACGTGGCGGTCACCGACAGCCTCTACACGGCCGGGCGGCGCGGCGTCGGCGGCACGCTGTTCGTGGAGAAGATCGCGGGCGCGGCGGCGGACGAGGGGCAGCCGCTGGAGCGGGTGCAGGCGATCGGCCATCAGGTGAACGAGAACTCCCGCAGCTTCGGCGTCGCGCTCAGCGCCTGCACCACGCCCGCCAAGGGCAGTCCCACCTTCGACCTGCCCTCGGGCGAGCTGGAGTTGGGCATCGGCATCCACGGCGAGCCCGGCCGGGAGCGGCGGGCGATGATGACCTCGAGTGAGATCGCCGAGTTCGCGGTGAACGCGATCCTGGAGGACATGCCGCCGCGCAATCCGGTGCTCGTCCTGGTCAACGGCATGGGTGCGACGCCACTGCTCGAGCTGTACGGGTTCAATGCCGAGGTGCAGCGGGTGCTCGCCCAGCGCGGTGTCGCGGTCGCCCGGACGCTGGTGGGCAACTACGTCACCTCGCTCGACATGGCCGGTGCCTCGGTCACCCTGTGCCAGATCGACGAGGAGCTGCTGCGGCTGTGGGACGCGCCGGTGAAGACGCCCGGGCTGCGCTGGGGCATGTAGAGCGGCGGACCGAGGTGTCAACGTACCTACCACGCAAGGAGATCCAGTGCTCGACGCCGACTTCTTCCGCCGTTGGATGACGGCGACCGCCGCGTCCGTGGACCGCGAGGCGGAACGGCTCACCGCCCTCGACTCCCCCATCGGGGACGCCGACCACGGCAGCAATCTGCAGCGCGGGTTCCGGGCCGTGACCGCGACGCTGGAGAAGGAGGCTCCGGACACACCCGGTGCGGTCCTGACGCTGGCCGGGCGGCAGCTGATCTCGACCGTCGGCGGTGCGTCGGGGCCCCTCTACGGCACGCTGCTGCGCCGTACGGGCAAGGCGCTCGGGGACGCCGGTGAGGTCAGCGAGGCGCAGTTCGCCGAGGCGCTGCGGGCCGGGGTGGAGGCGGTCATGACGCTCGGTGGCGCCGCACCGGGCGACAAGACGATGATCGACGCGCTGGTGCCGGCCGTGGACGCACTCGACGAGGGCGGTTTCGCCGCGGCCCGCACCGCCGCCGAGGAGGGCGCCCTCGCGACCACGCCGTTGCAGGCCCGCAAGGGCAGGGCCAGCTATCTCGGGGAGCGCAGCATCGGGCACCAGGACCCCGGCGCCACCTCGTCGGCGCTGCTCGTGGCCGCTCTGGCGGAGGCGGACGGTGAGTGACGGCAAGCAGGTCGGGATCGTGCTGGTGTCACACAGCGCCGAAGTGGCCGCCTCCGTGGCCGAGTTGGCGAAGGGGCTGGCGGGCGGCGGGGTCTCCGTGCCGGTCGCCGCGGCGGGCGGCACCGAGGGCGGCGGGCTCGGCACCAGCGCGGAGCTGATCGCCGCGGCGGCCGCGTCCGTGGACCGGGGTGCCGGGGTCGCCGTGCTCACCGACCTCGGCAGCGCCGTGCTCACGGTGAAGGCGCTGCTCGCCGAGGGCGACGAACTCCCCGACCGGACACGGCTGGTGGACGCCCCGTTCGTGGAGGGCGCGGTGGCCGCGGTGGTCACGGCGGCCACGGGCGCCGACCTCGCGGCCGTGGAGGCGGCAGCGGCCGAGGCGTACACCTACCGGAAGGTCTGAAGCCACCGAACGGTCCGAGAAGACCCCTTACCGGAGTCCCTCCGCGGCGACGGCGAGGGCCGAGCGCATGGTTGCCGTCAGCTCGGCCTCCGCCGTCGCGCGGTCGGGCTCCGCCTCCGCGGTGCGCCAGGCGTAGTGCTCGACGGCCGCACGCAGGACCGCATTGAACATCGCCGCCTGTATGGCGGGCCGCAGGTCGTCCGCCGGCAGCCCGGCGCGCTCGGCGAGGGCGCGGGCGAACGCCGGTTCCGCCTCGTCGTAGGTCTGGAGCCAGACGGCGCGCAGGTCCGGCTCGGTGCGGGTCAGCCGTACCAGCGCACCGACGGTTGCGCGGTGGGGCCCGGCGACGACACCGAGGTCCGCGGTCAGCTCCGGCGTGAAGACGTCCTCCAGGGGCTTCCCGACCGCCCATTCCCGCAGCCGGGCGGCGATCATGCCGATCCCGGCCGTGAACAGCGGCCGTACACAGGCCTCCTTGCTGGGGAAGTAGCGCCACACGGTGCGCGCGGAGACGCCGACGGCCTGCCCGATCTGTTCGCCGGTGGTCGCCGCGACGCCCTGGGTGACGAACAGGTCCACCGCTGCCCGGGCGATCTCCAGCCGGATCTCGGCCTTGCGCTCCTCGGTCAGGGGCGGTCGCCCCGTGCGTCCGCGGGCTGCGGTCATGTGTCCCTCCGGCTCCGGCGATCACTCTCCGGGAATTCTCCCCCACCTATTTATGTCACTCACAGACATTAAGTCGTAGGGTGTGCGCACACCGGGCCCGCAGGCAGCTGCGCGGGCCCTCTCACGCATGGACAGGAGCACCTCATGGCCAGTGGACTCGCCGGGCGGAGCGTCATCGTCACCGGAGCGGGCTCGGGCATCGGGCGCGCCGCCGCGCTGGCCTTCGCGACTCGGGGGGCGCGGGTCGTGGTCGCCGACCTCAACGCCGAGGGCGCGGACGCGACCGTCAGGGAGATCGAGCAGACGGGCGGCGCCGCGGTCGCCGTCGTGGGCGACCTGAGTGAGCAGGCCGTCGTCGACCAGGTGGTCCGGACGACTGTGGAGAGCTTCGGCGGCGTGGACGTCCTGGTGAACAACGCCGGGATCATGGACCGGATGTCGGCGCTGGCGGATGTGGGCGACGCCGAGTGGGAGCGCGTCATACGGGTCAATCTCACGGCGCCCTTCCTGCTCACCCGGGCGGTGCTGCCGCACATGCTTCAGGCGGGCAGGGGCGCGATCGTGAACACCGCCTCCGAGGCCGGCATCCGGGGCAGCGCGGCGGGCGCGGCGTACACGGCCTCGAAGCACGCAGTGGTGGGCCTTACCAAGTCCCTCGCGGTGATGTACCGCAATCAGGGGATCCGCGCCAATGCCATCGCCCCGGGCGGCACCGCCACGGGGATGGTCCCCGGCATCGACGGGAGCGCGCACGGGCCGGCGGCGCTCGGCCCCTACATGGGCAATGTGGGGCGCGTGTCCCAGCCGGAGGAACAGGCCGCCGCGATCGTGTTCCTCGCCTCGGACGCGGCGAGCAACGTCAACGGTGTGATCCTGCCGGTCGACAACGGGTGGGCGGCCGTCTGACGACTCCGGGCGCCTATCCACCGCCAACGAACTTCCGCGCCAGCCGCCGCCCCACCGCGACGGCGGCGGCATGGCTCTCGATCGGTTTGACCTGCGAGTACTTGAAGACGATGTAGGTGACGCCGGAGGGCGTGCCGCCGCCGTTCGGGCCCGGACGGATGCCGAGGCCCTTGGCGGTGGCGTAGGACGCCTCGCCGATGACACCTTCCGGGCCGATGTCGCCCACGACCGCGTACTGCACACGCCCCCGGTAGACGACGGCGGCGACCGAGCCGCCGCGGACTCCGTCGTCGAGGGGGGCCCAGACGCGGCTCGCGGCGGGCACGACGATGTACGGGAGGCGTTCGGCGCTCAGATAGCGCCCGTCGGACTGCTGGTAGGCGGTGGCCTGCGAAAACGAGGGATCGGTGCGACGGTTGCAGTGTGGCCCGGGCTGTCCGTCGCAGTCGATGTCCATGTCGGCCTTCCAGAAGACGGCCCGCCGGGTGCCGCACACCGCGATCGAGGCCGGTCTGCCGGCGTCGCTGCGCAAGCGGCCGTGCGAGATCTGGGTGCAGTCACGCACCTTGGCGAGCAGGTCCGCGGCACGGACATCGCCCTCGCGCGAGGCCACCGGCTCCGCCCGGACACGGGCCGCGGCCTCGGACAGCATCGGCGGGACGAGTAAGGCGGTGCCGGCCACGGCCAGGGTCAGCGACTGGACACGCACCATGAGAAGCCCTTTCCCTCAGGGGCACTGACGGGCATTCAGCCCGCTCCGGCGCCGTAGCGATCATGGGGCCACCGTAGGCGGACGGCACGGCGCAGAGCTCCAGGCGGGTCACGGCGTGGCGGGTCTTCGGCCCTCCGACAGGGGGGCCGGGCGCCCGAGCCCGTGTCGGCTCCGGCGGCCCGGCCACCCACGTCCGGCGCGGGAAAGCGACGACAGCGGCCCGCACCACCGGCATGAACTCACCATCCCTCAGGGAGGGTTCAGCCGCGAGGAGCTTCAGCATACGTAACTCCGGCGGGCGGTCCGCAACGCCGGCCCCCATGACCGCCAGCCCCTTGAAGCGATCACGTCAATCGCGTCATATTGGTACGGACCATTACCCTCGTGCCGTCCGGGGAGGCAGCGCCGTGCGTCGCGACAGCGTGCTCGTGCACCGATCCCTCGCCCTCTGTGCCGCGCTGGCCCTGGTCGGATCCTGCGGCAGCAGCGGCGGCGGGGAGGACGCGGGCGGACTGCCGGCGGCGCCCACCGGAGTGACCGCGACGGCGGGCAGTTCGACCAGCGTGCACGTGATGTGGAACGCCGTGTCCGCGAACCCCCGCGTCAGCGTCTACGAGGTGTATCGCGGCACCACCGAGGTCGAGGAAGTGCCCGCTTCCCAGCACATGGTGGACGTCACCAGGCTCACGCCGTCCACCTCGTACGTCTTCACCGTGCGGGCCCGCGACACCGAGGGCAGGGCAGGACCGCCCGGCCGCCGGGTGCGGGCGGTGACTCCGGCGGCCGTGGCGGCGGACGACACGGCACCGACCCGCCCGGGAAAGCTGCGCGGCCGGCCGGTCGGCGGCAGGGCCGTCGAGCTGTCCTGGTCCGCGTCGAGGGACGACCGGGCCGTGGCGTCCTACGACGTCTACCAGGGCACCGTCAAGATCCACAGTGTGGGCGGCGGCCAGACGGCGACCGTGGTCACCGGGCTGCGGCCGGGCACCCACTACACCTTCACCGTCCGCGCCCGCGACGCGGCCGACAACCTCTCGCCTCCCGGCAGCGCCGTCCGCCTCACCACGCCGGGCTCCGACGACGGGCGCGGCACGGCACCCACGGCCTTCCGGGCGACGAGCCACCGCGGCGGCGGGGCGTACTACCTCGACCTGCGCTGGACCCCGCCGCGCACCGGCGGCGTGGTGACGGAGTACCAGATCAGCCTGGACGGCCGAGTGGCCACCTCCCTGGTATACGAAGGAGGCGCGCCGCGCGACCGGGCGTCGTACTCGTTCTACGTCGGCCGGGATGCCGGCGTGCGCTTTCACGTGCGGATCCGGGCCAGGCTGCCCGACGGCACCTGGGGCGGCTTCTCGGTGGAGCGGACGGTGATCACCGGGGCGGCCGACGGCTGACGGCGGTGACGGCTCCGTGGCATGGGCCGGATGGAGGAATCCTTCACCTGCCCGGAGGCGGTCCGCATGCGGGCGGGGCCGCGGGGACGTTGGCTGCCCCTGAGGCAGCACGGGCGTTTCCCGACTTCGGCGGCGCTAGGGATGTACCGCCAACCGTGCCGTCGGAGGGCAGTCCAATGCGCAACTTTCAGCCAGTCGTTCGCTCCGCCCTGACCGCGGCAGCCGCCGCCGCGCTCCCGCTCGCCCTGGCCGCCGTGCCGGCCGAGGCGCAGGGGACAGGGATCTCCGTGAGCACCAGCGGGTCCACCGTTTCGGTGACCACGAGCGTGTGCTCCACGCGCGGCAACAGCGGGTTCGGCACCGCCACACTGCTCAGCAGCAGCCAACCGGCCCGTCAGATGCCACTGTCGGGTACCGCCGCCCTGCAGTCGGCGGCCTGGTCGAACGTCAGCCCGGGCACATACACGGTGACGGCCGTCTGCATGAACGGCACCCCTGCGGGCACCCAGAGCGTCGTCGTCTCCTCTGCCTCCACTCCCACCGCGAAGCCCACCACCACTCCGGCCGCCACCATCTCGGCCACCACCAGGCCCTCGCCCTCGCTCGGCGTCAGAGGCGGGCTGGGTGGCGCCGTCCAGGACTACGGTCCGCTGACGGTCGGGGTGGGCGCCGCCCTGGTGGGCACGGGCGTCATCGCGACGGGCTGGTACCTGCGTCGGCGTGCCCGGCCGAACCGGCTCTGAAGGCGGCGGGCACGCGGACCGCAGGCCTCACGCCGGTTCGGAACCGGGCAGTTCGGCGAGTTCCTCCAGGGCGTGCGTGAGCCACTGCGTCCAGAAGGTCTCCAGGTCGATGCCGGCTCGCAGCACCAGGTGCCGCAGCCGGTCCTGGGGGGCGTCCTTGCCGGGCGGGAAGTCGCGCTGCTCGATCTCCTGGTACTCGGCCAGCTGCAGCCGGTGCAGATCGAGATGGCGGCGCAGGTCTGCCTCCAGGCCGTCGGTGCCCACCACGGCCGCCGCCCGCAGCCGCAGCAGCATCACATCGCGGTGCGGCTTGGGGTCCTGGGACGCGGCGGTCCAGCGGGCCAGTTCGGCGCGGCCCGCGGGCAGGACCTCGTAGCTCTTCTTCTGCCCACGGGCCGGCTGCTCGGACGGCAGCGCCCGGATGTGCCCCTCGGCCTCCAGCCTCCCCAGCTCGCGATAGATCTGCTGATGCGTCGCCGACCAGAAGTAGCCGATCGACTTGTCGAACCGGCGGGTCAGCTCCAGCCCCGAGGACGGCTTTTCGAGCAGGGCGGTGAGGATCGCGTGCGGGAGTGACATGGAGTCATCCTAGGGACGGCCGCAGGGCCTCCTAGAGGGCCGCCGCCAGCTCCGTGCCCTGCTTGATGGCACGCTTGGCGTCCAGTTCGGCGGCCACGTCGGCGCCGCCGATCAGGTGCGCGCCGACACCGGCGGCGACCAGTTCCTCGTAGAGGCCCCGGCGCGGTTCCTGTCCGGTGCACAGCACGATGGTGTCGACCGGCAGGACCGTGCTCTCCTCGCCGACGGTGACGTGCAGTCCGGCGTCGTCGATGCGGTCGTAGCGGACGCCCGGGACCATGGTGACGCCCCGGTGCTTGAGCTCGGCGCGGTGGATCCAGCCGGTGGTCTTGCCGAGGCCCGCGCCGACCTTGCTGGTCTTGCGCTGGAGCAGGTGGACGGTGCGCGGCGGGGCGGGCCGCTCGGGGGCGGCGAGTCCGCCGGGCGCCTGGTAGTCCATGTCGACGCCCCACTGGCGGAAGTACGTCTTCGGGTCCTCGCTCGCCTTGTCACCGCCGTCGGTGAGGAACTCGGCGACGTCGAAGCCGATGCCTCCCGCGCCGAGGATCGCCACCCGGTCGCCGACGGGGACGTCGTCGCGCAGCACGTCGAGGTAGCCGACGACGCTGGGGTGGTCGATGCCCGGGATGTCAGGGGTGCGCGGGGTGACGCCGGTGGCGACGACGACCTCGTCGTAGCCCGTCAAGTCCCCTGCTTTGACAAGGGTGTTCAGGCGTACGTCCACGCCGTGCGCGTCGAGCTGGTGGCGGAAGTAGCGCAGGGTCTCGTCGAACTCCTGCTTGCCGGGGACCTTGCGGGCCACGTTGAGCTGGCCGCCGACCTCGCTCGCGGCGTCGTACAGGGTGACCTCGTGGCCGCGCTCGGCCGCCGACACCGCGCAGGCGAGCCCGGCCGGCCCGGCCCCGACGACGGCGACACGCTTCTTCAACCGGGTGGGCGAGAGGACCAGTTCGGTCTCGTGGCAGGCGCGTGGGTTGACCAGGCAGGAGGTGATCTTGAGGCTGAAGGTGTGGTCGAGGCAGGCCTGGTTGCAGCCGATGCAGGTGTTGATGGCCTCCGGTGTGCCCTCGGCGGCCTTGTTGACGAAGTCGGGGTCGGCGAGCATCGGACGGGCCATGGAGACCATGTCCGCATATCCCTCGGCGAGCAACTCCTCGGCCAGTTCCGGGGTGTTGATGCGGTTGGTGGTCACGAGCGGGACGGAGACCTCGCCCATGAGCTTCTTGGTGACCCAGGCGTAGGCGCCGCGCGGCACGGAGGTGGCGATGGTGGGGATGCGGGCCTCGTGCCAGCCGATGCCGGTGTTGATGATCGTGGCACCGGCCGCTTCGACGGCCTTGGCGAGGGTGATGACCTCGTCGAGGGTGGAGCCGCCGGGGACCAGGTCCAGCATGGACAGCCGGTAGACGATGATGAAGTCCTCACCGACCGCATCGCGCACCCGCCGCACGATCTCGACCGGGAAGCGCATGCGGTTCTCGTACGAGCCGCCCCAGCTGTCGGTGCGCCGGTTGGTCTGGGCGGCGATGAACTCGTTGATGAGGTAGCCCTCGGAGCCCATGATCTCGACACCGTCGTAGCCGGCCTGCCTGGCGAGGCGGGCGGCGCGGGCGTAGTCGTCGATGGTCCGCTCGACGTCAGCGTCGGTGAGCTCGCGGGGCGGGAAGGGGCTGATCGGCGCCTGGAGGGGGCTCGGGGCGACCAGGTCCTGGTGGTAGGCGTACCGGCCGAAGTGCAGGATCTGCATGGCGATCCGGCCGCCCTCGCGGTGCACGGCCTCGGTGATCCGGCGGTGCTGCTCGGCCTCCGCTTCGGTGGTGAGCTTGGCGCCGCCCTCGTACGGGCGACCCTCGTCGTTGGGCGCGATACCGCCCGTGACGATGAGCCCCACTCCCCCGCGCGCCCTGGCGGCGTAGAACTCCGCCATCCGCTCGAAGCCGCGCTCGGCCTCTTCCAGGCCGACATGCATGGAGCCCATGAGGACGCGGTTGGGCAGCGTGGTGAAGCCCAGGTCGAGCGGGTTCAGCAGATGCGGGTAACGGCTCATCGGGCCCTCCATGCGCGGCGTGATGTCTCTGTTCTAGAGGACCCGGGCCACTTTTTGCAACTAGTTGCATAAGCCGGAAGGGGTGATGCGGACCACCCGCGGGCACAGTGGCCTCATGAGCCCCGAAGACTCCGAGGTGGTCGAGCTCGCGCAGGCACTGATCCGCCGCCCCAGCCGGGCCGGGATCGACGACTACGGTCCCGTCCTCGCCGTCCTCCAGGACTGGCTCGGCGCCCGCGACCTGCCGTATCGCCGCCTCCACGACGATGCGGGCCGGCCAGTCGCCCTGCTGGTGGAGGTGGCGGGTGGCCGGCCCGGGCCCTGGTGGGCGCTGGACGCCTGCGTGGACACCGCGCCCTACGGCGACGAGAGCGCCTGGTCGTTCCCGCCGGACTGCGCAGACGTCGTGGACGGATGGCTGCGGGGGCGCGGCGCGGCCGACTCCAAGCTGGCGGCGGCGATGTTCTGCCGGATCGCGGCGGACCTGCACACCCGGGCGCAGGAGCTGCACGGAGGGCTCGCGGTCCTGCTGGACGCCGACGAGCACACCGGCGGTTTCGGCGGAGCCCGCGCCTATCTCGCTGACGCGGCCGCGGTGCGCCCGGCAGGGGTGATGATCGGCTATCCCGGCCCGGACGAGGTGGTGGTGGGCGGGCGGGGCCTGTGGCGGGCCACGATCGCGGTGCACGCGGAGGCGGGACACTCCGGGTCCAGGCGTACGACGCTCGGCGCCGTCTCCCGCGCGGCGCGGCTGGTGCAGCTACTGGAGGAGGCCGAACTCCCGGGCGCCGAGGGCGAGTTCCCCCTGCCGCCGAAACTCACGGTCACCTCCTGCCACGGCGGCGAGGGCTTCTCGGTGGTCCCCGGCCTCTGCGAGCTGGGCGTCGACATCCGCACCACGCCGGCCTTCGACGCCGACGCGGCCGAGGCTCTGGTGCACGGAGCAGTTGCCGAGCTCGACGCGTTGCTCCCCGGCCCCAGGCCGACCGTGATCACCCCGATCGCCTCCTGGCCGCCGTACCGCCTGACCGAGAACCAGCAGCCCGCTGCCGCACTTCTCGACGCGGCCGAGCGTGAGGGCCTGACGGTCCGCGCGAAGACCGCGGGCCCCTCGAACATCGGGAACCTGCTGGCGGCGGAAGGCATCCCGGCAACAGCAGGCTTCGGTGTCCGCTACGAGGGCCTGCACGGCACGGACGAGCGAGCCTGCCTCACAGAGCTGCCCAGGGTCCACGCCATCTACAGGCAAGCCGTGCTGCGCTTGCTGACCGACGGCCCGGCACTCTCCTAAGGGGCGCGGGGCACTATTGATCTGCGGCTCCGCCGCGTGGGCGCGACCAGCCCCCACGGCGCCGCGGACAAAACCCTCACCGACTCTCAAGAATGACGTGCAACTCCCGCTCCTGATCCCCCGACGCCGAGGAAAGATCACGCACCGTGAACAGGGGATCCAGCGTGCTGCGCAACCGCTCGATCGCCCAGTACCCACCCTGCGCATCGACCTCGACGGTGGACGACAACCGCCCCGGCGCCGGACACTGATGCGCGTCGGTGACCTCGAACGTGCCGAGCCACACCATCGGCCGGGTCTCGTGGAGCTGCTGCGGCACCTCGTCGGGACCCCGGTCGGACTCGAAGCACGCACACAGGGCGTCGAACACGATCCGGGCGTCCTCCTTGCTGCATCCACTGATCTCGAGGGAGACCGGCTCCTCGTGCGAGCGCTGACGATCCATCGTGACCGCTCCTCTCGTGGGTGTGGCGCGGCACCGCGCGAGTTCCCCGCGAATCGCGCCACACCCCCAGAAAAGCACCACCGGCCGCACCGGACCAGCGAGGAGTCAGCTCCGCTTGAAGCGGTACGTCTTGCTGTCCGTCAGGACGCAGAAGCCCGGCGACACGACGATCACCCGCAGGGTGCCGTCCCGGCGGTCGTAGTCGATGCCCTCGACCTCGAAGGTGCCCGAGCAGGAGCTGCGCAGGGGAAGCTGCCGCAGGGCCGTGACATGGCCCGAGACGTCAGAGGTGCCGTTCGGCTGGGCGGACAGGTCGACCTGGAGCAGCGGCTTGGTGATGCCGAAGAGCGTGCCGGCCGGGTCGTCGGAGGAGCACAGCAGCGTCGTCGGGCCGGAGAAGTCGCAGCCCTGCACGTCGCGGACCGCGTGGTCGAGGTTGACGGTGGAGGCCTGCGGGAGGTTCGCCGAGGGCGAGGTGCTCGCGTTGACGCCGGGGGTCGGGAACACCAGGAAGCGGGTCATGGTGCCGTACTCGCCGGCCAGCATCCACTGTCCGTCGGGCGAGATCGCGACCCAGGAGTTGTTGAGTGCCTCGCCGGAGCTGAGCGTGTGGACGTACTCCGACCAGGCACCGCCCGGCGCCTGCACGCGGAACATCTTCGCGTTGCCCGAGTCGGCCTGGTAGGGCTCGACGTAGTAGCCGTTGGCGGAGGCGTCGGGGTCGCCGACATGGTTCCAGCCGCGGCTGGAGACGCCGGCGGGGATCGTGCCGATGCCGGTGTAGCGGTTGGGGCTGCCCGCCGGGACCTCCACGGAGGTCAGGCCCTGGCTCTCGGTCAGGGGGTCGGCGCGGTCCGAGCCCACTTCCGTCCAGGTGTCGGCCGCCGATGCGGGCGGAGCGGCGGACAGGACCGCGGCGGCCGCGAGGGCGAGGGCCGCGGTCAGGGCCGCGTGACAACGTTGCCGGGCGCGCAGGGGCATGGGAGCTCCTCGATGGGGGGCGGGGCGTGCTCGGCGGACAGTCTGGCCCGACGATCTAGTCATGTACAGACCAATTCGGTAACGGGGGCTGTCGGTTCGGTGACGGTCCGTACCGGGTACTGTCGTCACGCTCCGGGGGACGGCTCCCGTCGTGTTGAGGGATGGTGGAGGTGGGCGACGGGGTCGTCACAGGGACGGTTGAGCGCGGTAGAACATGGGGAGTCGGCACGGGGGACGGCGTGCCGCGCGAACGGGCGAAGGCGGTGCGTGGAATGAGTGCACCTGGGTTTCCGGTGGCCGAGGGCGAGGAGTCGGTACGTCCGAGCGGGCTGCTCGACGTACTGGGCGTGGCCTCGGTGGTCCTGGATGCCGAGGGCCGCATCGTGCTGTGGAGCCCGCAGGCCGAGGAGCTGTTCGGCTATCCGGCGCAGGAGGCCCTCGGCCAGTACGCGGCCCGGATCATGGTGCACGAGCAGCATCTCGACCTGGTGGTCAAACTGTTCGCCGATGTCATGGTCACCGGTCAGAGCTGGGCCGGTGCCTTCCCCATCCGGCGCAAGGACGGCAGCACACGCCTGGTGGAGTTCCGCAACATGCGCCTGCTCGACGACCACGGCGACGTCTACGCGCTGGGGCTGTGCGCCGACCGCTCGACCGTACGGCGGCTGGAGCGGGACGTGGCACTGTCCACCCGGATGATCGCGCAGTCCCCCATCGGGCTGGCCGTCCTGGACACCGATCTGCGGTACGTGTCGGTCAATCCGGCCCTCGAACGGCTCAACGGCATCACCGCGGAGGAGCACATCGGCCGCTCGATCGGGGAGGTGCTGCCGCACCTCGACGTCGAGGCCATCGAGGGCGCGGCGCGCCATGTGCTGGAGACCGGGCGTCCCCTCGTGGACCAGAAGGCGACCGGGCGGACCCCGGCCGACCCGGACGAGGAGCGTGCCTGGTCGCTCTCGCTGTACCGGCTGGAGGACGCCGTCGGGACCGTGCTGGGCGTGGCCGGTTCGGTCGTGGACATCACCGAGCAGCACCGGGCCGGCGTCGAGGCGGAGGCCGCGCGCCGGCGGCTGCAGGTGATCGCGGACGCCTCCGCCCGTATCGGCACCACTCTGGAGCTGGACCGCACCGCCCGCGAACTGGCCGACGTCGCCGTACCGGAACTCGCCGACATAGCCGCCGTGGACCTGCTGGAGGCGGTGGTGGCGGGCAGACGCAGCAGCCTGGGGCCCACTGAGCCGGCGGTGATCCGGGCCCTCGCCGTGCAGGCGGACGGCGCCCCGGAGGCGCTGCGGGCGGCCGACCCGCCCGGACAGGTCGCCCGGTACGGCCCCGACCGCCTGGTCACCGAGTGCGTGCGCACCGGCAGACCGGTGATGGTGCGGGAGGTCGCGCCCGCGGACCTGCCGCGCATCGCCCGCTCCCCCGAGGCGGCCGGGCTGCTGGCCGAGGCGGGCGTCCACTCGTATCTGGCGGTGCCGCTGATCGCCCGTGGCGAGGTGCTGGGCGCCCTGGACCTCAAGCGCACGCACAACCCGGAGCCGTTCAGCGAGGACGACCTGCTGCTCGCCCGCGAGCTGGCGTCCCGCGCGGCCGTGCAGATCGACAACGCCCGCTGGTACCAGAACGCCCGTGACACCGCCCTCACCCTCCAGCGCAGCCTGCTGCCCAGCCACCCGCCGGTGACCGGCGGCCTCGAGGTCGCCTCCCGCTACCAGCCCGCGGGAGCCACCAGCGAGGTCGGCGGCGACTGGTTCGACGTGATCCCCCTGGATGGAGGCAAGACGGCGCTGGTGGTGGGCGATGTGATGGGCAGCGGCATCAGCGCGGCCGCGACCATGGGCCGGCTGCGCACCGCGACCAACACCCTCGCCTCCCTCGACCTCGATCCCGCCCGGCTCCTCGAACACCTCGACAAGATCACCGAGGGCCTGGACCACTCGATCGCGACCTGTGTGTACGCCGTCCACGACCCGCAGCTGCGGCAGTGCCGGATCGCGAACGCCGGGCATCTGCCGCCCGTGCGGCTGCGGCCCGGTCATCCCCCGGAGCTGTTGGAGCTGCCCACGGGCGTACCGCTGGGCGTGGGCGGGGTCGCCTTCTCCACCACCACGGTCGACCTGGAGCCCGGCGACCGTCTCGTCTTCTACACCGACGGGCTGGTCGAAACCCGGCAGCATCCCCTCGACGAGCGCCTGGACGCCCTGCTGTCCCTCCTCGAAGGCCCCGACCGCCCCCTGGAGGAGGTCTGCGACCTCCTGCTGCGCACCCTGCACCAGCCCGACAACTCCGACGACGTGGCGCTTCTCATCGCGCGCGTGCAGAAGCCGGGCTGACCACGCAGTGATCACGGACTCTCACAGCTACTGATTACGGGTTCCTTATCGCCCGCATTCGACAATCACAGGAAGGCATGGCATGCAGACGCGGCCTGCCGTGGCCGATGGGAGCGAGCCGTGATGCACGAACCGGAGCAGGAACCCGCTGCCGGGGGCGAGCCGTCCGACGGGCGCTTCGGGGCGCCCCCGGGCATGGAAGTGATGACCGGTCCTGGCGGCCCGGACCGGGAGCCGGGGCCGTGGCGGCGCCGCTCCCGCCGGGCGCGCGCCGTGGCCGCCGCGGCCACGGTCGCCGTGCTGGCCCTCGGCGGCACGGTCGCCTACGCCGCCACCTCGGGCGACTCCAGCCAGAGCCCCACGCCCTCCGCATCCGGGTCCGCCTCCCCGTCGCCGAATCGCCCCGGCGGCCGACACGGTGTCGGCCCCTGGTTCGGTTTCGGCATCGGCGGCATGGGCGTGCACGGCGAGACGACGGTCAAGGACCAGGACACCGGCAAGTGGGTCGTACGGATCTGGCAGCGCGGCACCGTCGAGAAGGTCGCCGGCGACCAGGTCACGCTCAAGAGCGACGACGGCGCCCAGTGGACATGGACCGTGAACTCCGACACCACCGTTTTCCGTGACGGTACGAAGGGTTCGGGCGCCGGCGCCCTGAAGAAGGGTGAGACGGTCCTCCTGGCCGGCACCCGCTCCGCCGACGGCACCCGGACCGCCACCCGCGCGATCTCCGGCACCTTCGACCGCAAGGGGCCCGGCGACCGGCACGACAGGTTCCGGGGCCCCGGCAACAGGGACTGGCGGAACCACGCACCGTCCCCGAGCCCGTCGGGCAGCGGCGCGAGGACCTGAGGCACCGGTAGCCTGCGTCGTCATGACGCGTCCTTGGATACGGCCGCTTCTGCTGGTGCTCGGCGGCTCGGTCGTCGCGGCCGGGCTCCTCTTCAGAGGCAGCCCGGCCGCCGCCGTGGCCGTCCTGCTGGTGTTCATGGCGTTCGCGGGCGTGAACTCGCCCCTGGTCTTCCCGCAGTCGATCGGTTGGCCGGAGGCACAACGCCGCAGCGCCGCCGACGGCCGACCGGTCGTCCTCTGGCGCCCCGGCTGCACCTACTGCATGCGCCTGCGCCTCCGACTGGGCCGCAGCGCCCGACGGTTGCACTGGGTCGACATCTGGCGCGACCCGGCCGGCGCGGCGGCGGTGCGGGAAGCCAACGACGGCAACGAGACCGTACCGACTGTCGTCGTGAAGGGCCGGCCGCACACCAACCCCGATCCGGAATGGGTGCGCGAGCAGCTCGCCCCTTCCGCCTGACCGGAACGGTGTCGGCAAAGGCGGGTTCAGGGGCGGACGCCGATCACGACATGGGCGTACAGCTCCTCGGAGGCCGCAAGGCGCACCCTCAACCCGCCGGTGGTGAAGGCGTCCACGGCCGCCGCGGCCTGCCGTTCGCTCGTCTCGACCAGGAGGCAGCCGCCGGGGGCGAGCCAGCGGGACGCCTCGGCGGCGACCCGGCGCAGGACGTCGAGTCCGTCCGCGCCGCCGTCGAGCGCGACCAGCGGTTCGTGCTCGCGGGCCTCCGCGGGCAGCAGCCCGACCTCGCCGGTGGGAACGTAGGGCACATTGGCCGCGAGGATGTCGATACGGCCGCGCAGCTCGCCCGGCAGCGCCGCGAACAGGTCGCCCTCGTGGACCCGGCCGCCGACGGCGCCGACGTTGCGGCGGGCGCAGCGCACCGCGGCCGGGTCGATGTCGGCGGCGTGCAGTTCGACCTGGCCCAGCGCGGTGGCCAGGGCCGCGCCGACGGCGCCCGAGCCGCAGCACAGGTCCACGACGACGGATGCGTCGGGGGCCTGCGCGAGGGCCTGTTCGACGAGGAACTCGGTACGGCGGCGCGGCACGAACACACCGGGTTCCACGGCGACGCGCAGGCCGTGGAACCCGGCCCAGCCGACGACGAGTTCGAGGGGCAGCCCACGGGCCCGGCGGTCGACGAGTGCGGCCAGTTCCTCGGGCGTGCGCGCGGCGGCCAGGATCAACTCCGCCTCGTCCTCGGCGAAGACGCAGCCCGCGGCGCGCAGCGCGGCGACGACCGATGCGCGGGTGGAGGGCGACGGAGGGGAGGAAGGTGAAGGAGACAAGGAAGGCATGGAAGCCGAGAGCCTTTCGGTAAGTCGAAGGGCGCTCTCGCGGTCGCCTACTGCCGGCGGCCCGCGTCGACTCGAGGTGTGAGCACCCGACCTGACATTGCGGTAATGGGTCTCACCTCCTCGGTCTTCGGCGGCCGGGAGCTTCCACGGCCGGGCGCCAACACTACCGCAACGCGTCAGACGCCGACCGTCTCCTCGACCTCTTCCTCCGCTTCTTCCTCGGCCTTCCGCTCCTCGGGAACGTGAGCCAGGGCGGCGGCGGTCACGGGCGCCTCCGCCCGGCCGCGCGCCCGCTCGTGGGCGGCGGCGATCGCCGTGACGGCGAGACCCAGCAGCAGCCACACGGTGAGCGTCCACACGTTGCGGGACAGACCGTCGCTGTGGAAGTACAGGAGGCTGCGGGCGCCCTCGACGAACCCGGCGCCGTTCCAGAAGGCGTGCAGAGTGCCGAAGAAGCCGTTCTGCAGGTCGGGGCGGAACAGACCGCCGGAGCTGGTGAAGTTGAGCATGACGAACAGCACCATCATGGCGAGGGTGGTCCAGCGCTTGAGGAAGGTGTGCAGGCCGACGCCCACGAAGAGGATGCCCGCGGAGTAGAGCCAGGCCATCCCCCACAGGCTCGCGAGGTCGTGGTGGGCGAGGTGGAAGACGGGCCCGGCGAGCAGTGCGCCGATGCCGCTGACGACGGCGGAGACGCCGAGTGCCAGCAGGGCACGCAGCCGCATGCGCAGACCGGCGCCGGCGGCGCCGAGTGCGGCGACGGAGGCGTAGGAGCCGATGCTCAGCGCGATCAGCAGGAAGAACAGGCCCTGTCCGGTGGGGTCGTCGTCGACCGGTGCGGCCACGTCGGTGACCTTGAGCGGGACGCCCTGCCCGGCGGCGACGGGGGTGAAGACCTTCTCGACGGCCGTGGCGTCCATGTCGGAGGCGGCGCTGGCGACCACCAGTTCCGGCGTCTTCGCGCTGGGCACATAGGCGCCCGTGATGGCACGGGAGTCGAGCAGGCCGACGGCCTCGGCGCGGGTGGCGACCGTGCGGACGTCGAGCCGGTCCCCCGCCTTGTCCTTGACGGTCTGCGCGAACACCTTCGCCCGCGGGCCGGAGCCGACGACGGCGACGGGCAGGTGGTGGGGCTCCGGGGTGACGAACGCCCCCATGTACGCGAGTCCCATGCCGATGCACATCAGCAGCGGGGTGATCAGGTGCGTGATCACATGGCGCAGGGCCGGCGACCTCATCGCTCACAACCTCCAGGTGGTTGGCTTATACAACTCCCACTTCAAGTTGTACTATACAACCAACTGGTGCGGGGTGGTATTCCGTGGTGAACGAGGGAGGTCCGGTGGAAGCAGACGAAGCCGTGGAGACGATCCAGCGCGAGATGACGGCCTTCGCGCGCCGCGCCCGCGCCTCGGCGGGCCGCATGCACCCCGAGCTGTCGCTGGTCTCGTACACGCTGCTCGGACATCTGGAGGAGAGCGGCGGCTGCCGGGCCACCGACCTGGCGGCGCACTACGCCCTGGACAAGTCCACGGTCAGCCGCCAGGTGGCGGCCCTGGAGCAGGCCCGGCTCATCGAGCGGCGCCTGGACCCGGACGACCACCGCGTCCAGGTCCTGCATCTGACCGAGGCCGGGCGCCGGATCCTCGCCCAGGTCACCGACAGCCGCCGGGCGGCCTTCCGGGAGCGGCTGGCGGACTGGCCGGAGGAGGATCTGCGGCGGTTCGCGGGCTACCTCGTGCGCTACAACGCCTGGACGCCGGCCGGCGGTGAGGCCTAGGAGGCCGCCAACTCCCTTCCGTCCGTGAGGGGTTCGGGGGCGCGGGCCGCGAGGAACGCGGTGGTGCGGCGCAGCCGGAAGCCGAGGGACTCGTAGAGGCGGATGGCGTTGGTGTTGCCCGCGCCGGTGTGCAGGAACGGCGTCTCGCCGCGCTCGCGGATGCCATGGGCCACGGCGAGGATCAGCCGGGTCGCCAGGCCCTCGCCGCGGAAGGCGGGGTCGGTGCACACGGCGCTGATCTCGGTCCAGCCCGGCGGGTGCAGCCGCTCCCCCGCCATCGCTATCAGGGCGCCGTCCCGGCGTATGCCGAGGTAGGTGCCGAGCTCGACGGTGCGGGGCAGGAAGGGACCCGGCCTGGTGCGCTCGACCAGGTCGAGCATCTCGGGCACGTCGGCGGCGCCGAGACGGACGGCCTCCGGGTCCGGTGCGGCGGCGATGCCGTCGTCGACGAGTTGCACGCCGTCCACATGGAAGGTGACCTCCCAGCCCGCAGGGAGTTCGCCGCAGTAGCCGGCGAGCGGCACCTCCGCCCCGCGGCCCGCGAGCGCCGCGAGGTCGGCCCAGTCGTCGGGGCCGGGATCATCGGGCAGCGCCAGCCACGGCGACACGTCGACGGGGTAGCGCAGCACCCGGCCGCGCCGCTCGGCGAAGCGCGCGTGCGGACCGGTCAGGGAGGCGAGGGCGGGGTTGTCCAGGACGTGGCTCACTTGGCGACCTCGATCACGATCTTGCCGCGGGCGTGGCCCTCTTCGACGGCACGCAGCGCCTCGCCGGCCCGCTCCAGCGGGAAGGTCTGCGTCACGTGCGGGTCCAGATCGCCGCGGACCACGAGGTCGGCCGCCGCCGCGAGCCGCTCGGAGGTGCGCACCCGGGCGACGCGTGCACCGCCCAGCTTCTCCACGGCCTCGGGCGGGGCCCCGGCCGTGATCAGCTTGGTCCGGTCGCTGAGCAGCGTCGCCGCCTCCTCGAGGACGTCACCGCCCACCAGGTCGTACACGCCGTCGACACCGCCCCTCACGCGCCCGGTCCAACCCGGGCCGGACGCGACGTGCTCGGCCCCGAGCGATTCGACGAGGTCCTTCTTGCCCTCGCTCGCAAGCCCCACGACCCGCAGGCCCAGCGCGCGGCCGATCTGCACCGCCGCGACACCGACCCCGCCGCCCGCGCCGGTCACCAGGAGCGTCGCGCCGGCCCGCAGGCCGAGCTGGCGGATTCCGTCGTACGCCGTCACGGCCGCGACGGGCAGGGTGGCGGCGTCGGTGAAGGACAGCGCCTCGGGCTTGTGCGCGATCAGGTCGACCGACAGCAGCGCGTACTCGGAGTACCCGCCGACGACGGGCCGGCCGAACACCGCTTCCCCGACGGCGAACCCCTCGACTCCCTCACCGACCTCCTCCACGACGCCGGAGACCTCGTTGCCGAAGCAGGCGGGGAAGTCACGCTCGCCGCTCTCGCCGGGGCGGCGGTAGCCGGTGCGCTGCTTCCAGTCGACGGGGTTCACCCCCGCGGCGCGCACCGCGACGAGCACCTCACGGGGGCCTGGGCTCGGCCGGTCCACGTCGACGAGGGCCTCGGCCTCCGGTCCGCCGTAGCGCGTGAAGACGTACGCCTTGGGCATCTGCTCCCACTCTCCTTCGCTGCCGCCTGGTCACCGGTTGTACGGGGCACCGGTTCCGGCACCAGTCCGCAAGGACGGTCACGGGCCGGCTATTCCCGGGCCGCAGGAGTCTTCATACGGCCTTAATGATCGAGGCCCGGCCCGGGGCCGGAGCACCCTGCGCGAACCCGTACGGTTGGATGCGTAAGCAATCACTTCCGTCCCGCTGGATCCGTATGAACGTCACCCGAGGCTTCACCGGGCGCGCCCGTGTCAACAATCCGGGCCTGCCGCCCGGCCAGTACGACGCGGGCGACGACTGGCCCGTCCTGTCCGCCGAGGTCACCCCCGAACTGGCGCCCGCCGACTGGACCTTCCGCGTCGACGGCCTGGTGGAACGGCCGCACACCTGGGACTGGGAGCAGGCGCACGCGCTGCCGGAGTCGGCGTACGAGGGCGACATCCACTGCGTGACGAGCTGGTCGAAGTTCGGCGTGCGGTTCACGGGCGTTTCCCTGGACGCCTTCCTCGACGAGGTGCGCCCCCATGCGTCGGCCACCCATGCCGTCGCCTACGCGCACACCGGCTACACCACCAGCCTCCCCCTCGCGGACCTGACCGGCGGGCGGGCCTGGATCGCCTGGGAGTACGACGGGCGGCCGCTTGCCCCCGAGCACGGCGGGCCCGCCCGGCTGCTGGTGCCGCACCTGTACTTCTGGAAGAGCGCCAAGTGGATCGCGGGCCTGACGCTCCTCGACCACGACGAGCCGGGGTTCTGGGAGCAGAACGGCTATCACGCGCGCGGCAACCCCTGGCAGGAGCAGCGGTACTCCGGTGACTGAGCAACTGACGCAGCCCTCCCCTTCCCCCGGGTTCACTCCCCCGACCCGCTTCGCGGTGCCCGGCCGGATCGCCGTGAGCCACCGGGCGGCCTCGGTGTGGCAGACCGCCACGCTCACCGAGATCCGCCGCGAGACCCCGCACGCGGCCACTTTCCGCTTCGCGGTGCCCGGCTGGGAGGGGCATCTGCCCGGCCAGCACCTGATGCTGCGGCTGACCGCGCAGGACGGCTATGTGGCCCAGCGCCACTATTCGATCGCGTCCGCGCCCGACGACCCGGGGCACATCGAACTGACCCTGGACCATGTGGAGGGCGGCGAGGTATCGGGCTGGTTCCACACCGTGGCCGAGCCCGGTGACCAGGTCGAGGTGCGCGGACCACTGAGCGGCTTCTTCGCCTGGCCGGGCGACCGGCCCGCGCTGCTGGTCGGGGCCGGTTCCGGGGTCGTACCGCTGATGTCGATGGTGCGGCACCACCGGGCGCGCGGCCTGGATGTGCCGCTGCGGCTGCTGGTGTCCGCGCGCAGCCCCGAAGAGCTCATCTACGCAGGGGAGTTCGGCGCGGAGACGACACCTGTCTTCACGCGCCGCGCAGCGGCGGGTGCGCCCGTGGGCCGGCTGGCCGCGGCACATCTGGCTCCGCTCCTGGCCGAGCAGCCGCCCGGTGGGTGGGAGGCCTATGTCTGCGGCTCGAACGCCTTCGCCGAGCACGCCTCACGACTGCTCGTCGAGGCGGGCCAGCCCGTGGACCGGATCCGCATCGAACGCTTCGGCTGACGCTCCCAACGGCAGGCCGGGCAGATTGAGCGATCTCCCCTCTGCTGGGTACACGATTCTCCTGGGCACTCGCGCGGACAAGCGGCGCGGAGGGACAATACGGACCGAAGACGATACGGCCCCTCCGGCTCCGGCGACGGTGAGGAGGTGGACATGCGAACCCGGGTGCGCGGCTGGCGCTGGCGGCGCAATCCGCTGCGGCGCCGGTCGGACGTGGTCGAGGCGTGGACGGCGCTGGTCGTCGCCGTCCTGTTGTTCGTGGGCGCGCCACTGGCGGGAGCGCTCGCGGGCTGGTGGGCCCATGACGACGCGCGGTCCGTCGCGGCCGCGGAGCGCGCCGAACGCCACCGGGTACGGGCCGAGGTCGTCGGCAGGACACCCGAGAGGCTGCCCTCGGCGCAGAGCGGCCGGGACCGCTCGTACCGGGTGGATGTGCGCTGGACGGACGCGACCGGCACACACACCGCGAACGCCCGTGTCCCGGCGGACACCAAGCACGGCGACACCGTCGACGTCTGGTTCGACGCCGCAGGAAGGGCCGTTCCCCCGCCGCCGGGCGAGACCCAGGTCTGGCAGCACACCGTGACCATCGGCATCTGCGCCACGGGCGGCGCGGCCGCCGCGGTGCTGCTGGCGCACACGGTCGTACGCCGGGTCTCCACCGGCCACCGGTTGGCCGAGTGGGAACGGGAGTGGGCACGGACCGAGCCGGAGTGGACTCGACGCCGGGCGTGATGCCCGCGGAGGCCTGCCCGACGCGATGGCCGCAGGCAGGCCGCCGGGTGTCCGGTCGTTCGTCAGGCGCGGCAGCGCAGCATCTCGAGTGGGGTGTTGGCGGTGAAGTCCGCCCAGAAGTCGGCACCGAACGCGCGCACACCGGCGTCGGAAACCTTCAGGGGCACCCAGGTCAGCTCGCTGAATCCGGCCGCCCGCAGACAGTGTTCGTAGACCTCGCGGCGCGGGGCGGTGGAGACGATCTCGATCGGCGGGTCGAGCAGCGCGGTGACCCGGACGCGCGGTCCGGTCTCTGTCTCCTCGCCGGTCGGCTCGCACAGGAAGCCGTACTTCTCCAGGGAGACCTTGTCGAAGACGTAGTCGGGTGACTGCATGAGCGCGAAGAACTCACCGCCGGGCTTCAGGCTCCGGTGTACGTGACGGCACATGCGCTCCATGGCGGCGATGTCCTGCGCATAGTTGAGCAGCTGCACGCCCGTGACGATGTCGAACTGGCCCTCCAGGGGCCGCAGTTCGGCCACATCGCCCACCTCGTAGCGCACGCCCAGCGGATCACGTTCCTCCAACTCCCTTGCCGCAGCGACCATTTCGCCGGAGATGTCGATTCCGAGTACCTCCTCGGCGCCGCGCCGCTTGAACTGCCGGCTGTAGAAGCCGGTACCGGAGGCCAGGTCGAGGACCGACTTGCCGCGCACGTCCCCGACCAGGGCCAGGAAGCCGGGTACTTCCGCGTACTGCGTCAGCGGGAGGGACTTGAAGCCCTCGAAGGCCTCACCGATCTTGTCGTACTGCTGGACACTCACGTTGCTTTCTCCCCTGCGCTCGGTCATGTCCTTGGGCCCCGGCCCCCGCGCCCTGGGCACGCCGCAGCCACTGACCGGCAGTCTCCCGGCCCCCCGGTGGACCGTCGTACTGACAGAAGCCACAAAGATCCGGACCCCGCCCCGGCCTCATGTACAAGCGGCCTCAGGGACGCGACGCGCTCAGGAGGGCTGCCACAGCTCGATCCGGTTGCCCTCGGGATCGGTGACCCAGCCGAATCGCCCGACGCCCTCCATGTCCTGTGTCTCTTCGGCCACGTCCGCACCCTTGGCGCGCAGTTGCGCGAGCATCGCATCCAGGTCGCGGACCCGGAAGTTGAGCATGGTCTGCTGGGTGCGGGACCCGAAGTAGTCGGTCTCGGCCTCGAACGCGGCGAAGACCGTCGGCCCGGCTTCCGGACGCCACAGGCCGTGCTCGTCGGTGTCGAGGCCGAGGCAGTCGCGGTACCAGGCGCTCAGGGCCGCCGGATCGGCGGCGCGCAGGAAGTAACCACCGATTCCAAGCACACGTTCCATGCGGCCATCCTGCCAGGACGGCGACCGGCCGAGCGGGCACCACGCCTGCTTCGCTCTCTGTCTCGGCCTTCGGACGAACGAGCCTTGAGCCAGACGACTGGATTCGCCCCGCCGGCCGCCGGTGCCTACGCGGACCTCGCCCCCGTCGCACACGAGGGCGTACGGACGCTGCTGTCCGGCCTGGAGGGATGGAGGGGAGACGGGGAGGCCGCAGCCCGCCACATTCTGGACGGCTTTTCCCAGCTCGAAGTGCACCCCGATGTGCCGGACGGCGTACGGAAGTTGAGCGATGCGGGGTACCGGATGACGGCGATGACCAACGGCAGCACCACCCTGACCGAGCGACTGCTGGATACGGCAGGAGTGCTGGACCGCTTCGAGGCCCTGTCGGACGTGGACGGGCCGCGCTGTTGGAAACCGGCACCGGCCGCCTACCACTATGCCGTCGAACGAGTCGGCGTCCGGCCTGAGCAGGCGATATTGGTCGCCGTGCATCCCTGGGACATCGACTCGGCGCGCAGAGCCGGGCTGGCGGGCGCGTGGCTGCGGCGCGGAGCCTCCGTGTACCCGCGCACGATGACCCCGCCCGGCTTCAGCGCGCAGGATCTGAAGGAGCTTGCGGAGATGCTGGTCGCCGACCACTGACGACGCCAAGCCCTCCCCACCCTGGCCATGATGGGCATCGGCGTCACGCCGGTCACGCCCCCTGCTGCATCCTCCGCGCGATCCGCCCATGGTCCCGCAGCGCCTCCGTCAGCCCCGGCAGCACCGGTTCACCCCGGTCGACGAGGATCCGGCCGCCGACCACCGTCGTCCAGGCGCGGGCCGGACCGCAGCGCAGCCAGGCCTCGACGGGGTCGCTCAACGCGCCCGCCAGGGCCACCTCGTGGAGGTCCCAGACGACCAGGTCCGCGCAGGCACCCGGGCGCAGATGGCCCAACTCGTCGGCGCGGCCGAGGCATTGGGCCGAGCCGCGGGTAGCGATGTCGAGGGCGTCGCGGGCGGTCATCGCGCCGGGCCCGCCGCGGTAGCGTCCCAGCAGCAGGGCGCCGCGCGTCTCCATCCAGAGGGAGGCGTGGTCCGTGGAGGCGGAGCCGTCGCAGCCGATGCCGACGGGGAGGCCGAGTTCGCGCATCTCCTTGACTCGCGCGGTGCCGCCGCCGATGAGCATGTTGGAGCTGGGGCAGTGCGCGACGCCGACGCCCGCTGCCGCGAGCCGGCCGAGCTCGTCGTCGTCGGGGTAGATGCAGTGGGCGACCCAGGTGCGGTCGCTCATCCAGCCGCAGTCCTCGAAGTGCTCCACGGGCCGGCAGCCGTAGGTCTCCAGGCAGTAGGTGTCCTCGTCGCGGTCCTCGGCGAGGTGGGTGTGCAGGCGCACGTCGTGCCGCTCGGCGAGTTCGGCGGTCGCCGTCATGACCTCCTTCGTCACCGAGAACGGCGAGCAGGGCGCGAGCGCGACCCGGATCAGGGCGCCCGGCGTCGGGTCGTGGTGGGCCTTGATCAGCCGTTCGCTGTCGGCGAGCACCTCGTCGACGGTCTGGGTGACGCTCCTGGGCGGCAGTCCGCCGTCCTCGACGGAGCGGGTCATGGAGCCGCGGGTCGCGTGGAAGCGGAAGCCGATGTCGCGGGCGGCGCGGACCTCGGCATCCACGAGGTACGGGCGGGGGTGGACGTACAGGTGGTCGGAGGAGGTGGTGCAGCCCCCCATCAGCAGTTCGGCCATGCCGACGTACGCCGACACATAGGCGGCCTCTTCGTCGAGGGCCGACCAGAGCGGGTACAGGGTGGTCAGCCACTCGAAGAGGGTGCCGCTCACGGCGGGGGCGTAGGCGCGCGTGAGGTTCTGGTAGATGTGATGGTGCGTGTTGATCAGTCCGGGAGTGACCAGCCGTCCGGCCGCGGAGACGGTCGTACGTGCCTCGGGCTCGGTCCCGGCCGTGCCCACGGCGGTGACCCGACCATTGCTGACGGCCACCCAGCCGCCGGGGATCTCGCTCTCCCCGTCGACCACCAGCAGGACGGCGTCCTTGACCAGCAGATCCACAGCTGACGTCATGGCGCCCATCGTAGACAGGCACGGCCGGAAAGACCTGGCGAGTCGTCCGACGACCCACGTACGGTGTGATCATCCGCAGAGTCCTTTCGTAACTGTCCCTTCGCAAAGGCGGTCCTACATGGCCCTGTTCGACCTCCCCCTCGACGAGCTCCGCGACCACCGCAGCGAGTCCGTCGAGCCAGAGGACTTCGACGCGTTCTGGTCCAAGACCCTGCAGGAGGCCCGCGAGCACGATCTGGACGCCCGTTTCGAACCGGTCGACACCGGCCTGACGACGGTCCAGGTGTACGACGTGACGTTCGCGGGGTTCGGCGGGCACCCGGTGAAGGGCTGGCTGACGCTGCCCGCCGGGGCCCAGGAGCCGATACCGCTGGTCGTGGAGTTCCTCGGCTACGGCGGCGGGCGCGGGCTGTCGCACGAGCACCTGCTGTGGGCGTCCACGGGCCGGGCGCACTTCGTGATGGACACGCGCGGGCAGGGCAGTGGCTGGGGCGGGGGCGGCGACACCGCGGACCCGGTGGGCGGCGCGCCCGCCTACCCCGGCTTCATGACCCGCGGCATCGACGCGCCCGAGAACTACTACTACCGGCGGGTGTTCACGGACGCGGTGCGTGCCGTCGAGGCGGCCCGCTCACACCCCCTCACCGACGCCTCCCGCACGGTCGCCCTCGGCGGCAGCCAGGGCGGCGGCATCACGATCGCCGTGGGCGGTCTGGTCCCGGACCTGGCCGCGATCGCCCCGGACGTGCCGTTCCTGTGCGACTTCCCGCGCGCGGCGACGATGACCGACCGGCACCCGTACCGTGAGATCGGCCTGTTCCTCAAGACCCACCGGGGCCGCACCGCGGACGCCCTGCGCACCCTGTCCTACTTCGACGGCGTCCACTTCGCCTCCCGCGGCCGCGCCCCCGCCCTGTTCTCGGTGGCCCTGGAGGACCAGACCTGCCCTCCGTCCACCGTCTTCGCCGCGTTCAACGCCTGGGCGCACGAGGACAAGGCGATCGAGGTGTACGACTTCAACGACCACGAGGGCGGCGGGCCGTTCCAGGAGGCGGCCAAGCTGAAGTGGCTGCGGTCGTACGTGTGAGGAGCGAGCGGCATGGACACGCGTGAGGCTGCCGAACGCTTCGTAGGGGTCTGGGAGCGGGCGTGGGCCGCGCACGACGTGGACGCGCTCCTCGATCTGTATGCCGAGGACTGCGTCCACCGCTCGATGCCGTTCCGCGAGCCGCACCGGGGGCGGGGCGAGCTGGCCGGATATCTGCGGTGGTCGTTCAGCCAGGAGCGGGTGACGGATGTGCGGTTCTCGCCGCCGGTCGTGGGCCAGGACGGGGTGGCGGTGGCCGAGTTCCGTGTGCTGGCCGAGGAGGACGGCGTCGCCTCGACCCTCGCGGGCTGTGTGTTCGTCCGGTTCGACGGGGCGGGTCTGGCCGTCGAGACGCGGGACTACTGGCATACGACCGAGGGTCACCGGGAGCCCGCCGGGAAGCTGTTCCTCCTCTGACCTTCCCTCCAGTCCGACCAGTCGGTACGTTCAGGTTGCCCGGGCGGCAGCGTCGCGGCCCGGGTTTCCGGCGGACGACGGAGGACCCATGGCGGAGCACGAGCCCGAGGTGCACGGTTACTGCGACGAGCGGTTCGCGGCGGTACGGACGGCGCTGGAGGAGAACTTCCGGGAGCGGGCGGAGCTCGGCGCCGCGGTCGCCGTCACCGTCGGCGGCAGGACCGTCGTGGATCTGTGGGGCGGCTGGGCCGATGCGGCGCGCACCCGGCCCTGGGAGCGCGACACGCTGGTCAATGTGTGGTCGACGACCAAGGGCCCGACCGCGCTGTGCGCGCACATCCTCGCCGACCGGGGGCTGCTGGACTTCGACGCGCCGGTGGCCGCGTACTGGCCCGAGTTCGCCGCGGCCGGCAAGGACAAGGTCCTCGTACGGCATCTGCTGTCGCACCGGGCAGGACTGTCCGGGCCGCGTGAACCGCACTCGCTGGAGGAGCTGTACGACTGGGGGTTGACCACGCAGCGGCTCGCGGCGACGGAACCCTGGTGGGAGCCGGGCACTCGGTCCGGGTACCACGCGCTCACCTACGGCTTCCTGGTCGGTGAGGTCGTACGCCGCGTCTCGGGGCTGCTGCCGGGGGCCTTTCTGGAGCGGGAGGTGACCGGGCCGCTGGGGATCGACTTCACCGTCGGGCTGCCGGAGAAGGAGGCCGGGCGGGCCGCCGAGCTGGTGCATCCGCCGGCCGCGTCCAGCAGCGAACAGACGGCGATCTTCAGCCAGTTGGGTCCGGAGGCGCTCGCCGCGCTGGCCAATCCGCTGGTGGGTGCGGGCGAGGCCAACACTCCCGAGTGGCGGGCCGCGGAGATCCCGGCCGCGAACGGGCACGGGACGGCGCGGGCGGTCGCCGCGCTGTACGGGATCTTCGCGGGCCGGGGCGCGTACGACGGCCACCGCATCCTGTCCCCCGAGGCCGTCGAGCGGGTGCGCGAGGGGCAGGGCAGCTGCCTGGACCTGGTGCTCGGCGCCGGGCTCGGGCATGAGACGGAGATCGGCCTCGGCCTGTGGCTGAGCGGTGCGAACGGCTCGTACGGGCCGAACCCGCGGGCTTTCGGACATGACGGCTTCGGCGGTTCCTGCGGGCTGGCCGACCCCGAGGCGGGGGTGGCGGTGGGGTATGTGATGAACCGGATGGGGCCTCATATCGCGGACGACCCACGGAAGATGGCCCTGATCGAGGCCGTGTACCGGGCGCTGTGAGCGGCGCTCGGCGCGGACCGGTTTCGGCCGAACCACCGGGCCGGTCTTCCCTGGTGGTTTAGACCAATGCTAGATCTGGTGGCGCAATGAGCCCGCACGGCTACGTTCCGTCACCAACAGGAGGCGCGGCATGGCCCGCACCACCCCGCACGACCCTCCCCTCGCCGAAGGCGATCGCCGAGGGGACCCGCTGTACTGGCGCGTCGCGACAAAGCTGCTCGGCGAGTTGCGCGACGGCACCGTCCCGCCCGGTGAACGGCTGCCGGGCGAGCGGCAGCTGGCCGGGCACTTCGGCGTCAGCAGGGAGACCGTCCGGCAGGCACTGGAGGTGCTGCGCCGGGACGGCCTGGTCGCCACCGACCGGCGGGGCAGCCACGCCGTCCTGCCCGGCCTGCCGGTGGAGACGGCATCCTCGCTGACCTTCCCGGTCGGCGCCCGGGTCGCGGACCCGTGTGCCGTCGACCGGGCTACGGTCACCTGGGAGACGCCTCCGCCCGAGCACGCCGAGGCCCTTGGGCTCGCCCCGCGCACGCAAACGCTCGTGCATCGCTACGAGTCCGCCGGCGCCGACGGCCGCGGCCGCCGCGCGGCGGTGACCTCGTTCTCCGCGGTGGCCCTCGCCGAGGTCGAGGAACTGGCCCGCTACCGTGACCGTGCCGACGGCACCGCCTCGGCCCAACTGCGCCGCGCCTACGACTGGATGCGCAGGGCGGGCCTGACCCTGCACCACCGGGACTCCATCAGCCCGCTCGCGGACGCGCCCTCGGTGCGGGTCAGACGACGCGTGCACGACCAGTACGCGCGGCCGTTGGAGATCACCGACCTGGTGGTGGACGCCCAACCGGACGCCCTGGTCTACGAGTTCACGCTGCCCGCCGCGGGGTGAGCGGGCCCCGGGTATGCCTGGCGGACGAAGCCGGTCACGGTCCTTCTCCGGACTGCGCTTCCGGTGCGATGGGCAGGCCCGGCACCCGGTCCCAGCCGGTCACCCGCATCACGCGCTGGACGTGCGGGGCGACGCCGGACAGTTCGAGGGTGCCGCCCGCCGCGTACAGGGCGAGCGCCGTGAACACCAGCAGGCGCCGTGCGCCGACGTCGATGAAGCGCAGTTCGTGCAGGTCGAGATGGATGCGGGCGCCGTCCGCCGCGCGGGTCCGGGCGCGGGCCGTCTCGGAGTGCAGGGCGCGGGCGACGGCCGTGACAGCGCCGCCTATGTGTGGCTGGCCGAGGAGCGCCGACTGCCGGTGCCCGCGCTGCCGTTGACGGGGGCCCGTCTGGCCCTGCGGGGCGAGTCGGCGCGGTCGGCGGTGCTGTACGGCAGTGTCCGGCAGGCTCCGGCCGGGGACGGCGGCGCCGAGTTCTTCCAGCTGCTGACGCCGGCCGTCCAGGCGTATCTGCTGGCGAGCCAGGCCGCCTTCGAGCGGTGCGCGGCGGTCGCCGAGCGGCTGCGTGCCGAGTGCGCCAAGCGCGGGGAGCTGTGGATGCGGGCCCGGGGCGACTTCTTCCTCTCGCTCGCGGGGATCGGTCTCGGCCATCCGGACGAGGCGGTGCTGTCGGCGCGCGAGGCGCTGACCGCCAAGTGGCGGGTGCACGACCGGATCGGCGCGGCGGCGGTCGCCGACCTGCTGGTGGTCGCGCAGGCCTCGCGCGGCGAGGAGGAACCCGCCGCCCGCCTCCTGGGCATCAGCCGGAGCCTGTGGCACGCGGCGGGCCTGCCGCAGCTCGGCAGGCCCGACCGGACGGTCTTCCACCGCGAGTACGAGCGCCGGCTGCGGGCCTCGCTGGGGGACGTCCGGTTCGGCGAAGCGGTGCGTGAGGGGCGGGAGCTGGGGCCGGACGCGGCGATCGCACTGGCGCTGGGCGGCGTCGCCGACCCGAACGGCCCGTGACCGCTCTCCCCCGCCCTGGTCAGGAACGGACGGCAACGACCATCCGCACGCGCGGGCTGCCGTCGCCGCGCCGCCCGAACTCCGGCAGCTCCTGAAGACCCACGCGGAACCCGGCCCACTCCAGCTCCCGCCGCACGTCCCCGAGCCGGAAGGCGCGGTAGTACATGACGAACGGCGGCCGCCACAGGGCGTTGCGCACCCGCATGACCGCGTCGAAGCCGAGCAGCATCCAGAACGCCGGGGAGGTGGGCCTCGGTGGGGCCAGGACTGGGAAGGCGAAGCTGCCGCCGGGCCGCAGCACGGTGTGGACCTGGGCGAACAGCCCCGGCAGTTCCTTGGGCAGGAAGTGTCCGAACGCCCCGAAGCTGACCACCAGGTCGAAGGCACCCGGAGCGAACGGGAGCGTGCGGGCGTCCCCCCGCACCCAGGACACCGCGGGCCCGGCCGGCCGTACGCCCTGCCGGGCCACGGCGAGCATGCCCGCGCTGAAGTCGACCCCCGTGACGCTCCGCCGGCACACCCGCGCCAGCACATCGACTCCTGCCCCGGTGCCGCAGCACAGATCGAGCCCCGCGTCGAAGGGCCCCGTCCGCGCCAGCGCCGAGGCGACGGCGTCGAGCACCGTGTCGGGGGTCCGGAAGGGGGTGCGGTCGAACTTCGGGGCGAGCAGGTCGTAGCCGTGCTCGACGGACGAGAGCGCCTGGACGGCGAGCTCGCGCAGACTGGGGCCTTCGGGGCTGAACATCGGCGTCAGCTTAGGGGAACGGGCGCTGGACACGCCCCCCGCAGCTGATTACTCTCATCAGCACCTACTCAACTAGTTCACTATGAGGTGATCGGATGCGTGCGTTCCGCGAGGCGGTCGAGGCCGGCGACATGGACGCCGTCGAGGCACTGCTGGCGGAGGACGTCGTCTTCACCAGCCCGGTGGTGTTCAAGCCGTACCCGGGCAAGGCGATCACCGCGGCGATCCTGCGCGCGGTCTCGCAGGTCTTCGAGGACTTCCGCTACGAGCGCGAGCTCGCCGGGGCCGACGGCCGCGACCACGCGCTGGTGTTCGCGGCACGGGTGGGCGACCGCGAGCTGAGCGGCTGCGACTTCATCCACCTCGACGAGGCGGGCCTGATCGACGAACTGACCGTCATGGTGCGCCCGCTGTCCGCCGCGCAGGCTCTGGCCGCGGCCATGGGCGCCCAGTTCGACCGGATCGAGAAGGAGGCGCAGGCGCGGGCCTGACGGCTCAGCCGGTCTTGAAGAGCAGCTTGGGGTGGTTCGGTTCCCTCCTGAAGGCCTTCAGCGCGTGGTAGACAACCTTCTCGATCAGCCAGAAGAGGAGGAGCCAGACGCTGATCACGACAGCCGGCACTGCCAGGAACACCGCGGCCGGTACGGCGACCAGGAGCCATCCCGCGGCTCTCTTCAAGACCGCGGGCGAGCGGACCGCCCGCCACACTCCGCCTCCTTTCACGACCTCCCACATGCCACCCGCGCGGACTCCGGCCCACATCACCCAGCGACGGAGCAGCGCCACGTCGAGTTCCCTCATCGAGACGCGGAAGATCCTGTCGGCTTCGGCGCGCTGCACCGACGCGTCCCTGCACAGAGAGTCGTGCAGGATGGCCGAGCGGGTGTACACGCCGTAGCGCGGAAACAGCCAGACGAAGGCACGCGGCACTGACGCGAAGTCCGTCTTGAGCAGGGCGGGAACCGGAATGGGACCGGTCGTGCCCCCGTGTTCGAGATGCTCCGGGTTCGTGTAGCAGAACTCGCGCCGGAGCTCCCACAGTTTTCCGGCCACCGTCGCCTTGACCACCACATCACCGGTGAAGGGATCCGCGCGATCCATGCTGCCCGCCTTCCTCGGATCGAGTCCCGCACCGGAGATATAGCCGCAAATCCACCGCGGCAAGCACCGAGGTCGGGCGACGGTCAGCGCGACCGCACCGGCGTACGACTTCCTGGCGGTGAAGGCCGTCTCGGTGCCGTCGACGGTCATCGCCAGCGACTTGCCGCGCGGCGCCGGCGAGGGTGTCGGTGAGCCGGCCGCGCGGAGTCAGCGAAGGCCGGCGGTCAGCGTGTCGGCGGGCAGCGAAGGCGACGGCCAGTCGGGCTCGGAGCGCCAGTGCCGCCAGCCCGCCGCGGCCGCGAAGGGACCCGTTCTCTCCTCGACCATCGCCGTGGCTTCCTCACGGGCCTTCTCGACCGCCCGGTGGTCGGCCTCGGTCACGACGCCCAGGCGGCGGCCCTGGGCGTACTCGTCCTCGTCCTTCCAGCTCCACTGTGCCAGGTCGGGTGCGATGACCAGGTCCAGGAGGAGGTCGAAGGTGTCGAAGCCGATGGCTGTGCGGCGCATCGGCTGCTGGAAGTTGATGTACCAGTGCGCCAGTCGGTGGCCGTCGGACAGGTCGTAGAAGGCGTGCACGCTGAACCAGCCACGGGGTGGGACCCACTGCAGATGGGCCGTGCTCCGCCACGTCCAGCGGTCGAGTTGCCAGTGTCCGTCGGCCAGGTTCGGCAGTGCGCGGGCCCGTGCGCTCTCGTCGCCCGTCAGCAGCCACTCGATCCAGGTCGTCGACGCCAGGAGCTCCGCTCCGGGCCGTCCGGCCAGGACGAGTGCTTCGGGGCCGTCATCGACGACGCGCAGGGCGTGTGCGCTCCACACCTTGCCGCGGAACACATCCCGTCGAACTGCGGTCTCCCCCGGCCTCAACGCCCCCATGGCCCACCTCCCGACACCACAACGCCTCGCACGGCTGCGAAGGTTCCACGGGGAGACGATCATGAGCGCACGCGGCGCCTCGTGGCCGCCCCGGCGGCCGGTACGGGCTGCGGCTCCCGTCCCCGCGGCCTGCGCAGCAGCACCAGCGCGCAGGCCAGACCGGTCGCCGCAAGTGCGACACATGCCGTGAACGCCGACCGGTAGCCCTCGGTCAGGGCCGCGAGCCGTTCCGGGCCACCGCTGTGGGAGAGGGCGACGGAGGTGACGACGGCGACGCCGAAAGCCCCACCGATCTGGAAGGCCGCGGTGTTGATGCCGGAGGCCACCCCGGATTCCCGCTCCCCCACACCGGTCAGGGCGGCGACGGAACCGGCCACCGCGCAGGCGCCCAGACCAGGTCCGAAAAGCAGCAGGCCGGGGAGGAGGTCGCGGACGAAGGCGCCGTCCACCGGGACTCGGGCCAGCAGCAGGCTGCCCGCGCCGACCAGGGCGAGTCCGCCGACCGCGACCGGTCGGGCGCCCATGCGGGTGACCAGGGCCTGCCCTGCGTAGGAACCGACGACGGCGCCGGCCGGCATCACCACATTGGCGAGGCCGAACTCCAGCGGCGAGTAGCCGAGGACGCCCTGCCCGTACTGGGACAGCGTGTACGACATCCCGAAGGCGGCGGCGCCGAGCAGGAAGACGACCAGATTGCCGCCGCTGACCGTCCGCGCACGCAGCAGGCGCAGGGGGACCAGGGGTGCCGTGGACCGGGCCTCGATACGGAGGAAGAGCGCGGCGAGCAGCACGGCCGCGGCCAGCAGGACCGTCGTGCGGGCCGACAGCCATCCGGCGCGGGGCGCCTCGACGACTGCGTACACACAGGCGACGAGCGCGGCGGTGGCGGTGAGTGCCCCGGCGGGGTCGAAGGAGAGGGGGCGCGCAACGGTACGGCTCTCGCGCAGGAGCAGAGGGCTCAGGGTCAGCAGGAGCAGCGCGACGGGGACGTTGAGGAAGAAGACCCATTCCCAGCCGAGTACGTCGGTGAGGGGCCCGCCGATCAGCAGCGCGGCGGTGGCGCCGAAGCCGCCGCTGCCGGACCAGATGGCGAGCGCCTTGTTGCGGTCGTGGCCCTCCTCGAAGGTGTCCACCAGCAGGGAGAGCGCGCTGGGCGCCATGACGGCGGCCGACACGCCCTGCACGGCGCGTGCCGCGATCAGCACTCCGGCGCTCCAGGCGCATCCGCACAGCAGTGAGGACAACCCGAACAGCAACGTTCCGGTCATGAAGACGCGGCGGCGGCCCAGCAGGTCGGCGGTGCGGCCGCCGAGGAGCAGCAGCCCGCCGAAGGTGAGCAGATAGGCGCTCATCACCCACTGGGCCCCGTCCGCGGACAGGCCGAGGCCGCGGGTGATCGACGGCAGGGCGAGCAGGACGATCTGCGCGTCGAGGATCACCATGAACCCGGCTACGCAGAGCAGGGCGAGCGCGTACCAGCGGCGGGCGTTGTCGACGATCATGGTCAGCCTCCCAGCCGGAGGGCTGCCAGCCAGACATCGGGTGTGCCGGGGGTGCCGGCGGTCGGGCGCGCCGGCCGCAGCGAGGCGAGGAGCCGGCGAAGCCTGCTGGGGCGAGGGGCGTGAGTGGTCATCGGGGTCTCCGGTGTGATGGGGTTGTCTTCACCCCACCGACGAACGGCTGCTACGTGGATCGACACTCCGCGAGCCGCTTCTCCAGAAACCTCCGCTCGGCTTCGTTCTCCACCAGCTCCACCGCCCGCTCGTACGCCTCGGCGGCTTCCGTCGTACGTCCGCTGCGGCGCAGCAGGTCGGCGCGGGTGGCGGGCAGCAGGTGGTAGCCGGCCAGGTCGCCTTCGTGTTCCAGTTCGGCGACCAGGGCGAGGCCCGCGTCGGGGCCCTCGGACATGCCGACGGCCACGGCCCGGTTGAGGCGGACCACCGCGGAGGGCACGAAGCGGGCCAACTCGCCGTACAGTCCGGCGATATCGGCCCAGTCGGTGGCGTCGGCCGTGGTGGCGGTGGTGTGGCAGGCGGCGATGGCGGCCTGGATCTGGTAGGGGCCGGGGCTGCCACGGCGCAGTGCCGTCTCCAGCAGGGCGGTGCCCTCGTCGATCTCGGCGCGGTCCCAGGCGCTGCGGTCCTGGTTCTCCAGGGTCACCAGCTCCCCGGCCGCGTCCACCCGCGTGTGCCTGCGGGCGTCGTGCAGCAGCAGGAGGGCGAGCAGGCCGAGCGTCTCGGGCTCGTCGGGCATCAGGCGGGCCAGCACGCGCGCGAGGCGGATCGCCTCCGCGCACAGGTCCGTACGCACGAGGTCACCGCCGGTGGTGGCCGCGTACCCCTCGTTGAACAGCAGGTAGAGCACGCCGAGCACGCCCGTGGTGCGTTCGGGCAGGAGGTGCGCGGGCGGCACCCGGTAGGGGATGCCGGCGTTGCGGATCTTCTTCTTGGCGCGCACCAGACGCTGCGCCATGGTCGCCTCGGGGACCAGGAAGGCGCGGGCGATCTCCCCAGTGGTCAGTCCCGCCAGGGTGCGCAGGGTCAGGGCGACCCGCGCCTCGATGGCCAGCGCGGGATGGCAGCAGGTGAAGATCAGCCGCAGCCGGTCGTCCTGGACACCGCTGTCCTCGCCGTCGTAGTCCGGGTCGTACGGTCCCTCGTCGCGCGCCAGCACGGCCGCCTCCCGCAGTTTCGCCGCCCCCACCGCCTCCCGGCGCAGCACGTCGAGGGCGCGGTTGCGGGCGGTCGTGGTCAGCCAGGCCCCGGGGCGGCGCGGTACTCCGTCGCGCCGCCACCGGTCCAGGGCCTGGGCGAAGGCGTCCTGCGCGCACTCCTCGGCGAGGTCCCAGTCGCCGGTCACCCGGATCAGGGTGGCGACGACCTGGCCCCACTCCTCACGGAAGGCGGCGGCGACGGCCTCCTCGGCTTCGGGCATGTTCATTCCCGTACCGGCCGCACCTCGACGGTGGCGCCGCCGAGGGCGGTGGAGTGCCGCGCGGCGAGGGCGATGGCCTCGTCGAGGTCGTCGGCCTCCACGAGGTCCACGCCCGCGATGTACTCCTCGGTGCGGGCGAACGGCCCGTCGCCGAGGAGGACTTCGTCACCGGCGACGCGCACGGTGGTGGCGTCGGCGGGCGGCTGCAGGCGGGCGGTGACCCGTGTGGGGGTGGGCTCCTCCTCGTCCGCGGGGGCGCAGACGAACAGCACGTACTTCACGGCCTGTCCTTCGCCGGGCGGGCTTCGGGGGCGGGCGAGACGTGCTGGTGGGTGATCAGCCAGCGCAGGCCCGCGTTGCGGTAGCCGGTGGTCACGCGCAGCACGTCGTCCACGGGGGTGCCGTCCGTGCGGGTGGCCCGGGTCCGCACGAGGGCGTGGGCGAACGCGATGCTCTCGTCCACGTGGATGCGCATTTCCAGGACCTCGCGGGTGACGGGCCCGGTGACGGTGGCGAACTCGTCCTCCAGCGCCTTGCGGAAGGCGTCCAGGCCCTGTTGCTGCCCGCCGTCGGCGAGGTGGAAGATCTCGACGTCGGGCGCGTAGCAGGCCAGCATCCGTTCCACGTCGCGCTCGCGGGCCGCCTCGGTCAGCTCGGCGTCGAGCCGACGGACCGACGTCTCCTCGTCCTCCTCGTCCCACATCGGCCAGAACGGGCGTACCTCCATGGCGCCGATGGTGGCCACCGGGTGCCTGGCGGCGGCCTCCACGGCCTCCTCCAGGCTGTCGCACTCCAGGACGTCGAACCCGGCGACGTACTCCTTGGTCTCCGCGAACGGGCCGTCGGTGCGCAGCACCTCACCATCGCGCACCCGCACGGTGACCGCCTCGGAGGGCAGGGCCAGCCGGTGGCCGTGCAGCCGGACGCTGCGGTCGCCGAGCTCCTCCACCCAGGGTTCGACGGGTGCCATGCCCGAGGCGTCGGCGGTGTCGTCGCCACAGACGAGCAGCATGTACTTCATGGGTCCTCCCGGTCGTCATGAGCTTCCTACACCCCACCGACGAACGGGGGCCGCCGCAATCGACACCCCGGAGGAACCGTCCCCTGGACGGGCTCACTCGGGGGCGTCGACCTCCCGTACGAGTTCGATCGCCCGGCCCAGGGTGGCGAGCCGGTCGTCCAGGGTCTGCCCGGCCGGATACAGACGTACGGTGTTCACGCCCGCCGCCCGCCACACCCGCAGCCGTGCGCGCACCATGGGCTCGGTGCCGATCAGTGTCGTGCCGAGCACCATCTCATCGGTGATCAGGCCGGCCGCACCGTCCCGGTCGCCGGCCTGCCACCGCTCGCGCACCTCGGCGGCCGTCTCCGCCCAGCCCTGGCGGCTGTAGGCGCGGTTGTAGAAGTTGGTCGACGCCGAGCCCATGCCGCCGAGGCTGAAGGCCAGTTCCTTCTTGCGGCCCGCCACCATCGCGCCCAGTGCCTCCTCGTCGGGGGCGAAGGCGACCTCGGCGCCCTGGCAGACGTCCAGGTCGCTGCGGCTGCGGCCGCCGAGGGCCAGGCCTTCGTCGAGGTGGGCGAAGTACGCCTCCGCGGCGCCCTCGGGCACGAAGCTGGTGCCGAGCCAGCCGTCGGCGATCTCGCCGGTCAGCCGCAGCATGGCCGGGGACAGGGCGGCGAGGTAGAGGGGGATGTCGTGTTCGGCCCGCGTGGACAGCCGCATGGGGACAGTGTCGCCTCCGGGCAGTGGGATGGTGAACTCCCTCCCGGAGTAGGAGAGTTTGCCGCCGTCGAGCACTCGGCGCACGATCTCCACGGTCTCCCGGACCCGGGACAGCGGCCGGGCGAACGGGACGCCGTGCAGCCCTTCCATCACCTGCGGGCCGGATGCCCCGAGGCCCAGCAGGAAGCGTCCGCCGGAGAGGTTGGACAGCGTGATCGCGGTCTGCGCGACGGCGACCGGGGTGCGGGTGCCCACCTGTATGACGCCGGATCCCAGCAGCATCCGGTCGGTGAGGGCCGCGTAGTAGCCGAGGGCGGAAGGCGCGTCGGAACCCCATGCCTCGGCCACCCAGCAGATGTCGAGGCCGAGCTTCTCGGCCTCGACGACGAAGTCGGCCTGCTGCGACCAGCGTTCACCGCCGGAGGCCTCGATCGTGGTCGCGGTACGCATCAGTGGGCCTCCGCCAGCTTCTTGATGTGCTCCAGGGTGACGGTCATGTTGTGCTCGAACTCCCGCATCCGCACGAACACGATCTTCTGTTCCTTCTCCGGCATCCGGTCGATCGCCACGGACAGGCCGGAGCGGCCGGGTCCCAGCTGCATCCACTGCGACAGCTCGGTGCCGCCGTCTCCCGCGTGCAGCCGGAAGCGCCAGATCGCGGAGGGCTCGGCGGGGTCCTGCACCGCCCAGGCGAAGACGTGCTCCGGCTCGTACTCGATGACGTACGAGGTGGTGGCCCACTCGCCGAACGCCGGGTGCTTGCTGCGGCCGAGGAAGCGGGCGCCGACCGCCGGCCCGGTGGCGCCGTCGAGCCATTCGACCGACTGGAGTTCGTCGCTCAGGCTCGGCATCAGCGCGATGTCGGCGACCAGTGCCCACACCCGCTCCGGCGGGGCGCCGATCCAGGTGCGGACCTCGACGGTGGGTTTGTCCGTGTAGTGCGCGCCGGTCCACTTCACACCGGTCAGCCTCCTCGCCGTTAAGGGGTCTGACCATCAGAGTTGCTTTATAGGACTTGGGATGTCAAGGGGGCCCGGGGTGGCCCGGCGGCACCTCCGGCGCCGTCAGGCCGCACCGAACCGGCGCTGGATGTCGGGCCGTTGCCGCAGCCGTTCGGGGTAGCCGGGACCCATCCGCATGGAGGTGTCCTCGGCCCGCAGCGGCTGCCGGCACTCGGCGCAGACCACCTCCGCCTCGGTGTCGTGGCCGCACGCGTCGTGATGGAAGACGACCGGGGCGCCCGCCTCCTCCGCAAGCCAGCGGTCGCCCCACCGGGACAGCGCGGCGAGCACGCCGAAGAAGTCCCGTCCCTTTTCGGTCAACACATAGTCGTGCCGTACGGGTTCGTCCTGGTAGGGCCGCTTGTCGAGCAGACCTTCGTCCACGAGAAGGCGCAGCCGGTCGGCCAGCGTGTTGCGGGCGATGCCCAGTCCCTTCTGGAATTCGTCGAAACGGCGGACCCCGTAGAAGGCCTCGCGCAGCACGAGGGGCGTCCACGCGTCACCCACCAGGTCCACGGCTCTGGCTATCGAGCACGGCCAGTTCGAGAACGACGTCCGCTTCATGCACTCACGATAGCCAGTCTCACGATGAGACCCACTCTTCCGGCCATCAACTTCACTGCTTTCCTTAAGCATTGACGGCGGCAGCGGACCCTGTCATGGTCTGGACCAGCTGCAAGGCTGCCACGATCCGTCCAACCAGGAGCTGCCATGGGCAAGTTGACCCCCCTCATGAAGGCCGTCGTCGGTGCTCTCGGCGCGCTGACACTCGTCGTGGCGATCCCGGCGAGTGCCCACGCGAACGTCCTGCAGTTGCTGCCGCAGAACGCCGACGGCCTGGAGCAGTCCTTCTCCCCGGCGTACGACTACGACGGCGACGGCTGCTACGCCACCGCCGCCATCGGCGCCGACGGCACCATCAACCCCGGCCTGAAGCCGGGAGGCGACGTCAACGGCCACTGTCACGACCTGGCCCAGCTGGCCAACGCCAACACCTACTCGCGGGAGAAGTGCAACAACGGCTGGTGCGCCGTGATGTACGCCAGCTACTTCGAGAAGGACCAGGCCACCCTGGGACCGGCCGCCATCGGACACCGGCACGACTGGGAGCACGTGGTCGTGTGGATCAGTGACAACGAGGTCCAGTACGTGTCGGTGTCGCAGCACAGCGGCTATCAGGTGGCGGCCCGCTCGTCGGTGCGCTTCGACGGCACCCACCCGAAGATCGTCTACCACAAGGACGGCGTCTCGACGCACTGCTTCCGCTTCGCCGACAACCACGACGAGCCGCCGGAGAACGTCACCGGCGGCTGGTTCTACCCCCGTCTGATCGGCTGGAACGGCTATCCCGACGGCTTCCGCGACAAGCTCCTGAGCGCGGACTTCGGAGCCGCCACCATCAAGATCAAGGACGGTGACTTCCCCTACGCCCTGGCCCGTTCGATGCCCGCCGGAATCCCGTTCGACCCCAATGCCTGAGCGGAACGGGCGCCGGCAGCAGCGGGATCAGCTGCTGGAACGCGAACGGCATGCCTCCCCTGTGCCCGCTCGGATGCACCACGGAGCCGAGGCGGATGGACACGCAGTAGGCGGCGCCGATGAACCGAACATGCCGGCCGTGCCCGACGGCCGCCGAAGTGCGGGGGAGGCAGCGTAGGCAGAGGCATTAGCCGGAACGAGAAACAGGTAAGTGAAGGGCCATCGGGGGTTCGGACGGCTGGTGTGCGGGACGGACCGAACTCACTCGATGTCGAGGATCGCCTTCCCTCGCAGACTGCGGCTGCCGAGCGCCTCCACGGCATCCGCGATCTTGTCCCAGGGGCCGCGCCAGCCCACCGGCACGCGCAGTTTCCCGGCGGCGACCAGGGTCAGCAGCCGCCCCAACTGGGCCTGCCGGTCGGTGAGTCCGCCGCCGTTGTAGACCGACACGATCGCCTTGGGTGCCGGGCTGCCCAGCGTCGACCCGACGGGCAGCACGGCCTCCCGCCCCGACGCCCAGCCGATGCTCTGTACGCTGCCGCCGGACGCCAACAGGCCGTAGGCGGCGGCCAGTTGGTGACCGCCCACGGTGTCGACGACCACGTCGAGCGGGCCGTTCACCTCAGCGACCTCGCCCACCACCTCGTCCGCCCCGAGTTCGGCGACCCACCGCCGTCCGTCCTCGGACCCAGCCACCGCCACGACATGCGCCCCGCCGAGCCGCGCGAGCTGTACCGCGAAACCGCCCACCCCGCCGGAGGCCCCGGTCACCAGCACCCGGCGGCCCAGCAGCGCCCCCGCCTGGTCGAGCGCCCGCAGCGCGGTGCCCGCGGCGACCGGCAGCGCGGCGGCCTCGCCGAGGCCGACGCCGTCCGGAACGACGGCGACATCGGCCACGTCCATGGTCCGCAGCGCCCCGAATCCGCCGCCCTCCGCGAAGCCCACGACCCGGCTGCCCTGCGCCGGCCCGGTGCCGTCCGCCGCGGCGCCCACGACGACGCCGGCCGCATCGAATCCGATCACCTCGCCCGGCGCCGCCTGCTGCGCGAACCACAGCTCGGCCGCGTTCAGCGAGGTGTGCCGGACCTCGACGAGCACCTGGCCCGGCGCGGGCCGGGGATCAGGGGCCTCCCCCAGGCGCAGTCGTCCGGGTGCCTCGGGGTCCACGATCAGTGCGCGCATGACTTGCCCTTCTCGTCGTCGGACACTCGTCCCACGCCAACTGTGACCGATCCGGAGTTCTTCCCTCTGCGCCGGGCGGCAACCGACCGCATCTCGTCGAGTTGCGCCGGATGCGTGGAATAAGCGAAGCCGTCAACGCGTTGGCCGGTGCAGAAGAGCAGTTTGGCGCCGTACATGCTGTGGTACGGTCCTGACAGCACTTGTGTACGCCCCCCTTGAGGGCGCCGGTGTCAGTTTCTCTTCAGTTCGCCGCATCGCCCGCCGCTCCCGGTCGGCGCACCGGCTTTCCAGCACCGCCTCGCGACCGGCACGGCCGTGCCGTACCCGAGGTGCTGTTCCTGCCGCCGAAGGCGCTTGGTCCGCCTCCGTTCCGCGGCCTCCCACCCCTTCCTTCCGCATGTCTCATGCCATCCGTCCTCGAAAGGACCGACCACCATGACCACCACTCTCGAACACCCCCCTGTCAAGCAGGAGCCCACGACCCAGCAGGCCACTGGTGTCCTCGACATCGACGCGGGCGGCAAGGGGCACCTGCGTGCCGCGAGCCTGCTGGCCTCGCCCTCCGACGTCTCGGTCTCCCCCACACTGATCCGCCGTCACGGGCTGCGCAAGGGCGATCTCGTCGAAGGCGTACGCGACGGCCGGCGCGCCCTGACCGAGGTCGTACGGGTCGACGGGCGCACGCCCGACGAACTGCGCGGCCGCCGCCACTTCCGCGACCTCACACCGCTGCACCCGCGCGACCGGCTGCGCCTGGAACACCCGGCGGCCGGCCTCACCGGGCGCGTCGCCGACCTGATCGCACCCGTCGGCAAGGGCCAGCGCGGCCTGCTCGTGGCCCCGCCCAAAACCGGCAAGACCGTGCTGCTGCAGCAGATCGCGGCCGCCGTCGCCGGCAACCACCCCGAGTGCCGCCTGATGGTGGTGCTGCTCGACGAGCGCCCCGAGGAAGTCACCGACATGCGGCGCTCCGTGCGCGGCGAGGTGTACGCCTCGACCTTCGACCGGCCGGCCAAGCAGCACATCGCCCTGGCCGAACTCGTCATCGAGCGGGCCAAGCGGCTCGTCGAGACCGGCGAGGACGTCGTCATCCTGCTGGACTCACTGACCCGGCTGTGCCGGGCCCACAACAACGCGGCCGCCTCCGGTGGCCGCACGCTGAGCGGCGGCGTCGACGCGACCGCGCTGCTCGGACCCAAGCGGTTCTTCGGCGCCGCCCGGCTGGCCGAGGAGGGCGGCTCGCTCACGATCCTCGCCACCGCGCTGGTCGAGACCGGCTCCCGCGCCGACGACTACTTCTTCGAGGAGCTCAAGAGCACCGGCAACATGGAGCTCCGCCTCAGCCGCGACCTCGCCGCCCGGCGCGTCTTCCCGGCCGTCGACATCATCCCGTCCGGCACCCGCCGCGAGGAACTCCTGCTGCCTGCCGCAGAGTTGACCGCCGTACGCGGCCTGCGCCGCGTCCTGCAGTCCCGCGACGGCCAGGCCGGCCTCGAAACCCTCCTGGAGCGCATGCGGGACACCCCCGACAACGCGACGTTCCTGCGCCGCATCCAGCCGACGCTGCCGGCCGACTGACCCGGCACCGGGAGACGACGAAGGGCAGCTTGCCGGGTGCGGCCCGTCCGCCTGCCGGAACCCCACCCCGGGGAGGAAACTCTCCCCCTTTGCTGCGGGGCGTTCGGTCTCAGGCTGGGCCGCATGACCGAGCACACTCCTCGAGAAGCACCGTTCGGAGCTGCGGCCGTGTGCTCGAGAGCCTCGCCCACGTCCTCCACCTGGACGCCGACGAGCGGGGCCACCTCTTCCAGCTCGCGGGCAAGACCACCGTCCGCGCCCGCCGCCTCGGCAGACAGCAGGTCCCCTCCGGTCATCGAGTCCTCCCGCATCCTGGCGTCGTGGGCCGCCGACCAGGACCTGTCACCCACCTCGGCCCTCGGCTGAGCACCCGCTTCGGCACTCGGCGACATCTGCTCAGTCGAGGACCGCGGTGGCTTCGATCTCGACCAGATGCTCGGGGACGTCCAGGGCCGCCACGCCGATCAGCGTGGTCGGCGGCGTCGGAGTGACCCCCAGCTTCTCGGCCGCCCGGGTCACTCCCTCAAGGAGCGGGGACATCTTGTCGGCGGTCCAGTCGACGACGTAGAAGGTCAGTTTCGCCACCTCGTCGAAGGATCCCCCGGCCTCGGCCAGCGCGGCGGCGATGTTGAGGTAGCACTGCTCGACCTGCGCGGCGAGGTCGCCCTCACCGACCGTGACGCCGTCGGCGTCCCAGGCGACCTGCCCGGCGATGAAGACCAGCTTCGAACCGGAGGCGACCGCCACCTGCCGGTAGACGTCGATCTTCGGCAGTCCGTCCGGGTTCTTCAGGGTGATGGCCATGGTGTCCTCCTCCATGTGCGGGCTCTTCGAGCCCATGCGTGTCAGACCAGTCCGTGGTCTCTTGCGGTTACTCAGGAACCGTAGGAGAGTGTGCGTTGACATGGAAGAACGCACTTTTCAGTGACTGGGGAACCAGATGGTGACCAAGCAGCTCAGCGGCTTGCCCGAGGATGCCGACCTGCGCCGTGCCGACTCCCTGGGGCGGGAGATCTTCTCCGACGTCGCCAACAAGTGGGCACTGCTGATCATCGAGGCTCTGGGGGACGGCACCCTGCGCTTCAGTGAGCTGCGCGGCCGGGTCGAGGGCATCAGCCACAAGATGCTCACCCAGAACCTGCGCATGCTGGAGCGCAACGGTCTGGCCGAGCGGACCGTGCACCCCACGGTCCCGCCCCGCGTCGAGTACACCCTCACCGAGGCGGGCCACGCGCTGCGGGCGACGGTCGACGGGATGTGCGAATGGACCTACCGGTACTTCGAGCACATCGAGTCGGCGCGGCGGCGGTTCGAAGCCTGACGAGCCCGGGCTGCCGCTCTTTCAGGCTCCGGCGCCGCCGTCGACCGGGAGGATCGCGCCGGTCACGTACGAGGCGCGGTCGCTGAGCAGCCATGCGGCCGCCTCGGCGATCTGCCGTGGTTCGGCCATCCGGCCGAGCGGGATGCTCGCGGTGATCTGCTCGACGATGCCCGGAGTCGCCGCTTCCCAGGTGTCGATCATCTCGGTGGAGGTGCCGCCGGGGGTGATGCCGTTGACCCGAATGCGGTCACCGGCCCAGTTGACCGCCGCGGTCTCGGTGAGGCTGTTGAGCGCGCGCTTCATGGCGCCGTAGGCAGGCAGCGCGGGGTTCGCGCGGCGACTGCCGATGCTGGAGGTGTTGACGATCGCCCCGCCGCCGCTCCGCCGCATGAGGGCGGCCTCGGCCGTCATGGCGGTCCAGTGCGCGCGGAAGTTCACGGCGAACTGCTCGTCGATGTCCTCGTCGCTGGTGGTGTCGACCGGGCCGACCTGCTGCTGGATGACCGCGCCGTTGTTGAAGGCGCCGTCCAGCCGGCCGTGCAGCTTCTCGACGTGGTCGACGGCGGCGCGGATGCTCGCGCGGTCGGCGAGATCCAGCGGGACGGCGTCGGCGGCGCCCCCTTCGGCGCGGATGTCGGCGACGATCGCGTCCAGGGCACCGGTGCTGCGGGCGGCGAGCACGACGGCGGCGCCCTCGGAGGCGAAGAGCCGGGCCGCGGCCGCGCCGATACCGCGGCTGGCGCCGGTGATGAGGACGACCTTGCCGGTGAGCAGGCCCACGGTGGCGATGTCAGTGTCAGTGGTGTTCGTCATGACAGCAGCGTCGGCCAGGCTGCCGGGCCGGATACAGGCACAGCCAGTACCAGGATCCGCCGCCCAGCCGCGGGCACACTTGCCGTATGGACAAGCAGGAGCTCGGAGCGTTTCTCCGCAGCCGCCGCGAGCGGCTCAAGCCGCAGGATGTGGGCCTTCCCGCCGGGCCGCGACGCCGGACACCGGGGCTGCGCCGCGAGGAGGCCGCGGTTCTCGCCCACATCTCGACCGAGTACTACGTCCGGCTCGAGCAGGGCAGGGCGCCCAGGCCCTCCGCCGAGGTCCTCGGCGGGATCGCGGGCGCGCTGCGCCTCACCGACGCCGAGACCGACCATCTTCACGTCCTCGCGGGGACCGCGCCGACCCGTACCCGGCTGCACCGGCGCGACGTCCGGCCGAGCATCCTCGCGCTGCTCGAGCGGCTGCCGCAGACGGCGGCCTTCGTGATCTCCGCCGCGTTCGAGGTGCTCGCGTGGAACGACCTCGCGGCCGCGCTCATGGAGGACTTCGCACCACTCTCCGTACAGGACCGCAATCTCGCACGCCGGGCTTTCCTCGGGCCGACGTCCGTCGATGCACCCCTGTACGGGATCTCCGACGCCGCCGAGTTCCGCCACCACGTGGTCATGCAGCTCCGCACCACCCTCGCCCGCTATCCGGCGGATCCCGCAGTGACCGGCCTCGTCGACGAACTCCGCGCCGGCAGCCCCGACTTCGCCCGGCTCTGGGAACGGCACGACGTGCATGCCGCGCCGACGCTCACCAAGACCTTCCGCCACCCGGCCGTCGGCGAGGTCACCGTCGACTGCGACGTGCTCGCCCTCACCGACCGCGACCAGCACCTCGTGCTCTACAGTGCGCCACCGGGTTCCCCCGGCGCCGACGCTCTGACCCTGCTGAACGTCCTTGGCTCCGAGGCGAGCGACTACCGGCGCTAGCGTCGCGATCGACGACCGCCGGGGCGCCAACGCGTCGCTCGCACCCGGTCGTTGAGGACGTTAATCGGTTTGCCGCCCGCCGGGCCGGTCGGATAGGAAGCATGCGTGCTTAGAGGCAACAAGATCGGGCTCAGGGCCCGGCACGAGGACGACATCCCGATACTCCGAACCGAGCTCTACGACGACGTGGTCAACTCCTCGCGGGCCGAGGCCGGGCCGTGGCGGCCGATCGCGCCCGGCTCGAAGGACCCGCGGCTGGTTGTGGACGACACCAAGGAGGGGAGCGTCACGTTCTCCGTGGTGGCGCTGGAGGGCGACACCCTGGTCGGCACCGCGACGCTGTGGGGCATCGACAACCACAACCGGTCCGCGCACATCGGGCTGGGCCTGCGGCCGTCCTGCCGCGGCAAGGGCTACGGCACCGATGTGGTCGCGGTGCTGTGCCACTACGGTTTCGTCGTGCTCGGCCTGCAGCGGCTGCAGATCGAGACGCTGTCGGACAACGCCGCGATGCTGCGCTCCGCCGAGCGCAACGGCTTCGTCCGCGAGGGTGTCCTGCGCTCCTCGGCCTGGGTGCTGGGCGAGTTCCTGGACGAGGTGCTGCTCGGGCTCCTCGTCAAGGACTGGAAGCCCGGCGTCACGAGCTAGCTAGACCGCGGGGGCGAGGACGCAGAACTCGTGGCCCTCCGGGTCGGTCAGGCACGTCCAGGGCACGTCGCCCTGGCCGACGTCGAGGTCGGTGGCGCCGAGGGCGCGCAGCCGGCCCACCTCCGCTGCCCTGTCGTCACCGGGGTGGGGCAGCAGGTCGAGATGGACGCGGTCCGGCACGGTTTTCGCGTCGGGCGTGCGGAGGAACTCGAGATACGGGCCGACACCCTGGGCGGAGCGCAGCGACGCATGATCGTCGCTCACCTCGTGCAGGGTCCAGTCCACCGCCTCGTCCCAGAACCGGGCCATGGCCCGCGGATCCGCGCAGTCGACCACCACCGCGGCGATCGGCCCGGTGTCGCGGTAGATCTCCCGGGGCTCCAGCACGCAGAACTCGTTGCCTTCGGGGTCTGCGAGGACCGTCCACGGCACCTGGCCCTGACCCACGTCGGCGGGCGTCGCGCCGAGGGCCTCGAGGCGCGCGATCAGCTCCGCCTGGTGGGCCGCGGAGGTGGTGGCCAGGTCGAGGTGTACACGGTTCTTCGCCGTGGTCTTCGCTTCCGGTACGGGAACGACGTCGATGCCGAGCACGGTCGGGTGCGGCCAGACAAGACCGCCGGCGGGCCCGACGTAGGTGGTCACGCCGGGGCTGTAGGCATGCCAGTCGAGCGCCTCCGACCAGAACCGGCCGACCGCCGGGGCGTCGACCGCCTTGATGTTCACCTGTACAGGTCGCAGTGCCATGCCGACGATCTTAGGGAGCCGTTGCCTCCTCAGGAGAACCGTCCACTCGCCAGAAAAAACCTGGACGGCGATGTCGAGAACCCGCGTCCGGCTCCGTCCCCGGGGTGAACGCGACCACAATGGGCCGCACCACACCGAGGAGAACCACGATGGCCAAGTACCTGCTGCTCAAGCACTACCGGGGCGCCCCGGCTGCGGTCAACGACGTGCCGATGGAGCAGTGGACGCCGGAGGAGATCTCGGCCCATGTGCAGTACATGCGCGACTTCGCGGCCCGGCTGGAGGAGACCGGCGAGTTCGTCGACAGCCAGGCGCTCGCCCCCGAGGGGACCTTCGTCCGGTACGACGGCGAGGGGCGCCCTCCGGTCACCGACGGCCCGTTCGCCGAGACCAAGGACCTCATCGCCGGCTGGATGATCATCGACGTCGACAGCCACGAGCGCGCCGTCGAGCTGGCCGGGGAACTGTCGGCGGCCCCGGGTGCGGGCGGCAAACCGATCCATGAGTGGCTGGAACTGCGCCCGTTCCTGGGCGCGCAGCCCACCACCACGGAGTGCACCTTCAAGTGACTCAGATCGACGAGGCCCTGCTCAGGGACCTCACGCCGAGTGTGCTCGCCGTCCTCGTCCGCCGCGGAGCCGACTTCGCCGCGGCCGAGGACGCCGTGCAGGACGCGCTCGTCGAGGCACTCCGCGTCTGGCCGGCCGACCCTCCACGGGACGCGAAGGGCTGGCTGGTGACCGTGGCCTGGCGGAAGTTCCTCGACGCGCGGCGGGCGGATGTCGCCCGCCGTCGGCGCGAGGACCGCCTCGAGGAGGAGCCGGCGTCCGGGCCCGCGTCGGCGGTGGACGACACGCTGCAGCTGTACTTCCTGTGCGCCCACCCGTCGCTGACGCCGTCGTCGGCGGTCGCGCTCACGCTGCGCGCCGTCGGCGGCCTCACCACCCGCCAGATCGCCCGGGCCTGTCTGGTGCCCGAGGCGACCATGGCGCAGCGCATCAGCCGGGCCAAGCGCACCGTCTCCGGCGTGCGGTTCGACCAGCCCGGCGACGTCGCCACCGTGCTGCGCGTGCTGTACCTGGTCTTCAACGAGGGCTACTCGGGCGACGTCGACCTCGCCGCCGAGGCCATCCGGCTCACCCGCCGGCTCGCGGCCGGCTTCGACCACCCCGAGGTGGCCGGGCTGCTCGCGCTCATGCTGCTCCACCACGCCCGGCGCGCCGCCCGGACCGCGGCCGACGGCAGCCTGGTGGCGCTCGCCGAGCAGGACCGCACCCGGTGGGACACGAAGCTGATCGCCGAGGGGGTCGAGATCCTGCAGGCCGCCCTGGCCCGCGACCGGCTGGGCGAGTTCCAGGCCCAGGCCGCCATCGCGGCACTCCATGCCGACGCACCCACCGCCGAGGAGACCGACTGGGTGCAGATCGTCGAGTGGTACGACGAGCTCGCGCGCCTGACCGAGAGCCCCGTCGTCCGCCTCAACCGGGCGGTCGCCGTCGGCGAGGCCGACGGACCGCGCGCCGGTCTGGCGGCGCTGGCGGCCCTGAACGACGACTCGCTGCCCCGCCACACCGCCGTGGCGGCGTACCTGCACGAACGTGACGGCGATCTGGCGACGGCGGCGCGGCTGTACGCCGAGGCGGCCCACAAGGCACCCAACCTGGCCGAACGCGACTACCTCACCCGCCAGGCGGCCCGGCTCAACACCCGCCGCAGCCCCTGACGAGCGGCATTTCCCGGAACGGGTGCCTACCCGCCTTCCGGGCGGTACGGGCAGCCCGGTTCGGTCGCCGGTGCGCCGACGCCGGCACGTGCTGGGGACACGGTGCCCGTCCTGCGCTCGCGGGGACGCAGCCGCACCAGCACGTCCCGCAGGGGGCGAAGGGAGATCACCGGGGAGCCGTACCCAAGCGAGTCACCCGGAACGAGGTTGAGCCGGAACCGCTGGTTGATCATCGCCACGATGATCCGCAGTTCGAGCAGCGCCATGTTGTTGCCGACGCACTGCCGAGGGCCCGCTCCGAAGGGCAGGTACGCCATGCGGGGCCGCTCCCGTACGGCCTGCGGGGTGAAGCGGTACGGGTCGAAGGCCACCGGGTTGTCCCAGTGGCGCGGGTTGTGGTGCGAGGCCAGGGGCGAGAGCAGGATCGACGACCCGGCCTCGATGCCGTAGCCGCCGAGGGTGTCGGGGCCGACGGCGGCCCGCGGGAAGATCCAGATGGGCGGATACATCCGCAGACTCTCGTCCACCACCATCCGCGTGTACGTCAGCTCGGCCGCCCTGTCGGCGTCGGGAGCCGCACCGCTCAGCACGGCGTTGATCTCCTCGTCCAACTCGGCCTGCACATGCGGGTGGTTGGCGATGGACAGCAGGGTCCAGCACAGGGAGACGGCAGTGGTCTCGTGGCCCGCCAGATAGATGGTGAGCAGTTCGTCGCGCAGTTGCCGGTCTGTCCACGGCTCGCCGGTCGCCGGGTCCTCGGCCTGCTCCATCAGGGCGATCAGCGGGCCCTCCCCGGTCCGCGCGTGGTTCTCACGGACGTCCGCGACCACCTTGTCGAAGACCCGGTGGATGTGGTCGATCTTGCGTTTACGGGCCGTGGGCAGCCAGGACGGCAGCATTTCGGACGGTGTTCCCCGCCGGAACATGACCTCCACGACGTCGTCGACGATCCGCTTCAACACGGCCGACGCGGGCTTGATGTCATAGGCGAACAGCGAGCGGCTGAGCGTGACCAGGGTGAGCCGCAGCATCTCCGTCATGAGGTCCACGGGCTCGTCCCGGGCGGCCTTCGCCTCCCATTCGTCGAGCATCTCCTCGGTGGCGGCAACGATGTTGGGCACGATGTCGGTGACCGCGCTCTTGAGGAACACCGGCTGCACGGCCCGGCGGTGTCCACGCCAGAAGTCGCCGTCCGAGGTGAGCAGGCCCTTGCCCATGACCACGCCGAACTGCTCGTAGAGCGGTCCGCGCACGTAGTTGGCGTTGTTCTCCACCAGCACCCTGCGCACCGCCTCGGGGTCGGTGACCTGATGGACGGTCATCGGCCCCAGCCGTATGCGGACCATCTCGCCGTAGTCGCGCTGGAGACCGAGCAGGAACTCGGCGGTGTTGCGGCGCCAGGGACCGAGGCTGCCCAGAAGGGGGACGCCCTTGGGGCCGGGGGCGGTGCGCGGGGCTTTGGTGGATGTGGGCGTGGTCGCGGAGGTGGTGGTCATCTCGGGTCCTTACCTGGTGAGGCTGCGCGGCTGGGCCGTTCGGTGCGGTACCGGGAAGGCGCGCCGCACGAAGAGGTGGTCGAAGACAGCGTCGGGGGCCAGCCGTCGCAGCGCGATGGTGCTTCGGGCGAGGAAGCCGACGGTGTAGCGGGCGCGCGGGCGCCGCTTGTGGACGGCGCGTTCCACCACGCGGGCCACGTCGTCGGCGTGGACGGTGAAGGTGCCGGCCAGGGTGCGGCGGCTGCCCGTGTAGATCGCCTCGAAGTATTCGGCGGTGCGCTCGCGTAACTCGTCGTAGACCTCGCCCGCGGACGGGAGGTTGTCGACGTACGTGGAGCCGAAGTTGGTGGTGCGCACCGGGCCCGGCTCGATGACGACGACCCTGATGCCGAAGCCGGCCGTCTCCAGCCGCAGCGCGTCGCTGAGGGCCTCGACGGCGTGCTTGGACGCCTGGTAGAAGCCGCCGCCCGGGACCGCGTAACGGCCGAAGATCGACGATATGTTGACGACGGTTCCGGTGCCGGCGGCCCGCATGCCGGGCAGCACCAGCTGGCTGAGGCGGGCCAGTCCGAAGACGTTGGTTTCGAACTGCTGCCGCATCCGGTCGGGTTCGATCTCCTCCACGGCTCCGGAGGCGGCGAAACCGGCGCTGTTCACGAGGGTGCCGACCGCTCCGTGCTCCGCTTCGACCGCGCCGACGGCCGCGCGCATGCTGTCCTCGTCGGTGACGTCCAGCCGCAGCGTGCGGATGCCCTCCGCGGCGAGTGGGGCGAGTGTTTTCGGCCTGCGCGCGGTGGCGTACACGAGCATTCCGCTGCGGTGCATGCGCAGCGCGCAGGCCCGGCCTATGCCGGACGAACAGCCCGTGATCAGCACGGGATTCGGTCGGTTGTTCACGATCTACCTCTTCACGGTTTAGGGCGTGCCGTTAAGGAAAGGTGCCGGGCATGTATCACCGGATCGTGGCCGCGAAGCTACGCAAAGCGTTCTCCGACATCAACTCCGGAAACTGGCAGTCCATGGTGGACACACTCGCACCGGAATTCACCTACGTCTTCTACGGGGAGCATGCGCTCTCGGGTGAGCGTCATACCGTCGAATCCATGAGCCTGTGGTGGCAGCGGGTCTTCCGGCTCATTCCCGAGGCCGAATTCGAACCGCAGGAAATCATCATTTCCGGCGGCCCGTGGCTGACCAAAGTGGCCACCAGGGTACGGATCGGCGGCCCGCTGCCGGACGGCACCCGCTACGACAACGTCATGACCCAGTTCATGTATCTCAAGTGGGGGCGCATCACCGAGATCCACACCCTGGAGGACACCGTCGTCCTGCAGCGGGCGCTCGACCGGATCGCCGCCTCGGGGAACGCCGAAGCCCATGCCGAGCCCATCACGGACAAGCGCTGACCCCTCGACCGGCACCGGCACCCGCGGGGTGCCAGTGCCGGCGCACGCTCAGCCGAAGGCGCCCAACTGCTTCGCGAGGTCGAAGGCGTCAAGGGAGAACCAGCTCTCCACGATCACCCCGTCACGGAACTCGTCGATGACGATCCCGGGGACGGCGAACTCCCGCCCGACGGCCGGAATCCCCTCGTAGGGATCGCCCGTGTGCGTGCCCCGCGCGGTGAAACGGCTGACGACCTTGTCGCCCTCCAGGATCCAGTCGTCCACCGTGACGTGCAGGTCGGGGAAGGAGGCGCGCTGGATCCGCACCCATTCCTTGAGGTGTTCCACGCCCTCTTCGCCGTTCGGGGCCGTCCCGTGGCTGATGTGGTCCTCGGCGGCACCCTCATGGATGACGTCGAGATTCCCCTTGTTGAGGCATTCCTCGTAGTAGCGCTCCAGAACTGCCTTGTTCCTCGAGGTGTTCGGCATTTCTCCACTCCCATTCCCTGATGGATCGGTTCGTCAATCGCCCGCGAACGGGCCCTCGAATCCCGTCATCGTCATGACGCGGGCACCGGAGGCCGCGCTCGTGACTTTCCAGGTGCCGAGTGCGGGATCTCCTTCGATGACGGAATTTCCGTTTTCCTCGGCGTGGACGGTGATGCGTCCGACGGTCAGCGGGTCGACCGCGACCGAGATCCCCGCGCCCTGTCTCGCGCACAGCCGCACCACGTTCTCCAGCACGGACATGGCCAGGGCGGTGCGGGGGACGGCCGCTGTCGCCCACAGGTCGTTGGGCGCGCAGGGGCGTACCTCGCCGATCCAGCGGCCCTCCTCGGTACGGGTCCACCGCGCGCGGGGCAGGACCGAGCAACGCCAGCTCAGCAACTCGGGCCCCGAGCGCCAGGTCGTCATCCGGGTGAGCCCGCTGCGCGGCGGGGCGGGTGAGCGGGTGTCCCCCGGCGCGTACACGAGGCGCGCCCTTGCCTCCGGGCCCGCGCCACCGGGGCGCCGGAAGCGGGCCTCGACCGTCCAGGACCGTCCGTCGTGAACGCCTCGAAGCTCCCGCTCCCAGACCGTGACAGGGCCGTCGAGCGGCAACAGGTCCAGAGGGACGACGACGTCCTCCAGGCAGTCCAGGCTCAGCTCAGGGAAGTCCCCGGGCACGACCCACTCCGCACCCCGGAGGGCGTTCTCCAGCAGCAGGCTCACCGGGACCGCCTCGGCGCCGTCCACCAGGAAGTCCGTCAGCACCGGGGTGGTCTCCCGGTCGAAGCGGACTCTCGACACCAGCCGGGCGTGCGGCTCGTAGGAGGTCACCTCGCCGAGGTGGTGGATCTTCGGGTACACCTCGGCGTATCCGGGCAGGTCGGGCACGACCGGGTAACCGGTGGCCTGGCCGGGGTCGACGGCGTCGCCGAGCGGTCCCACGAAGGTGACCTCACCGGCGGAGCCCGCCAGCAGCTCGGCCTGCCACTTGGCGAGTCCGTCCGCGACGCCGAGCGGTGCCATGTAGCGCCGCGTCGCCGAGAAGTTCGCGATGAGGCCGATGCGGTCCCAGGTCGGCCAGGCGAGCGTCATCACCGGGTAGTCGGCCCGGCGGTCCGCCCACCGGCCCAGCCGGGCGAGCGCCTCGTTCGCGGCGGCGTACTCCAGCTGGCCGACCATGCCGCCCAGCCGTCCGGTGAGCGAGCCCACGTTGCAGAAGAACTTCAGCCTGCTGTCGGCCAGTTCGCCGAAGAGATGGACGAAGCTGTCGATCTTCGTCGCCACCGTTCGCAGGATGTCGTCGTCCGTCTTCTTGGGCAGCCGGGCCGCGGTGTCCACGCCCGCGTTGTGCACGACGCCGGTCAGCGCGTCGCCCTCCCGCGCCAGCAGAGCACGCACCTGCTCCAGGTCGGTGAAATCGCACGGGACGTACTCGATGCGCAGTCCGCGCGCCCGCGCGCCGGTGATGTTGCCCGCCAGCTCCCACAGGCGGCGGACGCGGGCGATGTCTCGGCGGATCTCGGGCAGCGGGCGCCCACCGCGGCTGCCGGACCACAACTCCCGCTCATACGCCCTGAGTCCGTCCGCGTCCGCGCCGAACCACGGTTCGTCCGCGGAGGGGAAGGGCTCCCGGCCGGTCACGACGACCCGCGCACCGTGCCGCTCGGCGAGTGTGCGGGCGAGCTCCCAGCCGATGCCCCGCCCGCCTCCCGAGACCAGGACGCAGTCCTCGGGGCCCAGGCTCACGGTGGGGGGACCGACCGGGGCCGCGACGGGAGAGAGGGTGAGGCGCCGTCCGTCGCGGTGACCGACCTCGATCTCCCCGGTCCGGCCCAGCTCGCTCACGACGACGTCGGGCAGGTCCTTTGCCGCCGAGAGAGCGGTGTCCACGACGCGTGCGTTGCAGTTGGGGAACTCCCGGTGCAGGGTCTTGGCGAGCCCCGCCCAGATGCCGCCCAGCGGTTGGGCCAGGTCGTCGTCCGGATGCTGCCCCATCCCGCCGCCGAGCTGGGTCACGGCCAGATAGAACAGACGTTGCGCGGAGGTCTCCGCGGCCCAGTTCTCGTACTGCTCGCGCAGCGCGGTCACGGTCCGCAGCAGCGGCTCGCGCCACACGCCCGTCAGGTCCGCGGTGCCGTGCGCGGGTGTCCCGCCGTCCAGGGTGAGGTCGACGATGGCGTCCACCGGGCCGTCGTCGGGGGCGGTCGCGGGTGTGCGGCGCCGCACGCGTGCCCCGTGTGCGGTCAGTGCCCGCTCGACGCGCTCGGCACTCTCGTCCTCGCCGGCGAGCAGCAGGACCCGCATCCCGGCCGGCCGCGAGGTGTCCGGGGTGAGCGGTGGCAGCGCGGCGGGCCGCCACACCATCCGGGTCGTCGGCTGCACCGCCGGGTCCTCCGCGGTGGCGGCGGGCACGCCGGTATGCGGCGATTCCCGCGAGGTCGTCAGCATGTTTCACGTTCCTTCCTGGTCACGCGGATCACGTCGGTCGCGTCGGTCGGACCCCGTCGGCGGACACGGCCTCGCCCGTGTGCGCGTCGACGTAGCCGATCAGCGCCGCCCGGAGGTCCTTCATCTGGAGGACCATCCGGCCGTCGGAACGGGCGGCGACGAACCGGTTGTCCACCCGGTCCGCGGACAGGCCGAACCCGCGGGGCGTGGCGTACAGGTCGATGGGGCCCGGCTCGGTGGACAGGCTGTGGTCGTTCGTCTCCTCGTAGAGGTCGATACGGCGGATCGACAGGGGTGCGGCGACCGGCACCAGCCGGCCGTCCACCAGGTCCAGCACCCCGACCCGAGCCAGTCCGTCCAGCAGCACGCACGGCACGGTGAACCGCGGCCACACCGGGTCGTCGGAGGGAAGTGAGAGGGAGTACCGTCCCCGCTTGCCCAGGGGGTGGACGGCAGTGCCGGTCGTCGAGACGAACGGGCCGCTCAGCCGGACCGGCGAGCCCGGCTGGTGGTACGGATCGGGGACGGGAGTGTCGTCCGCGCTGTCCCACGGCTCCCAGCGCGGGGCGGGGGCGAACGTGTCCGCGAGGACCACCCGGGCAGCGAAGTGCGGCCTGTTCTCGACCAGGACGACACCGCCCGGCGACACCACGTCCTCGGAGACGAGGACCTGGACGACGGTGGTGTCCCCTTCGTCCTCGACGATCTCCGCCGTGATGCGCTTCGGCGCCGTCGGGACCTCGCGGTACACCCGCAGGAAGTGATCGAACCTCAGGTCCTCGAAGGCGATCACGGACCGGCCGGGCACCAGATGGCGGGCCGCCTCCGCCGCGAGTTCGGTGACGAAGGTGCCGGGCAGCGTCGGTTCGCCGCGCACGGTGTGGTGTTCCAGATAGCCGTCGGTGCGCAGGTCGAAGGGACAGGCGAACTCGGCGGAGCGGTCGTCCGCGGACACCAGGCGGCGCAGGAAGAAGCCGGGAGGCATCGGCGTCGCGGCCGGGGGCTCCGGCGTGTCCTCGGCCTTCAGATAGCCGGGGTAGAACTTCTCCACCGTGGCCTCTTCCGCGTCGCCCAGGTGTACGACGGAAGGCCGTCGGACGGGGGCGTGCAGCTCCTGCACGAAGTGGTGGACGCCCTCGGGCACCGGCATGCTGCTGTAGGAGCCGGCCCGTTCGTAGTACGCCTTCGTCAGCTCGCCCGCGCCCATGCCGACACTCCCCCACAGCGTCCACCCGATGGTGACCTCCGGATGGCCAAAGGTGGCCGCCGCGTGGGTCGCGGCGCTGCTCAGGAAGTCGTTGGCGGCGGCGTAGTCCGCTTCGCCGAGCTGCCCGAAGTGGCCGAGCAGGGAACCGAAGTTGCACCACAGACGCGGCGGGGCGTCGCGCAGCGCGTACTTCAGGTTCAGATACGACTGCACCTTCAGGTCCCGGATGGCGGTGAACTCCGCGAAGTCCTTGTCCTTGATGAGTGCCGAGCGCTGGAGCCCCGCGGCGTTGATGAGCAGGTCGATCCGGCCGTGCTCCCGCAGAACCTCGCCGAGGGCCTTCTCCACCTCGGCGCCGTCGCGCATGTCGCAGGTGCGGTAGGTGACCCGGTCGGCGCCGCTCGCGGCCGCCATCTCCTCCAGGTTGCGCCGGGACTCACGCGCGTTGAGCATCCGGTCGAAGTCCTTGGTGATGCTCGCGACGTTCCGGCCGCCGCCCTTGGCGAGTTCGGCGGAGATGTACGCGGCCCGCCCCGCGGCGAACTCCTCGTCGGTACCGGCGAAGACGGAGGGCGGATGGGCGTCGAGGTCGTTGCTGCCGAACACGTGGATGCGTGAACCGAACTCCCTGGCGAGGGACTTGACCACCTCCGCGGTGATCCCCCGGGTGCCGCCGGCCACGACGATCACGGAGTCCCGGTCCAGTGCGACGGGCGTGTCCTCGTCCAGCGTGACCGGCTCGTCCCGCAGCCGCCAGGTGCCGCGCACCCCGTCGTTCTCGACGACCACGGGGAAGTCGCGGGCCGCACCGCTCTCCGCCTCGACGCCGCGTACCGCCGCCGCCACGTCGGTGCCGGAGGTGAGGTACGCGAGGCTGCCGCCTTCGGACAGTTCCAGGCCGGCGGTCTTGAGGAGGCCGGTGAAGAGACCGGAGAAGGGGTGCGGTGTGCCGTCCTGTACGGCGCCCAGCAGGAGCATCGTCACGGCCGAACCGGGCCGGGCAAGATCGTCGTAGGCGGACTGCAGCGCCAGGTACGCGGCGTCGTGCAGGACGAGCAGAGGCGGGGTGCCGTCCGCGGCCGGGGCCTGGTCCGGCGGCACGGCGCGGCTGAGATCACTCAGGATCCGCAGCCGGGTGATCGGCCCGACGGTGCCCGAGAGTGCCTCGCGCACGGCCTCGGGGGTGACCCGCGGCAGGTGGTGCCAGCCGGGACGGGGTGGGTCGAGCGGGGCGGTGGACAGCACCGTGAGCGCGGAGTCCGGGCCTGCCGCCCGGGCCACCAGGTCCGGAGCGTCGGTGACGACCACGGCGCCGTCCGGCAGGAACGGGACCGGCGCACGGGCCGGGCGGGGCGGGGCGGCTTCCCACACCGGGACCCGGCGCCGGACCCGCAGGGGCTCGCCGGCTTCGGTGTGGGTGGTCGAAAGGAAGCCGTCGCGAAGGGTTTCGGGGGTCGCGGTGGTGCGGCCGCCGGGGATGGTCAGCCTGAGCCTGGGCCCGGTGGCGCTTGCGTCCCGCGCGCTGGAGACGGTCACGGTCCCCGCGGGGCCGTGCAGGGCCCTCAGGACGGCCAGGCCTCCGGCCGCGCCCAGGTAGCGGGCGTTCTCGGGGGGGCCGGCCTCGCACACGACCGCCTCGTGCTCAGTCGCTTCGTCCAGCGTCTCGTCGACGTAGGCCAGGACCGGCAGGCCCGCGCTCCGGGCTCGTTCCTCGGTGGTCAGCGCGAACAGGAAGGCCCCCTCGGCGAGTTGCTCCTCCTGCTCCGGCAGCAGGTCGCCGATGAGGGACCGGTACTCCGGGAGGCTGTTGCCGTTGATCCCGCCGGCCAGCGCGAAGTCCAGCTCCCCGGTCCGCAGATACCGGCCGGCCAGGGTGATCGAGGACAGAGCGGAGGCGAAGCCCGAGTCCAGCGTCATGTTGGAGCCGTTGAGGTCGAAGTAGTTCGCCACCCGGGCGGAGATGATGTTGGGCATCTGACCGGGGAACGAGTCCTCGTTGGACTCCGGGATCATGGACCGCACCTGTTCCCGCAGCCGGTCGAGGACCCCGGGCACCTCGGCGGATCCGGCGAGGGGTGACGCGCCGAGTGCCTCGCCGATGTCGTCCAGGTAGCACCGGTCGGCGTACAGCATCGCGGCCCTGGTCGGCCCCATGTGCCCCACGAACACCCCGGTCTTCGGGGCCTGCTCGTTCCAGAAGTCCGGCATCCGGTCCCGGAGTTCGTGGGCGCATTCGAGAATCATCAGCTGGCACCGGTCCAGGGCGCGGATCGTCTTGGGAGGCAGCCGGACCCTGTTGAACGGCGGCACCGGGTAGTCCGCTCCGAAGCTGTCCAGCGGCGGTCGGCCGCCCTGCAGCCACCTGCTCACGTCCTCACGCCCGTCCAGTCCCGGCACATGGGCCGACCAGCCGACGAGGGCCACCCGGCTGTCGGTGGCGGGCGCCTTCGTGGCCGGGGTCCGCGCCTCGGCCGCCTCGGCGCGCGGACGGTTCTCGGAGACGATGAGATGCGCGTTCGTACCTCCGAAGCCGAAGCCCGACACCGCCGCCAGCCGGGGGCGCTGCCCGTCCGCGGGCCATGGCCTCGGCTCCGCGCTGACCTCCAGCCGCGTGTCCGCGAGGCGGAAGTCGGCACGCGGGGTGTCCAGGCGGAACTGGCCGGGGATGGTGTGCTGCTCCAGGCCCTTGAGGCTCTCGATGAGCGAGACGACACCGGCGGCCCAACCGGTGTGTCCCAGCAGCGACTTGTTGGAGGTGACGGCCGTCGGAGCGGAGGTGCCGAAGTGCTCCCGCAGCGTGGTGAACTCCTCCAGGTCGCCAGCGGGCGTACCGGTCGCGTGCGCGTTGATCCACTGCACGTCGGCGCTGTCGACCTCACCGCCCTCCAGGGCCCGCCGCACCGCCAGGCTCTGTCCCTGCGCGTTGGGTGCGTAGATGGCCTTGCCCTTGCCGTCGGAGGACGAGCCGAAGGCCCGCAGCACCCCGAGCACCCGGTCGCCGTCCTGCTGGGCCCTGCGCAGCCGCTTGAGTACGACGAGGGCGGCGCCGTCCGCGAAGATCACGCCGTCGGCGCTCTCGTCGAGGGCGTGCACCGTGCCGCGCTTCGACAGTCCCTGGAGCTTCGAGAACAGGACGGTGCCGCGCGGCGCGAGGGCGAAGGCGCCACCGCACACGGCGATGTCCTGCTTGCCCATCAGCAGGCCCTTGGCCGCGATGTCGACGGCGTACAGCGAGGAGGAGCAGGCGGTGTCCACCATGTGGAGTTCGGTGGAGGGCGGAAGGACGCCGTCCATGGCCACTTCGCCGACCCGGTGGGGCAGGAAGCGCGAAGGCGAGCAGGCGCCGCGCCGGTACCGTTCGGTCAGGGCCTGGCCGATGCCCTCGCGGAGCGTGTCCCGCTGCTCGTCCGGGACCTGCAGATCGTCGACGATGCCGTGCGTCAGCCGGTGCGCGCTCGCAAGGACGCCCGCCTCTTCGAGATGCTGGCTGCCGTCCGGGGTGTAGCCGACCACGAAGGAGCACCGGTCGGTGTCGCGGCGGGTGACGCCGTCGAGCGCCTGCACCAGGCTGTGGCGCAGCCACTTGGTGGTGAGCTCCGCCTCTTCCGCGCCGCCCGGTATGCCTTCGAGGGCCCCTTCGGCGGCGGCGAAGTCCGTGATGAACACGCACTGCTCGGCGTACGCCTTGTCCTCGGCGGCCAGGTCGGCGGAGTGGAAGCTGTCGTGCTGCCAGCGCTCGCGGGGGACCTTGACGAAGAGCTCGTCGCCTGTCGTGCGCAGCTTCCAGAACTCGTCGGGGCTGTTGGCCCCGGCGACGGCCATGCCCATACCGACGACGGCGATGGCGTCGTCGCCGAACTCGACGGGTTCTTCAGTGTCGGCGTCGGGCGCCTCGGCGGCCTCCGCCGGAGGCGAGAGAAGGGCGGCGCCGAGGGTGAGGCCGCCGTCGGCCAGGACGACCTGTCCCGTGATCCACCTGGCGTCGTCGGAGGCGAGGAAGGAGACGAGTGCGGCGAACTCCTCCGGCCTGCCGAGCCGCCCCCACGGGGTGGCCCGCGCGATGACGTCCTGCATCCGCCGGGCATCGGGGAACTTGTCCGCCACCTCACTGCTCAGCATCGCGGCCGAGGCGATGTTGACCCGGATGCCCGAGGGCGCCAGTTCCACCGCGAGATAGCGCGCGGCGGCCTCGGCGGCCGCCTTCGCCGGAGCGCAGGCCGCGTAGTTGGCCATCACCATCTGTGAGCCGCCCAGCGCGGACACGGTGACGATGGAGCCGCCCCCGCCCCGCGCCATCAGCGGTGCCGCTGCCCGTGAACAGCGCAGTCCGCCCTTGTAGTTGGTCTCGATCGCCTTGTCGAGATGGTCGTCGGTGATCTCGTCCGGCGGCACCAGGGCGCCGTTCGCCGCGTTGTTGACGAGGATGTCGAGCCTGCCGTGCAGCCGGTCGACCTCCTGGAACATCCGCTCGACCTGTTCCTGCCGGGCCACCGAGGCCCGTACGAGCTCGACCCGGACCCCCTCGGCGAGGAGTTCGTCGCGGGTCTGCTTGGCCTGCTCGTGCGAGTGGAAGTAGTTGAGGACGATGTCGGCCCCTCGTGCGGCGAGGTCCCGCACGATGGCCTTTCCGATCCCCCTCGACCCGCCGGTTACCAGCGCCACCTTCCCGGTGAGGTCCCTCATCGAAATCCGTGTCCTTCGCGTCCGTCGCGTCCGTGGTGTCCGTGCTGTCGGCCCGGCATCAGCCGGCCGTCGCCGGCTCGGGGTGCCGTTCCAGCTCCGCGATCACGAAGTCGGCGATCGCATCGAGCGTGTTGTAGGGCGCCAGCCGGAAGTCCGCCTCGCGGGGCGGCAGTTCGTAGCGCTGGGAGACCCGGGAGAGCAGCTCGACCTGCTTGACCGAGTCCACGCCGAGCTCGGCCTCCAGCTGGGCTCCGCCCTCGAAGACCTCTTCCGGGTACTCCAGGGCCTGCGCGTACAGGGTCCGCAGCTCGCCCAGGACCTGGTCGCGGTCCAGGGCTGCGTGCGCAGGCGCGGGGCTCGGCGCCGGCGCCGGCTCCTGCTCCCCGCCCTGCTCGCGCTCCTCCTTCGCGAAGGCCTCCGCATCCCTGCGCACGCGCTCGCGTACCTCGTGCCCGTGCGCCTTCCAGTAGGCCTCGAAGAGGTCGGAGGCAACGGTCGGGGCCAGCAGCTCGGCGAGGCCGGGTCCGGTCGTGCCGTCCGGGTCGGCCAGGCCCGCCGCGCGCAGCTCCCGCAGTGTGGCGTCCAGCGCCAGCCGGTCGCCGTCGTCGAGCGCGAGGGTGGGCAGGGAGCGCACGTCGGAGCCCTGGGTCAGCCGGGTCACCAGCTTGGACAGCGCGGCACGTCCGCCGGCCTCCACGAACGTGGAGACACCGTCGCCGTGCAGGGCGCGCACCGCTGCCGCGAAGCGGACCGGCTGGACGAAGTGGTCCGCGAGGCGGCCGGCGAGCGGTTCGCCCGGCTCGTAGTGGCGCTGGAGGATGGGCGAGTACACCGGACGCTGGAGTCGGCGCTGGTCCAACGTGCGTACGTACGCCTCGAACTCGGGGGCCGCGGGTGCCAGGGCCGGGGTGTGGAAGGGGAACGGCGCGTCGATCTCGAGCGCACCGATCTTCAGCTGTGCGGCGATCGCCGTGACCTGGTCCAGCACCCCGTCGGGGCCGCTCACCACGGTCTGCTCGTCGTGGTTCTCGGTGGCGACCGCCAGCAGCGGGTCGTCCAGCAGGCCGAGCAGCAAGCGGACCCGGTCGGCCCCTGCCGACAGGGCCACCATACGTCCGTCGATCCCGTCGTGGCGTTCGATGGCCGCGACGCGCTGCGCGACGATGCGCACGCCGTCCTCGGCCGAGAAGGCTCCGGCGGCCACCAGGGCGGTGATCTCCCCGAGGCTGTGGCCCGCGAGCACGTCCGGCCGTACGCCCTGGTCGGTGAGGATCTCGTGGGCGGCGAGGCCGGCGCCGTAGATGGCCACCTGGGACATCCAGGAGTCGCCCGCGAGCAGCCCTCGCAGGTCGGTCTGTTCGGGTCCGAACAGCACATCGCTGATACGTCGTGAAAAGAGGGCGTCGGTCGCGGAGTCGAGGCGCTCGAACACCCGCTGGACCTGCGGGTACGTCTGCTTCGCCCGCCGTAGGGCGGCGCCGTCGAAGCCGCCCTGGCCGGGGAAGAGGAACGCGGTGCTCGGGCCGGTGGTGGTGTTTTCGGGCATGCTGATGGGTCCCTTGCTGAACGAGGTGGGGTCGGTGAGCGTGGGTGGCCGGCTCGTCGCGGGTGGCTAGAGCACCGGCTGTGGGGAGCCGTCGAGCAGGTACCGGCCCATGGGGCCGAGGTTTCTGGCGATCAGCCGGTCGCCGGCCCGGGAGGCGGGGGCGAAGTGCCGGGGTGCTCCGCGCACCAGCCAGCGCACCATCCGCAGTCTCCAGCCGAGGTCCGGACCGGGCTCCAGATGGTCAAGCAGGGCGTGGATGTTGGCGGCGGAGTAGAACTGTGCGGGGTCCACGATCGTGGCGAACACGCCGACCATGTCCCGGCCGTGGGTGGCGCTGCGGCTCATCGCCCTGATGAACTCGATCTCCTCGGGGCTGTGGTCGGCGATGAGGGCGTGCTCGCAGGTGTAGCGGTAGTGGCCGGTGACCAGGTCGTCCCGTCGGCGCCCGTACCGGGCCAGCGCGGCCGGCAGTCCGGCACCGCGCGGGGACGACAGACCCTCCTCGACGGCTTCCGCGAGGAGTTCGGCGCTGCGCAGCCCGTCGGTGATGCCCGCGGCCGTGATCGGGTCCCGGGTGTATCCGGCGTCCCCGACCAGCGCCCAGCCGGGGCCGTGCGCACTGCGCAGGAAGTTCGGTACGGCGCCGGTCATCCAGCGGCCCGCGCGCTTGGTCTCGCGCAGCGAGGCCGCCCACCCCGGGTCGACGTCCTCGAAGGCCTCGATGACGGTCCGGTCGCGTTCCTCGTCGCTGCTCGCCCGGAAGTCCCGCGTCGGCAGGGCGACGCCCACGATGGTCAGGTCGTCGTGGGTGGGCCAGGTGAAGGTGTGTTTGCGGGCGCGCCGGTGGGTGCGCACCCGGCCGTCGTGGGGCAGTCCTTCCCAGTAGGCCCAGTGGCTCTTGTTGAGGACGGGCCGGGTGGCGTACTTCGTGGCACCCGTGAGCCGGGCGATGGTGGAGTTGGAGCCGTCGGCGCCCACGACGAGGCGGGCGTGTTCGGTCACGGTGGCGCCGTCGCCGGACCGTCCGCGTACGCCGGTCACGGTGCCCGCTTCGTCGGTGCACAGCTCCTGTACCGAGAAGTCCTCGCGGAACTCGGCGCCGGCCTCGAGCGCCGCGTCCAGCAGGATCCGGTCCAGGGTGGCCCGGTCCGGGGAGTACGCCGCGTCGACCTCGTCGACCGCCGGAAGCGGGGCCATCAGCCGGGCCCGGCCGCTCTGCAGGCCGTACTCCCGGATGGGCGGGCAGCCCGTGGCGGTCAGCCGGTCCAGCAGTCCCCAGCGTTTCAGCCGGGCGATGCCCGGCGGGTGCACCAGGTTGGTCGCCGCGGCCTTCCCGCCCGGGCAGACGGCACGGTCGAGAAGGAGGACCCGATGGCCCGCCCTCGACAGAAGCATGGCCGTGGACGCGCCGCTGACGCGCGCGCCGACCACGATGACGTCGTACATGTCAGGTCCCCCAGTGACGTTTCGGTGAGTTGGCATGCCGTGACGCGACGGCTAGCTCCTGGTCTCCTGAAGTGCGTCAGCCGCGCTCGTGTCCTGCCGGCCGACGTGCGCGGGGGTCGCCGGCGCCGCCTGCTGCTGCCTGGAGCGGCGCGGTGCGCACAGCATCGCGAGGACGCCGAGTGCCGCGAAGGCGGATCCGACCCAGGCGGCCGGGACCAGCCCGTCGACGAACCGCTGGGGTGTGGTGTAACCGCCGTACGAGGTGAACACCGAGGTCAGCACCGCGACGCCGAGGACTCCGCCGAGTTCGCGGAAGGTGTTGTTGGCGCCGGATGCGACGCCCTGTTCATGCGGGCTGACCACGTTCATCGCCATCTCGGCGACGGGTGCGAAGAACAGCCCCAGACCGATGCCGCCGAGGACCAGACCGGGGACCTGGTCCGCGTACTCGGTGTGGACGTGCGACACCGAGGCCAGCCAGCCCAGCGCGACGGCCTCGGCCAGCAGTCCCAGGGCCACCACGAGCCGGTTGCCGATCCAGGCGGTCAGGAAGGAGGCGAGGGGGGCGACCACCACGGGCATCGCCGTCCACGCGAGCATCCGCACGCCCGCCTCCAGAGGCGAGAAGCCCTGGATGTTCTGCATGAACTGGGTGAGCAGGAAGACCAGTCCGAACATGGCCGCGAACATCAGCGCACTGGTGACGTTGACGGCGGTGAACGAGCGGTTGCGGAAGAGCCGCATGGGCAGCATCGGCGACGGGGAGCGCAGCTCCCACCAGACGAACGCCGTGAGCACTACCGCTCCGGCGATCAGGGAGCCGAGCACCTTGCCGCTGGTCCAGCCGTCGTCGGTGGTGCTCACCAGTGCGAAGACCACACCGAGCATGCCGAGGCTCACCAGCACGGTGCCGGGCAGATCGAGCCGTGCGCCCGGCTGTTTGCTCTCGGCCAGCCGCCACCCTCCCAGCAGCAGCACGACGACACCGATCGGCACGTTGATCCAGAAGATCCACTCCCAGGAGATCTTCTCCACGACGGCCCCGCCGACCAGCGGTCCGAGCGCGACCGCCAGTCCGCTCAGTGCCCCCCAGACGCCGAGGGCGATGCCCCGCCGCCGCTCGGACACCGCCTCGGTCAGCAGTGTCAGGGTCAGCGGCATGACGACGGCCGCGCCGAGGCCCTGCACGGCCCGGGCGGCGATCAGCTCCCCCGGCGAACCGGAGAGCGCGCAGGCCGCCGACGCGGCGGTGAACACCGTGAGTCCGGCCAGGAACATCCGCCGGCGTCCGAAGCGGTCTCCGGCGGCCGCGCCGAACATCAGGAAGACCGCGAAGGCGAGGGTGTAGGCGTTCACCGTCCATTCCAGGTCCTGGAGATCCGTACCCAGGGACTTCTGGATGGCGGGCAGCGCGGTGATCACCACGAGGTTGTCCAACGCGGCCATGAACACGGCGAGTCCGCTCACGACCAGGGTCCATGAGGCGCTTCCGCGGGTTCCATCGGTTGCATGGGCAGGGGACCGACCGGACATAGAAGATCCTTCGTCGAACGTAGGGTGGACAGGCGCGCTGGGCGGTCCGGGCTAGGCGGAGGCGGACAGGGTGTCCAGCGCGGCGCGCCAGAGGCCGGCCAGCTGCTCCGCTTCGGGGAGCGCGCGGTCGTACAGGAAGCTGATCCGCAGCTGTTCTCCGTGCGAGAGCAGCGTCACGGACAGGGCGTTGCCCGGCAGGAGCACGCCGAGCGGGGTCACGTCGATCGCCGGGGCGCCCCGGAAGGACAGCGCCGTGGGCAGGCTGAAGTTGGAGGCGTACAGCGGGGACGCCTGTGGGCTGAGCAGTCGCCGGACCGTCCACCGCGTCACGGCGGACGGAAGGATCCCCACGAGCGCCCGGCCGGCCGGTCGCAGACCGTGGGCGCGCATCCGCCAGGTGCGCGCCGCGAGTTGGGTGAAGGCGGCGTCGAAGGGGGTGCCGCGGGCCGGCAGTGTGACGACCCCGGTGGTGAGGTGGTTGCCGAGGAGGGCCTCCTCGCCGGGCCGCCGGGTGCTCAGCGGCATCCGCACCGCAACGGGTGTCGTGCGCAGCCGCGACCGCAGGCGTCCCTCGCCTGTGGCGCTCCAGTCGTTGAGCGCCTGCCACAGCGTCATGAGGAACGCGTCGTTCAGGGTGCCTCCGAACCGGCGGCTCAGCTCCCGAAGTTCGTTCCGGGTCGCGCCGGTGCTGCACACGCCGAGGCGTTCGGGGCGGGGCTTCGGTTCTCTGGGCCACGGCCGGGCGGGCACCAGCGCCCGGGCGAGACCGGCGCCGACGCTCAGTGTTCCGCGGACCAGTTCGCGTGCGGAGCCGCTGATGAGCGGCCTCGGTCCCGCCGCGGCACGCCGGCCGTCCGTGGGACCTCCGTCGCCGAACAGAGCGGAGACGACGTGGGCCGCGCCCATGCCGTCCTCGGCACTGTGGTGGACCCGGTAGCAGACCGCGAACTCCCCGTCGGCGTAGCCGTGCACGAGGCGCATCGACCAGGGCGGAGCGTTCGGCGGCAGCGGCTCACGGGCCAGGGCGGTCAGGACCGTGTCCAGGGAGGTCCCCGCCGGGAACTCCTTCTCCTCCAGGTGAGCCGCAGGGTCGAAGACGTCGGCGGGCTCCCGCCGGTGCCGCCCACCGGACGAGGTCAGCCGGTGGGTCAGTCCGGGGAGTCCGGGCAGCCGTTCCGCGAGGTGGTCGTGCAGTTCCTTGAACGGCGGCGGCTTTCCCGCGAACCGCAGGAACTGGCCGTGGACCAGGCCGACTTCGCCTTCCATGGAGAGGAAGACCTCGTCGACGGGATTGAGCCGGTGAGTCATGCGCTCCGCTTCCGTGTCGGTCGCGTCGGTCGCGTTCGTCGCTTCGAGCGGCGTCCTGGGGCCGGTCACGTCGGCGGGTTGCCGTGTTTGCGGGACGGCAGGTCGGCGTGCTTGGCACGTAACGCGCGCAGGGCCTCGACGAGCGTGGAACGGGTCTCGGCCGGGTCGATGACGTCGTCGACGAGCCCGCGTTCCGCGGCGTAGTAGGGATGCATCAGCTCGGCCTTGTACTCGTTGACGAGTCGGGCACGGGTCTCGTCGGGGTCCGCGGCGGCGGCGATCTCCCGGCGGAAGACCACGTTCGCCGCGCCCTGCGCGCCCATCACGGCGATCTCGTTGGCGGGCCAGGCGTAGGTGGCGTCGGCGCCGACGGACTGGGAGTCCATGACGATGTAGGCGCCTCCGTACGCCTTGCGCAGCACCATCGAGATCCTCGGGACCGTCGCATTGCAGTACGCGTAGAGGAGTTTGGCGCCGTGGCGGATGATGCCCCCGTGCTCCTGGTCGACGCCCGGAAGGAAACCGGGCACATCGACGAAAGTCACCAGGGGGATGCTGAAGGCGTCGCAGACGGAGACGAACCGGGCGGCCTTCTCGGCGGCGTGGATGTCCAGCACCCCGGCGAGGCTGGTCGGCTGGCTCGCGACGATGCCGACGGTCTGCCCGTCCAGCCGGGCCAGTCCGCACAGCACGCTGGTGGCCCAGCCCTCGTGGGTCTCCAGCCACTCTCCCTCGTCGACGACCTCCCTGATCACCGCGCGCATGTCGTAGGGGCGGCTGCCGTCGGCGGGTACGAGGTCGACGAGCCCGTCGTTCGTACGCTCCACGGAGTCGTCGCAGGGGTAGGCGGGCGGCAGTTCACGATTGTTGGAGGGCAGCAGCGACAGCAGGTGCCGTACTTCGTCGAGGCATTCCGTCTCGTCGTCGTGGACGAAGCCGGCGACGCCGGAGACCCTGCCGTGGACGTCCGCGCCGCCGAGTTCTTCGTGGGTGATTTCCTCACCCGTCACCGACTGCACCACATCGGGTCCGGTGATGAACATCTGGGCGGTGCCGCGGACCATGAAGACGAAGTCGTTGAGTGCCGGTGAATAGGCGGCGCCGCCCGCGCACGGGCCGAGCATCACCGCGATCTGCGGAATCACTCCGGAGGCCCTGGTATTGCGGCGGAAGATGCCTCCGTATCCGGCGAGCGCGGAGACGCCCTCCTGGATACGGGCGCCCGCGCCGTCGTTGAGGGAGACCAGCGGTGCGCCCGCCGAAACGGCCATGTCCATGATCTTGTGGATCTTGGTGGCGTGGGCCTCGCCGAGCGATCCGCCGAAAATGCGGAAGTCGTGGGCGTACGCGAACACGGTCCGCCCGTGCACTGTGCCCCAGCCGGTGACGACGCCGTCGGTGTGGGGCTTGCGGTGCTCCAGTCCGAACCCGGTGGCCCGGTGCCGCCGAAACCGCTCGACCTCGTGGAAGGACCCGGGGTCGAAGAGGAGATCCAGCCGTTCCCGCGCGGTCAGCTTTCCGCGGGCGTGCTGCTGTTCGGTACCGCGGGAGCCGGGGCCGCGCTCCACGTCGCGTCGGGTGGCGTGCAGGAGGGCGACGCTGTCCCGCATGGTCATTCCTCCGTTTCGGCGGATCTCATGAGATCTCTTCGGGTCGCTTCGGGAGCTCCTTTCGTTTTCGATTATTCGGGGGCCGCTCGGTGCCAAGTCAAGGAAATCCACGACTCTCCCGCAGGGCGAGAAACACCAGGGCGGGCGCGAAATCCCGCGACGCGAGAAGAACAGGATTCCCACGAATAGGAGCAGCCGTCGCGGGTACGGCGAAGTCCCGGCCCAGGCGGATTTCCGGTACGGCCGATTCACGCGGCCGTACCGTTCAATGGGCGTCGGTCAATGGAATGCTCAGTACGAGCCCGGGGCCTCCGCCGACCAGGGCCCGTCCTCGTCCGCAGGAGTGAAGCGCGCGGCGGCCCGCTGCACGGCCCGTACGGCGGGTCCGGGCCATGCCGACATGTCGTGACCGGGCTTCAGCACGGCCACGGAGCCCATGATCAACCCGTCCCACCGGATGGGGGCCGCGCAGCCGACCCAGCCTGCGGCCCACTCCTCGACGTCGGCCGCGAGCCCGTCCCTGCGGACGGACTCCAGGGAGGCCAGCAGCCGCGCGTTGTCGCGGTAGGCGCCCGGCCCCGCCCCGTCCGGGACCGGCTCGGCCAGGACCCGGTCCTGGATGACCTTCGGCAGGAAGGCGAGGATGGCCCGCCCTGCCGCTCCGGTCCGCAGCGACCGGCAGACCTCCATGAACGCCCTGTGTGTGATCCCGAGTTCGGACAGGTCCGACGTGCCGACGGCCATGTCCAGGCACTGTTTCCCGGCCCCTCCGAAGGGCGCCAGGGCGAAGAGGAACGCCAGCCCTCCGTCGGTGGCCGCGTGCAGATCCTCCAGGACGGCGTGCACGACACGCTCGTTGGGCGCGTGCGCGAGGGACTTCAGCCCGAGCCGTGCGGCGCCGGCCCCCAGCCGGTACAGACCGTGCCCCTCGCGGGCGAAGATGCCGTCGTACACGCCCGACTGGAGGATGCGGTGAACGGTGGAGTCGTCAAGGCCGGTCACCTCCGCCAGCTCACCGGGGCCGTGCATCTGCCCTTCGACTTCGGTGAACGCCCGCTGGACCCGGAACACCCGGTCGGCGTGCGCGCTGCCGCCTAATGTGCCGCGCTTGCTCATATCCCTGCTCCCCGTTGAGGCTGTGCCGTCCCGCACCGGGCGGACGGCCGGTCCCTGGTTACCAAGGTAGTGACCCGTCCGGTCGGTCCGTCCACCCGGACCCGACCGTCACGGCTCCACCACAAGCGGGAGCGGGACATCGATGTGGTCAGCCGCCGGGGAGTGCGGCTGCCTCTCCTGCAAGAGTCCGCCCTCGCTCGGCGCACGACCGTGGTCGTGCGCCGAGCGGCATGAGCGGCCCCGGGGTCAGCGCCCGGTGGGGTATGCCGGACGGTCGCGGCCGACCGTCAACCGGGCCGGGCGGTACGGGACATACGCCGCCCCGTCCAGACCGAGCGCGGTGGCGGACCGCTGGAGCGCTGCCGGGGTCGCCGCGTCGTCCCAGTGCCCGGTGCTGACGCGGTGTTCGAGAGCGTGCAGGGCGGCCACGGTCTCGGCGGTGGTGAACGCACAGTGGCCCTGCCGCTCGACGTACGCCTGGCGCAGCAGCGCGCCGTCGCCGGAGGCACGCACACGGGCGGCGAAGCGGTTCTCCTGCTGCACCGGGACCAGGTTGTCGGCGGTGGTGTGCACGTCGAGCAGGGGCACCTCGAGGCCCTGGCCCGCGGAGGAGGTCCGCCGCGCGGTGCGGACGGCGGCGGGGTCGGCGGTGATCGTGGCGCCCTCGGTCAGCGTGCGCAGTTCGGCACGCAGGTCGAGACCGGCCGCCCGGTAGAGGGCATGCACCTGGGAGGCGTGTTCCGAGCCGGCCAGCAGCCGGGCGTAATCCACGCCCCGGTTCCACGAGTTGTTGCCGCCGACGGACTGCTCTATGGCGTACCGGCCGCCCTCGACGAACGACAGGATGCCCTGCGCGAACCAGTCGTACTGCTGCGCCTCCTGGCCCGCCCAGTCGGTCGCGGCGGGCCGGTCCTTCCCGGGCGACCAGGCGGGCAGGTTGAGGAAGGCGGCGGCCAGCGCGACCCTGGCCCGGCCCTGCGGGGTGGACTGCGCCGCGGTGACCGCCTTGGTGAGCAGGTCGGCGGTGGCGGACGCCTCGGCGGAGGTGCCGAACCGCACGAGTTTCACGTCCTGTCCGGGCAGCAGCAGGCGGGCGATGGTGTACTCGGCGTCCAGCTGGTAGTTGTCCAGATCCGTGCCGCCCGCGACCAGACCGCACTGGCCGAGCGCACCGTCGATGCGCCCGCCGCCGTCGCGGGCGAGCTGCGCGTTGACGAGCCCTCCCATGGACTGGCCGATGGCCAGGGTGCGCCGCGGGGTTCCGATCTTCGCGGTGACGGCGCCGAGCGTGGCGAACTGGTCGCGTTCGGCGCTGTTCAGGGCCCACATCGAGCCATGGGGGTCGTACGACGAACCGGCCATCGCGTAGCCCTCGGCGAGCAGTTCGGTGCGGACGGCGGCGGTGGGGGCGTCAGCGGCGACGGTGGGGCCGAAGCCGTGGCTGAACAGCAGCAGGGTGCCGTTCCAGTGGTCGGGTACGTCCGCGATCCAGGTGGCGCCGTCGGAGAGGGTGCCGGTGAGGTGGCCGGCGGCCGGGGCGTCCGCCTGGGCGGCCGGTGAGGGGGCGGCGGTGAGCGCCGCGGACGCCAGCGTGACCAGGACGGTCAGGGCGATACGCAGGCGGGCGCGGGGGATGCGGGTACGGGTTCCGGCAGGCATGGTGCGGCTCCTCGGGACGGATGCGGGCGTGCGGGGCGGGGCCGGAGCAGATGCTCAGTGCACTGAGCGAACACGCCGAGGAATGTAGGGCTCATTTTTTGCTGCCGTCAATGGAGTGCACAACTTTGACGGTTCTTCGTGGGTGGATGGCCGCCCACCTCGAAGAATCCCGTACCGGGGCAATTTTCCTCCCCCTCACAAGGTGCGCATCCGCTGCCATGTCGGCAGCCATCGGGCCCGTCCCCCGTGATCGCGGCCTCCCGTTCACCCCTTGCCCGCGCCGTGCCGGCCGACCTGCTGCCCGGCAGTAACCCGGGCGCGTGAGTCCGGCCGTGGCCGTGGCTGTACGGTATGCGGCAGTCGATCGCGCGTTCTACGATCGCTGACGAACAAGGGGGTTCCATGAAACACCGCCGCCCGCGGCCCCGTAGCAGAGCCGTCGCCAGAGCGGTCGGTTCGGCTGGCGCGCTGGCCGTCGCGCTGGGTGTGGGGATGACGCCGGCGATGGCCGCCGGGAAGACGTCCGACACGCCCACGGCCACCGGGTTCTCGCCCGACGAGCCGGAGCCGAAGCCGAAAACGGACTGGGCGCCCGAGAACGACGAGGGGCCGACGGCCCAGAAGTCGGTACACCCTGAGGCGTTCACCTCGAACCGCACGGCCGCGTCCGCCCTGCAGCTCAAGATGCCCGCGCCGACCGGGCCGAACAGCGTGGGCATGGTCGGTCTGCACCTCGTCGACTCGTCCCGTACGGATCCGTACGTGGGCGGCAAGCGCGAGGTGATGGTCTCGCTCTGGTACCCGGCCACCGCCACGTCCGGGCACTACCAGGCGCCGTGGATGCCGTCGATCTCCGGGAACCACTACCTCACCACGCACGGGATGTCGCCGCAGCAGGTGACCCTGCCGAAGACCGCGGGCCATGTCCTCGCCCCGGTGAAGACCTCGCTCGGCAAGCTGCCCGTCCTGCTGTACTCGACCGGGCTGCACTCGGACCGCGCACAGGGCACCGCGCTCGCCCAGGACCTGGCCAGCCGCGGCTACCTCGTCGTCACCGTCGACCACACCCACGACGCCAACGAGGTGCAGTTCCCCGGCAACCGGCTCGAGCTCAACGCGATGCCGGCGGGCACCCACTCCTCCGACACGCTCAAGGTGCGCGCGGCCGACATCAAGTTCGTCATCAACGCGCTCGGCAAGATCAGCAGTGGCGGCAACCCGGACGCCGGCCATGCGACGCTGCCCGCCGGACTGAAGCAGTCGGTGGACATGTCCCGCATCGGGATGTTCGGCTGGTCGCTGGGCGGTGGGGCGGTCGACACCGCCATGCAGCTCGACAAGCGCATCGGCGCCGGTGCCGACCTGGACGGCCAGTTCTTCGGTTCGGCGCCGAGCAAGGACCTGGACCGGCCCTTCATGCTCTTCAGCTCCGGCACCCACAACCGCAACAACGACGGTTCGTGGCGCACGCTGTGGTCGCATCTGAAGGGGTACAAGGTCGACATCAAGCTTCATGGCGCGGCGCACCTGTCGTTCTGCGACCAGGAGTGGATGGTGCCGCAGGAGGCGGGCCTGCTCGGCCTCTCCCAGTATCAGATCCAGCAGCAGTACGGCACGATCGATCCGGCACGGGCGGTCCAGGTCCAGCGCGTCTACCTCGCCGCCTTCTTCGACCAGACGCTGCGTCACAAGCACAGCACCCTGCTCGACGGGCCGAACGACAAGTACCCGGAGATCTCTTTCGTCCGCTGACCGGAGTCGACCGGTCAGCCGACCCCCGCGTTCGAAGGGCCGGGCCTGCTCGCAGGCCCGCCCTTCCGCGTGCCCGGGCGGCATGTACGGCCGCCGTCCGGTGTTCCTGTGAATTCGAATTAACACGTACGTCACATGGGGCGAAAGTGTGATGGTTACGTGACAGGCGGGAGCTAGGATGTTCACACTCTCGAACATTTGGGCGCTTGACGCCAGTTGAGGAAGGATCCGTTCCCCTGCCCTCCGCACCCCGGGCGCCGCGCCGACACCGCATCCGCCGCCGCGCCGATATGCCGATGCTTGGCGGGGTGCGCCCGCCCATCGCCTCACTTGTCATACTTCTGCTGGTAGTCGCCGCCCTGACCCTGATCGGTCTCGACGGCGTCCACGCCGAGCCCGTTCCGCAGGCCGTGTTGAACGGGGAACAGCAGATCGCCGCGGACACCGCGCAGTCGATGCGCACCGCGATCGACGCCGAAGCGAGCACGGTGCGCCGCACCGCGAGCGCGTACCCGGCAACGAGCACATCCACCCCCGTGACCACGCTCAAGGCGCTGACCTCGGCCAGAAAAGAGATCCTCGGCAGTGCGCTGCTCGACCGGCGCACCGGCAAACTGCTGGCGGCCGGCGGCCGGATGGTGCCGCTGGGCGGGATCGACGCCACCAGGACGGCGTCCGGGGCGGTCCCGCCCCGGCTGGTGACCTCGGGCGGCAGCCCGCAACTGCTGTACTTCGCCAGGGTCACGCTGCCCGCCCAGCAGGATGACCCCGACCAGGACTACCAGGCCCCGAACCGGCCCGAGCGGCAGTGGCTCCTGCTGGTCTCCGAGGCGCTCCCCTCACTGGCGGCTTACGGCGACGGACGCACCGCCGAGGTGCTGGACGGGAGCGGCACGGCGCTCGCCACCGCCGTCCACGGCAAACCGTCGCCGCGCACCGCCGACAGCGGCCTGTCCACAGCGGCGACCCGCGCGGCACACGGATCCGGGTCCGACGCCGACGCCTCGGGAAGCCTGCTGGGCGCCACCACCGGCAGCCGACGCACCGTGGCCGGCTGGGCCCAGGTCGCCTCGACGACCGGTCCGGGCGACACCGACCACCTCGGTCTGGTGGTGCTCACCTCCCACGCGGTGCCCGCCACGACCGCCACCGCCGACTACTCGCGCTTCGCGCTCGAGGCAGCCGGATCGCTGGCCGGGGTCGCGCTGCTGCTCGGCCTGGCGCTGTACTTCTCCGTGCAGCGGCCCCTGCTGCGGCTGTATCTGTCCGCCGGCCGCCTGGCCCGGGGCGCGACCCAGGACTGGCCGACCGCGTCGGAGGAGCTGTCCCGGGCTGTTCCGGTGCACGGCTTCGGGGAACTGGCCCGGATCGGGCGGGCGCTCGACTCACTGCGCCGGCAACTGCTCGGCGAGAGCGGTCCCCAGGAGTTTCCGGCCCGGCGCGGGCCTGGCTACCGGGCGCTTGCCGTGGTCGGAGTGATCGTCGTGGGCTTCTGGGCGGTGCCGATGATCACTCTGCTGAACCGGGCGGACACCGCGACCGCGATTCCGGCGCCGGTCCTCGCCGACCAGCAGGCCCGCACCGAGATCGCGACGAACCGGATCCGGCAGTCCCTCGACCAGTCGTACACCGACCTGACCGCCGCGGCCGGGAGCCTGCCGGGCAGGAGCCGGGACGCCCAGGCCGAGGTTCTGCGGCGCTCCCTCGCCGATCACAAGCAGTACCGCTCGCTGTACCTCCTGGACCGCTCGGGCGGCATCACGCTGAGGGTGGGCGGCACACCGCTGCGCACCCGCGTCCATGTGCCCGAGGGCGGCGGGATCACCACCGTCAACACCTCGGGCCGTATCCCGGCGATCGCCGCCTACACGCAGGTCCGGGCCGTCAAGGGCAAGGCCGGGGCGGCCGGGGTGGTCCTGTTCGGCGAGATCGACGTGAAGGTGCTCAACTCCGTCCTGCCCAGGCCGAAGCTGGGCAGCGTCTGGGTGACGGACGGCCGCGAGAAGGTGCTGGCGGCCAGCGTGGGCTACCGGGCCTTCCAGTCGCTGCCCGACCCCGCCCTGACCCGTCTCGCCCGCTCCACCCAGAGCGCCCCGGGGACCGCGGGTACGGCCACCTCGGCGGTGCACCTCACCTCCTCCGGTCCCTCGGTCGACGCCGCCGCGCCGCTGGCGCAGAGCGGCCCCACGGCCCGCCTGGGTTGGCACGTGGTGACCGCGGAGCCCGCGGCAGCGCTCCAGATCCCCGCGGTGCAGGCCGAGCAGCGCACCATGCTCGCCGGCATCCTGGGGCTCGCCGTGGGCGCGGCCTGCCTGGGCTGGCTGCATGTCGTGGTGGTCCGGCCGCTGCGCGCGGTCGCCGTCCTCGTCGAGCGGCTCGCCGGCGGAGACCGCCGTACCGTGCTGCATCCGGTCAACCACGACGAGATCGGCTCGGTCACCCGCAGCCTGGAGCTGATCCGCCAGGCCCTGGCGGAGCGCGACCGGGCGGCCAGGTCCGGCCCCGCCGCCGTGCCCCACCAGCCCCGGCGTGAGAACACCCTCCAGCGGTAGAAGGACGGAATCGGCGTGCTCTTCCTCTATGTCATCGTCCTGCTGTGCTGTGTCGGCCTGTGGATCGCCGGGATCCTGGAGCAGCGGCGGCACTTCGCCTCGCTGGAGCAGATACCGACGCGGGTGCTGGTCAACGGCATCCGCGGCAAGAGTTCGATCACCCGGCTGTGTGCGGGGGCGCTGCGCGGCGGCGGCCTGGTCACGGTGGCCAAGACCACCGGCACCGCGGCCCGGTTCATCCATCCGGATGCCACCGAGGAACCGATCTACCGGAAGTTCGGCATCTCGAACATCGTCGAGCAGATCGGCATCGTACGGCGGGCGGCGACCTACCGGCCGGACGCACTGGTCATCGAGTGCATGGCGGTGATGCCGGCGCTGCAGGAGACCAATCAGGAGAAGCTGATCCGTTCCACGATCGGCGTGCTGTGCAATGTCCGCGAGGACCATCTGGAGGAGATGGGGCCGACGCTGGACGACGTGGCCCGCTCGCTCTCCCGCTCGATGCCGGTGGGCGGGGTGTGCGTGACAGCGGAGAAGGACCGGCTGCACATCCTCCAGGAGGAGGCCGACAAGCGGAACTGCCGGCTGATCCCGGTCGATCCGGAGTCGGTGACCGACGCCGAACTGCGCGGCTTCAGCTGGTTCACCTTCAAGGAGAACGTGGCCATCGCACTCGCCGTCGCGGAACTGCTCGGCGTGGAGCGGCAGACCGCGATGCAGGGCATGTGGGACGCGCCGCCCGACCCGGGTGTGCTGTCGGTGGAGCGCTACGTCACCCCTGACGGCAAGAAGCTGCGGTTCGCCAACGTCTTCGCGGCCAACGACCCCGAGTCGACGCTGATGAACGTGAGGCAACTGGAGGATCTGGGCGCGATCAGACGGCCGATCAGCGTGGTCATCAACTGCCGCCCGGACCGGGTGGAGCGCAACGGCCAGATGGGCGCCATCGTCCCCGACCTCGCCGCCGAGACGGTGTTCCTGATCGGCCACCCGACCAAGAGCGCCCGCGATGCGATTCCGGCCGGCTTCACCGGGCGGGTGGTGGATCTCGGCGGTGACCGCCGGGATCCCGAGGAGCTGACCGCGGCGATACTCGCGGAACTCGGTCCTGCCTCCTCGCTGGTGGCGATCGGCAACATCCACGGTCAGGGCGAGCTGTTCCTGGAATGCCTCGCCGAGCTGGCGCTGGACGACGCCGAGGACCCCTTCGACGCCGTTCCCGACGGCGACGGCCTGGACCAGGAGACCATGCAGATCGCCATCCCCAGGCCGCGGGTCTCGGTGGCCAGGCCGCCCGAGCCGGAGCCGTACAGCTGGGTGGCACCGCTGGAGACACCGACGTACGCCTTCCGCATCCCCGAACAGCGCGACCTCGCCCGCCGGTTCGCCGCCCGCCACGGCCGGCCCGATGGCCGGAGCAGCGCGGACGACCCGCACCACTCCCACGACGACCTGTACCACTCCTACGATCCGCCCCAGTCCACGAGGAACCCGTGATCCCCGCCAACCTCACCCCGCAGACCGCCGCACTCGGGATCGCCCTCGGGCTGGTCTTCTCGCTCGTCTGCTATCTGACCACCAACCTGTCCCCCGGGGGGATGATCACCCCGGGCTGGATCGCCCTCACGCTCGTCACCGATGTGCGGATGGCCGGGCTGATGGTCGTTGTGGCGGGAGCCACGTACTTCATGAGCAAGCTGTTGCAGCGCACGGTGATCCTCTACGGCAAGCGGCTGTTCGCCGCCGTGGTGCTGTGTGCGGTGGTGATGCAGACCACCGTGATGCTCGCCCTCAGCCACGAGTTCCCGCTGCTGTACACGTCACAGACCCTCGGCTTCATCGTCCCCGGCCTGATCTCCTACCAGATGGTCCGGCAGCCCATGGCGGCCACGGTCATCTCGACCACGGCGGTGACGCTGGCCACATACGTGGTGCTGGTCTCCGGCCTGTTGATGGGCGCCCTGCCCACCGGCTGACCAGCCCAGCCCAGCCCCCCTCTCACCTCACACCTCCAGGAGGATCGCCATGCACTCCAAACCCGTCGGCCGACGCGGCAACCAGACTCGCCGCAACGTGCTCGGAACGATCGCGGGCGTCGCGGCCGCCGGAGTGGTGGGCGGGTACGCCTGGGACCACTTCCGGCAGGGCAGCGGCGACGACGGCGGGACGGTCGACGACCAGACGGGCGCCGGCCCGAGCGCCCGGGCCACCGGCGCCCACACCTTCGAGCGGCTGTCCGCCCCCGCCCGCACCGTGGTCCGTGCCGCCGACGGCGGCACGCTCGCCACCTTCACCGACGGAGCCCGTACGGCCGTCCTCACCGGCCCCACCCGTACCTTCAGCGAACCACGGACCACCGAGGCCAAGGTGACCACGGACGCCTGGGTGCGGGTGCTGCCGCACGAGTGGCAGCGGGGCATGGAGAAGTCCGCCTCGTTCAAGACCTGGTTCCGCAAGGCGCTCGGCGACACCAGCCCGGACGTCTTCGCGGTGGCGTTCCAGTACAGCAGCGCCGGGGCGCCCGACAAGCACGACGCTCGCGGGGTGCGCTACGCGGGCACCGCGCACTTCGGCCCGCGCAATGCGGCGGTCAACAATCCGCTGGACTTCGCCTTCCACGACGAACAGTCCGACTTCTACGACTATCTGGGCCTGCCCTGGACCTTCCCGGACGGCACGCGCGTGCAGCCGGAGAGGGCCCGCTACGGCGACGCCGACTGCTCCGGCTTCCAGCGGCTGGTGTGGGGCTACCGGATGGGCATCCCCCTGCACAACACCAACACCAAGGGCGCCGGCCTGCCGCGCCGCGCGTACGCCATCGCCGCCGACGGTCCCGGCCGCGTGGTGATCCCGCACACCGGGAAGCAGCAGGCCACCGATCTGAGCGCCCTGCAACCCGGTGATCTGGTCTTCTTCGCCATCATCAAGGACCGGCCGGACTTCATCGACCACTGCGGCATGTACATGGGCCTCGACGACAAGGGCCGGCACCGGTTCTACTCCAGCCGCTCCGCCGCCAACGGCCCGACCATGGGCGACCTGTCGGGCCACGCGCTGCTGGACGGCACCGACTTCTACGCCCGCGGCTTCCGGGCGGCCCGCCGCCTGTGATCCCGCGGCGTCGATCCCACCGCCTTGAACCCGCCGCCTGTGCACCGCCGCCTCACCTGACCAGCTGATCCGAGGACCACTGCCATGACCGCCATCCCCGCCGCCCGGCCCACCGGAGCACACCGAGGCCGCCGGCCGGCCGGCCGCCGCTCCGGCCTGCCGGAAGACGCCCCGCGCTGGGAGCGCCCGGCGCTCGCCGCGGTACTGGTCGTCGCCACGGTCCTGTACGCCTGGGGCATCGGGAACGCCGCGCTCCACCCCTTCTACGGCGCGGCGATACGGTCGATGTCCGAGAGCTGGCGTGCCTTCTTCTTCGGCGGGCTCGACGCGAGCGGTTCCATCAGCATCGACAAGCTGCCCGGCGCCTTCTGGCCCGACGCCGTCTCCGTCTGGCTCTTCGGCCCGCACACCTGGGCGGCCGCGCTTCCGCAGGTCGTCGAGGGCGTGCTCACCGTATGGCTGCTGCACCGGATCGTACGGGCCTGGGCCGGTCCGCTCGCCGCGCTGATCGCCGCGCTGACGCTCACCCTCACCCCGGTCACCGTGGTCCTCACCCGTGCCACCATTCCGGACACCGCGCTCACCCTGCTCCTGGTGGCGGCCGCGGGCGCACTGCAGAAGGCGGTGCGCACCGAGCGGCTGCTGCCGCTGATCACCTGCGGCGTCTGGGTCGGGCTCGCCTTCCAGACGAAGATGCTGCAGGCGTGGCTGGTGCTGCCGGTCTTCGCCGCGGTCTACCAACTCGCCGCGCCCGGAACCCGGTTGCACCGCGCCCTGCGCGTCCTGCTGGCCGGTGCGGTCTCCCTGGTGGTCTCCTGTTCCTGGGTGCTGATCGCCTGGGTGACGCCGGCCGCGAGCCGCCCCTACCTCGACGGTACGTCCAACAACGATCCGTTCGCCCTGGTCTTCGGCTACAACGGCCTGAGCCGCTTCAGCAGCGATGCCACCGCCTTCGGTGCCGTCGCGGGCACCGCCGCGAGCCGCACCACCGGCAACACCGGCTGGGACATGCTGATCAACCACACCGTCGGCCCGCAGGTCGCCTGGTTCCTGCCGCTCGCCGTGCTCGCCGCGGTCCTGGGCATCGTCTGGCGCGCCGGCCGACCGCGAACCGACCTGCTGCGCGCGGGATTTGTGATGTGGGGCGGCTGGCTGGCCGTACACACCCTGGTGTTCAGCGCCTCCAACGGCAACCACGCCTACTACACGGCCGTCATCGCCCCGGCGCTCGCCGCGCTGGCCGGCGGCGGGCTCGCGCTCTTCCGAGCGGAGTACGAGGCGAAGTACGAGCCCGAACCGGAGCCGCACAGCGAATGGGAGCCGGAGGCGGAGCACGAGGTGGGTGACCGGCGGCACCTGGCGCTCCCGGCGGCGATCGCGCTGACGGCGGTGTGGGCGCTGGTGCTCGACTGGCCGACCCGGTTCGTCTCCTGGCTGCTGCCGGTCGCCGTGATGCTCGCACTGTGCGGTGTGGTGGGCCTGTGGAGCCGCGGGCCGCGCACCTCCCCGCGGATGGTCCACGCCGCCCTGGCCGCCGGGATCGCGGCTGCCTTGGTCGTACCGGCCGGCTGGGCCGTTGCCGGCCTCGACCCGCTCTACGCGGGCGCGGCCACCTCGCCGATCGCCGGTCCGGTCGGCAAGTCGTACTACGAGCACCCCCGCCACGCTCCGCGAAGGAGAGGGCTCGGTGAGCCCAACGCCCGGGACACCGCCCTGCTCGACTACCTCACCGCGCACCGCCACGGCGAGAAGTACCTGCTCGCCACCCAGGCCGCCTACACCGCCGAGCCGCTGCTGCGCGCGAAGTCGGAGCCCATCCTCGTGATGGGCGGCTTCACCGGCAGCACCCCCTTCCCCACCGCCCAGCAACTCGGCAGCCTCGTCACCACCCACCAGCTGCGCTACGCGCTGCTCACCACCCAGCGCCCCACCACCCCCGCCACGACCTGGGTGAAGTCCCACTGCACCCGCATCCGGCCCGCCGCCTACGGACGCCGCACCGCCGGCACCTTCACGCTCTACGACTGCAGCCCTCAGCGGTGAGGCGCCGTTCCCGACCGTAGGCCTTGGAAGCTTCCTCAGCCGACGGGCACGGCGACCGCTCCAGTGATGCGGGCGGTTGCATACGTCGGCGATATGTTCCGCTGCCTAGGCTGCACGCATGCGTGTGCTGATCGTGGAGGACGAGCCCTACCTGGCGGAAGCCGTCCGTGACGGTCTGCGGCTGGAGGCGATCGCCGCCGACATCGCCGGCGACGGGGACTCCGCCCTGGAACTGCTCAGCGTCAACTCCTACGACCTCGCGGTCCTGGACCGGGACATCCCCGGCCCGTCCGGTGACGAGGTCGCCCGCCGCATCGTCGCTTCCGGCAGCGGTATCCCCATCCTCATGCTCACCGCTGCCGACCGGATCGACGACAAGGCCTCCGGATTCGAGCTCGGCGCCGACGACTACCTCACCAAACCGTTCGAGCTGCGGGAGCTCGTCATGCGGCTGCGGGCCCTCGACCGCAGACGCGCGCACGCCCGGCCCCCGGTCCGCGAGATCGTGGGCCTTCGGCTGGACCCGTTCCGCCGGGAGGTCTTCCGCGACGGCCGCTATGTCGCACTCACCCGCAAACAGTTCGCCGTGCTCGAGGTCCTCGTCGCCGCCGAAGGCGGTGTCGTCAGCGCCGAAGAGCTGCTGGAGCGGGCCTGGGACAACAACGCCGACCCCTTCACCAACGCCGTCCGCATCACCGTCTCCGCCCTGCGCAAACGACTCGGCGCACCAGGGCTCATCGCCACGGTGCCCGGCGTCGGCTACCGCATCGACACCGGCACCCCACCCGGCGGCACGCATGAATAGACGCCCGGGGCTCAGCGCCCGGCTGAAACTCACCCTCAGCTACGCCGGTTTCCTTCTCCTCGCCGGCACTCTCCTGCTGGCCGTGATGTGGGTGTTCGTGCTGCGCTGGCTCCGGACCGACGACCCCAAAGCCCTCCAGCACCGGTTCGGAGTCGTCATCATCACCGGGTTCAACCGCTCCGATGCCCTGCGCGGATTCGTCCCGGCCGCGGCCACGGCACTGGCCTTCCTCCTCGTCTTCGGCCTGGTAGGCGGATGGATCCTCGCCGGCCGGATGCTCGTACCACTGACCCGGATCGCGGACGCGGCACGGACGGCCGCGAACGGATCGCTGTCCCACCGGATCCGCATGCAAGGCCGCGAGGACGAGTTCCGCGAGCTCGCCGACGCCTTCGACACCATGCTCGAACGACTCGAGTCCCACGTCGCCGAACAGCAGAGGTTCGCCGCGAACGCCTCCCACGAACTGCGCACCCCGCTGGCGATCTCCCAGTCACTCCTCGACGCCGCCCGCAACGACCCCACGCGGGACCAGGGCGAACTCATCGAGCGCCTCCACACCGTCAACACGCGGGCGATCAACCTCACCGAGGCCCTTCTGCTGCTCAGCCGCGCCGACGCCAGGAGCTTCACCCGCGAGCCCGTCGATCTCTCCCTCATGGCCGAAGAAGCCGCCGAAACCCTGCTTCCTCTCGCCGAGAAGCGCGGGATCACGCTCGAGGCCACCGGGGAGCCGACACGGACCGTGGGCTCCGCGGCGCTCATCCTGCGCATGGTGACGAACCTCGTCCAGAACGCCATCGTGCACAACCTGCCGCTCGGCGGCACCGTGACGGTCCACACCGAACCGCAGCACGACGGCGGCATGCTGCGGGTCGAGAACACGGGCCCGCCACTCCCCTCGGAGCTGATCCCGACCCTCACCGAACCCTTCCGGCGCGGAACGGAACGCGTACGCACCGACGAACACGCCGGTGTCGGCCTCGGCCTGGCCATCGTGCACAGCATCGTCCGCGCACACGACGGCACCCTCGACCTCACGCCCCGCCCCACCGGCGGCCTCGTCGTCACGATTCGACTTCCGGGTACGTCGCCGGGCGGGCCCGACTAGCTCGCCGCCCGGGCTCGCCTCATGCAGGTGGTGCCCGACGCCAGTCGATCACGTCCGGCCCCTCAATCCGCCGCCGCCCGCTCCCCGGCCGGGCGCCTGCGCAGTGCGGGCTCGGTGAGCGACTGCGGCTGCCACACGCCGTCGGCTCGGTAGAGATCGGTACCGGGCGCCACGATCTCGTCGATACGGTCGAGCACCGCGTCGTCGAGCAGCAGGTCGGCTCCCTTGAGCAAGGAGGTGAGTTGGTCCATGGTGCGCGGACCGATGATCACCGACGTGACGGCGGGATGCACCAGCGGGAAGGCGACGGCAAGTTCCGGCAGGGTGCGGCCCGTCTCCTGGGCGAGCGCGACGAGTTGCTCGACGGCCGCGAACTTCGCCGGGTTGCCCGGGGCGTCGGGGTCGAAGCGGTGCGGGGTGAGTCTGGCGCGGCCGGTGGTGAGGTCGACGGGCCGGCCCGCGCGGTAGGACCCGGACAGGAATCCCGAAGCCAGTGGCGACCAGGTCAGCACGCCCATGCCCAGGCGCTGGGCGGTGGGCAGAACGGCCCGTTCGATGCCGCGCGCGAGGATCGAGTAGGGCGGCTGCTCGGTACGCATCCGCATCAGCCCGCGCCGCTCGGCCATATGATGGGCCTCGACGAGCTCCTCGGCGGGGAACGTGGAGCAGCCGAATGTCCGGATCTTGCCCACCCTGACCAGGTCGGTGAGGACGGACAGCGTCTCCTCGATGTCGGTGGTGTGGTCGGGGCGGTGCACCTGGTAGAGGTCGATCCAGTCCGTGTCCAGCCGCCGCAGGCTGTCCTCGACGGCCTTGAGGATCCAGCGGCGCGAATTGCCGCTGCGGTTGCGTCCCTCCCCGAGTGGAAAGTGCACCTTCGTGGCGAGCACGACGTCGTCGCGTCTGCCCTTGAGAGCCTTGCCGACGATCTGCTCGCATTCGCCGGCCGAGTACATGTCGGCGGTGTCCACGAAGTTGATGCCCGCATCGAGCGCCGCATGGATGATGCGGGCGCTCTCCTCGTGGTCGGGATTGCCGACGGCCCCGAACATCATCGTGCCGAGGCAGTGCGTACTGACCTCGATGCCGGTCTTGCCGAGGACTCGATAGCGCAATGCGGTGCTCCGTCGCAGGCGGGTGCTGGTGGGAAGGGTGACTCTAGGACTTGGAGTGCACTTGACCGCAAGGGCGACCTGACCGATGGTCACCAACGGGTCGGGCGGCGCCGTGGTGGGTGCCGGCGGAGCCGCACCCCGGACAGAACCGAACTGGAGCTGGCGGAGACCGATGCGCTGACGGCGCCCGAGCGGCGGCAGCGTGACCGGCGGATGCGCGAGCTGGTGCTGACCGCCTACGAGTACCGGTGCGCCTTCTGCGGCTACGACGGCATGATCGGCACGGCGCCCGTCGGGCTGGAGGCCGCGCATGTGCGCTGGTGGGCGTTCGACGGCCCGGATGACGTCGACAACGGGCTGTGTCTGTGCTCGCTGCACCACAAGCTGTTCGACAAAGGTGTCCTGGGCGTCGGCGAGGGCCACCGGGTCCTGGTCCCACAGCACTTCATCGGCCGCAGCCCCGTCGCCCGCGAGCACGTCACCGCGCTCGCCGGCCGTCCGCTCATCGGCCCGCAACCCGGCGTCCGGCCGGTGGCCGCGGTCCACCGCTCCTGGCACACCCGCCAGGTCTTCCGGGGCTCCCCACGCCCCGGCACCGTCTGAGCCGGTTGTCGGAACGATCAGGTGCCCGATTCGTCCTGCGTGGAGGCTTCGGCGGACGTGCGGTGGAGAAGCTCCTCGTTGTGCTGCCCCAGGCCCGGCGGCGGCAGTCGGTATTGGACCGGTGTCCCGCTCAGCGCGATGGGGTTCGCGATCTGACGGGAAGGCGTGGACTCGGCTTCGTCGGCGGGTGCGGAGGGAATGTCGACGATGCCGGGAAGACCGAGTTTCCGGGCGAAGTCGAAGGCCTCGTCGAGGGTGTTGACCGGCCCGGCGGGCACGCCCGCGGCCAGCAGGACGGACGACCAGTGGTCCGCGCCCGCGGCGGCCAGCCGTTCGCTCAGGATGTCTCTCAGTTCGGTGCGATGGGCGACCCGGTCGGCATTGGTGCGGAAGCGGTCGTCGAGCGCGAGACCGGGCTCGCCGATGACCTGGGCGAGCGCCGCGAACTGCCGGTCGTTGCCCACGGCGATCGCGAGGGGACGGTCGGCGGCAGGGACGGTCTCGTACGGCGCGATGCTCGGATGCGCGTTGCCCAGGCGCCCCGGAGCGATACCGGCGACAGCGAACGCCGACGCCTGGTTGACCATGGCCGACAGCAGCGAGCCGAGCAGGTTGACCTCGACGTACTGCCCTTCCCCGGTGGCGTCCCGGTGCCGGAGGGCAGCAAGGATGCCGAGCGAGGCGTGCAGACCGGTGATCACGTCGACGAGCGCCACACCCGCCTTCGTCGGCTCCCCGTCCGCGTCCCCGGTCACGCTCATCAGACCACCGACGGCCTGCACGAGCAGGTCGTATCCGGGGATCGCCGCGCCCGGACCGGCCCCGAAGCCGCTGATCGAGCAGTAGACCAACCCCGGGTGTCGGGCGAGGAGTTCGCGATGGCCGAGCCCCAGCCGTTCCATCGTGCCGGGACGGAAGTTCTCCACCAGGACGTCGCACTCGGCGACCAGGGCGCGGGCCTGCTCCAGGCCGGCCTCGGTCGCAAGGTCCAGGGTGACGGACCTCTTGTTGCGGTTGACGCTCAGGAAGTACGTCGACGTACCGTCCTGGTCCGTCGGGGGCCGCCAGGCCCGGGTGTCGTCCCCGGTGCCCGGCCGTTCCACCTTCACCACGTCGGCGCCGAGATCGGCGAGCAGCATGGTGGCGTAGGGTCCCGCGAGGATCCGGGAGAAGTCGGCGATGCGCAGCCCCTCCAGCGCGCCCCGCCCGGCTCCGCCGAGCACGCCGGAGACTCCGCCCGGTGGGTTGTCCTGAGTACTCACGCACCCTCCTCCTGTGATCGTCCCGCTCACGTGACTCCCGGCGCGAAAGCGCTGCCGGTCATCGACCAGGGTCGCGGCGCTCGACGCTGAAGTCGAACGCCAGGGTTCCCGCGTCGCGCACCGAGACCCCGCCGTCCACCGTGAGTACCGCGCCGTTCACGAAGGAGGCGGCGGGCGAGAGCAGCCAGGCGATCGCCTCGGCGACCTCGGACGGGTCGCCGGGGCGCCCCGCGGGCACCAGCTTCGTCGCCTCTTCGTAGGCCTCGTCCACACCGTCACCCAGCCCGGATTCCTCGGCGAAGCGAGCCATACGACGATCAGCCATCTCGGTGCGTACCCAGGTGGGGCACACCGTGTTGGCGCGCAGCCCCTGGCTGCCGTAGTCGACGGCCAGCGAGCCGCACAGCTGAAGCAGCGCGGCCTTGGAGGTGGCGTACGCGGCGTTGCCGACCCCGTTGCGCAATGCCGCGACTGAGGCGACGGCGACGACCGAACCGCGGGTCTTGAGCAGGTGCGGGAGTGCGGCGCGCAGCAGCAGGAAGGGGCCCGTCAGGTTGGTGCGCATCACCAACTCCCAGGTCTCGTCCGAGAGGTCTCCCACCGCGCCGCTGCGTCCCACGCCCGCGTTGAGGACCACTCCGTCGAGCCTGCCGTAGCGGGAGACCGTGGCCTCGACGAGCTCATCCACGGCGGTCGTGTCCGTGAGATCAGCGGAGTGCGGCAGGGCGCCGGTCTCGTCGGCGATGCGCTGCAGCGGCTCGGGCCGTCGGCCGGCGACGACAACCTCGTGTCCGCCCGCCCGCAGCAGCCGGGCGGTTGCGGCGCCGATGCCGGTGCCGCCGCCGGTGACCACCACAACACGCTTGTCCGTCATGGCCGTTGGGCCTCCTCATCACCCGGGAATCAGACCTTCGTGATCTTACGCAGACCCACCCAGGCGACCATGCGAGGGCTCGCGTGCGCCCAGGTGGGCCGCGGGATGTCCTCGGGCAGTGAGTCCAGGACGTCGCCGGGAACGGACACCTTGACCTCAACCGCGCTTGAGGGACGAGCCTTCAGGCATGGACATCGAAGAGATGCAGCGACAGCTGCAGACCCTGACCGACCGCGCCGAGATCACCGATCTGCTGGACCGCTACCTGCGTTCTCTGGACGAGGGGGTCTTCGACGAGGAATGGGCGCGCGTGTTCCACACCGAAGACGTCACCGCCGAGATGCCCATCGGGACCGTCCATGGCCGCGATGCTCTGCTGGCCCGCGTCCGGCAGGGTATGGCACTGTTCGACCGAACCGTGCACCTGGGCACCAACGCCGTCATAGAGATCGACGGTGAGCGGGCCACCACCCGTGGCGTGCAGCTGAGCACCCACGTCCTGGCGGACGGCACCGGCAGCGTCTTCATCTCGGCGGGCCATGCAGACGCGGAACTGGTCAGGACGCCCGAGGGCTGGCGGATCTCCTCCTCGACCCTGCGGGTGGTGTGGACCCAGGGTCCCCCTCCGCAGGTGCCCGCCCCCACCACGGCCCCGGCTTGACGTGCTCTGTCGGACATGCCCTCCGAAGACCTCCTTGGCGACGGAGAAGCTGGTCGGGAACGTGAAGTCGTCGAGGGCCGAACGGCTGAGCCCGCACCCTCCACGGGGCCGCCCGGGCGGCCCCGTGCCGTTCACTGCGTGTTCGGCCGCGCGAGTCCGAGGTCGTAGGCGAAGATCACGGCCTGGATGCGGTCCCGGGCACCGATCTTGGCGAGGACGCGGCCCACGTGGGTCTTGACGGTGGACTCGGACAGCACGAAGTGCCCGGCGATCTCGCCGTTGGTCCAGCCCTTGCCGACGGCGACGAGGATCTCGCGCTCGCGGTCGGTGAGGGAGCTCAGCCTCGGGTCCTCGGCGAGGTCGCCCCGGTGCGCGGGGACGTACTGGGCGAACTCGTCCAGGAGGCGGCGGGTGAGCGCGGGCGCGATCACCGCGTCGCCGATCGCGACGGCGCGGATGCCGGCGAGGAGTTCCTCGGGGCGCGCGTCCTTGAGGAGGAAACCGCTGGCCCCGGCGCGCAGGGCGGCGTGGACGTACTCGTCGAGGTCGAAGGTGGTGAGCACGAGGACGCGCGAACGCTCGCCGGCTGCCACGATGCGGCGGGTGGCCTCGATGCCGTCCATGCCGGGCATCCGGATGTCCATGAGGACGACGTCCGGGCGCAGTTCGGCGGCCTTGCGCACGGCCTCCGCGCCGTGCGCGGCCTCCCCGACGACCTCGGTCTCGGGGACGGAGTCCAGGAGGATGCGGAAGCCGTAGCGTTGCAGCGGCTGGTCGTCCACGACGAGCACCGTGGTCACCGGACACCGCCTTGGGGCGTGAGGTCGAGGACGGCTTCGACGCTCCAGCCTCCGCCGCCCGCCGGTCCCGCGCTGACGGTCCCGCCGTACAGCGCCGCCCTCTCCCGCATGCCCACCAGTCCGTGCCCTTCCTCGTGCGGGCCCTGCGGTGTCGCCGGGCCGGTGTCCTGGACCCGGATGGTCAGCCGGGTGTCCGTCTCGATGATCGCCAGGTGTACCCGGGTGTCGGCGTCGGCGTGTTTGAGGGTGTTGGTGAGGGCTTCCTGGACGATGCGGTACGCCGTCAGCTGCACCCCGCTGTCGAGGGCGTCCACGTCGCCGGAGGTGCGGTAGACGACCTCCAGTCCGGCGGCGCGCACCTTGGCGCACAGGGCGTCGATGTCCGCGATGCCCGGCTGCGGGCTGAGTTCGGGCCCGGGCTGCGGGCCGTCCGCCGCCTCGCGGAGCACACCGAGTACGCGCCGCAGCTCACCGAGGGCCTGGCGGCCGGTGTCGCCGATGAGCTGGAGGGCCTCCTTGCCGCGTTCGGGTGCGGTGTCGGTGGCGTAGGCGCCGGCGTCCGCAAGGGTGATGATGACGGAGAGGTTGTGGCCGACGATGTCGTGCATCTCGCGGGCGACCCGGGTGCGTTCGGTGGCCGTGGCCAGCCGGCTGCGCTGGTCCCGCTCGATCTCCAGCCGGGCGGCCCGCTCCCGCAGTCCGGCCAGCTGGGCCCGGCGGATGCGGACCATCAGGCCGAGCGCGAGGGCCGCGGTCGTGGTGCTCAGCAGGAAGAACAGCGCGTCCCAGACGGACATGGCCGCGGACACCCGCAGGGCGACCAGCACCATGGCGCCCGCCATGGCGGCGCAGGCCCACGGCAGCTGCTTCAGCCGCCCGTGCAGGGCCAGGCTGTACAGGGCGACGAAGAGGGCGATGTCGGCGCGCAGCACCGCGTTCAGGGACCACTGCAGGACGAACACCGCGGCGATGACGCCGAAGGCGACCAGGGGCCTGCGCCGCCGCCACAGCAGCGGCAGCACCAGTCCGGCCTGCAGTGCCAGCATCCCGGCGAGGGGCAGCTGGGTGAAGACGAGCCGGAAGCGGCGCGGGCCGTCGCCGTCGCCGTCGCCGGCCCCGCCGCGCAGCAGATCGGGCAGGCAGAACATCAGGAAGACCAGGACCACGACCGCGGTGTCCAGCACCCACGGACGGTTCCGGTCCGCCTGCCTGAGCCGCTGGCCGCCCCGGGACAGACGGGCGACCAGCGGTCCCATCCCGCTGATGTCATCGGTGGTCACGGACGTCACCTGTCCATGGTGCGTCAGACGTCGCTGCGTGCGAGCCGGTAGGCCGCGCCGGCCAGCGCCAGCGCCGTCCAGCTCAGGAAGACCAGCAGCCCGGCGCCGGGCGACAGGGTCGTCGAGTCGTGGGTCAGGGCGAACACCGACTCTCCCGCGTGGGAGGGCAGATAGGGGCTGATGTTGTCCTGCCAGGAGCTCGGCAGCAGCGAGATCAGTCCCGGGATCAGCATGAACGTGGCCACCAGCACCGAGATCCCGCCGGCCACCGACCGCAGCAGCGCACCCAGCGCGGTGCCGATCACCCCGACCAGGCCGAGATACAGGCCGGCGCCCAGCAGGCTGCGCAGGACACCCGCGTGCGAGAGGCCCATGGCCGCGGGCGTCCCCGAGACGATGCCGCTGCCGAACAGGAAGGCGACGAACGCGCCCAGCGTCCCCACCGCCAGCGCGACCAGCCCGAACACCGTCGCCTTGGACCACAGCACGGGCAGCCTGCGGGGCACCGCCGCGAGCGTGGAGCGGATCATGCCGGTCGAGTACTCCCCCGCCGTGACCAGCACGCCGAGGACTCCGAGGGCCAGCTGGGCGAAGTTCGTACCGAACAGGGACAGGCTCACGGCCGTCGAGGTGGCGAAGTCGCGGTCCATGCGGCCGGAGTTGATCCCGGACTTGTACCGGCTCGCGGCGATCAGCCCGAACGCCACCAGGAACAGCAGGCCGAGGCCCAGGGTGATCCAGGTCGAGCGCAGGGACCACAGCTTGGCCCACTCCGAGGACAGCACGCGCCGTCCGGTCACCCGGTAGGCGGGGCGGGCGGGTGCGGTGCGGGGTTCTTCGGCGGTTGCGGTGAGGGTGCTCATGCCGGCCTCCCGAGGGTCTCGATCCCCGTCGTGGATCCGTGGTACTCCACGGCCTCCCTGGTCAGGTCCATGAATGCCTCCTCCAGCGACACCGTCCTCGCGGTCAGCTCGAACAGGGGTATCCCGTGCTCGGCCGCCTTCAGGCCGATGCTGCGGGCGCTCAGCCCCGTCACCTGCAGTTCCTCGGAGCCCACGCGCCCCGTGATGTCGACGCCCGGTCCCGCGAGGACGTCCCGCAGCCGCGCCGGGTCCTCGGTGGCGACCTTCACCGTGTCGCCGCCCGCCTCGCGGATCAGCTCCCCGACGGTGGTGTCGGCCAGCAGGCGTCCCCGGCCCACGATGATGAGGTGGTCCGCCACCAGCGCCATCTCGCTCATCAGATGCGAGGAGACGAACACCGTGCGGCCCTCGTCGGCGAGCGCCTTGAGCAGGTTGCGGATCCAGAGGACGCCCTCCGGGTCGAGTCCGTTGACCGGCTCGTCCAGCATCACGGTCTGCGGATCGCCCAGCAGCGCGGCCGCGATGCCCAGCCGCTGGCCCATCCCGAGGGAGAAGGCACCGGCCCGCTTCTTCGCCACACTGGCAAGGCCGGCGAGGTCGACGACCTCGTCGACCCGGCGACGCGGGATGCCGTGGGTCAGCGCGAGGGCGCGGAGGTGGTTGTACGCCGAGCGGCCCGGGTGGATCGACTTCGCCTCCAGCAGGGCCCCGACCTCCTGGAGCGGGGCCCGGTGGCGGGCGTAGTGGTGGCCGTTCACGGTGACGGAGCCGCTCGTCGGGGCGTCGAGTCCGACGATCATGCGCATGGTGGTGGACTTGCCCGCGCCGTTGGGGCCCAGGAACCCGGTCACCGTGCCCGGTTTCACGACGAAGTCCAGCCCGTCCACGGCCGTCTTGTCGCCGTACCTCTTGGTCAGCTGCCGTGCGTCGATCATTGGCGCTCTCTCTGTCGGCTTACGGCGTCCGTCACTTCCGGCGCCTCACCGGCAACGCTAGGAGCCGATCCGCCCGATCCCGTGGTACCGGGAGGCCGACCCGGGCTGAGCGCGTAGTACCGCGGTACTACGCGGCTGCCGTCGGTGTGCGCGTTCGTGGGCTTCGCGTGGTCGCAGCAGGCGGTCCGGGCCCTGTGCAGGTCCGGCACTGCGGCATCCGGGTGCTGGAGTGCCGCCCCCGGCCCGGTCTCCGTCCCGGATGCCGGGCCGATTCCTACGTTGATCGTGTGATCATCCATTTCTCGTCCCGGACGGCCGCCACCGCATGCGCGCTCGGCGTGGCGGGTGTCCTTGCGTTCACGCCCGTCGCCGCGGGCGCGGAGCCCACTCCGCCCGGTGTGCCGCGGGCGGCGCTGCCGGATCCTTCGTTCCTGTATCGCGAGGGCACCCTGGTGCGGCCCCATCACGGGGCGCCTGGGATTCCGGACGTGTCCGCGTTGTCCTGGGTGGTGGCGGACGCCCGCAGCGGGGACGTGCTGGCCGCGCACGAAGCCCATCGCAAGCTGCCGCCCGCCAGCACGCTGAAGACCCTGTTCGCGCTGACCGTGCTGCCGACGCTGCCGGCGGGCGCCCGGCACACGGTGCGGGAGGAGGAGCTGGAGGACATCGGTGAGGGCAGCAGCAGGGTCGGGGTCGCCGAGGGGCGGACGTACCGGATCGCCGATCTGTGGCGCGGGGTCTTCCTCAACTCCGGGAACGACGCCGTGGACGTGCTGGCCTCCCTGAACGGCGGCTGGCAGACCACGGCCGGGCAGATGCAGGCCAGGGCCCGTTCGCTGGGGGCCCTCGACACGCAGGTGCGGTCGCCCGACGGGTACGACACACCGGGCCAGGTGTCGTCGGCGTACGACCTGGCGGTGTTCGGCCGGGCCGGGCTGCGCAATCCGGACTTCGCGAAGTACTGCGGTACGGCGGTGGCGAGGTTCCCGGGCGGGGGCGGCTGGTCGTACGAGATCGAGAACACCAACCGGCTGCTGACCGGGGCGGACGGTGTGGAGCCGTATCCGGGGCTGATCGGCGTCAAGAACGGCTACACCAGCGACGCGGGCAACACGCTCGTCGCCGCCGCCCGCCGGGGCGGGCGCACGCTCGTGGTCACCGTGATGAACCCTCAGGCGGGCGGCGGCTTCACCGTCTACGAGGAGGCGCGCGAACTGCTGGACTGGGGGTTCGAGGCGGCGGGGCGGGTCGAACCGGTGGGGTCGCTGGACGCGCTGCTGGACAGGCCCCGGCCGGGGCCGCGCGCCACGCCGGTGGCCGTCGCGCCGGACGGCGGGTCGGGGTGGCCGACGGCAGGGGTCATCTCGGGCGCCGTCGCACTAGGCGCGGGAGCGGTGGCGCTGGCGCTGCGCCGCAGGGGCGCGCTGTCGGCGCGGAGCTGACCCACCGGCAGCCACAGCAGCAGTCCCAGGGTGATCCAGGTGTAGGTGTTGCTGCCGAGGAATCCGTCGACGCCGGAGGCGTCGTGGAACCAGAGCCACACCACGCTGGTGCACAGCACCCCGTACAGAACGCCCGTCAGGCGCGGGTGCCCGGCGCGGATCAGTACGGCGAAGGACGGCAGCAGCCACACCAGGTGGTGCACCCAGGTGATGGGGCTGACGAGGCACGCGGTCAGGCCGGTGAGCGCGAAGGCGGCCGGCCAGTCGGCGGCGGCGACGGCCCGGCGGGTGCGCCGGGCCCAGATACCGAGGACCACCAGGACCACTGCCGCCCACATCGCGCGGTCCGCCACGCCGAGCCGGGCCAGGATGCCCTGCAGCGACTGGTTGGAGACGTAGTCGAGGCGACCCACCCGGCTGGTGTCCCACAGCGCCTCGGTCCAGTAGAAGCGGGAGGCCTCCGGGGCAACACAGGCGGCGAGGCCTGTCGCCGCCGCGGTGACGGCCGTCGCGACCGCGGCGGCACGCCGACGGCCGGCGAGCAGGAGCAGGCCGATGAAGAGTGCGGGGGTGAGCTTGACCGCGGCCGCCAGACCGATGCCGATGCCCGCCCAGCGCTGCCGCCCCCTGGTCAGCAGCCAGGCGTCGGTGAGGACCAGCGCCAGCAGCAGGACGTTGACCTGGCCGAAGCTGAAGGTGTCGCGGAGCGGTTCGAACAGGGTGAGCAGGCACGCGCCCAGGGCGCAGCCGAACCAGCCGTAGCGGCGCCAGGCCCCCTGGGTGAGGATGTGCAGGACCCAGGCGAGGGCCGCGAGGTTGAGCAGCAGGGATCCGGCGATCGCCGTGCGCAGCCCGACGAGGGCCATGGGCAGCATGCTGACGGCGGCGAACGGCGGGTAGGTGAAGCCGTATTCCGTGCCCGGCACCCGGTAGTCGTACAGCCGGCCGCCATGGTGGATCCAGGTGTTGACGGCGCCGTAGTACACCCGCAGGTCGAACCAGTCGCGCAGCAGCGGCACGGTCGCGGTGAAGGCGGTGACGGCCGCGGCGAGGGCGAGGACCAGGAGCAGTCGGCCGCGGTCGGTGCGGGGCAGGGTCATGCGGTTTCTCCCAGCACGGACGCGTGGGCCGCCTGGTGGACCTGCCAGAGGACCACCACCGCCAGCGCCCCGCCGGAGACGGCCAGCATCAACTGCCCGCTGTCGACCGGCCCGCCGCTCGGCAGGGCGGCGAGCGCGAGCACGCCCGTCACGGCCGCCACCCGGTGCCGCACCGAGGTGGTGGGGGCCGCCGCGGCGATGAGGAACAACCCCCACAGGGCGTACCAGGGACGGATCGCCGGGCCGAAGGCAGCAACGGCGGCGAGGCTCAGGCCGAGCGCGTAGACCGGGCGGGGGCGCAGCCGCCACCATATGGCCGCTATCAGGAGCGCGGTGGTCGCCAGGCCGAGCAGGTGCCAGACCGGCAGGGCGAGGGGGGCGAGGTCGCTGCCGAGGTGTTCCAGCATGGCTCCGGTGGCGCGGCCGAGGAGGCTCGTCAGGGCCCAGTTGTGCGGGGAGACGGGGGTGTCGAGGGCGCCTATCCAGCCGTAGCCCGTGCCGGCGACGGCTGTCGCGGCGACCGTGGTGGCCGCGGCGGCAAGGCAGGTCGACAGGACGGCCTTTGCCGGGCGCCGCCCGGCCCGCACCTGGAGGACGACGACCGCGGCGAGCCCGAGCACGGCGGGCGCCTTGACCAGGGCCGCGAGCGTGACGAGTACCGCGCCCAGGAGCGGCCACCGGCCGAGGGCCGCGACCAGGCCGACACCGAGCAGGCCGAGCATGATGGCGTCGTTGTGGGCGCCTGCGACCAGGTGGAGCAGCACCAGCGGGTTGAGGGCGCCGAGCCAGAGCGCGGCGGCCGGGTCGGCGCCGCTGTGCCGGGCCAGCCGGGGCAGCGCGGCCGCCATCAGTGCCACACCGAGCAGCGCGACCAGCCGCATCCCGACCAGCCCGGCGGGCAGTTCACCGCGGGTCAGGCCGGACAGGGCGGAGGCGACGGCGAGGAACACCGGGCCGTAGGGGGCGCCGGTGTGCTGCCACAGCGGGGCCACCTCGTCCGCGAGGGGGCCGCCGAGGTGGGCGGGCCCGTATGCGTAGACGTCCATGTGGGCGTCGACCATGGCGCCCTGCGCGAGGTAGCTGTAGACGTCCCGGCTGAACAGCGGCGGGGCCAGCAGCAACGGGGCCGCCCAGACGGCGAGCACGAGCAGCAGTTCGCGCGGGGTCGGCGCATCGGCGCTGCGCACGAGCCGCCCGAGCAGCACCCAGGCGGCGATCAGCAGCACCACGCCGAAGTACACACCGACCAGGCCCAGGGCCGCGCGGGCGGTCGCCGGGGCGAGGAGATCCCGCACGGGCAGGGCACCGGCCGTCTCACCTCCCAGCGCGAGGAAGGCGGTGCCGGCCAGGCCCAGTACCTGGCAGCGGCGGAGATCGACGGGGAAAGCCATGGCCAACACTCGGGAAGCGTGTCAACGCCTGGTGGCCGGAAGTTGACGTGCCGCCTTCGGCTCGGGGGCCTGCGTGTGACCGGCACGTGATCGCACGGCGGCGGAGAACCCCCCGGGGCGCCGGGCTGACCGGGTTCCTTCACCGGAGGCCGGGTTCGGCCCGGGGACGAGGAGGTTCAGAACACCGACAGGCCCGTCAGGGTCGTGAAGCGGTCCAGCGCCGCGACGCCCGCGACCGAGTTGCCGCGCTCGTCGAGCCCGGGGCTCCACACGCACAGCGTGCAGCGGCCGGGCACGACCGCGATGATGCCGCCGCCCACGCCGCTCTTGCCGGGCAGGCCCACGCGGTAGGCGAAATCGCCCGCCGCGTCATAGGTCCCGCAGGTCAGCATCACCGCGTTGACCTGCTTGGCCTGGCTCTGGGAAAGCAGCCGGCTGCCGTCGGCGCGGAGGCCGTGGCGGGCCAGGAACCCGGTGGCGAGGGCGAGGTCCGCGCAGGAGGCGGTGAGGGAGCACTGGCGGAAGTACTGGTCGAGCAGCACCGGAATCAGGTTGTCGATGTTGCCGTAGGACGCCATGAAATGGGCGAGGGCGGCGTTGCGGTCGCCGTGTGCCGCCTCGGAGGCGGCGACGTCCTTGTCGAAGTCCAGGGCCGGGTTGCCGCTCTCCGCACGCAGGAAGGCCAGCAGTTCGCCCGCCGCGTCTCCGGTACGGGTCTGCAGGCGGTCGGTGACGACGAGGGCGCCCGCGTTGATGAACGGGTTGCGCGGGATGCCGTTCTCGTACTCCAGCTGGACCAGGGAGTTGAAGGGATTGCCGGAAGGCTCGCGGCCGACGTGCTCCCACAGTTCGTCGCCCTCGCGGGCCAGGTCGAGGGCGAGGGTGAAGACCTTGGTGAGGGACTGCGTGGAGAACGGCTCACGCCAGTCCCCCACGCCGTACACCGTGCCGTCCAGTTCCGCGACGGCCATGCCGAAGCGGCGCGGGTCGCAGGCCGCCAGTGCCGGGATGTAGTCGGCGGGGCGGCCGCGGCCGGGGGTGCGCCCGATCTCCTCGGCGATCCGCTCCAGGACCGGCTGGTAGGCGTGGGACGACGTCGTTGTCATGATCACTATTGTGCCTCCGGGTCGGTCCTGGCGCGCGGCCGTGGCTCAGGCGAGGGCGGGGCCGCTGCCCGCGAGGACCTCGGGCCGCAGCAGGTCGGCGAGGCGTTCGGCGGGCAACAGGCCCTTCTCCAGGACGAGTTCGGCGACGCCCCGGCCGGTGACGAGGGCCTCCTTGGCGATGTCGGTGGCGGCCGTGTACCCGATGTGCGGATTGAGAGCGGTGACCAGGCCGATGGAGTTCTCCACGCTCGCGCGCAGCGCCTCGGTGTTGGCGGTGATGCCGTCGACGCACCGCTCGGCGAGTGTCAGGCAGGCGCTCTGCAGGTGGGTGACGGACTCCGAGAGGGAGTGCAGGATGATCGGCTCGAAGGCGTTGAGCTGCAGCTGTCCGGCTTCGGCGGCCATGGTGATGGTGACGTCGTTGCCGATCACCTCGAAGGCGACCTGGTTGACGACCTCGGGGATCACCGGGTTGACCTTGCCGGGCATGATGCTCGAACCGGCCTGTACCGGCGGCAGGTTGATCTCGCCGAGACCCGCGCGCGGCCCCGACGACAGCAGCCGCAGGTCGTTGCAGCTCTTGGAGAGCTTGACGGCGATCCGCTTGAGCACGCCGGACATCTGCACGAACGCGCCGCAGTCCTGGGTGGCTTCGACCAGGTTGGCGGCGGTGACCAGGGGCAGGCCGGTGATGTCGGCGAGGTGGCGGCGGGACGACTCGGCGTATCCGGCGGGGGCATTGAGTCCGGTGCCGATGGCCGTGGCGCCCAGGTTGATCTCATGGATCAACTGGACGGCCTCGTCAAGACGGTTGCGGTCCTCGTCAATCATGACGGCATACGCGGAGAACTCTTGACCGAGCGTCATCGGCACCGCGTCCTGCAACTGTGTACGGCCCATCTTGAGCACCGTGCGGAACTCGACGGCCTTGCGGGCGAAAGCGTCCTGCAGTACGGACATCGCCTTGAGCAGTCCACGTACCGCGAAGACCGTCGCTATCTTGACAGCGGTCGGGTAGACGTCATTGGTCGACTGGCCGAGGTTGACGTCCTCATTGGGGTGCAGATGCTGGTACTGGCCCTTCTCGAAGCCCAGCAGTTCCAGCGCCCGGTTGGCGACGACCTCGTTGGCGTTCATGTTGGTCGAGGTGCCGGCGCCGCCCTGGATGACGTCGACGACGAACTGGTCGTGCAGCTTGCCGTCGCGGATCTCGCGGCAGGCCTCGACGATGGCGGCGGCCTTCTTGGGCTCCAGCAGGCCGAGTTCCTCGTTGGCGAGGGCTGCGGCCTCCTTGACGGCGGCGAGGGCGTCGATCAGGTGCGGGTAGGCGGAGATGGGGGTTCCCGTGATGGGGAAGTTCTCCGTGGCGCGCAGGGTGTGAACACCCCAGTAGGCGTCGGCGGGGACGTCGCGGTCTCCGAGCAGGTCGTGTTCGCTGCGAGTGGCGGCGGCGGTCATGAGGTGCGGGTCCTTTTCTGAGGGTGAGGGTTGAGTTGCTGGCGACGTCGGGGGTGGAGCCGGCTCGGGCGGTACGGGGTGACGCCCGCCCGAGCCGGTCGAGGCACCGGCCCGGTGGTGACGGGACCGGTGGTTCGGGGGCCGGCCGGTGGTGCGCCGGCGGCGTGGATCCGGCCGTCCCGCGACCGGATCCGGTGGTCCGCCGGTGGCCACCGCGCACACTCGGTGGCCACCGGAGCCGTCAGGGCCCGTGTCCCATGCCCGCTCGGATCAGCGCACGGCGGCCGGGGCGCCCGCTCGTGCGAGGTCGCGAGCGGGGGAGCCACAAGGCGTGTGTACCGGCCCGGGCGGGAGGTGACACCGGCGCTCAGGCGCAGGCCCGGACCGTGAGGGGCTCCAGCGCGCGGACCGGGCGGATCTCGCCGACCGGTTCGCCTCCGCCGAGGAGGGGCTCGCCCGCGAACGGGTTGAGGAGGGCGGGGTCGACTCCGGCCCGGGCGAGGGCGGCGGCGGTGACCGGGATCCGGGCCCGGTTCGCGCCGTCGGAGATCTTGACGGCGACCGCCCGGCCGTCGGGCAGGGCGGCGACCTCCACGCCCTCGAAACCGTCCTTGGCGAGAAGCCCGGGAACGGCCCGCATCAGGGAGGCGACATCGCGGCCGGCGCCGGAGGCCATCTCGGCGTGCTCGCGCATGGCGTCCGCGACCCGGGCCTCCGGAGTGCCCTGGGCCGCCGTGGTGATGCGGGCAGCGGCCCGGGCGAGGCCGTGCAGGGAGATGGAGAAGAGGGGGGCGCCGCATCCGTCGACGGTGACCCGGGCGATCCGCTGACCGGTGAGGTCCTCGACGATCTCGGCGATCGCCTGCTGGAGCGGGTGCTCCGGGTCGAGGTAGCCGTCGAGGGACCAGCCGTTCAGCTTGCAGGTGTACAGCATGGCCGCGTGCTTGCCGGAGCAGTTCTGGGCCAGCCGGGAGGGCTCGCGGCCCTCGCGTATCCACGTGTCGCGGACCGCCGGGTCGTACGGCATGTCCTTGACGTTGCGCAGGTCGTCCTCCGTGACGCCGGCCAGCTCCAGGATCCGCCGGGTCCCGGCGAGGTGGCGTTCCTCGCCGGAGTGGCTGGCGGCGGCGAGCGAGAGAAGCTCCCCCTCCAGCGGCAGCCCCGCCCGCACCATGGCGGCGGCCTGGACGGGCTTGAGCGAGGAGCGCGGGTAGAAGGCGGCCTCGATGTCGCCGAGCTGGAACTCGACCTCACCGTCCGCCCCCAGGACGACGACGGAGCCGTAGTGGACGCCCTCGGTCACTCCGCCGCGGACGACGTGCGCGACGGGCGCGTGGAGGGGTTCGCGGATCGCGGGGGCGTCCGCGAGGGAGCTGCTGTACATCACTGCCTGTTCACTTCGGGGTTGTCTGGAGCCGGCGCCGGGTTACGCGTCGGCCTTGGCTTGGGTGCGCCGCAGGCGGCCGCGGATGGCGTACCAGCCTGCGACGAGCGCTCCGACGATCAGCGGCAGGCACAGCACGGTGGTGCGGCCGGCGCCTCCGTCGGCGTACATGAGGACCAGGACGGAGGCGAGGAAGGCCAGCGTCACGAGTTCGGTCCAGGGGGAGCCCGGCAGTCGGTAGCTCGGGCGGGTCAGCTCGCCCCTCTGGGTCTTCTTCCAGAAGAGGAGGTGACAGATCATGATCATGCCCCAGGTGGAGAGGATGCCGATCGCCGCGAAGTTCAGGACGATCTCGAAGGCGTCCGCCGGGACCACGAAGTTGAGGCCGACGCCCAGCACACAGATACCGCTGGTGAGCAGGATGCCGCCGTACGGGACCTGGCTGCGGCTCATCACCGAGGTGAACTTGGGTGCGGAACCGGACATCGCCATGGAGCGCAGGATGCGGCCGGTGGAGTACAGGCCGGAGTTGAGCGAGGACATGGCCGCGGTGAGGACGACGAGGTTCATCACGCCGCCGGCCGCCGGGATGCCGATGTTGGACAGCACGGTCACGAAGGGGCTCTCGGCGGCGCTGTACTTGTTCCAGGGCAGCAGCATCGAGAGCAGGACGACCGAGCCGACGTAGAAGAGGCCGACGCGCCACATGATCGAGTTGATCGCCTTCGGCATGATCTTCTCGGGGTTCTGGGTCTCCCCCGCGGCGACGCCCACCAGCTCGACGGAGGCGTAGGCGAAGACGACGCCCTGGATGATCAGCAGCATGGGCAGCAGGCCGTTGGGGAAGACGCCGCCGTTGTCGGTGATCAGGGCCGGTCCGGGGTGGGCGCCGTCGACGGGGTGCTGGGTGACCAGCAGGAAGATGCCGATGCACATGAAGATCACGAGCGCGCTGACCTTGACGATGGCGAACCAGAACTCCAGCTCACCGAAGATCTTGACGGAGATCAGGTTGACCGTCAGCACGACGGCCAGGGCGATCAATGCGATCAACCATTGCGGGATGTCGGAGAACATGCCCCAGTAGTGCGTGTAGGTGGCCACCGCGGTGATGTCGGCGATACCGGTGGTCGCCCAGTTCAGGAAGTACATCCAGCCCGCGGTGTAGGCGCCCTTCTCGCCCAGGAACTCCCGGGCGTAGGAGACGAAGGCGCCGGACGAGGGCCGGTACAGGACGAGTTCGCCGAGGGCGCGCACCACCAGGAAGGCGAAGATGCCGCAGACCGCGTACGCGATGAACAGGGACGGGCCGGCGTCGGCGAGGCGGCCGCCCGCGCCGAGGAAGAGACCGGTGCCGATCGCGCCGCCGATGGCGATCATGTTGACGTGCCGGGACTTCAGCGACTTGCTGTAGCCCGCGTCGCCTGCGTCGACATGTGCGGCCGGTGTGCGCGTCTCTTCTTTGAGGTGCTCGCTCACGCCTCGGGTCCGCCTTCCGTGGGGATGTCCGTGCGCGCGGGGCGCACGATGTCGGTGAGGGTCGTCTCGACGCGGTCGAGGTGGTGCGCCATGGCGTCCACCGCGTCGAGTTCGGAACCGTCCATCAGCGCCTCGACGATCGCCCGGTGCTCGCGGTTGGACTGCTCGCGGCGTCCGCCCAGCTCGTTGAGGAAGGCCGACTGACGCGCCAGTGCGTCACGGATCTCCTCGATGACCCGGCGGAAGACCGGGTTCTGGGCGGCCTGGGCGACAGCGAGGTGGAACAGCGTGTCGAGGGCGACCCACGAGGTGGTGTCGGTCTCCCGCTCCATGCGCTCCAGCAGGTGCGTCAGGTGGTCCAGGTCCTCGGGCGTGCGGCGCTGGGCCGCGTAGCCCGCCACCGGGATCTCCACGTGGCGGCGCACCTCCAGCAGGTCGCTGGCCGCGTAGTCGCCGAAGGTGGGGTCCTCGACGGTGTTCGCGACGACGAAGGTGCCCTTGCCCGTCTTGGAGACGGTCAGGCCCATCGTCTGCAGCGCCCTGAGGGCCTCGCGCAGCACGGGCCGGCTGACCTCGAGGGAGCGGCACAGCTCCGCCTCGGAGGGCAGCTTGTCCCCCACGGCGTACTCGCCGTTCTCGATGGCGGTGCGCAGATGCGCCAGGACCGCTTCCATGGCGCTGATGCGCCGCGGACCCTGACTGGCTGTCTTGCTGTCTGACAGGTTCACGGGAGCGATCCTGCGGGTGACGGGCGGGAGCTGTCAAGGGAGGCGAAAGAGAAGATGGGTAGAGGGCTTCGTGACGAGGCCGCGCCGAAACGCGGAGGACGCTATGGACTGGGATCGGTTCGCAGAGCAGCTGGCGTCTATGGCCCGGGATCTCCTCGCCCAGGACTCGGTCCATGCCACCCTGGAACGGATCACCCACTCGGCCACCGAGCTGGTGGAGGGCTGCGACGCTGCGGGCATTCTGATGCTGCACGGCAAGACGGTGGAGACGCTGGCCCCCACGCAGAAGCTGGTCGTCGACAGCGACCAGTTGCAGGAACGGCTGGGCGAGGGGCCGTGCTTCGATGCCGCCCGCACCGCGGACGGTGAGCGGGTCTTCCGCATCGCCGACTTCACCCGGGAGCAGCCGCTTTGGCCCGCCTATGCCCCGCAGGCACGCGCCCTCGGCCTGGGCAGCATGATGGGGTTCCTGCTGTTCACCGAGGACGAGGAGCTCGGTGCGCTGAACCTCTACTCCCGCAGGCCCGGCGCCTTCACCGCGGCCAGCGAGCTGGCCGGCTGGCTGCTGGCCTCCCACGCCGCGGTCGCCTTCTCGAGCGCCCGCACGCACGCCCAGATGGAACGGGCCGTCGCCACCCGCCACATCATCGGTGAGGCCATGGGCATCCTCATGGGCGCCCACCACCTCACCGAGGAGCAGGCCTTCGACACCCTTCGGCGCTTCTCACAGGAGAACAACATCAAACTCCACGAGGTCGCCCGCCGGGTCTGCGAGCGGGGCACGGTGTCCTGACCACGCGGCGGCTCCCCCGGCTCGTTGTCTGAACCAGAGGAGCCTGGCCGAGCCGGCCCCCAGGGGAACGCCGCAACCCGGCCTCACCCCCAAGTCCCCCGCCAGGCGTCCCTCACGCATCCGGACTGTTGTCACACGTGCGCAAGGAGCCGCGCCAGCGGCCGGGGAACGCGCGCGAGGTCCAGGTGCTCGACCATCGCCTGCGCGTAGAGCGCCTTGCGGCCGCTGTGGGTGCCCATGAAGCGCCGCAGCTGGTGCTCCACGGGCCTCTCCCGCTGGGCCGGCTGGCCCTGGAAGGTGTGGAAGGGGCGGGTCTCGCCCTGGGCCTCGATCACCTGCTGCACGCCTTCGGCTCCGAGCGCACGGATCAGCTCGTCCTCCAGGTCGGCCACGCACAGCTGGAATCCGAGTGCCTCCAGTCCGGCGTGCGTACGAGCGGACCCGAGCCCGACCCGCTCCAGATGGCGCCGGAAGTGCCGCTCCTCGCCGATGTCGCAGAGTCCGGCCAGCGGGAGGCCGAGTCCCGCAGGGCCGCACACGTCCAGGAAACGCCCGATGTTGGTCGCGCCGCCGAGCGGCACCACCGCGACGCCCTGCGCCGCGAGGTCGCGGCCATGGCGTGCGGCCAGCGCTTCGAGCGCGACCTGATCACTGCTTCCCTCGACGAGCACGACCGTCCGCACACCGCCGCCGGCCAGTTGCCGCGCCGCCTCGGCGGCCGCACCCGCTCCCGCTCCCCCGGCCGCCCAGCTGACCAGCGCCCGGCGAAATCGCCCCATCTCGTCCACGAGACCTCGCTTCCCCGCGCCATCGTGGCACGACGGAGATCCCGTACGCACGCGTGTTTTTCCGGGGCAACGCCTGAGGAGACCGGCGGGTAGGGCGCCTGCTCGGCATCGCCGCGCACGACGGGCCCGTCCGTGACTGTGGCCGGCTCCCGACAGGCGCCCCCTCTCCGCGACCGCGGTCAGCTGCTGAGGCCACCCGTGCTGAGCAGACCGAGCAGCAGTACGCCGACGATGATCCGGTAGACGACGAAGGCGTTGAAGGAGTGCTTGGCGACGAACTTCAGCAGCCAGGCGATGGAGGCGTAGGCGACGACGAAGGAGACGATCGTGCCGACGGCCAGCGGGGCGGCGCCCACGCCCGTGCCCAGGGCGTCCTTGAGCTCGTACAGGCCGGCGCCGGTCAGGGCCGGGATGCCGAGGAAGAAGGAGAGGCGGGTGGCGGCGACCCGGTCCAGGTCGAGGATCAGGGCCGTGGACATGGTGGCGCCGGAGCGGGAGAACCCGGGGAAGAGCAGGGCGAGGATCTGGGAACAGCCGACCAGCATCGCGTCCTTGAAGGTGGTGTCGTCCTCACCGCGCTTGTGCCGGCCCATCTGGTCCGCGGCCCACATCACGCCACTGCCGACGATCAGCGAGGCGGCGACCACCCACAGCGAGGCGAGCGGGCCGTCGATGAGCGGCTTGGCGGCCAGGCCCACGACCACGATCGGGATGGTCGCGTAGATCACCCACCAGGCGAACTTGTAGTCGTGGTGGTACCGCTCCTCCTTGTTGACCAGGCCACGGCCCCAGGCGGAGACGATCCGCACGATGTCCTTGAAGAAGTACAGGAGCACGGCGGCGATCGCGCCGACCTGGATGACGGCCGAGAAGCCGACGACGGCCTTGTCGTCGACCGGGATGCTCATGAGCCCTTCGGTGATCTTCAGATGTCCGGTGGAGGAGACGGGAAGGAACTCGGTCAGCCCTTCCACGACTCCGAGGACGGCGGCCTGACCGACGTTGATGACGCTCATGGGATCCAGTTCTGAGGAGTTGGTCGACAGTGCTGTAGACAGTCTTACTACGTGCGGGAGTCGGGCCGGCGGCCTACCCCCACAGGGCCTGGGCGATCGACACCCCGGCGAATGCCGCACCGAGGCCCGCCGCCACACTCCCGAGGACGTTGGCGGCAGCGTAGAGCCCCGCCCCGGTCTCGGTCAGCCGCAGGGTCTCGTAGGAGAAGGTCGAGTACGTCGTCAGGGCCCCGCACAGGCCGGTGCCGAGGAGCAGCTGCAGATGGGGACCGGCGGCCCGCTCGGCCATCGCACCGGTGAGCAGACCGAGGATCAGGCAGCCGGTGACGTTCACCGCGAAGGTACCCCAGGGGAAGACCGAGTCGTGGCGGGACTGCACTGCGCGGTCGGTGAGGTAGCGCAGCGGGGCACCGACCGTGGCGCCCGCGACGACCAACAGCCAGTTCACAACGAGCTCTTACCCTTCATGTCCGTCTTGTCGGAGCCGTTCTCGCGGCCCGCGTACCGGATGACCTCGCAGTCGTCGAGGATGACCAGGCCGTCGTCGACAAGTTCGTCGAGCTGCGGCAGGAACGCGCGGACGCGTTCCTCGGTGTCGACGACGACGATCGCGACGGGCAGGTCCTCGCTGAGCGACAGCAGCCGCGAGGTGTGGATCAGGGACGAGGCGCCGAAGCCCTCGATCCCGCGGAAGACGCTGGCGCCGGCGAGGCCCGCCGCGTGGGCGCGGTGCACGATCTCCGAGTACAGGGGCTTGTGGTGCCAGGTGTCGTTCTCGCCGATGAAGACGGTCAGGCGCAGCGCGCTGCCGGTCAGCCTCGTCATGGCTGCCTCCACTTCAGGACGCGGCGGGCCGCGGCGACCGCGAGCCACACCGCCGAGAGCGCCGCGAGCAGGGTCGCGGCGAGGTAGGCCAGCGCGGTGCGCGGATGGCCGGCGTCGACCAGCTTCTGGATGTCGACGGCGTAGGTGGAGAAGGTGGTGAAGCCGCCGAGCACGCCGGTGCCGAAGAAGGGGCGTACCAGGCGGTGGGCGGCCCACACGTCGGTGATGACGACCATGAACACGCCGATCACGGCGCAGCCGACGACGTTGGTCCAGAAGGTCGCCCAGGGGAAACCGCCGGGCGGGGTGGGCCACCGCAGGGACAGGGCGTAGCGGGCGACGGCTCCTATGGCTCCGCCGAGCGCGATCACCGCGACGACGGGGGCCTGGATGCGCCAGGCGGGCGGTCGCGGGGCGTGGGGGCGGGCGCGGAGGCTCTCGGCTTCCGGGGCTGTCATGGTCGTACGTCTCCTACTCGCCGGGGCCCGGGGCATGCGGGCGCCGCTCCTTCGCAAGTAGGGACCGTTGGCGGCAGCACTGCCGCGGTTCGGGTACGGCGGGCCCCACCGCCGCGCCGCGAGGAGTGCTCGCGGCCGGGCAACAGGGTAGCGCCCGGCCCGGGCACGGGTCACTTCGGGGCCGGTCGCTCGCACACGGCGATGCCCCGCTCCCAGAGGCTGCCCAGGACCAGTTGCCCGGCGGCCTCGCAGACGCTGGTCACCATGCGGTAGCCGGAGTGACGGCGGGCGAGGTGGTGGACGATCGTCCCCTGGTCGTCGACCGCTAGGGCGCCGATGGTGCCGGTGGGGCGGTAGGGGGCGCGGACGGCGATGCGGGCGGCGGCGGCGCGGACGGTGGGGGCGGTGCGGTGCAGCAGGTCGAGCGGGGGGACGCGGGGCCCGGCCAGGGAGACCCAGACCGGGCCGTCGGGGGCGGCCCGCCAGAGGTTGTCGGGCATGCCCGGGAGGTTCTCCACGAAGGGTTCGCTCCGTCCGGTCTTCTCGCCGGTGAGCCAGTAGCGGGTCAGCCTGCGGGCGCCGGTCTCGGCGACGACCAGGAACGATTCATCAGCGCTGGGCGCCAGGCCGTTGGCGAACTGGAGCCCCTCCAGCAGGACTTCGGGACTCTCGCTGCCCGGGGCGAGGCGCAGCAGACGGCCGGTTCCGGTGTGTTCGACGATGTCGCCGATCCACTGGTCCAGCGGGTAGCGGCGGCTGGAGACGGTGAAGCAGACACTGCCGTCGGACAGGGCGACCGCATTGCTGCAGAAGCGCAGCCTCTCCCCCACCACCGAGTCGGCGAGGATCCGCACGATGCCCTCCCGGAGGTCGACGCGCAGCAGCCCGAGTTCGGCGTCGCACACCAACAGGGCGTCGTCCGGGAGAAGTTCGAGGCCGAGCGGCCGGCCGCCGGTTTCGGCGAGCACCTCGACGCGGGCGGCCGAGGGCTCGGTCAGTCCGTCGATGCGCAGGATGCGGCCGTCCTCCACTCCGGTCAGCACCCGGCCGTGGGCGTCGGCGACGACGTCCTCGGGGCCGCGGCCGCCGATGGCGACGTACCGCAGCGGGACGAGTTCACTGGGACGGTCCATGAAAACCTCCTTGTCGAGGTCGGGACAGCTCATGCTGGCATGTGTAGGGATGCCCGTCGGGTGCCGCGTCACCCGATCAGGTTTACCGGGATGCTTTCTGGCCACTCAGGACATCACCACCGGTAGCCCCGGCCGGAGGAAGGGGTGGTCCCCATGTCACGGCTGGCCGCCTGGCACCGGCTGGGGCTTGCCGAGCTGCACCGGCGCGGCAACGAGCTGGAGCTGATGCACCGGTCGATGGGGTTCGCGACACTCGCCCTGGTCACCCTGGCGCCGCTGCTGATCGTGGTGGCCGCGGCGGATCCGCTGGGGCACGGCGGCTTCGCGGGGTGGCTGGTGGACGGCATGGCCCTCAACGGCCGGTCCGCCGACGCGCTCGCGCATGTCTTCGGCCCGACCCGCAAGGTGATCAGCACCACCAGCGCGCTGAGCCTGGCGCTGCTCGCGTTCTTCGGCATGTCCTTCGCCTCCAGCGTGCAGAACGGCTACGAGCGGATCTGGAAAACGGCCGCCGCTCCGTGGCACCACCTGTGGCGGCACGCGATCTGGCTGATCATGCTGATGGCGTACCTGTACGCCCAGGTACAGACCCGGACCGTACTGGAGGGCCCGTCCCGCATCCTGCTCAGCATGGGGGTCGGCGTGCTGTTCTTCTGGTGGGGGCCGCACTTCCTGCTCAACCACCAGGTGCCGTGGCGCTATCTGCTGCCCGGTGCGCTCGCCACGATGGCGGGACTGGTGGGCCTGCGCGGCTTCTCGTATCTGGTCTTCACCCCGCTCCTGGTCACCAACGCCATCAGCTACGGCCCGGTCGGCACGGTCCTGGTGGTGGAGTCCTGGCTGGTCGGGGTGGGGTTCGTCGTCTACGGCGGCGCCCTTTTGGGGCGGCTCATATGCGAGTGGCTCGGACACCTCGACGAGCCGCCGGACCAGCCCGGCCGGACGGCACAGGCACCGACGGACAGCGGGCAGGGGCCGCCGGCGATGCGTTCCTAGCGCGGCAAGGTGGGCGAGGCCCGGCCGCATCCCAGCCGTTGCCACTGACCGCGGTCCAGGTCGCCTCCCAGTACAAGACGCTGAGGCCCTTGTTGCCGGGTAGGCCTCCACGATGTTCGCGACGGCGTTCATTCCAGGCCGGCTGCCCGGACAGCCGGGGACCAGCTCGCCGGTGGTGTCGATCTGGTCGGTGAGCGAGTCCTTGCTGTCCGGCAGGAACGGGTAGGCCGTCTCGGCGCTGAACACCGGCTTGCCGTGACGGGAGACCACGTCGTCCAGGGTGGTCTGCCTGGCGCCCAGTGAGCCGTGGCCGGGCACGTCGACGGGGTGCTGCTGGTCTCCAGCCACTCAGGGGACCGTGCCGCCGAGCAGCTGCGCGAGGCTGGGGTGCCCCTCGTCCAGTGCGGCAAGCCCACGGGGCTGGGCTCCAAGGTGAGTCATGTGGCCGCGGACGACCGGGACGGCGTCCGCGACATGGTGCGCCACCTGCTGTCGCGGGGTCGCCGCAGGATCGGCATGGTGCGCGGCCCGCTGGACACCCCGCGCGGCGTCGACCGCCTCGCCGGCTACACGGAGGTGCTCACGGAGGCGGGCGTCGAGATCGACATGGCACAGGGCGCCCTGACGGCGCTGCGCCGGGCGGGCCGCCGCGTGCCCGAGGACGTGTCCGTGGGCCGCTTCGACGACTCCGTCGCGGCGACGGAGGCCACCGCCGACCTCACCACGATCCGCCAGCCCTACGACCGCATCAGCTCCGCGCCGCCGGTGCGTCCTCGGCGTCCGCCGACCCGTCAACCGGTCAGGATCGGAGAAGCCGGTTCCCCCTCCCCCGCCCTAGCGTGAATGCACCGACGAAATCCGTCGGCCACCACTGCGGAGGAGCACACCATGACCGCCGGACTCAAGACGATCATCTACCCCGTCAAGGACCTCGCCCGGGCGAAGGCCCTCTTCGGCGCCCTGCTGCAGGCGGAGCCGTACGCGGATGCGCCGTACTACGTCGGCTTCAAGGACGCCGGGCAGGACGTCGGCCTCGACCCCAACGGCCACGCGAAGGGTCTCACCGGGCCGGTGCCGTACTGGCACGTCGACGACATCCGGGGCCGGCTCGCCGCCCTGGTGGACGCGGGTGCGGAGGTGGTGCAGGACGTTCAGGACGTGGGCAACGGCAGGCTGATCGCCTCGCTGAAGGACGCCGACGGCAATCTGGTCGGACTGCTCCAGGACCCGCCCGCCTGACCACCCGCGGGCTGCATGCACCCGCATTCATTGCACAGTCAACTAATGGTTGATTCGGTGTTACCGTGCAGGTATGGCAGTGAAGACGGCCGAGTCCCGGCTCGAGGAGAGATGGCGCGACATCCTCTCCGTGCATGCCCGCACGATGTGCGAGATCGACCGGGCCCTGCACCCGCACGGCCTGGGCGCGAGCGATTTCGAGGTGCTCGACCTCCTCGCGTCCGAGGCGCCCGGCGAGGGCGACCAGTGCCGGGTGCACAACCTCGCGGGACGGGTCCATCTCAGCCAGAGCGCCCTGTCGCGGCTCATCGCCCGGCTGGAGAAGGACGGCCTGGTGGAGCGTTCCGTCTGCACGGAGGACCGCCGCGGAGTGTATGTCGCCCTCACGGCCAAGGGCCGCGACCTGCACACCGAGGTGCTGCCGCTGCAGCGCGAGGTGCTGGCCCGGCTGCTGGGCGGCCGGGCCGCGACCCACGGTTCTTCCTAGTTCTTCTCAGAGCCGGCGCTGAGCTCTCGGACTCTCGGCGTCACAGCTGTCCGGCCGTCTGCTCCCCGGCCGCGCTGCCTGCGAGCCACTCGGACCAGCTCAGGTTGAAGGCGGCGTAGCCGTTGTCGGCCGAGGCCTTGCCACGGGGCGAGCCGGTGACGGTGACCGGGTCGCCCTGCTTGACCTGGCCGTAGAACCACTTGGCGTCCGACATGGACAGATGGACGCAGCCGTGCGAGCCGCGGGCGCTGCCGCTGCCCGGGTTGGGGTCACCGGTCGAGTAGTGGACGTAGGTGCCGGACTGGGTCAGGTGGACGTCCCAGGGCAGCGTCAGGTCGTAGAAGTTGGGGCTGCTCTTGTCACAGCTGATGCCGACGCTGCAGGAGGTCATGTGGACCTTCTCCTGCTTGTCGATGACGGCCATCGTGCCGTCCCAGGTCGGGTACTGGGCGCTGCCCGCATTGATCGACAGGGTGCGCACCAGCTTGCCGTTCCGGGTCACCTTCATGGTGTGGCCGGTCACCGAGACGTCCGCGCGCACGTCGTCACCGATGGTGAAGGTGTGCGTGTAGCCGTGCACGCCGTAGCGTCCGTTGCCGTTGCTGACGCCCTTCAGGTCGGCGTCGATCTTCACCTTCGTGCCGGAGGGCCAGTACGTCTTCGGCCGCCAGTCGGCGCGCCGGTCGCCCATCCAGTGCCAGGCGCCGACCACCGGCTGCGAGGCGCTCACCTTCATGTGCTTCTCGACAGTGGCCCGCGCCTTGGCCGCCACCGGGTTGGTGAAGATCACCGAGATCGGCATGGCCACACCGACCGTGGTTCCGGTCTGCGGGGTGATCGTGTCCAGCAGCATCGGCGGACCCGCGGGCTTCGTCGGTGACGGCGAGGCGCTCGCGCTCGCCTTGCCCGCCTTTCCGTCGTCCGCGGCCGCCTTGCTGCTGCCGGCTCCACCGCAAGCACTCGTACCCGCCAGCACCGCGACCGTGACGAGTGCGATCCCTATGCCCTTGCGCCGTCCCACGAACTGCCCCGCTCTCTCGCTCCTCGGCCCTGAGGGGCCTGCTTCCCTGTCAGACAGTTACGACACGGGCCGCAGTTGCATCAGGCGGGCAGATCTTTAGTGATCCATGTCACTCCGGCGCGGAGCCGCGCAGTCACTCCGGCGCGGAGCCTCGCAGCATGAACGCGATCACGTCGTCCAGCCCGTGCTCGTCCACCTCCGGGGGCAGCATGCCGGTCACCGCGAGATCGGCGTAGCCGTGCAGGGCCGCGAACACCGGAAGGCCGACGCGCTCCATCGGGCCCTCCCGTACCGCGCCCTGGGCCTGCCCCTCGCCGATCAGCCGGACGACCAGCTCAGACCAGCGCTGCTCGGCCGCGCGCAGCGCGTCGGACGCCTCTGGATCGTGCTTGATCGAGTACATCAGGTCGAGCAGCTCGGCGTTGTCCCGGGCGAAACCCACATACGCCCGCACCATCGCGTCGAGCCGCTTGGCGAACGCCTCCCCCACGCCGTCCTGTGAGGCGCCGAGGACAGCGGTGAGCCGCTCGAATCCGGTCAGCGCGAGCGCGTCCAGCAGGGCCTGCTTGTCCTTGAAGTGACGGCTCGGCGCGGCATGGCTGACGCCGAGGTCGCGGGCGAGTTCACGCAGGGAGAGCGCGGCCGGCCCCTTCTCCCGGAGCGTGTCCTCGGCACGGGTCAGCAGCGCGGCGCGGAGGTCCCCGTGGTGGTAGCGGCGGTTGCGGGTGTGCATGGGCGTCAGTGTATCGGTCATGTTTATGCCGCCTACATTGTTGACGCCGCCACCATTGTTGTCATTGACAGCATTGTTGACACCGCCTACATTGACGGCCATGACTACTTCATCCAGCAAGTGGAACGTGACCGACATCCCTGACCAGACCGGCCGCACCGCCGTCGTGACCGGCGCCAACAGCGGGCTCGGCATCGCCACCGTCGAGGCGCTGGCCGGCGCGGGGGCGCATGTGGTGCTCGCCGTGAGGGACGTGAAGCGGGGCGAGGCCGCCGCCGCGGGCGTGCGAGGGAGTGTGGAGGTGCGCCGGCTCGACCTCGCCGATCTCGCCTCGGTGCGCGAGTTCGCCGCCGGCTGGCAGGGCGGGCTCGATCTGCAGATCAACAACGCCGGTGTCATGAACATCCCGGAGGCGGCCACCAAGGACGGCTTCGAGATGCAGTTCGGCACCAACCACCTGGGGCACTTCGCCCTGACGAACCTGCTGCTGCCGCACATCACCGACCGGGTGGTGACGGTGTCGTCCGGTGCGCACAAGATGCCGGGCAGCCCGCGCATCCACTTCGACAACCTCAACCTCACCGGCGAGTACGCGCCCATGACGGCATACAGCCAGTCCAAGCTGGCCAACCTGCTCTTCACCCTCGAACTGCAGCGCCGCCTCGCCGAGTCGGGCTCGTCCGTACGCGCCCTGGCCGCCCACCCCGGCTATGCCGCCACCAACCTCCAGAGCCATGACGGCAGTGCACTGCGCCGCGCCCTCATGCGGGTCGGCAACCGTTTCATGGCCCAGGACAGCAGGGCGGGCGCACTGCCCACGCTGTACGCCACCGTGCAGGACCTGCCCGGCGCGAGCTACGTCGGACCGGACGGCCTGGGCGAGATGCGCGGCGCCCCGACCCTGGTCGGCCGCTCACGGGCGGCCAGTGACCCGGCAACCGCCCGCCGTCTGTGGACGGTCTCCGAGGAGCTCACCGGGGTGGCCTTCCCGCAGCCGGCTTCGGTCCCGGCTTGAGCGCTCCGCGGGCTGTGCCGATGTGCGGCTCCGCCGGGGGGCCGCATCTGGCCGTCGATCGCGGGCCCGTACGGGCCGGTAGCGCCGCGCGGCGCAGCCGCCACGGCCCCCTGCCCCGCGCCCCTTCAGGGACGCTGCCGCACTGCCGCGGACTTCGCCGGTCTGCTCAGCCCGCCATCAGGTCGTTCTCGACGGCGGGCGCCACCCGGTCGAACCAGACTTGCGTCTGGGCCGGTTCGAGCACGCGGTCCACTTCGAGCGTGGGCGTCATGTGCTCGAAGACACGGCCGAGTCCCATAACGAAGGTGCCCTTGGGCGCATGCAGGACGAGCACACGGGTGCCGTCGAGCGGTTCGATGTCGGCGGGAATGCCCTCGGGGTACACATACGCGCCATGCCCGTCGAAGAGGCGGAAGCGGCGTATCGCGGGATCGCTCGTGCCCAGGTTCGGATCGCCGTCGGTGGCCGCCTCGACCCATGAGCGTGCCGGGCGCTCCCCCGCCACCAGCCCCCGCTCGGGATCGCCGATCAACCGGTCCGCGAGGAGAGTGTGCAGCTGGTAGTTGTCCCCGATGCCGCCCATGGTCAGGGCGTACCCCCTGCGGGTGCGCGGGTCCAGGACGAGCAGCGGTTCGTCGTCGAGGACCGCGGCCAACTGCCCGACCCAGGCGGCGCGTTGCGAACGGTCGGCGACCGCGGCGGCGCGCTCGCGCAGTTCGGTCTTGACCGGGGCGGCGACGGCCGTCCGGAAGGGGGCGCGGACGAGGAGTGTGATCAGCGCCTTGAGCCAGTCCTCCATGTCGAACCATGACATGGCCATCCGGGTCAGGGACCCGTCGTCGACGTCCCGCCGGGCCAACTTGCCGAGGGTCTTCACCAGCCGGTCGCAGCTCGCGCTCACCGGCTCCGGCAGCGGCCTCCACCGGGTCGCCCTGGCCCAGAACTCCGGCACCGCCGCATTGAGCATCATGGCTTCCGAGGCCCGCTGCGGCAGGACGTCGACCAGGGCCATGGGCGAGCCGCCCCACTCCACGCACGCTCCCGCCAGCACAGCCGTCATGGCGTAGTCGCCCTGCAGGCCGCGCAGCCACGGGGCGAGCGCCTCGATCACCGCGGTCGCACTCTCGGGGCCGCCGGTGCGGGCGGCCTCGCCGAGCCGGTGCAGGGTCTGGCGGTATCCGGGGCCGGAGCGGGACATCATCTGCGCGACGAGGTCGTCGACGAGCGAGGTGATCTCTGTGGGCACGGCCGCACGCTAGCACCGGCCCCCGGACGGCCCGTGATCACGGACCGCTTCCGGCAGACGGGCCCGGCTGCCCCGGCCGGTGCTCGCCGGGTCTGCGGTCCGCCGGTCTGCGGGGCGGGATCGGCGTCGAAGCGAAGGCACGCGGCCCCGTCCACAGGGCGGGTACCGCATCGCAGCGATGGCACATCTCGTAGGCGATCGCCTCGTAGTTGACCCGCCAGCCCTGGAAGTGCGGCCAGGCGTCGGCGACGCTGCGCTCGGCGTGGAAGCCCGCCGTCTCCAGCATCGCGACGGCGGCCTCGAACTCGCCGTAGGTCAGACGCAGGGCGGCGTCCGGAGGAGGATCCGGGTCGAAGGGGAAGCGCTGGACGCGGGCGATGTCGCGCAGCGCGGTGAAGCCGGCCCGCAGCACCAGGCGGGCCTCCGGCGGGGCGGTGCGCGGGGTGAGCGCCAGCTGTACGGCTGCCGCGTCCATCACCGCGACCAGGCCCACCAGCCAGTGCCGGTAGGGCCGGGGTGAGCGGAACGCCATCAGGACCGGGTACGTGGAGTGGCTCTCGCCGATGTCGGAGGCGAGCCGCTCCCAGGCCCGGTACAGCTCCGGCAGCGCGGTCTCGGTGTCGACCAGCCACTGCCTGGCCAGGATCTCCGGGCCCCAGGCGGGCTCACCGGCGCGGGACTGCAGCAGGGTCACCTCCAGCTCGCGTCGGTTGTAGGCGGCGTAGAGGGTGGGCAGGTAGGCGATCTGCAGGGCGATCAGGACCGGTCCTGTGGCCGCCGCGACGAAGTCGAGCACGGAGAGCCGCAGCCGGGCCCCGCTGGCGAAGCCGAGGGTGAGCAGGCTGGAGCCCGCCTCCCGGAAGGAACTGCCCCAGGACAGCCCGGACACGGCGTGCAGCAGCAGCCCGAAGCCGGCCAGGGCTCCGCCGAGCCAGGTCGCGAGCATGCCGATGAGGATCAGCGGGGCGAGCCAGGTCTGTGCGCGGTCGACGGCGCCGTAGCCGCCGCGTATCGCGCCCAGCCGCAGCAGGCGGCGCAGCAGCCACCACAGCCGGTACACAAGCATCGAGTAGAGCCCGCGCGGCACCACCAGGGTCCGCACCACGCTGCCGGCCATGACCGCCAGCAGCAGCCCGCCGGCCACGCCGGAGATCCACGTCATGCGGCCATTGTGAACCGCTCCGGCGGGCGGTGATCGGTTACGGCCGTGGAGGCGGGGTCGGGCAGGACGGCCAGGATCGCGGAGACGGTGGGCATGCTGCCGTACCTCTCGCGGGAGGCCGCCATGAGGGTCGAGCACCTCTTGCGCGGTGCTCAGTGCCGCCGGGGAAGCCCGCCGGCCTGGCCATGGCAGCTCTTGGTCCTGCCCTGCACGGTCTGCCGGCTGTCGAGCGAGGCGCGCGCTGATTCAGCGCCCGGCCGTCAGACCACGGTAGGACACCATCCGGCGCTCGCCCCCGTGCTCCAAGACGGCGACGGCACCCTCAGCGTGCGGCCGCCACGTGCAGGGAGCACGGACGCGTGAACGGACGGTCCGCCAGGCCCTATCCGGTGCCGAAATCGGGAAGCGTGAGTGAGCCGTCCTCGGCCAGTGGGAACCCCGGGTTGTGGGCGATCTCCCAGGCGTGGCCGTCCGGGTCGACGAAGGCGCCGGAGTAGAAGCCGATTTCGTTGGTGGCCGCAGGCTTGGTGATCCTTCCGCCGGCCCGCTCGACAGCGGCGAGCAGTGCGTCGGCCTCCGCCTCCGAGCGGACGTTGTGCGCGAGGGCGATCCCGCCGAAACCCCCGGCGGTACGGGGCTCCAGGCCGCAGTCCCGGGCGAGTTTCTCGCGGCTCCACAGGACCAGTCCCAGACCGCCCGCCTGGAAGAAGACGGTCTCCTCGACCTCCTGGCCCCGCCACCCCAGCGCCTCGTAGAAGCGCTTGGCGCGGGCGAGGTCGGACACTCCCAGCGTGATCAATGTGATGCGCTGTTCCATGCGATCACGCTACGTCGGCCGCCCGCGTCTCACTCCTGACGCAGCAGATCCCGTACGGCGGCGAAGGAGCCCTCGGCCGTCGCCGGGTCGGCTCCGGCGGGCCAGCGCGCTCAGCGGGATCGGGGTGACGGACGGGAGGCCTTCGTAGGGGGTCAGGCCGTCGGGGGCGGGCCCGACCGCGGCGAGCAGGGCCACGCCCTCGCCGGTGCGGGCGATGTCCAGGGGCTCCCCGTGAAGCTCTCCACGAAATGCCACGATCCGCCGTGTTCTGCGGGCGGTCGCCGCGCGTCCGGGAGCGGCGCGGCGGCCGCGGCAGTCGTATCGTCTGCCGCGGCGCGGGCGCCTGGGCATGAGCGGGGACGGCGCCGTTCATCTCCCGGGCCCGGCGCCTTCCCTCGTCTCACGCGCCTGCTGTCAGGGCCGGACAAGCAGGGTGCGGACGCCCTCGGAGGTCAGCGTCAGCGGGTGCTCGGACCCGGCGTCGATGGTGAGCGACAGATCGTCGGCGGGCCACTGCGAGGCCAGCGCACCGAGCGGCACCAGACGGTAGCGGGAGACGAACGGCAGCAGCCCGGCCATCTCCCCCTCCGAGGTGAACACGGGCACCACCGGGTCGCCGCCCGGCTGCTCCAGGACCGGCAGCGCCACCGCGCTCGGATCGACTGCGTCCTCCTGGCTCGCGTCGTCGGGCACGGGAACGAGCACCTCACTGCCGGCGAGCGTGTCCAGCGCCACCGTGTCCTCGGTGTTCACGGCCAGCGCGTCCAGCGCCTGACGGGCAGGTGTGGTGGTGTGGTCGTTGGCAGGTATCTCCATGGCAGATCCCCTGGTAGCGGCGGTCGTACGGCCCGCCCGGGACAAGATCGGCCCCCGGCACGGTCCTGCTCGCGTACCCGATCCCCACCAGCCCAATCACCCGTTCCCCGGGAATTCACCTGGGGTGGTCGCCTCAGGGAATCAGCGGTATGTCCTGCGAGGGCAGCCCGAGGCGGTCGCAGCCGACACGGCGGGCCAGCGGCTCGGCCATGCTCGCTCCCACATGCGTCCAGTACGTGGCCGCGTCCCGGAAGTAGCGCTGCATCCGCTCGCCGTCGCGGGCGTGCCGCGATCCTGCCGTGCGAAAGAGGATGCCCTGCAGCACGTCCCAGGCCGCGCGCCCGGCGTTCAGGAACATCAGCGCGAGCCGGTTGTCCTCGACGACGGTGAAGGGGGCCTCGCCGGTGACGTTGCGCCGGCAGGTCTCCATCCAGTCCTGCGCGGTCTGCCGCAGCGCCGCCTCGGCCATGTCGATGATGCCGAGCGCCTCTCCCAGATGGCGCTGGTAGTCGTGCAGGTCGGCACGGGTGCGGTCGGGTTCCAGGGTGAGCGGCCGGGCGGCGACGACCCGTGCGTACTCGTCGGCGGCCGCGTACGCGGTACCGATCATGATGGCGGCCAGCTCGCCGTGGAAGAAGCTCGGCGCCCGCCCGGCATACATCGGATTGCCGTGCACTTCCGAGCCGGTGCTGCCGCCCTCGACGGGCAGGTCGAGCAGGAAGGCCTCGCGGGTGAGGTACTCCGGGATGCGGGCCTGCTCCATGTGGATGCTGTTGGAGCCGCTGCCGCGCAGGCCGAGCACACCGTGCCAGTCGTCGAGCACCGTCCACACCGAGCGCGGCGCGACGAACAGCACGGGCGGTCCCGGTGCCTCGCCCGGTGCGGCGGGGGCGCGCAGGGTCTGGCCGACGTAGTGCGTGGAGTAGGGGGCGCCGGAGGAGTACGGCCAGGTGCCGTCCAGGACGACATGCCCGTCGCCGTCGGGCTGTGCGACTCCGACGGGGACGGCGGTGGAGGCGGCCCGGAAGTCGCCGTCGTCGCCGAAGATCTCGTCCTGCGCCTGCTCGTCGAAGAGGGTGGCGACCTGGAGCACATGGGCGGCGGTCAGCGAGAGCGCCCATCCGGTGGAGGGGCAGCCGCGGGCGATCTCGGTGACCACGCGGTAGAAGACCGGCAGGCCGAACTCGTAGCCGCCGTAGCGGCGCGGCTGGAGCATCCGGTAGAAGCCGGCCTGGAGGAAGTCGTCGTGGGTGTCCTTGGGGTAGTGCGTCAACCGCTCGGTCTCCGGCTGGCGTTCGAGCAGGACGGGCCTGAGCGCTGTGGCGCGCTCGATGATGTCGTCTTCGGTGAGGTCGGGTTCGGGAGCGGCGAGCACGGTGCCTCCTGACCGGGGGGCCGTCGGTCACATCACGCGATAGAGGTGATTGAACACGGCAAGCGCCCTGCGGGTACGACCGGATAAGGCCAACGTCGTCCGGGACTCAGCCGAGCAGACGGCACGGCAGCGCCCGCTCCTCGGCGCCGCCCCGCCCGTCCGGCTCCACCCGGTGGACCTGGGCGCCCGGCACCCGCGTCACCGTCTCCGTCAGCTCGCCGTCCACGAACAGCGCACCAACCCCGTCGTCCAGCGCCCATCCGGCGGGCAGCGAGCCGTCGGCGACCGCCGCACGGTACGAGGGGCGGCGGCCCGGCTCGCTGTCGTAGTGCGGGCAGACCGAGCCGGGCAGCAGGCCGAGGCCGTCCGGCAGGAAGGTGAGGGGGCCGAAGGAGTCGGTGTGCGAGCCCTCGGCCCAGCAGTTGGCTCCTGCGCTGATGCCGCACAGCAGGGTGCCCCGGTCGTAGGCCTCGCGCAGCAGCCGGTCCACGCCGTGTGTGCGCCACACCGCCAGCATGTTCGCGGTGTTGCCGCCGCCCACGTACACGACATCCTGCGCGAGCACGAACGCCCGCAGCGCCTCGTCGTCCAACTCCCGCCGGAACAGCGGCAGTACGGTCGGCTCACCTGCGTGGCGTGACCGGAACACGTCGTAGAACCGTTCGATGTAGGCGGCGGCGTCCCCGCTGGCGGTGGGCACGAAGCACACACGCGGTCGGGCGGTGCGCGCGTGGCCCAGCAGCCAGTCGTCCAGCAGGCCGTCGTCGTCGAGGCTGAAGCCGCCGCCGAGGAGGGCCACACGGCGCTGCTTGAACGGGGATTCGCTCATGCCGCCTCCCCGAGCAGTTCGGCGACGGTGGTCACGCGGATCAGCGGGCGGTACAGGTCCATGATGTGCAGCGCCTTGGTGTGCGAGTCGTCGTCCGCGCCCGCGCAGGCGTCGGCGGCGACCAGCACCTCGACACCGGCGTCGGCGGCGGCGAGGGCGGTGGACAGGACGCAGCAGTCGGTGCTGACGCCGGCCAGGGTCAAGCGCTTCTCGAGGCCCAGGTGCCGGGCGAGTTCCAGGGTCCACTTGCCGAAGGTCGTGGCGTCGACGACATGCCTCGCGTGTGGTGTGAACTCGTCGGTCAGTTGCCAGAGTCGGGCGTCACGTGGTTGGAGGGCGAAGGGCCACTGCTCGTAGTAGGTCTGCCAGGCGCCGTCCGGTTCGGCGGGGGCCAGGAAGCGGGTGAAGGCGACCCGGTCGCCGTAGGCCGGCAGCAGACGTCGTACTCCTGCCGCGGCCTCGGTGAAGCGGGGGGTGGCCCAGGGGCTGTCGGGGTCGGCGAAGACGCGCTGCATGTCGATGACGGCGAGCAGTCCGCCGGCGGAGGGGGTCATGCGATCGGCACCTCCTCCCCCGTGGCCGGGCTGGGCGCCTCGGCCTCCTGGGCGCGGACGCGGGCGCGGCCCAGGGCCAGGGTGCCGAGGAAGGCGAGTGCGAGGGCGGCGAGGACACCGAGGTTGGCGTAGGCCCAGGAGCCGGACTTGCCACCGAGGCCGAACGGTTCGAGGAGGTAGCCCTGCCAGCTGAGCCAGCTGGCCGCGGAGTTGGTGACCAGGCCCCAGCCGAGGGCGGTGGCGGCGAGGGTGAGCAGCAGCGGGACGGGCGGTACGTCGCCGTAGCGGCCGGCGGGGCGGTAGAGGGCTGCCTCGTCGTAGTCGCGACGGCGCAGGGCGAGGTCGGCGAGCATGATGCCGCACCAGGCGGCGATGGGGACCCCGAGGGTGGTCAGGAAGCCCATGAACTGGCCGAGGAAGTCGCCCGCGAAGAAGACGATGTAGACCGAGCCGGCGATCATCAGGACGCCGTCCACGAAAGCGGCCAGATAGCGGGGGATCCTGATGCCTGCCGACAGCAGGGCGAGGCCCGAGGAGTAGATGTCGAGGACCGCGCCGCCGACCAGGCCGAGCACCGCGACCACCGCGAAGGGGACCAGGAACCAGGTGGGCAGGATGGTGGTGAGGGCGCCGATCGGGTCGGCGGCCACGGCCGTGTCGAGTTTCGTGGAGGACCCTGCCAGCAGCAGTCCGAAGACCAGCAGGAGCAGCGGAGCCACGGATGCGCCGAAGGTGGTCCAGCCGATCACGCCCCGGTTCGAGGAACTGCGGGGCAGATAGCGGGAGTAGTCGGCGGCGGCGTTGACCCAGCCGAGGCCGAAGCCGGTCATCATGAACACCAGCGCGCCGATGAACTCCTGGGCGGAGCCCGCCGGGAGGGCGCTGACGGTGCTCCAGTGGATGTGGTCGGCGACGAGCGCGATGTACACGACGGTCAGGACACCCGTCACCACGGTGATCACGGTCTGCAGCCGCATGATCAGGTCGAAGCCCATCACGCCGCCGATCACGGTGAGGGCGCCGACCAGGACGAGAGCGACCACCTTGGTCTCCGTACCGCCTCCCCAGCCGAGCCGTCCGAACACCGTCGCGGTGGCCATGGTGGCCAGGGCGCAGAGCACGGTCTCCCAGCCGACGGTGAGCATCCAGGAGATCACCGAGGGCAGGCGGTTGCCGCGCACCCCGTACGCGGCGCGGCTCAGAACCATGGTCGGCGCCGAGCCGCGCTTGCCGGCCACGGCGATGAACCCGCAGAGCAGGAACGAGAAGACGATGCCGATGACGCCCGCGGTCAGTGCCTGCCAGAAGGAGATCCGGAAGCCGAGCGCGAAGGCGCCGTAACTCAGCCCCAGGATGGAGACGTTGGCGCCGAACCAGGGCCAGAACAGGGTCCGCGGGGTGCCCTTGCGCTCGGCGTCGGCGATGACGTCGAGGCCGTGCGTCTCCACCTGGAGCTGCCGGCCCGCGGCTCTGTTGTCGGGAGTGTCCGGGGCGTCTGCCATCGTCGTCCTACCTGTTCGGGCGGGTGTTGCCCGAAGCCTTGTCGGCGCAGGTCGGGGCGTCAAGGCTGCACAGGACGTACCCGTGGGCGCACCGGGGCCCCGAGGAGGAATCCGCGGCCCCGGTGCGGGCCTTCCCGGTCAGGCCGTCGTCTCGGAGCGTTCCGGTGCGGTCCAGTGGGTGTGGAAGGTGCCGGGGCAGTCGGTGCGGTGGTAGGTGTGGGCGCCGAAGTAGTCGCGCTGGCCCTGCAGGAGGGCGGCGGGCAGGCGGTCGGCGCGCAGGGTGTCGTAGTGGGCGAGGGCGGCGGAGAAGGCGGGGACGGGGATGCCGCGGCGGGCGGCGGAGGCGATGATCTCCCGCCAGGGGACCTGCGCGTCGGTGATCTCCATGGCGAACTCCATCTCGCCGAGCAGGCTGACCAGGTCGCGGTCGAAGGCGTAGGCGGCGCGGATGCGGTCGAGGAAGGAGGCGCGGATGATGCAGCCGCCGCGCCAGATCCGGGCGACGGTGCCGAGGTCGATCTTCCAGCCGTACTGGGCGGCCGCGTCCTGGATCATCTTCCAGCCCTGGTCGTAGGCGATGACCTTCGACGCGTACAGGGCGTGCTCGACCTGTGAGGTGAAGCGTTCGGCCTCGGTGCGGCTGAGCGGGGGCCGGGTGCCGCCGGGCAGGCCCGAGTAGGCGGCACGCAGGGCGCGCTGGCCGGAGGCGGCGCGGGCGAAGGTGGCCTGGGCGATGGCGGTGACCGGCGATCCCAGGTCGAGCGCGGTCTGCACGGTCCAGCGGCCGGTGCCCTTCTGTCCCGCGGAATCGGCGACGACGTCCACGAACGGGGCGCCGGTGACCGGGTCGGTGTGGGCCAGCACCTCGGCGGTGATCTCGATCAGGTAGGAGCGGAGCCGGCCCTTGTTCCAGTGGCTGAAGACCTCGGCGATCTCGGCGGGGGTGTAGCCGGCGACCTGGCGCAGCAGGTCGTAGGCCTCCGCGATGAGCTGCATGTCGGCGTACTCGATGCCGTTGTGGACCATCTTGACGAAGTGACCGGCGCCGTCGCTGCCGATGTGCGCGGCGCACGGTTCGCCGCCGACCTTGGCGCTGATGGTCTCGAACATGGGCCCGAGGACGTCGTACGCCTCCGCCGAGCCGCCGACCATGATCGAGGGGCCTTCGAGGGCGCCCTCCTCGCCGCCGGAGACACCGGCGCCGACGAAGTGGATGCCGCGTCCGCGCAGGACGGCCTCGCGGCGGCGGGTGTCGGCGAAGTGGGCGTTGCCCCCGTCGATGACCATGTCGCCGGGTTCGAGGAGCGGGGCGAACTCGTCGATGACCGCATCGGTGGCCTCCCCCGCCTGCACCATGATCATCAGTCGGCGGGGGCGCTGGAGGGCGGCCACGAAGTCCGCGGGCGTCTCGGCGGGGACGAAGGTGCCCTCGTCGCCGTACACCTCCATGAGCGCGCGGGTGCGGCCCGCCGTGCGGTTGTGGACGGCGACGGTGTAGCCGTTGCGGGCGAAGTTCCGAGCCAGGTTGCGGCCCATCACGCCCAGGCCGGTCACGCCGATGGCTGCGGTTGCGTTCATGGTGTACGTCCCTCGGTCGGTCCGGTGGCGGTTGCGGGGCGGGCGTGCCCCCTGCCCGTCAGGTACGGACGGGCGGCCGGATCGTCTCGATTCCGGGTTTGCGCGCGTCAGCAGCGGTGTGACGAACCCCGCTCAAACGATCGATCAAACAGGGATTAACATATGAGCGCCGCCTAGCTCGAAAGATGGATCTGTGACTGTCAACGACGACTCGTTCACCAACTGGAAGACCCGCGAGGAGATCGCGGAGTCGATGATCCCGATCATCGGGAAGCTGCACCGCGAGCGGGACGTGACGGTCCTGCTGCACAGCCGCTCCTTGGTGAACAAGTCGGTGGTCAGCATCCTGAAGACGCATCGGTTCGCCCGGCAGATCGCCGGCGAGGAGCTCTCGGTCACCGAGACCCTGCCGTTCCTCCGGGTGCTCACCGCCCTCGACCTCGGCCCCTCCCAGATCGACATCGGCATGCTCGCGGCCACGTACAAGGCCGACGACCGCGGTCTGTCGGTGGAGGCCTTCACCGCGGAGGCCGTCGCGGGCGCCACCGGCGCCAACAAGATCGAGCGCGGCGAGGGCCGTGACGTCGTCCTGTACGGCTTCGGGCGCATCGGCCGTCTGGTGGCCCGTCTGCTGATCGAGAAGGCCGGGTCCGGCAACGGCCTCAGGCTGCGCGCGATCGTGGTGCGCGGCGGCGGCGAGCAGGACATCGTCAAGCGGGCCTCGCTGCTGCGCCGGGACTCCATCCATGGCCAGTTCCAGGGCACCATCACGGTGGACGAGGCGAGCAGCACCATCTTCGCCAACGGCAACGCGATCAAGGTGATCTACGCGAACGACCCGTCGGAGGTCGACTACACCGCGTACGGCATCAGCAACGCCATCCTGATCGACAACACCGGCAAGTGGCGCGACCGCGAGGGCCTGTCCCAGCACCTGCGCCCCGGCATCGACAAGGTCGTGCTGACCGCACCGGGCAAGGGCGACGTCCCCAACATCGTGCACGGTGTCAACCACGACACCATCAAGCCGGACGAGCAGATCCTGTCCTGCGCCTCCTGCACCACCAACGCGATCGTGCCGCCGCTGAAGGCGATGGCGGACGAGTACGGCGTGCTTCGTGGCCATGTGGAGACCGTTCACTCGTTCACCAACGACCAGAACCTGCTGGACAACTACCACAAGGCCGACCGCCGCGGCCGTTCCGCGCCGCTGAACATGGTGATCACCGAGACCGGTGCCGCCTCCGCCGTCGCGAAGGCGCTGCCGGACCTCAAGGCGCCCATCACCGGCAGCTCGATCCGCGTCCCGGTGCCGGACGTCTCGATCGCGATCCTCAGCCTGCGGCTCGGCCGCGAGACCGACCGCGAGGAGGTCCTGGACCATCTGCGCAATGTGTCGCTGACCTCGCCGCTCAGGCGCCAGATCGACTTCACGACCGCTCCCGACGCGGTCTCCAGCGACTTCATCGGCTCGCGCCACGCCTCGATCATCGATGCGGGCGCCACCAAGGTGGACGGCGACAACGCGATCCTCTACCTCTGGTACGACAACGAGTTCGGCTACTCCTGCCAGGTCATCCGTGTCGTCCAGCACGTCTCCGGGGTGGAGTACCCGACGTTCCCGAGCCCGGCGGTCTGACCTCGGTGAACCGTCCGGTCAAGGGTCGGCAATGACCGCTTGACCGGACGCCTCCGGGGAATGAATCCGGCCACAGGGGCGGGTCATCACTCTGGAGGCTGCCGTGACCACTTCGTCGGAACCGCGGGTGTCGGGCCTGGAGATCCGCTCCATCGACTACGTCCCGCTGGACGAGCGCCACGGCAAGCTGTGGCATCTGGGCCCGCTGTGGTTCATGTCGAACGCGCAGATCGCCACCTTGGCGGTGGGCCTGATCAGCATCACCGAGGGCGGCAACCTCATCTGGTCGCTGATCGCGATCGTGGCAGGCACCGTCCTCGGCACCTTCTTCATGGCCTTCCACTCGGCCCAGGGCCCGCAGCTGGGGCTGCCGCAGATGATCCAGTCGCGGCCCCAGTTCGGCTATGTGGGTGCCCTGCTGGTGTGGCTGTTCGCCTATGTGCAGTACGCGGGGTTCAACGTCTTCAACACCATCCTCGCCGGTGAGGCGATGCATACCACGGTGCACGGCGGCGTCAAGCTGTGGGTGGTCGTCGTCACCGCCGTCGCCCTGGTGATCGCGCTGGTGGGCTACGACGTCATCCACCGGGCCGAGCAGTTCCTGACGTACTCCTTCCTGGTGGTCTTCGGGATCTTCACCGTGGGCGTCCTGGTCACGCTGCACTACCCGGCGGGCTCCTTCGACCTCGGCGCCTTCAAGGCCACACCGTTCCTCGCGCAGTTCGGCGTGGTCGCCGGCTACCAGATCAGCTGGGCCATCTATGTCTCCGACTACTCCCGCTACCTCCCGCCGGGCGTGACCGTCCGCAAGACCTTCTACTGGACCTACTTCGGTTCGGCGCTCGGCGGCATCTGGCTGATGGTCCTCGGGGCGCTGCTCGCCGCATGGGCGGGCAAGGACTTCGAGACGATCAAGTCGATCAACGCGGCCGGCGACAAGGTGTTCAGCGGGTTCGGCGCGATCGTGCTGCTCTTCGCCGTCCTGGGCCTGGTCTCCGTCACCGCGCTGAACATGTACGGCGGCTCGCTGACCCTCATCAGCGCCATCGACTCCATCAGACGGGTGACGCCGACGCTCGGCGTGCGGCTGGTGACCATCGGGCTGACCGCGGCGCTCTCCCTGGTCGGCGCACTGGCCGCGACCTCCAACTTCCTCGAGAACTTCAACAACTTCCTGCTGCTGGTGCTCTATCTGTTCATCCCGTGGACCGCGGTCAACCTGATGGACTACTACGTGGTGCGCCGCGGCCACTACGCCATCGCCGAGATCTTCAACCCCCGTGGAATCTACGGCCGTTGGGGCTGGCACGGCATCATCGCCTACCTGGTGGGCTTCGCCGTCATGATCCCCTTCTTCTCCGTCGGCACCCTCTACACCGGCCCCGTCGCCGATGCACTCGACGGAGCCGACATCTCGCTGTTCATCGGGCTGCCGGTGGCCGCGGTGCTCTACTGGCTGCTGACCCGTTCGATCGACGTGGAGGCCGAGCAGCGGCTGGCCGAGGCCGAGGCGGAGGCGCTGGAACAGGCGGCACACGAGCACCGCGAACCCTGACCGCTCCCCCTGGGAAACAGCGCCCGTCCAAGACGGTCGAAAGATGTGACCCAGACCATAAGGGGTACGATGCCGTTTCGCTAACCGAGGGGACTATTCTGATCTGCAGGTGAACGAAACCGTTTCGTTTAGAGGCGGGAAGGACAGACATGGTCTCCGTACTCATCGTCAACGACCAGTCCCTGCAACGCGTCGGTCTGCGCATGCTCCTGGCTGCCGAGCCCGACCTGAGTGTGGTCGGCGAAGCGGCGAGCGCAGCCGAAGCGGTCGGCATGTGCTCCGCCCTCCGTCCGGACGTCGTCCTCATGGACAGCCAACTCGCCGGTACCGACGACATCGAAGCCATCCGGCGCATCGCACGCCCCGCACACCTCCCGCGATTCCTCCCGGCCTCCGAGACCGCAACGGCGGCCGGGCCCCCTGCCCGCGTCCTGGTGCTGACCTCGACACCGCACGAGAGGCACGCCTACGCCGCCCTGCGCGCCGGGGCCGCCGGCTTCCTCCTCACGGATGCCGCCCCGGAGGAACTGACCGCGGCCATCCGTGTGGTGGCCGCCGGAGACGCGGCGATCACCCCCGCCCTGACCCGTGCGCTCATCGACGCGGTCCGCGAGCAGCCCGCCGACCGGCCCACGGGGCGGGAGGCCGGACTGGACACCCTCACCGAACGCGAACGCGACGTCCTCACGGCCGTCGCCTCCGGCTGGTCCAACACCGAGATCGCCGTCCGGCTGTCCATCGCCCCCACCACCGTCAAGTCCCACGTCAGCCACATCCTCGCCAAGATCGGCGCCCGTGCCCGCGTCCAGGCGGTGACCTTCGCCTACGAGTCCGGGCTGATTCGGCCGGCGGCCTGAAGAGCCACGGCGAGCACGCCACCTGCACGCGCGCCGGGACGGTCCAAAACCCGTACGACAGCGTGGGTTTCGCCGGCCCACCCCGAGCCGCGCAGGAAGGAGACGGTCGGGCGGGACATCGGCTGCGCCAACCCCGCCCGAGGATCGCGCCATTGGCTCTCCGGCTGAGCCATCGCCCCTGCTCCGCCCCCGGGCGCCGGTCGTGCGTCTCCGAACTCCCGCGGAATTGTCCGTGATCAGTAACAGACGGATCCCGGAGCAGCCTTTCGCCGTCCTGACAGGTGCACAAGCAACACCGGGATGACAAGGGCGGGGCAGAAATGGCGCGGCATGGCGGGCGGGGCTGGTACGGCCGGGTATTCGCGGCGGCGGTCGGGGTGACGGCGGTGGCGGCGGCCACCTCGGTATGGACCGCGCAGGCCGGCCCCTCCAGCGGGCAGCACTCGGGCGCCTCGGCCCACCCCTCCTCGGCGGCGGCCGGCACCGGCCGGACGGCCCCGGTGGCGGTGAGCATCGTCCACGCCTCGGACCAGGGCGCCCGGGGCGTCAACATCACCATCGACGACGGGCCGGACCCGGTCTGGACACCGCAGGTCCTCCAAGTGCTCAAGGACAACGGTGTGAAGGCCACCTTCTGCATGGTCGGCACCCAGGCCCAGGCGCATCCGGACCTGGTCAAGGCGGTCGTGGCGGCCGGGCACCGGCTGTGCGACCACACCGTGTCGCACGACACGACCATGGACAAGAAGCCCAACTCCTACCAGTCCAAGGAGATCCTGGACGCCGCCGCCATGATCACCAAGGCCTCCGGGGGCGTCCGGCCGCTGTACTACCGGGCCCCGGGCGGTGCCTTCACCCCCTACAGCAGGAACCTCGCCGCCTCGCAGGGGATGCGGCCGCTGGGCTGGAACGTGGACTCCAAGGACTTCGAACGCCCCGGCAGCGCCGCCATCATCGCCACCGTCAAGAACGAGCTGTCCAACGGCCCGACGATCCTCTTCCACGACGCCGGCGGAGACCGCTCCCAGACGGTGGCCGCCCTGCGCGAGGTCCTGCCCTGGCTGAAGCAGCAGGGCCGCTCCTTCGGCTTCCCGGTGCGCTGAGCCCCGCCCGGGCAACCGCCTCTCGTACGTCAGAGCTTGGCGCCGAAGTCCTGCGTCCACCACGGCCCGCCCGACCCGTCGTGGACGCCCACGCCGATGTCCTTGAACGCGCAGTTGAGGATGTTGGCGCGGTGGCCGGGGCTGTTCATCCAGGACTCCATCACCGCCTCCGGCGTCTGCTGGCCCTGGGCGATGTTCTCCCCGTACGTGGACCACGTGTAGCCCGCGGCGGTGATGCGCTTCCCGGGGTCGAGGCCGTCGGGGTTGGTGTGGTCGAAGAAGTGCCGGACGCCCATGTCGTCGGAGTGGCCCTGCGCGGCCTTGTCCAGTTGCGGGTCCTCGGTCAGGGCGCCGCAGCCGTTGGCCGCCCGCTCCTTGTTCACCAGCGCGACCACCTGTGCGACCGTGCCGGACGGTGTCGACGACGCCTCGGGTGTGCCGGACGCCGTGCGCGTCGGGCGGGCCGGCGGGCGGGGCGCCGACGCGTCCTTCTTCGCGGGGCGCGGGCTCTTGGAGGCGCTCGCCTTCTTCGCCCGTGAGGCGGACGGGGACGGGGAGGCCGAAGGCGGAGTGTCGACGGCAGTAGATTCCGACAGGTCCGCGACGGGGGCGGCCGCGGTGTGCTCGGCGCTCGCTCCCTCGCTGCCGGTCCCGGGGCCCGTGCCGAGGTACCAGAGGCCGCCGCCCGCCACGCAGGCCGCGACGACCGCACCGCCGACGGCCCTGCGCCGGTTGCGCCGGCGCCGGCGCACCTCGCTGCGGGATCCCGGCCGCCCGCGCACGGCACGGTGTCCGGCTTCCGGACCCGATCCGTTACGGCTGCCGGAGGGCCGTAGCCCGGTGCCGGGCAACGCCATCCCTGCCTCGGCCGTCCCTCCACCGGCGGCGCGCACACCCGTCAGCAGCGCGGGCGCCGCGGCCACCAGTGCCAGCCCGGCCAGCAACCCCTCCACGGGCATCAGCCCGCTCCACAGGCCCGAGCACCGCCCACAGCCACGGGCGTGCCGGGCTATTCGTTTGCGCCACAGCGCCGAGGGCCGCCCGTCCCAGGTGTCCAGCATGCCGCGCAACTCCGGGCACGGCGGCTGCGCGTCCAGCGCCCGCACCACCACGCGGGCCGCCTCCAGCTGCGCCTTCATCCGCTGCACCCGTACCGCGGTGTGCTGCGGCGACAACTCCAGGGCGGCGGCCACCTCCGAGCGGGTCAGCTCGCCCGCGCACTCCAGCCACCACAGCGACAGCAGTCCCCGATCGTCGGGCTCCAGCCAGCGAGTGGCGCGCGCGGTCTCCTGGCGCTGCCCGGAGAGCTGGAGCTGTACGAGGGTGAGGTCCACGAAGTCGGCGCCCGGATCGGCGAGTTCCTCCGCCTCCTCCACGGTGCCCGGGGCGACCTGCCGGTCCTGCCAGTGCTTGCGGATCTCGTTCATCGCGATCGCCACGAGCCAGGAACGGAAACTCTCAGGGGTGCGCAGACCGCCCAGTCCGTCCAGGGCGCGCAGCATGGTCTCCTGCACCACGTCGTCGACGTCGACCGAGCCGTTCAGCGCCCGCCCCACGATGTTGTAGACCAGCGGCAGGTACGCACTGACCAGGGCGTCCTGAGCTTCCGGATCGCCCCCTCGGGCGGCGGCGACCAGTGCCGCCGGCTCCACCGTGCGCTGTGTACCCATGAAAACTGTCCCGTCCTCGACGCCGAACGATCCTGCCCGATACCTGGGAGACCGGTGGGTGGCTCTCGGATAACAGTTCTTCGGACACATGCTCAGTCAACCAGTGGCGTTCCGGTGGATGTCTGGCTGGAGGTGCCGGATGTAATTCGCTACCTTCCGTTGCATCTGTAGCCAGTTGTCCCTTCCGTGGAGGAGAACGTGACGCCCATGAGGAACGTTGCAGCCACTGTGGCGATCGCTGTCACCGCGCTGGCAGGCGCGTCCGTGCCGGCCGGCGCGGCGGGCACGTCCGGCGACGCGCAGGCCCAGGCCACCAACGTCGACGGGCGAACCGTCGAGGAGAGCGCCCCGTTGGAGCACTCTTTGCTCGACTTCGTGCAGCGTGCCTCGTCCCCGGAGGAGGGCGAGCTTGGAGTGGCTTGCTTCGATGGGCGAACCGACGGCAACCGGAACGTCTATCTGACCTGCGACAGCCACACGTACCCGGTGTATGTGGACTGCACCGACGGCCGCCATGAGTTCCGGCGTTCCTACTCCGGCCGGTGGGACTTCCGCCTGACCTGCCCTGCAGGAACCCGCGCGGTCTGGGGCGGCAGTTGGTTCGGGCATGCATAGTCCGCGGTTGACCGTTTGGGCATGACGTGCGGCCTCGGACCACTGGGCGGGAGGGCGGCGAGGGCTGATCCCTCTCCGCCCTCCCCTTCGTCCTCAGGCGTCGTCGACGGCATGAGCACCTCGCGGTCCCAGGCGGGCGAGCGGGGAGAGGGCCATCAGTGCCGGTGACAGCAGCATGCCTACGGCGGTCACCAGGAGGCTGGCCTGCGTGCCCCACTCTTCCGCGAGAAAACCGCCGAGCAGCGAGCCGAGCGGGGTCATCCCCATGCCGACGAAGTTGATCGTCGCCGCCGCGCGGCCCTGCATCCCGTACGGAGTGACGGTCTGCCGTACGGCCATGACCGTGACGTTCACCAGCTGGCTGAAGGTCCCGAAGACGAAGTTCAGCGCGACCAGCGCGGGAACCGTCACCCCAGGCGAACCGTGCAGTGCGGGCACGAGCAGGAACACGCCGTCGCCGAGCGCTGCCGCGGACACGAGCACCGTGCCGTATCCGAAGCGGCCCGGTAGGCGGGCGGCCAGCAGCGATCCCAGGAGCGCGCCGGGCCCGGTCGCGGCGAGGGCGAGTCCGATCGCGGTGCCCGACAGGTGCAGGTCCCGTGGCAGGAACAGCAGATAGACGGTCATCCCAGCCGCGAAGAAGAACTGGAAGGCGGCTGACGCGAGGCACACGGCCCGCAGCAAGGCGTCCCCGGCGACGAAGCGCAGGCCCTCATGGATGCGCCGCCAGACCCGAGAAGGACCCGCCGGGCGTTCCGGGACTGATTCGCGGTTCCCCATCCGTCGGATCGAGAGGAACGAGAGGGCGAAGAACACCGCGCTGGAGGCGACAGCGATCGGCGCCGACAGCAGGGAGACCAACGCACCGCCGAGGGCGGGACCGCCGATCTGCGCAGCGGACCGGCTGCCCTCGAGCGCACTGTTGCCCCGCACCAACTGGTCGCGTTCCACCAGCCGTACCAAAGACGCCTGGTAGGCCATGTCGAAGAACACCGACAGCGCCCCGACGGCGACGGCGACCACGAGCAGCCCCGGCAGGCCGAGCCGTCCGAGGAGGCCGGCCACGGCCGCGGCGCCCAGTGCCAGGGCCCGACCGGCGTCCGTCAGCACCATCACCGTACGGGTCCGCCACCTGTCCACCCACGCGCCGACGAACAGCGACAGCAGCAGGATCGGCGCCTGCCCCGCCGCGCGCAGGGCGCCCAACTGCCCGGCGTCGGCGTTGAGCGTCAGGACGGCAAGGAGCGGCAGGACCACCAGGCTTGCCTGCTCGCCCAGTTGGGAGACCGTCTGGCCCACCCAGAGCCGACGGAAGTCGCCGTCCCGCCACAGACTCGACGCAGTACGTCGACCGGAATCGGATACGGCGGAGGAAGAGAACGGCAACAGGCACCTCTCGTACGACCGAAGACGGGGAAGGCCCGCTGCGCCCCCGATGGCTTCCGTGGGACAAGCTTCGTCCTCAACTCGCCGCACACGCACGTCATTTACGCTCCGGGCCGGCGCATATCGTCGGCATATCGAAAACCACATACGGGCCGGCAACACCGTGCTGCCTTGACTGGTCGTATGACGGGAACCCCACCATCGGCACCCACGACGAACCGCCGGATGCGCGGGCTGCTTGTCGTCGGCCTGACAGTCGTCATAGCGGTGATCACCGCGGTCCTCGGCTACCAGATGCCGAAGTCCTCGTCCTCCTCCTCGCTTTCGCCTCCGTCGGACGCATTACCTTCGGATGCCCATGGCGGTGGGCACGACGGTGCGCTGGGCGAGGCCGACGGGATCGTCCCGAACGGTGTGACGGTCTTCGACGACACGATTCCGGCTGTGGCCAAGCTCAAACCGGATCTGCTCAAGGCCCTGCGCCGGGCGGCGTCGACTGCCGCGCACGACGGAGTCACCTTCTACGTCAACAGCGGCTGGCGTTCCAAGGCGTACCAGAACCAGTTGCTTCGCCAGGCGGTCGCCAAGTACGGATCCGCGAACGAGGCCGCCCGATGGGTGGCCACCGCGGCGACTTCTCCTCACGTCACGGGAGACGCGGTCGACCTCGGGCGTTCCGATGCGACGGCGTGGCTGTCCCGGCACGGCACCGACTACGGGCTGTGCCAGATCTACAGGAACGAGACCTGGCACTACGAGCTGCGCACCAGTGCGATCGCTCGTGGCTGCCCGCCCATGTATGCCGACCCCACCGAAGACCCGAGGATGCAGCAGTGACCGGCAGTGAGAGAGAACAGACGATGACGCAGGTGGACACGGCGGAGACCGGGCAGGAAGGCCGCCGGGACACCGACTCCGGTGCCTGGAGCGCGTCCATCCGGAGGGCGATCCGTCGTGGCTCCCGCCCGGAGCCCTGGAAGCGCGGCCCGGTCCTCGTGGCGGCGGCGCTTCTCCTTGGCCTGCTCATGCTGCTGCACGCCGAGATCCCGAACCGGGTCGGGAACCTCGGCAGCCTGGTGGAGACCTTCCTGCCGTGGTTCGGCGTGTTCGTCCCGGTGCTGCTGGCCGCGGCGCTCTGGCGCCGCTCCGCCTCCGCCGTGGTGGCGCTGCTGCTGCCGGTGACGGTGTGGCTGTCCCTCTTCGGCGGGATGCTCAGCGACAAGTCCCACGCGGGCAGCGACCTCACCGTGGCCAGCCACAACGTCGGCGCCGACAATCCCGACCCGGCCGGCACCGCCCGCGACCTGGTGGCCTCCGGCGCGGACGTGCTGGCGCTGGAGGAGATCACCCCGCAGGCGCGGGGCGTCTACGAGAAGGGGCTGGCGAAGGCGTACCCGTACCACACGGTGCTGGGCACGGTCGGGCTGTGGAGCAAGCTGCCGATCTCGGACACCCGGCCGATCGACATCGGGATGGACGCCGGGCCGCTGGGAGCCACCAAACCGGCCGCCGTCAAGCTGACCTACAACCGGGCGCTGCGCGCCACGGTGGCCACGCACCACAGCCCGTTGACGGTGTATGTGGCCCACCTGGGATCCGCACGGGTGAACCCCAGGGCGGGCTTCGTGACGGACTCACGAGACAGGAACGCGCAGCTGCTCGGCAAGGCCCTCGCGAGCGAGAAGAGCAAGCGGGTGGTGCTGCTCGGCGACCTCAACGGCACCACGGACGACCGCGCGTTGGCCGGCCTCACCTCGCGGCTGCGCTCCGCGCAGGAGGTGGCCGGGGACGGCTTCGGCTTCAGCTGGCCGGCGACGCTCCCGGTGGCGCGGATCGACCAGATCCTGGTCCGCGGCGTGCAGCCGGACAGCTCGTGGGTGCTGCCGGGCACCGGCAGCGACCACCTGCCGGTCGCGGCCGGAATCAGCTGGTGAACACCGCGCAATAGGCTGGTCCCCGTTGCGAGATCACCCCGCGCGAGAGGACGTCCGACGATGCCACCGGCCCGGCAGCACCCCTCGATCGAGGGAAGGACTCAGGCAGCGATCGAGGAATTCCTGCGCGACCGCGGAGCCGGCCAATCGCCTCATCCGGGCGGCACCCTGCTCGAGCATCTGCTGCGGGTTCAGCGGCTGCTGGCCGCATGGGGAGCGGACCCCGACCTCCAGACCGCAGGACTGTGTCACGCGACCTACGGAACCGACGGCTTCGCCACGACACTGCTGCCCCTCACCGAACGGGCAACGCTCGTCGCCCTGATCGGTGAGTCGGCGGAGGAGTTGGTGTACCTGTACGCCGGCTGCGACCGCGCCATCGTCTACCCACGGATCGACGGCAGCGCGGCAGTCGCCTTCCGGGACCGCTTCACCGGCCGCGAGCACCAGCCCTCCCTCGAGGGCCTGAGGGCGTTCCTCGAGATCACCGCCGCCATCGAACTCGACGTACTGGCACACAACGCGGAGTTGGCCGAGCAGCACGGCCCCGCGCTGTACGGCTTCTTCAAACGCGCCGGCTCGCTGCTGTCCCCTGCGGCGCAGGACGCCGTCGACCGGCAGCTGGGGCACCTGCCGTAGTCCCCCGCAGCCGCCGTCAGGCGCCGAGGCGGCTCGACAGACGCGCCATCCGTTCGTCCCAGGCAAGCTCGCCGAGCTCCTGGTGATGCCGCCGCCTGGCCAGGACGGCGGGATGCCGTGCGCTGTCCGACTCGGGAGCCTGGCGGAGGTCCACCACGTGCGGGAATCCGTCGAGGGCCGGGGACTCGGGTGTGAGTTGCTCGCGTGTCGTTCTGACCTGGGTCATCAGATCGTCTGCCAGTGACCGGACCGCATCGTGGTCGTCACTGTCCTCCCCGACGATCTGTTGCGCCAGAGCGAAGGCGATCGGGGCCCGTTGGGCGGGGTCGTCGTCCAGCTTCTCGATGAGGACGACCGCGTCCTGTGTACGGCCCTGGGCGCGTACGGCAGCCATCTCCTGCGCGAGCGCCGGTGTCATGCCCTCAGCCCAGATGATGATGGTTTCCGCGAGGGTGATCAGATGAGTCACCGTCTCGAACCAACTGTCGTTCGACAGGTACAGCTGGGCCTGGGCCAGGGACTCGCCGTGGAGTCGCCAGGAGTCGAGTTCGAGGCCTGTCGATTCCGAGGTGGCCACCTGCACGATGGGGACCTCGCGGCCCAGCTCTCGCACCACATGATCGCCACGACGCTGATACGTGAACGTCTGAGCCTGGTGAAAGCCCTGTCCACCTGCGCAGCCCGCCCCGGGGCGACGGACCGTCCACTCCAACAGGCCGAAGTTGCGCAGGAGCAGCGCAAAGGGCTGTCCGCAACAGCACCAGGTCTTCACTTCGCCGACCGACCTGCGGTGCCGGTGCTGCGCGGCACGGACGAGTTCCTTCGCCTGATGCCGCTCGCGCCCCCTCTCCCACCGGTCGGCGGCAGGCCTCATCAGCAGCTCTGCGCTGAGGTTCGCCGCATGGCCGGGGAGTTCCACGGCGCGGAGGACGCGGCGCGCGTACCGGCCCCGGGCGAAGTACTCCGTGTCGAGTTCGCCGGTCACGCCGGGGGCGACGGCGAGGCCGTGCCACTGTGCTGCCGCACTGGCGAACCGGTCGTCGGCCGACGCGTCCTCTCCCAACAGCAGGTGGACCAGGCCGATATGGAAGTGCGCCTGTGCGAGCCGCCAGCGAAGGATCACGTCCCCGCTGCCCGACCAGCGGCCGAGGATCACGCGCCAGGGCTCGGCCTGTTGTCTGATGCCCCGGTCCCCGTCGGCGCCCCCGGTCGTGCCCATGAGGAGAGCTCCATGGGCGAGCGCACGGGACGCTGCTCGCTGAATCGTGACGTGAGCCTGTGGGGCGACCTGGTCCGCCGCCCGGTTCAGGACCGCGACAGCGGGGCCCGGGTCCTTGTCGTGCGCTGCCAGTGCCACGGCCGCGTCGGTCAGGGCCAGGAGCGCGGGTACGGCCACATCGGGATCGGCGTGACCGGCGTACAACTCCGCGATCCACTCCAGGACGGTGAGACCGTCACCGGCCCGCTCCAGTTGCGCCAACCGCTGCACGATCAGGAACAGGAACTCCGCGCGCTCCTGAGGGGAGCCACCACCCTGCGCAAACACGTGGTCGACGAGGTAGTCGCGCACGGTGCGCTGTGCCGCCGTCTCGTCGGGGACACGTGCCAGTGCGTCGTCCCAGCGGCCGATCACGGCCTCGATGCCCTCATGGACCTGGGCCCATGAGGGATCGCTCAGGTCTTCCATGGCCACTGGACAACCTCCGGCCGCTGATCCCCGTGACGACACCCAGCTCAGACGTATCAGCAAGTGTGCATGAACTCCGCCATGCAGCAGGGCGGTTGAGGTTGTTCGGCTGGGCGCGTCCGGTCCGTTCAAGACGTCGCCACGGCGTCGCCAGGCTCAGGGGAGCGAGCGTGTGCCGCTCCCAGAGCCAGTGGTGGCGGAGAGCGCCTCGGTCTCGGGTGTGGGCACGTACGGACTGCTACAGGCCCAGGTCCAGGCCGAGGCACGAGTAGTACTTCCAGGAGCCCTCGGGGTTGTACGAGGCCGCCGTCCCACCGCCGTGACCTGCATCCACCTCTTCGGTCATGTCCTCGAAGCGAATGCGCTCGGGGAGCGAGCCGTAGCGCGCGTGCCGTGCCGACGCGGCCGGGTCCGTCAACGCTTCCTTGTCCATGGCCTGACTCCCTTTCTTCACCGGTCGACCCATTCGGTCGCGTAACCACTTTGACAGGTGACGGCCGCACTCACAAGACTCGTCACCCCTCTCATCGGTCAGCCATCGTGACGCTCGGCGTGCCAGGGCAGCCCCGCCGTTGAACTCGCGGCAACAGTGCGGCACTTGGCTCAACACAGCCATGGGTCCGAGCAAGTCGAGTTGACCGCTGGGGCCGTGTCGGCCCGCTACGAGACCGACGCTACGGTGGTCGGCGAGCGCGACCAGGACTGACTGCTCGCGCCCTGGGCTCGCCCTCCAGCACGGCGCGCCCGGACACCCCCTGCTGTTCCCGAGTGTCCCGAGGAGAAAGGCACGCACCCTTGCCCCACGAAAAGGAACACCAGAGGGAGCATCTGAGAAGAGAGTCCCGGGTGCGCGGGATGATGCTCGGCCTGGCGCTCGGGGACACACTGGGAGGGGCCGGGGGCAGACTCCCGGCCGGCGGTCCGCTGCGGGCCGGCGTCAGCACGCAACTGGCCTGCTTCACCGCCGAGGGCATCATCCGCGCGCAGGTACGCGGAAACCACAAAGGGATCTGCTACGCGCCGGGGGTCGTCCTGCACGCCTACAGCCGGTGGGCGTACCTGCAGGGCATCGAGAGGGAGGCGATGCGCCGCCGCTGGGCTTCGCCCGGCACTACGGCGTGGCCGGACGGCTGGCTCGCGGGTGTGCCCGCGCTGGCCGAGCGGCGCGGTAGCGCACCGGCGACGGTGACGGCCCTGGCCCGGATCGGGGAAGGCCAGGAGCGGATGGCCACCACGAGCCGGGGCTGTCACGCACTGACCCGTACCCTTCCGGTCGCGGTCACCGGGATCGGAGGGATCGCCCAGGCCGGCGAGCTCGCCGCTCTCACGCACGGCGACACAGCAGCGCAGGCCGCCACCGTCCATGCAGCCGTGCTGACCCACCACTGCCTGACGAACCCCGCCGCGGAACACGGCCCATCGCCCCGCTCCGGCGGATCCGCCCGGGACGCGCTGCACGCGGGGATCACCGCCCTCCCGTCCGTCGGTCAGGGCGTCACCAACGAGCAGCACAGCCGTCTGGTGGCGGCATTCCGGCACGCCGTCGACGAGCCGGCGGACGCGGGACGGCTCGCACGGCTCGCTCCGGATCCGACCGCGCCCTCGGCGCTGCTCGGCGGCCTCTACGCAGCGGCCTCCTTCCCCGACCGTGCCGCGTTCCGTGCTGCACTGGAGTTCGCGGCGGGCGCACCGGACGGCGAGTCCGTCGCCTGTGTGGCCGGCGCGCTGCTCGGCGCCGTACACGGGGTCGAGGCACTGCCCGTCGACCTGATCAGCCGTCACGAACTGGCCTGGGTCCTCGACACCCTGGCCCGGGACCTGCTGATGGAACTCGAAGACTCACCCAGCGGCAGCGAGTACGTCCAGGGGTGGGATCCGCACTGGTGGCACCGTTATCCCGGCTGGTGACGCTCGTCGGACCGCGGTTCCCTCTATGCCTCCACTGTCTTCGCGCCGTGCCGGCGTGCCCGGTATGCGGCGGCCTTGACCCGGTTGCCGCAGGTTCGCATGGCGCACCACTCCCGTCGGTGACCTCGTGAACGGTCGAGGTAGACCTGGGTGCACTCGGGGCGGGAGCACTCGCGCAACAGCGCGGCTTCTTCACCGCCGATGATCTCGACGGCCTCACGGGCGAGGGCGGCGAGTCCTTGGGCAGCCGTGCCGGTCCGGGTCGCACCATCGGGGCCGAGCCGCACGGTCACGGGGAGACCCGATGCCTGCTGATTCACCTCGTCGACCGCCTCCTCGGGCAGCGGCCGCCGCTCGATCCGGGCCGCCACCAGGGAGTAGATCGCCTCACGCAGCTCCACCGCGAGGGAGAGGTCGGCCTCGCTCGCCCCGGGTGCCAGATCGAGCATCCCGGACTCCAGGAACCAGTCGTCGAGCAGTTCGGGAGTGGCGAGCTTCTCGAGCGGCTTGCCGTTGCGGCGCGCGCGCAAGGTGCCGACGAAGTCCAGAGAGAGCGTCCCGCAGGGAAAGGCGTGATTCACGTAACCAGACTGACGGGTGACATCTGGATGTGCAAGATCGTACCCATTTCGATGCGCACACCGAGCTCCACACCTTCGATTCCATGACCTAAAGGCCATACTGAGTCCTCCTTTCATCAGCTCAGAGCGGCTCAGACTAAACCTCGGAACAAGTACGGTTTTTTTATTGACAGCAGAAAAGATCCCACCTTAGGTTTCCGGCCATGCGCCCGACCTTCGCCAGCGAGTCGGTTCCCACCATGACTCCGGCCGCCTCCCTGGTCTTCACCACGCTGCTCTCCCACGGCCCGCTCACCCGGGCCGAGGTCGGGCGGCGCACCAAGCTCTCTCCGGCCGCGGTCACCAAGGCGGTCCGACCGCTGATGGAGCTCGGCTATCTGGTCGAGGGCGCCGACGAAGAGGCGCGGCCCGCGGTGGGGCGTCCGGCCACCCTGGTGTCGGTGGATGCGGGACGGGCTCTGTTCATCGGGGTGAAGGTGACCGGCGACGAGGTCATCGGCGTGCTGGCCGACCTGTGCTGCCGTATCAGGGTGTCCCGGCACGTGGCCCTCCCGGGCCGGGAGCCGGAGGCCGTGCTGCCGGCCATCACCGCGCTGGTACAGGAGCTGCTCGTCGAGGCCGTCGGATTCGGTGTGCAGGTACGGGGCCTGGGCATCGCGATCTCAGGGGACGTGGACCGCGCGAACGGTCTGGTCCGCTACTCGCCCTTCCTGGAGTGGCGCGACGTACCGCTCGCCGAGCTCGCCGCTACCGCGACCGGTCTGCCGGTCACGGTCGACAACGACGTGCGGGCGCTCACGGTCGCCGAGCACTGGTTCGGGGCCGGAGTCGGGCTCTCGGACTTCGCCCTGGTGACCGTGGGCGCCGGCATCGGCTGTGGCCTGGTGGTGCACGGACGGGTGGTGTCGGGCGCGCACGGCGTGGCCGGCGAGATCGGGCATCTGTCCCTCGATCCGAGGGGTCCGCTCTGCCACTGCGGCAACCGCGGGTGTGTGGAGGCGATCGCGGCGGACTCCGCGATCCTCCGCGCGGTGAGCGCGGCCATGGGCAGGCAACTGACCGATCCGGCAGAGGCGTTGGACCTGGCTCACGGCGGAGACGCCGGCGCCCGGGCAGTATATGCGCAGGCCGGTGAAGCCATCGGCAAGGCCATCGCCTCCCTGGTGAACCTCCTCGGTCCCGAGCGGGTGGTCATCTCCGGGGAGGGCCTGGCCGCGTACGACCTCTTCGCCGAAGGCATCCGGGACGCGTTCGCCGCCTCCGCCTTCGGTACCGCCTCGCAGTGTGACGTCATGACCCGTCCGCTGCCCTTCGAGGAGTGGGCGCGCGGGGCCGCGGCCACCGCGATCCAGTCCTTCATGGGGTCGGACACGTACGAGGAGCAGCCATGACGCTGCAGAGCCGCAACCCGCGGTCCGCCGCGGTCCCCGACCTTCCCTAGCCCAGATCTCACCGATACCCCCGGCCCCCCAACGGGTACCGCCGCACCACTCCACTCACCGCACAAGCAGGAGGCGAGCCATGCCCTCATCCCCCTCCAGAGCCCTACCCGGCTTCACACGCCGTTCCCTCAGAGCCGTGCTGGTCCTGGCCGTCACGGCCGGGCTCGGCACCGCGGTCCCGGCCAGCGCCACTCAGGCAGCGCCCGCCGCCTCCAAGTCCGCTCCCACAGCGGCCCGTTCGGCTTCCTCCGCAGCGGACGTCGGCCCGGCGGCCAAGCCGTACATGGGCTGGTCGAGCTGGAGCATGCAGTCCTCCCAGTACCCGGGCCTCAACCCGGACGGCAACTACAGCTACCTCACCGAGGCGAACGTACTGAAGCAGACCGACGCCCTGGCCGCCACGCTGAAGAAGTACGGCTACGACCACGTCAACATCGACGCCGGCTGGTGGATGGACAAGAACTGGACCTCCGAGTTCGACCAGTACGGCCGGCAGACCCCCGACCCGGTGCGCTTCCCGGACGGTATGAAGTCGGTCGCCGACCACATTCACGCCAAGGGCCTCAAGGCCGGTATCTATCTGCCCGTCGGCCTGGAGAAGGGGGCGTACGGCGACGGCAGGGTGCCGATCCACGATGCCCCGGGCTGCACCACCGCGGACGTGGTCTACCCGGACCTGCGCACCACCAACGGCTGGGACAGCGCCTACAAGCTGAACTTCGACAACCCCTGCGCGCAGAAGTACATCGACTCGCAGGCGCAGTTGCTCGCGGGCTGGGGCTACGACTTCCTCAAGCTCGACGGTGTGGGCCCCGGTTCGTCCAAGTCGGGTGACAACTACAACAACGTGGCCGACGTCGCCGCCTGGCACCAGGCCATCGCCGGCACCGGGCGGCCGATCCACCTGGAGCTGTCCTGGTCGCTGGACATCTCCCACGCCGCGGACTGGAAGAAGTACTCCAACGGCTGGCGCATCGACACCGACGTGGAGTGCTACTGCAACACCCTGGTCACCTGGGAGAACTCGGTCAACGACCGGTGGAACGACGCCCCCGCGTGGAGCCGCAAGGCGGGTCCCGGCGGCTGGAACGACCTCGATGCGATCGACGTCGGCAACGGCGCGATGGACGGCCTCAGCAAGGCCGAGCGGCAGAGCTACATGACGCTGTGGGCCATCAACAAGTCACCCCTGTTCACTGGCGACGACCTCACCCAGCTCGACAGCTACGGCCTCTCCCTGCTCACCAACCAGGAGGTCATAGCGGTCGACCAGAACACCTCGCCCGTCGCGCGTCCCGTCACCCCGCTGGGCGACCAGCAGGTCTGGGGAACCAAGAACCCCGACGGCAGCTACACCGTCGCGCTGTTCAACCTCGGCGGCTCGCCCGTCTCCGTCACCGCGGACTGGGCGTCCTTCGGCTTCACCGGCGCGGCCGCCGTGCGCGACCTGTGGAACCACCAGAACCTCGGCACGTACAAGAACCGGATCACCTCGACGCTGCCCGCACACGGCTCCCGGCTGTTCACCGTCAAGCCCGGCGGCCCTTCTCTCGCGACCACCCGCTACGAGGCCGAGTCCGGCAACAACACCCTGACCGGGAACGCCTCCGTCGCCTCCTGCGAGGCCTGCTCCGGCGGCAAGAAGGTCGGCAACCTCTACCTCGACGGCAAGCTGCAGTTCAACGACATCACGGTGAAGAAGGACGGCATCTACACCGTCAACGTCGGCTACGTCAGCGGCGATGCCCGCTCGGTGACCGTCTACTCCAACAGCGGCCACGGCACCAGCCTGAAGTTCCCCTCCACCGGCGACTGGAGCACGGTCGAGACCGTCAGCGTCCAGCTCGCCCTCAAGGCGGGCTCCAACACGATCACCTTCGACAGCGGCTGGGACTACGCCCCCGACATCGACCGGATCGACGTACCCAAGTCCGCCTGATCAGCCTCCCGCCCTGATCAGTACGCCTCCCGACGGCCCCTGCCCCTCGTTCCCGCACGTGCCTTTCCCCCTCGGACATGGAGTGCACAACGTGGACACTCAGCACCCCGAGCCATCCGACAACCACCAGAGCCGCAGACGCTTTCTGGCCTTCGCCTCCACGGCCGGCGCGGCCGCCGCCCTCGGCGGTCTGCCCGCCTTCACCGCCTCGGCGGCCCCCCACCGGCCCGCTTCCTCCCCCTTGCTGTCCGCGGCCGCCGCCGCGAGGAACCAGTTGTGGTGGCGGGCGCCGGGCTCCCCCACCTCGATGATCCAGCAGGGTCTGCCGGTCGGGAACGGGCGCCTCGGAGCGCTCACGAGCAACGATCCCGCCACCGAACTGCTGACGATCACCGACGCCACCCTGTGGACCGGCGGCCTCAACGACACCCTGCAGAGCGACGGCCAATTCCCTTACGGCCGTGACGACTTCGGCTCGCTGACCCGGCTGGCCGAACTCACCGTCGACATCCCCGCGCACGACCTGGGATCGGTCGACAACTACCGTCGTACCCTCGACCTGGCCCAGGGCTTCGTCAGCGCCTCGTACGACCTGTCCGGCGTCACCTACCGTCGGCAGGTCTTCGCCAGTCGCCCCGACGACGTCATCGTCCTGTACTTCTCCCAGCAGGGCGGCAGCAGTTACACCGGCACCGTCTCCCTCACCGGCACTCACGGTGAGACCACCACGGCGAACCGCACCGGGCGCTGTGCCTCGTTCGGGGCGTCCTTCGCCAACGGCTTGAAGTACGGCGCCGCCGTCACGGCCCACAGCAGCGCCGGCTCGGTCGCGGTAGACGGTAGGTCGATCTCGTTCCGCAACTGCAAGGACCTGACCGTCGTGGTCAGCGGGGGCACCAACTACGCCCCTGACGCGGCCACCGGGTTCCGCGACCCGTCCATGGACCCGGAACGCCTGGCGCGAACCAAGGTCCTGGCCGCCGCAGGACACTCCGCGAGCACTCTGCTGCACACCCATGTCGCCGACTTCCGCCCGGTGTTCGAGCAGCAGGACATCAATCTCGGTACATCGACCGCCGCCCAGCGCAGTCTGGACACCTGGCAGCGGGTGCAGGCGCGCTACCGGGACGACGTCCCCGACCCCGAACTCGAGGCGGCCTACCTGCAGTTCGGCCGCTACCTGATGATCTCCGGATCGCGGGGCAGCCTGCCGATGGGCCTGCAAGGCCCTTGGCTGGATGGCAACGACCCCGACTGGATGGGCGACTACCACACCGACGTCAACGTCCAGATGAACTACTGGATGGCCGACCGGACAGGCCTGTCGGACTGCTTCGACGCCTTCGCCGACTACTGCCTCGCACAGCTGCCCTCGTGGACGGACGTCACGCAGCGGCTGTTCAACACCTCGACCAACAGGTTCCGGAACTCCAGTGGGAAAGTCGCAGGTTGGACCGTGGCCTTCTCCACCAACCCGTACGGCGGCAGCGGTTGGTGGTGGCACCCCGCGGGCAATGCCTGGCTCTGCCAGAACCTGTTCGAGCACTACGAGTTCACCCAGGACCGCGCCTACCTCGAAAGGATCTACCCCCTCCTCAAGGGCGCCGTGGAGTTCTGGGAGGCCCGCCTCATCACGACCACCGTCACCGACGCCTCAGGAACCTCGCGCGAGGTCCTCGTCGACGACAGCGACTGGTCACCCGAGCAGGGCCCGCAGGACGCCAAGGGCATCACCTACGCCCAGGAAGCGGTGTGGAACCTCTTCGGCAACTACCGGACCGCCACCCGCGTACTCGGCAAGGACCTCTCCTACGGCACGACCGTCGACGGCCTGCGTGAGCGCCTCTACCTGCCCGTGGTCAGCCCCACGACCGGCTGGCTGGAGGAGTGGATGTCGCCCGGCAACCTCGGCGAGACCACGCACCGTCATCTCTCCCCGCTGTTCGGTCTCTTCCCCGGCGACCGGATCCGCCCGGACGACTCCACACCCAAGGACATCCTCGCCGGCGCGAAGGCCCTGCTGACGGCCCGCGGTATGAACAGCTACGGCTGGTCCAACGCCTGGCGCAGCCTGTGCTGGGCCCGCCTGAAGAACGCGGAGAAGGCCTACCAGCTGGTCGTCAACAACCTGAAGCCGTCGGTGAACGGCAGCAACGGCAGCGCGTCCAACCTGTTCGACATCATGGACATGGGAGGGGGCCGCGGCATCTTCCAGATCGACGCGAACTTCGGCACCCCCTCCGCGATGATCGAGATGCTGGTGTATTCGCGGCCGGGCCACGTCGAGTTGCTGCCCGCCCTGCCCGCCGCATGGGCGGCATCCGGCTCGGTGTCCGGCGTCGGTGTCCGCGGCGGCTTCGTCGCCGACCTCAAGTGGCGGGGCGGCAAGGTCACGCAGCTGACCCTGAGGAGCGTCGGCGGCCGCGACACGACCGTCTTCGCGGGCAGCGCCTCCCGGAAGATCAGCCTCAAGCCCGGGGCGTCCGTCACGCTGAGCAACTTCGGCTGAGTCCGGTCGGCCCTGATCCCCCGACACGACGACATGAGCGGAGAGAACGACGATGTCTTCTGCAAAGGGAAGACCGGCGGCGTTTCGCCGACCGCTGCTGTCCGTGTGCGCCGCACTGACCGGCATGGCGCTCACGGTCGTTCCGTTGAGCACCGCCACCGTGGCCGGCGCGGCCACCTCTGACTCGCAGGGCAAGGCCACCAGGGTCAGCGCCTGGTCGCCCAGCATGACGACCGGCGGCCCGTCCTTCGACAACCAGACCATCCGGATGGTGGTGCACAGCAGCATCGCGGGCTCGGGCGCTCGCATCACGCTGTCCAACCGGTACGGCAGCGCTCCGCTCGATGTCGGCGAGGTGGACGTGGCCGTTCAGGCCGACGGCGGCGAGGGGACACGCGGGACCATCCGCAACGTCACCTTCGCCGGCTCCCGCCACCTCACGATCCCGGCGGGCGCGGAGACGGTCAGTGACGTCGTCCCGATCCCGGTCCGCGCGGGCGAGAACCTGCTCGTCAGCCTCTACGTCCCCGGTGCGACCGGCATGTCGACCTGGCACTCCGACGCCTTCGACACCACCTACATCGCCTCCGGGAACCACACGGGTGACGACACCGCCGCCGCGTTCGGCACGACCACGGCCTCGTGGTACTACCTGGCGGGCCTTGACGTTCTGTCATCGACCGCGAAGGGGACCCTCGTTGCCTTCGGTGACTCCATCACGGACGGCTACCACTCCTCGACCGGCACCTACACCCGGTGGCCCGACTTCCTCGCACGCCGCCTCGGCGCCGGACCGGGCCCGCAGAGACTGAGCGTCGTCGACGCCGGCATCGGCGGCAACCGCGTGCTCACCGACGTCCCGAACCTGTGGCAGGGGGTCAGCGCCCTCAAGCGCTTCGGTCACGACGCCCTCGGACAACCGGGCGTCAAAGACGTCATCCTCTTCGAAGGCATCAACGACATCGGCAACAACGCCGGCCCTGACGGCCGGCCGCTCACCGCCCAGGACCTCATCAACGGCTACCGCACCCTGATCGACCAGGCCCACGCCGCCCACGTCCACCTCATCGGCGCGACCCTGATGCCCGACGAGGGCAACGGCTACTACAGTCCCGCCGCCGAGGCGATCCGCCAGAGCGTCAACCGGTGGATCCGCACCGGCGGCGCCTTCGACGGCGTCATCGACTTCGACCGGACCATGCGCGACCCCCTCAACCCGGCCGCCCTCAACCCGTCGTACGACTCCGGCGACCACATCCACCCCAACGACGCGGGTATGAAGGCCATGGCGGACGCGATCGATCTGCGGCTCCTGCGCAGCTGAGTACCCGACCCGGCAAACCCCTTTCGTCAACCCTTACTTCACACCTTGACGAAAATGGTCCATCCCTTTAGTTTCACCGAGCGACCTCACCCCCCACCCCCACGAAAAGGGCACCCCGCCATGCCCAGCCCCAGACCGCTCCCCTTGTCCGCCGCCTTGGCGGTCACCGCTCTCACCCTGTCCGCCGGCCTGCTCACCGGCACCCCCGCACACGCCGCTGCCACCGCCCTGCCCACCGGCTTCGCGACCGTCATGAACGCCGCGAGCGGCCGCTGCCTGGACGCCGAGGCGGCCGACTGCCACTTCAATGTGAATCCTGGTGTCGTGGCCGCGCACGCCATCGAGGCGCCGAACAATGCGGGCGTCCGCTTCACCAGCATGGTGACCGTCTCCCTCGGCGACACGGGCACCATCAGCCACGTGATCAACAACACGGGCGGCCCGTCCGACTCCGGCACCAACCTGGCCAACCTGACCAACTATTCCTAGGAGTTGTAAAGGGCCCAGAACGGGTGTCCACGCGGCCGTTATGATCGCTGAAGGGGGACGGACACGACGGGGGGCTCGCGTTGGATCGCCTGGCAGGAGCGGGCCCGGAAATCGGCGCAGACCGACCGGAAGCGGTGTGCGGGTGACCGGCCGGCCGGCGCCCACCGTGCTGCCCTCGTCGTTGCGGCCCTGGCTCGGGCTGGTCGCGGTTCTCGCCGCCCTGGTGGTCGGCGCGATCGGGATCCTGTACGCCGGTCACGGCGAACCCGGCAGGGTGGACCGGTGGTTCATCGCGCCGACGGCGGACAGTGTGCGGCCGCCGTGGCGGTATGTCGCTCTGACCCTCGACTTCCTGGGTGAGCCCGCCGGATCGGTGATGGTGATCGTGGCCGCGGTGGTGGGGTGTGTGCTGCTTCGGCTTCCTCGCGTCGCGGTGCTCGTCGTGGCCGGGGTCGGCCTGACCGTGGGGACGGCGACGCTGCTCAAGCATGTGGTGGGACGCACCATCCACGGCGCCGACAATCTGTCCTACCCGAGCGGGCACACCGCCTTCTTCACCGCGCTCGCCCTCACGGCGGCGCTGCCCGCGACCGGCCGGCTCGGCCTCGGCAGAGCCGCCGGCATGTCACTCGTCCTCGCCGCGGCGCTGGCGGCCGGCGCCGCGATGGGGTGGGCGGAGGTGGCCCTGGGTGCGCACTACCCGACCGACGCGCTGGGCGGCTGGTGCACCGCACTCGCGGTGGTACCGGCGACGGCCTGGCTGGTCGACCGTGCGGCCGACCAGCGGGCCGTTCGCACGGCCGACGCCGGTCGGCTGGAGCGTCGCTGACGTCAGGCCAGGCGGCGGAACACCGGTTTCACCGGTCGTCCGGCCAGCCAGGGGGTGGGGTCACCGGCGTCCAGTGCCTTCCGGTACACGGCACAGGCCTGGGCCACCACATCGACGGTGTGGTCGATGTCGTCGTCGCTGAGCGCGCTGCTCACCACGAACGACGGGGCGAGCACCCCGCCCTCCAGGAGCCGGCGCAGGAACAGGGTGCGGTACTCCTGCGACGGCTGCCCGTTCTCGTCGAGGGTGGCGAAGACCAGGTTGCTGGCCCGGCCCCGGACGAGGATGTGCTCGCCGACGCCCATGGCGGCCGCGGCCTCGCGGACCCCGGCGGCCAGCCGCTCGCCGAGCGTGTGCAGCCGTGCGGTGACCCCCTCTTCGGCGTAGATGCTCTGCACGGCCATCGCGGCGGCCAGCGAGTGCGTTTCCGCGCCGTGCGTGGTGGACAGCAGGAACACCCGCTCGCCGGAGTGGCGCAGCCCGCCGCGCTCCATCAGCTCGCGGCGCCCGGCCAGCGCGGAGACGGCGAACCCGTTGCCCAGTGCCTTGCCGAAGGTGGAGAGGTCGGGGACCACGCCGTACAGGCCCTGGGCACCCGCCTCGGACCAGCGGAAGCCGGTGATCATCTCGTCGAAGATCAGCACACAGCCGTGCCGGTGGGCCAGTTCGCGCAGCCCGGCGAGATATCCGGGCGGCGGCTCGGTCTGGGTGGCGGGTTCGAGGATGAGGCAGGCGATCTCGTCCTGGTAGCGGGTGAGCAGCTCCTCCGTGGCGGCCAGGTCCCCGTAGGGGAAGGACACGGTGAGTTCGTTCGTCGTCTCCGGGATGCCGGCGGACATCGGCGTGGTGCCGATGAACCAGTCGTCGGTGGAGAAGAACGGATGGTCGGCGCAGAGGGCCACCCGCTGGCGGCCGGTGGCGGCGCGGGCGAGGCGCACCGCGGCGGTGGTGGCGTCGGAGCCGTTCTTCGCGAACTTCACCATCTCGGCGGTCGGCACCGTGGCCAGGAAGCGTTCCGCGGCCTCGACCTCCACCATGGACGGCCGGACGAAGTTGCTGCCGCGGTCGATCTCCCGCCGCACCGCCTCGCTCACGCGTGGATGGGCGTGGCCGAGGCTGACCGAGCGCAGGCCGGAACCGTACTCGATGTAGCGGTTGCCGTCGACGTCCCAGACATGGGCGCCGCGGCCGTGGCTGATGACGGGGGCCAGGTTCTCCGGGTACTGGTCGTCGCCCTTGGCGTAGGTGTGCGCGCCTCCGGGGATCATGGTGTGCAGGCGCTCGTTCGCCGCCCGTGACCGGGGCAGGTCGAACTCCGCGGTCGCTTCGGTGTGTTCGGTGGTCAACCGACTTCACCCTTCCTTGTGCTTCAGGACCTCGGCGAGGCTCGGCGCCTCGCGGTCCCGCTGGGACATCGACGTGACCTGCAGCGGCCAGGGAATGGCGAGTTCCGGGTCGTCGAAGGCGATCGTCACGTCCTCGGACGGATCGTGCTGACGGTCGATACGGTAAGAGGTGTCTGCGATTTCGGTAAGAGCCTGGAAGCCGTGGGCACATCCCGCCGGGATGTACAGGGTCTGCTGCATCTCACCGGACAGCTCGAAAGAGGCCCAGTTGCGGTACGTCGGTGAGTCCGGGCGCAGGTCCACGACGACGTCGAAGATCTTCCCGTACGAGCAGCGCACCAGCTTGGCCTCGCCGGCCCCGGAGCGCAGGTGCAGGCCGCGCAGCACGCCCCGGACCGAGCGGGAGACGCTGTCCTGGACGAAGGCGTTCGGGTCGAGGCCCACCGAGCGGACCACGTCGGCGTCGAAGGTACGGCAGAAGAAGCCGCGTTCGTCGGCGTACGGCGTCGGCTCGAACAGGTACGCGCCGGCGATCTCCGGGACTTGGGTCGCTTTCATGGAGCCTTCCGAAAGGTGTGGGACTGGTCGGCCGCCGGGAACAGGGCCGCATTCAAGGCCGTGAACTGGTCGGCGAGTTGCTCGGCCACGGCCTGGTTCCGCTCGGTGAGGACCTGCCGCAGCTCCGCCGAGCGCTTCTCCAGCGTCCGGAACTGTTCGAGCAGCCGGTCGGCGTCGACCTCGCGCGCGGGGTGGCAGAAGGCGCCCAGGCCCATCCGGTCCATGAGCGCGTCGCTCTTGGCCGCATAGCTGAGGGCGAGCACCGGGGTGCCGGTCTTCAGCGCGCAGATCAGGTTGTGGTAGCGGACCGCGACCACGGTGTCGGCCGCCGCCATCTCCTTCATCAGGTCGGCCAGTGACGCCGGTTCCGCGGCGGTGACCAGCGGCGAGTCGACCGCGTTCAGGATCGCCTCGACCACGGCCACATCGCACTGGTCGCCGGTGAGCAGCCGGATGGGCCTGCCCTCCTCGACCAGCGTGCGGACGAACCGGATCGTCCCGTCGAGGTAGCGGCGGTGGATCTCGTCGGCCCGGGCACGGTCGTCGTTTCCGCCGTGGAAGTCCATGACACCGAGGCAGACCGTGCCCGGCGAGCCCGGGGGCGCGCTCGTCTGCGGCGCCGGCAGGGCGAACGCGAGGTCGGGGTAGACCTCGTCGCGTGCGGTGTCCACGCCCATCGCCCGCATCGCGTCGCGGGACTGGGCGTCCCGGTAGGAGCGGTACGCGGCCAGCCGCGCCGACCAGCGCACCAGGGCCCGGGTGGGACGGTTGCGGATCTCGTTGGCGCCGACGCTGACCAGAGCGACCCGGGTGCCGAGCAGCCGGCCGCTCGCGCAGAGCAGGAACAGCGAGTACGGGAAGCCCCAGGGCCGCAGCGGAAGCGTGGCCTCCAGGACGCCCATCCCCGGCACGATCACCACGTCGTGCCGGCGCACCCAGGCGGCGGTGCGGAAGACGTCGACGAGTTTGCCCAGGCCCTTCGACACGATCGCGCTCGCCCGTGACGCGGTCCGGTACTCCGCGCGGTTCCAGTGCAGCCGTGTGGCGGGGATCCCGAACCGGGTGGTCACGGCCTCGGGTCCGCCGCACAGGGCGTCCACGACCGCGTCCGGGTGCTCGGTGCGCAGATATCCCAGTACGGCCTCCAGCGAGCCGTCGTTGCCGAGGTTGCCGGAGCCGAGGAGTCCGAACAGGCCCACCCGTGGTGCCGCGTTCATGCCCGCCGCCCCTCGCGGCCCGCGACGAGGGAGTCGACGGAGACGTCGAGCGCGGACGGGTCGACCGGTGCGCGGTCCTCGACGCGCTCGCCGGCGCCGGGCCGGACCCGGCTGGTCATCCAGGCGCCCATGTGCCGGTAGCACTCGCGCCGGTCGGCCGGGGACAGCGGCGCCCGCCGGATCGCCGCGGCGAAGCCCCAGATGTACTCGGCGAGCAGCCGGGGCGTCGGGTGCAGCGGGCCCGCCCGGCGCGGGTCCAGGTTGACGCAGCGGGCGCGCTTGGACGGGTTCGCCCGCTCGGCGCGGTTGGGGTGGTCGCGGCGGAAGTACAGCAGCTCCGGCACCTGGTGGAAGCGGCCGTGCAGGGTGATCTCGGCGACGAAGGTGCGGTCGGCGTGGTGGTAGCTGTCGAGGGGCTTGACCCGGCGCAGCATGTCGGCCCGCATCACCCCGTAGAAGTCGTCGCCGCCCGGCTCGAACAGCAGGCTGCGGAACCGCTCCGGCGCGTGCGGCGAGTCGGTGGCGAGCGTGTACTCGTAGGGGACCTTGACCTGGCCGTCGCCGTCGATGACGGCCTGGTCGGCGTGGGCGAGGATGACGTCGGGCTGCTCGTCCAGCGCCTCGATGCAGCGCCGCAGCAGGTCGCGGGCGTAGAGGTCGTCGTGCGAGGCCCACTTGAACAGCTCGCCGCGGCACTGGGTGAACACGTAGTTGTGGTTCGGCGTGGCGCCGACGTTCCGGGGCAGCCGGAGGTAGCGGATGCGGGAGTCCTGCGCGGCGTACTTGCGGCAGATCTCCTCGGTTCCGTCGGTCGAGGCGTTGTCGGAGATGACCAGCTCGAAGTCCTCGTAGGTCTGCCCGAGCAGGGCGTCGAGCGACTCGGCGAGGTACTCCTCGCCGTTGTAGACGGGCAGGCCGATGCTCAGCCTGGGTCGGTCGGTCATGAGGTCCTCACTTCGGGAACGGGGTTGTGGTCGCGCTCACGCAGGGCCGACCGCAGCTGCAGCCACCACACGGCCGAGCCGCCGACGGTCGCGGCGGCGACACCCCAGGCCGAGCCGACCGTGCCGGCCAGGGCGGCACCGCCGAGCCCGCCGCCGACGTAGAAGGCGGAGGCGAACAGCTGGCAGCGCAGGCTGCGCCGGGCGGCGCCGAGCGCGCGCAGCCCCGCGGCCGCGCCGGTGCCGAGGCCCGCGCCCGCGACGCTGAAGGTGATCGGCGCGATGAGATGCGAGGAGGAGTGCCAGACGCTGCCGAGCAGGAGGTCACCGAGCCGGTTCGGCAGCAGCAGCAACGAGCCGCCCCACAGCAGGGCGGCGACGGCCTGTCCGCCGCCGAGGAGGAGACAGAACTTGCCGAGGCGGTGCGGGGACTGCCGCAGCACCCGTGCCGCCTCCGGGACGGTGACCAGCGAAAGGCCCATCAGGACGGCGAGGAACGGGCCCATGAGGAGTTCGGCGCCCCGCACGGCGCCCACCGCGCTCACCGCGACGATCGCGCCGAGGCCGTAGGCCCGCAGTTGGCTGGCGCCACTGAGGCTGACGTTCTCGACCAGGTACCGGTAGCCGAGGTCGCGTTGCTCGCGCAGCCACCCGCGGGCCTTGCCCATCCGGGGCCGGATGCCGGACTGGTAGCAGCCGTACGCGGCGGCCACCGCGGCGGACGCGCCCCAGGCCAGCACGAAGGCACCCACGGTGTCCGCACGGGCGGCAGCCACCATCGCCGGGACGAGCGCCACGCACCACACGACGTCGTTGACGAAGGCCTTTTGGCCGTTGCCCGCCGCGAAGAACGCGAACCGCCAGGCGTCCTGGAGCAGCAGTCCCGGCAGCATGACGCCGAGGCAGGCGAAGGCGGCCCCCAGCCGGCCGCCGAGAGCCAGCCCGACCACCAGGGAGAGCGCGCCGATGGAGGCACCGACGCCGAGCGCGGTACCCGTCGAGCGGGCCACCGCCCGTCGCCAGGACGCCTCCGGCACTCCGCTGAAGCGCACGGTGAGCGGGTCGGTGGACAGGCCGCGCGAGACGTTGAGCACCACGCCGTAGGTGACCCAGGCCAGGCTGAACACGCCGAACGCGGTCACCCCGAGCGAGCGGGCCACGTAGATGCCCACCGCGAAGTTGCTGATGCTGGAGGCCGCCTGGTCGGCCAGTCCCCAGGACAGCCGGCCGAGGAGGGCCCGCTTGGCGGATCCGGCCCGCGGCGCCGCTGTCGGCGGGTTCTCCCCCTCGACGGGCATCGACGTCATGTCTTGATCAGTCCTGCCTCGTGCAGTGCACCGGCCGCGTCGGCGACGGTGTCGAAGGGCAGCCCGGACCGCTCGGCGACGTCCAGCAGATCGTGCTCGCCGTCGGAGAGGTTGAGCACCCAGAGCATGGCCATCTGGGCCTGCTTGGTGTCGCTGCGGCCGCCGAGCGCGTCGTACAACCCGCGGCGCCCCAACTGCGGTTCGCCGTAGGGGCTGAGGTTGAGGTAGCGCCGGTTGCGGTCCAGGACGGCGAACGCCTCGCGGCAGACGGCGAGGGTGTCGGCCAGCGCCTCCGGGGAGACGAAGTCCGGGTTGTCCGCCGAGGTGTGGTACTCGGGATAGCCCGCGTACGGGGTCCTGGTGAGCGAGCCCACGCCGAGGTTGAACCCGGGCGAGCAGTACTGCCGCTCGTCGTAGCCGTACGGAGTGAACTCGTTGACCTGGTGCGGGCGTTCGGAGGCGGCCAGCACGTGCCGCAGCACCCGGTCGATCTCCGCATCGCCGCGCCTGCTCTGCTTGTACGTCAGGTGTCCCCGGTCGCCGGCGCAGGCCAGCACGAGCCCGTGCTTGACCCGCTCGACCCGCTCCGCGTTGCGGGCCAGCCAGGTGATCGCCCCGATGGTGCCGGGCGCGAAGATGAACCGGTAGGTGTAGTACGGCGTCCGCCGCGCCAGCTCCCGGGCGAGGTAGGTCGCCACCGCGACGCCGGCCATGTTGTCATTGGCCAGTGCCGGGTGGCAGACGTGGCAGGAGACGATCACCTCGTCGGAGACCTGCCCGGGGACCACGTGCTCGGCGTAGGTGAGGTGGCCGTCGGCGAGCGTGGAGTCGATGCGGACCTCGTACTCGCCCTCCGCCATCGCGTCCAGGGTCTCCTGGGCCAGGCAGAACCCCCACTCCGGCTTGTAGTAACTCGTGCGATACGGCACCCACGACGGCTGCTCCGGCAGGGTGTGCAGGTGGTCGCGCAGCTCGGACAGCGGCATCGTCGCCGACACCGGGACGCTGTAGCCGAGCACGTGCAGGCTGGACGCGGCGAAGTCGACGATCCGGTTGCCCGCGCTGTCGGCGATGTACGCGTCGCGGATGTTCCACTCCTGCGGCACCGTCCAGTCGAGCACCTGGGTGCCGGTCGGCACCTCGTGCACCTGCAGCGACAGGTACTCGCCGACGATGTCCAGGGTGGCGCGGACACCGTCGCCGGTGATGCTCCGGCACAGCGGGTACATCCGCTCCACCAGGGCGTGCATCTCTTCGCCGGGATGGGTCATCGGCGCCACCGCAGGGTGTCGTCGACGGTGCCGGCCTCGGACGCCGCGCGCAGCACGGCCAGCCGGGTGAAGCGCTGGTCGAAGTCCTCCTTGGTCAGCCGGAACTTCCGGTAGGCGTCGGCGAGTTCGAGCGCGCCGCGCTTGACCGACCACTCGATGTCGAAGCCGGGGATCGCGGCGCGGAACCGGGAGAAGTCCACCCGGTAGGAGCGCGGATCGGCGCCGTTCTCCCCGGTGATCCGCACCTTCGCGCCGGGCACCGCCTCGGCGACCTGCTCGGCGATCTCGGCGACGGTGACGTTGTTGGTCTCGCTGCCGATGTTGAACGGCCGGTCGTGGACCGCCTCGCGCGGCGCGGTCAGCGCGGCCGTGAAGGCCCGTGCGATGTCGGCCGCGTGCACCAGCGGGCGCCAGGGGGTGCCGTCGGAGAGCACCAGCACCTCGCCGGACAGCAGCGCGTGGCCGACCAGGTTGTTCAGCACGATGTCGGCGCGCAGCCGGGGCGAGTAGCCGAAGGCGGTGGCGTTGCGCATGTACACCGGGGTGAAGTCGTCGTCGGCCAGCGCGTGCAGGTCGTCCTCCACCCGCACCTTGGACTCCGCGTACGGCGTGACCGGGCGCAGCGGGGCGTCCTCGCCCACCAGGTCGTCGCCGCCTGCGGCGCCGTAGACGGAGCAGGTCGAGGCGTACAGGAACCGCCGCACTCCGGCGTCGCGGGCCAGCCGGGCCAGCCGTACGGAGGCGTGGTGGTTGATGTCGTAGGTGAGTTCCGGCGCCAGCGAGCCCAGCGGGTCGTTGGAGAGCGCGGCCAGGTGGATGACTGCGTCCACGCCGGCCACGTGTTCGGCCGTGACGTCGCGCAGGTCCACCCGATGGCCCTGCGGGTCGGCGGGTGTCTCGCCGAGGACGGAGTCGGCGAACAGGCCGGAGTCGAGGCCGAGGACCTCGTGTCCGGCGGCCGCGAGGACCGGGGCCATCACGGTGCCCAGGTAGCCCTGGTGTCCGGTCAGGAGTACGCGCATGGTTCAACCCCCCAGGTTGAGCGTGAGTTTGGTGACGGCGAACGCCTCGGCGTATCGCTCGTGGCATTCGATGCCGCGGATCCGGGCAAGACCGAGGAAGGCTTCGCGGTCGTACCAGGGCCGGTGGCGCTGCGAGGCGTAGTGCTCCTGCAGCAGCCGTACCTTTTCTTCGGCGATCTCCGTCGACAGCGGCTGGTAGGCGGCCATGCGGCCGAGGTCGCCGTCCCATTTGACGATCTCGTAGCCGAGGACCAGGTGGTCGCGGAACGCGGTGGGTATCAGCTGGGCCAGGCCGCGGTGGTCCTGGTGGGCGTCGTCTGTGCGCGGGGCCAGTATCAGATCCGGGTCGGTCTGGGCGCGCAGTTCCTCGACCGCGGCCTTGGCCTCGTCCCAGTGCACGGGCAGCCGGCCGTCCGGCAGCTTGTGCACGGTCAGCCGCAGGTCGGCGCCCGGGCAGAAGGCGGCGAGCGCGGCCTGCTCCTCCTGCTCGCGCTCGCTGCCGCCGCCGGAGAGGACCAGCGCGTCGACGCGCAGGCCCGGCCGCGCGTGGCACAGCGTCAGCAGGGTGCCGCCGGCGCCGATGGCGATGTCGTCGCAGTGCGCGCCCACCGCGACGATCCGCTCCAGGCGCCCGGCCTCGAGGCGGATCACGCGCGCACCCCGGCGTTGTCGTGTTCCCACACGGCCCACGGACGGTCGCCGCGGGCGTAGGCCTCGTCGAGCGCGGCCCGCTCCTTGACGGTGTCGGTGGGCTTCCAGAAGCCGCGGTGCTGGTGGGCCACCAGACGGCCCCGCTTGGCCAGTTGGGCGCAGCCGTCGGCGACCAGGTCGCCGTTCTCCGGGATGTGGTCGAAGACCTCCTGGCGGAGCACGAAGTAGCCGCCGTTCTCCCACAGCGGCATGTCGCTGACCGCGGTGATGCCGCCCACCAGGCCGTCCTCGCCCAGGTCCACGCAGTGGAAGGAGGACTGGGGCGGTACCACCATCATCGACGCGCCGGCGTCACGCCGTGCGAAGTTGTCGATCATGTCCGGCAGCGGGGCGTCGGTGAGGACGTCGGCGTAGTTGGCGAGGAACATCTCGTCGCCGTCCAGGTGGTGGCGCACCCGGCGCAGCCGCTCCCCGATGGGCGACTCGATGCCGGTCTGCGCGAACGTGATGGTCCAGTCCGCTATGTCGGTGGACAGCAGCTCGGTCTGGCCCTTGCGCAGCACGAAGTCGTTGGACGTCGTCTCCTCGTAGTTGAGGAAGAAGTCCTTGATGTGGTGGGCGCCGTAGCCGAGGCACAGGATGAACTCCTTGTGCCCGTAGTGCGCGTAGTAGCGCATGACGTGCCAGATCAGCGGCCTGGGGCCGACCATCGCCATCGGCTTGGGCACGTCGTCGGAGGTTCCGTTGCGCATCCGCATCCCGTAACCGCCGCAGAACAGGACGACCTTCATGCTGTGACCTCTTCCGACGCGGCCTCGACGATGCTCAGTTCCGGGATGGGGAAGACCAGCCGGCCGCCCCACTCGTGCACATAGGACAGCTGCTCGACCAGCTCGGCCCGCAGGTTCCACGGGAGGACGAGGACGTAGTCCGGTTTGTCGACGGCGATCTGCTCGGGCGCGAGGATCGGGATGCGGGTGCCCGGGGTGAACCGGCCGTGCTTGTACGGGTTGCGGTCGACCGTGTACGCGAGCAGGTCGGGCCGGATGCCGCAGTGGTTGAGCAGGGTGTTGCCCTTGCCGGGGGCGCCGTAGCCGACGACGGTCTCGCCGCGCTCGGCCGCCTCGATGAGGAACTTCAGCAGGTCCCGGCGCACCTTGGCGACCCGGGCCGAGAACTCGGTGTACCCGGACAGCTCCTGCAGCCCGGCTGCCTTCTCCCGGGCCAGTACGTCGGTCACCCGCTGGGTCGGCTCGCCCGCGACCTCGGCGGGACGGGCCCACAGCCGGATGGAGCCGCCGTGCGTGGGCAGCAGCTCGACGTCCACGAGCGCGAGTCCGCCGCTGGCCAGGGCCTGGATCGCGGAGGCGACCGTGTAGTACTGGAAGTGCTCGTGGTAGATCGTGTCGTACTGGTTCTCCTCGATCAGGGTCAGCAGGTGCTGCACCTCGATGGAGACCCAGCCGTCGTCGGCGACCAGGGCGCGCAGGCCCTGGGTGAAGCCGACCACGTCGGGGATGTGGGCGTACACGTTGTTGGCCACGACCAGGTTCGCCGGGCCGTGCTCCTCGCGGACGGCCGCGCCGGTCTCCGGGCTCAGGAACTCCGTGAGCGTGGGCACGCCCTTGTCCCGTGCCGCCGCGCCGACGTTCACCGACGGTTCGATGCCCAGGCAGCGGATGCCGCGGTCCACCACGTGCTTCAGCAGGTACCCGTCGTTGCTGGCGACCTCGACCACGAAGGCGTCACTTCCGAGACCCACGCGCTCCGCGGCGTCGGCGACGAACGTACGGGCGTGCTCCACCCAGGACGTCGAGTACGAGGAGAAGTACGCGTACTCCTTGAAGGTCTCCTCCGGCGTGATCAGCGGCGGGATCTGCGCCAGCCAGCAGTCGGTGCAGACCCGCAGGTGCAGCGGGTACGCCGGTTCCGGCTGGTCGAGTTGGTCCGCGGCGAGAAAGCTCTCGCAAGGTGGCGTCGCCCCGAGGTCGACGACGCTCGCCGTCGCCTCCGAGCCGCACAGTCGGCATCGTGTCATCTGCTGTTCCCATCCCCCCTGCTCGCGCGGGTGTCCCCGCCGCGAGTCTGTGCTGACCGCCCCGCGATCGCGGTGCGGTACTCATCAACCAGACGGTCGAGACCGACCGCCGGGCTGAAACCCTGTTCGTAACGGAGCCGGGCCGCCCGGCCCATCTCCCGGTTCTGGTCCGGCTCGGCCGCGATCCGGCGGATGCAGGACGCGAGCGAGGCGGACTCCCCCGGCTGGTGCAGCAGCCCGGTCAGCCCGTCCTCGACGAGTTCGACGAAGGCGCCGTGCCCGGCCGCGACGACCGGGACCCCCGCCGCCATCGCCTCCACGACCACCAGGCCGAACGCCTCCAGCCAGGTCGAGGGAGCCACCACGGCGACGGATCGCGCGATCGCCTTCTGGCACTCCGCCGTGTCGTACAGGCCGACGTAGCGCACGTCGTCCCGGCCCGCCGCCCAAGCGGTCACCTCCGCCTCCAGCGGCCCGGTGCCCGCGATCACCAGCGGCACGCCCACCCCGCCGCTCGCTGCCAGGTCGTCCCACGCGGCCATGAGCAGCCGTACGCCCTTGGCCTCCGCGAGCCGGCCGAGGTAGAGCAGATGCTCGCCCTCGCCCTCCCGGGTGGCGCCCGGGTCGGGTACGAAGTTGTGCTTCACCGCCAGCCGTTCCGCCGGCATGCCGGCCCGCACCAGGGTGTCGCGCTGCGCCGCGGAGATGCAGAGGAACCGCTCCACGCCGGACCACCAGCGCCGCCGGTTGGCCGACAGGCTGATCGCGAGCGGCACGGTGGCGAGGCGGGAATTCCGGTAGCAGCCGTGCCGGACGGCGGGCAGCGGCAGCGCCGATCCGACGCACTCGGTGCACGGCCGGCCGTCCCGCTGCAGGGTGCCGGGCGGGCAGACCTGGGTGTAGTTGTGCAGCGTGGCCACGGCGGGCACCCCGGCGTCGGCGCAGGCGGCGAGGACCGCGGGCGACAGAAGCGGGAAGACGTTGTGGACGTGCACCACGTCCGGCCGCTCGCTGCGCAGCTTGGCCGCCAGCTCCGTGCGCACGGCCGGGTTCCACGGCACCCGCAGGGGCACCGCGACCTTGCCGAGGAGGGACATGGCGCCGATGTCGTCGCTGCGCCGCTCGAACAGCTCGACCCGGTGGCCGGCCGCGCGCAGCAGCTCCACCTCCTGGTCGACGACCTTGTTCTCGCCGCTCGGCTGCGCCGAGGCGTAGCGGTTGTGCACCACGAGGATGTGCATGCTCAGGTCGCCTCCGATCGGCGGGCCCAGCGCGGGACGCGCTGTCGCGGGAGTTCCGGCGTGGAAAGCCGGGGCACTTCGGGCGTCGCGAGGACGACGGCCTCGGCGGGTGCCGCCAGCAATGAGGCGGCCAGGGCCAGATGCAGCAGATACGGCGAGGCGTCGCCGAGACCGGCCTCGGTGTACGAGGCCATCGCGCAGTAGCTGATCAGGAAGATCGCGCAGGCCCGCTGCAGCGACGGCGGCCGCAGCAGCGCGACAGCGCCCAGCACGACGATGATCACCGCGACGAGGGCCACGCCGATCAGGCCCTGCTCGTTGTAGACGGCCAGCCAGCTGTTGTCGATCGGCAGCCCGCCGAAGGACTTGTCGCCCAGGCCCACGCCGAACAGCTGCTCCGAGGTCGAGCGGGGCGCGGCCAGCAGGGCGTCCCAGACCTTGGCCCGGCCGGTGAGGCTGGAGAAGTTCTCCTTGCTCTGTCCGCGCAGGAACCACGACTGGAGCATGGAGGCGAACCCCACCGCGGCGACCGTGGCCAGCACCACCGTCCAGCTGAAGAAGCGGCGGGCGGCGGCGCTGGTCAGCAGGAGCGAGCCGATCGCCAGCACCAGCCCGACGATCAGGCCGAGCGTGGCCGTACGGGTATGGGTCAGCGCGAGCAGCACCAGGGACGGCACGATGATGACCACCGCGCTCTTCTTGTCGGTCCGGCGGCCCAGCAGGAGCAGCACGGTGAGCCCGATGATCACCGCGGCGTACTGTCCGATCTGCGGCGGGGTGAGCGGCCACAGCGCGCCGACCAGACGGCCGCCGTAGAGGTCGGGCAGGGCCGCGCCCGGTGAGACGGCGAGGCCCGCGGCCACCGATCCGAGCACCGCGAAGTACATCCGGATGTGGTGCCGGACGAACGTCAGGCCGCCGTTCCACCAGCGGGTGAGCAGCCACAGGGTCCCGATGAAGAGCGTCAGCCGGAAGCAGCGGAACAGCGCGCCGAAACCGGACTCCAGGTGCGCGCTGGAGATCACGCTCGACACCAGCAGCAGGGTGAGCAGGAGCACGTAGGCGCTGGGCCGGATGCGCAGCCGCAGGTTGACCGCGAGCGCCAGGGTGAACGCGGCGACCAGGGCGCCCATCGTGACCATCTGGATGAGGGAACGGGGCAGCGGAACGATGGTCTTCGCCCCGGTGGAGCCCAGTGTGTTGAGGACCAGCAGCCCCCAGACGATCCCGATGATCCTCGGTGTGGCGGCGGGGCGCGGTTCGGCCCCGGACAGCGTGCTCATCTCAACCACCGGCCTGTCCGCTGATCGTGCTGCCGGCGTCCTGCTGGTAGGGCGCGCCCTGCCAGCTCTGGAAGTCGAGGACCTTGCTGGGGTCGTGGACGACGAAGGCCCACGGTCCGACGTAGACGTTGTCGTGCCAGCGGTTGTGCTGCTTGAGGGTGATCGCCTCGGCCACCTTCTCGCCCTTGTAGGGCGACCAGTCCGGATAGGTGCCGTAGTTGGAGAGCACCGCCATGCGGTCGCACTTCGTCGTGCACTTGAGGACGGACTTGTCCAGCACGAAGCGGTTGTTGTGGATGTCGACCCGCTGGGTCTTCCACCGGCAGTCGGCGTAGAGCGGTGCCTTGGTGATCGTCGACCTGGTGCAGCGGCTGGTCTTCTTCACCAGCAGCGTGCAGTCGCCGGAGGAGGTGTTGGCCGGGCTGTTGCAGAACCGGTCGGCGTTCTCCCACAGGGTGATCCCGGACCAGTTGTTCTCCAACAGGTTGTCGTAGATATCGATCTTGTTCGTGCGGGCTTTGACGCGTGGTTCGCCGCCGGACTCGGACAGGTAGATGGTGGCGAACGGGAAGGTGTCGCCGCGGGCGGCTGCCTTGCGGCCCTCGACCCAGTTGTTGCGCCGGATCGTGTTGTTGCGGATGACCGCGTTGTAGCTGGTCTCGTAGATCAGCGCGGCGCCGTCGTTGGCCTCCAGCACGTTGTCCTCGATGCGGAAGTCGTTGTTGTTGGTGTCCGCCCACAACCCGGTTCCGCGGTTGTCGTGCACCCAGTTGCCACGTACGTCGGCGCCGTCGACGGCCCAGAACTTGATGCCGCCGGTGCAGCCGCAGCCCTGTTGCCGCCGCTCCCAGTCACCGGTGTTGTTGCCGACGATCTCGTTGCCCTCGACCACCAGGCCGCTGATACGGCCGCTGCCCTTGTAGGCGTTCATGCCGTACTGGCCGTTGGCGCGCAGGCAGTTGCCGCGGACCTGCTGGCGGGCTCCGGCCATCAGCCCGGCACCCAGGTTGTTCTGGATCGTCGAGTGCTCGATCACCCAGCCGTCGGCCGAGTCGTGGTTGACCACGCCCTCGTTCTGCGGCGGGACGAAACCCTGCACGGTCAGGTAGCCGATGGTGACGCCCTCGGCGGTGCCGGCGAACGCGTACTGGTTGGTCTTCCGGCCGTCGAGCACCGCACCGGGCGCGCCGAGGTAGCGGTCCCCCTTCTTCGGGATGACCTGGGCATAGCGGTCGGGGTCGAGCCGGTGCGTGCCCGGTCGCAGCCAGAACGTGGTGTTCGGCGGGTTGTCCTTGGTCTTCGCCGCCAGGTCACCGACCTTGGCGGGGTCGACCGTCACCGCGCCCGCCGGCGCCTTCGCCGGCCCGGCCTCGGGCTTGGCGCACACCCGGGCCACGGCCGTGGACCGCGCCCCGGACATGGTGGGCGCGGCGGTCGTCGTCTTCGCCTCGGCGGGCTGTGTGCCGTCGCAGCCGGTCAACGCCAGCAGGGCCAGCGTCAGCGGTGCCGCCGCCCACGCCCAGTGCCGCCTCTCGATCACCACGTAGCCCCCCTAGCCGCGGAACCTGAGCACGGTGGTGAAGCCCTCCGTGCCGTCGGTGAAGCCGGTGCCGACCAGGGTGGTGGCGGGTTCCTTGCGCCCGAATCCTGCGGAGTACCAGCCCAGCGGCGGCTCGGTCTCGCCGCGGTGCGCCTGCCAGGACAGCTGCCCGGGCAGGTCGAGCACCGCGGAGCGGTCCTCGCCGTCCCGGGTCCAGGACAGTTCGGCCCGGTTGTCCACCAGCTGCACGGTGATCGCCGGGCCGAGGTGGAAGGCCAGCCGCACGGCCCCGCCCGGGCCGCGCACCTCGTCGATGACCCTCAACGCCCGGCTTTCGGCGGTGAGTTCCACCTGGCGGCGGTGCACCGAGCCCTGGTAGCCGTCGTGCTCCGCGCTCCAGCGGGCCGCCCCCTCGCCGGACGGCTCCGCGACCAGCACACGGGTGTCGGCGTGCCGGGTCCACAGGAACGGGCCGCCGGAGACGGACTGGTCGGCGCCGTCCAGTTCGAGGGTGTTGTGGCCGAGGGTGGAGCGGAAGTACTGCCGCCACTCGGGCTGCCCGTGGTAGCAGTACGTGCCCGGGTCGGCGAGCACGTCGACCCCGTCGTGCCGGACTTCGACGGACAGCGCGTCCGCGTGGGCGTGCGCGGCGATGGACAGGAAGCCGTGCGGGCCGCCGTCGCAGCGGCACCAGATCTCCTCCGGCCCACGCAGGATCGTCATGCCCGCATCGGCGAAGTGACCGGGCCTGCTTGCCGGGCGGGACACGGCCGGTCCGGTTCCGTCCTTCGCGTACGGCCGGATGAGCGCGGCCAGCAGTGGGGTGCGCACATCGGTGCCGGTCACCGTCGGCCACCAGTCGAGCCGGCCGAACACCGCCTCCCCGGTGGACAGCAGCGAGCCCCAGCGGTCGGTGCCCTCGCCGTCCAGGATCAGACCGTGCCCGTCGTCCGCGTCGCCCTGGCGCGGCGGCCGCAGCCGGTTGTCCACGACGGCGGCGAGCGCGTCGGTCATCCGCAGCAGCACCAGGCGGAGGGTCGCGGGGACCGGCACATCGGCCGCGTCCGCCTCGGCCAGCGCGGCCAGGCCGAGCTCCAGCACCAGGCCGTGGTACTCGGAGGCCAGTTCACGGTTGAGGCCGGAGAGGAAGGTGTTGCTGCGCAGATGCCGGTCGAGCGAGCGCAGGGCGTCGGCCCGCCAGCGCTCCGAGGCGGGGAACCAGCCGAACGCGCAGGCCGCGGCGAACTGCCCGGCGGCCTCGGCGATGACGTGGTTGTTCGCCGACGATCCCCGGCTGGGGAAGGCGGCCAGCCAGCGCTGGTGGTGCCAGATCTGGTTCAGCGCCACCGGGTTGTCCTCGAACAGCCCGGCCGCGCCCGGCCACCCTTCCAGCAGCCGGCGCACCCACACCCAGGACAGCAGCCGGATGCCCAGCTCGATGCCGCTGATCCAATGGACCCCGCGCAACGGCGGGTTGCTTTCCCACCACGACCGCAGGTGGGCGGCCACGCGCTCGGCATACCGCTCGTCGCCGGTGATCGCGTAGGCGGCGGCGAGCTGGGTGAGGTGGTGGTGCCGGGACAGCTCCCAGATCTGCTTGATGTCCCCGACCGCGTCCTCGCTGCGGTACGGCACGTCGAAGGCGTAGCCGGACGGGGCCCGGCGCCCGGTCTTGGGGTCGTACCACCAGTCCGGGTCGACGAGGTCGTCGCGGGCCACCCCGAAGTACTCGGCGTGCCCCTCCATCAGCCGGTCCGCCTCGGCCACGAGGCGTTTCGCGGCGTCCGACGGCACCGCGGCGATCGCCTCGGCGGGCAGTACCGCGGTGAACCGGGCGCCGGTCACGCTCGGGCAGCTCGGCGGCGCCGACCGCCAGCGCCGTCTGCGCAGCGTGTCGCCCACCCGGCCCGCGACCTCCTGCGGTCCCATCCGGGACAGCCGTCGCAGGTACCAGCCCGCACTCATCGTCATCGTGCGTTCTCCAACGTCACCGGCGCGCCGCCGGCCAGGCCGGCCTGCACGGCGAGGGTGGCCGCGGTGGTGGCGACCAGCGACTGCAGCGGCACCGGCATCGGGCCGCCGGTCCGCACGGCCTTGATGAACGCGGCCAGTTCGGCGTTCTGGCCCTTGTCGCGGGCCTTGGGCAGCCGTGAACTGACCCACTTCTTGCGGCCGTAGACCGAGGCGCGGACGAAGTCGTCGAGCCGCAGCACCTTGCCGTCGGCGACCAGGTCCAGCGTCTCCTTGGGGAAGCCGGGCGCCCCGGTGGTGACATAGCTGATGGTGGCGGTGGACCCGTCCGGGTAGCGCAGCACGATCTGCAGGTCCTCGTTGCCGGAAGGGGCGACCGCGTAGACGGAGACCGGGTCGGCGTCGAGCAGCCAGCTCGCCGTGTCGATGAAGTGGCCGCCCTCGCCGGCGAAGCGGGAGCCCTCGGTGCCCTGCTGGAGGTACCAGCTGCCGTGCTGCAGCTGACCCGCGTTGACGAGGTAGCGCAGGCTCGCGGGGCCGCTCCGGGTGCCGAACTGCTTCCTGGCCTCCTGCAGCAGGGGCGCGAAGCGGCGGTTGAAGCCGACCTGCAGCCGGTCGTTGCCGGATTCCTCCACCGCTGCGAGCACACCGGCCAGCTCGTCCTCGGTGAGCGCCAGTGGCTTCTCCACGAACACCGTCTTGCCCGCCAGCAGCGCCTTGCGGGTCAGGTCGGCGTGCGAGCTGTGCCGGGTGACCACGAACACCGCATCGATGGACTTGTCGCCCAGCACGGCGTCGAGGTCGGTGGTCGCCTCGGTGAAGCCGAACTTCCGCTGCGCGTTGGCCGCGGAGAGCGCGGTCGTGGTGACGACGGTCGACAACTCGACGCCCTCGCGCTGCGCCAGGTGCGGCAGCAGCATCGACGTCGCGTAGTTGCCGGCGCCGACGAACGCCAGCTTCACCGGTGTCCTGGCGGCGCGGGCCGCACTCGGCTTCACGTTCACGGCGGGGACGGCGACCGCCGGAGCCTTCGCTTCCTCCGCTTCCCCCGCCTGTTCGGGGTAGCGGAACAGCGCGGTGATGGCCTTCAGCTCGCCGTCCTTCAGGCGCTGGTAGGTCTCCACGGCGTCGTCGAAGTCGGCGACGTGGGAGATCAAGGGCTCCACGTCGATCTTGCCGCGGGCGGCGAGGTCGAGGAAGCAGGCCAGGTTGCGGCGCTCGGTCCAGCGGACGTAGCCGATCGGGTAGTCGCGCCCGTCCAGTTCGTACTCCGGGTCGTAGCGCCCGGGGCCGTAGGAGCGGGAGAAGCGGACGTCGAGTTCCTTCTCGTAGTACGCGTTCCACGGCAGGTCGAGGCGGCACTTGCCGATGTCGACGACCCGGCCGCGGTCCCGGGCCAGCTTGGCGGCCAGCTCGACGGGCTGGTTGCTGCCGCCGCCGGCGGCGAGATACACCTGGTCCACGCCGTGACCGTCGGTGAGTTCGGCGACGGCGTTCTCCACGGCGGTGGAGGCGGGGTCGCCGCAGGCCGCGGCGCCCAGGCGCTCGGCGAGCTCGCAGCGCGCCGGGTCGGGGTCGGCGCCGACGACGCGGACGCCGGAGGCAGCCAGGAGCTGCACCACCAGCTGGCCGATCAGGCCGAGGCCGATGACCAGGGCCACTTCGCCGAGCTGCGGCTCGCCCTGGCGGACACCCTGCATGGCGATCGAGCCGACGGTGCCGAACGCCGCGTGCTGCGGCGCGAGGCCGTCCGGCACCGGGACGTACAGGTTCTTCGGCACCCAGTTGAGCTCGGCGTGCAGCGCGTGCTCGTTGCCGGCACAGGCGACGATGTCGCCGACCTTCACGTCGTCGATCCCGGCGCCGACCTGCTCGACGACCCCGCACAGCGAGTAGCCCAGCGGTGTGTAGGAGTCCAGCTTGCCCATCACCTTGCGGTAGGTGGCGGGCACCCCGTTGGTGGCCACGCTCTGCATGACCTTGGCGACCTGGTCCGGGCGGGAGCGGGCCTTGCCCAGCATCGACATACCGGCCTCGGACACCTTCATCATCTCGGTGCCGGTGGAGATCAGCGAGTAGGCGCTGCGGACCAGCACCCCGCCCGGCTTGCACCCCGGTACCGGAACGTCGAGCACCGCGAGCTCGCCGCTCTTGTAGTTCTGTACTACCTGCTTCACTCGAACTCCCCTGATTCCTAAGCCGTTTGCCGAGTGCTCTGGCGGGACCCAGAGGTCGCGTCGCGATACCAGTACTCGAGGGTCAGCACATGCCACAGATGCTTGGAGAAGTCCTGCTGCCCGGCCGCGTCCTCGGCGACCATCCGCTGCAGCGCGTCGCGGCGCAGGATCCCGGAACGGACGAGCTCGCCGTCGTGGACCACCTCGCGCACCAGCGGTGCCAGATCCCGGCTCATCCAGGCCCGCAGCGGGGCGCTGAACAGGCCCTTGGGCCGGTACACGATCTCCCGGGGCAGGATCGAGGTGGCCGCCTCCTTGAGGACCGCCTTGCCCTGCCGTCCGGCGATCTTGCGGTCGCCGGGGATCGCGAACGCCGCCTTGACCACCTCGACGTCCACGTACGGCGTCCGTACCTCGGTCGACGCGGCCATGCTGGAGCGGTCCGTGTAGGTGAGGTTCAGACCCGGCAGGAACATCCGGGCGTCGGTCAGGCACATGCGGTTGACGAAGTCGTCGAGGTCGTTGTCCTGGTAGACGTCCCTGTGTTCGGTCAGTACGTCGTCGACCGTCCCCGCAAGGTCCGGGTCGAGCAGGGCGAGCAGTTCGGCCTGGTCGTACATGGTGTAGCTGCGCCGGAAGGCGGTCTCCTCCGGCAGATCGGCGAAGGACAGGAACCGCTTGGCGAAGCGCACCGACCGGAACCCCCGGCGGGAGGTGGCGACCGGCAGCCGGTCCACGGCCGCGGACACCCCGCGCCGCAGGGGCCGCGGGACGCGCTGGTAGCGCAGCGCGATCAGGTTGGCCAGGTGCTTGCGGTAGCCGGCGAACAGCTCGTCGGCGCCCATCCCGGAGAGCATCACCTTGACACCGGCCTCCCGGGCGGCCGTGCAGATCAGGAACGTGTTGATCGCGGCGGGGTCGCCGATCGGCTCGTCCAGGCTGTACGTCATCTGCGGCAGCAGGTCGAGCACGTTCGGGGCGATCTCGATCTCGTGCAGGTCGACGCCGAACCGCTGCGCCACCTGCCGGGCATAGCGCAGGTCGTCGGGCATCGCCTCGAACTTGGCGTCCTCGGCGCGGAATCCGATCGTGTAGGCGGAGATCCCGGGCTGGTGGCGGGCCGCCAGCGCGGTCAGATAGCTGGAGTCGAGGCCGCCGGAGAGGAAGGTGGCCACGGGCACGTCGGAGAGCAGGTGGCGCCGGGTCGACTCCTCGATGACGGCGGCCAGGTCGATCTGCTCGCCGGCCCGGGCCCGCTCCCGGCCCTCGGCGGCGACCTCCTTCAGGTCCCAGAACCGGCCGCGCTCCACCCGGCCGTCGGGCCGGCACCGCAGCCAGCTGCCCGGCGGCAGCTTCTCCGCCTCGCGGAACGCGCACCGCGAGTCCGGCACCCAGTAATAGAGGAGGGAGGCCACCAGCGCCGTGTGGTCCACCTCCAGCTTGCCGCCGGTGGCGGCGGCGAGCGCCTTCAGCTCGGAGGCGAACACCAGGCCGTCGCCGCGCCGGAGCAGGAACAGCGGCTTGATGCCCAACTGGTCGCGGACCAGGACCAGTTCACCGGTGCGTTCGTCGAAGATCCCGAACGCGAACATGCCGCGCAGCCGGGGCAGACAGTCCGTGCCCCAGCGCCGCCAGGCCTCGAGGAGGACCTCGGTGTCGGAGGTGCCGCGGAAGCGCACCCCGGCGGCCTCCAGTTCGGCGCGCAGCTCGGGCGCGTTGTACAGCTCGCCGTTGTACGTCAGGGCGAGGCCGTCCGAGACCATCGGCTGGGCGCCGGTCTCGGTCAGGTCGATGATGGAAAGGCGGCGGTGCCCGAGGTGCACCTCGCCGTCACCGACGGGGTGGCCGTAGCGGCCCGCCCCGTCCGGGCCGCGGTGGGCGAGGGTCTCGGTGAGCCGGTCGGTCACGACCTTTCCGTCCGGCCAGCGGTAGGTGCCTGCGATGCCACACATGTGCTACCGCCCGTCCTGGTCGTTGCCGGGGACGTGTGCGGCCCAGATCGGCTGCCGCTCCGTCCGCGACTGGTTGGTGCCGTTCTGCCGGGCGGGCCGCTCGGCTCGTCCGCGCAGCGCGGTGTGCAGCCCGTCCCACAGGGTGCCGTCGGTGCGGTCGCGCGGATCGGGGTCGATCAGTACCACACCGATCACCGGGATGCGCTGGTCCGCGAGTTGCCGGGCCACGGTGTGCAGCCAGGCGGCGCTGCCGTGTCCGGCCCGTACGACGAGCACGGTCTGGGTGCCCAGGTGGCGCAGGTCGGTCCATGCCGTGCCGGGCGCGACCGAGCCGACGCCGATGCGGCGCTCCGACGGCGACAGGGTCGCGGCACGCTCGCCGCTGACCACGGGCGGATCTCCCGGCTTGGTGCGGCCTTGGAGACGGCCGCCGGGCAGATCGTCGACGACGGTCACCGGGCCGTGTGCCGCCAGGGCCCTGGCGAGGTCCAGGGCGATCACGCTCGCGCTGCGCGCGCAGCCCAGTTCCAGCAGGGACACCGGTTCCGTGGAGTCGCCCGTGGTGCGGGCCAGGGTCGCGGTGAGCCGTTCGCGGGTCACCCGGGTGCGTCGGCGCCGCCACGGCTTGCCCGAGCGGCGAGGCAGCTCCGCGATGACCGAGGCGCCCAGGTTCGCGGCGATGTCCCGGCGCAGCACGGGGCGGTCCGCCACCACCGTGCCGACCGCGGCGATGGCAAGCCCGAGGACGAGCCCGAGGATTCCCCCGACGGCGGCGTCGGTGACCAGGGCCTTGGGCAGGGAGTGGGGCACCGCGCGCGGTGCGTCCACGATCTGCGTGCCGGCGATGACCTGCGGCGTGCCGGTGCGGGCGTCCGCGGCGCGCTGGTCGAAGTCGGAGATGCGCGAGTTGAGTTCGGCCCGGCGGGCGAAGAGCGTCTCGATGCCCGCCGACGCCTTCGGGTCGGTGTCCGGGGACCGGTTTCCTATCTGCTTGTTGACCTGGGCGAGCTCGACCCGCATGCGGTCACGCTGGTCGAGCAGGGCCTTGGCCTCGGCCTGCGCGGTGTCCTTCATCCGCCGTACATGGTCCGCGATGAACGAGTCGGCCAGTGCCTTGGCCCGGGCCACCGCTTGCGCTTCGCTGTCGCCGGTCACGGTGATCTGCAGCAGGTTGTTGGTCAGACCGGCACCCTGGTAGTCCTTCATGAAGTCCTCGGGCTTCACCGGGGACTTCAGGGACTGCAGGGCCTTGTCGGCGATCCGGGTGGTCTGCAGCAGCTGGACGTCGGTGCGGATCAGCGTTCCGGTGTCGTTCGGCTGGTCCTCCGCGTGCGCGACCAGGACCTTGGTCACCGCGGTCGGCGGCGGCGGCAGCAGGACCGCCACCGCGGCGCCGGCCAGCAGGCCGAGCAGCGCCATGGCCGTCCACAGGCGGCGGCGCCTGCGCACCGACACGACCAGCCCCTGCAGGTCGATGAGCGGAGTGGCAGCCGACGACTCCGAAGTCGTGCTTGTCGTCACGCCGAACCTCCCGTTGCGTGGCCGCGCACCGCGAGCGCCAGCGTGGCGTCGTCCGGGAGCGGGCCGGCCGACCTTGTGGGGCGGGCCTGGACCAGGTCGGCGACGACGATGCCGACGACTTCGTGCCTGCCGTCCGCGCATGCCTCCGCGATGCCGACGAGCTCCTCCGCGGTCCAGCTGTCGGCGCTGAGGACCACCACGGCGCCGGACTCGTTCTCGCGGTCCGGGACCACCGGGCGGTCCACGGAAACCTCCACCATCCGCAGCATCGGGCCGCTCCTGGCCTCGGCGACCAGCTGTCCCGCGGCCCGGCGGGCGATGTCGTCGCCCGCCGGTACGACGACCAACAGCCGCTGGGCGGAGGGCAGTCGCTCCTTCAGCCGGGCACACACCCGCCGGTAGCGCAGCCGTCGGCCGGCCTCGTCGCCGGACTTCTGCAGGGCCGGTACGTTCCAGGGCGTGTCAAGGCCGAGAAGTCGGCGCATCCGGGCTCGGAAGCCCCCGCCTTCCGTTCGGTGCGCGCGCCGTTCACCGGCCACGTCGACCGTGCCCAGCAGCGTCGAACCCAGCGCCGCGGCGATCTCCGGTTCGGTGCGCAGCCGACGGTTCATACGGGCGGCCACGAGATGGCCGATGACCGCGACCAGGAAGAACAGCAGCGCTCCGCCGACGATGAGCTGGATCCTCGTCGGGGCGGCCTCGCCGGTCGGCGGGGCGGCGGGCCCCATGACGACCATGCCTGCCTTGTTGGTCGCCGGGTTGGCCTCGTCCACCTTCTTCATGGCCCCCTCCAGCGAGGTGCGCAGGTTCTCGAGCTCGGTGCGGGCCTGCACGCTCTCCACGGTCTGTCCGGGGTTTGCCGCCTTGGCCAGGTCGCTGATGCGGCGGCTGGTCTCCTCGACCTGCTTGCGCAACGTGTCGTTCGCCGTGGTGGTTGCGGAGTCCGTGCCGCTGCCGGCGATCTGCGCGGTGTACTGCACGAACTGCTGGGCCACCTGGTCGGCGAGCTGCTGCGCGCGCTTGGGGGTGTCGGCCGTACCCGCGATCGTGATGATGTTCCCGTCCGCGGCCTTGGCACTGACCTGCTTGCGCAGATCGGCGGTGCTCACACCGGACCAGCGCAGCCCGTCGGCCGCGCGGTCGACGACCGCCGAACTGGTCGCGAGGTCCACCTGGGTGAGCAGCTCGCGCTCCTCCCACAGTCCCGGCAGCAGTACCGGTGCCGACGCCGTGTAGCGCGGTGGGAACACCACGACCGAGGCGCCGAAGCCGACCAGCGCGCCCACGACGGCGAGGACGGCGAGCAACCGCCAGCGCCGACGGAATATCCGCCCGATGGTGGCCAGGCGTATCGTGTCCTCGCTCAACTGCGCTGCCTCTTCCCTGTCCGGACCGGCTCGACCGCCGATGCCGGGGTGTGGTCACGGCAGGCGGCCGCATAGGCGGCGAGCAGCGACGCTTGTGAGTTCTCCCAGGAGAGCGGTCCGCTGATCCGCTCCTGGCCGATCTTGCCCATCCGGGTCCGCTTGTCCGGATCGTCCATCAACTCGGCGACGAGTTCGGCGAACCGGGCCTCGTCGTTGGCGGGCGCGTAGACGGCGGCGTCGCCGGCGGAGACGCGCGCCTCCTTCAGCTCGAAGGAGACGATGGGCCGGCCCATCGCCATGTACTCGAGGACCTTGTTCATGGTCGACACGTCGTTCAGCGGATTGCGCGGGTCGGGAGACAGGCACACGTCCGCGGTGGACAGGTAGCGCACCAGGTCCGCGTCCGGAATGCGCCCGGTGAACTGCACCTGCTCGCTGAGACCCAGCTTCCTGGACAGCTCGACCATGGCGTCGAAGGCGTCGCCGGAGCCGACGAACACCGCATGCCAGTCGGTACGCCCGAGCTCGTCGCGCAGCTTCGCCAGGGCCCGCAGCGCGTAGTCGACGCCGTCCTGAGGGCCCATGACGCCGAGGTAGCACAGCAGATGAGGCTTGCCCCGCTTCAACTCCGGCTCGGGCGGCACCGGTTGGAACCGCTCGATCTGGGGTGCGCTGCGCACCACGAACACGTCCTCCGGGCGCTTGCCACCACGGCGCGTCGCGACCTCGCGGTAGCTCTCATTCGTGGCGAGGACGATGTCCGCGGCCCGGTAGGTCCGCCGCTCCAGCGCGCACACGCCGCGGTAGAGCAGGTCCTTGCCGCGGTCGAACCGGGACAGATACAGCTCGGGCACCAGGTCGTGCTGGTCGAAGACGAACCGCGCGCCGCGCCGCTTGAGCCACAGGGCCGGCAGGAACAGCAGGTCGGGCGGGTTGCAGGCGTGCACCACGTCGACCGGGCCGACCTTGCGGGCCAGCCGGGCCGTGTGCCACAGCGCCGAACCGTACTCCTTGAGATAACCGGCAGGCCCTCCGGTGGCCGCGCGCAGCGGGTAGCGGTGGATCCGCACCCCGTCGATCACGGCCTCCGGCTCCGTGTCGCGCTTGGTGCCCTGCGGACAGATGACGTCCACCGTCCAGCCCGCGTCGCGCAGCGTGGTGCACTCCTGCCAGACCCGCCGGTCGAAGGGCACCGACAGGTTCTCCACCAGGATCAGGGCGCGTCGCCCCGACCCCTCACCGCTCATTGCATTACCAAGCAAGGCCCACGTACCCAGGTTCGGCCCGGCGCTCGTCGGCGTCGGGAAGGTGGATGAGGTCGACGATCACCGGGGCGTTCCCGTGGGGCAGCACCGACAGCACGGACGGGTCCCTGGTGCCGACCAGGCACACCTCGGCATGGTCGAGCACCTCCTCGACGGACTCCGCGAGCAGCTGCGCGAGGTGCGGCAGCCGGTTCTCGATGTACTCGCGGTTCGCGCCGAGCAGCCGGGACAGGCTGACATTGGCGTCGTAGATCTTGAGGTCGTACCCCTTGCCGAAGAGGCGCTCCGCCAGCTCGACGAGCGGGCTTTCGCGCAGGTCGTCGGTGCCGGGTTTGAAGGACAGCCCGAACATCCCCACCCGGCGCTTGCCGGTGCGCTCGACCAGGTCCACCGCGCGCTGGAGGTGGTCGGCGTTGGAGGGCAGCACATGGGAGAGGATGGGCACCGAGACATCGGCCCGCTGTGCCGCGTGGACCAGGCTGCGCAGGTCCTTGGGCAGGCAGGAGCCGCCGAAGGCGAAGCCGGGCCGCAGGTAGGCGGGGCTGATGTTCAGCTTGCGGTCGGCCAGGAACACGTCGATGACCTGGTGCGAGTCCACCCCGAGCGCCTGGCACACCGCGCCCAGCTCGTTCGCGAAGCCGATCTTGAGGCCGTGGAACGCGTTGTCCGCGTACTTGATCGCCTCGGCCACGGGGACCGGCACCCGGAACACCTCGCCGGGCAGGCCCTCGTACAGCGCCAGCACGGCGTCGCCGCTGGCCGGGTCGAGTTCGCCGATGACGGTCTTGGGCGGGTCGAAGAAGTCCCGCACGCTGGTGCCCTCGCGCAGGAACTCCGGGTTGACCGCGACGCCTACGTCCACCCCGACCGTGCCGCCGAGGTTCTTCTCCAGGATCGGCACCAGCAGGTTCAGGCAGGTGCCCGGGAGCATGGTGCTGCGGAACACCACGGTGTGCCGTCCGCCCCGCTCGGCGAGCGCGGCGCCGATCTCCTCGGTGACCCGCTCCAAGTAGGTGGTGCACAGGCTGCCGTTGGGCTCCGACGGTGTGCCGACGCAGATCAGCGAGATCTCGCTGTCCATGATGGCCTCGCGGACGTCCGCGGTGGCGCGCAGGGCGCCGGTCCGCACGACGTCGGCGATGAGCTCGCCGATCCGCTCCTCGACCACCGGGGCCTTGCCGTCGTTGACCAGGTCGACCTTCACCTGGTTGACGTCCACGCCGATGACTTCGTGGCCCATGCTGGCCAGGCACGCGGCCGATACGCAGCCCACGTAGCCGAGCCCGAAAACGCTGACTCTCATGACCCGTTCCTCCCCCCACGCAGGCCCTTGTGGCCTGCGGTCCCCCCAGCAAGGCCCTGGTGGCCTGCCGTCCACATGTCGGCCGGCCGACGCCCCCCACGCATCAGTAGGCCCCCTGCCCGTGCAGCACCGCACGCATCGTCTTCCACAAGATCACCGTGTCGAGGGCGAGCGACCAGTCCTCCACGTACCTGAGGTCGAGGCGGACCGCCTCCTCCCACGGCAGGTCGCTGCGTCCGCTGATCTGCCACAGGCCGGTGAGGCCGGGCTTGACCAGCAGCCGCCGCCGGATGTCCGGGTCGTACGCGGCGCACTCCTCGGGCAGGGGCGGCCGTGGGCCGACGAGCGACATCGATCCCGTCAGTACGTTGAACAGCTGCGGGAGTTCGTCGAGCGAGTACCGGCGCAGCACTCCCCCCACCCGGGTCACCCTCGGATCGTGACGGACCTTGAACAGCAGCCCTGCGCCCTCGTTCTGATCGGCGAGTTCGGCACGTGCCCGGTGGGCGTCGGCGACCATGGTGCGGAATTTGAGGATGGTGAACTCCCGGCCGTCCTTGCCGACCCGGCGCTGGCGGTAGAAGGCCCCGCCGCGGCTGTCCGCCAGCACGAGCAGCGCGACGGACACCATCAGCGGCGCGAAGAGCAGCAGCAGGACCGCCGCGCCGACCCGGTCGACGACCGCCTTGATGGCACGGCGGCCTCCGGTGAAGGCCGGCAGGCTGACCCGCAGCAGCGGGATACCGAGCACCGCGTCGACGTGCAGCCTGGGGCCGGCCACCTCCATCAGCACCGGCGCCACGACCATCTCGGCTTCGCTGCCTTCGAGGTTCCAGGCCAGCCGCTGCAGCCGGTCCGGAGTCCAGTGCGGGTCGGGTGTGACGGCGACGACGCGGTAGCCGTCGTGGTGGACGTGCTTGGCGACGTCCGTCAGCCGGCCGACGACCGGCACGCCGTCCAGTTGGTCGCCTTCGCGCCCGCGGCCGTCCGGCGTGCACACGGCCTCGACGCGCCAGCCTATGTGCGGGAACTTGCGGGTTCGGCTGATCAGGTCGCGCACGGTGGCCGGGCTTCCGGCGGCGAGCACCGGTCTGAGGCACCGGCCTTCCTTGCGCTGTTTGTGCAGCCAGAGGCGGAGCACATACCGCTCGGTCATGGTGACCAGCGCGATCGCGGGGATCGCGACGAAGATCCAGAGCTTGATGTTGCGCGAGGTGAGCGCTATCCCGCCGAGCGCCAGTACGACGGTCGCCGCGAACAGCGAGCGTCCGAGTCTTCGGAATTCCTCGGCGCCCTGGCCGAGTACGGCCGGAGCCCACGCCCGGCCGACCGCAAGTGCTGCCAGCACCAGCAGCCAGGTGCCGAAGGCGAGTATCCCCCACTTCTCGTGCCAGTTGGCCGCGTCCCGGGCCCCGAAGAAGTTGCCTATCGATGCCACCACCAAGGCGGTGGCCACGGTGTCGCTGGTGATCACGGTACGGCGGTACCGCTGTTCCCAGTCGCTCGCGAGCTGGCTCATCGACTCTTTCGCCAGACGCCCGCGCGCCGACGAAAAAGGATCGACTATTCCCCCCTGTCGCACAGAAACCCCCCGGTCCCCAGTGATACGACGTGTTCGCCCAACACTGCTGCCCCTCCCCCACGGGAGGCCCCCGCCTCCCGCACGATTCCTCCCCTTGGGAGGTCCCCGCCCCCCGCGATGCGCTGTCCCTTCCCCGCGAGAGGCCCCCGCCTCCCGCGCACGACATCACGGCTACTGCAGCCCGCCTGAACAACTCACCCTGGCCGCAGCACACTCATATGCCCGGCCAGACTCTCGAGCTGCGTGAAACCCCGTCGACACCTCGGATGCTCCCCGCACCCGAAGCCCCTCTCGGGCCTCAAGAATTGATCACCCCCACGTCGGCGCCAGAGACGCGGCTACTTGCCCCCTGCATCGCCGACCCATGGATCACCATTTGTCGCCTCGTGTCCCAGCATGCGAAGCAAGGTCAATCTAGACCATCGGAACCCGTCTGGAGAGTGGAACGTGTGGAATTTGTGCCCGAGATTTGAAGATGGCTCCAATGGATCGGTGGCCGACTGCGGGTGCCGCGGCGACGGAGGACGCGCCTGTGACCTGTGCTGCCGGGTTCGGACGGGGTCGGTCCGGCGAGATCTCGTCGGTGAGCACAGGGCGGTGGGAGCGGGTGGGAGCAGTCGACGGCACATAGAAAGCGGAATCTCAACGCTCTGTTCAAGCAGCCAGACACCGAGGCCGCACGGACGAGCCGCGCCGGACCACGGGGAAGTCAAGGGTCACTTTCGACAATCTGCGCGACGGGGTGCCGCGTCCCGCTCGGCACGTGGACGAGACCCTTGCCGCACCTGAGCCTGCGGGACGTGGACGTCAGCACGACGGGGATCAGCCGGCCGCCGCCGCGGACATGCTGTCACCGCGGGCAGCGGCATGGCCGGCCCCACTCTCACGCGGCACATCGACCTCGGTGGCCGCACAGTCCTGGACGGCGGACACTCAATGCGTCCCGCTTCGCGGCTGGTAACAGCCTTGCGGAGACGACGGCTCCACACCGGACACGCCACGCTCCAACGATTGCGGTGACCGGCGTTGCTGAACCTCGGCGAGGTCGACGCGTACGACGGCGAGCACACCGTCCGTGCGCGACCAGGCTTCGAAGGCGGTCACCGACACTCCACACGCCCGTCCGTCGACAACAGGTCGACAGAACAGCAGGAACTGTCCAACTTCCCTGAAGAGCCCTCCGTAGACCTGCCCGAGTTTCCAGCCAAACTCTGTCCCGATGCGCAACTCCTTGCGCAGCGACTCGTCCGACGCGGGACGACGATGCAACTCGCGGTGCTGCGCGTCCACTTGACGGGCTCGGCCGAGCAGAAGATCGACAGCCTCCGCCTTCACGACGTCTCGGTCATCGCACGGCGTGGTGCCCTCGAATTCCCCGCGGCCGCCACTCGGTCGCTGCCAACCTGAAGGACACGGCGGGCGTCCGGACCGTCCTGGCCCTGATCCAGCGGGCCGGGGCGCTCATCAAGGGCTTCCGCCCCGGAGCGACCGAACGCCTCGGCCTGGCCCCGACATCTGCCTGGAACGCAACCCCACCTCCCCCTCTTCCGGCCAGAGGTCACGCGGAGCAATCCTCTCTGCCACCACCCTGGCCTGCGACAACCCAGCCATGTACGCCAAGGCGGACCACGCTTCGCGGAAGGCGCCGTTTTCCCCCTCTCCATGCCTCTCAGCCGCCGCTCCGCGAGCGGGCATGGTGGTCTGATGCATAGCCTCGCCCCGAACTATGTTGCCCCACCACATGTGCCCCTCACTTGCGCCTTCCTACGGTGTGCGAACACGTACCCGTCCCCACCGCACACGAGGAAGTGGCGCACATGGCCTCAGCAGCATCCGCTCCCCCAACGCCCGCGAATCTCAAGCGCATCGTCGCCGCCAGCCTCATCGGCACCACCATCGAGTGGTACGACTTCTTCCTCTACGGTTCCGCCGCCGCGCTCGTCTTCAACAAGCTGTTCTTCCCGGACTCGGATCCCCTGGTCGGCACACTGCTGTCCTTCCTGACGTACGCCGTCGGGTTCGCCGCCCGCCCGCTGGGTGCGCTCGTCTTCGGCCACTACGGCGACCGGATCGGGCGAAAGAAGCTGCTGGTGCTGAGTCTGCTGCTGATGGGCGGGGCGACGTTCGCGATCGGGTTGCTGCCGACGCACGCGACAGTCGGCGCAGCCGCTCCTGTGCTGCTGACAACTCTGCGTCTGGTTCAGGGCTTCGCACTGGGCGGTGAGTGGGGCGGCGCCGTGTTGCTGGTGTCCGAGCACGGGGATGCCCGGCGGCGCGGCTTTTGGGCCTCGTGGCCGCAGACCGGCGCGCCGGCGGGGCAGTTGCTCGCCACCGGTGTGCTGTCCCTGCTGACGGCCGTGCTGTCGGACGACGCCTTCGGGACCTGGGGCTGGCGGATCCCGTTCCTGCTCTCCGGGGTGCTGGTGATCGTCGGTTTGTGGATTCGTCTGTCTGTCGATGAATCGCCGGTGTTCCAGCAGGCGTTGGCGCAGGCCGAGGCCCGCAAGGCCGACCGGAGTGCGGAGGCGGAGAAGCTGCCACTGGTGTCCGTGCTGCGCCACCACTGGCGGGACGTGCTGGTCGCGATGGGCGCGCGCATGGCGGAGAACATCAGCTACTACGTCATCACCGCGTTCATCCTCGTCTACGCCACCACCTCGGCCGGCGTCTCCAAGCAGACCGCCCTCAACGCCGTACTGATCGCATCGGCCGTGCACTTCGCGGTCATCCCGGCCTGGGGCGCGCTGTCGGACCGGGTGGGACGGCGCCCGGTGTATCTGCTGGGCGCGGTCGGCGTCGGGCTGTGGATGTTCCCGTTCTTCTCCCTCATCGACACCGGCGGCTTCGGCAGCCTGATCCTCGCGGTCACCGTGGGTCTGGTGCTGCACGGCGCGATGTACGCACCCCAAGCCGCCTTCTTCTCCGAGATGTTCGCGACCCGGATGCGCTACTCGGGCGCCTCGATCGGCGCCCAGTTCGCCTCGGTCGCGGCCGGCGCCCCGGCACCCCTGATCGCCACCGCACTGCTGGAGGACTACGGCAGCTCCACCCCGATCGCCCTGTATGTCATCGCCGCGGCCCTGCTGACGGTCCTCGCGGTGGGGCTCGCCAAGGAGACCCGTCAGCGGGACCTGGCGGATGTCGAACCGTCCGCGGGCACGGAGCCTGCGACTGCCCCGGCGGCGGACGTACGCACCGTGTGACCCGCCGCCAGCCAGCCCCCGTACGCCTCGCGTACGGGGGTCAGTGCTGTGCGCGGGCCGACAACCGGTGCAGCCGCAGGGCGAGTTGGATCTCCAGGGCGCGGGCGGGGTCCTGCCAGTCGTCGCCCAGGAGGCGGGCGACGCGTTCCAGGCGCTGCGCCACCGTGTTGACGTGGACGTGCAGTTCGTCCTTGGTGCGGGCCGGGCTCATGCCGCAGGTGAAGTAGGCGTCGAGGGTGTGCACGAGGTCGGTGCCACGTCGTTCGTCGTAGGCGACGACCTGGCCGATGGTGCGCTCGACGAAACCGGAGATGTCCCGGTCCCCGGCGAGCAGCAGGCCGAGGAAGCCGAAGTCCTCGGCCGCGGCTCCGTCGCCGGAGCGGCCGAGCAGGCGCAGGGCGTCCAGGCAGCGTCGGCCCTCGGCGTAGGCGGCGGCCGCGGTGTCGGGGTGGGTGGCGAGGTCCTGGACGGGGGCTGAGGCGCCGACGGTGACCTCCTCGTGGACCGCCGTGCCCAGTTCGCGGGCGGTGCGTCGGGCCAGGTCGGTGGCGGTGTCGCCGGGGGCCAGCGGCAGCAGCAGGACGGTGCCGCCGTCGCGGGCGGCGGCCAGGCCGCGCCGGGTCGCCGCGAGGTGCGAGGCGGCGGACCACAGGCGGCGGCGGGCGGCCGCCTCCTGGTCGGCGTCGGGGGCGGTGCCGTCGAGTCGGGCGGCGAGCACCACATGGGTGGCGTCGAGGTCGGCGTGCAGCCGGGAGGCGCGCTCGCGCAGCAGGCGTGGGTCGCGGTCGCGGGCGTCGAGGAGGTCGTCCAACAGCTCGCCACGCACGCGCTGTTCGGCCTCGGCGGCCGAGCGTCTGGCGAGCAGCAGCAGTGAGGTGACCATCGCGGCCCGTTCCAGGGTGCGTTGGTCGACGGGGTCGAGACCGGGGTGGCCGCGCAGGACGAGCGCGCCGAGCAGTTCGCCGCCGGCGGCCACGGCGGCGATCCAGTCGTCACCGTGCCGTACGGCGTGCCCTTCGGCGCGGGACGCCTCCAGGGGTGTTGCCGGTGCGTCGGCAGCCTCGGTGAACTCGACCGTTCCGTCGAGTACTTGGGAGACGGCCGCCGCCACGTCGTGGACCCCGCCGCCGCGCAGCACCAGCTCCGCGAGCCGGTCGTGGACGTCGGAGGCGCGCTCGATGACGGCGCTGCGGTCCCGGATGATCTCGTTGGCGCGCTCCAGGCCGGCCAGGGCCGAGCGGGTCTCGGTGAGCAGATTGGCGGTGTCGATGGCGGCCGCGGCCAGTGCGGCGAACGAGCCGAGCAGCGCGATCTGTTCCCGTTCGAAGACCCGGGCGCGCCGGTCGGCCGCGAACAGGACCCCGATGACGTGGTGGCCCAGCATCAGGGGCACCCCGAGGATGGCGACCAGGCCCTCGTCGCGCACACCGTTGTCGATCGTGTTCGTGTGCTGGAAGCGGTCGTCCTTGAAGTAGTCGTCGGTGACGTACGGGCGGGCCGTCTGGGCCACCAGGCCGCCGAGCCCCTCCCCCATGCCGAGCCGCAGCTGCTGGAAGCGGGCGGCGACCGAGCCCTCGGTCACCCGCATATAGGTGTCGCCGCGCTCCGGGTCGTTCAGGCTGAGGTAGGCGACGTCGGTGCCCAGCAGGGAGCGGGCGCGCTGCACGATCGCCTGCAGTACGGCGTCCAGGTCCCGCAGGCCCGCGAGGTCGTGGGCGGTCTCGAAGAGCGCGGACAGCTCGGCCTCGCGGCGGCGGCGCCCCTCCAGCTCCGCGCGCACCCGCAGCGCGAGCAGTTTGGCGTGCTCGAGCGCGGCGATCGCTCCGGCGGGCCTTCCCTCGGCGCGGGCCAGCAGCACCGGCTGCTCGTAGGCTTCGGCGGACGCGCCTCTGGCCAGCAGCTGGAGGTACGGCGTCTCGGCGCCGGTGAGCGCGCCTGCTGCGGCTTCGGCTTCGGTGCGCTCGGCTGACTGCACGTGATCGCGGGACATGCCCACAGGATCACTCATGGCGAGGCCACCTGGTCAGCCCTGTGGACAACTCGGCGATGCACCGCTGCCTGCCCGGTCAGTGCGCGGTCCAGCCGCCGTCGAGGACGAGCGAGGTACCGGTCACGAAGGAGGCCTGGGGGCTGCACAGATAGGCCACCGCCTCGGCGACCTCCTCCGGTTCGATGAGCCGTTTGACGGCGCTGTCCTGCAGCAGCACCTCCGCCAGGACGCGTTCCGCGGGGATTCCGTGCGCCTGCGCCTGGTCGGCGAGCTGCTTCTCGACCAGGGGGGTGCGCACATAGGCGGGGTTCACACAGTTCGAGGTGACGCCGTGGGGCGCGCCTTCGAGGGCGGCGGTCTTGGACAGGCCCTCCAGACCGTGCTTGGCGGCCACATAGGCCGACTTGTAGGCCGAGGCCCTCAGTCCGTGGACGGAGGACACGTTCACGATACGGCCCCACCCCTGGCCGTACATGTGGGGCAGCGCTCCGCGGATGAGCCGGAAAGGTGCCTCCAGCATCACGGTCAGCACGGTGTGGAAGACCTCGGGCGGAAACTCCTCGAGGGGCCGCACCAGCTGCAGCCCGGCGTTGTTGACCAGCACGTCGGTGCCCGCGGCGGCCAGTTCGGCGGCGTCCAGGTCGGTGAGGTCGAGGACCTGTGCTTCGACCGTACCCGCGAGGCCCCTGGCCTGCTCGGCCAGCGTGTCCAGGCCCTCGGCGTCCCGGTCGACCGCTCTCACCTTGGCCCCGGCGGCCGCGAGGCGCAGCGCACAGGCACGGCCGATGCCACCGGCGGCGCCGGTGACGAGCGCGGTACGGCCGCCGAGGTCGAGGGAGGGAGCGTGGGGAGCCGGAAGGGCACTGGGCGGGGTCATGTCTCGACCCTAAGCAGCAGCCCCTCCTCCCCACATGTGCTCAGCACCCATACTTCACTCGGAACTCATGGGCTCGAACCATGTGGGTTCGTCGGACAGGGCCTGCTTGATCCGGAAGTAGTGGTAGTCGGTCATGACTGGCAGCTCGTCCAGCGCGAACCAGCCGACCGCCAGGGACTCGTCGTCGTTGACCCGGGCCTCGCCGTCGATGACGCGACAGCGGAAGCAGAGGTCCATGAACTGGCAGATGTCGCCGTTGGGGTAGGTGACCTGCCGTCCGGTCCGGACAGTGATCAGCCGCTCGACGGCGACCCGGACGCCGGTCTCCTCCTCCACCTCCCGCGCCAGTGCCGCGGCGGGCTGCTCACCGGGTTCCGGGATGCCCGAGATCAGCGCCCACCGGTGGTTGTCCGCACGCTGCCCGAGCAGCACTCTGCCCTCGTCGTCGAAGACGACGGCGCTCACGCCGGGAAGCCAGAGCAACTGGTGGCCTGCGGAGGCCCGGATCTCGCGGATGAAGTCAGGAGTAGGCATGACACCGACCCTAAGGGGCCGGTGTCCCGGTAGCGCGCACTTCAGGGAGCGTGCGCCGGGCGTAGGGCTACACGTTCCGGGCGCGCCGCCCGCGCAGACCGGCGCCGATCGCCCAGCCGAGGCCGCCCGCGGCGACCAGCACGAGGGCGATCTCCGGCAGGATGCCCACCCGGGTGGCGGGCGTCTCCGAGGAGCGCAGCGGCACCTTCTGCACCAGGTGGGCGTGGACGAACATGCCGGTCTTCTGGGTGATCTTCCCGTCCGGCATGATGACCGCGCTGACGCCGCTGGTGACCGGCACGGTGACGGTCCGGCTGTGTTCGACGGCGCGCACGCGCGACATGGCGAGCTGCTGGTAGGTCATCTCGCTGCGGTCGAAGGTGGCGTTGTTGCTCGGCACGGAGATCAACTGCGCCCCGTCGGTGACCTCGGAGCGCACGGTCCAGTCGAAGGCGGCCTCGTAGCAGGTGACCAGGCCGACCTTGGCATGGCCCATGCTGAACACGCCGGGCTTGGTGCCGCGGCTGAAGTCCTGGCGGACCATCGAGGTCCAGTTGCTGTTGATCGCGCCGATGAGGGGGCGCAGCGGCAGGTACTCGCCGAAGGGCTGGATCTGCCGCTTGTCGTAGCTGTCGGTGGGGCCCTTCTTGGGGTCCCACAGGATCTGCTCGTTCCACAGCTTGCCGTCCCGCTCGACGACGCCGCCGACCGAGATGGGCACGCCGATCGCCTTGGCCGCGCTGTCGATGACGGCGTACGCGTCGGCGTTGGCGAAGGGGTCGACGTCTGAGGAGTTCTCCGGCCACAGCACGAAGTCGGGCTTGGGCGTCTTGCCCGCCTTGACCTCGGCGGCCAGGCGCATCGTCTCCCGCGCGTGGTTGTCGAGCACGGCGCGCCGCTGGGCGTTGAACTCCAACCCGGAGCGCGGCACATTGCCCTGGATGAGGGCGACGGTCGCATAGCCGTCCTCGGCCTTGTCGCTGACCAGCGAGCGGGCGGCGACCGCGCCGACCACCGGGACGGCCACGCTCAGCAGCGCGACGGCCGCCGCCGACCGCTGGACGTCACGCGTGCGCCGCACATCCAGGGCGAGGCGTACGACCTCGTAGAGGCCGAAGCCGCACAGGACGACCGCGAAGCCGAGGACCGGGGTGCCGCCGAGCGCCGCCAGCGGGAGAAAGACGCCGTCGGCCTGACCGAATGCGATCTTGCCCCAGGGGAAGCCGTTGAACGGCACGCGCGCGCGTGCCGCCTCCCCGGCTATCCACAGCGCTGCCGCCCACACCGGCCACGCGGGCAGCTTGGACACCACGGCGACACCCGCGCCGACCAGTGCGACGAAGATCGCCTCGATCGCCACCAGCGCCAGCCAGGGCACAGGGCCGACCTCGACGCCGGTCCACACGAGCAGGGGCAGCAGGAAGCCGAGGCCGAAGAGGTAGCCGAGGCCGAGGCCCGCCTTCCAGGTGCGGCCGCGCAGCACCCAGCCGAAGACTGTGAAGGCCGGAACGGCCAGCCACCACAGGGTGCGGGGCGGGAAACTGACGTAGAGCAGCACTCCGGAGAGCGCCGCGGCGAGGGCCGGAACGAAGCGTACGAGGCGCGCCGCGCGCGATGCGGGCGAGGCCTGCGGCTGCAACTGGTCCGACTCGTCCACGGAGGTTGCGGTGACGGTCACTCCGGGAGTGTACGGCGCGTGACTTTGACGCGGACAGCACGGTCCAGGGGGTGGCACGGGGCACCGGTCCGCACGGGAGCCGTATCGTTCCTGCGCAACTCGGTCCAACTCATCCACAAAACGTCCATCAGCGGTTACGGTGTGCCCAGCCACAGTCGCGCGGCCGGTCACGGCCTCGGCGGCCTGGGTCGTTCGAGGTCGGGGGGCTTCGGTCCGGTTCGGGGGGCGGGGTGGGTTCTACAGGGATGACGTCTGCAGCCGGTCCGGGGGAGGTCGGCGAGAGACGAAACGTTTCCGACGCGGTGGGTGTGGTGGTGCTCGGTGCGTGCGCCACCTGGTCGCTGGTCACGGCGACCGTGCAAGACGGCCGCCCGGAGGGTGTGCTGCTCGCGGTGCTGGCCGTGGCGGCCGGTTATGCCGCGGGGCGGATCTGCGGGGCGCTGCTGCCGGTGGCCGCGCCGTGTGCCGGGGCGCTGACCGGGCTGGGCCTGGCCGTCGCCGTGCCGCACCTCGCCCCGGGGCCGCAGATCGTGGCACCGCTCGGACACACCGGTGCCACTGCCGCGCTGCTGACCCTGTGCGTGGGGGCTGCATGCTGCGCGGCCTGGGCCGCCGACTCGCCCGGCGGGCGGTTCGCCCTGAGCGCGCTGGCGGCCGGCATCACCGTGACCGCGGCCTTCCTGGGGTCGCTCAGCGGTTTCGTCATCTGCAGCGCCGTGCTGCTGTGCTCGCTGGCGGCCGGCCGTATGCGCAGCCGTGCGGCGGGCATCGCCGGACTCGCCCTGACCGCGGCCCTGGTCACGGGTCTGACCTGGGCAGTCGCGGGAAATTCGCTGCCCGAGGGACTGACCACGTCCCTGGACGGCCCGCTCACCGAGCACCGAGTCCAGCTGTGGCAGGACGCCCTGCACATGGCGCACCGCAACGCGGCGCTGGGCGTGGGACCGGAACGTTTCGGCGAACTGAGCACGACGGCGAGCGGGACCCTGCTCTCGGACGGCAAGCCGCACTCGGCGCTGTTGCAGCAGGCGTCGGAACAGGGCCTCGTCGGAGTGGTCCTGCTGGGGGCGTCCTTCTGCTGGGTGCTGCATGGGCTGTGGCGCTCTCCGCGGCCCACGCCGGTGGTGCTCACCGCGGGGGCGGCCCTGACGGGACTCGCGGCGATCGCCGCGGTCGGCAACGCCCTCAGCTTCACCGCCGTGTCGGTCGGCGCGGGCCTTCTCGCGGGCCTGGCCACGGCTCGGCCGCTGGCCGAGGAGCCACCTCAGCGGGAGGCGACCGTACGACCGCGTCGTGACCGGCTCACGCCATGACGGGGCTGCTCAGTGCAGCGCGCCGGTGGTGCCCGGGCGCAGCCGGTCCTTGATGACCCGCACCGCGGTCTCGGCGTTGTCCACGGTGACCGTGAACGTATGGCCGTCCCACAGGCGCAGCACGACACCCTCGCCGCGCCGCACCACGACCGCGGTGCCCTTCTCGGGACGCCAGCGGTAGCCCCAGCCGCCCCAGTGGCGCGGGGTGACGTGCTCCGCGAACTCGGCGCCCGCGACATGGGAGAGCGGAATGCGGCGGCGCGGCACCCCGATGTGGCCGCAGCGCACCTCGACGCACTCCGTGTCGAGCTTCAGATCGACGTGCAGGAACGCGAGCGTGCCGAAGAGGACCAGCAGCCCGGCGGCGATGCAGCCCACGACGGCCATGACGAGCGGGGCGATGCCCGACGTCCAGGCGGAGTCGACGGCCAGCTCGATACCGAGCGCCATGACGGCCGCACCGGCCAGCGCCGGCAGCCACTGGACCCGCTTGGTGGCGTGCCCGGTCCAGACGTCGGGGTGCTTGGCTTTCTCGCCGTGGGGGTGGTCCCTCATGACTACGAGGTTACTCAGATTTCGCTGCGCGGGCACCGAGTCGCGGAGTGTGACCATGCCGACGTTGCCCATCGCGGACCACAAGCGTCCGTTTCGCGGCTTTCGGTCACCCCGCGGGGCTGACCGCCTGCAGAAGCCTGCCCTCCTCGTAGGCCAGGGCCGGCGCCAGGAGCCCACCCTCACGCCCGCTCAGCAGCACCGTCAACGTACCGGTGGCCGGCGCATCGGGGGCCGGCTGCTCGCCGAGGCGGCGCAGCGCCTGGGCGACTACGGCTGCCCGCGGAGCCATGCCGTGACGGTGCCGATCGCAGACCACACGCGGCTTTCGGTCACCGCGCGGGGCTGACCGCCTGCAGAAGCCTGCCCTCCTCGTAGGCCAGGGCCGGCGCCAGGAGCCCACCCTCGCGCCCGCTCAGCAGCACCGTCAACGTACCGGTGGCCGGCGCATCGGGGGCCGGCTGCTCGCCGAGGCGGCGCAGCGCCTGGGCGGCTACGGCGCCCGCGGAGCCGTGCAGGACGAGGGGCGGGAAGCCGGGCTGTTGTACGGCGGCGCGGATGCGCTCGGCGACGAGCTCGTAATGGGTGCAGCCCAGGACGACGGTCGTTACATCGCCGGGGGTCAGTGCGGCGGCCGCGGCGACGGCGGCGTCGATGGCCGCCTCGTCGGCGTGTTCCACGGCCTCGGCGAGCCCGTGGCAGGGCACCTCGGTGACCGTCACACCGTCGGCGAACTCCGCGATCAGGTTGCGCTGGTACGGGCTGCCGGTGGTGGCCGGTGTCGCCCAGATCGCCAGGGGGCCGCCGCCCGCCGCGGCCGGCTTGATCGCCGGGACGGTGCCGATGACCGGCAGCTCTGGTTCGAGGCGGGCGCGCAGGGCGGACAGGGCGTGCACGGACGCCGTGTTGCAGCCGACGATCAGGGCATCGGGCTTGTGCGCGGCGGCCGCCTCGGCCACGGCCAGGGCGCGCTCGGTCAGGTCCTCGGGGGTCCTGGGTCCCCACGGCATGCCGTCGGGGTCCAGGGACAGGACAAGATCTGCGTCGGGCCGCAGACGCCGTACCGCAGCGGTGGCCGCCAGCAGACCGATTCCGGAGTCCATGAGCGCGATCTTCACCCGGCCACGATAGACGATGGGCCCTTACGGGCAGGCCGGGTGGGGCAGACTGCGCGGGTGAGCGCCATCGTGTGGATCGCCGCCGTATCACTCGCCGCCTGGCTGTGGCTGCTGCTGTGTCAGGGCTTCTTCTGGCGCACGGATGTCAGGCTGCCGCTCCGCCGGGATCCCGACGACTGGCCGTCGGTGTGCGCCGTCGTGCCCGCGCGGGACGAGGCCGCCGTGCTGCCCGCGAGCCTGCCGTCGCTGCTCGCCCAGGAGTATCCGGGCCGGGCGGAGATCTTCCTGGTCGACGACGGCAGCTCGGACGGCACCGGGGAGCTGGCCCGCGAACTGGCGGACACGCACGGCGGACTGCCCCTGACTGTCACCTCTCCCGGTGAACCACCCGCAGGCTGGACGGGCAAGTTGTGGGCCGTGCGGCACGGCATCGACCTGGCACGCGCGCGTGGACCCGAATATCTGCTGCTGACGGACGCGGACATCGCGCACGCGCCGGACAGCCTGCGGGAGCTGGTCGCCGCGGCGGAAAGCGGCGGCTTCGACGTCGTCTCGCAGATGGCCCGGCTGCGGGTGGAGAGCCTGTGGGAGCGGCTCGTGGTGCCGGCCTTCGTCTATTTCTTCGCGCAGCTGTATCCGTTCCGCCGGATCGGCAGGAAGGGGACGCGGACGGCGGCCGCCGCGGGCGGCTGTGTGCTGCTGCGCACCGAGGCCGCCGAGCGGGCGCGGATCCCGGACGCGATCCGGCACGCCGTCATCGACGACGTGGCGCTCGCCCGCGCGGTCAAGGGCAGCGGCGGACGCATCTGGCTGGGGCTGGCCGAGCGGGTGGACAGCGTACGGCCCTATCCGCGGCTGCACGACCTGTGGCGGATGGTGTCACGCAGTGCGTACGCGCAGTTGCGCCACAACCCGCTGTTGCTGCTCGGGACGGTCGCCGGGCTGGTCCTGGTGTATCTGGTGCCGCCCGCGGCCCTGATGGCGGGCCTGGCCTCCGGGGACGGGGCGGCCGCACTCGTCGGGGGTGCCGCGTGGCTGGTCATGACGGGGACATACCTCCCGATTCTCCGCTACTACCGCCGGCCGCTGTGGCTCGCTCCGCTGCTGCCGTTCACCGCGTTCCTCTATCTCCTCATGACGGTCGACTCCGCGGTGCAGCACTACAGGGGACGCGGCGCGGCCTGGAAGGGCCGCACCTATGCGCGCCCGGACGCCGTCGCGGACGAGCATCTCCTCTAGAAGCGCTCACTTCCTGCCGGGAGTCCAGTTCATGCCCCACCCGTAGGCGTAGTCGACGGTCCGCTGGGGGCTCACCCCGCGCTCGGGCACCAGATAGCGGGCCTCACGCTGGACGACCAGGTCGCTGCCCGTGTTGGTGATCAGGGCGAGGGCGCACACCGTCGAGGGGACGGTGCACTCGTCGAGCGAGAAGTCGATCGCGGCGCCGTGCTGCGGCTGGAGGGTGACCGTGGCGTGCAGGTCGGCGAAGGAACGCGCGCCCTCATAGATGGTCACGAAGACCAGGATCCGCCTGAAAGACTGTTTGTGGTCCAGGTTGATCGTGAGGTTCTCGCCGCTGGCGAGGGCACCGGTGCGGTCGTCGCCGTCGAGGTGGATGTACGGCGGCCGCTGCAGGGACCCGAAGGCGTTGCCCAGGGCCTGGACGACGCCCTTGCTGCCGTCGGTGAGTTCGTACAGGGCGCACAGGTCGAGGTCGAGGTCCGCGTGCATGGCGACCGCACGGCCGCGTTTGCTGCCCCATCCCGAGAACTGCTTGCGCACCTGCCAGTTGAGGTTCACGCGCATGGCGCCCGAGGTGCCGCCCTGTTTGGCCAACGAGACCGCCGGGGCCGCCTTGGTGAGCGTCACCTTGCTCAGACGGACCGGCTGCGCCGGGGGCGCGGGTGGCGGAGGCGGCTGCACGGCGGCCGGGGGCGCGACCGGCGGGGGCATGTGAACCGGTGGCACGACGGGCGAGGGCGGGGTCATCGGCGGTGCGACCGGGGGCGGGGATGCAGGGGCGGCGCGCTGCGGTTCGTCCACCGTGATCCCGAAGTCCGTCGCCAGGCCCTCGAGGCCGCTGCCGTAGCCCTGGCCGACGGCACGGAACTTCCAGGCGCCCTGGCGGCGGTAGAACTCACCGAGCACGAAAGCGGTTTCCACACTCGCGCCCGTGCTGTCGAAGCGGGCGACCACACCGCCCTGGGCGGCGTCGCGGACCTCGATGTAGAGATCGGGGACCTGTCCGAAGGTGCCGCCGTCCGCGGAGGCGGCGAGGACGATCGTCTCGACAGCGGGCTCCACGCGCGCGAGGTCGACCAGGAGGGCGTCGACGATGCGGCCGCCAACATCCCGCTTGCCCTCGTGGCGGACCGCCCCGGAGGCGTGCGCGGGCTGGTTGTAGAAGACGAAGTCGCCGTCGGAGCGGACCTTTCCGGCCACGAGCAGAAGCGCCGAGGCGTCCGCGTCCGGGACACCGGGGCCGGAACGCCAGCCCAATTCCACCCGCAGTGCCGTCGTCGGCACCGGGGTATTCGATCCTTTCGGCATTGACATGTCCGCCCCCATCACGTGTCACTGCGCCAGTCCGTGGCCCCGGCAGCTCTTCCCGTTCTCTACCCGCACAACCTATTCCCCGGGACGGCGAACTCCCACGAGAGCACCACAAGAGATCGACGACCGACCCGCCGGTAACCCGCTCGGAGCTTGGCGTTTACAGGACCGGTACCTCGTTCGACGCCCTTTTTTGCCAAGTTCGCTCGCATTGGGGATCCCGCGTCACCGCGAACACTCAAAACAACCCTCTTATCGGTCTCCCCAACTAGCACATCGAGGGCTTAACTTATGAGCCATGACCTCCCCCCGCTCCACCTTCGGCGGCGGTTACTACTCCGCCTTCCCGGACACCCCGATCTACGACCGGCTCGTCGCCGAGCGGGGCACCCCGCAGATCGCTCCGATCCGGGTCCCCGCCGCGTACGACGCGCCGGGCAGCTACCTGCCGGCCCTGCCGTCGGCCCTGCCCGCCCTTCCGGCGGGTCCCTCCCAGCCCTCCTACGGCTATCCGCAGGCGCAGCAGCCGGCACCGCTGCAACAGGCGCCCGCGGCCTACATCCCTCAGCAGGCCTCGGCGCCGCGCGGCTATCCCGGCCCCGGCCCGCAGCCGCCGCAGCCACAACGGCCGATGGCGACCGGCACCGGCTACGAGGCAATGCGCCCCGCGGCCGCCCGGCCCGCCCCGGCTCCGTATCAGGACCCGTACAACAACCAGCAGCAGTACCGCGGCTACTGACCGCTGCTCCCGGGTTGTCACTGCCGCCTGGCAGGATGGCCTGATGGGCAACGCGCTGCTGCAGTCGATTCACGTCCATCCGGTGAAGGCGTTCCGGGGCCTTGCGCCCCGGGAAGCCGTCGTGGAGCCCTGGGGGCTGGCCGGAGACCGGCGCTGGGTGCTGATCGACGACGGGGGAAAGGTCGTCACACAACGTCAGCAGCCGCGCCTCGCGCTGGCCGCCGCCGAGCTCCTGCCCGGCGGCGGTGTCCGTCTGTCCGCGCCGGGCATGGACCCGCTGACCGTGCCGGTGCCCCGCCCGGGCGGCACGGTTCCGGTGGAGATCTTCGACGACAAGGTCGAGGGGGTCCCCGCCGCGGAGGCCGCCGCGCACGCCTGGTGCAGCGCGTATCTCGGCGTCGGTGCACGCCTCGTGCACATGGACGATCCGGCTGCGCGCCGCCCCCTCGACCCGGAGTACGCACAGCCGGGCGAGACCGTCAGCTTCGCCGACGGCTACCCGTTGCTGCTCGCTTCGGTCGCCTCCCTTGAGGCTCTCAACTCCCTGATCGCCCAAGGTGCCCACCCGGCCGAGGGGCCGCTGCCGATGAACCGCTTCCGGCCGAACGTGGTCGTGGCCGGCACCGCGGCCTGGGCCGAGGACGACTGGTCCCGTATCGCGATCGGCGAGGTCACCTTCCGCGTCGCCAAGATCTGCGGGCGCTGCGTGGTGACCACCACCGACCAGAACAGCGCCGTGCGCGGCAAGGAGCCCCTGGCCACGCTGGGACGCCACCGCCGTATCGACGGCAAGCTGGCGTTCGGCCAGAACCTGGTTCCCCTCTCCCCCGGCACGATCCGGGTCGGCGATCCGGTGACGGTCCTCGCCTAGCCGACTCCTCGGCAGACGACTTTCGGACGGCTGCGCGGCGGCCCGCGGAGAAAGATCCGGCCAAGGACTGCTGCGCGGGAACCCGCGGCGGGGGCCTGGGCGTTGGGTTTTCGTGAGAAGTTCATGAGAGGCCCCGGGGACAGGTGATATCGATCTCTCTTTGACCGGGCCCGCGGGTGAACGGCTCCGCCGGGGGTTATCACGGAGCGGGAAGGGGGTGCGGGACAGTGCGCGCAATCGGCGGACTCTGGCGCTGGCGGCACAATCCGCTGCGGCGCACGAGCGATCTGGTCGAGGCGTGGGTGGCGCTGGTGGCGCTGCTGCTGATCCTCGCCGTCGCGCCCGTGGTCGGTTCCCTCGTCGGCGGCATCGCCCAGGACGCCCTGCAGCAGTCCGTCCGCGACCAGCGCACGGCCCGCCACCTGGTGACGGCCACCGTGGTGCGCAAACTGGAGCGCTCCCCCCTGGAAACCGACCCCGAGACGGCCTCGGCGCGAGACCTGCGCAGCCGCGTCGTCGCCGACTGGACCGCACCGGACGGCTCCCGCCACCACGGCGCGGCCCTGGCGGAGCTCAAGTCCCCGCACCACGGCGACCACTTCAAGATATGGACGGACGAGCAGGGCCAGATGGTGGCCCGTCCCCTGGACTCCACGACGGCGACGACGCATGCGGTGCTCGCCGGATTCGGTGCCGCCCTGCTCACCGCGGGTGCCGTCGAGGGCGCCCGGCGGCTGATCGTCTGGCGCATGGTCCGTCGCCGGTACGCCCGTTGGGACCAGGCCTGGGACCGGGCGGGCCCGGACTGGGGCAGGACCGGCACGGGCAGCTGACGGCCTCACGGCTCTGGTCAACTCACCGCCCGCGCGCACGCTACGGTGGACCGGCCGAACGCAATCGGCATCAACCCGCGTACCACGAGGTGGGGGCACAGCAACGCCATGGCACAGGGCACGGTCCAGGTGACGCACACCGGCACATCGCGGTGGCGACGCCGCACGGGTGAGTACGCATCGCTCGCCGCCGCCCTGGAGGCCGCTGCCGACGGTGACGTCCTCACCGTCGCGCCCGGCACCTACCGGGAAAACCTCGTCGTCCAGCGGTCGGTGACCCTGCGCGGGCCGGAGGGCTCTCCCGGTTCGGTGCGGATCGCACCGGCGGACGGGGTGCCGCTGACCGTGCGTGCGTCTGCCGTGGTCCAGGACCTGCACGTGGAGGGACAGGACGCCTCGGTGCCCGCCCTGCTGGTCGAGGAGGGCACACCGGAACTGCTGGACGTGCGGATCATCACCCGGTCCGCGGCCGGCATAGAGGTGCGGTCGGGCGCGCGTCCGACCGTGCGGCGGTGCACCGTGGACAATCCGGCCGGCATCGGCATCGCCGTACTCGACGGCGGGGGCGGGGTGTTCGAGGAGTGCGAGGTCGTCGCCGCCGGTCAGTCGGGCGTCGCGGTCCGCGGCGGTGCGCACCCGCGCCTGGAGCGCTGCCGGATCCATCACGCCTCGGGGGCGGGGTTGTCGGCGACCGGGGAGAACTCCGCGCTGGAGGCGGTGGGTTGCGAGGTGTACGAGGTCCGCGGCAGCGGCGTCCAGGTCACCGGCCGGGCCACCGCGCACCTCACGGACTGCGATGTGCACCGCACCACCGCGGACGGCGTCACGCTCGACACGGACGCGGTGCTCACCCTCGCCGACTGCCGCATCCACGACATCCCGGAGAACGCGGTCGACCTGCGCTCGCGCTCCGTGCTCACGCTGACCCGCACCACGGTGCGTCAGTTCGGGCGCAACGGCCTGTCGGTGTGGGATCCGGGCACCCGCGTGGACGCCAACCAGTGCGAGATCTTCGACAGCACCGGCGACTACCCGGCGGTGTGGGTCAGCGACGGCGCCACCGCGGTGCTGGAGTCCTGCAGGGTGCACGACGTGCCGGACGCCCTGTTCGTCCTGGACCGCGGCTCGCGCGCGGACGTCGTCGACAGCGACCTCACCCAGGTCCGCAACACGGCCGTCTCGGTGAGCGACGGCGCGACCGCGCAGCTCGACGACTGCCGCATCCGCGACGCCGCGACGGGCGCCTGGTTCCGCGACCACGGCAGCGGCGGCACCCTGAGCAACTGCGCCATCGACGCCACCCAGACCGGCGTGATCGTCACCAAGGGCGCGGACCCGACCATCGAGCGCTGCACGATCGACGCCCCCGCGGAGGCGGGATTCTATGTGTCGGCGGGCGGCCGCGGCAGCTTCGTGGGCTGCCGGGTGACCGGCAGCGGCGGCTACGGCTTCCATGTGATCGACGGCAGCCGTACGACACTGCGCAAGTGCCGCACGGAGCGGTGCGCGCGCGGTGGGTACGAGTTCGCGGAGGGCGGCGACGCGGCCCCCGGTTCCGGCCCGGTCGTCGAGGACTGCACCAGCGACGAGAGCGCGGGCCTCAGGCCGCCCGCGGCCCACGAGACCGCCGTACAGCAGACCGCCCAGTCGCCCGGCCTGCTGGGCGCGATCCCCGGGCAGCGCAGCACCGAGCAGGAGCCCCTGCTGGCCGCCGCGCAGCCCCCGCAGCCCGAGCGGCCGGCCCGGACGTCGAAGGCCGTGCTGGGTGAACTCGACGCGCTGGTGGGTCTGGAGAGCGTCAAGCGCGAGGTGCGGGCGCTGACCGACATGATCGAGGTGGGCCGACGCCGGCAGCAGGCGGGCCTCAAGGCGGCCTCCGTCAAGCGGCATCTGGTCTTCACCGGCTCCCCCGGCACCGGCAAGACGACCGTGGCCCGGCTCTACGGCGAGATCCTCGCCTCACTCGGCGTACTGGAGAAGGGGCATCTCGTCGAGGTGTCGCGGGTCGACCTGGTCGGCGAGCACATCGGCTCGACGGCGATCCGCACCCAGGAGGCCTTCGACCGGGCGCGCGGCGGTGTGCTGTTCATCGACGAGGCGTACGCGCTGTCGCCGGAGGACTCGGGCCGGGACTTCGGCAAGGAGGCCATCGACACGCTGGTGAAGCTGATGGAGGACCACCGGGACGCGGTCGTGGTGATCGTCGCGGGCTACACGGCCGAGATGGAGCGGTTCCTTTCGGTCAACCCCGGTGTGGCGTCCCGTTTCTCACGGACCATCACCTTCAGCGACTACGAGCCCGACGAACTGCTCAGGATCGTCGAGCAGCAGGCCGACGAGCACGAGTACCGGCTGGCGCCGGGCACCGCGCAGGCGCTGCTGAAGTACTTCACGGCACTCCCGAAGGGGCCGGCGTTCGGCAACGGCCGGACCGCACGCCAGACCTTCGAGGCGATGGTGGAACGCCATGCGGGCCGGGTCGCCCAGGTCGACGAGCCGAGCACGGACGATCTGACCCTGCTCTACGCCGAGGACCTGCCCGAGTCCCCCTGAGGTAACCGCTCGGGGCGTGGACCGGGTAGCTCCGAGCGCAGACGGGCCAGGAGCCGTTCCCGCTCCTCGGCGAAGGCCGGGTCGGCCTGGTAGTCGCCGTGGCCGAGGATCGGGGCGGGCAGCGGGTGCCGTGCGGTGCGGCCGTAGACGAGGGGGTCCTTCAGGGGTGCGCGGTCCACTTCGGGGCCGCAGTCGCCGGACAGGCGTACCGGGCCGCCGATGGGGTCGGTGAGCCGGTACAGATTGCGCCAGCAGTCGACGTCGTGGTGCAGGGAGCTGAGGGCGGCCGGCCCGAAGTGGGCCGGGAACCAGCGGCCGTAGAGGCGCTCGAGCGGGGAACCGTAGGTCAGCAGGGCGACCCGTCCGCGGACGGACGGCTCCAGCTGCCAGGCCGCGGCGGCCGCGAGCACGCTGCCCTGGGAGTGCCCGGACAGGACGAGGCGGCCGCCGGTGGCACGCGTCCAGGTGGCCATCCGCCAGGTCAGGTCGGGCACCGCGCGCTCGGCGTAGCAGGGCGGGGCGAAGGGGTGGGCGGCGCGCGGCCAGAAGGTGCCGACGTCCCACAGGATGCCGATGGTGCGGCGGGCGGAGGCGTCCTTGTAGGCGCGCCTGCCCCAGGTGACGAAGAGTATGAAGCCCAGGCCGATCAGCCAGGAGCCCAGCGCCTGGGCGGTCTGCGCGGCACCGTGCAGGAAGGCGTAGGCGTGCTCGGCGGCCGCTCCGGGCGCCTCTTCGGTGATCTTCGCTCCGAGGAGGGCTCCGGCGCCCAGCAACAGGGTCGTGGCCGAGGTGACGGCGACGACGAGGGGGCCGCGGTCGGTGAGTGCGGCCAGCGCGCGGGTGGTGGCGATGCGGCGGGTGCGCGCCGTGTCCTTGGGTTCGCCCGGGTAGTCGAGCTCGACGGCGCCCAGCTCGGTGCGGCGCAGCAGCCAGGCCCGCCGGCCGAGCCCGGCACAGAAGACGAGCAGGACGAGGAGCAGCACGGGGATCACGGACGCCTGCCAGGTCAAGAGGACCGGCGGGCCGTCGATGGAGGTGCCGGTCCCGTCCAGCCAGTCGGACACCCGCTGGGAGACACCACCGGACATCACCCCGCCCAGGGCGCACGCCAGCATCGCCACGGCAGGTCCGCCCTGGCCGCGCAGCACGGTGCGGGCATCGGGCCGGCTGCGGTACAGCAGGTGCGCGACCACCGCGAGGGCGATCACCAGTAAGCCCTGGACCAGGGCGAGGGCGCCGAAGGTGGTGCCACCGCCGGCCAGCAGACCGGCGGAGCGCCAGCCCGGGCGCTCCCAGCCGGCGTACACCGCGCACAGCAGCAGCAGGAGGAGGGCGGTCAGCGGCAGGCGTCGTACGAGGTGCTCGTCGAGTTCCCGGTCGAGGCGGTTCTCGGTGCGCCCGCGGCGGCAGACCACCCACACCACGACGACGGCGGTGGCGACGACCGCGATCTCCAGGAGCCGGCCCGCGGTGTCCAGTGCCGCGGGGCCGCCTGGCCTGCGGTCGAAGCGGGCCGCGGAGGATGCGACCGCCGCGGCGACCGTCAGCAGGCCCGCCGCGGTGTGCGCGGCGCGCAGCCGGGCGACCAGCCGACGGCCGTACCAGAAGCCGGGCCGGCCCAGGCCGGTGCGGCCTGTGTCCTCGTCGGGTTCGGGCCGGCGGTCGATGGGCTGCTGGGACTCGTAGGCGCTCCAGGTGCGGTGGGAGAGGTACCACAGCAGGGCGGTGAGCGCGGCGGGCACCAGGGCAGCGACGGCGAGTCGCCGCCCGGGCCTGCTCCACCAGCCGTGCTGCGACACCTCGGGCGACAGGAAGCCCAGCCAGGAGTGCCGCTCGGCGCACGCGCGCGTGCCCGCGCACTGCCAGACCGCCAGATCCAGGGCGACCTCGCAGGCGGCCGCGACCAGCAGCACCGTCAGTGTCAGGCCCGCCAGCCGCACCAGCAGCCCGTACAGGCGGACCGTGCGCCGGTGGCCGCGCGCGGTGGGCTGCATCCAGTGGGCGAGGTTGACCACCATGAACGGCAGGAGCAGCAGCCACAGAGCCCGCGCGCTGTTGCCGGAGGTCAGGTTGCACCAGACGTAGGCCTCCGGCACCGGTCTGCCGCGGTGGTCCTCGGGTCTGCTCTCCGCGTCGACGTCCTCGGCGCGCCGGAAGACGGCCGCCGTGTCGTCGCCGGTGATCCGCACCGTGCGCGGATCATTGAGCATCTCCTGGGGCGTGGTGCCGCCCACGCCGTGGACCAGGAGTTCCAGGGCGACTGCGGATCTCTCGGGTCCCGGGACGGGACCGCCGGCCGGGACACGTTCCTGTGCACGTTCCACTGCTCGCACTTCCCCCGTGACGCGCCGTCTTCTTGTCACCGTGCGGGCACCAGGATCTCCGCTCGGGAGCCGGCGTACACCCGTGAACACGGAATCTCCCCGATCCGGGTGATCTGCGGGGAACAGAAAGGACATTGGTGACATGCGCGCGTCGGGCAGATGGCGTCATGGGGGCCCACCCGTGCAAGGATGGGACGTCCGCGCACCGGGGCAGGGAAGAATGTCCTTGTCGGAGCAGGTGTGCAGGGCGTGTCGGACGGCTTGAGGCGAAAGGACCGGAGCGTACGTGAGCGAGAATCAGAACCTCCTCGCGGAGCAGCGCCGCGCCCTGATCCTGGACGAGGTCCGGCGCCGGGGCGGGGTCCGTGTGAACGAGCTGACCCGCAAGCTCGGCGTGTCGGACATGACGGTGCGCCGCGACCTGGACGCGCTGTCCCGCCAGGGCGTGCTGGAGAAGGTGCACGGCGGCGCGGTGCCGGTCGTGGAGGCGAGCACGCACGAACCGGGCTTCGAGGCCAAGTCGGGCCTTGAGCTGACGGCCAAGGAGGACATCGCGCGCTCAGCGGCCCAGCTGGTGGCGCCGGGTACCGCGATCGCCCTGTCGGGCGGTACGACGACGTATGCGCTGGCCCACCATCTGCTGGACGTGCCGGACCTGACCGTGGTGACGAACTCGGTGCGGGTGGCCGACGTCTTCCATGCGGCGCAGCGCACCTCCGGCCCCCGGCAGGGCGCGGCCACGGTGGTGCTGACCGGCGGGGTGCGCACGCCCTCCGACTCGTTGGTGGGGCCCGTGGCCGACCAGGCGATCGCTGCGCTCCACTTCGACGTGCTGTTCCTCGGTGTGCACGGCATATCGGTCGAGGCCGGCCTGTCCACGCCGAACCTCGCGGAGGCCGAGACCAACCGTCGCCTGGTGCAGTCGGCCCGGCGGGTCGTGGTGGTGGCCGACCACACCAAGTGGGGCGTGGTGGGCCTGAGTTCGTTCGCGGCACTGGAGCAGGTCGACACGCTGGTGACGGACGCGGGCCTGGCGGGCGACGCGCGCGAGGAGATCTCCGAGCATCTGCGCCGGCTGGTCGTGGTGGGCGAGGCGGAGAGCTGACCCCTCGGGGCGCTGCTGACATCTGACGGGTCGCCAGCTATCGTGACGTGGCCCCGGTCAACCACCCTTCTCCGTCAAGGGGGTCCGCGTTCATGGCTCACCGTCTGCGTCCCGTCGGGCTCGAATTCATCGACGTCGCCCCCGTGCGTCTGGTCTTCGCGCAGGAGGCCTCCGCGTCCCCCGAGGCGGTCTTCCACGCCCTCAACGACGACGTGCCGGGGTGGGCGGAATGGTTCGCGGCCGTGACGCACGCGCAGCCCCTCGACGACGGCGCCGGTCGCGACATCCGGCTCAAGGGCGGCGGCCGCTTCCGGGAGACGGTCATCGCCTCGAAGGAGGCGGAGGTGTACGCCTACCGGGTCGACGTCACCAACGCACCGGGCGCCCGCGCCCTCGCCGAGGAGTGGCGACTGGTACCGGCCGGGACCGGCACCCGCGTCCAGTGGACCTTTGCCGCGGACGGGACGGCACCGTTCCGTTTCGCGGTGAAGGCGGCACGGGCCGGGCTCGGGCGCGCCTTCCGCGACGCGGTGGTCTCGCTGGACCGCCGGCTCGCGCACCAGGGCTGAGCCCTACCGGCAGCGCCCCGAAGGGGCCCGGCGCTGTATCGCTGTGCGGCTCCGCCGCGCGGGCGCGACCAGCCACGACGATGCCGCAGACGATGGACGGCACTCTCCGCGGAGCGACTCAGCAGGGCCAGACGCCAGTCTCCAGCAGCGCATCGATCGCGGCCGAGTACGGCTCGATGTCCAGTCCCTGCTCGGAGAGCCACGCATCCGAGTAGTACTTGTCCAGGTAGCGGTCGCCCGGATCGCACAACAGCGTCACCACGCTCCCCTGCCGCCCCTCGGCCACCATCTCGGCGACGATCTTCAGCGCGCTCCACAGCCCGGTGCCGGTCGAGCCGCCCGCCCTGCGGCCGATGGCCCGCTCCAGCGCCCGTACCGCGGCGACGCTGGCCGCGTCGGGGACCTTCATCATCCGGTCGATGGCGCCCGGCACGAAGCTCGGCTCCATACGAGGGCGGCCGATGCCCTCGATGCGTGAGCCGCAGTCACTGGTGACGTCCGGATCGCCGGTGGTCCAGCCCTCGAAGAAACACGAGTTCTCCGGATCGGCCACACAGATGCGGGTGTCGCGCTGGGTGTAGTGCACATAGCGCGCGAGGGTCGCCGAGGTACCGCCGGTGCCCGCCGTCGCCACGATCCACGCGGGCTCCGGGAACCGCTCCAACTCCAGCTGGCGGAAGATGGATTCGGCGATGTTGTTGTTGCCGCGCCAGTCCGTGGCCCGTTCGGCGTAGGTGAACTGGTCCATGTAATGGCCGCCGGTCTCCACCGCGAGGCGGGCCGACTCGTCGTACATCTTGCGGGAGTCGTCCACGAAGTGGCACTGCGCGCCGTGGAACTCGATCAGGCGGACCTTCTCGGCACTCGTCGTGCGCGGCATGACGGCGATGAAGGGCACGCCGATCAGCTTCGCGAAGTACGCCTCGGAGACGGCCGTCGAGCCGCTGGACGCCTCGATCACCGGGCGGCCCGGCCGGATCCAGCCGTTGCACAGTCCGTAGAGGAAGAGCGAGCGGGCGAGCCGGTGCTTGAGGCTGCCGGTGGGGTGGGTCGACTCGTCCTTCAGGTACAGGTCGATCCCCCACTTCTCGGGCAGCGGGAAGCGCAGCAGATGCGTGTCGGCCGAGCGGTTGGCATCGGCCTGGACCTTGCGGACGGCGTCTTTCAGCCAGTCGCGGTAGGCGGCGTCACTGTGGTCGACATCGAGGGTTTTGCCGGTCCGGGTCTGCTGGGGGGTGCTCACGACGGGTGCTCCTTAGGCTGTGCGCCGACGGCGCGGAGCGCGGCCGACGCACCGATCATAAACACCTTCCGCACGCTTCTCACCTGCATAAACGCACCTTTGAGCACCTCAAAGAACACCCTGGGGCCGCCGGGCGCGCGAAGGTGGGGGCGCATTCGCGCGAGTGCTCCGGGCGCTCGCTCCGAGCGTGTCGTGCGTACTGGTGTCAGACGCCGGGTGGGGGCAGACTGCCACGAACGGGGGCGCACACTGGATCACGAGACGAGCTGGATCACGATCCGCGCAGGAGCAGGTCCAGCGCACCGGACGGCCACAAGGGGGCGGCATGGCGGAGCCGGAGTTCACGGCGACGGGCGTGCGGATCGGCAAACGGCTGCGTTCGCTCACCCGGGCCGGGCAGGTCCGGATCAGCGACGGCAGACTCGCACTGCTCACCAGTTACGGCACCGAGATCGACAGCGCGCCGGTGCAGGCGGTGCGCGCCTCCAAGCCCTGGTTCGCCCCGGAGGACCGGGCGCTCGCGGACCTCAACGGCAAGCGGTACCTGTTGACCCTGGGCGATCACGACCCCGCGCCGGGCGAGCCGGGGCCGCCCGCGGCGCGCCGATTCATCGAGGCCGTACGGAAAGCGGCGGGGCGCGGCGGCTGACAGGGCACACAGGACGGTGGCGGGCTCGCCCCCGCGTGGTCGGTGGAACCGATTGCGAGTTGCGGTCCCGCGCCCCCTGGGTCACGCTGTTCTCACGTCACTCTGGGTTTACCGGCGATAACGCTGCGAACCAGCCCGCCGGGCACGACGGCAGGTGGCCAGGCCCTCAGGCACCTGCTGGATCCGTACTCCGTGTTCTTCCGGACCTCTTAAGTCGGGGAGTCGCAGCCGTGATCAGTCACCCAAGCAGGCACTGCACGGTAGAGCTGCAAGCCCTGCCGTCGCGGATCGGCCAGGTCCGCAGAATCGTCTCTGCGCAGTTGCGCTACTGGCATCTGGACGCCCTCATCGACCGGGCCGCGCTCGGTGTGACGGAGCTGTTGACCAACGTCCACCTGCACGCCCAGCCCGACAAACTGTGCACCGTGGAGATAGAGCTCGTGCTGGACCGGCTCATGGTCTCCGTGCACGACCACGACCCCCGCCTGCCCGAGGTCCGGGACGTCGAAGCCTCCGCCACCACCGGGCGCGGGCTGGCCATGGTGGCCGCCGTGAGCGAGAGCTGGGGGGCGCGCCCGGACGGCGACTCGGGCAAGGTCGTCTGGTTCGCGCTGCCGACCACGCCCGCTCCGGTGGCTGCCCCGGCCCGCCGTCCGCGCCGTACGGCCGACACGCCGGCCCGTCGGCTGGTGGAGCTCGAGCACGCGGCCGACAGCCACACGTCCACGCACGCTCCCGCCCGGTCCGCCGTTGCCGGCTGACCGGGCGGTGACGTATTTGATGGGTCGGTCGCCTACGGGAGCGCCTCAGCCGGTGTCGAGAGACCGATCGTGCTCAGCGCTTCGCGCCACCCCTCATTCGGGTCGGTCGCCTACGGGAGCGCCTCAGCCGATGCCGAGGAACCGAGCCTGCTCAGCGCTCCGCGCCACCCCTCATTCGGGTCGGTCGCCTACGGGAGCGCCTCAGCCGGTGCCGAGAGACCGATCGTGCTCAGCGCTCCGCGCCACCCCTCATTCGGGTCGGTCACCTACGGGAGCGCCCCCTCCGGCTCCCTCCCGGCCGGTGTCCGGCGGTGCAGTGTGCGTTGCAGGGCCTGTACCGCCGGGCGTCGGTCACTCCGTGGCGATGGCCCGCAGGACGTCCAGGCGCCCCGCTCGTCGGGCCGGGCGCAGGCCTGCCAGGGCGCCGGCCGCCAGGCCCACCAGGGCCACGATCGCGAGTTGTGCGGGTGGGATCGCGAAGGCGAAGGCGCTGTCGTCGGCGCCGTCCGAGGCCTTGACCAGGACCCAGCCGAGGAAGGCGCCGAGGCCCAGGCCGCCGGCGGTGCCGAAGGCGGCGACCAGGACGGACTCCCAGCGGACCATGGCCCGCAGTTGGGGGCGGGTCTGGCCGACGGCCCTGAGCAGGCCCAGTTCGCGGGTGCGTTCGTGGATCGCCAGGGTGAGGGTGTTGGCGATGCCGAGCAGTGCGATGAGGACCGCGAGGGCGAGCAGGGCGTAGACGAGGGTCAGCATCATGTCGATGCCGCCGGCCGAGGACTGTGCGTACTCGCTGCGGGTCTGGACCTCGGGGTTGCCGTACCGGTCGGCGACCTTCTGCACGGCGGCCTTGCCCGCGTCCGTGTTCACGCCGTCCTTGAAGGAGACGGCGACGAGGGTGTCGGAGTCCTGGGTGCGGTGCGGGGCCCAGGCGGCGCGGGTGATGACGTAGTCGCCGGCGAGTTCGGACTGACCGTAGACGGCGCGGACGGTGAAGGTCTGCGTCTTGCCGTCGGTGAAGGTCAGTTGAGCCCTGTCGCCGGTGGTGAGGTGTTGTTTGTCGGCTTCCGCCTTGGTGAGGGCGATGCCGTCGGCGCCGAGGGCGCGGAGTGAACCGTCGACCTTGCCGAGGTCGAAGGTGCGTTGCAGGGCGATGGGGTCGGTGACGGTCAACGCCCGTCCCTTGCCGTCGACTTTCGCCACTCCTCGGCCGAGGCCCACGGCCGTGTCGACCTCGGGGAGTTGTTGTATCGCGCCGGCGAGCCGGGGGCTCAGGCCGCTGCCGCCCGCGCCGAAGGAGGGTGTGCTGACGGCGACGTCGCCGGCGAAGGACCGGGACACGGTCTGGTCCATGGTGGCCTTCAGCGATGCACCGAAGACGGTGAAGAGGGAGACGACCGCCACCCCGATCATCAGGGCGCCGGCGGTGGCGGCCGTCCGCTTGGGGCTGCGCAGGGCGTTGCGGCGGGCGAGGCCGCCGGTGACGCCGCGGAGTCTGTCCAGGGGGCCGCCGAGGATGCGTACGGCCGTGGTCGAGGCGACCGGGCCGAGGACCACGAACGCCACCAGGGCCAGTACGGCGCCGGTTCCTGCCATCCAGAGGGATGGTGAGACGAGCACTCCGCTGAGCGTGGTGGCCACGGCGAGGGCGGCGAGGCCCATGCCGGTGACGGTACGGGTGCGGGAGGCGCCGGAGGTGTCGACGGCCGTCTCTCGCAGCGCGGCCAGCGGGGCGGTGCGGCCGGCGCGTGCGGCAGGCAGCAGCGCCGAGCCCAGGCAGACCACGATGCCGACCGCGAGCGGAAGTGTCATGGACAGGGCGCTGATGACCAGGTTGCCGTCGGGGAAGGGGAATCCGATCGCCGGGAACAGGGCCTGCAGTCCGGCGGCGATGCCGATGCCGCCCGCGAGGCCCGCCGCCGAGGCGGTCACGGCGACGGCGGTGGCCTCGATCAGGGTCGTGGCGGTGACCTGGCGGCGGGAGGCGCCGAGGGCGCGCAACAGGGCGTTCTCGCGGGTGCGTTGGGCGATGACGATCGCGAAGGTGTTGTGGATGGAGAAGGTCGCGACGAGGAGGGCGATGCCGGAGAAGACGAGGAGGAAGGTGGTGAAGACGGTCAGGAACTGGCTGGAGATCATGTCGGTGTTCTCCTGGGCCGACGCCTGGCCGGTGATGGCCTCGACTCCCTTGGGGAGTGCAGGGGTCAGGCGGTCGACGAGTTGCTTCTCGCTGACGCCGGGGCCTGCCCGCACCTTGATGCTCGTCGCCTCGCCGGGGCGGGCGGTCAGGTACTTCTCGGCGTCGGCGCGGGTCATGCCGGTGAAGGTCACCTGCGCCATGCCGTCCTCTCCGCCGAAGGTCGCGAGGCCGACGATGGTCACCTTGATCGGGTCGGGGGTTCGGAGGGTGGTGGTGTCGCCGATCTTCAGATTGCCCTTCTTCGCGGCGCCGCGGTTGACGACGACCTCGCCGGACCTCTGCGGGGCGCGCCCCTGGGCGAACTGGTAGGGGTTGAGTTTGGCGTCGGGGATCCAGTTGCCGGCGAGGGTGGGCGGGCCCTTGCCGCCGATGGGCTCGCCGTTCTTGCCGACGAGTTGGCCGGCGCCCTCGATGTCGGGTGCGGCGGCCGCGACACCGGGCACCTGCTCGATGGTGTTCACCAGGGCCGTGTCGACGGGCTGGCGCACGCCCTGGCTCTCGCCGGGTGTGGTGATGGCGTCGGCGCTGCGGACGATGGCGCCCGTGCCGCTGGTGGCGTTGCCGAACATCGAGTCGAAGCCGGCGCGCAGCGTGTCGCCCATGACGAGGGTGCCGGCCAGGAAGGCGACGCCGAGGAACACGGCGAGAAACGTGCCGGCGAAGCGCCGCTTGTGGGCGCGCAGGGAGGACGCGCTGAGGCGTACGGAGGCGTTCATGAGGGCACCTCGAAGGCTTTCATGCGGTCCAGGACCTTGTCGGCGGTCGGGGATTCCATGCGGTCGACCAGGCGCCCGTCGGCGAGGAAGACGACCTCGTCGGCGTGGGCGGCGGCCACCGGGTCGTGGGTGACCATGACGACCGTGCGGGAGGTCTGGCGCACCGCGCGGCCGAGCAGGCCGAGGACCTCCTCGCCGGAGCGGGAGTCGAGGTTGCCGGTGGGCTCGTCGGCGAAGACGACGTCGGGCTGCCCGGCGAACGCCCGTGCCACGGCGACGCGTTGCTGCTGGCCGCCGGAGAGTTCGGCGGGCCGGTGGTGCAGGCGGTCGCGCAGGCCGACGACGTCGATGAGCGCCTCGATCCACTCGGGGTCGCCCTTGCCGCCGGCGAGGTCCAGCGGCAGCGTGATGTTCTCCGCGACGCTCAGCGTCGGCACCAGGTTGAACGCCTGGAAGACGAAGCCGACGCGGTCGCGGCGCAGCAGGGTCAGTCGGCGGTCGTCGAGGCCGCTCAGATCGGTGTCACCGATGTACGCGGTGCCCGAGCTGAGCGTGTCGAGGCCGGCCGCGCAGTGCATCAGGGTGGACTTTCCGGAACCCGAGGGCCCCATGATCGCGGTGAAACGTCCGGCCGGGAAGTCGACGCTCACCCCGTCCAGGGCCCTCACCTCGGTGTCGCCGCGGCCGTACGCCTTCACGGCGTCGACGACCCGGGCGGCCGTACGGAGGGTGGTCGTGGTGGTCATGCGGCACCGCCCTTGCCGCCGAACTGCTCGTCCAGCACGGACAGTCGGCGCCAGTACTCGTCCTCGTCGATCTCACCGGAGGCGAAACGGCGGCCGAGCACGGCGAGCGGCGAGTCGCCGGAGGGGCGCGGATCGTCCATGGCCCGCCAGGGCCCGCGCCGGCCGCGCCAGACGGTGCGGCGCAGGACGGTCACGACGCCGATCACGACGGCCGCCCAGATCAGCGGGAAGAAGAGGATCCACGGCCCGGGGCCGCCGTGCCAGTCTGCGAGGGTCTGCATCTCGGGTCATCTCCTGGGTGGGTCGGTGGTGCGTCTTGTGGTGATGGCTCGAGACTCCCGCCGCGGACGGGTCCGGGTCGTCGTACGGCCAGCGGCAGTGCGCGTACCTCCCGGGGAGTAGGCGGGGCCATGACCGCTGCTCCCAAAGGGCTCGACTTCTGTAACTACTAGTATGTACAGTCAGTGCATGAGCACCTCGGAGAGCACCTCGGACCGGCTGATCGATTCCACCCGTGAGCTGCTGTGGGAGCGCGGTTACGTGGGCACCAGCCCCAAGGCGATCCTGGAGCGCTCGGGCGCCGGGCAGGGCAGCATGTACCACCACTTCAAGGGCAAGCCGGATCTCGCGCTGGCGGCGATCCGGCGGACGGCCTCGGAGTTGCGGGCTACCGCCGAGGGAGTACTGGGCGGGCCGGGAACGCCGTACGAGCGCATCGAGGCGTATCTGCGGCGTGAGCGTGACGTGCTGCGCGGCTGCCCCGTCGGGCGGCTGACGATGGATCCGGACGTCATCGCCAGTGACGAGCTGCGCGCGCCGGTCGACGACACGCTCGACGCGATCCGGGAGCTGATCGCCGGGATCGTCGAAGAGGGCAAGGAACAGGGGCAGTTCTCGCCCTCTCTGGACGGCGAGGAGATCGCCGCGACCGTCCTCGCGACCGTCCAGGGCGGCTATGTCCTCGCCCGCGCCTCCGGCTCACCCGCCGCCTTCGACGCCGGCGTCCGAGGGCTGCTCTCCCTGCTCGCCCCGCGTTAGGAGTTCAGGTCCGTGCACATCACCAGGAAGCGCCCCGACACCCGGCAGGGCCCGGCGGAGAACTTCACCGGCTCGGTGTGGCTCGACGAGATGGCCGCGCCCGCCGCGCCGTCCCGGCTGCGCATGTTCAACGTCCACTTCGCGCCCGGCGCCCACACCGCCTGGCACCGCCATCCGCACGGTCAGGTGCTGCATGTCCTGGAGGGCGAGGGGCTCGTGCAACGCAGGGGCGGCGCCCCGGAGTTGATCCGCGCGGGCGACACCGTGTGGATCGAGCCGGAGGAATGGCACTGGCACGGCGCCGGGCCGCGCACCTTCATGACGCATCTCGCGGTCGTCGAGGCCGCCGAGGACGGCACCACCACGGAGTGGGACGCGCACGTCGGCCCCGAGGACTACCCCGCGAACGGCTCTTCAGCCTGAGGAGGCATCCGATGCACGCCATGCAGTACGAGTTGACGCTGCCCGCCGACTACGACACGGGCATCATTCGCAGCCGCGTCGCCCGCATCGGGCATGTGCTGGACGACTGGGAAGGCCTCGGCTTCAAGACGTATCTCCTGCGGGAGCGCGGCGTGAACGGCTCACCGGTCAACCAGTACGCGCCGTTCTACCTGTGGAACACGATGGAGGGCATGAACACCTTCCTGTGGGGCGGCGCCTTCCAGGGGCTCAGCAACGACTTCGGGCGACCGTCGGTGCGGCAGTGGACCGGATTGGCGTACGAGGAGGGCGGCGCGCCGGGCTCACCGGCGCGGCTCGCGGTACGGCGGCGTCAACCGGTGCCCGAGGGCGTGGTGTTGGCCGATGTCATGGCGGACGCGGTGCAGGAGACCGAGCGGCTGGCCGGTGCGGACGGTGCGGTGCTCGCGGCGGCGGCCGTGGACTCCAGCCGCTGGGAACTGGTCCACTTCTCGCTGTGGGAGCACGACACGCCGAAGGCCGACGGCGATGTGTTCGAGGTGCTGCACATGTCGGCGCCGGGGCGGGAGAAGTTGCCGTGCGGGCGGCAGTGGTGAGCAGTGTCCGTACGGTGCTGGGGGATGTGCGTCCCGAGGACCTCGGGGTGTGCGACGCGCATGACCATCTCTTCCTCCGCAGCCCGCAACTGCCCGGCCAGGAGCTGAACGACGCCACTGCCGCGCGGGCCGAGTTGGAGGCGTTCCGTGCGGCGGGCGGAGCGAGCGTCGTCCAGTGGACCCCACTGGGGATGGGACGGCGGGCCGCCGACCTGCCCCTCCTCTCCCGAGCGGCCGGTGTGCACGTGGTCTGCGCGACCGGACTGCACCAGGCCGCCCACTACACGCCCGAGTTGCTCGACGAGCTGTGCGGCAAGCTCGCCGACGTCTACGTCTCCGAACTAACCGAAGGCATCGGCACATCGGGCGTCCACGCCGGCCTCGTCAAGGTGGCCGGCGGCTTCCACACCCTCGACGCGCACGCCCGCTGGACCATGACCGCGGCGGCCCAGGCCCACCACGCCACGGGGGCACCGATCGCCGTCCACCTGGAGCTGGGCACGGGCGCACTCGACGTACTGGACCTGCTGTGCGGTGAGTTGGGCGTCCCGCCGAAGCGCGTGATCCTGGGTCACCTCAACCGCTCCCCCGACCTCGTGGTCCAGCGCCAGGCCGCGGAGGCGGGCTGCTGGCTGGCCTTCGACGGTCCCTCCCGCGCCCACCACGCCACCGACTGGCGCATGCCGGACGCGGTACGGGCCCTCGCCGAGGCGGGTTTCGGGCACCGCCTGCTGCTCGGCGGGGACACGGTGGTCGCAGGGGCACGGTCGGTCGACGGCGGCCCGGGGATGCCGTATCTGCTGCGCAGGATCCGGCCACGCCTCGCGCGGGAGCTGGGCGAGGAACTGATGAACCGCGTCCTCACGGAGAACCCCGGCCGGGCATTCGCCTCGAGTGGCGTTGAGCGGAAAGGATCACCGCCGCAACGAGTCGGCCCCCTGGTCGCTCGGTCACGGCGTGGCGCAGCACCCGGACGCGCCCCGTCCCTGACCAGCCGCATCAACGACAGAGCTCGTCCAAATCCTCGCAGAAGGTCGGGAACTCGGCCTGCGCCTCCGCGACGATCTCCTGAGCGGTCCGGCGCGGAGTGGTGGCGTGTCGCCCGGCCAGTTCGGTCAGCGTCGGGTTGGGGCGGGCCTCGCGCTGCTCGTACTCGATGACCTCCATCGGGCCCAGTCCGTCGGCCAGCACCCACAGGAAGTCGGAGAGGTTTCCGGCGATGACGCCCCGCTCCCCCTCCGACCCCAGGAACACCACGGGCTGATCCGCGAGGGGCCGGCCCGGCCGCGCGCACCAGAGGGCGGCGAGGCCTCCGGTGCCGTCCTGGCCGAAGACCCGGTAGGCGTCGCCGTCCAGTTCGTGGTTGCCGGTCCAGTGACGGATCCAGTCGGTGGTCTCCTCCGCGGAGTCGAAGGCGCCGTAGGGCTCGAAGTCGATGCCCTCGCCGTCGTCGTAGTCGAACTCCACCCCGGCCACGGCGGCCAGGGCGGGCGGAAAGCGGCGGTCGTCGCCGGTCGTCTCGATCATCCCCGCAGGCTAGCCGCCGCCACTGACAACGACCCTAGGCGACGGCGATGTCCACGGACGGCCGCAGTTTCGCCGCCGCGGCCAGGGCCTCGTGCACCGGGTGGGTGTCGAAGGCCGACAGCAGGGCCTCGTCCGCCGGGCGTTCGGCGACCGGGTAGGCGATCTGCTCGTAGGCCGACTGGAAGCGGGGGCCCCAGCGGCGGGCACCGAGACGGGCCGTGCGGGAGCAGTTGTCGACCATGTAGGCGACATTGCGGGCGTGCATGTAGGGCAGCAGGGAGTCGACGGCCTCGATGACGGACTCGTTGACGATCTCCGACCAGGGGTGGCCGCGTTCGGCGAACTCGTCGATCTGGGCGGTCATGGTCGCGACGAAGACGCCCGCGGTGAACGGGTCGACGGGCAGATCGCGTGCGCCGCGCCGGGCGTGCACCTGGTCGGCGGCGGACCACATGGGCGAGCCGCCGAGATCGCTCATCGGGCGGCTGCCGAGCCGCTGTTCAGCGAGGATGACGCTGCGCAGCTCGGTGCCGTCGGCGACCTCGTCGTAGATCTCGGCGACGATCTCGCGGGCGGGCGCGTACGCCGCGCAGTACGCGCGGTCGAAGACGTCCCGGCCGGCCGTGTCGAGGCCCGCCCGCACGGCCCGCAGTCCGGCGTGCGAGATGGTGCGGGCGATCGGCCCCGTGATGTTCTCGCAGGTCTTCTCGTACGCGGTGACGGGGTCGTCGCCGTCGAGGCGGGCGCGGGTGTACAGGCTCTCCACCATTCCGTGCACGGCGCCGAGCAGGATGGCACGTTCGCCGACGATGTCGGAGAGGTACTCGCTGTCGAGCGTGGTGCGGAAGGTGTACGGCGATCCGAGGGCGACAGACCAGCCGAGTGCGAGGTCGGTGGCGCGGCCGTCGGGGTCGGCGTGAACGGCGTAACTGCTGTTGATTCCGGCGCCGTTGATCTGCTCGCCCTGCTGGTAGAGACGGCGCACGGAGTCGCCCATGCCCTTGGGGCACACGGCGATCACCCCGTGTCCGGGCGGGAACTCGCCGCCGGTTTCCCTCAGATGGCCGAGCAGGAAGCCGTGCGAGAGGCCGATGACGGCGCCGGGCTTGAGGGCGGCGAAGATCTGCTGGTGGTGGGCGGCGAGGGCGGCGTCGGCGATCAGGAGGATCAGCAGGTCACTGTCGGCGGCGACGGCGAGCCAGTCGCCGAGCGTGCCGTTCTCCTGCGTGAAGCCGTGGGCGCGGGCGTCGGCGGCCGACGCGGAGCCAGGGCGCAGTCCGACCGCCACCCGGATGTCCGTGCCCGCGAGGGAGTCGCGCAGGTTGAGGGCCTGGGCACGGCCCTGCGGGCCCCAGCCGAGCACGCCGATGCGGCGGACGCCGGCGAAGGCCTGCGGCAGCAGCGGGAAGAGGTGCCGACCGCCGCGCAGGATGGTCTCGGTGCCGCCGGGCACGTCCATCGTTTCGAGGGGGAAGACGCGGGAGGTGTACGTGGTGGAGGTCATGGTCGAGTTGTAGGCTCCAGGAAGTCGTTGCAGCAAGCGCAACATTCGCATCGCGGTGTTGCGCGAAGTGAAAGGGCGAGGTCACGGCGTGCGGGACGACCACCGGGAGCTGCGGCTCTTTCTGCATCTGGCGCAGACGCTGAATTTCGGGCGGACGAGCCTCGACTGTCATGTCAGCCCGGCGACGCTGACGCGCACGGTGCAGCGCCTGGAGACCGATCTCGGGCACCGGCTGTTCGAGCGCGGGCCGCGCGGGGTGTCGCTGACGGCGGAGGGGCACCGCTTCCGTGAATACGCCGTGCAGGCACTGGAGTTGTGGCGCGCCTACCGCGAGGAGCACCCCGACCCGGCCCGGCTCACCGGCCGTCTCGCGGTGTTCGCCACGGTGACCGCCTGCCAGGCGCTGCTGCCCGACCTGTTGGCCCCTTTCCGCACCGCACACCCCCGGGTCCTGTTGGACCTGCGCACCGGGGATGCGGCGGCCGCGCTGGCCCGGCTCGACGAGGGCGAGGTGGATGTGGCCGTGGCGGGCATCCCAGCACGGCTGCCGGAGGGGCTGGTGAGTCGTACGGTCGCGGTCACCGAGCTGGTCCTGGTCACCGCACGGGACCGTCCGGACCCCGGTCTCGACGGCCCGTTCGTGCTCCCCCACCGCGGGCTGGTCCGCGAGGCCGCCGACCGCTGGTTCCGCGCCCGCGGTATGCGACCGGAGGTGACCTGTGAACCGGACGGCCACGAGGGGCTGTTGACGCTGGTCGCCCTGGGCTGCGGCACGGGCGTGGTGCCCCGGCTCGTGCTGGAGCACAGTGCGGTGCGCGACCGGCTGGCGGTGGTTCCCGCGGATCCGCCGCCGGAGCAGTTCCCCATCGGGCTGTGCGTACGGCGGGCGGATCTGCGGCGGCCGTTGGTGGCGGCACTGTGGAGCATGTGAGCGGGGGCTCGGGTCTCAGGCGAGCTCGGCGTACTCGACGGCGATGCGTGCGCCGAGCCGGGCGTTGTTCTTGACCAGGGCGATGTTGGTGCGCAGGCTCTCGCCGCCGGTGAGCTCGACGATCCGGCCGAGGAGGTAGGGGGTGGTGTCCTTGCCGGTGATGCGGGCCTTGTCCATCTCGGCGAGGGCCTGGGCGATGACGCCGTCCATGCGCTCGGCCGGGACCTCCTCGTCCTCGGGCACGGGGTTGGCGATGCTGACGCCCCCGGGGATGCCGAGGTCCCAGCGGGCGTGCATCACGGCGGCGATCTCGGCGGGCGAGTCCACACGCATGGGCGAGGTGAAGCCGCTGCGGCGCGAGTAGAACGCCGGGAACTCGTCCGTGCCGTAGGTGAGGACCGGGACGCCAAGGGTCTCCAGGGTCTCCAGGGTCAGGCCGATGTCGAGGATGCTCTTGACGCCCGCGCTGATCACCGCGACGCCGGTCGCGGCCAGTTCGGTCAGGTCGGCGCTGATGTCGAACGTCGTCGGCGCGCCGCGGTGCACTCCGCCGATGCCTCCGGTGACGAACGTACGGATACCGGCGAGGGCGGCGAGCCGCATGGTCGCGGCGACGGTCGTCGCGCCGTGGGCGCCGCGCGCGATGACGTAGGCGAGGTCGCGGACGCTGGCCTTGGTGACGTCCGGCGCGGTCGCGAGGAGTTCCAGGTCCGCCTGGGTCAGCCCGATGTGGGGCCGGCCGTGCAGGACGGCGATCGTGGCTGGGACGGCGCCGCCCTCGCGGATGATCTGCTCGACCTCCACGGCCATCTGCACGTTCTGCGGGTACGGCATGCCGTGGCTGATGATCGTCGACTCCAGCGCCACGACGGGACGCCCGTCGCGCAGCGCCTCGCGGACCTCGTCGGTCAGCACGAGGCGCGGATGCGGGACGGGGGTCGCGGGAGTCGTCGGGGCGGGGGTGGGCGTGATCATCTCTGGCTCCGCATCGGATCGTTCAGGTCGTTCGGTTCGATCGGGTGGTTCGGTTCGGTCGGGTCGGTGAGTGCGTCCTCGATCAGACGCGGGGTCAGGTCGGGGCGCACCGTCGCCGGGCTCTGTACCGTCAGGGCCGCGGCCGCGTGCCCGTAACGGGCGGCGTCCAGCGGGTCGCCGCCGGCCAGCAGTGCGTGGACGAACGCGGCGAGCATCGCGTCCCCGGCGCCGGTGACGTCGGCGACCTCCGCGGGCGGCGCGGGCAGGAAGGCCGCCTCCTCGCCCGCGGTGCTCAGCACGCTGCCGCGCGCGCCGAGCCGTACCCACACATGGCGCACCCCTCGCGCGTGCAGCGTGCCGGCGGCGGCCGTCACCTCGGCCTCGCTGTCGTCGACGGGCCGGCCGAGCAGGGCCCGAAGTTCGTCGAGGTTCGGTGTCAGGGCGAAGACGGGGCGGCGGGCGGTGAGCAGCGGTGCGAGCAGGGCCGCCTTGGGGGCGCTGACCGGGTCGATCACCACCGGTACGGCGGCGGGCTGCGCGACGTCCATCGCGTGGGCCAGCACCTCGGCGGGCAGATTGCCGTCCAGGACCAGCATGTCGGCGTGGGCGATCAGCTCGCGCGCCGGGTGCAGGTCCTCGGGCGCCAGGGCTTCGGTGGCCGCCATGTCCGCGACCGCCACGACCAGGTCCCCGTCGGCGTCGAGGACCGCCGTGTACGTCCCCGTAGGGTGGGCGCTGCGGTGCACGTGGTCGAGGCGCACCCCGGCCGCGGCGGTGTCGGCGAGGAGCCGCTCGCCCGCCGCGTCCCGGCCGACGGCGGCGATCAGATGGGTCGGGGTGCCCAGCCGCGCCAGGTTCTCCGCGATGTTGCGCCCCACACCACCCGCGGTGGTGCCGGCCCGCCCCGGGTTGCTGGTGCGCTGCCGTACGGGGGCGAGGCTGCGCACCTTCACGTCGACGTTGGCCCCGCCCACGACCACGACGGCGTTCTCCTCGCGGAGGATGTAGCCGCGGCCGAGGATGGCGCCCTTCTTGCCCAGGTTGGACAGGTGCACGTTCACCGCGGCCCGGGTGCTGCCGAGGGCGTCGGCGAGCGCCTGCGGCCCGGCCAGCGGGTCGCGGCGCAGCAGCGCGATGATCTCGCGCTCCCGCTGGGTCAACATCATGCTGACCAAACTAAAGGGCCTTTATTGGAGTAAGCAAGAGGTGATCGGGAGTCTTGAGCGGGGGTGCGCGTCGTCAGCCGGCGGCCCTTCCGGCATCGAGGCGTCCCACGCGCTCCATGCTCTCCCGGTCCTCGGCATCCTGGCTGGGCTGCGCCGCGAACCAGGCGTCGAGGATCTCCTTGAGCAGCGGCTCGGACGTCAGGCGCAGGCTGAGCGCCAGCACGTTGGCGTCGTTCCAGCGGCGGGCGCCGGCCGCCGTGTACGCGTCGGTGCACAGGGCGGCCCGTACGCCGGGCACCTTGTTGGCGGCGATGGACGCGCCCGTGCCGGTCCAGCAGCACACGACCGCCTGGTCGGCGCTCCCCGCGGCGACCTCGCGGGCCGCGGCCTCCGAGCAGGCGGCCCACTGGGGGTCGTCCCCGGGGCTCAGCGCCCCGTGCGGCACGACCTCGTGGCCGCGCCTGCCCAGTTCCGCGACGAGCGAGCGCGCCACGGGTTCGTCCATGTCCGAGGAAACGGAGATCCGCATGTCCGGAGCCTAACTCCGCCGAGGAGAGGCCCGCGCTCGACCCGCTGTCCTGAATCCTGGCGCCATGCGCCCGCCTTCAAGACCTCACCCTGGAGATCCGGCCACCGAGAGTGCCGAACTCGCCGTCGTCCACCTGCCGTTTCCCTGCACACCGCATGTGCTGGAGCCGTGGGCAGGCGAACTGACCGAGGGCGTCGGCGATCTCACCGCGTGAGCGCCCCCAGCGGATCGTCCAGTACCGGCTGCCACGCCAGCTCGGCCGCGCCGACCAGGCTGTTGTGGTCGAGGGTGCAGGCCAGGATGGGGACACCGCCGCTCTGGCCCCACAGGCTGCGGTCGGCGACGACGGCGCGCAGGCGCTCGGGGTCGGCGTCCAGGAGGGTGCGGTGGAGGCCGCCGAGGATGATGCGGTCGGGGTTGAGGATGTTGACCAGGCCCGCGAGTCCGAGGCCGAGGCGGTCGATGAGGGCCTCGGTGGCGGTGCGGATGGCGGGGCGGTCGTAGTGGTGGCGGATCAGGTCGTTGGCCTGCCGCAGGAGATTGACCTCGGGGCCGGGCTCGCGGCCCGCAGCGGTGAGCAGGGCCAGCGGGTCGGCCTCGACGTCGAGGCAGCCACGGCTGCCGCAGTGGCAGGGGCGGCCCTCGGGATTGACGGTGAGGTGGCCGACCTCCAGGGCCAGGCCCGAACTGCCCGTGTGCAGACGGCCGTCCAGGACCAGCGCGCCGCCCACGCCCCGGTGCCCGGTGGCCACGCACAGCAGGTCCCGGGCGCCGCGGCCCGCGCCGTGCCGGTGCTCTGCGAGGGCGGCAAGGTTGACGTCGTTGCCGGCGAAGGCGGGCCCGGTGATACCGGCGGCGCGCACGCACTCCGCGAAGATACGGCGGACGGGCGCGCCGACGGGCCATGCCAGGTGCAAGGGGTTGAGGGCCAGGCCGTCCGGTTCGGCGACCGCGGACGGTACGGCGAGCCCCGCGCCCACGCAGCGCCGACCCGTCGAGCGCAGCAGCTCGGCGCCCGCCTCCACGACCGAGCCGAGGACCTTCGCCGGGTCGGCGTCGACCGTCTCGCAGCCCGGCGCGGTGGCCACGATACGGCCGCCGAGCCCCACCAGCGCCGCCCGGAACCCGTCGGCGTGCACCTGGGCGGCAAGGACGACCGGGCCCTCCTCGGCGACCGCGAGCCGGTGCGAAGGCCTGCCCTGCGAGCCGGCCGCCGCACCGGGCCGGGCGTCGACCCGGATCAGCCCGAGCGCCTCCAGTTCCGCCGCGACCGCGCCTGCCGTGGCCCGCGTGACGCCGAGCTCGGCGGTGAGCACCGCCCTCGTGGGCGCCCGCCCGGTGTGCACGAGCTCCAACGCGGGCCCGAGCGCACCGCGCCCCCGGTCCAACCGCGCCCTCGAGGTGCTCCCTTCCCCCGTCGGCCGGGGGTCCGCCTTGCCGCTCATGAGGGCGAGTCTCCCATGATCCGCAGTTACAGCGGGCTACAGGCCGCTGACCCGGAGCGTGATGTTCAGCCGTCCCGTCAGCCCCAACTCCGCGGGCGCGGTGCCCGCGTACACCCGCGGCACCCCGTGGTAGGCGAGGCGGGACGGTCCGCCGAACACGAACAGGTCGCCGCTGCGCAGCTCGACATCCGTGTACGGCTTCGTGCGGGTCTCGGTGTTGCCGAAGCGGAAGACGCAGGTGTCGCCCAGGCTCAGGGAGACCACCGGTGCGTCGGACTTCTCGTCGCTGTCGCGGTGCATGCCCATGCGGGCTTCGGCGTCGTAGAAGTTGATCAGTGCGATGTCGTACGGTGCCACCGGTTCACCGAGTGTCTCCAGCACCGCCCGCCGGCCGAGTTCGCCCAGTCGGCCCGGGAACGGTTTCACGGGGGCACCGTCTCCGTCGACCACCGTGCGGGCATAGCCGTACGGGTACCAGTGCCAGCCGAGGCAGACCTGCCGGGCGGTCATCGTGCCGCCGCCGGGCGTGCGTACCGTGCGCAGGCCGGCCGGTGGGCGCGCCCACTCGCGGCAGGCCTGCAGCAGCTCGCGCTGGGCGTCCGCGGCCAGCCAGCCGGGCACATGCACCGCGCCGGGCGCAAGCTCCGTGCGCTCCCGTGGGAACAGCTCGGCATCCATGTGATCCATCCTCCCCCACCGGCCGTGAGCTGCGGCTCGGCTAGCCTTGACGCACGATGAACGACCGTATGACGACGCCCTGGGGCGAGCTCGCGCTGGCCCGTTTCCCCGAGGACCCGCGCGAGAGGCTGCGTGCCTGGGACGCCTCCGACGAGTACCTGCTCAGGCACCTCGAAGCCGAGAAGGTCCCGCTGTCCGGCACGGTCGTGGTCCTCGGCGACCGCTGGGGCGCCCTGGTCACCGCGCTCGCGGCGCACCGGCCCGTGCAGATCACCGACTCGTTCCTGGCGCAGGAGGCGACCCGCGCGAACCTGGCCCGGGCCGGCGTGGAGACCGGTGCCGTACGGCTGCTGACCACGCAGGATCCGCCGCCCGACCGCATCGACGTCCTCCTGGTCAGGGTCCCCAAGAGTCTCGCGCTCCTGGAGGACCAGCTGCTGCGGCTGGCGCCCGCGTTGCACGAGGGGACGGTCGTCGTCGGCACCGGGATGGTCAAGGAGATCCACACCTCGACGCTGCAGCTGTTCGAGCGGATCCTGGGGCCGACCCGCACCTCGCTGGCCGAGCGGAAGGCCCGGTTGATCTTCTGCACGCCGGACACGGCCCTGGAGCGGCCCGCGAACCCGTGGCCGTACAGCTACGCGCTGCCCGAGGGCATCGGCCCGGTCTCGGCGCGCACCGTGGTCAACCACGCGGGCGTGTTCTGCGCCGATCGCCTCGACATCGGCACCCGCTTCTTCCTGCAGCACCTGCCGGCGGCGCTGGGCGGCCGGCGGGTGGTGGACCTGGGCTGCGGCAACGGGGTGGTCGGGACGGCGGTGGCGGTGGCCGAGCCGTCGGCCGAGGTGCTGTTCGTGGACGAGTCGTTCCAGGCGGTGGCCTCGGCGGAGGCGACGTACAAGGCGAACGGGGTGCCCGGGCACGCGGAGTTCCGGGTCGGGGACGGGCTGGCGGGGGTGCCGGACGGGAGTGTCGACCTCGTGCTCAGCAATCCGCCGTTCCACTCGCACCAGGCGACGACCGATGCGACGGCGTGGCGGATGTTCACCGGGGCGCGGCGCGTGCTGCGTCCCGGCGGTGAGATGTGGGTGGTCGGCAACCGGCATCTGGGGTACCACGTGAAGCTGCGCAGGGTGTTCGGCAACAGTGAACTGATCGCCGGTGACCCGAAGTTCGTGGTGCTGAAGGCCGTCAGGAAGTGATCAGGCGGCGGGCCGGCCGACGGTCCGGATGATCCCCGTCACCGCCCGCACCATCGCCTCCCTTCCCACGCTCAGATACGTGCGTGAGTCGACCGCCTCGGGGTGGGCGGCGAGGAAGTCACGGATCGCGCCCGTCATGGCGATGTTGAGGGCCGTGCCGACGTTCACCTTGGCGATGCCGCCCGCGACCGCCGCGGCGAGTTCGTGGTCCGGCACACCCGAGGAGCCGTGCAGGACGAGGGGCACGTCCAGGGCGGCCGAGAGGCGTTTGAGGAGGTCGTGGTCGAGGGTGGCGGTGCGGGTGGTCATGGCGTGGGTGCTGCCGATGGCGACGGCGAGGGCGTTCACCCCGGAGTCGCCGACGAAGGCGCGTGCCTCGGCGGGGTCGGTGCGGGCACCCGGCGCATGGGCGTCCAGCGGGGGCTCCCCCGTCTTGCCGCCGACCTGCCCCAACTCGGCCTCGATCCACAGGCCTTGGGAGTGCGCCCAGTCGACGGCGGCTCGGGTCGCGGCGAGGTTCTGCTCGTAGGGCAGACGGGCCGCGTCGTACATCACGGAGCTGAATCCGGCGTCCGCCGCCTGGCGCAGCAGGTCGTCGCTCTGGACATGATCGAGGTGCAGCCCGACCTGCACCGAGGCACGTTCGGCGGCGGCGACGGCCGCACGGGCAAGCGGAAGCAGCCGTCCGTAGCGGAACTTGACGGCGTTCTCGCTGACCTGGAGGACGACGGGGGCCTCGGCGGACTCGGCGCCCGCGATGACGGCCTCGACGTGTTCGAGGGTGACGATGTTGAAGGCGGCGACGGCGGAGCGTCCGGCGGCAGCCTGGGTGACGAGTTCGCCGGTGGTGACGAGGGGCACGGCTTCTCCCTTCCAGCGTTTCGGGGATGCGTCAGGGCGCGAGGGTCACCAAGCGGGTGAGGTGGCGCGGCCGGTCCGAAGCGAGCCCGCGGGCCACGACAACGCGGCGCGCGCCGGCGGCCCGGGTGACGAGTTCGCCGGTGGTGGCGAGCGGCACGGCCTCTCCTTCGGGCGTTTCGGGGCGGGTCAGGGCGCGAGGGTCACCAAGCGGGTGAGGTGGCGCGGCCGGTCCGGGTCGAGCCCGCGGGCCACGACGACGCGGCGCGCGCCGGCGGCCCGGGTGACGAGTTCGCCGGTGGTGGCCAGGGGCACGGCCTCTCCCTTCCAGCGTTTCGGGGATGCGTCAGAGCGCGAGGGTCACCAAGCGGGTGAGGTGGCGCGGCCGGTCCGGGTCGAGCCCGCGGGCCACGACGACGCGGCGCGCGGCAGCGGTCAGACTGACCAGATCGCCCATGGTGACGAGCGGCACGGCTTCTCCCTTCCAGCGCTTCGGGGCGGGTCAGGGCGCGAGGATCACCGAGCGGGTGAGGTGGCGCGGCTGGTCCGGGTCGAGGTCGCGGGCCGTGGCGACGGCGACCGCGAGGCGCTGGGCGCGGACCAGTTCGGCGAGCGGGTCGAGGCCGCCCGCGATCCACAGTGCGCCGGTGGCGCGCACCTGCGCGGCCAGGCCCTCGGGGGCGTCGCCCAGCATCCAGGTGGCCGTGCCCTGGGTGGTGATGCTGATCGGGCCGTGCCGGTACTCCATCGCCGGGTAGGCCTCGGTCCAGGCGAGTGAGGCCTCGCGCATCTTCAGGCCCGCCTCGTTGGCCAGGCCCACCGTCCAGCCCCGCCCCAGGAAGGTGAACTGCGTGCAGGCGACGAGCCCTTCGGGCAGCGGGGTCGCGAGAGCGGTGCGGGCGTGGGCGACGACGGCGTCGGTGTGCAGGCCCAGATGGGCGCGGAGCAGGGTCAGCGCGGTCGTCGCGAACCGCGTCTGTACGACGGACCGCTCGTCCGCGTAGTCGAGGACGACGAGGTCGTCGGCGGCCGCCATGACCGGTGTGTCCGGGTCGGCGGTGATCGCCGTCGTTCGCGTGCGTCCCCTCAACTGGCCGAGCAGGTCGAGGACTTCGGTGGTGGTGCCGGAGCGGGTGAGGGCCACGACACGGTCGTACGAGCGGCCGTGGGGGAACTCGGAGGCGGCGAAGGCGTCCGTCTCGCCCTGTCCCGCGCCCTCGCGCAGTGCGGCGGCCGCCTGCGCCATGAAGTACGAGGTGCCGCACCCGACGATCGCGACCCGCTCCCCCGGCGCGGGGAGCGCTCCGCGGTGCCGGACCGCCTCCGAAGCGGCCCGTATCCAGCACTCGGGCTGGCTGGTCAGCTCGTCCTCGACATGCGTCATGCCGGGCCCTCCCCTGATTCGATCTCTGGTCCGCTTCGCCATGTGTTTTTTCTTGCAAGATATAGCTATCTTTCGAGCACAATCAAGCATACGGGCGCATGGGCACGACCGCCACCCAGGTGGCGCGTACTCCCGACCGTGCGTCCCGGGCCCTGCGATCCACACGCCCGGCCGGTTGATTCGGCCTAGGCTGGGAGCGCGGATGCGGGTCGGGGCAGGGAGGCTGCGATGGGCTCAGGAGCGATCGACCAGGGCGTCCCGGGGGCCGCTCCCCGCTATCTGCCGATCGCCGAGCACGGACTGATCGGCGATCTGCGCAGCGTGGCCCTCGTGGGCACCGACGGCACCATCGACTGGTACTGCTGCCCGGCCTTCGACGCGCCGAGCGTCTTCGCGGCGATCCTGGATGCGGAGCGCGGCGGCTCCTTCGAACTGGCGGCGTCCGTGCCGGCGAAGACCAAGCAGTTCTACTTCCCCGACACCAATGTGCTGATCACCCGCTTCTTCACCGAGGACGGCGTCGGCGAGGTGCAGGACTTCATGCCTCTCAACGGCGGCAAGGTCGAGACCGAAAGGCACCGGCTGATCCGACGGGTGGTGTGCGTGCGCGGCTCCATCCCCTTCCGCACGCGCGTTGCCCCGCGCTTCGACTACGGCACCCGGCCGCACACCGTGCGCCTGGTCGGCGAGGTCGCGGTGTTCGCCTCCGAGGAGCTGTCCCTCGCACTGACGGCGACCGTGCCGCTGGAGATCGACGGGCCGGACGTACAGGCCGACTTCAAGCTCTCCGAGGGCGAGACCGCGGTGTTCGCGCTGGACCAGGTCGGCGGCGACGTGCAGCCGCGCCGCTGCGCGAAACTGGAGGCGGAGGAGCAGTTCGGCACGACGGTCGCGTACTGGCGGCGCTGGCTGTCGGCCTCCAAGCTGCTCACCTACGCGCCCACCGGCGCCATCGTGGCCGCGCCGACCACCAGCCTGCCCGAGCAGCTGGGCGGCGAACGCAACTGGGACTACCGGTACGTGTGGGTGCGCGACGCCGCCTTCGCCGTCTACGCTCTGCTGCGGCTCGGCTTCACCGAAGAGGCCGAGGCGTTCATGAACTTCCTGACCCGGCACGTCAGCCCGTCGGCCGACGGCACCTCCGCACCCCTGCAGATCATGTACGGCATCGACGGCCGCACCGACCTCACCGAACTCGAACTCGACCATCTGGAGGGCCACCAGGGCTCCGCGCCGGTACGCATCGGCAACGCGGCCGCCGACCAGCTCCAGCTCGACATCTACGGCGCCCTGATCGACTCGATCTATCTCTACGACAAGTGGGCCAAGCCCATCTCCAGCGCCCAGTGGGACGACGTGTGCGCGCTGGTGGACTGGGTGTGCGAGCACTGGGACCAGCCCGACGAGGGGATATGGGAGACCCGCGGCGGCCGCAAGAACTTCCTCTACTCGCGGCTGATGTGCTGGGTGGCCATCGAGCGGGCCATCCGCATGGCCAACCGGCGCGGTCTGCCCGCCGACCTGCTCCGCTGGCGCGAGTCCCGCGACACGATCTACCGGCGGATCATGAAGCGGGGCTGGTCCGAGACCCGGCAGGCCTTCGTCCAGCACGAGGACGGTGACGACGTACTCGACGCGGCCGTCCTGATGATGCCGCTGACGAAGTTCATCGCGCCCACCGACCCCAAGTGGCTGTCCACCCTCGACGCGCTCACCCACGACCTGGTGTCCGACTCCCTCGTCTACCGCTACGACCCGACGGCCAGCCCCGACGGGCTGCGCGGCGACGAAGGCACCTTCTCCATCTGCTCGTTCTGGTACGTCGAGGCCATGGTCCACGCCGGCCACATCGACGAGGCACGCCTCGCCTTCGAGAAGATGCTCACCTACGCCAACCATCTGGGCCTGTACGCCGAGGAGATCAGCCACACCGGCGAGCAACAGGGCAACTTCCCGCAGGCGTTCACTCATCTGGCGCTCATCAGCGCGGCCTTCAACCTGGACAAGGCCCTGGGCTGAGGGTGGTGCTGGGGACACCGTGGATCCGGTCCCCAGGCCCAGGGACGGCGGGCCCCACAGCCGGAAGGATTCATCACGTCGGCAATCGGGCCGACGCGGAATCCACTTCACGGACTCGGGGGAACACCCATGACCGAAACCTTCGCCAGGCGCCTGGCAGGCGTCGCCGGCATCGCCGCCGCGGCCGCACTCATCGTCGAAGTACCCCTGTACTTCGTCTACTCGGGCCCGCCGCCGGACACCAACGTGCTCGCCCGGCTGCTGCTCGGAATCGTAGCCCTCGCCTGCCTGGTCGTCTTCGTGACGGCCTTCCGTGAACTGGTCAGGCGCACGCATCCCGCCTACGAGTGGGCAGGCTCGCTCGCCTCCGCCACGGGGCTGGTCTATGCGACGATCACCCTGGTCTCCATGGGCCTCGAGGCCGGCGCGGTCATCGCCACCGACCATCCGATCGACCCGACCATCACGGTCAACGGGACATACATCCTCTACGGATCGATCTCCCGACTGATGCTGGGCCTCTTCCTGACGGCGGTCGGCTACGTCGTCGCACGCACCGACGTCCTGCCCCGCTGGATCAGCCGCTCGGCCTACATCCTGGCCGCGATCAACCTGGCCTTCGTACCGTCCCTGTTCTTCGGCAACACACCCGCGCACTTCTACGCGGCGAACGGCTGGGGCACGACCGCCCTGATGGGGGCGATCCTCAGCTACTGGCTGCTGGCCGTGGGCATCTCCACCTACCGGAGCTCCACCCGCCTGCACGGCTCCCTCGCCGCGTAGCCTCGGCCGCGGATCACCGGCACCTCACCACTGGAGCCCTGATGACGAGCCTCGGCGGCAGACCGGGCCCCGCCGCGGATGAACTCGGCACGCCGCCCGCGCTGACGCTCTCCCGAGTGCGGTTGGGCGCCGGTGGCCCGCTGGCCAGTGTGCGTAGCGCGGACGGCCGGGTCGTCGCCGTCGAGGTGGACAGCAACCTCGGCGGCGCGGTGCTCGACATGGACGGGCGGACCGTGCTGCCGGGCCTTTGGGACGCCCATGTGCACGCGGCGCAGTGGGCCGGCAACCGGCACCGGGCCGATCTCGCCCGGCCGGAGTCCGCGCGGGCGGTCGCTGACATCGTCCGTGTGCACGCGGCCGGACTGCCCACCGCGGCGCTCGCCGCGTCGGCGCGGGGACGACCTGGTGGCCCTGGACGTGGACCCCTCGGAGGCGGACGCGCACACCCTGCGGGAGATGCCAGTGCACGCCATCATGCCGGGCGGGCGGTGGGGGCACGGGCCGCAGTGACGGCGAACGGCGCTCCCGACAGTCCATTCATGGCTGGTCCCGGAATTCCGGGCCCTTGCGGTCAAGGCTGATCAGCAGGGCCGGCAACCGGCTCAGTCATCCGACTCGAGCCGCGCCGCACCGCGAGGATGAACATGGTCAGGTACGGCGATCGACGAAACACGCTGGGTACGGATGTGCGCGTCGACGGCGGATTCATCCTGACCTGGTAGCCGGCGGAAGCCGCGTGAGCGCACCCTGGAAATAACCGGCCGGCGACCGCAACCTTTCAGCCACCACGTATGTCTCATCAAATACCAGTACGAACCAGGCTTCGGGGGACAAGATGAGACGAAGCAGAGCAATACGCAGCAGGACCGCATGGGCAGCGCTCATGCTCCTGGGCACCGCGATGGGAGCGACCGCGGTTCCGGCCGACGCCGCACCCGCCGCCACCGCCCAGACCGTCACCTGCCCCACCGGCTGGGGCAGCCTCGCCAAGACACGCGCAGCATCCACGACGAAGCCGGTCAAGAACATCAGGACCGGCCGCCACACCTGCTACGACCGGATGGTCATCGACATCCCCGGAGCGGCCGGCAGCAGCCTCGGCTACTCCGTCAGGTACGTCAGCCATCTCTACCAGGACGGATCGGGCCGGCTCATACCCGTCGGCGGCGGCGCCGTCCTGGAGGTGCGGGTGCATGCGCCCAGCTACGACCCCGACACAGGGGCGCCCACCTATCCCGCCCGGGCGGGCCGACCGCTGCCGGGCGTCGACCTCACCGGGTACCGCGCGTTCCGGGACACCCGGTTCGCCGGCAGTTTCGAGGGCGACACCCAGCTCGGACTCGGCGTCCGGGCCCGGCTGCCGTTCCGTGTGCTGCGGACCGACGGCCACGTGATCGTGGACGTGGCCCACACCTGGACGGGCAAGCCCTGACGCGTATCAGACACCAGGAGAGTCGGAAGAATCGAGAGAGCCGAGCCAGTCGATCAGTAGCCGGTTGACCTCCTCGGGGCGTTCCTGCTGGATCCAGTGGCCGCAGCCGACGAGGACGTGCGAGGAGGTCAGGCCGGGAAGGGTGGTGGGGTACGCCTCGATCGCGTCCGCCAGCCAGGTGGTGGACGCGTCGAGGGACCCGCCCACGAACAACGAGGGCTGCGCGAGGGGGGCGCCGTGGTGGGCGGCCAGGTCCTCCCAGTCACGGTCCATGGTGCGGTAGCGGTTCAGGGGCCCGGTCAGGCCGGTCCGTTCGAACTCCCCGGCGAAGACGTCGAGTTCGCTCTCGCCGAGCCAGTGCGGCAGACGGTCCGCCGGAAACCTGTCGCGCAGTGTCCCGCCGCGGCCGACGAAATGCGGGTCGGGCGCGCCGGGCGGGGGCATGGTGTCGGCGGACAGTGCCGCGTAGAAGCCGGCGAGCCAGCCTCGTACGTCGGGCTCGATCTCGGCCTCGGCCCGGCCGGGGCTCTGGAAGTAGGAGACGTAGAACTCCTCCTCGCCGCCGATTCCTGCGAAGACCTCGCTGGGCCTGGGGCCTCCGGGCGGGGTGTAGGGCACGCTCAGCAGCCCGACCGCGCGGAACACATCGGGCCGCAGCAGAGCCGAGGTGGCGGCGATGGCCGCGCCCCAGTCGTGTCCGACGATCACCGCGGACCGCTCGCCGAGGGCGTCGACCACGGCGACGTTGTCCGCGACCAGGTCGAGCATGCGGTACGCGGCCACGTCCCCGGGTTTGGAGGAACGTCCGTAACCGCGGACGTCGAGGGCCACGGCACGGTAACCGGCGGCGGCCAGGGCCGGGAGCTGGTACCGCCACGAGTACCAGAACTCCGGAAACCCGTGCACCAGCAGCACCAGGGGCCCGCTGCCCTGTTCGACCAGGTGGGCGCGACCGGCGGGCGAGGGCACGAGGCGGTGGTGGGGGCGGTCGGTGGCTGGGCTCTGCGGCATGGGTCCCTCCCGGGGACGAGCGTGACCGGAGGCGCGGGCGACGATCATGCCGGGTGCGCGGCGATGCGGTCGATGCCTGTTGCCGTTTCAGCAAAACGGCAAACCCGTGCAAGCCCGGATACTGCGCGGCGAGCGCGAGTGCCGTCCGGTAGGGCGCGCCGCCGAGCCGCAGCCCAGGCACTGGTCGCGTCCGGTAGGGGGACCGCGGCCCCATGGTCGGGCGGTGGGGCCCAGCATCGGGCAGCAGGGCCCTGGCGGGAGCTAGCCCGGGTGCTGAGCCGCAGGCGCCCATGCCCGGACGAGCGCCGGGCTGGACGGCTCACCGTGGACCCACCGTTTGGCGCCTGGGTTTGCGTTCTGCCGTTCCGGGGCTGCGGTGTGGAGGCGTCCGTGTCTGGTACTGCCCGCCTTGTTGCGCGCGGTTTTGCGGTGGGTGCCCGGGGCTTGCGGCCCGGCGCAGGCTTCCGTAAGCATCGCCCGCCTCGCCGGGCCGCAAGCCCCGCGACCGCGAGGGCCGCTCAGTCCTCCGCGATCAGTTCCACCGGTGTGGCGATGACGTCCACGAGGGCCTCGCCGCGCAGTGCGGTCAGGGCGAGGGGGCGTCCTATGGCGTCCTCCAGCATCAGCCGCTGCAGGGCCTGGGCGTTGGTCACCGGTTCGCCGTGGGCCGTGATCAGCAGGTCGCCGTCCCGCAGTCCGGCGCGGGCGGCTGGGGAGGCGGGCACGACCTCGACGATCCGCAGGCCCGTGTGGCGACCGGTGCGGGCCCGCAGCAGGGGCGGCAGCGGCGCGGGGATGCCGGCGAGGCCGAGGTAGGCGCGGCGGACTCTGCCGTCGGAGAGCAGGGTCGCGATGATCTGGCGGCTGGTGCCGTTCACCGGGATGGCGAGGCCCAGGCCGACGTCGGCGATGGCGGTGTTGATGCCGACCACGCTGCCGTCTGCCGTGGCGAGCGCCCCTCCCGAGCTGCCGGGGTGGAGGGTGGCGTCGGTCTGGACGACGTCGTCGATGACGCGGGTCGCCCTGCCCGCGCTCGCCGGCAGCGACCGGCCCAGCGCGCTGACCACTCCGGCGGTGACGCTGCCGGCCAGTCCGAGGGGGTTGCCGACCGCCACGACCAGCTGCCCCACCCGTAGCGCGTCGGCCTCGCCGAGCCGGGCCGGCGGCGGGGTCGGCCCGTCGGCGCGGACCACCGCGAGGTCGGAGAGCGGGTCGGCGCCGATGACATGGAAGGGGGTGATCGTGCCGTCGGCGAAGTGCGCCGTACCGGCGTCGGAGTGCCCCACGACATGGGCGTTGGTGAGCAGGAAGCCGTCGTCGGTGAAGACCACCGCGGAGCCGGTCCCCCTGACGAATCGGCCTCTTGAGCGGCGGTGCGCGACGTTCAGGGCCGCCACCTTCGCGGTGAGCTCGGCGGCGACGAAGGTGACGATCTGCGAGTAGGAGTCGAGCGCGGCCTGCTCCTGACGGGAGCGGTCGGGCTCGGAAAGTGTCTCGGCCACGAGTCGACCTTTCCGCTGGCCCAAGGGCATGCATGCGCGTATTACATGCTTACACCCTTGCTCCGACAGGCGGACCGGACTTCGCTGCGGGCTGACGCCGGTGGTCGTTCAGGGTGTGCGGGGCCCCGCGGCGCCGGAGGTCGTCCGCGAGGTGCGCAGGGTCCCGACCGTCTTCAGCAGACGGTCGGCGGGTGCGCGCAGCTCGGGGTGGGCATTGACCGTGTTCCGCAGGCCCCGCACGGGTCTGCGCCACAGCCGGTGCGCCGCCGCGACCGGGTGGGGGCGGCTGGCGAATCCTTCCGCCACGCGCAGCTCACGGGTCTTGAGCCAGTCCTTGTACTCCTTGTCGCCGCGCCCCAGGTCCATCAGCGTCACCCCGTTCCGGGCAGCCGCCTCGGCGGTGCGCAGATGCATCATCAGGCCGGGCGAGTAGTAGTGCAGGTCGGGGTCGTAGGCGGTGAACCAGGCCGCCAGCACGGTGCGCGACCGGGGCCCGAAGTGCGCCGCGACCGGCCGGTCGCCCGCGTACAACACCGACAGCACACCGGTGAAGTGCTCCTCGCGGACCTCGAAGAGATGGTCCACCAGGTCGACGATCCACGGCCGCGAGAAGCGGTCCATCCGGCCGGTCCTGCGGTACTGGGCGGACTTCCACTGCATGAGCCGGCGCAGCATCCGCGGATCGCGCTCGTCGAACTCGAAGCGCACCTCGCCCACGTCCCGCCCGAGCCGGCGTTCCTTCTTGAGCGTCGTCTTGGCCAGCCCGGGATAGGCACCGCGCAGCCACGGCGCATAGCCGCTCTCGTCGGGTTTCAGATCGACGACCGGGGAGGCGAACATCCCGGTCACATGCCGGCCGAACGGCTTCTGTTCCTCGACGAGATGATCGAACTCGAAGATGGACAGCCCGCAGGCTCTCAGCAGTTCCTGGGCGTCCCAGGTGACTCCGGGGCGGTGCACCAGCGCCTGGCAGTCGGAGAGGCCGAGCCCGACGGCCCGGCCGACGCCGAAGGCGTTGCGTTCGTACGGGAAGAAGCCGACCGGCGCCCCGTCCTCACGCAGGACGGCGATCCGGGTGCCGGGGCGGTATCTGCCGATCCCGAGGGCGAACTCCGGAGCCAGGAAGGGATTGGCGTACTCGGGGGACTCGTCCATCGCCGCATGCCACGCCGTACGCAGCGAGGTGCTCAGTTCGTCGACTCTGTGGATCGTGACGTCCACGTCAGATCATCCGCCCTTCCCCAGGCTCCGCGAGGGACGACCCGGCCGCAGGGCAGGCCGGTAGAGCGTGTGGACCCCTGTTCATTGATCGCATCCGCGACCGCTCCCCCCGTGACGTCCCCCCGCGGCGCACCGTCCGCGTCCTACCACGTTCCTTGAGTATCCGCCGGTTCCCGGCCGTGTACACGGTCGTTCCTCGGTCGATCCTCGGGTTCCGAACTGTCCGCCGAGGATCAAACGTCGCGAAACAGTACGCATGTTGTCAAGAGTGCCTGCCGCTACAAAACGGCAGCAGAAGATGCGGCCCTTGCCGCGCACGCACATTTCACGCCGTCCTCATGTGCGGGCCGTTTCACCGGCCCGGGCTCCAACTAGCGTCGTGCAGTGGCCCGAACCGACCCGAGTGAGGTTTCGATGTCCGCAAGGCACACCCTCGCCGCCCTGGCGCTCGCTCCCCTGCTCGTCTTCCCGGCGGCGGCCCATGCGACGACGTACGACGGCTCCCGCGTGCCGCCTGGGAAGACGCACTTCGACCTGCAGGCCCACCGCGGCGGCATCGGCATGACGACCGAGGAGTCCCTGGAGGGATTCGGCAAGGCGATGCGTCTTGGGGTGTCCACCCTGGAACTGGACACCCAGATCACCAGGGACCAGAAGGTCGTCGTCAACCACGACCGGCAGGTCAGCGCCCAGAAGTGCCGTGACACGGCACCCGCGACGCCGGGCGACCCGATGTATCCGTACGTCGGGAAGTACATCAAGGACCTCACGCTGGCCCAGATCAAGACCATGGACTGCGGCTACCAGCAACTACCCGGTTTCCCCGAGCAGGAGGTGGTCAAGGGGTTCCGGATGGTCGAGCTGAAGGACGTCCTGAACCTGGTCAGGAGCTATCACGCGAGGCAGCTCAAGCTGAACATCGAGACCAAGGTCGAGGCGGGCGCCCCCGAACAGACCGCACCACGCGCGCTGTTCGTGCGCCGGGTCTACGAGGAGATCCACCGCTCCAGCATCGAGCGCCAGGTCACCATCGAGTCCTTCGACTGGGGCGCGCTGAAGGTGATGCACAAACTGGCCCCGAAGTGGCCCCTCGTCGCGCTCACCAACTACGACTTCCTCCAGGTCGGCCGGCCCGGCGCCTCCCCGTGGCTCGGCGGGATCGACGCCGACGACTACGGCGGCGACTTCGTGAAGGCGGCCGCCACCATCCCCGGCGTCAGGGCCCTCTCCCCCAACTACGGCTTTCCGCAGACCGGAAAGGTCGGCGAACCGGACTTCCGCTTCTACTCCGACCGGACGATGGTCCAGGAGGCCCATGCACGGGGCCTGAAGGTCATCCCGTGGACCTGCGACGATCCGGCCACCGTGGAAGCGCTGATGGACATGGGCGTCGACGGCATCATCACCAACTACCCCAACCACGTACGGCAGATCATGGCCGACCGGGGCATGCGCCTGCCCAAGCCGTACGAGCCCGTTGACACGCCCGAGCGGAGTAAGTGATCTACGTCTCAGCGGGTGAACCGGGCGCCGGCGAACGCGGTCACTGCAGATGACATAGTCATCGAGTGCCTGCGGCGGATGATCCGCGCCGGCACATGAGGACGCCCCCCACCGTGCCCAACACCCAGCAGGACACCCCCACTTCGCTCCTCCGAGCCAAGTCCATACCGGCGCCGGTCGCGCCACCCCCGCGTGACCGGCGCCCCCGTCCGCCCGGCCGCCACGACCCCCACCTCCTGGCGACCGCCCTGTTCGCCGCGTACGCGATCCTGTCCCTCCTCCGGTACGAGCATCTGGCGACACGCTCCTGGGACCTCGGCATCTTCGAGCAGGCGGTCCGTGGCTAGGCCCAGCGGCGGGCGCCGGTCGTCGATCTGAAGGGGCCCGGGTTCAACATCCTGGGCGATCACTTCAGCCCGGTGCTCGCTCTGCTCGCCCCCGTCTACACCCCGACGCCCGTCACGTGATCGACGACGCCGCCTACGGTTACGTCGTCCTCAAGCACAGGTCGTGAGCGGCAGCCACCGGCCGTCATTGACAATCTGGATCAACCAAGGTTGTCATGTCCACATGCTGCGATGCTCTGGGACCTGCTGCACTCGCCGCGGGTACCGTCATTGAGCGGGCGCCGCGCGCTGCTCGACACCGCCCTGGCCGAATTGACGGCCCGCCCCGGAGTGCTCCTCCACGGCCCCGCAGGTATCGGCAGGTCCACGCTCCTCACCGCCCTGGCGGCGTCCCTGGCCGCGCAGGACACGTCATGCACGGTGTTGTACTGCTCGCCCGCCCAGGAAGATGCCCGACTGCCGTTCGTCGGCCTGATCGACCTGTTCACGCGGGTGCCGGAGAGCTGCCTGGAGGCCCTCGCGCCGCAGCCGCGGGCGGTGCTGCGGGCGGTCCTGCTGCGCGGTCCGGAACCGGCCGACGACCGAGCCCGTCTCGCGGTGCGCGTCGCCGTCGTCGACGTGCTGCGCGCCCTTGCCGCCGCCGGCCCCGTGCTGCTGGTGATCGACGACCTCCAGTGGCTCGACGTGCCGAGCGCCGAGGTGCTGGCCTTCGCCGTACGCCGTCTCGAAGGCCTCGCCGTCCGGATGGTGGCTGCCGAGCGGGTGGCCGACGGCGAGCAGCCCGAACGGCTGCGCTGCTGCCCGCCGGGCACCGTCGAAGTGCCGGTGCCGCCCATGACGGACGCCGAGGTGGCCCACCTGGTGCGCACGGCGATCGGCGCCGATCTGCCGCCGGCGGTGCTGCGGGCGGTCCAGGACACCGCTGCCGGAAACCCGTCGTACGCGCTGGAGTTGGGGCGTGCGGCCCCGCGCGACGCGGCCTCCGTCGGCTTCGGGCGGGCGCTGCCCGTGCCCCGGAGGCTGCGCGACCTGCTGCTGGACCAGGTACGTACGCTGCCGGAGACCGTGCGGCACACTCTTCTCGTCGCATGCACCGCCGCCCGCCCCAGCCTCACCGTGCTGCGGGCCGCCGGGCTGGACGACCCGGCCGCGGACCTCGCGGAGGCCGAACGGCTCGGGGTCGCTGCGGTCGACGACGACGGAACCGTACGTTTCAGCCTTCCGCTGATCCGGGCCGCCGTCCGCGCCGACGCCCCGGAACACAGCCGAAGACAGGCGCACGGCGTGCTGGCCCGTGCGGTCACCGAGCCCGTGGAGCAGGCCCGCCATCTCGCTCTCGCGCACCCGTACGAGGACGAGGTCACCGCGCGTACGCTGATGTCCGCGGCCGAGTCGGCCCGCCGCGACGGCGCGCCCGATGCCGCCTTCGAACTGGCCGGACTCGCCGCCCGGCGCACTCCTGGCGACCGCCCCGCGGACCGGGCCGACCGGCTGCTGGCCGCGGCCGACTACGCGTGTGACGCCGGGCAGTTGGAGGAGGCGGGGCAGGCGGCGGAGACCGTGCTCGCCGGGTCGGGCTCGGCACGGCAGCGGGTGCAGGCCCGGCTGATCCTGCTGCGCAACGCCGGGCAGGCGCTGGGAGGCGCCCGTGACCTGATCGAGGACGGCCTCAGGGACGCCGACGGCGACCCTGAGGCCGAGGGATGGCTGCACCACTGGGCGGCCGTACGCGGCTTGCTGTGCGGGGAGTTGGCGGAAGCGGCCCGGCATGCCCGGCGCGCCGCCCGGCAGGCGGCCCGGGCAGGCGACACCGACACGCGGATCGGCGCCCTCGCCACCTTGGCCCGGGTGCAGTCCCTGGCCGGGCAACCGGCCGCCGCCGGGGCCGCGATCGAGGAGGCCCTCACCCTGGTCGGCGGCGCCGACGCCGGGCCGGAGAGCTGGGGGCTGATCCGGATGCGCGCGATCCTCGCCCTGGACTCCGACCGGGTCACCGAGGCCGGGCAACAGGTCGGCGAACTCCTCGCGGACATCGGCGAGTTCGCCGGGGTCGAGGAGGTGATGGCGACCCTGGTGGCGCTCACCCGTATCCAGGTGCGCGCCGGGCACTGCCGGGAGGCACTGCGCACCGCGGCCCGCTGCTCGCGCGCCCTGGCCGAGACGGGCGTACAGGCGGCGCCCGCACTGTATGCGGCGGCACTCGCGGCGACCGCGGGCGGCACCGCCGACGAGGCCCGGCACCTGGCCGAGCAGGCGGTCAGGGCCTCGGAGGCGGACGGCGACCGGCTGTTCCTGCTGCGCGCGCTGGCGGTGCTCGGACAGGCCGAGCTGCTCGCCGGCGACCCTCGGGGTGCGGCGGCCGCGGCCGAGGCGCTGCACCGTGTCAGAGAACTGGGCGAGGCGATGGGCGCCGCCGATCCGCCGCTGCTGCACTGGTACGGCGACCTCGCCGAATCCCTGGTCATCCTGGGCGAGACGGACAGCGCCGGGGCGGTGCTCCGCGAGGCCCGCGCACGGGTGTCCGACGATGCGCCCGGCAGCGTACTGGCGGCTCTGGAACGGGCGGAGGGGCTGCGGGAGGCGGGGCTCGGCCGGGCGAAGGAGGGGGCGCTGCGACTGCGTGCTGCGGCGGACCGTCTGAGTCACCTCCCCCTGCCCATGGAGCTGGTGCGCACCCTGATCGCGCTCGGCGCGGTCGAGCGCCGCGCCCGCCGCAGGACCGCGGCACGAGCAGCGCTCGGCGAGGCGCTGGAGACCGCGACACGCATCGGCGCCGCTCCGCTGGCCGCGCGGGCCGGGGACGAGCTGGCGCGGCTGGACGCCGGGGACCGCAGCGGTGAGGCGGGCGCGGCCGGACCCGAACTCACCCCGACGGAGGCCAGGATCGCCGAACTCGTCGGTGGCGGGGCCACCAACCGGGAAGTCGCCGCTGAGCTGTTCATCAGCGTCAAGACGGTGGAAGGCGCCCTGTCGCGGGTCTACCGCAAGGTCGGTGTCCGCTCGCGCACCGCGCTCGCCCATGCGATGGCGGTCGCCGTCATCGCCTCCGGGGCGGCGGCCGCGAGCGCCGGGGACGACGACCAAGCAAGGCCCGCTGCCCAGGCAGTCACGTCGAGTCAGCCGGCCCGGGTCCGCACGGCCCGTGCGCTGGGCAACCCCCGCTGACGTGACATCCGGCGTTCACGTGACATCAGTTGTTAACACGTGAAGCAAGGGTTCCCCCGCTTATGCGGGTGGGGCGGTTGTTCCTACGTTGAAGCCGTTCCGACTTCCGGGACGCCACCCCCCACCTCCGGAGGACCTCAGTGAAGTCACGTCTGAAACTGCTCGGCCTGGTCACCGTTCCGGCCCTGCTCGCCGCCGCCGTACCCGCCGCCTACGCCGCGGGCACCGGTCAGCCGAACGCAACGCGCGCCGCCGTCACCGGAGATGTCCTCGAGGGACTGAACAAGAACGCGACCCGTACCGGCCACGTCGCCGCCGCGAAGCGGATATCGGTGGCCATCAGCCTGACCCCCAGAAACGACAAGGCACTCGACACATTTGTCGCCAAGGTCAGCGACCCGCGGTCGAGTTCCTACGGCCACTACCTGACGAAGGGCCAGTTCGCTGCGCGCTTCGGCCGGACCGACGCCGAGGTCGGACAGCTCAAGGACTACCTGCGCGCGCAGGGCCTCACCATCGGCAAGGTCCACTCGGGCAATCTGCTGGTCGACGCCAGCGGCACCGCCGCCCAGCTGGAGAAGGCCTTCGGCACCAAGCTGTCGACCTGGAAGGACACGGCCTCGGGGCGCTCCTTCTACGCCAACGACACCGCGCCGACGCTGCCGGCCTCCGTCGCCTCCCTCGTCAGTGACGTGGCCGGCCTCAACAATCGCCTCACCCTGCACCACCAGGCGCCCTCCACCGTCACCCCGCACAACGGCCCGGGCGGCGGCTACACCCCGGCGCAGCTCAAGGGCGGCTACAACGTCTCCGGCACGTACACCGGCAGCGGCCAGAAGATCGCCCTGCTGGAGTTCGACGGCTTCCAGCAGTCCAACATCACCAAGTACGACACCAACTACAGCCTGGGCTCGCCCAACCCGACCGTGCAGAAGGTCGACGGCGGCTCCGGCGCGCTCGGCGACGGCCAGGTCGAGGTCGAGCTGGACATCGAGGTCCTGCACGCGATCGCCCCCAAGGCGAACGTCACGGTCTTCGAGGGCCCCAACTCCGACGCCGGCGAGGTCGACACCTACCAGGCCATCGTCGACAGCGGCATCCCCACCACCTCGATCAGCTGGGGCGCCGCCGAGAGCGCCCGCACCACCTCCGGCATCAACGCCGTGGACGCCGTGTTCAAGGCGGGTGCCGCCCAGGGCCTCGGCTTCTACGCGGCCTCCGGTGACAGCGGCTCCGACGACGCGGGCGACGGCGGCACCTCCGTCGACTACCCGGCCAGCGACCCGTATGTCACCGGTGTCGGCGGCACCAAGCTGACCGTGACCTCGTCCAACGCCTTCAGCAAGGAAGTGGCCTGGTCCGGCGGTGGCGGCGGCAAGTCCTCCGTCTTCAAGATCCCCAGCTGGCAGACCGCGGTGCAGAAGAGCGCCGGCGGCGGCTTCCGCCAGGTCCCGGACGTGTCGGCGCACGCCAACCCCAGCCCGGGTGTCTCGATCTACTCGCAGGGCTCGTGGTCCTCGGTCGGCGGCACCAGCGCGGCGGCCCCCGAGTGGGCGGCGTTCGCGGCCCTGTACAACCAGCAGGCCGCGGCGGCCGGCAAGGCCAACCTCGGCTTCGCCAACCCGGCCCTCTACTCGGCGAGCGGCACCGGCTTCCACGACATCACCAGCGGCAGCAACGGCGCCTACTCCGCGGCCACCGGCTGGGACTTCACCACCGGATGGGGCTCGTACAACGCCGCCACCCTGGCGAGCAAGCTGCTCGGCTGACCCCGGGCGGCTGACGACGGACCTGTGCAGCGCGGGCCGGGAACACTCCCGGTCCGCGCTGCGGCATGAACCGGTGGACGGTCTCGGACCTGATGGACGCGGTCGTCGGGCCCGAGCGGTCCGCCCAGTGGCCCACCCGGGTCGAGGCCTTGCGGGCATACACGGTCGACGCGGCCCGGCAGGACCTCGCGGAGCATCGTCCACGAACGCGACCCGTACAATTTGAGTCCGAACGGTCAATGAAGTGCGAGGGAGCGCCCGTGCCCGGCCAGCGATCCATCACCGAAGCCGAGAAGCTCGCCGCGGCGAAACTCGGCGGCATCCCGATACGACGGGACCAGATGGCCGCCGTGGCCAACATCTACCGGGCCGCCTCCGCCGTGCGCCAGCACGTGGAGAACTCGGTGCTGCGCGGCTCCGACCTGACCTGGACGGCGTTCGTCGTGCTGTGGGTCGTATGGGTGTGGGGCGAGTCGGAGACCCGGCACGTGGCCGAGGAGGCCGGCATCTCCAAGGGGACCCTGACCGGGGTGGCGCGCACCCTGGAGTCGCGCGGACTGGTCAGGCGGGCCGGCCACCCGACGGACGGCCGGCTGGTGCTGCTCAGCCTCACCGACGAGGGCGAGCAGCTGATGCAGCGGCTGTTCCCGGCCTTCAACGAGGAAGAGGCCTTCGTCACCGGCCAGTTGACGGACGAGGAGTGCCGGACCCTGGCGGAGGGCCTGCGGCGCGTGGTGATGCAGGTGGAGCAGTACGGAGAGGAGCGCCGCCAGTCCCTCCTCAACGGCGCCGAGCCCGCACCCCGGCGGAGTGGCCGACGGGCGAAGGGCTGAGTTTAGGCCACCGTGATCGCTGTCATGCGCGGCAAACCCAGGCTATCCTTTGAGGTCAAACAACATACTCGAAGAGGCCCGCTGCCAAGAACCAAGGAGCCACCACCGTGCGCGCACTCGTCGTCCAGCACGACCACACGACGGAACCGGGGCTGGTCGGCGCCCGCCTCACGGAGCGCGGTTACGACCTCGAGGTCGTGACCGTCGTGCCCGAGCACCGTCACCACACCCCGGACGTCACCTTCGACTTCCCCGACGCAGCCGACTGGGATCTCGTCGTCTCGCTCGGCGCGCCCTGGTCGGTGTACGACGAGACGGCCATAGGCAGCTGGATCGGCGGGGAGCTCGCACTGCTGCGCAAGGCGCACCACCTCGGCATACCGGTGCTCGGTGTCTGCTTCGGCGCCCAGGCGCTGACCACCGCCCTCGGTGGCTCGGTCGAGCCGTCGCCACGTCCCGAGATCGGCTGGACCGAGATCGACACGTACGACCCCTCGCTCGTGGGTCGGGGCCCCTGGATGCAGTGGCACTACGACCGGTGCGCACTGCCGCCGGGTGCCGAGGAGCTGGCGCGTAACGAGGTGGGCGTTCAGGCGTTCCGGGTCGGGCGGAGCCTCGGGGTGCAGTTCCATCCGGAGATCACCCTGTGGATGCTGCGCGGATGGCTGGCGACCGGCGGCGAGCAGGAGGCGCTGCGGCATGGCGTCGACCCCGACCAACTCCTGGCCCTGAGCAGCGACTTGGAACCGGTCGCTCGGGCGAACGCCCGCAACCTGGTCGACGGGTTCCTCGACCGGGTGGCGGCCGCGACGGACTGAGGCGGGCTGCAGCGGGCACGGCTCAACCGCCGCCCGAGAAGGGAGTTGGGGCGCGACCCCACCCCTGACCCCATCCGGCACCCAGACCTCTCTTCCCCCCGCACATCACCTTGACCACCACCGCCGGCGCCAGCAGAATGTGGACGCCTTGAGAGCGCTCTCAAAGAGCTGAGCTCTCCGACCCGGCAACGCCACCGACCCCGAGGAGAGCAGCCATGGCCGACATCGCCCGTCGGACGGTCATCGGGGCAGGGGGCGCCGCTGCCGCCCTGGCCATGTTCGGCAGTGGCACGGCTCGCGCGGCCACCGGCTCAACCCCCGCCGCCGGGGCGGAAGATGCCCGTACGCGTGGCTACGCCTTCCTCGGTGCTGCCATGGACGGCTACCCGGACCACGGCAGCATCCGCCTGGCCCAGAGCTACACCGATCAGGCCGGGCTCTTCAGCACGGCGTTCACCTACGACAACGCGCTCGCGATCCTGGCCCACCTCGCCCACTCAGCCCCCGGTGCGCGCGCCAGAGCCATCGCCCTCGGGGACGCACTGCTCTACGCGCAGACCCACGACCCGCAGCACACGGACGGCAGGCTCCGGCAGGCGTACAACGTCGGGCCGTACGTCTTCTACGACGGTTCACCGCAGCCGGACGGCTTTGTGCGCGCGGACGGCAGCGTGAACGTCGGCACCCAGTTCGGCTTCACCGGTACGGCTGTCGGTGACATGGCCTGGGCGGGCATCGCGCTGGCCGCGCTGGCCGCCCGCACCGGGGCGGCGCGGTTCCTGACGGGTGCCCTGCGGATCGGCGAGTGGATCGAGACACACGGCCGCACCGACGAGCCGCTCGGCGGCTACAAGTTCGGCGTCGACGGCAGCGACCAGAAGCTCCCCTTCACCTCCACCGAGCACAACATCGACCTGACCTGCCTCTTCGCGCGCCTCGCCCGGCTCACCGGAGACAGCGTCTGGCTGGAGCGGCGGGCCCGCGCGCAGGCGTTCCTGGACAAGATGTGGAACGAGTCCGGCGGCTTCTTCCACACCGGCACCAACGACGGCGTCACCGTCAACACCTCCCCGGTTCCCGAGGACACCCAGACCTGGAGCTATCTGTCCCTCCACGACCGCCGCCGGGCCCGGTCGGTGGACTGGGCGGCAGACCACCTCGCGGTGCTGGACACCGCCGACCGGCCCAACAGCACGGTCCCGGCCGGGCAGTCGTACGAAGGTGTCACGTTCAGCTCGGCTTCCCTCCTCGCGGACGAGGACTCGCCCATCGCAGCCTCCCAGCCCAAGCCCGACCGCAACGGCGTGTGGTTCGAGGGCACCGCCCACCTGGCCCTGGCCCTGCGGGAGCGCTGCGCGAGCGGCGACGAACGGCGGGCCGCGCGCCTCATCGCCTCCATCGAACGGGCCCAGGACCAGCTCGGCGCGGGCCAGACGGTGGGGGGCAAGGCCCTGCCCGAACGCTCGGGCGTGGTCTCGGCCAGCAGCCCCTTGGACACCGGTTTCGGCTTCGGCTACTACCCGTACCGGCACGTCGGCGCCACGGCCTGGTATCTGCTCGCGGCGGCCCGCGCCAATCCGCTGCGGGGACGCTGAGCCGCCCCGGCCAGACGCCCGGTCGCCGCGGAGGCAGCCGTCAGCCGCCGGCTGGGCGCTTCTGCTGCCCGCCGACGAACGCCAGGGCCTCCCGCGCAAGGGGTGACCAGTCCAGGGCGGACTCCGGGGAGAGAGCGAACCACTCCTTCATGGGGGTGCCCTTGTTGGCGTCGAAGTTGTCCCCCTCGTCCGCGTCGACCAGCGCGTCCACCCGGTCTTTGGGCAGCTTCACGACCAACTGCCCGCGGACGAGCATCGCGAAGATCTTGCCGTGCACCCGCAGCGCGCTCCGACCGAAGCCGGAGCCGGAGCCGCTGGGAGGCGTGACCCCGGGAAGGCCCAGCAGCTCGCTCACCAGGTCGTCGAAACGCTCCTCGGCCGGCGTCATACGGCTCCTCCCGGGTCCTGCGGCGAGACCGCTACCCGGCCCACTGAATCACGTCGGCATCACTGGCGCAGCCTGTCGAAGCGGAACGGTTCCAGGACTTCGGGACGCCGGCCTGTGCAGACGTACTCGGTGAGTCGGCGCCCGGTGACCGGGCCCAGGGTGACGCCGAGCATGCCGTGTCCGGTGGCCACGAAGGCGTTGGCGTGGCCGGAGACGCGGTCGATGACCGGGAGGCCGTCGGGCAGGAAGGGGCGGCCACCGACCCAGGGGTCGCGGATCAGGCCGACCAGGTCGTCCGGGTCGTCGAACCAGCGGCCCAGGTAGTGCCGGCTCGCGAGGGCGACGGCCACGACGCAGCGCCAGTCGAGACGGTTGTTGTTGCCGCTCAGCTCCATCGTGCCGCCGATCGGTGAGGCGACGGCCCGGCGTTCGCCGAAGTACAGGGTGTGCCGGGGGGCCGGGTCCAGATCCACGGAGAAGCTGTAGCCCTTGCCCGCCTGGAGAGGCAGCGGGTGTCCCAGCGCGCCCAGGAGGCCGGAAGAACGCATGCCTGCCGCGATGACCACGGCCTGGCACGGCAGCTCGCCCAAGTCGGTGCGCACCGGCGCCCCGGCGGATCGGTGTCCTGCACCGTGTTCCGGCCCGCCGCCGAACGGGGTCCGTCGCCGACTGCCGGCGGGTCGTCGACGTCATCGCCGCGCAGGACGGTCTCAACGCCCGGGTGGGCATCGGCGAGCCCGCCTCCTCGGTGGGCGGTCTGCACGACTCGTACGAGGACGCCTGCGACGCGTTGCGTCTGCGGGCGTTCGACGGGAGACTCCCCCGTCCAGCTGATCGCCGACCTGCGGGTCCACCAGGTCCTGGCCGCGGTCAACCAGTCCGCCCGCAACCGCCTGGTCGACCTCACCACCGCGGAGCTGCGCGCCCAGCCGGACTGGCCGGCGCTCCGCGACACGATCACCGCCTGGTGCGAAAGCGGATTCCACCTCGTACGGGCCTCCGCCGCCCTGCACATCCACCGCAACACCGTCCTCCACCACATGAACAAGATCGAGCAGATCACCGGCCGCCCGCTGCGCGAGCACCGCACGACGACGGCCCTCCATCTGGCCTGTCTGGCCGACCGTCTGGGCGGTGGATGACCTCACGAGGGAGGCCAACTCCCGCCGCGTCACGGGGCGTTGACACACCAGCATCAGCACGAGGCGACGGTCACCCATCTCCAGGCCGCCGAGGCGGCGCGGCTGTGTGGCCGGGCTCTGCGAGGAGGCCGTCGACCTGATCGTCCCCGCCTCCGGGGCGTCGTCGCTGCACCGGGAGGTGCCGATCCAGTGAGCAGCGGTCGCTACGGCCGGCCCGCTCCCGGCACCTCGACCTGGACGGCGAGTACCTGACCGCTTCCGGGTGCCACCATCTCTGACTCGGTCATGCCCTGCCACTGTGCCGCCGTGATGAACAGCGTCCTGCCCTCGGGTCCGCCGAGCACGCAGGCGAAGGCTCCGCGGTCCAGCTCCACGGTCTCCAGGACGGTGCCGCCTTCCGCGACGCGCACGCACCGCCGGTTGGGCACGTCCGCGTACCAGACGGCGTTCTCCGCGTCGACGCAGATGCCGTCCGGTGCGCCCTCGCCCAGGTCGGCCCACACGCGCCGCCGGGAGAGTCCCCCGTCGGTGTCGATGTCGAAGGCGACGAGCCGGCGGCGGTAGGAGTCCGCGACGATCAGCGTGGCGTTGTCCGGGGTGACCGCCATGCCGTTGGGAAAGGCGATGTCGTCCGCCACCTCGCGCACCGCGCCGTCGCGGCCGACCAGGTGGACTGAGCCGGGTTTGACGTCCTCCCCGGCCGTCGGGTCGAAGCCGGCGCGGTTGACGTAGGCGTTGCCGCCGCCGTCCGCCACGATGTCGTTCCAGCCGGGTGCGCCGAGCTCGGCGTGTGTGACCAGGCTGCCGTCGGGCTCGCGGCGCAGCAGCCGCCCGTCCGCGGAGGAGACGATCAGCAGGCGGTCGTCGTCCGGGAGCCAGGCGGTGCACAGCGGGAGCGACGCCACCCGGGCGACGACCTCGCTGCGGCCGGTGAGGCCCACGGCGACGACCTCGCCTGCGGTCCAGTCGGAGAAGTACAGCCGGTCACCGTGCCAGCGCGGTGATTCGACCAGGCCCCGGCCGGTGAGCAGTGTGGATACTCCGGTCATCGTCATCACAGCCCTTCTGCGGGACCGGTCCGGCACCGGCCCTCCACCCTCCACACGAAGGGCGATCGGCGAAATCGACAACCTGGGCGAACGAACTGGCCGATCATGCGGGCCTTCACCACGGCGTCCTGGGCCTTCGCCGGAGGGGCCGACGCCATCGTCCTGGCCGACTCACCGGCCGAGGCCCGTGCCCTCGAGGCGGGCAGCCCCGAGTACATCACGCTCAGGGACGGGCCGCCCGCGCCCGGCGACGCGGTCGATTCGCCGGCCCTGGTGCGCTCGCTCGACCTCGCCGCGCACGCTGGTGCAGAAGACCACGAGCGGTACGGTCGGAGCGCCGGCCGCCAGGGCCGCCCCGCTGGGTGACCTTCGGGATCACCGGCCGGGACGGGTGCGCCGAGGAGGATCTCGCCGCCGTGGAGCGGGAGCACATGGCCCTGCGCCCCGCCACGGCCACGTCACGTGAGCGTCAGGACGGCGCCGCGCCCCGGACCCGGGCCAGCACGTCACGGATCATCTCGGCGCTGATCATGAAGTGCTGCCGGGCGATCTGTTCCGCGCGCTCGGGCTCGCCGCCCGCGATGGCCTCGTAGAGCGCCTTGTGGTCCTCGCCGCCGCGGTGGAAGTCGGCCCGTTCGCCCCTGCCCCAGGGCTCGACGGGGAAGCCGAGGCTGATCCGGGCGAGCAGGCCGCGGCTGAGCATGACGATCTGTGGGTTGCCCGTGGCGGCGCACACGGCCTGGTGGAAGGCGCTGTCCGCGCTCTGTTCGTCGCGCGGTGTGCGGGCGGAGAGGTACGCGGTCAGGGCGTCCCGCATGGTGTCGAGGTCCCGGGAGCCGCGGCGCCGGGCGGCCGTCGCGGCCACCATGCCCTCCACCAGCCCGCGCAGGTCGAAGAGCTGCTCGAACTCCTCCCAGCGGGGCACCAGGGTGTGCCGCACCGCGGCCGCCGTCGACTCGGTCCAGCTGTCGCGGACGTAGGCCCCGCCGTTGCGGCCGCGGCGGATCTCGACGACGCCGACGGCCTGCAGCCGGGCGATCGCCTCGCGCACGGTGGGCCGGCTGACCCGGAGCAGCTGGATCAACTCCCGTTCCACCGGCAGCCGCTCCCCGGGCAGGAAGTCACCGACGGCGATCGCGGTGAGCAGCCGGTCGGAGACCTCGTCGACGGCGGACGCGACACGCACCGGGCGCAGCTCGGGCGAGGGCGCACCGCCGAGGAGGACACGGTCGAGCACCCGGGAGAACTCGCCTCCCGGTTCGGACGCCTCAGGTACGGATGTCAGCTCGTTCCCCCTTGTTCGCCGCTTCTGTTAACGCACACAGGCCACGTAAACACGCCGTTACTTCTTGGCCCGACCCCACTAAAAGGTCTTGTGCGCTGACCATTTACCCAATCAGTATCTCACCCATCCGTCACACCCACACCGTTTCAGCCAGCGGCCGACTCGTTCCGGCCGGTCTGGGAGGCTTCCTCGTGGCGATCCCCGAACCGAACCGCACCGGAACCGTCGACTTCAACGGCCATTCCACCTGGTACCGGATCACGGGCGAACCGGGCCGGACACCCCTGGTGGTCCTGCACGGCGGACCCGGCGCCGGCCACAACTACACGCTCAGCATCGCGAACATCGCCCAGCAGGGCCGCCAGGTGGTGCACTACGACCAGCTCGGCACCGGACTGTCCACCCATCTGCCCGACAAGGGCGCCGGCTTCTGGACCGTCCAGCTCTTCCTCGACGAACTCGACAACCTCCTCAAGGCGTTGGGCATCGCCGACGGCTACCACCTGCTCGGCCAGTCCTGGGGCGGCATGCTCGCCGCCGAGCACGCCGTACGACGACCGTCCGGACTGCGCGGCCTGGTCATCGCCAACTCCCCCGCGTCCATGGAGCTGTGGCTCAAGGCGGCGGCGGAACTGCGCGCCGAGCTGCCGCCGGAGGTCCAGCGCACCCTGCTCGCGCACGAGGCCGCGGGGACCACCGACGACCCCGGCTACCGGGCCGCCGAGCAGGTCTTCAACGAGCGTCACGTGTGCCGTCTGACGCCCAACCCGCCCGAAGTACAGGCCACGTGGGACAACATCGCGGCCGATCCGACCGTGTACCACACCATGAACGGGCCCAACGAGTTCCATGTCGTCGGCACGCTCAAGGACTGGTCCGTCATCGACCGGCTGCACCTGATCGACGCACCCACCCTGCTGGTGTCCGGCCGCCACGACGAAGCCACCCCCGAGACCCTGCGCCCCTTCGCCGATCACATCCCCGATGTGCGCTGGCACATGTTCGAGCACTCCAGCCATATGCCGCACGTCGAGGAGGAGGAGCTCTACCTCCGGGTCGTGGGCTCCTTCCTCGATTCCACCGACTGAGCCAACGCCCCTTTCTCTGTTGGGAGTTCATAGCGATGTCCCGCAGCACGAGACGGGGCGCGCTCGCCGCCGCCACCGTCGCCCTCGCCCTGACCGCCGCCGCCTGTTCGTCCTCCGACGGCGGCTCCTCCGACAACCCGAGCACGTCCTCCGCCGGCACCGGATCGTCCGCCTTCCAGCCCCAGCACAAGGGCGGCACCCTGAAACTGACCGCCCACGCGGCCGCCGGCACACTCGACCCGCAGGTCAACTACACGCTCCAGTACTGGCAGTTGTACCAGTCGATGTACGACGGTCTGCTCGCGTTCAAGAAGGTCGGCGGACAGGAGTCGTTCACCGTCGTCCCGGACCTGGCCGCGGCGCTGCCGAAGGTGACCAACGGCGGCAGGACGTACACCTTCACCCTCCGCAAGGGCATCACCTTCTCCAACGGCAAGGCGCTGACCACCGATGACGTGGTGGCGTCCTTCCAGCGCATCTTCAAGGTCTCCAGCCCCACCGCCGGCACCTTCTACAACGGCATCGTCGGCGCCGACGCCTGCATCGAGAAGCCCGCCTCCTGCACCCTGCCCAAGGGCGTGATCGGCGACGCGAAGACCAACACGGTCACCATCAACCTCACCGCCGCGGACCCCGAGTTCCCGTACAAGCTGGCTGTCCCGCACGCCAGCGTCGTACCGAAGGACTCGCCCACGAAGGACGCCGGCACCAAGCCGCTGCCGTCGACCGGCCCGTACACGGCCGCCTCCTACGACCCGAACCGCGAGCTGAAGCTGGTGCGCAACCCGCACTTCAAGGAGTGGTCGCGGCAGGCGTCGCCGCAGGGCTACCCGGACGTCATCGACTACACCTTCGGGCAGACCGTCGAGTCCGAGGTCACCGCCGTCGAGAACGGCCAGGCGGACTGGATGTTCGACGCGCCGCCCACCGACCGGCTGAACGAGATGGGCACCAAGTACGCCTCCCAGACGCATGTGAACCCGCTGACCGCGTTCTGGTACGCGACGCTCAACGTCAACATGCCACCGTTCAACAACAAGTTGGCGCGCCAGGCGATCAACTACGCCGTCGACCGGGCCGCCGTGGTGCGGCTGTACGGCGGCACCAACCTCGCCTCTCCCGCCTGCACGGTCCTGCCGCCGGGCTTCCCCGGACACGTCGACTCGTGCGACTACACCAAGGGCGGCGGCACGACCTGGAAGGCCGCGGACCTCGCCAAGGCCAAGGAACTGGTGAAGAAGTCCGGCACGGCCGGGCAGGAGGTCGGCATCGTCGTGCAGGACGACGACGTCAACAAGTCCATCGGGCAGTACCTGCAGAGCCTGCTCACCCAGCTCGGCTACAAGGCGAGGCTCAAGCCACTGTCGCCGAACATCCAGTTCACCTACATCCAGAACACCAAGAACAAGGTGCAGCTGGCGCTGACGTCCTGGTACCAGGACTATCCGGCGGCCTCGGACTTCCTCAATGTGCTGCTGTCCTGCGCCTCGTTCCATCCCGGCAGCGACTCGAGCATCAACATCTCCGGCTTCTGCGACAAGGGCATCGACGCGAAGATGCACGCGGCGCTGAAGACCGCGCAGACCGACGAGAAGAGCGCCGACCAGCAGTGGGGCGCCATCGACCAGCAGATCATGGGCGAGTCGCCGCTCGTCCCGCTGATCAACCCCAAGCTCGTCGACTTCACCTCGAAGCGGGTCGGCAACTACCAGTTCAGCAAGCAGTTCTACATGCTCGTCGGGCAGCTGTGGGTCAAGTGACCAGCGCCGAGCCATCGTTGACCGCCAAGGCCCGGCGCTCGCCGGGCCCCTGGCGGACGGCCGCAGCCGACCTGGTGCGCAACAGGTCGGCGCTGGCCGCGGCCGTCGTCCTGCTGATCGTCGCCGTGGCCACGCTGTGCGCGCCGCTGTACGCGTCCCACATCGCCCACACCGACCCCTTCCAGTCCCATGTCTCCGGCACCACGGTCGTCGACGGCAAGACCGTGCCGGTGCTCACCCCGAGCACCACCGGCCTCGGCCTCGGCGTCACGCCCATCGGCCCGACCTGGGACCCCACCCACTACTTCCTCGGCGCCGACAACCAGGGCCGCGACGTCATGGCCCGCCTGCTCTACGGCGGCCGTACGAGCCTGTTCATCGGCATCACCGCGGCCCTGCTCACCTGCTTGGTCGGTACGGCCGTCGGGGTCGTCGCCGGGTACGCGGGCGGCGTCGTCGACTCCGTCATCTCCCGGGTCCTGGACGTCATCTGGGCGTTCCCGGTGTACCTGCTGGCCATCTGTCTGTCGGTGGTGCTGCTCACCAATGGGCTTACGCTGGGCCCGCTCACCGTCGACGCGGGAAGCCTCTGGCTGCCCGTCGCGATCATCGCGGCGATCTATGTCCCGTACATCGCACGGCCGTTGCGCGGTCAGGTGCTGGTGCTGCGCAACAAGGAGTTCATCCACGCGGCCGTCGGCTCAGGCGCGCCCACCGCGCGCATCCTGCGCCGCGAGGTGCTGCCGAACGTGCTGCCCACCGCGATCGTGTTCGTCCCGCTGATGACCGCGCTGGCCATGCTCACCGAGTCGGCGCTGTCCTTCCTGTCGGTCGGCGTGCAGCCGCCCGACGCCAGCTGGGGCACGATCATCGAGGACGGCCTGGGCCTGCTCTACACCCGCCCCACGGTGACGATCGCCCCCGGTCTGCTGATCGCGCTGACCACGGCGGCGCTCAACGTCCTGGGCGACGGGGTGCGCGACGCCCTCGACCCGAGCGCCCGGCTGCGCGGAGGGGTGTGACACGCATGGTCTCCTTCGCCCTCAAGCGGTTCGCCTCGGCGCTGCTGGTGATGTTCGCGATCAGCGTCCTGGTGTTCCTGATCTTCTTCGCCACCCCGGGAGTCGATCCCGCGGCACGTATCGCGGGCCGCAACGCCGACCCCGCCACCCTCGCCCAGGTGCGGCACTCCTTCGGCCTCGACCGCCCGATGCCGATCCGCTATCTGCTGATGATGCGTCACCTGCTGATCGACCGCGACCTGGAGTCCTTCGTCAACCGCGGCGCCCGGGTCATCCCGCAGATCGTGCAGGCCACCCCGGCGACCCTGTCGCTGGTCGTGGGCGCCGCGGTCATCTGGATGGTCGCCGGCATCCTCATGGGCACCTCCGCCGCGACCCTGCGCGGCAAGGCCGCCGACCCGTTGATCATGCTCGTGGGCGTGGTCGGCGTCTCGCTGCCCGCCTACTGGCTCGGTGAGGTCGTGAACCTCATCACCCAGAAGCAGCTGCACGGTTCGCTCTTCTCCTGGGTGCCGCCGCCCGGCTACGCCGGTCTGAGCCAGGACCCCGGCCAGTGGGCGCTGCACATGCTCTTCCCCTGGCTGACCCTGGCCCTGCTGTACGCCGGGATCTACGCCCGCCTCCTGCGCGGCGAGGTGATCACCGCCCTGAACGAGGACTACGTCCGCACGGCCCGCGCCAAGGGCCTGTCCGAGCGCCGGATCCTGCTGCGCCACGCCCTGCGCTGCTCGCTCATCCCGATCGTGTCGCTGTTCGGCCTGGACTTCGGCGCCCTCGTCGGGGGCGCGGCGCTGCTCACCGAGGTGGTCTTCGGTCTGCCCGGCATCGGCAAGCTGACCTTCGACGCCCTGCAGAACCTCGACCTGCCCGTGATCATGGGGACCGTCCTGTACGCCGCCTTCTTCGTGGTCCTCGCCAACGCCCTGGTGGACATCCTGTACGCGCGACTCGACCCGAGGGCCCGCCATGCCTGAACCCCTGCTGGACGTACGCGACCTGCGGGTCTCCTTCCGCACCCGCACCGGCCCGGTCACGGCCGTCGACGGCCTCTCCTTCACCGTCGCACCCGGCGAAGTCCTGGGCGTGGTGGGTGAGTCGGGCTCCGGCAAGAGCGTGTCGATGCTGGCCGTGCTGCGCCTGCTGGCCAACCCCAACGTCACGGTGTCGGGCGAGGTCCACTTCCGCGGACGGGACTTGCTCCTTCTTCCCGACAAGGAGATGCGGGCGGTACGGGGCCGGGAGATCGCCATGGTCTTCCAGGACCCGATGACCGCGCTGACCCCTGTGTACACGGTCGGCTGGCAGATCGCCGAGCAGATACGGGCGCACGAGCAGGTCTCCCGCAAAGCGGCGCAGGCCCGCGCGGTCCAGCTGCTCTCCGACGTCGGCATCCCCGACGCGGCCTCCCGGGTGAACGCCTACCCGCACGAGTTCTCCGGCGGCATGCGCCAGCGCGCGGTCATCGCCATGGCCCTCTCCTGCGGCCCCGCACTGCTCATCGCCGACGAACCGACGACCGCGCTGGACGTCACCGTCCAGGCCCAGATCCTCGACCTCATACGGGAGTTGAACGCGGGCGGTGCGGCCCTCGTGCTCATCACGCACGACATGGGCGTGGTCTCCCAGATCGCCGACCGGGTCCTGGTGATGTACGGCGGTCGGGCGGCCGAGGAGGGCCCGCGCCAAGCGGTGTTCCACGGCCCCCGGCACCCCTACACCTGGGGTCTGCTGGACTCGGTGCCCCGCGTCGGCGGCCCCCGGTTGCGGCGACTGCCCACCATCGCGGGCATGCCGGTCTCCCCCGGCGCCCTTCCGCAGGGGTGCGCGTTCGCGCCGCGCTGCCGGCTGCGGCACGAGCGGTGCGAGGAGCGCCCCGCGCTCTGCGGCGACACCCATCGCGACGCCTGCTGGCTGCCGCCGGACGACCGCGCGGCACTGCGCCTGACGGCACGGGTGGCGGCGAGCGGCCCTGCGGGCCCGGATCCGGAGGCGGCGGCGAGCGGCCCGGCGGACATCAACACGGAGGCGGCGTCGTGACGGCACAGCACATCGTGGCAGTGGACGAGGTTGCGCCTCCCGCGGGCGATGTCCTGCTGCGCGCCACGAACGTCACCAAGCACTACCCGCTCGCCCGGCGCCGCAAGGTCCTGCGCGCCGTGGACGGGGTGTCGCTCGACGTCCGCACCGGGGAGACCCTCGGCATCGTCGGCGAGTCGGGCTGCGGCAAGTCCACCCTGGGCCGCTGCCTGGTCCGGCTCACCGAACTCACCGGCGGCCGGGTCGAGTTCGACGGGCAGGACATCAGCACCCTGTCCACGCGCCGACTGCGCCCCCTACGCCCGGGCATGCAGCTCGTCTTCCAGGACCCGCAGGCCTCGCTCAACCCCCGCCGCCGCGCCGGGGACATCGTGGCCGAGCCCCTGCTGGTGCACCGCTACGGCGACGCCGCCGCGGTCCGGCACCGGGTCGCCGAGCTCTTCGACGTCGTAGGACTGGCCACGGCGCATCTGGACCGCTATCCGCACGAGTTCTCCGGCGGTCAGCGCCAACGCATCGGAATCGCCCGGGCGTTGGCCACGAACCCGAAACTGATCGTCGCCGACGAGCCGGTGTCCGCGCTCGACGTGTCGATCCAGGCCCAGGTGCTGAACCTGTTCGCCGACCTCCAGGAGGAGTTCGCGCTCACGTACGTGTTCATCGCGCACGACCTCGGCGTGGTCCGCCATGTGTCGGACCGGATCGCCGTCATGTACCTCGGCGGGATCGTCGAACTCGCCGGTACGGAGGCCCTGTTCGAAGCCCCCGCCCACCCCTACACCCAGGCGCTGCTGTCCGCGGTGCCGGACATCGACGACGGCAGCACGGTGGCCGCACCGCCCCGGGAACGCATCGTGCTCACCGGCGAGGTGCCCAACCCGGTGGACAAGCCGACGGGTTGCCCCTTCCGCACCCGCTGCCCGTACGCACGCGAACGCTGCGCCGTGGAGCGCCCCGAACTCGCGCCGACACCCGCGGGACGCCACGTCGCCTGCCACTACCCTCTGACCGGGTGACCGCCCGCCGAGCCCCAGGAAACGGCCTGAGTGCCAGGTGATGCATCCGCAGACGATGACAGAACCTACCGGGTCTCCTCGACCGACTGTCCGGCCTTGCGGCCGACTCCCGCATACACCCAGTACTCCTTCGGGTTGTCCGGGATCAGGTCGTCCCGGCCCGGGCGCCACAGGGGTAGGTGGACCAGGCCTGGTTCCACCAGGTCGAAGCCGGTGAAGAGTTCGAGGATCTCGTCGTGGGACCGGGTGGTGACCGGCGAGGTGGCCCTGGACTTGTACAGCTTGCGCACCGCGTCGGCCGTGTCCGGGCGGTCCTCGTGCGTGCCATGGGACATGGCCAGGAAACTGCCCTCCGGCAGGACGTCCCGGAAGGCGGCCACCAGACCGGCGGGGTCCTCCTCCGCTGTGACGAAGTGCAGGATCGCATTCATGAGTACGGCGACCGGCTGCTCGAAGTCGATCAGCTTGCGCACCTGCGGAGAGGCCAGGATGTCGGCCGGCCGCCGGATGTCGGCGTCGACGATGTCCACGTCCGGGTTGCCGGCCAGCAGCGACGTGCTGTGCGCCACGGCCACCGGGTCGTTGTCCACGTAGACCACCCGGGCTCCCGGTCTGACCGCCTGCGCCACCTCGTGGACGTTGCCCTGGGTGGGGATACCCGAGCCGAGGTCGATGAACTGCCGTACCCCGGACTCGACCAGGAAGCGCACGGCCCGGCCGAGGAAGGCACGGTTGGCCCGGGCCAGGGTGCGCGCCTGGGGTTCGATGGCCGTGATGGCCGCCACCGCCTCCCGATCGATGGCGAAGTGGTGCTCCCCGCCCAGCAAGGCGTCGTAGACACGGGCGACGCTCGCCCGGTCCGGATCGGTCCCTGGCGGGAAACCTTCACTCTCGGGCACTACAACTCCCTTATGGACCAGGGGCCTTGACGTAACATCATATAGTTGCCGACGACGCACGGCGAGCCACCCGCATCGCCGCGCGCCCGGAGCCCCACACCCGGAAAGGCACGACCCCTGCGGAACGAACCGCGCAGCCGCACCGACCTGTCCCCCGCCGCACTGCCCTCGCCCCGCCGGTCGGTCTTCTCCCCCGCCGCCGACGCCATCGGCTCGGAACTCGACCTGGGGCTGACCGGCAGCCATGTCGTGCACGCGCTGACCCCCGGCTTCTGCGATGCGGCCTCGATCTATCTGCTGGAGCGCTGGCTGCGCGACGAGAACGCGTACGCCGTCGCGCAGGCGCCCCGGATAGAGGCGCGCCGTCTGGCGCTGCGCGTCGGCACGGACGCGGTGGAGGACTGGGAGGGCGTACTGCCGGTCGGCGAGGTGATCGTCTTCCCGCGCGAGACGCCGTACGCGCGTGCGCTCGCCGCCGGGCACGCGCAGTTGCTCGACAGGATCGACCCGCACACCTCCCAGCGGCTGTCGGCCTCCGGGGGCGGTGACGCCCGGGTCGAGGACCTGCTGCACGTGTCGTCCTTTCTCGTCGTCCCGCTGCAACTGCGGGGCACCGCCGTCGGCTTCGTCGCCTGCTCGCGCACCCCGGACCGGGCCCCCTTCCGGCCCGCGGACGTCGTGGCCGCGGAGGCGCTGGGCGCACGCGCCGCCACGGCCCTGGACAACGCGCGCCGCTACGAGCGCGAGCGCCGTACCGCCCTGGCGATCCGGGGCAGCCTGCTGCCGGGCACGGCGCAGGAGGTCGAGGGCTCCGCATCGCGCACGGCTGTCTGCCCGCCGGGCAGGGCAACATCATCGGCGGTGACTGGTTCGACGTGCTGAAACGGCCGGGTGACCGGGTCAGTCTGGTCGTCGGGGACGCCATGGGGCACGGCCCGGAATCAGCCGTCGCGATGATCCAGCTGCGCACCGCCGTCCGCACCCTGGCCACGCTCGACATCCCGCCGGCCGAACTCATACGCCGCCTCGACGCACTCGCCTGCGACACCCCGGGAGCGTCGTTCGCGACCTGTATGTACGCCGAGTGGGACCCTGGGCGGCGCACCTGCACCCTGGTGGGGGCCGGCCACCCGCCCCCGCTGCTGCGCGGACCGGACGGCCGGACCGCGCCGGTCGCGCTCACCGGTCCCGGCCTGCCCCTGGGGCTGGGCACGGGCAGCTACGAGGCGACCGTACTGACCCTGGACGAGCCCGCTCTGCTCGTCCTCTACAGCGACGGCCTGGTGGAGTCCCGGGACGCCGACATCGACCAGGAGATCGTCCGCCTCGCGCGCGCCCTGGACTCGTCGGCCGCCGAGTCCGCGGCAGCCGGCGAGCAGGACCCGCTGCAGTCCCTGTGCCGACGGCTGCTGAGCACCCCTTCCGCCGCGGCTGCCGCCGATGACCGCACCCTGCTCCTCGCCGAGCTGACCCCCCAGAACGGCTGAACGCCCGTCCCCGGCAGGCTCTCAGGCCGTCAGATGTGCCCACACGGCGTTGCCGCCGGTGAGTCTGGACCGGTCGATTCCCCAGCTGTCCGCGATCGCCTCCACGATGAGCAACCCGCGGCCGCTCTCGTCGTCGGGGCACGGCTCGCACCGGGGCAGGGTGCGGTCCGTGCGGGCGTGGTCGTGGACCTCGAGGCGCAGACACTGGTCGGTGATGAGCCCGATGCCGCACAGGATCCGGGCGCTGAGCGTGTGCCGTACAGCGTTGGTGGCCAGTTCGGACACGAGCAGGACGGCATCCGCGCACAGGTCGCCCGGCAGCCGCCAGGCGCTCAGCCGCGCGCCGATGGAGCGGCGGGCGATCTTGATGCTGGAGCGGTGCGGCGGCAGTTCGAGCCAGTGGGTGCGCTCCTGGTTCGAGGCGTCTAACAGCTGCGGTGAGGAAGTCATGTGGGGGGACACGCAGTTGCCTTCCGTGGGGAGCGGGGCGCGCGGTGACCGTCGGAACCAATCACCCAAGTAACTATGCTCACAGGGCAGTTCAAGCTGCAACCAACTACCTGATAATTTCATGGAGCCGGTATCTGTCCGTCCGCATCGTCAAGTCGCTTTCGGCAGCGTCGCGATGACGGCGACTCAGGAGGTAGGGCGTGGTGAACGAAGGCCGGTCGGGCGCGGGCAACAGCCCCAGCGCACCTACCGTTCTCCGCATGATCCTCGGCCGGCGGCTGCAGGAGCGGCGCCAGGATGCGGGTCTGACGCTGGACGAGGCGGCCAGGGCCCTGCGGGTGACGTCCCTGACCATCCGCCGTCTGGAGAAGGCGGAGGTCGGCCTCAAGCCCCTGTACGTGGACAAGCTGCTGGAGACGTACGGGGCCGACCGGCAGGAGATCGACGAGTTCGTCGCCCTCGCCGAGCGGGCCAACGAGCCCGGCTGGTGGCATGTGTACCGCGATGTGCTGCCGAGCTGGTTCAGCGGCTATGTGAGCCTGGAGTCCGGGGCGACGACGCTGCGCACCTACGAGCCGCACTATGTGACCGGGCTGCTGCAGACCCATGACTACGCGCGCGAGGTGCTGCGCGGCGGCTTCCCGGGCGGCAGCGAGGAAGACCTGGAGCGGCGGGTGGATCTGCGGCTGCGCCGGCAGGGTCTGCTGGAGAAACCCGATGCGCCCACGCTGTGGGTGGTACTCGAGGAGACGGTGCTGCACCGGGTGGTGGGCGGCCCCGAGGTGATGCGGGAACAGATCGACCGGCTCCTGGAGGTCTCGGAGCTGGAGCACGTCAGCGTCGACGTCGTGCCGTTCTCCGCGGGCGCCCACGTCGGTGCGTGCGCCCCCTTCACCTACTTCCGGTTCAAGGAGCCCGAGCTGCCCGACATCGTCTACAGCGAGATCCTTTCCGGCGCCATGTACCTGGACCAGCGCTCGGATGTCGCGGCCCATCTCGAGGCGCACAACCGCATGTCCCTGCTGACCTCGGACACGGACAGCAGGGCGCTCCTGAACCGCATGCGAAAGGAGTACTCATGACCAGCGCCGACGGCGGTGTCCGCGGCGTCTACAACGGCATGCCCGCGACGGACCTCGGCGAACAGGGCTGGGAGTCTCCGTGGAGCGGCCCCAACGGGGGCCAGTGCGTGCAGACGAAACAGCTCGCCGACGGCCGGGTGGCCCTGCGGCAGTCGACCGACCCCGCAGGACCCGCGCTGATCTACACCCCGGAGGAGATCACCGCGTTCGTCGCGGGAGTCAAACGAGGTCTCGCCGATCATCTGACGGCCCTGTACCCCCCACGCCCACCGAAAGGGACAGCATGACCAACTCGCACGCCGCGCGGGACATCGACACCAGCAGGCCCCATTCCGCCCGGATGTACGACTACTACCTCGGCGGCAAGGACCACTTCGAGGTCGACAAGCAGGCCGCGGAGACCGTCGCCTCGGTCTATCCGGCGATCTTCGTGTGCGCCCGTGAGAACCGGGCGTTCATGCATCGCGCCACCCGCGTGCTCGCCCAGGAGCACGGCATCCGGCAGTGGCTGGACATCGGCACCGGCATCCCCACCGAGCCGAACCTGCACCAGGTGGCCCAGTCCGTGGTCCCCGAGGCCAGGGTGGTGTACGCGGACAACGACCCGCTCGTCCTCAAGTACGCCGAGCGCCTGATGCGCAGCACGGCCCAGGGCCGCACCACGTACATCGAGGCGGATGTCAACGACCCGGCCGCGCTGCTGGAATCCCCCGCGCTGGCCGAGGTCCTGGACCTGGACCAGCCGGTCGCCCTGTCCCTCAACGCCCTGATGCACTTCGTGACGGATGCGCAGGACCCGTACGGCATCATGGACCGTCTGCTGGCCGTCCTGCCCTCGGGCAGCGCGCTGGCCCTGAGCCACTGCACGCCCGACTTCGACCCGGCGACCTGGCAGAAGGTCACCGACATCTACACCAATGCGGGTACGCCGGTGCAGTTCCGCTCGAAGGACGACGTCGCCAAGTTCTTCAGCGGACTGGAGCTGCTCGACCCCGGAATCGCGGTCGGCCACCGCTGGCGCCCGGACGGCGAGTCCGACGCCACGGACGCCGAGGTCAGCCTCTGGACCGGGGTGGGCATCAAGCCTTGACTTGTTCCCCGGGCCGAAGCCCGGGGATTCTGGCCTTCTCGACCGGTTGCTGTGCCGCTACGCGGCACAGTTTCCGGTCGGGAGTCCGTGGCTTCCTGTTTCTTCGCGCTGTGCCGGGATCGCTCCCGGTCTTACCGGCGCTCCGCAGGCCGACACCGCCAGTCCGGCGGCCGTCGGGCCGCCGCTTCGCCTCGGTGATCAGCACGCGGGACAGCAGACCCTGCCTCGGATACGGAAGATCCTGAGCGTAGGCCTCACGGCGGGCGCGGACAGCATCGTTGCAGACAACACGGGCACTGCCGAACGCCCGCCCCAGCGCGGCCCGTTGACCGCGGGTGGGGTGGAGGCGGAAGGCATATCTGAGCTGCACGACAAGGAGCACCCCCAGGGACAAGACCCCTCAATCGCGAAGATCCCTATTGATCGGTATCAGCCCCCCTTCGCACATGTTCGCGGTCTTCGTGACCACGTTCTGAGAGGAAGTGCTCGCCGGTGCGTTTCCCCCATCCCTCCGTGATGAAGCCTGAGCAGTCCGCCAGGTGCTCCACGCCCAGCCTGCCCATGAACCCCGGTAGCCGCGACGGGTCACGAGGTGCCGGACGGCCCCGGGCCCAGTGGCTCCGGGACCGTCCGGCGGCTATGGCGCGGTCAGGGCTGGACGGGCCGGCCGCGTCCCCAGGCCCAGGCGAGACGGTCGGCGCCGGACTGGTTGGTGGTGGCCAGCCACGGGCGGGAGGCGTCGCCGACGAGCTTCTGTATCGAGTAGATGTCGTCGGTGCGCAGGCCCGGCCAGTACACCGAGCCCATCTTCAGCTCGCGGGCGGTGTCGGTCTCGGCCTGGATGAAGTTGACGTAGTTGTCGTCGGGCGCCGGCTTGTCGTAGTTCAGGCCGGTGGTCATCGGGGCGCCGAACTCGTCGATGACGGTACGGCTCGCGCAGTCGCCGATGCGCTCCTTGAGGTCGGCGGTCCACTGGTCGTAGGTGGCGTACGACTTCCAGAAGCCGTAGTGGTGCAGCGACAGGTAGGTGCCCTTGAGGCGCGGGTCGGCGCAGACCGAGGTGACGTGGTCGTTGTAGCCGGCGCCGCTGACGAAGACGCGGTTGCGCGGGACGGACCCGTAGGTCGCGAGCCACTTGGCGGCGATGTCGGCCCACTGGGTGTCGGTGTAGCCGTGCGGCTCGTTCATCGGCTCGAAGTAGACCTTCGAGTTGCCCTTGTAGGCCTTGACGACGGTGTTCCACATCGGCCAGTAGGTGGCCTCGTCGTCGATGAAGCCGTCCTTCTGGTCGCCCGTGCCCTCCCAGTACGACAGGATCACCTTGAAGCCCTTGTCCGTCGCCGCGTCGATCACACCGCGGTACGACTTCCAGTAGGAGCCGTTGACGGTGTACGGGTTGATGGGCAGCCGGACGGTGTTGGCACCGAGGTTGGCGCGGAACGCCGAGATGACCCGGCTCGCCTTGGTGTACGTCTGCGCGTAGGTGTCGGAGAGCGAGAGGCCGGACAGGACAACGGGGTCGTTGGCGTAGTTGTCGCGCGGGTCGGCCCAGTTGACGCCCTTGAACTGGGTGGTGTCCGTCTTCGGTGCGGCGGAGGCGGGGCTGCCGGTGAGGGTCGCGCCGCTGACCGCGGCGATCGCGACCGCCGCACAGACGGCGCGCAGCCGGGGAGCGAGGCGGTGGGTGGGGGTCTTGCGCATCGACGTGGCCTTTCGGGAGATGGCGGCTCGGCGCTCCGCATGTTTACGTAAACATGCGCTGTCGTCGCAATGGATGTTTACGTAAACTCGGCGGCGCCGGAATCGTGGCATCCGCCCCAGCAGCCGTCAAGGCTCCTCACGCGTAACATCCGGTGCGTCGCGCAACAGGTCGGGCACCCGAGGGAGGCACCAGTGGTCGAACGGGGCAGCACCGGCGTCCCGGGCGGACGCCGCAAGCAGCGGGTCTCCATGGCCGATGTCGCCAAGCTGGCGGGCGTGTCCTCCCAGACGGTCTCGCGGGTCTCCAACGGCTACCCCGGGGTGATCAGTTCGACCCGGGAGCAGGTGCTCTCGGCCATGCGCGACCTGGGCTACCGGCCCAACAGCGCGGCACGTGCTCTGCGCTACGGCCAGTTCAACACCATCGGCGTGATCCTCTTCAGCCTGTCCTCCACGGGCAACAGCCGCACCGTGGAGGCGATCGCCACGCATGCCGCGACCGAGGGATACGCGATCACCCTGATCCCCATCGACGTCCCCACCCAGGACAACGTCCTGGGGGCGTTCACGCGCATGGGAGAGCTGGCCGTCGACGCCGTCATCGTCATCATGGAGATCCATCTCCTCGACACCGGCACGGTGCAGCTGCCGCCCGGCGTGCACGTCGTCGTCGTGGACTCCGACGCCGGTGACCGCTACAGCGTGGTCGACACCGACCAGGCCGACGGCACCCGCAAGGCCGTCAGCCACCTGCTCGACCTGGGCCACCGCACCGTCTGGCACGTGACAGGACCGGAGACGTCCTTCGCCGGGCAGCGCCGCACCCAGTCCTGGCGCACGGTCCTCGAGGAGGCGGGACGCCCGGTGCCGCCGCCCCTGCACGGCGACTGGTCGGCCGAGTCCGGCTACGCGGCAGGCCTCGCGCTCGCCGAACAGCCCGACTGCACGGCCGTGTTCGCCGCCAACGACCAGATGGCGCTGGGGCTGCTGCGCGCCTTCCACGAGCGCGGTCTGCGGGTGCCCGCGGACATCAGCGTCGTCGGCTTCGACGACATCCCCGACGCCGCCTTCTTCGTGCCGCCTCTGACCACCGTCCACCAGGACTTCGCGGAGGTCGGCCGCCGCTGCGTCCAGGACGCCCTCCAGCAGATCCGCACCCGCGGCGACTCCGAGCCCGGCACCGATCTCGTCCCGACCAGCCTGGTGGTCAGGCACAGCACCGCGCCCCCGCCGGACCGGCCCCGATGACTGTGCCGTTGCGCACAACACCGGCGAACCCGGGTCCGTCGGAGCAACCGGGCCGCTGCCCGCGTGCTACAAGCCTCGTCATGGAGATCGAGCCGGTCACCCCGTCCGCCCCGCGGCCCGTGCGCAGGCCCACGCTGGTGCAGGGCTGGCACGAACTGACCTTCCTGCACTGGCCGGTGGAGCCGGAGCGGGTGGCTCCACTGCTGCCTGCCGGGACCCGGCCCGACACCCTCGACGGGGTCACCTACGTCGGCCTGGTGCCGTTCCTGATGCGCGGCGTGGGCCTCGGCCCGGGGCCCGGTCTGCCGTATCTCGGAACGTTCTGCGAGACGAACGTACGGCTGTACTCGGTGGACGGGCGGGGCCGCCGCGGTGTCGTGTTCCGCTCCCTGGACGCGACCCGGCTGCTGCCCGTGCTGGTGGGGCGGCTGGGCGTGCGGCTGCCCTATGTGTGGTCGGCGATGCGGCTGCACCGCGGGAACGGCAGGATCACCTACACCTGCCGCCGCGGACGGTCCGCGGCCCGCGGCCCCCGAAGCCGGGTCGTGGTGCGACCCGGCGCGCCCATAGCGCATCCCACCCCCCTGGAGCTGTTCCTCACCGCCCGCTGGGGCATGCACGTCCCGTGGCACGGCCGCACGGTGCACCTGCCCAACGAGCACGCGCCCTGGCCGCTGCACCGGGCCGAACTGCTCGACCTGGACGACGAGTTGATCACCGCGGGCGGTCTGCCGCGGATGACGGAGGCACCGGTCAGCGTGCTGTACTCACCGGGCGTCGCGGTCCGGTTCGGGACACCGTCGGCCGCCTGCTGAGTGCTCTGCGGGAAGTGCCGCCCCGTGCCGTCGGTCGACCGCGGCGTCATCATGGCCGGTCGCGCCCGCGCGGTGGAGCCGCATATGGATGCAGCCCCGCACGCGCCTTTGCGCGCTGACCACCCAGCGGGTCCCCACGAGGTACTTGCCCCCGTACATGGCGGCGCTGTCGAGGTCGCCCTGCCACTGCATGTCACCGAGGACCTGCACGCACCCGGCACGCTGCTCGGCCTTACTGGATGCCGTTCGGCCTCGGGGCCGTGATCGGCTCGCTGGCGGTCGGTGCCTTGCAGCGGCTGCCGCTGTGGCCCGTGACGGTCGGCATCGTGACGGCCTGGGGGCTCGTACTGGTGCCGTTCGGGACCGGTGCGCCGACGGCCGTCAGCGTCGCGTGGTTCACGCTCGGCGGCGCGATCTACGGCCCGTTCGTGGCGCTGTCGGTGACGCTGATGCAGCCCAAGTCGCCCCCGCAGCACCTGGCGGCGATTCTCGCGGGCCCGCAGCGCGGTGCTGCTCACCGCATCGCCGCTCGGCACGGCACTCGGCGGACCGCTCACCACGGCGCTGGGCCCGCGCGCGACGCTCGGCGGGTCGGGGCTCGCCACCCTGACGCTCGGCGCACTCGCGTGCGTCCTGCTGCTCGCCCGGCGCTGGAACCGATCAGGAATCGAGAAGCGCGCTCTCCTGAGCCACGGCTAACGTGACCGCAGAACGACGACTCCCGCGCCCGCCCGGCCCGACCCATGGAGAGACGATGACCACGGCGAAGAGGACGAACGCGCAGGTACCCGCGCTGCACGCCGCAGACAGCCACGACATGATCCGTGTGCACGGGGCGCGCGAGAACAACCTGAAGGACGTCAGCATCGAGATCCCGAAGCGCCGGCTGACGGTCTTCACGGGTGTCTCAGGCTCGGGCAAGAGCTCGCTGGTCTTCGACACGATCGCCGCGGAGTCGCAGCGCCTGATCAACGAGACCTACAGCGCCTTCGTGCAGGGCTTCATGCCCAGCCTGTCGCGGCCCGAGGTCGATGTCCTGGACGGTCTGACCACCGCGATCAGCGTGGACCAGCAGCGGATGGGCGCCGACCCGCGCTCCACGGTCGGCACCGCCACCGACGCCAACGCGATGCTGCGGATCCTGTTCAGCCGCCTCGGCAAGCCCTATGTCGGGCCGCCCGGGGCGTTCGCCTTCAACGTCCCCTCGGTCTCCGCGGCCGGAGCGATCTCGGTGGGCGGCGGCGCCAAGCAGAAGGTCACCTTCAACAAGGTGGGCGGCATGTGTCCGCGCTGCGAGGGCCGCGGCTCGGTCTCCGACCTGGACCTGACCCAGCTCTACGACGACAGCAAGTCGATCAACGAGCGTGCCTTCACCATCCCCGGCTACACCGGCGGCGGCTGGAACTCCCGGCTGTACGCGGAGTCCGGCTTCTTCGACCCCGACAAGCCGATCAGCAGGTTCACCAAGAAGGAGCTGCACGACCTGTTGCACCGGGAGCCGACCCGGATGAAGATCGCGGGCATCAACATGACCTACGAGGGTCTGATCCCGCGCATCCAGAAGTCGATGCTGTCCAAGGACAAGGAGGCGATGCAGCCGCACGTGCGGGCCTTCGTGGAGCGTGCGGTCACCTTCACCGTCTGTCCCGAGTGCGAGGGCACCCGGCTCGCCGAGCACGCCCGCTCCTCGAAGATCAAGAAGATCTCGATCGCGGACGCCTGCGCGATGGAGATCAGGGACCTGGCCGACTGGGTGCGCTCACTCGCGGAGCCGTCGGTGGCGCCGCTGCTCACCTCGCTGCAGCAGACCCTCGACTCGTTCGTCGAGATCGGTCTCGGCTACCTCTCGCTGAACCGGCCCGCCGGCACGCTCTCCGGTGGTGAGGCGCAGCGCGTGAAGATGATCCGGCACCTCGGCTCCTCCCTCACCGACGTCACCTATGTCTTCGACGAGCCGACCGCGGGCCTGCACCCGCACGACATCCAGCGGATGAACGGTCTGCTGCTGCGGCTGCGGGACAAGGGCAACACGGTGCTCGTCGTGGAGCACAAGCCGGAGGTCATCGCGATCGCGGACCATGTCGTCGACCTCGGCCCCGGCGCCGGCACGGCGGGCGGCACCGTCTGCTACGAGGGTCCGCTCGAAGGGCTGCGCGGCAGCGACACCGTCACCGGGCGCCACCTCGACGACCGCGCGAAGCTCAAGGACACGGTGCGCAAGTCCACCGGCACCCTGGAGATCCGCGGCGCCACGGCGAACAACCTGCGGGACGTCGACGTGGACATCCCGCTCGGTGTCCTCGCCGTGATCACCGGTGTCGCGGGCTCCGGCAAGAGCTCGCTCGTGCACGGGTCGATCCCCGTCGAGCTCGGGGTCGTCTCGGTCGACCAGAGCCCGATCCGGGGTTCGCGGCGCAGCAACCCGGCGACGTACACCGGTCTTCTCGAACCGATCCGCAAGGCCTTCGCCAAGGCCAACGGCGTCAAGCCCGCGCTGTTCAGCGCCAATTCCGAGGGTGCCTGCCCGACGTGCAACGGCGCGGGCGTCATCTACACCGACCTGGGCATGATGGCCGGGGTCGCCAGCACCTGCGAGGACTGCGAGGGCAAGCGGTTCGACGCCTCGGTCCTCGAATACCGGCTCGGCGGCCGGGACATCTCCGAGGTGCTCGCGATGCCGGTCTCCGAGGCCCTGGAGTTCTTCGCCGAGGGCGAGGCCCGCACCCCGGCGGCGCACAAGATCCTGGAGCGTCTCGCGGACGTCGGGCTCGGCTATCTCACCCTCGGCCAGCCGCTCACCACGCTCTCCGGCGGTGAGCGCCAGCGTCTGAAGCTGGCCACGCACATGGGTGAGAAGGGCGGCGTCTACGTCCTCGACGAGCCGACCACCGGCCTCCACCTCGCCGACGTCGAGCAACTCCTCGGCCTGCTGGACCGGTTGGTGGACTCCGGCAAGTCCGTGATCGTCATCGAGCACCACCAGGCGGTCATGGCGCACGCCGACTGGATCATCGACCTCGGCCCCGGCGCCGGCCACGACGGCGGCCGCATCGTCTTCGAGGGCACCCCGGCCGACCTGGTCGCGGCCCGCTCCACCCTCACGGGCGAGCACCTCGCGGAGTACGTCGGCGCCTGAGCGCGGCGCCACATGTCCGGTCGGCCTTGACCCTGCCCAAGGGGCAGGGCCGACCGTGGCGGCATGGATGACGACGCACTGCTGGCCGAACAGTTGGCCTACTACCGGGCCGGCGCGGCCGAATACGACCGGCCCTATGCGCAGCTCGCAGACCTGCAGGAACTACTGGCCTCCATCGACGGTCTGCCGATCGCGGGAGACGTTCTGGAGCTGGCCTGCGGAACGGGCCAGTGGACCCGGCTGCTCGCCGCGCGGGCGCGCTCGGTGACGGCCGTCGATGCGGCGCCCGAGGTGCTGGCCCTCGCTCGTGCGCGAACCGCCGCCGCGACCGTCGAATTCGTCGAAGCCGACCTGTTCGCATGGCGCCCCCCGCGGCGCTACGACACCGTCTTCTTCTCCTTCTGGCTCTCGCATGTCCCGCCGGCGCGGCTGCCCCGCTTCTGGAGCACCGTCGCCGAAGCGCTCGCTCCGTGCGGCAAAGTGATCTTCATCGACGACGGGCCCGCCGGGGCCGCGACGGAGGACGTCCTGGCGGATCATCCCGTCCCGGCGGCGGTGCGACGGCTCGACGACGGCAGCGAGTACCGCATAGTGAAGGTCTTCCACGATGCCCGGGCACTGACGCGCGAGCTCGCCGCGCTGGGGTGGTCGGTTCGTATCCGGCCGGTGGCCGGTCGGTTCATCGCCGTCGCAGAACCTGCGTAGGACACCTTTACATCGGATCAATTTCCGAGGCGTTGGGGCCGTTGACGCCTACCGTGCAGCAGCCCTACGCTCCTCCGAAAAATAGATCCGATGACTCGAACCGTCAGGAACCGTCCGTTCGCATCGTGGAGGCACCCCGCAATGACCTCTAGACGAACCGTGCTCGGCTCAGCCCTCGGCGCCACGACGGCCGCCGCCTTACCCGGCGTCGCCGCTGCCGCCACCACTCCCCCGGAGGAAGCCTCCGCGGCCGGCGGCCGCTGGCAGCTGCGCAACCGGATGGACTCCGACGGGGCGTGGGCCGGCTTCCTGCGCGCGCAGGATCTCGTGTGGCACCGGCTGCCCACGGTCTGGTACGAGGGCCCGTTCCTGGGTGACGGGCGTCTGGGCAGCATGATCTACCGGGAGCCGAACGCGAACAGCATCCGCTTCACGGTGCAGCACGGCGAAGTGCAGGACCACCGGCCGGAGTTCGGCAGCGGCTGGGGCACCGCCCGGCTGCCCGTGGGGCATCTGACCCTCGACCCGGTCGGCACCATCACCTCCGTCGACTGGCGACTGAGCCTGTGGAACGCCGAGCTCACCGGCACGGTCACCACCGACAAGGGCACCCTGACGCTCTCCGCACTCATCCACGACGGGATCCTCGCCGCACGGGTGACGGCCGACGGTGAGGAGCAGGTCCGCTGGACCTTCCACCCCGAGGAGGCCATCAGCCCCCGCAAGATCCAGGAGGCGCCACCGGCCGGATACGTCACCAACCCGCCCTGGACCACACGGACCACCGGCGATGTCGAACAGGTCCTGCAGCCGCTCGCCGGCGGCGGCCAGACCGCGACGGCCCACCGCCGCTCGGGCGACACCCTCCTGCTCAGCGTGGCCCACAGCCACCCCTCCGACACCCGCGCCGGGGAGGTCTCGCTCAAGAAGATCCAGCGCGCCGGTTCCTACGGCGAGCTCCGCTCCCGGCACACGCGCTGGTGGCACGCGTTCTACCGCAAGAGCTTCGTGTCGATCCCCGACCAGCGGCTGCAGAGCTTCCACTGGATCCAGCTGTACAAGGTCGCGTCGGCGAGCCGCGCGGGCGGCCCCGTGATGGCCACCTCCGGGCCGTGGCTGGAACCGACGCCCTGGCCCGCCGTGTGGTGGAACCTCAACGTCCAGCTCGAGTACTGGCTCATCCACGGCTCCAACCACCTCGAACTCGACTCCCTCGTCAGCACGCTGAGGCAGAGCCAGGAGCAGCTGACCGCCAATGTGCCCGCCGCCTACCGCGCGGACAGTGCCGGCCTCGGCCGCAGCTCCGACATGTTCGCGAACCGCAGCGTCGGCATGCCCGGCAGCGGCGCCGAGGTGGGCGACCTGACCTGGGCGCTGCACAACGCGTGGCTGAGCTACCGGCACACCATGGACGAGGCCCTGCTGCGCGACACGATCCACCCACTGCTGCGCCGCACGATCAACTACTACTGGCACTTCCTCCAGCCCGGCGACGACGGCAGGCTGCACCTGCCCTCGACACTCTCGCCCGAGTACCCGGTGGTCCCGCCACGGGACACCAACTACGACCTGGCACTCATCCGTTGGGGCTGCACCACACTCCTGGACGCGACCGCCCGGCTCGGGATCGACGACCCGCTCAAGCAGCGCTGGCAGGAGATACTGGCCAAACTGGCCCCGTATCCGGTCGACGAGAACGGCTTCATGATCGGTGCGGAGACCCCGTACGCCCAGTCCCACCGCCACTACTCGCATCTGCTGATGGTCTATCCGCTCTACCTCGTGAACTGGGACCAGCCGGAGCAGCGGGAGCTGATCGAGAAGACGGTGGTGCGCTGGCACGCGCTGACCGGTGCGCACCGCGGCTACAGCTACACGGGCGCCGCGTCGATGTACGCGATGATGGGCCGCGGCGACACGGCGCTGACGTATCTGAAGAAGTTCTTCGACCCCACCACCCGCTATCCGTGCCGGGCCAACACCCACTACACCGAGGCCGGTCCGGTCATCGAGACACCGCTGTCGGCCTCGCAGTCCCTGCACGACATGCTGTGCCAGAGCTGGGGCGGAGTCGTACGGGTCTTCCCCGCCGTCCCGTCCTCCTGGCCGGACGTGACCCTGCACGACTTCCGTACCCAGGGTGCCTTCCTGGTCAGCGCGGTGCGCACCAAGGGGGTCACCCGCTTCGTGCGGGTGCGCAGCCTGGCGGGCGAGCCGCTGGAACTGCGCCACGGGCTGCCTGAGGGCCGGCTGACGGCCGTCCTCGACGACGGCCGTCCGGCGCACACCCGCACCACCTCCGAGGGCACCCTCGCGATCGACCTCCCCAAGGGCCGCGAGGTCCTGCTGTACACCGGCGACCGGCCCGATCTCGTCATCGCCCCGGTGGCGGTGAGCGAGCCCGGGGCGGCGTGGGGGCTTCCATAGCGCCGTCCGCACCCGGCGCAGGACAATGACCGCATGGGTGAGCTGGTGGACGAGGCGGTGCGGGCGGTGCCTGCGCCACCGCTGCGCGGGCTGGTCGGCTGGTACTCCGGCTACCGTCAGCGCGGCATCCCGCACGGCCGGCACCGGGGGCTGCCCTCCCCGTGGCTGACCTTGATCATCACCCTCGACGAGCCGCTCAGCATGGCCGCCCATCCCGATCCGGACGCCGCCCCCGGCGAGTACGCCACCCTGCTGGGCGGCCTGCACCTGACGCCCGCGCTGATCGACATCCCCGGACGGCAGTCCGGCATCCAGATCGCGATCAGCCCGCTCGGCGCCCGCGTCCTGCTGGGGCTGCCCGCGGGTGAGCTGGCCGGGACAGACGTCCACGCCGACGACGTACTGGGCACGGGCGTGCGCGAGGTGCACGACAAGGTGCGTGAGGCACCCGACTGGGCCGCCCGGTTCGCCGCCGTCGACGACTGGCTGCTGCACCGCATGTCCAGAGGCGACGGTGCGCAGACGATCACCCCGGTGGCGGAGGCCTGGCAGCGGCTGCTGTCCGCCGGCGGTCGCCTGCGCATCGACAAACTGGCCGCCGACACCGGCTTCAGCGAGCGGCATCTGCGCAACCGCTTCCGCGCCGACATCGGCCTCACTCCCAAGGCTGCCGCCCGGGTCATCCGCTTCGACCTGGCCCGACGACGCCTGGCGGCCCGCCCCGGCGTGCCCGATCTCGCGGGGCTGGCCGCCGACTGCGGCTATGCGGACCAGTCCCATCTCGACCGCGAGTTCGCCGCCCTGGCCTCCTGCACACCGAGCGCCTGGCTGGCTCAGGAGTTCCGAAACATCCAATCCGGGCACCATCCGCCCGCGTGACCCTGGGGAGAGCAGCCGGGCAACCCGGCAGGCTCCCGGCTCCCGCGAAACGGAGGCGCATCACCATGACGACCAGTACGCCGGACAACGCCAAGCAGCCGCCCGCCCCGCAGGTCTGGCCCACCCTGCGCGCCCACGACGCCCGCGCGCTGATCCGCTTCCTCGTGGAGGCCTTCGGCTTCGAGGAGACCGTGGTCCACGCGGAGGGTGACCTGGTCCAGCACGCCCAGCTCAGCTGGCCCGAGGGCGGCGGCATCATGCTGGGCTCCGTACGCGAGGAGAAGGAGCCGGGCACCGGCCCGACACCGCCCGGTGCCTTCAGCGCCTACGCCGTCACCGCCGACCCGGACGCCGTCCACGCCCGCGCCAAGGCCGCCGGCGCCGAGATCACCACGAATCTGCACGTCACCGACTACGGCTCCCGCGACTTCGCCGCCCGCGACCCCGAAGGCAACCGATGGTATTTCGGTACATATCGAGGCGAACCGCGCTGATCATCATGAGGTGAGCATTCTCACCCGGACCGGTCGCAGGCGGGCCGACCTGGGATTTGTCGCCCGTCGGCCCCTGTCCTGCCATCCACATCACTGCAGCCGTTCACCGCGTGCGCGCACACTGGGGCATGCGCTGCTGCCTGTCCGCTCCACTCTCCGCTCTGTCGGCCCTGCCGGACCCCTGCCAGATCCTGCGTTCCGGCGCCCTGCTCACCCCGGCCCTGCTGCGGACCGCCGCCGACGCCCTGCGCGGCCCCGCGGGCAGGAACAGGCACAGCCACCGCGACGGTCTGGCCGCCGTCCATCTGGAACTGGTCACCCTGACCGAGGACCGCGCCGTCATCACCTGGTACACCGGGGTGCCCGGCACCGACGACGGCTTCGGGCACATGCTCCCCGCGGTCACCGAGGGCGAGGTCGTCTACGGCACCCATCCCGGGCGCCTCACCCGCGTCGCGGCGGAGGAGGGCCCGGTGGCGCACCACTACGTGGAGCTCACGGACCTGGAGCCCGGGCAGACGTACTACTACCAGGCACGCTCCCGGGGCGTGGCCGCGACACCGACGCCGCTGCATCTCGTGCGCGGCAACGCCGTCGGCACCAACCGCCACGGGCTGGGCTCGGCCGGAGGCCCGTACTCCTTCACCACTCCGCAGCCGCCGCCGGGGCGGCACCTGCTGTCGATCGCGCTCTGCAACGACCTGCACCTGGGCGAGACCACCGCCGGCCTGGTGACCGGCATGCCCCTGATGCGCGGGATCAGGCAGGAACACGGTCGCGCACCCTATCCCGAGATCATGAGCCGGGCCGTGGTCGAGGAGGCCCGCCGGCGCGGGGCGGACGTGCTGCTGGCCGCCGGGGACATCTCGGCCGGCGGGGCGGCCGAGGACCTGGCCGAGGCCAAGCGGATCCTGGACGGTTTCGGCGCCCACGGTCAGGACTACTTCGTCGTACGCGGCAACCACGACCGGCCCGGGCACGGCAACTGCCGTTCCTGTGACGGTGGTTGCGGGGACTCCTTCCGGGACGGGTTCCTCGACGGCGACGGGCCCGCCTATTTCGCGCGCGAGCTCGGCGGTCTGCGGATCGTCGGGCTCGACACCTACGAGAAGGACGGCAACGGCGCCGACGCGGGCGGCCTCGGCGCCGAGCAACTGGCCTGGTTCCGGGCCCGGTTGAGGGAGAACAGGGACCAGCCCACGGTCGTGTTCGGACACCATCCGCTGGCTGTACGGGACTCCGTCTTCCCGGTGACCGGCGGGCAGCGCCTGGGCCGCCGGCAGGCCCGCTCCATCCTCGACGCCTATGCGAGCGCACCCGGCGTCTTCCTCCATCACGCGGGCCACACCCACCGCAACAAGCGCACCGTGCTGCCGCAGGCCCCGCATGTCACGATGCAGGAGGTCAGCGCGGTCAAGGACTATCCCGGCGGGTTCTGTCTACTGCGGATCCACTCGGGCGGTTACGCCGTGAACCACTACAAGGCGAGCAGCGCCGCGGCCCGTGAATGGACCGAGCGCAGCCGCCGGGTGGCCGCGGGACTGTGGCCGCACCACGCGCTGGGCCGCTCGGTCACCGACCGCAACAGCATGACCGCCCGCGACCTGTCCGGCATCACCCGCCCGGCGCCGGCGATCCCCTCCCAGCGCCGGCCCGAGGCGTACGCCGTACGTCCACAGCCGTGAGCGCCAACGCCAGTGGCCCCGGCGCCAGAAACGCCAGCGGCACCAGCACCCAGGCGCACACGGCGGCCGTCGCCACCGCGAGGAGCACCAGGCCGCTGCCTCCCGGATCACGTACCGCGTCGTTGGCGGCCGCGCGCAGCGCGGTGGGCCAGTCGTCTAGGGACTCCGGGCGGGCGCAGGCCCTGAGGGCGACCACGGTGGCGCAGGCGCCGATCGCGGCCGCGGTCACCGCGAACAGCGGCGCCCCCGGCAGTCCCGCCCCCGCGAGCGCCAGGTCCGCGGCGAACAGCAGCGCACCGGCCAGGGCGGCGGCGCCCGCGGCCAGGTCACCCGCCCGCAGACGCCCCCACAGCAGGGCGAAGTAGCGGCCGGCGGTGACCGGCTGGTCCTCCCTCGCGCCCCGCAGCACCGCGCAGGCCGTGGACAGCGCGGCCGGGGCGGTCAGCAGCGGCAGACAGGCCGCGGCCGTGGCGAGGCCGACGCTCAGCATGTCGGCGAACAGCGTCATGCGCGGCCCGAAGACCTCGCCCGGCTCGCGCGTCCGCGTGTCGCTCATCCCGCTCACCCCTTCAGTCCGGAGCTGGCCATGCCCTCCACCAGGAACCGCTGGAAGGCGAGGAAGAACAGCACGATCGGCAGCAGCGCGATCACCGACATCGCGAACATCGGCCCGAACGCCGACTGGCTGGAGGCGTCCACGAACGACCGCAGCGCAAGGGTGAGCGTGAACTTGTCGGGGTCGAAGAGGTAGATCAGCTGGGTGAAGAAGTCGTTCCACGTCCAGATGAACGTGAAGATCGCCGTGGTGATCAGCGCGGGACGGGTGAGCGGCAGGATCACCTGGAAGAAGCTGCGGAACGGCCCGCAGCCGTCGATGCGCGCCGCCTCCTCCAGCTCCCTCGGCAGTGCGCGCATGAACTGCACGATCAGGAAGACGAAGAACGCCTCGGTGGCGAGGAACTTCGGCAGGATCAGCGGCCAGTAGGTGTTCACCATGCCCAGCTTGTTGAAGATGATGTACTGCGGGATCAGCACCGCATGGTGCGGCAGCATGATCGTCGCGATCATGAAGGCGAACATCGGGCCGCGGAAACGGAAACGCAGCCGGGCGAAGGCATAGGCCGCAAGGGAGCAGCTGACGACGTTGCCGACGACCGCACCGCCCGCGATCAGCAGCGAGTTGCCGAGCAGCCGCCAGATCGACACGTCGTTCACACCGTCCAGGGCGGTCTTGTAGTTCGACCACTCCAGATGGCTGGGCAGCAGGTTGAGACTCGCGATGACCTCGTCGGCCGGTTTGAGAGACGTGGCGAGCAGCCACGCCAGCGGGTAGAGCATGACCAGCAGTGCGCCCAGACAGCCGAGGTGCACGGCGATGCGGCCCCAGCGAACGGGCCTTCGGGCTACGGCAGTTGTGGTCATCGGTCCCCCTCGGAGGCGTAGAAGACCCAGGAGCGCGAGGTGCGGAACAGCACCGCGGTGACGGCGCCGATGACGAGCAGCAGCACCCAGGCCATGGCGGAGGCGTAGCCCATGTGCGAGGCGACGAAGCCGCGGTCGTAGAGGTAGAGGGTGTAGACGAGGGTCGAGTCCGCGGGACCGCCCTTGCCGCCGCTGACCGCGAAGGCCGGGGTGAACACCTGGAACGCCTGGATGGTCTGCAGCACCAGGTTGAAGAAGAGCACCGGGGACAGCATCGGCACGGTGACGGCCCGGAACTGCCGCCACCTGCCCGCCCCGTCCACGGCCGCGGCCTCGTACAGCTCGGCCGGTATCTGCTGCAGCCCGGCCAGGAAGATGACCATCGGCGCACCGAACTGCCACACCGTCAGCAGCGCCACGGCGAGCAGTGCCCAGCCGGGTTTGTTGACCCAGCCGCCGGTGCCGAGGAGGTGGTCCACGGTGCCGCCGTCGTTGAAGACCGCACGCCAGACGAGGGCGATGGACATGGACGCGCCGAGCAGCGAGGGGGCGTAGAAGGCGGAGCGGTAGAAGCCCTTGCCGCGCTTCATGGTCTTGAGGGCTAGCGCTACCACGAGGGCGAGCGCCAGTTGCAGGGGCACCGCGATCACGACGTACGTCAGGGTCGTCACGACGGAACGCCAGTACCGCGGGTCCTCGGTGAACATCTGTGTGTAGTTGCGCAGGCCCACCCAGTGCGGCGGGTTGAACAGGTCGTAGTCGGTGAAGGAGAGATACAGCGACACGGCCATCGGCAGCAGCGTGAGGACGCAGGCGCCGAGCACCCACGGGGACAGGAACACCCAGGCGGCACCCTCGCGTTCACGCTTGGGGCGGCGCCCGGCGGCGGGTGCGGGCCGGGGCGGGCGTGCGGTGGGTGCGGGGATGTCGGTGGTGGTCATGACCTCAGCTCCGCCTTCGCCTCGGTGACATAGTTCTCGGCCGCCCGGCGCGGCGACATGCGCTCGTACGACACCTGGTCGTAGTCGCGCTGGAAGGTGGTCTGCAGGGCGTTGTCGCCCGAGGGCGGAGCCTGCGGCGGGTCCTTGAGGGAGCCCTCCAGGGAGGACTGGAAGTCGGCGACCGTCTTGTCGAAGTCCTTGAGCTGGGAGGCGGTCTGCTTGCGGACGGTCTCGTTGACGGGGATGCCGCGGGTGGCTCCGAGGATCTTCGCCGCCTGCGGGTCGTTGAGGAGGAAGTCGACGAGTGCGGCGGCCTCCTTGCGGTGGCCGGTGTGGGCTCCTATGCCGAGGAACATGGACGGCTTGAAGTACTGGCCGGGTGTGCCGTCCTCGCCGGACGGCATCGGTGCGAGCGCGACGCCGCCCTTGACGAGGGCGAGGTAGCCGCTGGACGGGGCGTCCCAGTTGAAGTCGGCGGTGGCCTTGCCGCGGCCGAGCGGGGTGTTCTCGACGGAGCCGTCGAGCTGCGTGGTCTGTTCGGCCGGGGAGACGGCGCCCTCCCGGCGGAGCCGGTCGGTGAAGGTCCACCAGCGGGCGAGGTCGTCGGCCGTGAAGCCGAGGCCACCGCCCCTGGTGTAGAGGGCCTTGCCCTGGCCGCGCAGCCACACCTCGAAGGCGTCCTCGCTCTGGCCCGGGTCGGTGGCACCGGGCCTGCCGGTCTTTCTGGCCAACTCCCGTACGTCGTCGGCCCATTGGCTCCAGGTCCAGCCCTTGCGCGGGAGGGGCACCCCGGACGCCTTCCAGGCCTTCACGTCGTAGACGACGGTCTCGGTGCCGCGGCCCTGCGGCACGGCGTACTGGGTGCCGTTCACCCGGCCGGTGGCCAGCAGACCAGGGTCGATCTCGGCGGTGCGCAGGACGTCCTTGACCTTGCCGAGGTCGAGCAGGACGTGTCCGGAGGCGTACTGGTCGATCTGGCGGTAGTCGAGCTGCATCACATCGGGTGCGTCGCCGCCGGTGGCCTGAATGGCGAGCTTCTGCTTGTAGGCGTCGTAGCCGGAGAACGACGTCTGCACCCGCACGTTCGGATGCTGTTTCTCGAACAGGGCGACGGCCTGTTCGGTGCGTGCCGCGCGGTCGGGGTTGCCCCACCAGGTGTAGCGCAGCACGACCTTGCCGCCGCCGGCCGACTCCCCGGATCCCCCGCAGCCGGCCAGCACCGCACTGAGCACGAGTGCGGCGGCCGCTGCGCAGAACCCCTTTGTCCTGTGTCCGGGCATGCCGAGGTCACCTCATTTCCTCACAGCTGCTTGCTCTCAAGACCGGTCGGTCACCACGCCAGACCAGCCAGGTGGCCGGCGACCCGGTCGCGGTCCCAGGCGCCGTCGGCGATGACAAGGCGATAGCGGTAGGCGAAGGACTCGCCGGGCGGCAGCTCGAACTCCTCGAAGAACGCCCAGGAGAACGCGACCGTGGGGATCGGTTCCGAGCGCACGAACCAGTGCGAGTCATGGATCGCCGACTGCCCGTCGAGGTTCTCGGGCGCGTGGGCGAAGACGAGCGTGGAGTGCGCGTCGACGTCGTCGTGCTCGGCGGTGAAAGCCAGCCAGGGGCCCTGGGTGCCCATCAGCTTGCCCGCGTCCGATCCCGCTCCTCCGTCGAGGTCGGCGCCGAAGGCGGTACCGCCGGTGAAGTCGCGGGGGCCGCGCCACTGCAGTCCGGTGTAGCCGGCCATCTCACGGCCCTCGGTGGTGGGCGAGCCGAAGGCCAGGGGCTCGTCGCGGAGGTTGGTGAGGTGGATCGACCAGTCCAGGGTCCAGGCCCCGGCCTCCTGGTCGACGGAATGGACGGTGAGCCCGCGCTCCTCTCGCGCCCACTCGGCGCCGCCGTTCTCCACCCAGGTGAGGGCCTCGGTGAAGGCGAGCCGGTCGTCCTCGACCGTGAACGCGGGGAAGCCGTCGTGGCGCATCGAGCCGATGCGGTCGGGCAGTGGCAGATAACCTCGGCCGTGGACATAGCAGTTGCCGCCCCAGAAGTTCTGCCCGGACAGATGACTCGCCGTCATCTGCAGGCCCTTGTGCCAGCGGTGGTCGCTGGGGCGGTAGCCGGTCACGGTGCGTCCGGCGAGGGTGCGCACCGGGTGCGCGTAGGGCTTGCGCGCCTCGAAGGCATCGGGGTCGGGGCGGTAGACGTAGCGGAGGATCTCGGTGCCGTCCGGCGCCGCGACCGCGATGTGGTCGCCGTACGCGTGGCTGACGCGAATGCTCATGCGCACTCCTCTGGGCGCAGTGTGGGGGTCGCCATGCCTGGCCTGGTTGCAGAAAGCGCTTGCGCCCGAAGGTGACCTTAGGTGCGAGGGAATGTCAGGACAACCCCCGTGCAGCGATGGGCGTTTACGCGAGCCACCACCCCCGCGGTGATCGACTCGTTCAACACTCCATCCCTCCCGGGATTGGTATGGACCTGCCATCGATCCCCCGCTAGGCTCTGCCACGCATGAAGTGAGAGCGCTCTCAACGTTCTGCTGTTCCACCCCCACCCTGCTGGAACAACGAAGGGGCCACTCCCTTGAGACGCACAACAGCCATGCGCACCGCACTGTCCGCACTTCTCCTGCTCGGCAGCTGGGCCACCGCGAATGCCGTGCCGGCCTCCGCCGCCGACTCCCCCTCACCCTCCCCCGAACCACCGGCCTCCGCCTCCCTCCTCACCGCCATGCAGTACGACCTGGGCCTGACGAAGAGTCAGGCCGCAGCGCGTCTGGCCGCCGAGAAGAGGGCGGGGGCCGTGGAACGGGACGCGAAGCGTGCCGCCGGGTCGTCGTACGGCGGCTCCTGGTTCGACGCCGGAAGCGGCAAGCTGACCGTCGCCGTCACCCGTGGCGCGAACACCGAGGCCGTGCGCGCGACCGGCGCGACCGTACGCCTCGTGCAGCACAGCGCTCGGCAACTGGACGCGGCGAAGAAACGCATCGACGCGCTCTCCGCGCCCGCAGGCATCGGAAGTTGGTACGTCGACGCCAAGACCAACAAGGTCGTCGTGGACGTCATCGCCGCACACCGTCGTGACAACGATGTCCGCGCCTTCCTGGCCCGGGCCCGCCAGGCCGGCCCGGTCACCGTGCGGCAGACCGTCGACGCGCCGCAGACCTTCGCCGCCGGCACCGTGGGCGGCGACCCGTACTACACCGGCAACGTCCGCTGCTCCATAGGCTTTTCGGTGTACGGCGGCTTCGTCACCGCCGGGCACTGCGACCAGCACACGGGCGCGGTGTACGGCTGGGACGGCTCCTACGTCGGCAACTTCCAGGGCTCGTCGTTCCCGGACAACGACTACGCCTGGGTGAACGTGGGCAGCGGCTGGTGGACCGTGCCGGTGGTACTCGGCTGGGGCACGGTCTCCGACCAGCTCGTGCGCGGTTCGGCCGAAGCCCCCGTCGGTGCGTCCATCTGCCGCTCCGGCTCCACCTCGCACTGGCACTGCGGCACCGTCCTGGCCAAGAACGAGACGGTCAACTACAGCCAGGGCGCCGTCCATGAACTGACGAAGACGAGCGTCTGCGCCGAGCCCGGCGACTCCGGCGGCTCCTTCATCAGCGGCGACCAGGCACAGGGCGTCACCTCCGGCGGCTGGGGCAACTGCAGCTCCGGAGGCGAGACCTGGTACCAGCCGGTCAACGAGATCCTCAACCGGTACGGGCTGACCTTGCAGACCGCCTGAGTCTGCGCCGGTGTGGCTGAGCGGGCTCCGCCGGGGACCAGCCGGCGGAGCCCGCCCCGCCTGGTGACCCGTCTACGTCGAGGTAACGCAGTCTCGGTCAGGCCTGAGCTCGCCGCCACCGCCACGGTCTGATCCCTGCAACCGGCTCAGTCCACGCTGCCGAGACGGCGGGCTCCGCCGGGCACCAGCCGACGCAGCCCGCACGGGCGTCGGGCAACTGCGAGGGCTTACCGCAACACGGCGATAACACTCTGCGCCCAAGCGGCGAATGTGCGGGGCGCTCGGTGGAGAACCTGCTCAACGGAGGGGCTGATACGCCGCGCGGCGGTCTGGACTCGCCGCCACCGCCACGGTCTGATCCCTGCAACCGCCTCAGTCCACGCTGCCGAGACAGCGGGCTCCGCCAGGCACCAGCCGACGCAGCCCGCACGGGCGTCGGGCAACTGCGAGGGCTTACCGCAACACGGCGATATCACTCTGCGCCCAGGCGGCGAATGTGCGGGGCGCTCGGTGGAGGACCTGCCCGCCGACCCGATGCGCTGTCGGCAAGCCTGTGCGCGCCGACACCGCTGAGTCCACGCACCGAGGCCGAGCGGGCTTCACCCGCATCAACCGACGCAGCCCGCACATGCCTTGGGCAGCCGTGAGGGCTTACCGGAACGCGGCGATATGACGCTGCGCCCAGGCGGCGAATGTGCGGGGTGCGCGGTGGAGGACCTGCTCGACGTCGGGGCTGATGCGCTGCTCGGCAGGTGTGGGGTTGCCGAGGATGTCGAGCGTGGTGTCGACCACGGGCTCGGGCAGGAACTGCAGCATCTGTGCGCGGGCCTCCTCGCGGGTCTGCTCGACGAAGCGCACCGGTTCACCGAGGGCTTCGCCGATCGCCTCGGCCCGCTGGCGGGGCGTGGTGAGGGCGGGGCCGGTCAGCTCGTAGGTCTGTCCGGCGTGGCGGTCCTCGCGGAGGGCCGTGGCGGCCACCTCGGCTATGTCGTCCGGGTCGATGGTGGGCAGGCCGATGTCGGCGAAGGGCGCGGCGATCGCTCGTCGGGTGCGCACGGACTCGGCCCAGGCGTAGGTGTTGTAGTTGAAGCCGCCGGGCCGCAGGATCGTCCAGTTCAGGCCCGACTGCCGGACGGCGTCCTCGATGGCGCGTGCGACGCCCCCGTGCGAGGCCGACTCCGGCCGGGTCGCGACCCCTTGGGAGGAGAGCAGCACGACTCGTTCGATCCCGGCGGTCTTGGCCACATCGAGGATGTCCCGCGGACTGAGCAGGTGCGCGCTGGGGCCGCCGTTCTGCAGGAACAGCGCCTCGGCGCCGTCGAAGACCGGCCGGAGGCTCTCCGGATCGGTCAGGTCCGCCTGTCGGTGCCGGACGCCGTGCGGCGCGTCCGCGGCCGATACGGCCCGGGATGTCGCGGTCACCCGCGCGCCGCCGGCTGCGAGGGTCTGCACGAGCGATCGGCCGACGTTGCCAGTCGCTCCCGTCACTACGATCACGGTCAACTCCCCTTGTGGTTCGGTGTGTTGTCGATGCCCTGGTCGGGCGTGAACGCCGCGGAGTGCTGTTTCCCGGGCGCCTCACGGACGCTAACACCGCCGATATAGTAGGTACCTAGGGGAAAGTGGCTATCCCGGAGGGATGCGCATGGCGGTCAAGGGCATGCAGGCGGCAACTGCCGGGACGGATCCGGAAGTTGCCTGTCCGATCGGTCCGGTCGTGGACATCGTGTTCAGCCGGTGGACCACCCCGATCCTGTGGAGCCTGCACACACACGGCCGGCAGCGGTTCGTCGAGCTGGAGCGGCGCATCGCGAGGATCACGCCGAAGGTGCTGACCCAGCGGCTGAGGCAACTGGAACGCGACGGTCTCGTCGTGCGCACCTACCACCCGGAGGTCCCGCCCCGGGTCGAGTACGAGATCAGCGAACTCGGCCGCAGTCTCGCCCCGCTGTTCGCGCATCTCGCCGAATGGTCCGCCGACAACCTCGAGAAGGTCGAACAGTCCCGGCGGGAGTACGACGCCGACTCGGCCTGAGGGGCTGTCCGTCCCGCAGGGTCCGTCAGCGCTCCTGCGGTGAGCGCGGAGCCCGCTTCCTCGGTGCGGGGGCGGCGCCCGAGGCGGTCGCCTTGAGGAGGCGGCGGAAGGTGGGGCACTCCATATGGCTCGGGGCGGGACAGGCCGCGGCATGCCGCAAGGAGTCGCGCAGGACGCCCAGTTCGCGGATGGCGCGGTCCAGCTCCTCCGCCTTGGCCGCAAGCACCTGGCGGTCGATGTGCGGCTGTCCGTCCGGCGCGAACATGCGCGCGATCTCGTCGAGTGAGAAGCCGGCGGTGCGCCCCATCGCGATCAGCGCCAGGCGCTCCAGTACCGCGGGGTCGTACTGACGGCGCAGACCCCGCCGGCCACTCGCGGCGATCAGCCCCTTTTCCTCGTAGAACCGCAGGGTGGAGGTGGGAACTCCGGCGCGCTGCACCACCTCGGCGATGTCCAGCTCTGTCATCCTCTTTACCTCAAGTCGACTTGAAGTGGCACGGTGTCACCTCGATCGGACGAAGGCAAGTGGAGGAGGCGTTGATGGACGTCAGGCGCGGGACCGGTGACGATCAGGCAGCCCGTTGGAAGGGGCCCGGCGGCAATGCCTGGGTCGAGTTGCAGACGGTGCTGGACGAGATGTTCAAGCCCTTCGAGGACCTGCTCGTCGATGCAGTGGCCGCGGGATCCGCGCATCGGGTGCTCGATGTCGGCTGCGGCACCGGGGGTGTCACGCTGGCCGTCGCGCGGCGGCTCGGTGCGGCGGGCCGCAGTGTGGGCGTCGACATCTCCGAACCGGTGATCGCCGCCGCACGGGCGCGCGCCGAACGGGAGGGCACACCGGCGACCTTCGTCCTCGGCGACGCCCAGGACCACGCCTTTGAGCCCGCCGCCTTCGACGCCGTCATCTCACGCTTCGGTGTCATGTTCTTCAAGGACTCGGTGCGGGCGTTCGCGAACCTCCGGCGTGCGTCGGCGGACGGGGCCCTGCTGCGGTTCATCGCCTGGCGCGGCCCTGCGGAGAACCCGTTCATGACGACGGCCGAACGCGCGGCGGCACCGCTGCTGCCGGACCTGCCCGTCCGCCGCCCGGACGAGCCGGGCCAGTTCGCCTTCGCGGACCCGGACCGCGTCCGCCGCATCCTGGCGCAGAGCGGCTGGAGGGAGATCGACATCCGGCCGATCGACGTGTCCTGTGCCCTGCCCGAGAGCGAGTTGGTCCACTACCTCACCCGGCTCGGCCCGGTCGGTCTGGCTCTCGGCAGGGTCGACGAGCAGACCCGCACCCGCGTCATCGACACGGTCCGCGCCGCGTTCGACCCCTTCGTGCAGGGCACGCAGGTCCGTTTCACCGCCGCGTGCTGGCTGGTGGAAGCCCGCGCGTCGACCACCCGCTGACCCGGGTCGAGGGTTGCGCAGCCGCGAAACTTTCGCGTATCCGGCAGCCCGTTGCCGGGCCCGGGTGACTGGCGCATAGTGAGGACTCCGTGCGACGGGGTGAAGGAACGCGATGCAGCCGAAGAAAGCCCTGGTGGTCCGAGGCGGATGGGAGGGGCACCGGCCGGTCCAGGCCACCGAGTTGTTCCTGCCCTTCCTCGAAGGCAGCGGTTTCACCGTCCGGGTCGAGGAGTCGACCGAGGTCTACGCCGATGCGGCCGAGATGGCCAGCACCGACCTGGTGGTGCAGTGCGTCTCGATGTCGGAGATCAGCGCCGAGCAGGTGTCGGGACTGAGCGCGGCGGTCGCGGCCGGCACCGGTTTCACCGGCTGGCACGGCGGAATCGCCGACTCCTTCCGCGCCTCCTCCGACTACCTCCAGCTGGTCGGAGGCCAGTTCGCGTGCCACCCCGGCAAGGAGCCGTGCGAGCGTCGGGGCGAGGCGGCGGACAACTTCCTGCCGCACACCATCGACATCACCGAGCTCGGCCGCAAGCACCCCGTCACCGAGGGGCTCGACGACTTCGAGCTGTGCACCGAGCAGTACTGGGTGCTCCACGACGACCTGATCGACGTCCTGGCCACCACCACACACCCCGCCCGCTCCTGGCAGCCCTGGCAGCGGCCCGTCATCTCACCGGCGATCTGGACCCGGCAGTGGGGCGCCGGGCGGATCGTGGTGACGACACCGGGGCACAGCCTGGACGTACTGGAGAACCCGAACGTCCGCACCGTCATCGAGAGGGGCATGCTGTGGGCGACGCGCACCGCATCGGCGTCGTAGGTCTCGGCGTCATCTCCCGCGCGTATCTGGACACGCTCGTAGGCCATCGAGCCGTACGCGTCACCGCGGTCGCCGACCTCGACGCCGCGCGGTCGGCCGCAGTCGCCGCCGAGCTGCCCGACGCCCGGGCGCTGACCGTCGAGGAGTTGCTGAGCAGCCCGGACGTGGACACGGTGCTGAATCTGACCGTCCCCGCCGCCCACGCCGAGATAGCCCTGGGCGCCATCGCCCACGGGAAGAACGTCTACGGGGAGAAGCCACTGGCCGCCACCCTCGCCGACGCCCAGGCCGTCATGGAAGCCGCCGAGCGGGCGGGAGTCGGTGTGGGATGCGCGCCGGACACCGTCCTGGGCACCGGAGTCCAGACGGCACGGGCGGTCCTGGAGGCGGGGAGCATCGGGCGGCCCCAGTTCGCCTCGGCCGTCATGGTCACCCCGGGACACGAGCGCTGGCATCCCCACCCCGACTTCTACTACACCGCCGGGGGCGGCCCCCTGCTCGACATGGGTCCGTACTACCTCGCGTCGCTGGTTCAGCTGCTGGGTCCGGTGCGTGCCGTGATCGGGGCGGTCGGCCGGCTGCGCACCGAGCGGGTGATCGGTTCCGGCCCGCGTGCGGGCGAACGGATTCCGGTCGAGGTGGACAGTCATGTCTCCGGTGTGCTCGAGCACGCGGGCGGTGCCCTGACCACGATCACGACGAGCTTCGACGGCGTGGCCACCACGGCCGCCCCGATCGAGGTCCACGGCGAGACGGGCACGCTCACGGTGCCGGATCCCAACCACTTCGACGGCGAGGTGCGGCTCTTCGAACTCGGCGGCACCCAGTGGCGCACGCTCCCGCCGTCGGCGGGTTACGTCGACGGCGCACGCGGCCTCGGTCTGCTCGACTTCCTCACCGCCGACGGGCGGCGGGCGCCTCGGGCGAGCGGGGATCTCGCCCTGCATGTGCTGGAGACGATGACCGCCCTGCTCCGCTCGTCGCACGAGGGACGCCGCATCGAGCTGACGACGTCGGCACTGCCACCGGACCTGGTTCCCCTCACGGCCGCCGAGAGGTGGAGCAAACCGGCGGCGGACCGGACCGCCGCACGGTGAAACCCGCACCGGCCCCGCTCGTCAGGCAGCTTCGGAAGCCAGGTCCCTGCCACCTGGCTCCGCGTCGGCGACGAGCTCGGCGAGGGCCGGCTTACGGATCAGGAGCAGCGCCGCGTCGTCGTGGAGACGCCCGCCGACATGGGCCAGCAGTTCGTCGTGGAGCGCGCCGAGGGTGCGGGCCGGGTCGTCGGACACATGGCGGGCCAGCCCCTCGTCGAGCGGATAGAACGCACGGCCGCGGTCGCGGGCCTCGGTGACGCCGTCGGTGTAGAGCAGCAGCTGGTCCCTTTCGGCGAAGGGCAGCACCTGGAGCCGAGGGGTGTGATCGGCGAGCGCGCGCAGTCCGAGGGGCGGGGCCGGGTGCGTGGACTCCACGGCCGTGACGCTGCCGTCCCCGCGTACCAGCAGTGGGGGCGCGTGTCCGCAGTTCACCACCTCGAGCTGCCCGGGCCTCGGGTATCCGGCGACGACGGCGGTGACGAAGTCGTCGCTGCCGAGGTTGCGGGCGAGGCTCCGCTCGATCCTGTCGACGACGGCCAGGAGGTCGGGCTCGTCGTAGGCGGCTTCCCGGAAGATCCCGAGGACCAGCGCGGCGGTTCCGACGGCCGGCAGCCCCTTGCCCCGCACGTCGCCGACGATCAGCCGTACCCCGAACGGGGTGGGGATCAACGCGTAGAGATCGCCGCCGATCCGTGCCTCGGCCGCGGCGGCGCTGTAGCGGACGGCCACCTGAAAGGGGCCGACGGTCGCGGGGACGGGCGTGAGCAGCGCATGCTGGGCGGTCTCGGCGACCGAGCGGACGGCGGCGAGCACGCGTTCACGGCGTCCGCGCAGCGCGCTGGCCAGACCGCTGGCCAGGGTGACGGCCGCAAGAGCGGACAGTACGGCCACCAGCTCGCTGCCAGGGACACCGTTGCGGGTGCCGAGCACACCCCCCAGCGCCGCGGCGAGCAGGCCGACGCACAGCACCCCGCGGGGGCCGTTGGTGGTGGCGGCCAGTGCGGGCCCGGCCGCGAGCATCGGCAGCCAGGTGATCCCCGCTCCGCCGGCCAGGTCGGCGAGCACGATCACGGAGACGATCAGCACGGGCAGGACGGGTGCCCCCGCGGCCAGCTGCGCGACCGCGCGTCTGAGCGACCGTATGGGCCAGTGTCCGCCGCCATGGTCTCGGGCCTGACTCATCGTGTGTCTGCAGTCCTCATCTGTGTGGGGCACGCCGGTCCCGGAGCCCTCCATAGAAATGTCTGTTTCATCCAGGAAACGGGGTGGGCCGGACCGTCACAAGCAGAGGTTTTTCAGATAGTGAGCGACAGGCTCCTCGTCACCCGGTCCGCCGTCGGGAGCAGTCGTGCCCGGATCGCCGGCAGCCGGGAGAGCCGCTCCGCCGGCATCGAGACGCCGAGCGAGCCGAGTGTGTCGCCGCTGTAGACGGGGACGGCCACGCAGACCGTGCCGAGGGTGTACTCCTCCAGGTCCGTGACCGCCGGGGCCACGGGTGAGGCATCCAGCCTTCGCAGCAGCTCCGGCCTGCTGGTGATCGTCCGCGGGGTGAGGTCGGCCAGGTGGTGCCGGGACAGGTAGTCCTTGCGGGCCTCGTCGTCCAGCTCCCGCAGCACCGATTTGCCCAGCGCGGTGGCGTGCCCAGCGTCCTCGAACCCGACCCACAGGTCGACGCGCGGTGCCCGGGCGCTGTCGACGATCTCGGCGACGCGGATCTCGCCGTCCTCGTAGAAGGTGAGGTAGGCAGCGGTGGCGAACTCGTCCCGCAGTGCGGCGAGCGTGGGGCGCACCCGGCTGAGCAGTGCCTGTCCACGGCCCGTGGTCTGCAGCGTCTGCAGTCTGTCGCCGAGCACGAACCCGCCGTCGCCCAGCTTGCGCAGGTATCCGTCGTGGACCAGCGTCCGCAGCAGGTGATAGGCGGTGGCCAGGGGCAGCCCCGTCTCCCGTGCCAGCTGTTTCGCCGGCGCGCCGTTCTCGTGCGCGCTCGCCGCCTCCAGCAGCCGGAAGGCCCGCTGGACGGAAGTGATCAGCGTCGGGCCGTCGTGCTCACCCATGTGACCAGCGTGCGTCAGGCGCACAGGGCGCGCAACAACTCGCCCGGTGTCCGGCCAAGTTGGATATCCGGGTAAGTCGCGTTCACTCACAGGGCGTATTTCCCGGCCATCGACCAGGGTAGTGAGTCATTCCTCGAATTCGGCGCGCCGCCGGATGGTCCGGGGATATTTCTTATTAACCTCCACAACTGCACGAAGTCGATCTATCGCAGGTCGCATCCACTTCACTCCACCGGAGATGACATGCACCAGCTTCGCAAGGCTGCCGTCCTGGTCGCCGCCGTCAGCGTCGGACTCCTGGGTGCCGGCACCGCTCAGGCCCACGACGGCGGCGGCAAGGGCGGCGGCACCACCGTCCTGCAGAGCACCACCTGCAGGTCACACGACCTGAACCTGGACATCCTCGGCCAGGTCGGACTGCTCAACGGTCTGCTGGGCGGCGCCCTGAACGGCGAGGGCAACGAGGGCGCACAGTCGACCTCGCTGGGCTCGTCCATGGGCTGCAACAACAGCGTCGGCGGAAAGTAACACAAAAGCTCACCCCGGTGCCCCGGCCGCAAGCCGGGGCACCGGGGTTTTCGCATGCACGGAAAAGCGGCCGTCCGCCGGTATCACGGAAAGCCGAAATGCCGGATCGGGACCCGTCGCCGTCCGGCATTCGTGAATATGGATGATTCATTTCTCTCCCCTTGATGGAGTTCTTTCCATCAAGGGTCCCCGGGAGACGGAACGTGTGCTTGTCCCCGAACCCGATCGAGGCCCGGGTGCGGTCGCCGTCGACCGGCGTGCACCGAGGGCCTCGGAGGTGGCGGAAACGGCGAAAGCCCGGGCGCGCACCCTGATGGGTCTCTACGCGTCCGGGCTGCCTTTGCCGCTCTGACAGATGTGGGCCGACCGGGGCGCGGGCTACGGAGCCGCTCGCCCCCTTGGCGCCGGGCTACTTGTCGCTCGCATCCTTGGAGACCGGGGCGACGAACGCATCGATGAACCGGTTGAGATCCAACTCCGGCACCGTGTATCTGGGTGCCGGCTCCGGCGCCGCCTTCCTGGAACTCACCGCCGGCGCAAAGTGCCACGGCGGGGTGACTTCGGTGGCCTGCCGCGGCCCGTCGGCGTCGTCGGCGAAGCCGACACCGACACCGAGAACGGACAGCCCCGCCACCGCTACGGCTACGACCGCAGCGCGCTGAAACCTGCGCATGGTTGACCCTTTCTCACCTGGGCGCAAAGCCCTGGATTGACTACTTAGTGTGAGCATATACATGCACTAAGTAGTAATTTGGGATCTTGGGCACGTCCAATACTCCATTTCGGCCCGCAGCGCATCCCCAGGAGTCCGGCGTCACTCCCTCGGTTCCGCATTCGGTGCGCCGCTCGCGCCCCAGCACTGGACGCAGCCCCGTCCGGACTACACCACCGGCGCGCTACGCCTTCCGGGGGCGCGCGTGTCGGAGCAGGCGCCGGCGGCGCATGCCGTGAGCCACTGGTCGAAGTCGGCGTCGTAGCGGGTACCGATGCCGGAGTTGTAGACGGCGTATCCGCCCGCGTAGTCGCCGACCCGGAAGCGGGCGAGCATGCGCTGGATGTCCGCCGGGTGGTTCTCGAACATGTAGCGGACCGCGAGATAGCCCCAGGGGTAGGTGCGGATCACGTCGCTGTTCGCATAGGTGTTCTGGAACAGCGTGCTCAGCCGGTAGGTGTGCTTGCCCGCCTCGCCGACGGCCTGCTCGTCGGTGAGGCCCCGGTAGCCGTAGGAGACGTATTCGGCCAGACCCTCGATCCACCAGACGTCCGGCACCGACGTCTGCCGGGTGAAGTCGCCCTTCATGTCGTAGCGGGCGTCGAGGAGGTGCGTGTACTCGTGGTTGAGGTTCCAGACGCGGGCCGTGAAGCCGTCGTCGGAGGGCTTCTGGTACATGATCGAGAGGGGCTGGTCGGCGGGGTCGGCCGGGTCTCCGGTCAGGGTGATGCCGCCGTTGTCCGTGCTGACGCCGTAGATCGCCCCGGCGTAGGTCCGGTAGTCCGCGCGGCTGGCGAAGACGACGAGCTGCACCGTCGACAGGTACTGGCCCGGTATGGGGCCGTCGTCCTTGACGAGGTCGTGGAAGTACGGGTCCTGAGCGCTGAGGTTGGCGCACACGGCGTCGAGTTCGGCGGAGGTGAGCGCCTGGGCCCGGACGGTGTGGGCCGCGTCGCAGGTGTGGGTGACGGGCAGGGCCGCGTCGGTGAGCCGGGCGGGCAGGTCGCAGATGTCGTAGTACGAGCAGTCGGGGCGGTCGTAGTAGTCGGCCTGGGTCGCCACCGCGACCCACAGCCCGGCCGTGGGACCGGTGATCTTCGAGGCGTCCAGCAGGTCCTTGGCCAGCGGCTGGACCGCGGCGCGCAACGAGGCGTGCTCGACGTAACGGGCGAGGTTCATCCCGGCGTTGGAGTCCAGGTAGGCGCGGTCGGTGCCGAGCAGGTCCAGGTGCCCGAGCGCGAACCGGTGCAGGGTCCGGGCGATACCCGGGTCGGCGGTCACCGCGCTCACGTAGTCCGGGTTCCAGTTGCCGCGCCAGAGCGGGGTGTAGACGTCGTTGACGGCGGTGAGCATGCTCGGGACCGCGTCGTAGGAGCTGTCGTAGGCGTTGAGCAGGCGGCGATAGGTGTTCAGGTAGCGGGCCTGCTGGTCGGCGCTGTCGGTGAGGATGACGGCCTCGCCCAGCACGTCTCCGTTCGCCGCGGTGACGTCCCGGGAGTGCCGGTTGGCGAAGAAGGCGTCCAGGCCGCGGGTGGTGGCCCGGGCCAGAGGTGCGCCGTAGGGGCCGACGTCGGACGGGTGGTTGAACTGCACGTAGTAGCCGGCCCTCAGGAACAGGACGAGCTGCCATGCCCCGGCGGAGTTGTCGCCCCGATAGCGATGAGCCTCTCGCGTGAAGGCCTTCGCCACGGCGACCATCTTGGACTGGCGGAAGATGTCGCGGGCGTCGGTGCCGGTCACTGCGAACAGGGTGTTGACGCAGCCCGTGGTCGAGGCTTCGACGAAGGTGACGAGCGCTGAACCGGCCCTGCCTGCGAAGTCGGCCGGGGTGCACGAGACCGGCTTCGGTTCGGACCTCGGTCCGGTCGGCTTCGACGGGGGCAGTTGGGGCGTGGTGAGCGGGCGGGTCTGTACAGCCGGCCGGTCGGTGGCGGTGGCGGTCGAGCCGGTGGGCGGCGGTGCCTTCCGGGTCAGTGTCGTGGGGGCGGCACCGTGCCTTTCGGGGGGTGCCGCGAGCGCGGGCACCGACAGCACGCCCGCGAGGGTGGTGCAGACGGCGAGGGTGACGGCGGCGCGTCTGGGCAGCGCGAAGAGGCAGCGCATCTCTGTACTCCTCTGCGAAGGGATGCGCCTCGTCAAGGGTGTTGAGGCGCGTGAGGCACCATCTCAGCACCGACTGCCCCCAACAATGGAATGTGACATAGCACTGTGCGGCGGCCGGCCATAACACCCGGCCGCCCCGCTCCTTGGCTGCGTCTACACCCGGCTCCCCCGCCAGGTGCGTGCGGCCCACGCCCTCAAGTGAGGGGACCGCCCGGCAAGTTCGCGGTACGCGGAGGCGGCGGAGTGGAACAGTTCCTCCACCACATCCTCCGCAACCGCGTCGCGCCGCCAGGCCAGCACATAGCGGCACCACAGCGGCGTACCGATCAGCGGCCTGATCACCACGTCCGGGATCGGCCGCAGTGTCGCCTGCACGACGGACACCCCCAGGCCGTCGGCGATCATGCGCTGCAACTGTGCCTGGTCACCGAGGAATTCGTGTACGGCGACCGGTGAGAAGCCGGCCGCCGCGCAGGCCGTGTAGAAGACTCCCGGCCAGCCCGCTCCGTCGTCCGGTGTCAGGAACCAGGGGTCCTCGGCCAGATCGGCGAGCGAGACCTGGGCGCGGTGTCCGAGCCGATGACGGGCGGACAGCGCCACGAAGGTGGGCTCGGTGACGATTCCCCGGTGGGTCACCGTGTCCGCATGCTTCAGTTCCATGCCCGGGTAGTCCGCAGCCACGGCCACGTCCACCTCACCGTCCTCCAGGAGTTCGACGATCCGCGAGGAGGCGTAGACGGAGCTGACCGCGAGCGTGACGTCGGGCAGCCTGGCCCGGAACCGCGAGACCATCCCGGACAGCACCGGCGAGTTGGTCGCGGCGACGCGCAGGGTCCTACGGCTGCTCGTGGCACCGGCGGCCGGACAACACCCGATCGCCGCGGCGCGGGACAGGACGTCGCGGGCCTGGGCGACGACCTCGACGCCGTAGCGTGTCGGTCTGACCCCGGTCGGCCCGCGCTCGAACAGCGGCTGCCCGAAGTGGCGCTCGATCCGCCGGAGTTGGGTACTCATGGCGGGTTGCGAGTAGCCGAGGTCCAAGGCGGCGCGGCCCACGCTCCCGGCGTCCGCGATCGCACACAGGACGCGCAGATGCCGTAGCTCCAGGTCCATCGGTACGCTCCCCTGCCGCCGTGGACAGGAAGCGTTCCATCACGCCGCCCCGCACACAAGACGCAGGTCAGCCACCCTCCGAGGGAACCGACCGGCGCGCTACGTCGGTGGCGCCTGCGTTTGAGCGCTCGCACTCTCCTCGTCGGCGCCAGGAGCCGTCACGGTCTCCTCACGCTGCTTCTTCAGGGCGAGTTCCCTGGCCGTCTTCTCCGAGTGCAGCCTCATCTCCGCCTCTGTCCGAAGATCGAACACCGATGCCTCCTTTACCGTACGACGAATTTTTCTTTGCCTTTAGATTACCTTACGGATGGGGCCGAAGTCACGGTCGTCTGCGGGACGGACCGCCGGCGTCAGTCCACGGGCCACGTGTGGGCGGGTGCGTTGAGGTGCATGTAGTCCATGTATGTGGTGGTCATCCGGCGCAGCGCCTCCTGGCGGTCGCAGATGCCGGTCTTCTCCAGGTGGTGGACCGTCTCCGCCTGCCACAGGGCGCCGTTGCGGGCCGTGACGCAGCGCTGCTCGATGATGCCGAGCAGCGGTTCGCGCCAGGTCGCGTCCATGCCGGCCAGTTCGAGGCCCCGGTGGGCCAGGGGCAGCAGGCGCCGCAACACCAGTTCCGTGACCGGGACTTCACCCACGCCGGGCCAGTACAGCCGGGCGTCGATTCCGTCGCGGGCGGCGGCGTGCAGGTTCTCCTCGGCGACCGCGAAGGACATCCGCGTCCACACCGGCCGGTCCTCGTCGACCAGGGCGCGGGTGAGGCCGTAGTAGAGGGCGCCGTTGGCGATGATGTCGGCCACGGTGGGGCCTGCGGGCAGGACGCGGTTCTCGATGCGCAGATGCGGGCCGCTTTCGGTGACGGCGTACACGGGGCGGTTCCAGCGGTAGATGGTGCCGTTGTGCAGCGTCAGTTCGCCCAGTTGCGGGACGCCGCCGCCGTCGAGCGTCGCCTGCGGATCCTCCTCGTCGCACAGAGGCAGCAGCGCCGGGAAGTAGCGGACGTTCTCCTCGAAGAGGTCGAAGACGCTGGTGATCCACCGCTCGCCGAACCACACCCGGGGCCGTACACCTTGGGCCTTGATCTCCTGCGGGCGGGTGTCGGTGGCCTGCTCGAACAGGGGGATGCGGGTCTCGCGCCACAGCTCGCGGCCGAAGAGGAAGGGCGAGTTGGCGGCCAGGGCGACCTGCACGCCCGCGATCGCCTGCGCCGCGTTCCAGTAGGGCGCGAACTCCTTCGGGTCGACCTGCAGATGGAACTGGGTGCTGGTGCAGGCGGCCTCGGGGGTGATGGCGTCGGCATACATCGACAGGCGCTCCACGCCGTCCACCCGGATCCGCAGGTCCTCGCCGCGGGCCGCGAAGATCTGCTCGTTGAGCAGCTTGTACCGCGGATCGCCGGACAGGGCGGACTCGCCCACGTCCGGCTCCCCCAGCGTCGGCAGGATCCCGACCATGATCATGTGTGCGCCCACGTCGGAGGCGCGCTCCTCGGCGTGGTTGAGGGCGTCGCGGATGGCCTGCTCCCAGGCACCGGGGCCGCCCGCCGTCAGTTGCCGGGGCGGGATGTTGATCTCCAGGTTGAAGCGGCCGAGCTCGCTCGACCAGGCCGGGTCGGCGATCGCCTGGAGCACCTCGGTGTTGCGCATCGCGGGCCGCCCGTCGCCGTCCACGAGGTTGAGCTCGATCTCCAGCCCGACCTGGGGGCGCTCGCTCTCGAAGCCCGACTCCCGCAGCATCTGCGCCAGCACGTCGAGACAGAGGTGCATCTTGTCCCGGTAGCGGCGACGGTCCTCGCGCGTGAACACCAGGGCAGGTACGTCACGTCCCATCGGGCCCTCCCGAGTGCCCTCGGCGGATACCTCTCGTCCCAGCGTCCCACCTCGAGGGGGTCCGGCACAGTCGGCGACCCGCCGGTCACGGGAAGTGCCGGGCGGTACGACGGAGGGTGAATGACGCGGACCTGTGCTGAACTCGGTCGACACAGTGAGGAGCATCGCCGATGAGCAGACCGCAGTCCGAGTTCCACCGTCCCGAGGCGCCCTGGCGGCGGCCGCCCGGTGCGGCCGACGGCGTGTGGGAGCAGGTGCTGGCCGAGGATCCGCGGACCGGGGACGCCACCGTGCTGCAACGGTACGAGCCGGGCACGGACACCAGCGCCCAAGGCAGCGTCCGGCACGACTACTTCGAGGAGGTGTATCTCGTCGAGGGCTCGCTGACCGACGTGCGCCTCGGCGAGACGTTCACCGCGGGGATGTACGCGTACCGGCATCCGGGAATGGAGCACGGGCCGTGGACGAGCGGAGGAGGCGTGCTGATGCTCGTCAGGCGCGGGTTTGCCCGAGGACCTGGTGGTCTTTCGGGCTGAAAACGTTTTAGTCGCCGTCGGGGTAGACTTGCGTCGCCCATGAGGACCCTGTCGTGCCTGGTCGCACGGCTGTCACAGCGAGGGGGGGTGGACGCCATTCCGGTTCGCCCCGCCCGTATCCAGGACGTCGCAGCAGCCGCCGGAGTGTCGGTGTCGACGGTGTCGAACGTGCTGAACCGCCCGGAGCGCGTGAACGCGGCCACGGCCGAGCGGGTCCGTGACGCGGTCGCGGCGCTCGACTACGTGCCCCATCCGGGCGCCGCGGGACTGCGCACCGGCCACACGTCCTCGATCGGCCTGGTCCTGCCCGACGTGACCAACTCCTTCTACGCGCGCATCGCGCGGGGCGCCGCCGACGCCGCCTACGACCACGGCTACTCCCTCGTCCTCTGCCACAGCGGGGACGCCCCGGAGCGCGAGCAGGGCTACTTCACCATGCTCGTCGAGCAGCGCGCCGTCGGCGCCGTGGTCGTCCCGCTCAGCGCCGACCCCACCCGGCTCACACGACTGCGCGAGCGTGGCATTCCCCTCGTCCTGGCGGACCGTGCGATGCCCGCGCAGGACGGCTGCTCCGTCTCCGTCGACGACATCGCCGGCGGCCGTATCGCGGTGCAGCACCTCCTGGAGTGCGGGGCGCGCGACATCCTCGTCGTGAACGGGGAGCGGTCGATACGGCAGTGCGCCGACCGCTACCAGGGCGCCCGGCAGGCCGTGCGCACCCGGCGCGAGGCACGGCTGGGCCAGGTGGTCGCCGAGGAGATGACGGTGGCGTACGGCATGGAGATCGCTGAGGGGCTCGACGAACTGCCCGACGGGGTGTTCTGCACCAACGACTTCCTCGCCGCCGGGCTGTGCCGGGGCCTGGCCGAGCGAGGTGTGAAGGTTCCCGAGGACGTGCAGGTGGTGGGGTACGGCGACCTCGACATCGCGAGCTTCGTGGGGACGACCCTGACGACGGTCCGGCAGCCCGTCGAGGATCTCGGCCGGGCCGCCGTGGAGATGCTCCTCGACGAGGTGGAGGCCCGCGCCGAACACGCCCACGAGACAAGGGTGTTCGCGCCCGGACTGGTGCTGCGGGACTCCACACGGTCACTCACCGGCGCCTGACTCAGGGATCCGCAGCGTCACCGGCCCCATCAGCCCGGACGCCAACTGGGAGGGGAAGGCCCAGGCGGTGGGGGTGGCCTCGGCAAGGTACGGGGCCAGGGTGTTGTGGACGGTCACGTCGATCCGCACGGTGCGCCCGGCGGCACCGCGCAGCTCGAAGCGGTACGGCGCACAGAACGCCTCGCCGACCTGCTCCCCGTCGAGAAGAACGGCGACGCTTCCCCGCACCCGCCCCAGGTCGAGCACCGGGTCCGGCCCCGCGGGCACCTCCACCTCACGCGAGTAGGTCACACTGCCGCTCCAGCCGCCGAGGCCCAGCGACTGCCAGTCCCCGAGGGGCAGTGGCGCCGCCACGGTTCGGACGCGCACCGGCCCGCACCAGGCGGAGCCGCCTCGCAGCACGGCGGTAGGTTCGGTGACGACCTCGAACTCCGTTGGTTCGCGTACGGGTTGGGGCAGTGTCAGTACCTGCTCGTCGAGTGACCGTTCCGCGCCGTCCGCGGTCCTCACCCGTGCGGGCAGCGCCAGCGGCAGCTCGAGCGACACGGTCCCCGGAGGCACGGTGAAGCGGAAACGCTGTACCCGGGGGCGGACTTCGTCGGTGGACCGCAGGGGCAGGACTGCGGTGCCGAGCACGGGTCCCCCGGTCAGCCACTCCGTGTCGGGCAAGGGATGCGGTCGTACGGCGGCGTGGCAGTGCTGCAACTCCCCCCACCTGCCCTCGTGTTCGACGGTACGCCCGCGCCACTGACCCGTCTCGGCCTCCCAGCCGGCTCCGCTGACCAGCGCGGTCACACCCCCTTCCGCCACGAGGTCGACGAACACGGCATCCCGTGCACGGACGCTGTCGGCCACGACGTCGAGGACGTGATCGCCCGCCGTGAGGGTCAGTTCGTGGCGGAAGAACATCGGCACGGCGCCCCAGTCGGACTCGTAGTACTCGACCTTCTCCTGCCGGGCCACGACCGCCCCGTCGAGCAGCACGGTGACCCCGGCCGCGGCGCCCACCACGAGCACCGCCCGCTCCCCGCCGCGGGGCAGGCACAGACGGCCCCGGTAGGTGACGCCGCCGTCCGGCCGTACACCGTCCGGCAGGCACATGAACTGCGGACGCGCCGCGAACCCGTCCGGGAGAGACAGACAGAAGTAACTGCCCAAGGGCGCTTGGGCCGTGGCCGAGATCATCGAGGGGCGGTCCTCGGCGTCGGACAGTTCGTACTCCAGGACGTTGCGGGGCCGGTCGACCTCGACCCGGGCGGAGGCAAGGTATCCGCGGCCCGTGGGCAGCCTCTCGCCGTTCCACCACACCCGCTTGGCCGCCGCCGCGCCCACGTGCAGATCGGCGGGCCCGCGGTGGTCGGTCTCGACGATCGACCGGACCCGGGCGACGGTTCCGAGTCCCGGCACCGGGACCCGTACGAACTCCTCGGTCACCAGCCCCTTGTTGCCCAGCAACCCGTCCGGGTCGGGGATCCCGCGGCTCGACGAGAACAGCGCCACGGACCAGTTCTCGCCCCAGGGCACGAGGGGCTGCTCTCCGGCCAGGACCCGTGCGACGGACGTCCGGTCGAGCGGGTCGGGGGCCTTCGCGGCGGGCACCGGGGGCAGCACGCGTGCCCGGTTGCCGTACGTTGCCCGCGTCTGCTCCCAGCGTGCGTCGGGGGCGTCGCTCTCGGTCCACCGCATGGTCCAGATCTGCGGCTCCTCGACGGACGACCCGGCGGGCAGCGCGAGGTCGCCCCACGTGTTGTCCATGGTGGGCGCCAGACGGCCCTCCCAGCCGCTGGACAGGTCGATGGTGCGGGCCGGAGCGGGCGGTGGTGAGGGCCTGGGATCCACCGGGGTTCCTTCTCGCCATACGACGAGGGCGGCGGGGGCGCCTTCCAGCGGCACCTGGATGGTCGAGACGCCGTCGGTGACGGTGACGCGCGCGGCGCGCCGGGCACCGCTCGCCGGGTTCCAGACCTCGGCCTCGGCGACCGGGGCGCGCACGGTGAGGGACCTGGTGGGGGCGTAGCGGGCGGGGTCGATGTCATGGTTGCCCTCGGGCGGATGTGCGCGGGCGTCGGGGAAGGCCCCCGTCACGAGAGCGACCGCCACCTCTCCGTGCCGCCGTACGAGCAGCGGCACGTCACCGGTCGCGTACCCCGCCGGCTCCGCCACGGCCGCGGCGCCTGCCTCGGCGTCACTCACCCGCTCCAGCCCGGGATGTGCGCACAGCGCCGCCACGACGGCGTCGTCGCCGGCCAGGCCCGCCGCAGCGGTCGGCGGGCGGCCCACGGCCACCACCCGTCCGCCGGCGTCGAGCAGTTCGGTCAGCCGTCGTGCCGTGTCCTGCTCCAGGACGCTCGCCGAGGGCAGCAGCACCGCGGTGTAGGCCAGGTCCCCGACCCGTAGGGCGCCGTCGGCGGGCGTGGCCCGCTGTACCGAGGCGTCGTCGATGACGTCGTAGGAGGTGCCGTGCCGGTCGAGGGCGCCGATGTGGGGCCGCAGCCAGTTGTTGGTGCCGCACAGGTCGAGGTAGTGGCGCTGGGTCTCGTCGACGTCGGCGTGGCTCTCGCCGAGGCGGCCGTCGCCGAAGTGCTTGACGGGGGCGTCCAGCGGGATGAGGGACTGCATGGTGGTCGTGGGGTGCAGGACCGCCACGTCGGCGCTGTAGGTGCCCCAGGACAGGATCGAGCAGAGGCGGGCGACGGCCCGGGAGAAGGCCGGGTACTGCGGCCAGTAGGGCTGGCGCCAGTCGGTGGAGGGCGGCGCCCACTCGAACCAGCCGCCCGCGGTGCCGAAGTAACTGGCGTGCGGGTTGTACAGGTTGGCGCCGCTGCGCAGGAACGGCAGGAGCCAGTCGTAGGTGTCCTCGAGGGTGCCGCCCCAGCCGGAGGAGTGGAACGCCTCGATCCAGACCCGCTCGTGGCCGTAGAGGTGCGCCATGGAGGAGTGGACCTTGGCGTCGCCGTGGTGGTCGCTGCCCGCGGCGCCGTACCAGCGGTGGGTGCGGAAGTAGTCCGAGTAGATCTGGGTGGACTGGGCCGGGAAGCCGGAGCGGGCGGGGTGGCTCTGGTCGCAGCCGAGGAGCATGCCGCGTTCGTCGTGCCAGGCGGCGAGGGGTTTGAACAGGGCCTCTTCGGTGAGTTCGGCGCGGACCGCGTAGTAGTCGGCGCGGACCTTCGCGGCCCGGCCGGCGTCGGGGGTGTCGTGGAAGAGGGCCGGGAGGTGGTCGAGCAGGTCGTAGCCGCGACGGGCGAGGAACTCCTCCGGGAAGCGGCGGCTCCAGGCGTTGGTGCCGGGCAGTTCGTCCTGGAAGCTTCCGGCGACGACATTGCCCAGGTACCCGGGGACGCGCCGGTCGTACTCGTGGTGCACGGCCTCCAGGAGCAGGCGGACGGCGCCGGGGTCCAGGTAGTCGAAGGCCGTGGGGACGGCGGTGACGAGCCGCACCTCGCTGCCGTCGGCGACGGCGATCCGCGCGGTGCCGGTGACGGGAAGGCGCCGGCCCTCCGGCGAGTACGCGCCCACGAGGGTCTCCGAACTCCTCAGCGGGACGGCGCCGTTGGAGAGGGCCACCGTGCGGCAGCGCAGGGTGAGGCCGGCCGCTTCGGGATGCGAGCGGGTCACCGCGCCCTGCACATTGGCTCCGGAGAACCCGATCTGGTCGTAGAACCACAGGCGCATGCCCAGGTCCCGGGCGATCTCGCAGGCGTCAGTGAAGCGTGCCCACCATTCCTCGCCGAACCAGGTGGGTTCGTCGGCGCGGGCGCCGAAGCTGGGACCCGCCGGCGCCAGGTTGATCACCACGAGGTTGTGGACGCCGCCCTCGGCGAACCTGCGCAGCTGCCATGCGAGGCGTTCGCGGGTGACTCTCGCACCCGACCACCACCACAGCGGAGTGGGGCCGAAGTCCCTGGGCGGGTCGTCGAACAGCTGCTGCAGCGCGGAGGAGATCACGGACACGGTCCTTCCGAGTACGGCTGGGCACCCTCGCGGATCAAAACGTTTTACACGGGTCTGGTCGCCGACAACCTGGAATGTTCGCACCGGATCCCGGGCGCGGGAAGCATGTCGACACGTCTTCCTGCAAATGGACGCATGAGGGGTTGTTGGAACGTTTTTCCGACCCTATATTCACTGCACTCGGCCTCAGAGCCGCCACGTCCCTCTCCGCTCGGCCCATCCCCAGACGACGGAGTCGCATCATGGTCCGAACCCCGACCGCTCCCGAACGCTCGGAACAGCCCATCCCCTGGCGGCTGTGGAAGGTGGCGGCCCTGTCGGGCATGGCCTCCTACCTCGACGCCGCTCTGATCGTCAGCATCGCCGTCAACCTGGCCATCTACCGCGACAGTTACGACATGGGCGTGTGGATGGCGGGCGCGATCAGCGCGATCGTCACCGGCTGCATCGCGGTCGGCTCCCTGGTCGGCGGGCGGCTCGCCGACATGTTCGGGCGCCGCCGTGTCTACAACTGGGACATCTTCTGCTTCACGCTCGGCGCGATCGTCATCACCCTGGCGCCGAACGACATCGTGCTCTTCATCGGCGTGCTCGTGGCGGGCCTTGCGGCCGGTGCCGACCTGCCGACCTCCCTGGCCGTGGTCTCGGACGCGGCGCCCGCCGACGGCCGGGCGCGTCTGGTGTCCTTCACCCAGGTCATGTGGACGGCGGGCATCGTCGTCGTCATCTTCCTGAGCTACCTCCTGTCGCACACGGGCATGACCGGGGCGCGGATCATCACCGGCCATCTGGCCGTCGCCGCGTTCCTCACCTGGCAGTTCCGCGCCCGGCTGAAGCTGGCCGACGAACCCTCGGACGCAGAGCTGGCGCAAGAGGCGGCCGCGCTGGAGGCGCCGCGCGGCATCGACCTGAAGAACCTCCTGAACCGTGCCGCGCTGCTGCCGATGGTCGCGACCTTCGCCTACTACGTCACCTGGGGCATCGGAGCCAACACCTTCGGCCAGTTCGGCACCTATCTGCTGGTCACCGTCAGCGGTGCCTCGCAGAGCCTGGCCACCGGGATCAACCTCGCCTTCCTCCCGGTCGCGCTGGTGCTGACCTTCGTGTTCGTGCGGATCGCCGACACTCCCCTGCGCGACCGGCTGTTCTACGTGTTCACCGTCGTGCAGATCATCGCCTTCTGCATCGCCTCCCTCACCGCCGGCGCCCTGCTCGGGATGCTGGTCTTCTTCGTGCTCTACCAGATCTCCTATCCCTTCGCGGGGGAGGCCAACTACAAGGTGTGGTCGCAGCTCACCCTGCCCCCGGACACCCGCGGCACCACCCAGGGCCTCACCTACGCCCTGGCGCGCGGGGTCTTCGCGGGCATCGCGTTCGTCACGCCCGCCCTGATGGAGTACAGCGCCTCCGTGCTGCTCTGGTCGATCACGCTCTGCATGGCGTTGTCGGCGGTGGCAGGCGTGTACATCATCCGTGTCCTCGTCCGGCGCTCCCCCGGCGCCGCCACGGCTCCGGCGGACCTGGGAGTGGCCCGGGCGTAGAACGGGCCCGGGCACCCCCTGACCTCAGACCGTGACCTCCGAAGGAGCTGCTCCACGCCATGGCAACCGCCGAACACCTCATGTCCCTGAAGGAGTTGCTGCCGCCGGTGCACCGACGCCGTACCCGTGTCGGCCTGGTCTCCGGCGGGCTCGGCACCTACTGGCCGCAGTTCCCCGGTCTGCTGCCGCAGTTGAAGGAGTCGGCCGCCTACCTGGCCGAGCGGCTCGGGCAGCTGGACGCGGAGGTCACGGACGTCGGCTTCATCTCCGACGCGCAGGAGGGCGCCCTCGCCGCCGAGGAGCTGCGCCGGGCCGACTGCGACCTGATCGTGCTGTTCCTGACGACGTATCTGACCTCGTCGATGGTGCTGCCGATCGCCCGGCGCTCGCACACCCCCGTGCTGGTCGTCGACCTCCAGCCGTCCGAGCGGATGGACCACGCCACCTTCGACACGGGCGCCTGGCTGGCGTACTGCGCGCAGTGCTCGGTACCGGAGGTCGGCAATGTCTTCCGCCGGGCCGGCATCCCGTTCCGGTCGGTGTCGGGCTGGCTGCGCCAGGAGTCCGCCTGGCGGCGCATCGAGCAGTGGATCCGTGCGGCCCGGGTCCGCGCGGCGCTGCGGCACGCCCGGCACGGCCTGATGGGGCATCTGTACCCGGGCATGCTGGACGTGTCGACCGATCTGACCCTGCTGCCCGTGACCTTCGGCTCGCATGTGGAGGTACTGGAGTTCGACGACCTGCGGCACCGGGTGGAGCGGGTGACCGAGGCGGAGACCCGCGACCGCATGGCGCTGGCCCGCCAGGTCTTCACCCTCGACGACAGCGTGGCGGACGAGGACTTCGCATGGGGTGCGAAGGTGTCCCTGGCGCTGGACCGGTTGGTCGAGGATTTCGGCCTCGACACGCTCGCCTACTACCACCGCGGTCTCGACGGCGAGCTGCACGAGCGGCTCGGCGCGGGCATGATCCTGGGCGCCTCCCTGCTCACCGCCCGCGGCGTGCCCGCGGCCGGCGAGTACGAACTGCGCACCAGCGTCGCTCAGTTGGCCTCGCAGAGCGTCGGCGCCGGCGGCTCCTTCACCGAGATCCAGGCCCTCGACTTCCAGGACGGCGTGGTGGAGATGGGCCATGACGGGCCCGCCCACCTCGCCGTCAGCGCCCGGGATCCGCTGCTGCGCGGTCTCGGCGTCTACCACGGCAAGCGCGGCTGGGGCGTCAGCGTGGAGTTCGACGTCCGGCCCGGCCCGGTCACCCTCCTGGGTCTGGGCCAGGACGCCGACGGCAGCCTGTCGTTCGTCACCTCCGAGGGCACCGTCGTGCCCGGTCCGCTGCTGGAGATCGGCAACACCACCAGCCGTGTCGACTTCGGCCGTGACCCCGGCGAATGGGTCGACGCCTGGAGCGCGACGGGCGTCGGCCACCACTGGTCCCTCGCCGTCGGCAGCCACAGCGCCGATTTCCGGGCCGCGGCGAGCCTGCTGGACATCGACCACCGGGAGGTGTGAGCTCTCCTCCCGCGCGCCCTCGTTCACTCCGGTGCATTGCGCCGTGAGCCTGATCCGTGCGCGTTCCACGGCAAGGCGTCACGCAACCACGCCGTTAGGCCGGGAAGGTGGGCAGTCCGACGTCGTTCGCCACCGCGACGTCCCACCGTCTCGAGGAGAGCTTCTTGCGCCTGCACCCTGTCGCGGCTGCCCTGACCTCGGCCGTGCTGCTGGCCTCGCCGCTCCCGGCGGCGTCCGCCGCCCCGGCCACGGCCGAGCCCGCACGCGCCACGGACGATCCCGCCGGATACGTCAACCCGTTCGTCGGCACCGCTCCGGGAGGCACCGACTTCGGCCACGGCGGAGGCGCCGGGAACACGTTCCCCGGCGCCTCGGCGGCGTTGGGCGGGATCCAGTGGAGCCCCGACACGGTCACCCGCCAGCACGGCGGGTACGCGTACAAGGACAACCGGATCCGTGGCTTCAGCCTCACCCACATCTCCGGCGCGGGCTGCAGCGACTACGGCAACGTGCCGTTCATGCCGCTCACCGGCCGCCCGGACCCGGACCCCGCCGCGCGGCACGCCACGTTCTCCCACACCAACGAGGAGGCCTCGCCGGGCAGTTACGGGGTCCGGTTCGACAACGGCATCCGTACGCAGATCTCCGTCACCCAGCGCTCCGGCATCGCGCGCTTCACCTATCCGGCCGGCGACGCGCGGCCCGCCGGGCTGACGGTGGACGCGGGACGGGCCTTCAACAAGGCCACCGGGAAGATCAGCATCGGGTCGCGGACCCTGTCCGGCTACACCGACAGCGGCGGCTTCTGCCACTCCTCGAACCGCTACCGGCTCTACTTCCACGTCGTCTTCGACCGCCCCTTCGCGCACGCCGAGCCGCTGGACGGGAAGACCTCCGGGGCGTACGTCTCCTTCGCGCCCGGGACCCGGACGGTGACCGCGCGGGTCGGTGTGTCCTTCGTGGACGTCGCCGCCGCCCGCCGCAATGTCGCCGTGGAGCAGGGCAAGCGCTCCTACGACCAGCTGCACAGCGCCGCCCGTGACCGCTGGAACGAGTGGCTGGGCAGGATCGCCGTGCGCGGCGGCACCGAGACCCAGCGCCGGGTGTTCTACACCGCGCTGTACCACGCGCTGCTGCACCCCAGCGTCTTCAGCGACACCGACGGCCGCTACCGGGGCATGGACGGCAAGGTCCACCGCACCCGGCCCGGTCATGTGCAGTACGCGGACTTCTCCGGCTGGGACGTCTACCGTTCGCAGGGCCAGCTGCTGGCTCTGATCGCGCCGCACGAGGCGTCCGACATCGCCCAGTCGATCCTCAACCAAGGCCGCCAGGCAGGGTATTTCGACCGCTGGACGGTGGCCAACGGCGGCACCCGCGTCATGGTCGGCGACCCGCTGCCGGCCATGGCCGCCTCCATCCACGCCTTCGGCGGCACCGACTTCGACGCCCGGGGGCTGCTGCGCGCGGCCGTCGCGGGCCGGCAGGACGACCGGCAGCGGCCGGGGCACCAGCAGTACGACACCCTGGGCTACATCCCCGCCGGCACCAAGGGCGTCTGGGGCAGCGCGGCCACCACCCTGGAGTACGCCATCGCCGACGCCGCGCTGGCCCACCTGGCCGGACGCCTCGGCGACACGAGGACCCAGGCGGTCCTCACCCGCGCCGCCGGCAACTGGCGCAATCTGTTCAACCCGGTGAGCGGCTACATCCAGCCCCGCAACGCCGACGGAAGCTGGCCGTCCTTCTCCCCCACCCAGCACGGGGAGTACGTCGAGGGCAACGCCGCGCAGTACACCTGGCTGGTGCCGCACGACCTGCCCGGCCTGTTCACCGCCATGGGCGGCACCGCCGCGGCCGCCTCGCGGCTCGACACCTTCTTCACCCAGCTCAACGCGGGCGCCGACAAGCCGTACGCCTATCTCGGCAACGAACCGTCCTTCAACATCCCCTGGGCGTACGACTACGCGGGCCGTCCCGACCGCACGGAGGACATCGTGCGGCGGGCCCTCACCACTCTCTTCACCGACCGCCCCGACGGTCTTGTCGGCAACGACGACCTGGGCGAGATGTCGTCGTGGGCGGTATGGGCCTGTCTCGGCATGTACCCCCAGGTCCCGGGAAGCGCCCAACTCGCCCTGGCGGGCCCACTGTTCCCGTCCGCCACCGTGCACCGCGGCAACGGGGTCACCCTCTCCCTCCTCGCCCCGGACGCCTCGGCCACGAACGCCCATGTCCGGTCCCTGAGGCTGAACGGCCTCCCCGTCAACGGCCCCTTCCTTCCGGAAGCGGTGCTGACCTCGGGCGGTGTGCTCCACTACGGGATGACGTCCTGACCTCTTCGGTGTGGGCGAGCAGGTCGCCCAGGCACAGGTGGGCGATGCGCCGTGAGCCTCCCTCGGCCAGGGCCCAGCCGTAGCAGTGGCCCGCGGTGACGATGCCGAGCCCGATACTCGCGGTAAGCGGCCGCTCCAGGGGGGTGGAAGGCGTGCGCGGCGAGCACGGGGACACCGAAGCGGGCGAGGCGGAGCGGGTGCCGCCGCCGATCGCGTCGGCCGCTTCCAGCACCGTGACCCGCAGGGGGCCGGCCCGGGCCAGGGCGACGGCGGCGGCCAGACCGCTGGGCCCGGCACCGGCGACGGTCACGGTACTCAGCCCGACTCCTTTCGTTCGACCTGTCGCACATCGTTCGAAACCTCTTGACGCTCCATACGACGCCGATTGAAACTCTCGCAACACGACGTCACCTCCACGTAACACCAGGCCCTCGGCGCATGCGCTGTCGGCCCGCTCCCGCTTGCCCGCACCCCCGCCCTTCCCCCCATCAGCCGTGTCTCAGCAGGGAATCCCGACATGACGCACAGCGCACGACTTCGCGGCCGCGTGAGACGCCTGGCGGGCCATCTCGCCGGACTGACCGCCGCCGCGATGCTCCTGACCCTCGCCGGTCCCGCCCTCCCCGCGCAGGCGGCACAGACGCAAGCCTCCGACCTCTCGGACGGTCTCGCCCTCTGGTACAAACTCGACGGCGGATCCGGGACCACCGTGAGCGACGCCTCCGGCAACGGCCGCGACGGCACGGTGAGCGGCACCGCCGACTGGTCGGCATCCGGTCAGGGGCTCGCCTTCAACGGCTCCGACACCTACATCAAGGTGCCGGACGACGTCATGAAGGGCATGGACTCGATCACCGTCTCCCTGGACGTGCTCCTCGACTCCGCGCAGAGCACCCCGTACTTCCTCTACGGCTTCGGCAACTCCAGCGGCGGCAACGGCAACGGCTACCTGTTCACGACCGGCAACTCACTGCGCACCTCGGTGGCGACCGGCAACTGGTCCACGGAACAGACCACGAAGCCGTCCGACTCCCACAACCTCACCCGCGGGGTCTGGAAGCACCTCGCCTACACCCAGACCGGCACCACCGGCGTGCTCTACGAGGACGGCGTCGAGGTGGCCCGCAACACGGCGGTGACGATCACCCCCGGCACGATCGGCTCCGGCACCACCACCGCCAACTACATAGGCAAGTCCGTGTACTCCGGCGACAAGCTCTTCAAGGGCCGCATCCGCGACTTCCGCGTATACGACCGAGCACTGGCCGGCTCGGAGGTCGAGCAACTCGCCCTCCCCGTCGACACACAGGGGGTCGCCGACGACAGGGCGGCCCTGAGCCTCGGTGACACCAGCGCCGTCACCGCCGACCTGGACCTGCCGAAGACCGGTACGGCGGGCGGCTCCACGATCAGCTGGGCCAGCGACAACACCGCGGTCGTCTCGGACTCCGGCAAGGTGACCCGCCCGGCCGCCGGTGCACCGGACGGCCACGCCACGCTGACGGCCACCCTGAAGAAGGGCACGGTCACCGACACCCGCACCTTCGAGGTGACGGTCCTGCCCGACTTCGACGACGGCACCGCCACCCAGCAGGCGGCCGACGCGCTGACCGTCCACAACCTCGACGACGTCCGTGGCAACCTCACCCTCCCGACGAGCGGTCCGTACGCCACGCAGGTCGCCTGGTCCTCCGCGAACCCGGACGTCGTCTCCGCCGACGGTGTGGTCCACCGCCCCGCGCACGGCGACGGCGCCACCACCGTCGAACTGACCGCCACCGTCACCAAGGGCGGGGCGACCGCCACCCGCACCTTCACCGCGCATGTGCCCGAACTGCCCGCCGAGGCGGCCCTCAAGGGCTATATGTTCAGCTACTTCACCGGCGAGGGCACCGCGGACGGTGAGCAGATCTACAACGCCCTCAGCAAGGGCAACGACCCGCTGCACTGGCGGGAGTTGAACGACGGCAAGCCCGTCCTCACCTCCACGCTCGGCGAGAAGGGCCTGCGCGACCCGTTCATCATCCGCTCCCCCGAGGGCGACAAGTTCTACCAGATCGCCACCGACCTCAGGATCTACGGCAACGGCGACTGGGACGCCGCCCAGCGCACCGGCAGCAAGTCCATCATGATCTGGGAGTCCACCGACCTGGTGCACTGGACGAACCAGCGGCTGGTGAAGATCTCCCCCGACAGCGCGGGCAACACCTGGGCGCCGGAGGCCTTCTACGACGCGAAACGCGGCGAGTACGTGGTCTTCTGGGCGTCGAAGCTCTACGACAACGCCGAGCACAGCGGCGACACGTACAACCGCATGATGTACGCCACGACCCGCGACTTCTACACCTTCAGCGAGCCCAAGGTGTGGATCGACCGCGGCTACTCGGTCATCGACTCCACGATGATCCAGCACGACGGGACGTACTACCGCCTGTCCAAGGACGAGCGGAACAACACCTCCTCCACCCCCAACAGCAAGTTCATCTTCGAGGAGAAGAGCGACTCCATCCTGGGCTCCTGGGACCCGGTCGCCGAGGGCATCGGCAAGGGCACGATGAGCGCGGCCGAGGGTCCGCTGGTGTTCAAGTCCAACACCGAGGACAAGTGGTACGCCTTCCTCGACGAGTTCGGCGGCCGCGGCTACCTCCCGTTCGAGACGACGGACCCGGCCTCCGGCAACTGGACCCCGTCCACCGGCTACGACCTGCCGGCGAGGCCCCGCCACGGCACCGTCCTGCCCGTCACCCAGGCCGAGTACGACCGACTGCTGCGCGCCTACCAGCCCGACCAGCTGGTGGAGAGCGTCGAGGGGGTGAAGGTGAAGACGAAGACCGGCCAGGCGCCGGTCCTGCCGGCCACCGTGATCGCGAAGTACGCCGACGGAGTCGACCGGCCGGTCGCCGTCGCCTGGGACGACGTCCCCGCCTCGGCCTACGCGAACCCCGGGACCTTCACCGTGACCGGCAGCCTGCCGGACGGCGCCGCCCTCCCCGTCCAGGCCGAGGTCACGGTGTCGGAGGAGGGCGCCGACGTCCCGGCCGATCTGCTGCTGCACTACGACTTCGACGAGACGGGCGGCAACATCGCCCACGACTCCAGCGGACACGGCTACCACGGCACCTATGTCCACACGCCCGACTTCGGCACGGGTGTACGGGGCGGCTCGTTCAAGATGTCGGGCGACGCGTCGAGTTCACCGTATGTGAAGATCCCGAACGGGGTGCTGAAGAACGCCGACAGCGTGACCGTGTCGACGTACGCGAAGTGGAAGGGCGGCAGCAGCTTCCAGTGGCTGTTCGGGCTCGGCCCGGACAACAACAGGTACCTCTTCGCCACCCCCTCCAACGGCGGCTCCAGCCTCTACTCGGCGATCACCAAGGCCAGTTGGTCGGCGGAGTCGAAGCTGACGGCCGGCTCGCAGCTCACGCCCGGCGAGTGGCGGCACGTCACCGTGACCCTCGACGGCTCGACCGGCACGATGGTCCTCTACGTCGACGGCATCGAGGCGGCCCGCACCACGACCACCATCAAGCCGTCCGAGCTGTACGACGCGAACAAGGACTACAGCGGCTACATCGGCCGGTCCCTGTACTCGGCCGACCCGTACTTCGGCGGCGAGGTCGACGACTTCCGCATCTACGACCGGGCCCTGTCGGCCACGGAGGTCATGGAGCTCAGCGGCAACACGGCGGGCATCGCGAAGGCCTCGCACCCTGATCTGAAGGTCGCCGCCATCGTCGACAACGCGGACAGCAAGATCACGCTGCCGATGAAGGAAGGCACCGATCTCACCTCACTGGCACCGGAGTTCACCCTGGCGCACGGCGCGGCGATCAGCCCCGCCTCCGGCAGCGTCCAGGACTTCAGCAAGCCGGTGACGTACGAGGTGACGGGCTCCGACGGCAAGAAGCGCACCTGGACGGTGTCAGCCGTCGTGATGAAGAGCCCGGTGCTGCCGGGCCTGAACGCCGATCCGAACATCGTGCGCTTCGGTGACACCTTCTACATCTACCCGACCACCGACGGCTTCGACGGCTGGAGCGGTACGCAGTTCAAGGCGTACTCCTCGACCGACCTGGTCCACTGGAAGGACCACGGTGTCATCCTCGACCTCGGCCCGGACGTCTCCTGGGCCGACAGCAGGGCCTGGGCGCCGACCATCGCCGAGAAGGACGGGAAGTACTACTTCTACTTCTGCGCCGACGCGAACATCGGCGTCGCGGTCTCCGACTCTCCGACGGGCCCGTTCAAGGACGCGCTGGGCAAGCCGCTCCTGAAGGCGGGTCAGTTCAGCGGGCAGATGATCGACCCCGCGGTCTTCACCGACGACGACGGCCAGTCGTATCTGTACTTCGGCAACGGCCATGCGTATGTCGTCCCGCTGGGCGCCGACATGACCTCCATCGACACCTCGAAGGTCAAGGACATCACCCCGAGCGGCTACAACGAGGGCTCCTTCGTCATCAAGCGCAAGGGCACCTACTACTTCATGTGGTCGGAGAACGACACCCGGGACGAGAACTACCGGGTCGCCTACGCCACCGGCCCCTCCCCCACCGGCCCCTGGACCAAGCGGGGCGTGATCCTCTCGAAGGACCTCTCCCAGGGCATCAAGGGCACCGGCCACCACAGCGTCGTGCACGTCCCGAACACCGACGACTGGTACATCGCCTACCACCGCTTCGCCATCCCCGGCGGAGACGGCACCCACCGTGAAACCACCATCGACAAGATGGAGTTCGACTCCGACGGACTCCTCAAGAAGGTCGTCCCGACGCTCACGAGCATCGACCCCGTGACCATCGTGCACGCGGGCCCGGACGCCACCGGCACCGAGGGCGACGCCGTCCCGCTGGCCGGCACCATCTCCGGTGCGGGCACACCCAAGTGGACGGTGGAGAACGGCGCACCCTGCACGGTCGCGGACCCGGGCTCGGCCCGCACCACGGTCACTTGCACCGACAACGGCACCTTCAAGCTCACCCTGAGCGGTGGCCGCAGCATCGACACCACGACGGTCACGGTCTCCAACGCCGCCCCGTCGATCACCTCGGCGACAGGCCCGGCGACCCCGACTCCAGTCGGGAAACCGGTGGTCGTCACCGCTTCCTTCACCGATCCGGGCACCTCCGACAGCCACTCCTGCACCATCGACTGGCAGGACGGCACCAAACCGACATCGGGCCGGATCACCGCCTCCGGCGACACCTGCCGCGCCGAGCGCCTCTACGCCACGGCAGGCATCCACCGCCCGGTGATCACCGTCTCGGACGACGACGGGGGTACGGACAGCAGGACGCTCCCCGAAGTGATCGTCTACGACCGCGGCGCCGGTCCGGCGTTCGGCGCCGGCACGATCACCTCACCGGCCGGCGCCTTCCCGGCCAGGCCGGGACTGACCGGCAAGGCGGCGTTCTCCTTCGACGCCCGCTACCGAAAGGGGGCCACCGCCCCCACCGGTGAGGCCGTGTTCGTCTTCGGCGCCGCCAAGCTCACCTTCCGCTCCACGGGCTCCGACTGGCTGGTGATCACCGGCTCCCGGGCCGTCTACCAGGGCTCCGGCACGGTCGACGGCCACGGCGGCTACGCGTTCCGCGTCACCGCCACCGACGGCCCGGACACGTACCGCATCAGGATCTGGAAGAAGTCCACCGGCGACGTCGTCTACGACAACCGGGACGGTACGAGGACCACCGGCACCGTCAGGATCGGAGAGCACCGGCACCAGTTGTACTGACCCGCAGGGTTGTTGACGCGGGTGATGGGCGGCCGGCCGCTCAGGCGAAGGCCCGCCCGTCGCCATCCTCCACGGATGGCCTGGGCGGGCCCGTGGAAATGACCGCCTGTCACCTCGTGACGGGGCTACCGCGCGAGTCCGGCCTGCTGGCAGGCGGGCCGGAGCGCGCGGGTGCAGATCTCATCGACGGTGTACACGCCGTCCTTGACGAGCGTCTGCTCGATGGTGCGGGCCGTGACAGCCCTCGGGGTGAGCAGCACGGACGGGATGCGGCTGTTGGTGGGGCTGTGGGTGGTCGTGGTGGCGACGTTGCTGAGATCGTCGCCGCGCCCCAGCGCCACGGCCATGGCGGCGGCCGCGTCCGCCTCCGCCCGGAACGGCTTGTACACCGTCATGTACTGCTCGCCCACGACGATGCGCCGTACGGCGTCGAGGTCGGCGTCCTGACCGGTGACGGGGGGAAGCCGCCTGACGCCCGCGCGCTTGAGTGCGGAGACGGCACCCGCGGCGATCGCGTCGTTGGCCGCCAGGACCCCGCCGATCCGGTCCGGGCCCAGGGCCGCGACGGCGGCGGACATCTGGGCGTGGGCGTCGTCCGTGCTCCAGCCCTGGACGTCGTACGACCTGCCGATCCTGACCTTGCCCGCCAGGACGGACAGGGCACCCTTTCTGTACCAGGCGGCGTTGGGGCTGGTGGGATCGCCGTTCAGCATGACGACCTGGCTGCTCTTCGCCCGCCCGTCCATCGCCTTCAGGAGCGCCTCGCCCTGGAGCCTGCCGACCTGTGCCCCGTCGAAGCTGACGTAACCGGAGACGGGGCCTTCGGCGAGCCGGTCGTAGGCGACGACCGGTACGTCCGCCCGGTGGGCCTCGGCGATGGAGGAACGCAGCGCCCGCGCGTCGGCGGCGTCGAGGATCAGGACCTTCACCCCCTTGGTGATCATGGAGGTCAGCTGTTGCCGCTGCCGGTCCGCGTCGTCCTCGGCGTTGGCGTACTCCACGGTGCAGTGCGGGCACAGCTCCTTCAGCCGCTTCTCGATCAGCGGCCGGTCGGAGTGCTCCCAGCGGGGGACCGATCGGCTCGGGAGCAGCAGGCCGACGGTGAAGCCGCCCGATCCCGCCGTGCCCTCTCCTTCGCAGGCGGCCTGGGACATCGTCAGGAGTCCCGCGACGAGCGCGGCGACGATCTGCCACAGGCGGGTTCTCACCCTCGGCCTCCTCGTTCCGTTCCCGGGTCCGAGGCGGTGGCCGCCGGTGCTCGTCCCGGCAGGACGATCTCGCTCCACACCTGTTTGCCGCCGGCCACCGGCATCGAGCCGAACGACTCCGACATCGCCTCGACCAGGAGCAGACCCCGGCCGCCGGTCGACTCCCAGTCCACGATCACCGGCTTGGCGGGCGCACGGGGCGAGGAGTCACCCACGCAGACCCGTACCCGGTCACCGCGGAGCATGAGGTCGAGGCGGACCGGGCCCTGGGTGTGCACCAGGGCGTTGGTGACGAGTTCGGACACCACCAGCAGGACCGCGTCGGCCACGTCCTCGGCCTGCCACTTGCGCAGGGTGCGGGCGGTGAAGCGGCGGGCGTGCATGACGGCGTCGGGCAGCCGCCACACCACCCAGCCGGCCCTGATCGGCCGGGTGCCCATGCCGTCGTAGCGCAGCAGCAGCACCGCGACGTCGTCCTCGCGGCGGCCGACGTCGCCGAGCAGTTGGTCGGCCATGCGCCCCAGATCCTCCGGGTCGGCCGCGGCGAGCGCCGTGCGGCTCTGGCGCATGCCCTCGTCGAGGGGCAGGCCGGCGGCCTCGACCAGGCCGTCGGTGACCAGGGCGAGGACCGTGCCGGGAGACAACTCCACCGCCGTCATGGGGAATTCCGCCTCTTCGAGGATGCCCAGCGGGAGTCCGCCCTCGACCTCGATCTCCTCGGTGCTGCCGTCGGGGTGGCGCACCAGGGGGGCGAGGTGCCCGGCCCGGACGAAGAGGGTGTTGCCCTGCTCCAGGTCCAGTTCGGCGTAGCAGCAGGTGGCGAAGAGGTCGGTCTCCATGCCGACGAGCAGGCGGTTGGCGTGGGAGACGACCACGTCGGGCGGGTGGCCCTCCACCGCGTAGGCCCTGACGGCCGTACGCATCTGGCCCATGATGGTCGCGGCTCCGGCGCTGTGGCCCTGCACATCGCCGATGACCAGGGCGACCCGGTCCTCGGACAGGGCGATGACGTCGTACCAGTCGCCGCCCACCTGCAGGCCCCGTCTGGCGGGCAGATAGCGGGCCACGGCCGTGCCGCCGGGCAGCTCGGGCAGGCGCCGGGGCAGCAGGCTGCGCTGGAGCATCGTCGCGAGTTCCTGCTCGGCGTCGTGCTCGTGCGCCCGTTTGAGGGCCTGTCCGACCAGCGCCGCGGTGGCGGTCAGCAGGGACCGTTCGTCGGGGGCGAACTCGTGCGGCTGGTCCCAGCCGACCAGGCACAGGCCCGCGACGCGGCCCTTGGCGGGCAGCGGCAGGACGGCGAGGCCTCCGTCGCCGATACCCGCCAGGTTCGGTTCGAAGGCCGTGCCGGCCGGCCACAGGTCCAAGCGTCCGTCCCGCAGGGCGAGTTGGAGGGTGGGCAGGGCGCTGACCGGTGCGTCGGGCCACTCGGTGCGCCACTCGGCGCGCCAGGCCTCGGGCCAGGCCGCGGGCTGCGGCGGATCGAGCACGGTGACCATGAGGCGGTCGCCCTGCAGCTCCGCGAGGGCCACCCGGTCGGCGCCCAGCGGCTCTCGCAGCGCGGTGACCACGACGCGGCTGACGTCACGGACGGTGGTGGCCTCGTCGAGTGCGGCGGTCAGCCACTGGATCCTGGAGACGTCGTCGGGGCCGCGGCGCAGCACGGAGGTCGCCGTCACCACGCCCAGCACCTGCTCGGGGCAGTCGTCGGTGGCCGCAAGGACCCGGCAGCTCAGGCTCAGCCAGCGCATCTCCCCCGTCGGGCCGCGCACGCGGAACTCCAGCTCCCGCCGGCCGAACGCCTGGGGAGCCGGTTCCAGCACCGACACCAGCGCGTGCATGTCCTCGGGCAGGGCGTGGGCGAGCAGGGTATCCGCCTTGCCGTCGAAGTCGGCCGGCGTGATACCGAGGAGTTCGAGCAGGGCGTCGTCCGCGTCGATCAGGCCGGTGTCGGGCACCAGTACGAACGAGCCGACGCGCAGGCTCCGCAGCGCGGGGCCCAGCAGCGGCGACGGCGGGGACCGGCCGGCGGCGGCCAGCAGCAGACCGGCGACGGCGTCGGCGTACCGCTCCAGGAAGCGGCGCTGCTCGTCCTCGAAGCCCTCCGCACCGGCGCCGACGACGACGAGGCAGCCGAGCCGGCTGCCGTCCGCCTCCAGCGGCAGGGCACCGAGCGAGGCCTCCGGGTGCGCAGAGGTGGGCGCGCCCTCGGGGTAGGCGGCCAGTTCCGCGGGGGTGAGCCACAGCGGCCGGTCGGTGCGGAAGGCGTGCGCGGCGGGTGAGCCCCCCGACAGGGGCAGACACTCGGGCAGCCGGTGGTCGGAAACGGCCCAGCGGGCCGTCTCCGCCAGTCGCAGCTCGTCCGTGTCACCGGTGGGCACATAGACGGCTGCCATGGCCACTCCGGCGAAGGTCAGAGCGCGCTCGTCCGCCGCCGCCTCCGGCACCGCGGGCTGCCCGCCCGCGTCCGCGGCATCGGCTCCGGATGCCCGCAGCTGAGAGACTCCGGCCCGGGCACCGCCGTCTTCAGGCATGTCCGCAACCTACCTCCCGTCCGTGCCGCGGATGCGGCTGAGATCGGGCGTCCCCACAACAGAATCGCATATTGGAGCAAACCGCCACTGCATTCGCAGATCGTCGTGGCCGGTGCCACACTGACGGCATGGTCGTCTTGCCGCTCACGTGAGAGGGCCAGGTGTCGCCGCGTGCGGGCAGCGACCAGTGATCTTCTGGATCTCCATGCCGGCGTGACCACCCGACCCGCGCTCGGAGGGAGGTCTCGCACATGAGGGCCTGCATACGGGGAGCGGCCATGGTCATGACCGCGGTCTCGACGGCCGTCGCCGTCTCGGCCTGCGGGTCGGGCACCGGAAGCACCTCCGACGGGGGGACCGCACCGAAGATCGCCCTGCTGCTGCCGGATGCCACCACGGCCCGCTGGGAGACCCAGGACAGGCCCTTGCTCGAGAAGAAGATCATGGAGCTGTGCAGGCGCTGCACGATCGAGTCCGCCAACGCCAAGGGCGATGTGGCGTTCCAGCAGGAGCAGATGGACTCGGTGATCACCAGGGGCGTCGATGCGATCGTGCTGGTTGCGGTGGACGCCAGATCGCTCGCCACGTCCGTGCAGGAGGCGGCCCAGGCGGACATCCCGGTGATCGCCTACGACCGGCTCGCGCAGGGCCCGATCTCGGGCTACGTCTCCTTCGACGGCGAGGAGGTCGGCAGGCTCCAGGGCAGGGCACTGCTGAAGGCCATGGGCAACCAGGGCCACCTGCCCCAGATCGTCATGCTGAACGGTGATCCCAGCGACCCCAATGCGGTGTCGTTCAAGAAGGGCGCGCTGTCCGTGCTCACGGGCCGAGTGAAGATCGGCAAGGAGTACGACACACCGCAGTGGCGCCCGGAGATCGCGAACACGAACATGGCCGGCGCCATCGCCGCACTGGGCGTGACCGGTATCCAGGGGGTCTACGCCGCCAACGACGGACTCGCCGGAGCCGGCATCTCCGCTTTGAAGGCGAACAAGGTCGACCCGCTGCCCCCGGTCACCGGGCAGGACGCCGAACTCGGGGCCGTGCAGCGCATCCTGGCCGGCGATCAGTACATGACCGTCTACAAGCCCTTCGGCCCCGAGGCCTCCGCCGGTGCCGCCATGGCCGTGGCCGCGGCGCGCCGGACCGGCCTCGAGCAGGTCGCCAGGGACAAGGCCACGACCAGCGGCGGGAAGACCGTTCCTGCGGTCCTGCTCACTCCTGTGTCCGTGACCGCCGCCACCATCAAGGACACCTTGGTCAAGGACGGCTTCTACACCGTCCGGCAGATCTGCGTCCCCCGACTGGAGGCCGCCTGCAGCAGGTCCGGACTGACCTGACGAACCGGCTTCGCCGAGTCCGAGCCCCGGGAAGGAGATGGTCCGAGTGCCGGATTCCCCCTTGCTGGCGCTGCACGGCGTGTGCAAACGCTTCGGCGCCGTCGAGGTCCTCAAGGACGTCGAGCTGGAGATCCACGCCGGCCAGGTCGTCGCCCTGCTCGGCGACAACGGGGCCGGCAAGTCCACCCTCGTCAAAGTGATCTCCGGTGTCGCCCCCGCGGACAAGGGCGTCATCGAGTGGGAGGGGCGAACGGTGCACATCAGGCGCCCGCACGACGCCCGTGACCTCGGCATCGCCACCGTCTACCAGGACCTCTCGCTGTGCGGGAACCTCGACGTCGTCGGCAATCTCTTCCTCGGCCGGGAGATCCGCAGGTTCGGTTTCCTCGACGAGATGGAGATGGAGAGCCGCACCATCGAGCTGCTCGAACGCCTCACCAGGAGCGTGCCCGCACTGCGCGCCCCGGTGGTCTCCCTGTCCAGCGGCCAGCGCCAGACGGTCGCCATCGCACGTTCACTCCTGGGCGAGCCCCGGGTGCTCCTGCTGGACGAACCGACCGCGGCGCTGGGCTTCGAGCAGACCACCGAGGTCCTGGACCTCGTCGACGCGCTGCGCGAGCGCGGCTTGGGAGTGCTGCTCATCAGCCACAACATGGGGGACGTCAAAGCGCTGGCGGACCGGGCCGCCGTGCTGCGGCTCGGCCGTAACAACGGCTTCTTCAACGTGAACACCGCCTCCCAGGAACAGATCATCTCCTCCATCACCGGTGCCACGGAGAACGTGCCCCGCCGGCCGGCCACCCACGAGGCGTGGTGAAAGGGATGCGCCACATGACGGACAACACGCGGGCCGAAGAGGCCACGGCCGCCGAGCCCCGCGGGCCGCACGGCCGGGCGGCCCTGGCCCTCGCCGCGAAGGACGGGGCCGACCTCCTGCGACGCAGGTTCCGCGCCGGAGAACTGGGCTCACTGCCCGTGGTCCTCGTTCTCGCCACGGTCTGGATCATCTTCCAGTCCCTCAACGACAACTTCCTCTCACCCCGCAACCTGTCCAACCTCAGCGTGGACATCGTGGGCACCGGCCTGATCGCGGTCGGCATCGTGTTCGTGCTGCTGCTCGGTGAACTCGACCTGTCGGTGGGCTCGATCAGCGGCTTCGCCGCGGCCATCTTCGCCGTGCTGAACGTGAACAACGGCGTGCCCGAATGGATCGCCCTCGTCCTCGCGGTGCTCGCGGGCACCGCGGCGGGAGCCCTCCAGGGCTTCTCCTGCGCCAAGACCCGGGTACCGGCCTTCGTCGTCACCCTGGCGGGGCTGCTCACCTGGAACGGTCTGATGCTCTACGTCCTCGGCACCAGCGGCACGGTCAACCTCGACGAGAACGGGCTGGTCGCCGACTTGACCAGCTACTACTTCACCAATGACGCCGTCGCCTACGGACTGGCGGCTCTCTGCGCGGGCCTCGTCTTCCTGATCTCGTACCTGGGCCGGCGCCGCCGTGTGGCCGCCGGCATGCCGCACCGATCGATGCGGGACATCGTGGTACGAGCGGGAGGGCTCGCCGTGGTCGCCTTCACCACGGCGTATCTGCTCAACCGGTTCCAGGGGCTGCCGCTCGCCCTTCTGATCTTCCTCGTGGTGGTCGCCGGACTCGACATCGTCCTGCGCCACACGCACTACGGCCGGCAGGTCTACGCACTGGGCGGCGGCGTCGAGGCGGCCCGTCGCGCCAGCCTCAATGTGATCGGCATCCAGACCGCGGTGCTCGCGGTCTCCGGGACGATGGCCGCGGTCGGCGGCCTGTTCCTCGCCTCCCGCATCACCTCGGTCAGCCAGAGTTCGGGATCGGGTGTGCTGCTGCTCAACGCCATCGCGGCAGCCGTCATCGGCGGCACCAGTCTGTTCGGAGGACGCGGTACGACCTGGTCCGCGGTGCTCGGCATGCTGGTCATCCAGTCGATCGCGTCCGGCATGGCGATCACTGACACCCCCACGGCCATCCAGTTCGTCATCACGGGCGGGGTGCTCTTCGCCGCGGTGGTCATCGACGCACTGTCACGACGCTCGCAGGAGGTACACGGGAGGGCCTGACACCTCGGCCTTCCTGTCGATACGTCCTGACAAACCTACTGACGTCACCAGCCCCAACGCCGGCAACCAGGCCAACCTGGTGCAGAACGCGATCGACCAGAGGGCCGACGGCATCGCCCTGACCGCCGCCAAGCCCACGCCCTGAACAAGACCGACGGCAACTTCAGCGGCGGCAGCACGGCCCCCGTGCTGAACGGCCCCGCCTTCATCACCAAGGACGACGCCGACGCCGTGGCCAAGTTCGCGGCGAAGGGCGCCCGGTGATGAGCATGACCCGGCATGCCGAGCCGGCGGTGACGTCACCGCCGCCTCCGGCCCGCATCTGAGGAGCCGTCACCCCTGCCGCGGGTTCGGCTTCAGGACGGCGAACACCGCCTGGGCCGGGTCGGCGAGCCAGGCGATCCGGCCGACGTCCGGCACATCCGAGGCAGGCATGAGCACCGATCCGCCGCTCTCCTGCACCTTCGTCACGATGGCATCGGCGTCGGCGACGGCGAAGTACGGCACCCAGCGCGTCTCCTCACCTTCGCCCTGGAGCGGTGCAACACCGCCGAAGGAGCCCTCCTGCTGGTCGCCGTCCTTGATGCTGAGCACCCGGTACGTCATGCCGGGTGCCTGCATCTCCTGGGAACGCCAGCCGAACAGACCGGCGTAGAAGCGGATCGCCGCCTCCGGGTCAGCGACGTGCAGTTCCACCCACACCAGGGTGTTGTCCTCCGAGGCCTTCTCCAGGCCCTTCGTCCTGCCGGGCTGCCATACGGCGAACTGCGCGCCCTGGGGGTCGGTGAACTGGCCCAGCCAACCCTCGCCCATGACGTCCATGGGTTCGGCACGCACGGCGCCCCCGCCGGCCACCACGTCGCGGGCGGTGGCCTGGATGTCGTCGCTCTGGAAGTACGTCGTCCAGGCCGAACCGGCCCCCTCCTCGCTCAGCGGCCCGAGGGCGCCGACGGTCTTCCCGTCCTTCTGGAAGAACCCGTATCCACCGGCCTCGGGCCCGGCGGACGCGAACTGCCACCCGAAGACGGCTCCGTAAAAGGCGGCGGCCGCGTCCGTGTCGGGGCTGCCGAGGTCGATCCAGTTGGGTGATCCGGTGCGGAAGTCGGTGCCGAGCATGCGTTTTCTCCTACGAAGTCCGGTGTCGCGACTCCGCCACGATCCCCTGCCGCCGCGGACGGGGCTCGGTGCACCGGCCCGAATGCCCAGGTGGTTTCACCCTGGCGGGTGGCCCGCATCCGGCCGGACCCCGGCGCGGGCAGCCATCAGGGTGTGAGCGCCTTGCGCAGGCCGGGCTTCGACGCCTCGGCCCATGCGTCCGGCAGTTCCCGTTCGCGGTCCGCGGCCACGGCCTGCTCCTGGCCGTACAGAAGGCCCCAGGTGAAACCGGGCTCCCCCGCGGCGTGCGCCGCCAGGGCCAGCTTCCGCAGGGCGTCCCGGGCCACGACGCTGTCCTGATGGTCGCCGAGCACCTTCTGCACGGCCTTCACACGCTTACCGAGCCGCTTCGCCGGCTTGCCGAGCGAGGCACGCGCCGGTTCGGTGGCGTAGCGCGTCTTCTTGGCCGACTTGCGGGCCTCGTGGAGCGCCACGTCGCGTTCCGTCCCGGGGGAGAGCTCCAGCGCATGCGCCACCCGGCCGGCCAACCGGTCGTACTCCTTGAAGATCGCCTTGGCCATCACCTTCTCCGGTGTGCGGGCGGCCTTGCGACGCAGCGGCGGCTGCTCGGTGAGTTCGGCCAGGGAGTTCAGCAGGGCCAGGTAGCGGGGTGAGCGCAGGGCATCGAGGGTGCGTCGACGCGCCTCGTCGGTGTTGGCGACGTTCCAGGCCTTCAACCGGGCCGCCACCGGCCCGAGGACCAGTTCCGTGGGCAAGGCCTCGAGGCGCGCACCGAGCCGTTCCATGAGGACCTCCTGGTCGCGCTCCGCGCCCAGCTCGCCGCCCAGCCACTTGAGGTCGTCGCGGATCGGATCGGTGATCTCACGGTCCAGCACCGACCGGTAGGAACGCAGGGTGCTGCGCAGCCGACGGCAGGCGACCCGCATCCGGTGCACCGAGTCGGGCACGTCACGGCGTACCGCGGGATCGAGGCGCACCAGGGTGCGAATCTGCTCGTCCACGTAGGTGAGGACGTCGTCGCCGGCCGAGCCGGGTACGACGATCTCGGCCCGGACGTCCGGCAGCCGCGGACCGCCCACTCCTGTCTCCTCAAGGGCCCGCGCCAGCTTGGACGGGTTGGCCGCACGGTGGATGCCGTTCTTGTGCAGCGCCTTGTCCACGGCGTCCAGCAGCGAGACTTCGGTGTCCTCGGCGAGTTCGACCTCCATCTCGGTCCAGGCGGCCAGCGTGGTCATGCCGCGAAGGGATTCGGCGCGGACCTGGTCGACGGTCAGTTCGGCGAGGACCGCTCCCTCGGAGTCGACCAGCTGCCGGGTGCGGCGGGTGGACCGAATGCGCACGACCGGCGCCAGTTCTGCCCCGCGGGTACGGGAAAGGACCAGGTCACGCAGGGTTTCCGGAAGCTTCTCGGAGAGCGGGGCATGCACCTCCTCCCGGCTGTCCTGCGACAGGGGCAGCTTCAGGTTCCAGCCCGCGTCGGGGCCGCCCGTCCTGCGCCGCAGCGTGGCGGACGCGCCGGCCAGCCGCAGGTCCTCGGTGTCGTGGTACACGGCGTCCAGCTCGTCGATGCCCTGGTCCACGACCGACACGATGCCGTCCACGCCGGTGAGGTCGGGGAGCCACGAGGTGTCATCGGCCGACGGAGCATCGTACTTTCGCTCTGTCTCACGCTTCGACTGGGTCATACCGATCGCGTTACACGTCTCAGCACGGCTCAAACCCGGGCAAGGCGCCAAGGGCCCTGAGCAAGGGCCGCCTGTCCCGGGGGAGCAGCCCCCTTGCCCTGCTCCCCCCGTCCCCCTAGCGTGGTTTTGTGCCGCAAATAAACAAATCCCGAACGCACAACGTCGTGCCGGGCAGCAACCACACCGACCTCACCCGGCTCCGCATCGCCCTCACCGTCTTCTTCGCCCTCGACGGCTTCATCTTCGCCGGCTGGGTCGTGCGCATCCCCGCGATCAAGGAACAGACCGGCGCCTCCGCCAGCGCCCTCGGGCTCGCCCTGCTCGGTGTCTCCGCAGGCGCCGTGATCACGATGATGCTCACCGGACGCCTGTGCCGCCGCTACGGCAGCCACGCCGTCACCGTGGTCTGCGGCATCTTGCTCTCCTTGAGTGTCGCCCTGCCACCGCTGACCCACTCGGCCGTCGCGCTCGGCGCCGTTCTCCTCGTCTTCGGCGCCGCCTACGGCGGGATCAACGTCGCCTTCAACAGCGCGGCCGTCGACCTCGTCGCCGCCCTGCGGCGGCCGATCATGCCGAGCTTCCACGCCGCGTTCAGCCTGGGCGGCATGCTCGGCGCGGGACTCGGCGGTCTGGTCGCCGGGCATCTCTCCCCCACCCGGCATCTCCTCGGCCTGACCTTCATCGGGCTTGGCGTGACGGCCGTGGCGGGACGCTCCCTGCTGCGCCGGCAGCCACCGAAGCCGCCCGAGCCCGCAGGCGACCCCGGACAGAACGGTCCGCGCCGCCTCGACGCCCGTCGCCGCGGGCTGGTCGCCGTCTTCGGCCTCATCGCCCTGTGCACCGCATACGGCGAGGGGGCCATGGCCGACTGGGGCGCACTGCACCTCGAACAGGACCTGGGAGCCTCCGCGGGAGCCGCGGCACTGGGGTACTCCTGCTTCGCGCTCGCCATGACCCTCGGCCGGCTGACGGGAACGACCCTGCTCGAACGTCTCGGCCGCACCCGCACCGTGATCGCGGGCGGCACCACCGCCGCGCTCGGCATGCTGGCCGGCTCCCTGGCGCCCTCCCTGTGGGCGGCGCTGATCGGCTTCGCCGTCACGGGACTCGGTCTCGCCAATCTCTTCCCGGTCGCCGTCGAACGCGCCGGGACGCTCGCAGGCCCCAGCGGCGTCGCGACCGCCTCCACCCTCGGCTACGGCGGCATGCTCCTCGGCCCGCCCGCGATCGGTTTCATGGCCGACTGGTTCTCCCTTCCCACCGCCCTCACCAGCGTCGCACTGCTGGCGGCGGTCGCCGCGCTCATCGGGCTCGTCCTGAGTTTTCCCGGAGGACCGCCCCCGGACCCCATCAGAAAGGCAGGCCGGCGGGGGTCACCGGCGCGGACATCGCGCGGCAAGCCTGAGTAACACGCCGTGCGGCCACCGAAGGTCCCGGCCCCAGGCACTCGCCGCTCCCTCAGCTCACAGGTGGAGGCCCGCTCCAGAGCAGATCGCGTGTCACCCGGTCCAGGGACGACATGCCGGTCAGACGCATCGCCTCGGCGAGTTCGCCGGTGAGCTCGCCGAGCAACCGGGCAACTCCGGCCTCCCCGGCGGCCGTCAGCGCCCACAGCACCGGCCGTCCGACGAACACCGCGCGGGCGCCGAGCGCGAGCGCGGCCAGGATGTGCGTGCCCCGGCGCAGCCCGCCGTCGACGTAGACCTCCGTGCCGGTGCCGGCCACCGCGTCGGCGACTTCGGGCAGCGCCCAGGCGGTCGGCACCAGCCCGTCCAGCTGCCGTCCGCCATGGTTGGAGACCAACAGCCCGGAGGCGCCGGCTGCCACGAACTCGCGCGCGTCGTCGCCACGCAGCACGCCTTTGACCACGACCGGGAGTCCCGTCTGCTCGCGCAGCCAGCCGATGACGTCCGGAGTGAGGTCGGGCGCGTGCTCGGCCGCCTCCCGGGCGGGGACGCCGGTGATGTTGCCGTACAGATCCTCCGGTCCGACGAAGTCCGCCACATGGGCTCCGGGTCTGTCGTGCGAGCCGATGACCGGGGTGTCGGCCGTGAGTACGACCGCCCGGGCGCCGGCGGCCTTGGCCCGTTCCAGCACCTCCACGGTCAACGCCGGTCCCGCGCCACGTAGACCTGGACCCACCACGGCGCCTCGCTCGCCGGCAGCGCGGAGAAGGGGACCGCCGTGTTGGAGGTGACCGCCAGCAGCGAGCCTGCACGGGCGACACCGCGCGCGGTGGCCGCTTCCCCCTCCGGGTCGGCGCGGCGCTGCAAGGTGCTCGGCGCGACTAGGACAGGGGTACCGACCGGTGTGCCCAGCACGGTCGTCGAGGTGTCGCAGACGGAGACGTCGCGCAGCACATGGGGCCGCAGTCGCAGCCGGTCCCAAGTGGTGGTCGCCTCGGCCACGCTGAGACCCTGACCGGCACCTCTGCGGAAGTAGCCGTAGATCTCGGGCGGCAGAGCGCGGGCGGCCTGTTCCTCCAGGCCGTCCGTCCAGCGACCGATCTCCGTCACAGCCGACCCCCAGTCGAATCACGGCCCGAGAAGGGCGCAGATGGCGCGCCCACCTTAAGCAGTCACCCGATGGGCCGGTCGGCCGGGTGCCTTCCCGGGGTACCAGGAAAGCGACAAAGCAACGCACCGATCAACGCCAGCCAGCCCTTGGGGAAGGGGAGAGTCCCATGCGACAGCGCATGCCGGCATCGCGGGGCCGCCGGACCGCACCTCCGCTCGCGTTCGCGTCGGCTGCCGCCGTCCTTCTCGCCGCATGCGGCTCGGGCGGCGATGCGGACGGCGGTGACAAGGGGGGACCGCCCGCGATAGTCGTGCAGCCCGACGCCGGCAGTGCGAGGGTGCCGGTCGGGCGGAAGGTGACGGTGCACGCACGGGGCGGATCCCTGATCTCCGTGCAGGTGGGCGCCCCGGGCCCGGGCCGGATCTCCGGCACCTGGTCCGAGGACAGGTCCGTGTGGACCTCGACCACGCCGCTCGCCCCGGGCGCCACCTACACGGTGACGGCGCACGGAAAGGCGGACGGCGGGTCGGCGCTCGACAAGACCGCCACCTTCACCACCGAGACGCCGAAGAACGCCTTCGTCGGCGAGTACCACCCCGACGGGGGGATGACGGTCGGCATCGCCATGCCGGTCTCGATCACCTTCAACAAGCCGATCCGCGACAAGGCGGCCGTCGAGCGGAAGCTCCATGTCACCGCCTCCCCCACGGTCCAGGGCGCCTGGAGCTGGATGAAGGACCGTGACGGCAAGGACCGTATCGACTACCGCCCGGTGAACTACTGGCAGCCGGGCACCCGTGTCACCCTGCGCATGGACCTGGCAGGCGTGAACGCGGGCAACGGGCTCTACGGCACCCAGCAACGCGTCGTCGACTTCCGTGTCGGGGACGCCGTGACGAGCACGGTGAACGTCACCACGAAAACGATGGCGGTGCGGAAGAACGGGAGGACGCTGCGGATCCTGAAGGTCTCCAGCGGCAAGAAGGGCTACGAGACCTGGAACGGCACCATGGTCGTGCTGGGCAAGGTGCCGACCATCCGCATGAACTCCTCGACCGTGCGGATCTTCGGCCCCGAGGCGTACGACCTGGGCGCGGTCAAGTGGGACGTCCAGCTCACCCCGTCCGGCACCTATGTGCACGCGGCACCGTGGAACACGGGCAAGTTCGGCGTGGTCAACGCCAGCCACGGCTGCATCGGCATGAGCACCGGCGACGCGCAGTGGTTCTACGGCCTGGTCCGCCTCGGCGACCCGGTCACGGTCGTCCACTCCGTCGAGACCGTCGCGGCCAACAACGGCTACGGCGACTGGAACGTCCCCTGGGCCACCTGGAAGAAGGGCAGCGCCCTCAACTAGCGCCCGCCGTGAAAAATGACCGCGGTCCGCTGCTGCCTGCCGGATTCCGCGGGATGCTGTCTTCGGTACGAGCGGGTCGGGAGGTGCTGGGATGCGGTGGTGGTCCGGGGCGCGGGTGATCGCCGGGATGGTCGTCCTGGCGGCGTGCGGCACGTCGGCGGGCGGCGGATCCACGGGACCGGCCTCGGCGTCCGGCAGCAACTCGGCACGGCCGTCCCCCACGGCACCGACAGCCACGCCCGCGTCCCCTTCCGGGCCGGGCCCGAGCAGGTCGGCAACGCCGCCCTCGACACCGGCACGCCACTGCGCCGCCGGGCACACGGAGATCAGCGTCGCCCCCGGTGACGCGGTCGAGCGGCGGCTGTGCGTGCGGCCGGGCACGGTGATCTCCCTCGTCCTGCGGCCCCGGACGGACGACAAGCGGTGGAAGGCCGTGAACACTTCCGCACCGGCCCTCGTGCCGGCTTCCGGATGGCGGCTGGACGCCGACGGAACGGCCCACGCCACACTGCGCTGCGCCGGCACCCGCGGCGGCGAGGCCGTGGTCACCGCGCTGGCGAAGGCCCCGGACGTGGCGGGTGCCGCACGCGCCGCCTTCACACTGCGCATCAGCGTGGTGCCGTACACGACGCAGGGATGAGTCCTCAGCGACAACTCCTGTGGAAGAGCGTCCAAACACTCGACAGGCCTGGGGTAACCGGCGGTAACTTCTGTCAGGCTCACGCCGAAACCGCTTTCCCTCCACAGGAGACACACCCCATGCGCAGACTTCTCGCCTGTCTGGCGGCGGCCACCGCCGTCCTCGGCGGGCTCACCGCCGCCGCGCCCTCCGCGACGGCGGCCGACTCGGGCAGCTTCAACGTCCTCAGCTACAACGTGGCCGGTCTGCCAGCGGCCGTCAACAGCGCGCCGACACCGCGCGAGTCCAGCACCACGGCGATCGGTCAGCGGACAGCCCCGTACGACATCGTCCACGTCGAGGAGGACTTCAACTACCACTCCTACCTCTACGCCGCCGACACCACGCACGCCTACCGCACCCCCACCAGCGGCGGCGCGGGCATCGGCAGCGGGCTCAACACGCTGTCGAAGATCCCCTACGACACGGACGACTTCGAGCGCGTCCACTGGAACTCCTGCCAGGTCGACTCCGGTGACTGTCTGACCCCCAAGGGCTTCACCTTCATGCGCGAGCGCCTCGCGGAGGGCGTCTACGTCGACTTCTACAACCTGCACACCAACGCCGGCACCAACGACGGCGACGAGGCCTCCCGCGCCGACAACCTCAACCAGCTCACCGCCTTCATCAACACCCACTCCGCGGGCAACGCCGTCGTGGTCATGGGTGACACCAACACCCGCTACACCCGCTCGGCCGACACCATCGCCGAGTTCGCCGCGGCCAACGGCCTCACCGACGCCTGGGTACAGCTGATACGGGGCGGCACCCCACCCGCCAAGGGCAGCGACGCCCTGGTCTGCGACCAGTCCGGGGCGACCGTGCCCAACACCTGCGAGGTCGTCGACAAGGTCCTCTACCGCAGCAGCAGGCTGGTCTCGCTCAACGCGACGTCGTACAACAACGAGCACGCCAAGTTCCTCACCGACGCCGGGCTGATGCTCTCCGACCACGACCCGATCACCGTCGGCTTCAACTGGTCGCGCAACCCGGCCTACGAGCTCAGCGACCAGTTCGGCGGCCCGCACGGCGACTACTACAACGACATCGACAGCGTGCCCGCCGGCGCCCGCGCCACCACCATCGCGCTGCGCTCCGGCTCCCGGGTCGACCAGCTGAGCCTCACCCTCGCCAACGGCACCACGCTCACGCACGGCGGGACCGGCGGCACCGCGTCCTCCCTCACCCTGGGCAGCGGGGAGTACGTGACCAGCGCCCAGCTCTGCCAGGGCGCCTACAACGGCCACACGCGGATCTTCTACGCCAAGTTCACGACCAACCTGGGCCGCACTCTCGCCGGCGGCACCACGACCTCCGACTGCGTGACCCGCACCGCCCCCTCGGGCCGGCAGATCGCGGGCTTCCACGGACGCGCGGGCGACGAAGTCGACAAGGTCGGCTTCATCTACACCCAGCGGTAGGGCGGCTGACGCCCACTCAGGGGCGGCCGCACGCCGGCCGCCCCTGAGCAGGGGCGCCCCAGGTCCGAGCCGTGTTCAGGCCTGCCCGGTGGGGCGCATGAGGAGCTCACCACGGGGTGGCCCACTGCTCAAGCCCTTCGGCTACGAGGATCAGGCTCCGTCCCGTGCGGTACGCCGCCCAGCGCGGGCGCCTGCTCGGCACGGTCGTCCGCGGTCAGGCCGACTCGACCGGGTGCAGGCCCGCAGCGTTGCCCCCCGTCCCGGCGGCGTCCTGCGCAAGCTCCTGAGCGTGGGGACCGCCCCGCCGATGGAGCGCGCCCTGCGCGACAGCGACGGCACCCCGTCCGCGGCCGAGTGCGCGGCCGCGCCCCGGCATCTCCCGCGTCAGCGCCCGCCGCCACCTGGAGCGCTTCCAGAGCACGGCGACCGCCGACGTCAGCCTGCATTACGGACCGCCGGCCGCCCGGAGCGCCGCTACAGCCGGCGGCCGTAGCCGCGTGCTCTTGCCTTCGACCGCGCTCCATCGGGCACACTCGCCCCATGGAGACAGCCGAGTTCGTGGAGATCGTGGACCGGGAGGGCCGGTTGCTGGTCGCGGCCGCCGAGGAGGCCGGCACCGACGCCAAGGTGCCGACCTGCCCGGACTGGCAGGTGAGGGACCTGCTGCGGCACATCGGGATGGTGCACCGATGGGCGGCCGCCTTCGTCGCCGAGGGACACACCTCCTACCACCCCGACGGCGGGCTGCCCGACCTCGACGGCGACGAACTGCTGGCCTGGTTCCGCGAAGGACACCGGTATCTCGTCGATGCCCTCGCCTCCGCCGCGCCGGACGTGCACTGCTGGCACTTCCTGCCCGCGCCGTCACCCCTCGCGTTCTGGGCCCGGCGGCAGGCGCACGAGACCACCGTGCACCGGATCGACGCGGAGTCGGCAAGGGGCGGAGCGCAGAGCGTGATCGCACCCGGCTTCGCGGCGGACGGCATCGACGAGCTGCTGCGCGGCTTCCACGCCCGCCCCAAGAGCAAGGTCCGCAGCGACGAGCCCCGGGTGCTGCGGGTACGGGCGACGGACACGGACGACGCGGTGTGGACCGTACGGCTGTCCCAGGAGCCGCCGGTGGCCGTGCGGGAGGCAGCAGGAGACGCGGACTGCGAAGTGGCCGGGCCCGCCGCGCAGTTGTATCTGGCGCTGTGGAACCGGCTGCCGTTCCCGGACGTGACGGGGGACAGGGCGGTCGTCGAGCTGTGGCGCGAGAAGTCGGCCGTCACCTGGAGCTGACGTCGCCCGCGAGCATCCGCGTCAGCACCGCACGCTGCACCGGCAGCACCTCACCGTGCAGCGTGCGCCCCTTCGCGGTGAGGGCGACGCGGACACCCCGGCGGTCCTCCGGGCACATGGCGCGCTCGACGAGGCCGTCCTTCTCCAGCCGGGCGATCAGCCGTGACAGGGCGCTCTGGCTGAGATGGACCCGCTCGGAGATCTCCTGCACGCGGTAGTTGCACGAGTCGCCGGACAGCACGTCCAGCACCTCGAAGTCACTGGCACACAGGCCGTGCTGATGCAGTGCGCGGTCGAGTTCGCACTGCGTGCGGGCATGCAGCGCGAGGATGTCCCGCCACTGGTCCACGAGCGCCTGCTCGGCCTTCTTCGCCGCCATGGGCGCACCGTAGCAGAGAAACGAATTCGTTGCATCGGAATTAAATGCATTTGCATTCGATGCATGCGCATGTAGTGTCTGTGTCCATGACCTCTCCGCTCTCCACCCCTGCGGCCCCGTCCTCGGCGGCTCGCTGGACCCCCCGGCTGTGGGGCACCCTCCTGGTGCTCTGCGCCGCGATGTTCCTGGACGCGCTGGATGTGTCGATGGTCGGCGTGGCACTGCCCTCCATCGGCTCCGACCTCGACCTGTCCACCTCGGCACTGCAATGGATCGTCAGCGGCTACATCCTGGGCTACGGCGGTCTGCTGCTGCTCGGCGGACGCACCGCCGACCTGCTCGGCAGGCGCCAGGTCTTCCTGATCGCCCTCGGCGTCTTCGCCCTCGCCTCACTGCTCGGCGGGCTTGTGGACTCCGGCCCGCTGCTGATCGCCAGCCGCTTCATCAAGGGCCTGAGCGCGGCCTTCACCGCGCCCGCCGGGCTGTCCATCATCACCACGACCTTCGCCGAGGGCCCGCTGCGCAACCGGGCCCTGTCCATCTACACCACCTGCGCGGCCACCGGCTTCTCGATGGGTCTGGTGCTCTCCGGCCTGCTCACCGAGGCCAGCTGGCGCCTGACCATGCTGCTGCCCGCGCCCATCGCCCTGATCGCCCTGGTGGCGGGCCTGAAGCTGCTGCCGCGCAGCGAACGCGAGAAGGACCACAACGGCTACGACATCCCCGGCGCCGTCATCGGCACCGCGTCGATGCTGCTGCTCGTCTTCACCGTCGTACAGGCGCCGCAGGTCGGCTGGGCCTCGGCCCGCACACTGCTGTCCTTCCTGACGGTCGCCGCCCTGCTGACCGTGTTCGTGCTCGTGGAGCGGCGCTCAGCCGGTCCGCTGATCCGGCTCGGCGTGCTGCGCTCCGGCAGCCAGATCCGCGCCCAGCTCGGCGCGATGGCCTTCTTCGGGTCCTACGTCGGCTTCCAGTTCCTGGTCACCCTGTACATGCAGTCGCTGCTCGGCTGGTCGGCGCTGCACACGGCGCTCGCCTTCCTGCCGGCCGGCGCGCTGGTGGCGGTGTCCTCGACGAAGGTCGGCTCGATCGTCGACCGGTTCGGCACCCAGCGGCTGATCGCGGCGGGCTTCGCGCTGATGGTCGTCGGATACGCGCTCTTCCTGCGCGTGAACCTCGACCCCGTGTACGCCGCCGTCATCCTGCCGTCGATGCTGCTGATCGGGGCGGCCTGCGCGCTGGTCTTCCCCTCGCTCAACATCCAGGCCACCAACGGCGTCCAGGACCACGAGCAGGGCATGGTCTCCGGGCTGCTGAACACCTCGGTGCAGGTGGGCGGCGCGATCTTCCTGGCCGTGGTGACCGCGGTGGTGACCGCCGGGGCCCCCGAACACGCCACCCCGCAGGCCGTGCTGGACAGCTACCGGCCCGGACTGGTGGTGGTGACGGGCATCGCCGTCGCCGGCCTGCTGATCACCCTCACGGGCCTGCGCACGCGCCGTACCCAGCCCTCCGTCGTGGTCGCCAAGTCCACCTCCCTGGAGGCGGAGCGCGTACCCGTACGCGACTAGGGGGGACGCCTCCCCCGTGTGCGCCCGGCGGGGCCTGCTTGCCCCGCCGGGCGCATCGCCATGAGACTGGACGCATGGACGGATACGGGGGCCGGCGTCACAAGGCCGAGCAGGATGCGATCACCGTCGAGATCGGTTACGCGCTGGTCAGTGCGGTGTTCGCGGCCGCCGTGGTCTTCGGGGCCGTCGCGGGTCCGGCGTTGCTCTTCGACCTGCCGGACCTGTTGTCCAGGCTGCTGCTGCGGGTCGGCCTGACGCTCGCTCCCCTCGTGTTCGTGGTCCGGGTCGTGAGCGTCGTGGTGCGCTTCCGGCGGGGCGCTCAGCCCAGCCAGCCGGGCCGTACCAGCCCCGACTCGTAGGCCAGGACGACCAGTTGGGCCCGGTCCCGGGCGCCCAGCTTGACCATGGTGCGGCTGACGTGGGTCTTCGCGGTCAGGGGGCTGACGACCAGACGGCGGGCGATCTCCTCGTTGGACAGGCCGATGCCGACCAGGGCCATCACCTCCCGTTCCCGCTCGGTGAGTTCGGCGAGGGTGCCGGCGGCCGCGGGTTCCTTGGAGCGGGCCGCGAACTCGGCGATCAGCCGGCGGGTCACACCGGGTGAGAGCAGGGCGTCGCCCTCGACCACCGCCCTCACGGCGCGCAGGAGTTCCTCCGGTTCGGTGTCCTTGACGAGGAAGCCGGAGGCGCCCGAGCGGATCGCCTCGAAGACGTACTCGTCGAGCTCGAAGGTGGTGAGCATGACCACCTTGACGCCCTGCAGGGCTTCGTCGCCGGTGATCCGGCGGGTCGCCGCCAGACCGTCCAGCAGCGGCATGCGGATGTCCATCAGGACGACGTCCGGGCGCAGTTCGCGCACCTTGCGCAGTGCCTCCTCGCCGTCGGCGGCCTCCCCGGCGACCTCGATGTCCGGCTGCGCGTCGAGCAGCGCCTTGAAGCCGGCCCGCACCAGTGACTGGTCGTCGGCGAGCAGTACGCGGATCACCGGTCGTCCTCCTCCGTCGACTTCGCCTTGACCTTGAGCGGCAGTACGGCGAGCACCCGGAAGCCGCCGTCCGGGCGTGGGCCCGCCTCGATCGTGCCACCCAGCGCCGCGGCACGCTCCCGCATTCCGGCCAGACCGTTGCCGCTGCCGCCCGCGTCGGCGCCGGTCGCGGGCCCGTCGTCGTCGATGCGCAGCCGTAGGGTCCGCTCGTCGTGGTCGACGTGCACGCGCGCGTGGCGTGAGCCCGAATGCCGTACGACGTTGGTGAGGGCCTCCTGGACGATGCGGAAGGCGGCGAGGTCGGTGCCGGGCGGGAGAAGGGGAGGTTCCCCTTGGACGTCGACCGTGAGGCCTGCGCTCGCCGCCTGTTCCACCAGCTCGGGCAGCCGGTCGAGGCCGGGTGCCGGAGCGCGCGGGGCCTCTCCCGGTGTGCGGAGCGTGTCGAGGACCTGGCGGACCTCGCCGAGCGCCTCCTTGCTGGCGGCCTTGATGGTGGTGAGCGCGGTGCGCGCCTGTTCGGGGTCGGTGTCGAGGAGGGCGAGGCCGACACCCGCCTGGACGTTGATCACCGAGATGCTGTGGGCGAGGACGTCATGGAGCTCCCGGGCGATCCGCAGCCGCTCCTCGTCGGCCCGCCGCCGGGCCGCCTGCGCCCGCTCGGCCCGCTCTCTGGCCCACTGCTCGCGCCGGATCCGGGCCAGCTCCGCCACCGCCACGATCGCCGCCACCCACGCGGCGATCACGGCCTCCTGCGCCCAGGGGGCCGCCGAGTCGTGCGAGGGCGGCAGCCAGCGGTAGAGCCAGTGGGCCACCAGCATGTGCCCGGCCCACAGCATCGCCACCGCGCCCCAGGCGGCCCGCCGATGCCCCGAGACGATCGCGCTGAAGCAGGCGACGATCACGGTGAAGAAGACCGGCCCGTAGGCGTATCCGGTCCCCAGGTAGACCATCGCGGCGGCCGCCGTGCCGTACACGACGAGCACCGGACGGCGCCGCCGCCACAGCAGCAGCCCCGACCCCACCAGCAGCAGCACGCTCGCGAAGACGTCGAGGGCGGCCCGCTCGCCCTCCTGCTGGTGCGCCGCGTAGTGGGAGCCGGCGAGCACGAAGGCGGTGAGCAGGACGGTGGACAGCCACGGCCAGCGGTCCTGATGGCGCTCCTCGCCCCAGCGGTTCAGCCACGGCGGCCCGTGCCGCCACCACTGGGGCGGCCCGCCGCCGTGCCTATGCTGCTCGTCCATGACGGCCACGCTAGACGTGAGCGGGCACGCGGGGCGTCCGCCGGGCGTGGTGATCAGCGGTACTCCCCGGGAAGTATGCCCTCCCGCCTGCGCTCATCTCAGCCCGACGCCGAGGGCGAGCTGCCCGGCGGCATGCCGGAAGAACGCTGCCCGGTCCTCCACGACCCGGTGGAACTGGCCGAACAGCTCGAAGCCGATCAGCCCGAAGAGCTGGGCCCAGGCCGCGACGAGGGCCGGGGCGACGGCGGGCGGCAGGTCGGAGGCGAAGTCGGCCGCCATGCGCTCGGCCTCGGGATGCAGTTCGCCGGGGAGGGTGGGCAGGGCCAGGCCGGGGCCCAGCCGGGCGTCGCGGACGATGCCGATCAGGACGAGACCGACACGGGCGGCGGCCGGGATCGTGGTGTCGGGGGCCGTGTAGCCGGGGACCGGCGAGCCGTAGATCAGTGCGTACTCGTGGGGGTGCGCGAGGGCCCACTCCCGTACGGCCTCGCACACAGTGGTCCAGCGCTGCACGGGTCCGGCGTCGGCGGCGGCGGTGTCCGCCGCCTCGGCCGCCTCACCCACGGAGTCGTACGCGTCGATGATGAGGGCGGTCAGCAGGTCGTCGCGGCTCGGGAAGTAGCGGTAGAGCGCGGAGGAGGCCATGCCCAGCTCACGCGCCACGGCACGCAGCGAGAGCTTGGCTGCGCCCTCGGCCGCGAGCTGTCTGCGCGCCTCCTCCTTGATGGCGGCGGTGACCTCGATCCTGGCCCGGGCGCGGGCGCCGTGTGCGGTGCTCATGGGGAGCAGTCTCCCATGGAACGAGAGCAGTGCACACAACCGAGAGCAGCGAACAAAAAAGAGAGCACCGCTCTTGCTTTGGCCCGCCGATCCGATGCAGACTGTTCATCGAGCGAGAGCAGTGCTCACAAAAGCGAGCAGCGATCTCTCCGATACCGATGGGGGTCCTCATGTCCACACACGTCAAGAAGCCCGGCTGGTTCACCGTCAATGTCTTCAACCGCGCCGTGGCGTGGATGACCCGCCGCGGCATCAGCGTCTGGGGCTCACGAGTCCTGGCGGTCCGTGGGCGCAAGAGCGGCGAGTGGCGCACCACCCCCGTGAACCTGCTGACGGTGGACGGGCAGCAGTATCTGCTCGCCCCCCGCGGTCACGTCCAGTGGACGCACAACATGCGGGCGGCGGGCGGTGGCGAGCTGCGCCTCGGCAAGAACGTGGACGTGTTCACCGCGACCGAGGTCGCCGACGACGACAAGGTCCCGCTGCTGCGCGCCTACCTCAAGCGCTGGAAGGCCGAGGTCGGAGTCTTCTTCAACGGGATCGGCCCCGACTCCCCCGACGCCGATCTGCGCCGTATCGCCCCGGACCACCCGGTCTTCCTGATCACGGTCAGGAGCTGACCTCGCCGTCGACCACCGGGCGCCGGTCGAGCGCGGTCAGCGCGCGCTGGGCCATCGGATGGGTGCGCACGATCTCGGCGAGGGACGTCGAGCCGCGCGTGATGTCCCGGAACGCGTTCCACGCGGGCCTGAACCCGGTCAGCGCCGCGTGGAACAGGCCGGGCCGACGCTCGAACGCCGTCATCAGACGCTTGCCGACGCTCATCTCGATGCCGAGTCCCGCCTTGATCGCGAACGCGTAGTTCAGGGCCTGGCGCCGGGTGTCCACCGCGTCGTGGGCCTCGGCGATCCGCACCGCCCACTCCCCCGCGAGCCGCCCCGAGCGCAGCGCGAACGAGATGCCCTCGCGGGTCCACGGCTCCAGCAGCCCCGCCGCGTCCCCGCACACCAGCACCCGCCCGCGGGAGAGCGGCGAGTCGTCGGCCCGGCACCGGGTCAGGTGGCCGGAGGAGATGCTCGGTTCGAACCCGGCGAGACCGAGCCGTCCGACGAACTCCTCCAAGTACCGCTTGGTGGCGGCTCCTTCACCGCGCGCCGAGATCACTCCGACGGTGAGCGTGTCGCCCTTGGGGAACACCCATCCGTAACTGCCGGGCATCGGGCCCCAGTCGATGAGCACCCGTCCCCTCCAGTCCTCGGCGACGGTCTCCGGCACCGGGATCTCCGCCTCCAGGCCCAGATCCACCTGGTCCAGCTTCACCCCGACGTGCGCCCCTATCCGGCTGGCGCTGCCGTCCGCGCCCACCACGGCCCGCGCGAACAGCGTCTCGCCGCCCTGCAGGAACACCGCGACGGTACGCCGGTCCGGCACCGCCGAGCCGTGCTGCTCCACGCGCTGCACGGTGACGCCGGTGCGCAGCTCGGCGCCGGCCTTCTGCGCGTGCTCGACGAGCTGCTGGTCGAACTCGGGCCGGTTGATCAGGCCGAACAGCATCTGCTTGGAGCGCCGGGTGCGGGTGAAGCGCCCGTTGCTCGAGAACGTCACCGCGTGCACCCGGTCCCGGAAGGGCAGCTCGAAGCCGGGCGGCAGAGCGTCGCGCGAGGGGCCGATGATCCCGCCGCCGCAGGTCTTGTAGCGGGGCAGCTCCGCCTTCTCCAGCAGCAGGACGCGGCGTCCCGCGACCGCCGCCGCGTAGGCGGCCGAGGCCCCCGCGGGTCCCGCGCCCACCACGACGACATCCCATACCCGCTGCACGTCGTCCGCCGAAGAGTTCTCGCTGCTCACGATGGTCTACTGCTCCCGATCAAGCCGCTGCCGCACCTGTCCCCCGCATCCTACGGCGGACATCACCGCAGGCCGCTGTGGGAGGATCCCGATATCCACACGTACAACGTCGCACCCACAAGGAGCGTGCCCATGTCGTCGAATCCGGTCGCCGAGACCGTCGCCTCGCTGATACCGAGGGCGCAGGCGGAGCTCGCCGAACTGGTGGCGTTCAAGTCGGTTGCGGACTTCGACCAGTTCCCCAGGAGCGAGAGCGAGGGCGCCGCGAACTGGATCGCCGACGCCCTGACCGCCGAGGGGTTCCAGGACGTCGCCCTCCTCGACACCCCCGACGGCACGCAGTCCGTGTACGGCTACCTGCCCGGCCCCGAGGGCGCCAGGACCGTCCTGCTCTACGCCCACTACGACGTCCAGCCGCCGCTGGACGAGGCCGCCTGGACCACCCCGCCCTTCGAGCTGACCGAGCGCGACGGCCGCTGGTACGGGCGCGGCGCCGCCGACTGCAAGGGCGGCGTGATCATGCACCTGCTCGCGCTGCGCGCCCTGAAGGCCAACGGCGGCGTGCCGGTGCACATCAAGGTGATCGCCGAGGGCTCGGAGGAGATGGGCACGGGCGGTCTGGAGCGGTACGCCGAGGCACACCCCGACCTGCTGGCCGCCGACACCATCATCATCGGCGACGCGGGCAACTTCCGGGCGGGCCTGCCGACGGTCACCGCCACGCTGCGCGGCATGACCCTGGTCCGCATCCAGATCGACACCCTCCGCGGCAACCTCCACTCCGGCCAGTTCGGCGGCGCCGCCCCCGACGCCCTGGCCGCACTGATCCGCGTACTGGACTCGCTGCGCGCGGAGGACGGTTCGACCACCGTCGACGGGCTCACCCCCCAAACCCGCTGGGAGGGCCTGCAGTACGACGAGGAGCAGTTCCGCCAGGACGCCAAGGTGCTGGACGGCGTGCAGCTGATCGGCTCCGGCTCGGTCGCCGACCGCATCTGGGCGCGCCCGGCGGTCACGGTCCTCGGCATCGACTGCCCGCCGGTCGTCGGCGCCACCCCGTCGGTGCAGGCGGGCGCCCGCGCCCTGGTCAGCCTGCGGGTGCCGCCGGGCGTCGACGCGGCCGAGGCCACCAAGCTGCTGCAGGCCCACCTGGAGGCCCACACCCCGTGGGGCGCCCGGGTGCGCACCGAACAGGTCGGCCAGGGCCAGCCGTTCAGCGCCGACACCACCAGCCCGGCGTACACGGCGATGGCCGAGGCGATGGCGGTCGCCTACCCCGGCCAGGAGATGCAGTACGCCGGCCAGGGCGGGTCGATCCCGCTGTGCAACACCCTCGCCGCCCTCTACCCGCAGGCGGAGATCCTCCTGATCGGCCTGAGCGAGCCGGAGGCCCAGATCCACGCGGTGAACGAGAGCGTCTCGCCCGAGGAGCTGGAACGGCTGTCGGTGGCGGAGGCCCTGTTCCTGCAGAACTACGCGGCGAACTGACGGCTCTGCGACGCGGAAAGGGCCCCGGCGGGGGCCCTTTCCGTGTCCGTGCAGCCGCCGTGGCCGCCCGGTCGTATCCCTGACCTACCCCCCTACGCCTGAGCCGGTGAGGGTGACGAGTGCTGCGGTGCCGGTCACCGTGAGGGCCTCGTCGGGAGCGTCGGTGATCAGAGCCGCGTCGAAGCGGTCGAGGACCGGGCCGGACGCCTCGAAGACCGCGGAACCGTCCAGGACGACCGCGAGCAGTGTCGTCCCGGCGAGAGCGGGGAGCGCCACCCGGTCCCGTACGATCTCGACCTGCGCGGTGGCCCGCCCGCGCCGGACCATCACGTTGAAGTCGACGAGCGGACCGCCCAGCGGCCGGCAGTCGGTGGCGGCCTCCCCGGGGAAGGGGAAGGGGACGTACCGCTCGGCCACGGTGTGTGCGGTGCCGTCGACGGTCAGCACCATGCCGGGGCCGTCGACCAGAGTGATGATCCGGTCGACACCTTCGAAGCGGGAGAACGGTCCCGGCTCGGCCACGTCGGCGAGACTCACCCGCCACGCAAAGTCCTGCATCCCTGCATGGCTGGGCGAAGAGGCGATCTCGCGGGTCAGTCCGCCCCCGTTCTTCCATGGCACGGCCGGGCGCTCGTCCGCTCTCAGAACGTGCACCGTCATCTCACAGTCCTCCTCGTCCAAGAGCCCCGTCGGCGGGCACGTCTGCACCGGTCACCTGGCCCGGCACCAGGATGGGCAAGCTCAAGAACGCGGCTCGAGTTCGCGCTGCCTGGCGGCCAGTGCCCTCGCCAGCATCTTCTCGCGGTAGGGGTTGGCCGTGCTGAGGGACTTCGCCACATCCACGGCCTCGTCCAGCAGGGCCTGCCGCCGCTCGGGCAACTCCCGAACCAGGGGTGAGCCGCTCTCCTCCACCAGGACGTACACCAGCTTCGATCCGTACACCTCCGGCTCGACCTGCGTCAGCAGTCGGTAGATCCACAGTCCCTCGGCACCCCGCACCACCCGCCGGTTCGCACTGAGCAGCCGGACTTGCGCCAGCACAACCATGTCCCGGTCCATCGATCCCCTTCGTCCCCTCCCTCCCCGGCCGGTGCGTGTCACACGGCGAGACAGCACGGCGAACGCACCGGCAGCCGGTGACGGTTGCCGGCACGTGGGCCGGAGAGTGGATGACGACGAGTCTGCGGGTGTGGCACCACCCGGCACAAGGCCGAACGGGCGTGCGCTAGGTCCTACCGAAAACGTCTCCGACCAGGCATGATGGACCTGACACTCGCTCAAGCCCCGTTCCCCGGCAGCCCGTCACGATCGCAGCCGCGAGGACGGCGTTCACCGATCGGCGGACACGCGGCCGCCGTCACCCTGACCATGGAGGTCATGTCCTCCGCCGCGCGCCGCGCCGCCCACGCCGACCTCGCCACCACCCTCTCCCTCCTCAGCGACCACGAGCTGGCGGACCTGCTGGCCTCGGCAACCCCCGCGGGCGTCGGTATCGGCGGGCGTTATGTGCTGGTCGAGCTGGACGGCAGACGGGTCTTCGTCAAGCGGATGCCGCTCACGGACGTCGAGTTGCTGCCCGAGAACGCCCGGTCCACGGCGAACCTGTTCGAGCTGCCGGCCTTCTGCCATTACGGCACCGGCCGCAGCCCCGGCTTCGGCGCCTGGCGCGAACTGGCCGTGCACACGATAACGACGAACTGGGTGCTCTCCGACCGCTTCACCGGCTTCCCTCTGATGCACCACTGGCGGGTACTGCCGGATGCCGTGCAGCCGCTCCCTGATGAACTGGCCGACGTCGAAGGGACGGTGGCCTACTGCGGCGGCTCCCCACAGGTCCGTGAGCGCCTCGAGGCCCTGCGCACTTCGTCCGCGAGCCTGACCCTGTTCCTGGAGTACTTCCCCCACACCCTCCACGACTGGCTCGACACACAGGTGCGCACCGCCGACTCGGACCGGATCTGCACCCAGGTGGACGTGTGGCTGGGCGCGCTCACCGGCTTCCTGCGCGAGCGTCAACTCCTGCACTTCGACGCCCACTTCCAGAACGTCCTCACCGACGGCGAGGAGTTCTTCCTGGCGGACTACGGGCTCGCGTTCAGTTCCCGGTTCCGGCTCTCCCGGCCGGAGCGCGCCTTCTTCGACCGGCATCGCGACTACGACCTCGTCTACAGCCGCGCCCACCTGGTGAACTGGCTCGTCACCGCCCTGTACGGATACGACAGACAGGAGCGGGAGGCCTTCGTACGCGCCTGCGCGGTGGGGGCGCATCCCGACGGCGTCCCCGAGACCGCCGCCGCGATCATCAAGCGCGACGCGACCCTGACCGCCGTCCTCAACGGCTTCCTCGGCCGCCTGCGCACGGAGAGCAGACAGACCCCCTACCCGTACGAGGAACTGCGGCTCGCCTACAACAGCTCCCCGCTCTCCGCGTAGTGGCAGGCGACCGGGTCCCCGCCGCCCCGGTCGACCAGCACCGGCACTTCCTCCCCGCAGGCCGTCCATTCGCTCTCTGGAAGAAGCCGAAGGAGACCCCGCACACGGGCAGGGGCAGGGCGGCGGCCTGGGCAAAGGGCGCTCATTGCGGAGTCCTCCTCGGCGGGAGGGGTCGAGTGGGGCGCGGGCGTCGTCGTGTCGGCGCAGCAGGCAGGGCCTCGGAGTCGGCGCCGACTGCGTCGAGCACCTCCGCGGCCCCGGTGCCCGCGAGTTCGTCAGCGAAGTGGCCGGCGCTGAGGTGCTCTCGTCGTGTCCGGGCTCCGTGGTGTCGCAGGCCTCGCGGCGCAGGCGGGCAGCGTGGGGCGAACAGGCAGCCGGGCGGCAGGTTCGGCAGGGAGGGCGGGGAGCCGGTGATCGGGGTGCGGCGTTCCTCCTCGCGGTCCAGTTCGCCGCAGGTCAGCCGACCGGGACGCCCGCCTCCAGATACAGCGCCGCCCCGCGCTCGCGGGCCCGCAAGGCCCAGCGCAACCGCTCGTAGCGCACCGGCGGCAGCAGGTCCGCGGCCTCGTCCTCGGTGGCGAACCGCCAGTCGCGCAGCTCGGGGCCGGGCAGCAGGAGCCGTGCGGCCTCGGCGGAGTCGAGGCGGCCGCCGTCGAAGAGGAGGCGCAGTCCGCCGTAACCGGGCGGAGCGGGGGCCTCCCAGTCGACGACCAGAAGGCGGGGGACCTCGTCGAGATGGATGCCGGTCTCCTCGACGACCTCGCGCATGCCGGCGCGGGCAGGCGCCTCGCCGGGTTCGACGACACCGCCGGGGAACTCCCAGCCGGCCTTGTAGGTGGGGTCCACGAGGAGGACGCGGTCCTGCTCGTCGAAGAGGAGGACGCCGGCGGCGAGCGTCTCGGCAGTGGGCTCAGGGGTTTGCACTATGTCGCACGCCACCACCTCCCCCGTGCTGACGGCCTCGGCGATACGGAGCGCACTCTCATACGGAGTGAGGGCCCCCGTATCGACGGGATAGGCATCGGCGGTGAGCCAGGAGCCGAGGGCGGCACGGTACGGCTCGATGTGGTCGTACGACCACTGCCGTACCCGCATCTCGCCGTCCGGCAGGTCCGGGGGCACCTCCCGGCCGGCTATTCGCTCCCGCAGGATCGTTTCCGCCGGGGCGAGGAGGACATGTCGGACGGAGATACGGCGTGCCGCGAGACCGCCGAAGATCTCGTCGCGGTACTCCTGGCGCAACAAGGTCATCGGAACCACCAGGGTTCCGCCCAGTTCGGCGAGCATCGCGGCCGCCGTGTCGATCACGAGGCGTCGCCAGATCGGCAGGTCCTGGTAGTCGCCGACCTCGGCGAGGTGTTTGGGCGGCAGCAGCTGCGTGAGCGCCGCGCCGATCACCTCGGGATCGAAGAGCGTGCTGTTCGGGATCAGCTCGATCAGTTCCCGTGCGGTGGTGGTCTTCCCCGCACCGAACGCGCCGTTGATCCAGACGACGGTCACAGGTCCCCCTCTTCTCTTGGCCCCCTGAGGCTTGCCCGCTCCACCCTGCCACGGAAACCAGCCCCAGTTGAGGGCGCACAAAAGGGGGCGCCGGTACCCCTGCCGCAGGGGCACCGGCGCCACGATCCGGCCTCGTCCCGGTCGGTGCTACTGGCCGAGGGCCTTGCCGGGGCCGGCGAGGCCCTCGTCCCCGGTCGTGTGGGTGACCGTGCCGACGGTGTCCTCGACGCCCAGGCCGTCGAGCGTCTGGTGATCACCGACCACCTGGTGGTCGGCGTGTTGCGAGGGAGTGATGGCGGCGACCACGAACCCGGTGGCGAGGGAGGCAATGGCGAGCATGCTGCGTTTCTTCATGCCCGGTTCAACTGTGAAACCGCCCGCGGGTCACGCCCTCGTCCGTCGCGCACCTGGCGCACCAGGTCGGCGGCGGCCTCGGGCCACTGGCCGTACTCGAAGGCGAACCCCGCTTCGAGCAGGCGGCCGGGGACGACCCGGCGGCTCTTCAGCAGGAGTTCGGTGTCCGAGCGCAGGGCGAAGGCCCCGAGTTCCGCCATCCAGCGCGTGGCGGGCAGCCCGACCGGCATGCCCCAGGCAGTGCGCAGGGTCCTCATGAAGGCGCGGTGCGGCAGCGGTGCGGGAGCGGCGAGGTTCACCGGCCCGGCGAGGTCGTCCCGGTCGACGAGGAACTCCACCGCGCGGACGAACTCGCGCTCGTGGATCCAGGAGACGTACTGGGCACCGCCCGCGACCGGGCCGCCGAGGCCGAGCCGCGCCAGCCGCAGCAGGACGTCGAAGACTCCGCCGCGATCGGGGCTCATCACCATGGCGGAGCGCAGGGCGACCTTGCGGGTGCGGGGCGTGTCGGCCTCCTCCTGCGCCCGCTCCCAGTTCCTGGCGATCTCGACGCTATAGCCCCAGTAGCCGGGAACGTCCGACTCGTTGCCGCCGATCTCGCCGGTCGTCTCGTCGTTGGGCGCGTCGAAGCGGTGGGCGTAGACCGTGGCCGTACTCATCTGGAGCCAGACGCGGGGCGGCTGCGCTGCGGCTGCGATCGCCTCGCCCACGACCCGGGCCGAGTTCACCCGGGAGTCCATCATCGTCTGCAGATTGGCCGGGGTGTACCGGCAGCTGACGCTGCGCCCCGCCAGGTTGATCACGACGTCACTGCCGGTGATCTCCTCGACCCAAGGGCCCAGGTGCTCGCCGTCCCAGCGGACCTCGCCCTGGCGCACCGGCCGCCGGGTGAGGATCACGACCTCGTGACCGGCACCCGTCAGCGCGCGCCTCAGGACCGTGCCGACCTGCCCTGTTCCGCCAGGAATGACGATCTTCATCAGGCTTCCCCCTTCGTATGACGGAAGCCTAACCCAAAAACTTGAACGCGTTCAAAACTTCCTCCTCTTTGTGCGCACATCCGATGACCTGCCCACCTCCGGACTGGACCAATAAACCAAACGACAACCGTGGGGCCGCGAGGGCAAGGGTCCCGACGGGATATCGAACAACCACTACCCGACCTCTTCCAACAGAGTCGGACACGTTCTACCGTGATCGCGCAGCGATGACGCGGACATGACGTCATCCCACCTTTCGTGTGCTCGGAGGAACGTACGATGCGTCACCTTCCCACCCGCACAACCCGCCGAAGAGTGGTCGGAGCGCTCGCCGCAGGGCTGCTGGGCGCCGCGGGACTCGCCGTGCCCGCCGTGGCGGCACCCACCGCCGCGCCCGCCGCCCCCGCCCTGGCCGACGGCCTCGCCCTCACCCCACCGATGGGCTTCAACAACTGGAACTCCACGCACTGCCGTGCCGAGTTCAACGCGTCCATGGTCAAGGGAATCGCGGACATCTTCGTCGAGAAGGGCCTCAAGGACGCCGGATACCAGTACGTCAACCTCGACGACTGCTGGGCCCTGCCGGCCCGGGACGCGGACGGCAAACTCGTCCCCGATCCGGCCCGCTTCCCGAACGGGATCAAGGCGGTCGCCGACTATGTTCACGCCAAGGGGCTCAAACTCGGCATCTACACCAGCGCGGGCACGAAGACCTGCGACAGCGCCGGGTTCCCGGGCGCGCTCGGTCACGAGTACAGCGACGCCCGGCAGTTCGCGGACTGGGGCGTGGACTACGTCAAGTACGACAACTGCAATAACCAGGGTGTGGACGCCACGTTGCGCTACACGACCATGCGCGACGCCCTCAAGGCGACCGGTCGGCCGATCGTCTACAGCATCTGCGAATGGGGCCAGAACAAACCCTGGGAATGGGCGGCCGACGTGGGCCACTTGTGGCGTACGACGGGCGACATCAGCGACAACTGGGGTTCGATGCTGTCCATCCTGAAGAAGAACCTGCCGCTCGCGCCGTACGCGGGCCCCGGGCACTGGAACGACCCCGACATGCTGGAGGTCGGCAACGGCGGCATGACGGACACCGAGTACCGCTCGCACTTCTCGATGTGGTCGATCATGGCCGCCCCGCTGCTCATCGGCTCCGACCTGCGCAGGGCCTCCCAGGCGACCTTCGACATCCTCGACAACAAGGAGGTCGTCGCCGTCGACCAGGACCCGCTGGGCAAGCAGGGCACGGTCGTCTCCTCCCAGGGCGGGCGCTGGGTCGTCGCCAAGGAGATGAAGGACGGCAGCCGCGCGGTCGCCCTGTTCAACGAGTCCGGAACGGCCCAGCACATCAGCACCACCGCCCGGGCCGTGGGCCTGCCCGCCGCCGACGCCTACACCCTGCGCGACCTGTGGCAGCACAGGAGCTACAACACCGCCGGCACCATCTCGGCGACCGTACCGGCGCACGGCACGGTCCTGGTACGGGTCATGGCCGACCCCAAGTGGGCCGCGCTCCCGCCCGCCGTCGAACTCGGCCTGGACGGCAGCCCGCTGGTCGAGGCGGGCAAGGCGGCCGCACTGACGTCGACCGTCACCGACCTGGGCCGCACACCCGCCCGGCGTGTGTCCGTCTCGCTGACCGGACCCCAGGGCTGGGCGGTCCAGGCGACCTCACGGACCACGGCCGCCTCGCTGCCGTCGGGCCGCTCCCTGCGCACCACGTGGTCGCTCACAGCCCCGGCGGGGACGCCGACAGGGTCGTACGACCTGACCCTCAAGGCGAGTTACCGTTCGGCGAGCGGTGACCGCGTCGACAGCACGGTCCCGCTGACCGCATCCGTCGTCGTGCCGCCGCCCTCGGGGACGTCCGGACTGGGCGACCTGCCCTGGCTGTCGGCCACGAACGGCTATGGGCCGGTCGAGCGCAACACCAGCAACGGGGAGAGCGCCGCGGGCGACGGCAACCCCCTCACCATCGGCGGGGTGGTGTACGGCAAGGGACTCGGCGTCCACGCGGAGAGCGCCGTCGAGTACTACACCGGCAGGGCGTGCAGGACGGTCACCGCCGATGTCGGCGTCGACGACGAGAAGGGCGCCAACGGCACCGTCGCCTTCGAGGTCTGGGCCGACGGCACCAAGGTCGCCTCGACCGGCGTGCTGACCAATGCGATGCCCGCCCAGCCGCTCACCGCCGATGTGACCGGCGCCCAGGTGGTCCGTCTGGTCGTCACCGACGGCGGCGACGGGATCGACTCGGACCATGCGGACTGGGCGAACGCGCAGTTGGCCTGCTGAGTCCCGGCAGCCCTTTCGGGTCCTTCAGACCGCGGCTGCGTCCGCCTGCTTGGCGAGCGCGGCCGCGGCCGCCCCGACCAGTCCGGCGTCCGTGCCCATCTGGGCCGGCGTGATCTTCAGGCGCTGCACGAAGGACAGGGTCGCGTAGTCGCCGAGGGCCTTGCGCAGCGGGGTGAACAGCACGTCGCCCGCCTTGCCCACTCCGCCGCCGATCACCGCGATGTCGATCTCGACGAGCGTGGCGGTGGCCGCGATGCCCGCGGCCAGCGCCTGGGCGGCGCGCTCGAAGGAAGCGACAGCGACCGGGTCCCCGGCACGGGCGGCGGCGGCCACCGCGGCCGCGGAGGTGTCCCCGTCGGGGCCGGGCCGCCAGCCGTTCTCCAGGGCGCGGCGGGCGATGTTGGGGCCGCTCGCGATGCGTTCGACGCAGCCGCGCGAGCCGCAGGGGCAGGGGTCGCCGTCGAGATCGACGCTGATGTGGCCGATGTGGCCCGCGTTGCCGGTGGGGCCGGGGTGCAGCTGACCGTTCAGGACCAGGCCGCCCCCGACACCCGTGGAGACCACCATGCACAGCGCGTTGTCGTGGCCGCGGGCGGCGCCCTGCCAGTGCTCGGCCGCAGTGATCGCCACGCCGTCGCCGATCAGCTCGACCGGCAGACCCCCCGCCGCCTCCTGGACCCGCCGCACGAGCGGGAAGTCGCGCCAGCCCGGCACGTTCACCGGGCTCACCGTGCCCGCGGAGGCGTCCACCGGGCCGGCGCTGCCGATCCCGAGCGCCGTGGCGCGGCCCCACAGCGGTGCGGCGGTCAGCTCGCCGAGGACCTCCCGCACGGCACCCATCACGGTCTCGCCGTCCTGCTGCGCGGGCGTCGCACGCTGAGCGCGCACCACGATCTGGCCGTGGCCGTCCACCAGCGCCCCGGCGATCTTCGTACCGCCGATGTCGAGCGCTGCCACGAGGTCGGTGTGCATCAGTGTCGGATCTCCCCGAAAACCATCGGATCCCCGGCGGTCAGGGGGAAGTTCCCCCTTCAACTACGGAGACGGGCGGGCCGGTCTGACGGTGGGGGCGCAGGCCGGAGATTGCGATGGACAGTCTCTCGCGCATATGACAACGTTGTCCAGGCTCTATGCTCGACGCCACATCCTCATACAAACTCATGGTCTGACGCACCCCCGTGGACGAGACCCGCGGACGAGACAGGACAGGACAGCGCATCGTGCCCGAGACCGCTCGCCGAACAGCCCCCCTCTCCGCTACGCGCTACGGCAACCGTCCCACCATGAAGGACGTGGCGGCGCGCGCCGGAGTCGGGCTGAAGACCGTCTCCCGCGTGGTCAACGGCGAGCCCGGCGTCACCCCCGAGACCGAGCGCCGCGTCCAGGAGGCCATCGACGCGCTCGGCTTCCGCCGCAACGACAGCGCGCGCGTGCTGCGCAAGGGCCGCACCGCCAGCATCGGCCTGGTCCTGGAGGATCTCGCCGACCCGTTCTACGGCCCCCTCAGCCGCGCGGTCGAGGAGGTGGCCCGCGCGCACGGCGCCCTGCTGATCAACGGCTCCAGCGCCGAGGACCCCGATCGCGAGCAGGAGCTGGCGCTGGCCCTGTGCGCGCGGCGGGTGGACGGACTGGTGATCATTCCGGCCGGTGACGACCACCGCTATCTGGAGCCCGAGATCAGGGCGGGTGTCGCCACGGTGTTCGTCGACCGGCCCGCCGGGAAGATCGACGCCGATGTCGTCCTGTCCGACAACTACGGCGGCGCCCGCGACGGCGTCGCCCACCTCATCGCCCACGGACACCGCCGGATCGGCTTCATCGGCGACATGCCCCGTATCCACACGGCCGCCGAGCGCCTGCGGGGCTACCGGGCCGCCATGGAGGACGCGGGCATCCCGGTCGAGGACTCCTGGATGTCCCTGGGTGTCACGGACCCGCAGCGGGTGCGCCGGGCCGCCGAGGAGATGCTCTCCGGGCCCGCCCCGGTCAGCGCGGTCTTCGCGGGCAACAACCGCGTGACGGTCACCGTGGTCCGGGTCCTCGCCGAGCAGCCCCGCCGGGTCGCCCTGGTCGGCTTCGACGACTTCGAGCTCGCCGATCTGCTGCAGCCGGGCGTCACCGTGGTCGCCCAGGACGCGGCGGCCCTCGGACGCACCGCCGCCGACCGCCTCTTCCGTCAGCTGGACGGCACGCTGCTCACGCCGGAGCGCATCGAGCTGCCGACCAGACTGATCACCCGCGGTTCGGGCGAACTGCCGCCGGCGGACTGAGCCGCCATGGACGGCGAAGCAGACCACCGCCTCGAAGTGCTGGGCCTCGCAGTGGCCCCGCGTGACCAACCCCTGCTCTACCCGGGAGCCTGGCCCACGCGGTCCGGGCTCCTCGACGGCGACCGGTTCCTGCCCCTCGACCGCCTGGTGCACGAGGACCGCGTCCCCGTGCTGGCGGTCGGCTCCAACGCCTGCCCGGGCCAACTGCGCCACAAAATGGACGAGTCCGGGATCACCTCGCCCGTCCCGATGGTGCGCGCCCGGGTCACCGGCATCGACGTGGGCGTCTCCGCACACGTCAGCCGCCTGGGCTATGTGTCCGCCTCACCGGTCGATTCGCCTGGCACCCTGCGCGAGTTGTTCGTCACCTGGCTGGATGCCGCGCAACTCGCGATGATCGACGCGAGCGAGGGCGTGCCGCTGCGGTACGGCAACTTCCGGCGCGCCCGGCTGCAGGAGCCGCGGGTTCGGATCGAGCTGGAGGACGGGACGCGGCTGCCCGGTGCGTACATCTACGTCAACCGCCGCGGGGTCCTGCGCAACGGCTCGGGGACGCCGCGCAGGCCGGTCGCTCAGCGGGCGCTGCTCAGCGAACTCCTCGTCGGTTCGGCCCGGTTGAGGGAGCTGTTCGGTGTCACACCCGAGGAGTTCTGCACCCGGGCGCGTGCCGATGCCGGGCTGTGCGAGCAGGGCACCCGGGTGTTCGCCGAGGAGAAGCTGGTGACGGAGTCCGGGCTGGAACGGTACGTGGCGGACGGGTGACAGTGACGGGCGTCAGCAGACCGGGAGTCCGGGGATCGGCTGGTCGTTGTCGCCGCCCTTGACGTAGACGTCGCTGACGTAGACGTTCGTGTTGCCCCTGTCGTCGTCCGTCTTCGCCCACCAGACGTTGGTCCACTGGCCGTAGGTCTCGCGCCGGCCCAGGTTCTGCTGGCAGTAGAAGTAGTTGGTGCCCGCGCCGAGGACGCCGACCTCGGTGCCGGAAGCGGTGTAGGACTTGGCGGTGCGCCAGACCGTGCAGTTGTACTTGCCGCCGCCTATGGAGGTGCAGGCCGGTGCCGGGGTGGTCGCGCCCCCTCCGCCTGTCGTGCCGCCGCCGGTGGTGCCGCCTGAGGTCGTGCCGCCCGTGGTACCGCCTCCGGTGGTGCCGCCGCCCGGGGACTTCGCCGTGGGCGAGGAGGAGGCCCGGCTCGTCGGTGTGGCCCCGTCCTTCCGGCCCGCGGTCTTCGTCGGTGCCGGGGTCTTCTTGTCGCCCTGTTCCGTCGGCTCGGGGCCGTCCGAGTGGTCGGCGTCGGTGCGGTCGGAGGCGGACGCCTGGGCATCCGAACGGGACGCGGAGGGGCGCGTGTTCGCTTCCGTGTTCCGGGCGTTCAGCAGGGCGACGGTGCCGCCGGCCGCCGCGAGGACGACGGTGACGGCCGCGGCGGCGAGCAGGGCGCGGCCCTTGCGGCGCGGGGAGGTCGAAGGCGACATGGGCCCGGTGGGGGCCGTCGCCGGCTCCGGTGCCGGGTTCTGCGGCGCGGGCGGGCCGAAGCCCGGCGTCGCGTGTGCGGCAAACGGCGCGGGGGTGGAGCCGGGCGCCGCCTGGTCGTGCCGTGCGGCCGGGTCGGAGCCGGGCGGCACCGGCCCGCGTTGCTCGGTGGGAGCGGAACCCTGCGCCGCTTCCGGAATGAGGAACCCTGGGGGCAGCGAGGGGACGTCCGGCTCCGTCCGCGCCCTCGGCGCCGGGTGATCGCGCAGGGTCGTCGTCGGTGTGTCCGTGCCGCCCGCGTCCGCCACCGCCTGCAGCAGGGCGCGCCCCTGCTCGGCGTCCGGGCGGGTCTCGGGCCGCTTGTCCAGCAGCTGCCGGAGCACGTGGGCGAGCGGGCCGGCACGCTCCGGCTCCGGCAGGGGCTCGGTGACGATGGCGGTGAGCGTGGAGTACGTCGAGGTGCGGCGGAAGGGCGAGGAGCCCTCGACGGCCGCGTACAGCGTGGCTCCCAGGGCCCAGACGTCGGAGGCCGGGCTCGCCTCGGCGCCCTGGGCGCGCTCGGGCGCCAGGTAGTCCAGGGAGCCGACGAGCGCACCGCTGCGGGTCAGATGGGTGGCCGCGCCGTCGCCGGGGTCCTCCATAGCCGCGATGCCGAAGTCCGTCAGGACGACCCGGCCGGACCCTTCGAGCAGGATGTTTCCGGGTTTCACGTCACGGTGCAGGACGCCGGCCCGGTGGGCTGCCGCCAGCGCGTCCATCACCCTGGCGCCGATACCGGCGGCCTCGACCGGGTCGAGGGGGCCGCGCTCGCGCAACACCTGCTCCAGGGACGGCCCGTCGACCAGCTCCATGACGATGAGCGGACGGCCGTCGACCTCGGTCACGTCGTGCACGGCGACGACCGCGGGGTGGCGCACCCGGGCCGCCGCGCGCGCCTCGCGCTGCATCCGCAGCCGCAGATCGGCGAGTTCGGGCCCGGCGGCGTCGGTGTAGGTGCGCAGTTCCTTGACGGCGACCTCACGTCCCAGCACCTCGTCGACGGCTCTCCAGACGATGCCCATGCCGCCGCGGCCGAGTTGGGACACGACGCGATAGCGCCCCGCCAGCAGCCGCCCCGTCCCGTCAGCCCGGTTGTTCCCGCCTGAGGACTCCCCCGAAGACACCGCCCGCCCCGTTCCTGTGACATGTCAATGCGTGCCGTACAGACTACGGTGCCGGGGTGACAACGTCGGCCGGTGGTGACGGCTGTGACGGGTCTGCTACTTGGCCGACGCGGTCAGGTCGCCGCGCCGGGGTGCCGCGAAGCCCTCCAGATCGGCCCGGGTCAGTCCGGTCGCCCGGGCGACCTCGGCGATGTCCAGCGCGCCGCAGTCCAGTCCGCGCAGCAGATAGCCGCTGAGGGCCTTGGCGGTGGCGGGCTCGTCCATGACGTCACCGCCGGCCCGGTTGGCGTAGCGGGCGAGACGGGCGGCGGCCTGCTCGAAGCCCTCGCGGTAGAAGGCGAAGACGGCCGCGTAACGGGTGGGGATGTGGCCGGGGTGCATGTCCCAGCCCTGGTAGTAGGCGCGGGCCAGGGCTCGGCGGGTGAGGCCGTAGTGCAGGCGCCAGGCGTCGTGGACCTTCTCCGTCGGGCCGACCGGCAGCACATTGGTCGAGCCGTCCGACACCCGTACGCCCGTCCCGGCGGCCGCGACCTGCATGATCGCCTTGGCGTGGTCGGCGGCCGGGTGGTCGCTGGCCTGGTAGGCGGCGGAGACGCCGAGGCAGGCGCTGTAGTCGAAGGTGCCGTAGTGCAGTCCGGTGGCGCGGCCCTCGGCGGCCTGGATCATGCGCGCGACGGTGGCGGTGCCGTCGGTGGCGAGGATCGACTGGCTGGTCTCGATCTGGATCTCGAAGCCGATCCGGCCGGGCTCGAGCCCGCGAGCCTTCTCGAAGGCCTCCAGGAGCCGCGCCATGGCGGTGACCTGCTCGGCATAGGTCACCTTGGGCAGCGTCAGCACCAACCCGTCGGGCAGCCCGCCGGCCTCCATGAGACCGCTGAGGAAGATGTCGAGGGTGCGGATGCCCCGGTCGCGTACCGGCGCCTCCATGCACTTCATGCGGATGCCCATGTACGGGGCCGCCGTCCCCTTCGCATACGCCTGTGCGATCAGGCGGGCCGCGCGGGCCGCCGCCTCGTCCTCCTCGGCGTCCGGGCGGGGGCCGTAGCCGTCCTCGAAGTCGACGCGCAGGTCCTCGACGGGCTCCCGCTCCAGCTTGGCGCGCACGCGCGCGTACACGGGCTCGGCGAGTTCGTCGGACAGGCCGAGGACGGCCGCGAACGAGGCGGCGTCGGGGGCGTGTTCGTCGAGGGCCGCCAGGGCCTGGTCGCCCCAGGAGCGGATGGTGTCGGCGGCGAAGACGTCACCGGGGACGTAGACGGTGTGGACGGGCTGGCGGGTGCCGGGGTCCCCGGGGTAGCGGCGCTCCAGTTCGGCGTCGACCGGGGCGAGGGAGGCGCTGATCTCCTCGCTGATCGCGCCTGCGAGGCTCGTCGCCACCTTCTCCTGCTGGCCCTGACCCATCCCATACCCTCCTGTTTTCCACTGTACGGAATCAATAATCCGTAGAATGAAGTTATCTGGGCACCTTCCGGTGGTCAACACCATGTCCACGGGGAGCAACCCCGTGATCTCGGCATGTTCACGCCCATCTCACACCCGGGTATGACACTTCCCTGTGCACGACTCGCCCTCGCACGACTCGTCCGGCTGCCGCCCCCGAAGGAGCCCGAGTGTCGAACCACCGCCGAGTCACCCGCCGTCTGGGCATCAAGGCGGCCTTGGCCGCGGCGGTCACCGTGCCGCTCGCCGGCGCCGCGATCGCCGCCTCGTCCGCCTCGACCGCGCCGTCCCCCTCGACGCCGGCGCGCCGGTCGCCCCGCCTCGAGGTCATGACCTTCAACCTGCGTTTCGCGAGCACCAAGGAACCGAACAGCTGGAGCGACCGCAGACCGGTGATGGGCGAGCTGCTGCGTCGCGCGCACCCCCACGTCATCGGCACACAGGAGGGCCTCTACCAGCAACTGCGCGACATCGACTCCGACCTCGGGCCGTCCTACGACTGGATCGGCACCGGCCGCGAGGGCGGCAGCCGCGACGAGTCCGCGGCGATCTTCTACGACAACCGGCGTCTGGCCCCCGTCGAGCACTACACCTTCTGGCTCTCCGACACCCCGGAGGTCATCCGCTCGAACACCTGGGGCGCCGCCTTCCCGCGCATCGTCACCTGGGTCCGCTTCCGCGATCTCTCCGACGGCGGGCGGGAGTTCTACGTCCTCAACACGCACTTCGACCACGCCGGCCAGTACGCGCGCGAGCGCAGCGCCTCACTGCTGACCCAGCGGATCGCCCAGCTCGACCGTTCGCTGCCGGCCGTGGTGACCGGCGACTTCAACGCCGCCGCGCACCGGAACCCGGTCTACGACACGCTGGTGGGCTCGGGGCTTCTCGACACCTGGGACGCGGCGGCGCACCGCGGCGCCCCGTACGGGACCTTCCACGGCTACAAGGGGCTGATCCCGAACGGCGACCGCATCGACTGGATCCTCACCACGCCATGGGTGACGACGCACCGGGCAACCATCGACACCTTCTCCGCCGACGGTCAGTTCCCGAGCGACCATCTGCCCGTGCGGGCCTCGCTCAGTCTGGAATGAGCCGAGGCCCCCGCGACTGTTCGTGCAGTCGCGGGGGCCTCGACCGGCCTGCGGGTGATCAGCCCTTGCGGGCGTTGATCTCCTCGGTGAGCTGGGGGACGACGTCGAAGAGGTCTCCGACCACGCCGTAGTCGACCAGGTCGAAGATCGGGGCCTCCGGGTCCTTGTTGACCGCCACGATCGTCTTCGAGGTCTGCATGCCGGCCCGGTGCTGGATGGCGCCGGAGATGCCGTTGGCGATGTACAGCTGCGGGGAGACGGACTTGCCGGTCTGGCCCACCTGGTTGGTGTGCGGGTACCAGCCCGCGTCCACCGCGGCACGGGAGGCGCCGACGGCCGCACCGAGGGAGTCGGCGAGGGCCTCGATGAGCGGGAAGTTCTCGGCGCCGTTGACGCCGCGGCCGCCGGAGACCACGATCGCGGCCTCGGTCAGCTCCGGGCGCCCGGTCGACTCGCGCGGGGTGCGGCCGGTGACCTTGGTACCGGTCGCCTGCTCGGAGAAGGACACGGACAGGGCCTCGACGGCACCTGCGGCCGGGGCGGCCTCCACGGCGGCCGAGTTCGGCTTGACCGTGATGACCGGGGTGCCCTTGGAGACACGGGACTTGGTGGTGAAGGAGGCGGCGAACACCGACTGGGTGGCCACCGGGCCCTCGTCACCGGCCTCCAGGTCGACGGCGTCGGTGATGATGCCGGAGCCGATGCGCAGCGCCAGACGCGCGGCGATCTCCTTGCCCTCCGCGGAGGACGGCACCAGCACCGCGGCCGGGGAGACGGCCTCGACGGCCGCCTGCAGGGCGTCCACCTTGGGGACGACCAGGTAGTCGGCGTACTCGGACGCCTCGTGGGTCAGCACCTTGACGGCGCCGTGCTCGGCGAGCGCGGCGGCGGTGTCACCCGCGCCGTTGCCCAGCGCGACGGCGACCGGCTCGCCGACGCGGCGGGCCAGGGTCAGCAGCTCCAGGGTGGGCTTGCGGACGGCACCGTCCACGTGGTCGACGTAGACGAGAACTTCAGCCATGGGATTGCTCTCCTGCGATGTACGAAGTCTGAGGGGCGGTAAGGGCGTTGAGCCTCGGAGGGACTACAGGTCCCTTAGATGAACTTCTGGCTCGCGAGGAACTCGGCGAGCTGCTTGCCGCCCTCGCCCTCGTCCTTGACGATCGTGCCCGCGGTGCGAGCCGGACGCTCGGCCGCCGACTCGACCTTCGTCCAGGCACCCGCCAGACCGACCTCCTCCGCGTCGAGCTCCAGGTCGGACAGGTCCCACGACTCCACCGGCTTCTTCTTCGCCGCCATGATCCCCTTGAAGGAGGGGTAGCGCGCCTCACCCGACTGGTCGGTCACCGACACGACGGCCGGAAGCGAAGCCTCGAGCTGCTCGGAGGCGGCATCGCCGTCACGGCGGCCCTTGACCGTGCCGTCCTCGACGGAGACCTCGGACAGCAGGGTGACCTGCGGGACGCCCAGGCGCTCCGCGAGCAGCGCGGGTACGACGCCCATGGTGCCGTCGGTGGAGGCCATGCCCGAGACCACCAGGTCGTAGCCGGCCTTCTCGATCGCCTTGGCCAGCACCAGCGAGGTGCCGATCGCGTCCGTGCCGTGCAGGTCGTCGTCCTCGACGTGGATGGCCTTGTCGGCGCCCATGGACAGGGCCTTGCGCAGCGCGTCCTTGGCGTCCTCGGGGCCCACCGTCAGAACGGTGATCTCCACGTCGTCGTCGGAGTTCTCGGAGATCTGCAGCGCCTGCTCGACCGCGTACTCGTCCAGCTCGGAGAGCAGACCGTCCACGTCGTCCCGGTCGACGGTCAGGTCATCGGCGAAGTGCCGGTCGCCAGTGGCGTCGGGCACGTACTTCACAGTGACAACGATCCTCAAGCTCACGCCGGCTCTCCTACTGCAATCGTCATTTCGGTGCTGCCTACTTTCAGGCAGCATAGGCGCCTCAAGCGGCCGATCCCGATCGGGGCGACCCGCGCTCCGAGCGAAACATTACTCGTCAGTACACCCAGTTCGTTCCCGCTAAGCAAGCGCTTTGAACTGTGACCTTTGCAACGCAGCGTAATCGGAACTCGACCGCTTCGCAGGCGGAGCCGCCCGGCGGTCAGTCGCGCAGGCCGTTGAAACGACCCTGGTGGTAGAGGAGCGGGCGGCCGGGGCCCGTGGGATCACCGAGCACGACCTCGGCCAGCACGATGCGGTGATCCCCTGCGGGGACGCGGCCCACGACCCGGCACACCAGCCAGGCGAGGACGTCGTCGAGGACGGGAACGCCTTCGGGTCCCGTACGCCAGGCGGTGGGCGCGCCGAAGCGGTCGGCGCCGCTCTTGGCGAAGATGGCCGCCAGGTCCTGCTGATGCTCGCCGAGTATGTGGACGCCGATGTGGTCGGTCGCCGATATCGCCGGCCAGCTGGAGGCGCCGGTGCTGATGCCGAAGGACAGCAGCGGCGGCTCGGCGGAGACGGAGGTGAGCGAGGTGGCGGTGAAGCCGACCGGGCCGGAATCACCTCGCGCGGTGATCACGGCGACTCCCGCCGCGTGCCGCCGGAAGACGGAGCGCAGCAGGTCGGGGGAGGCGAACTGAGGGGTACGGGTGCCGAGGTCGGGCGTGGCCGTCATGGAGTTGTCCTTCTACGCGGAGGGGCGGGCGTCGTGGCTGCTCAACAGCTCGGACAGCGCGCGCTCGCAGTGCGGGCGAGGTCGACGTGCACCCGCCCGTAGAGAAGGAGTTCCGTAGGCATACGGTCAGGCTGACGATAGGTGGTGTGCGCAGTCAAGTACGTTCCGACATATGGGAGATGCCTCACCGTCCGCAGCGCGGCCGTCAAACCGCCTCCCCCAGTGCGGCGATGACGTCGGCCTTGCGCGGCTGGCCGGTGGCACGCCGTACGACCCTGCCGGCGGCGTCAAGGACCAGCACGGTCGGCGTCTTGAGGATGTCGAGTTCGCGCACCAGGTCCAGGTGGTCCTCGGCGTCGATCTCGACGTGGGTCACACCCGGGACCATGTCGGCGACCTCACCGAGGACGCGTCGGGTGGCCCGGCAGGGCGCGCAGAAGGCACTGGAGAACTGCACGAGCGTGGCGCGCTCACCGAGTTCCCCACCCAACTCGGCCGCCCCGAGCCGCTTCCCGCCGTCGCGCCCACGCACGCGTACCCTCCCGTTCCGCTGCCGATGAATCACTCCGTAGGCGCTCGCCACCAGGAGCACCACTGCGCACACCACAAGTCCGGTCATCACCTGCACAAGCATTCACGAGACTGCAAAGATTCCCGGCTCCCCGGATCTTTTCCCATACGGAATGCTTGCTTCATGGACATTGATGTGAGGGGCCCCCGCTTCGGGGCGGCCGTGACGACCGCCGTCCTGGCGGTGGTGCTGATCACCGGGAGCGCCTGGCTGCTGGCCTGGCAGACGCTGGCGTTCGCGCTGGGCGCGGCGGGCGGGGTGGGCCGTTCGCCGTACGGCTGGCTGTTCCGCAAGGTGGTGCGCCCCCGCCTCGGGCCGCCGACCGAGTTCGAGTCGCCGGAGCCGCCGCGGTTCGCGCAGGCGGTGGGGCTGGTCTTCGCCGGTGTGGGACTGGTCGGTTTCGGACTCGGCCCGACCTGGCTGGGGCTCGCGGCGACCGCCGCCGCGCTCGCCGCCGCGTTCCTCAATGCCGCGTTCGGGTACTGCCTGGGCTGCGAGATGTACCTGCTCGTACGGCGGGTGACGGTCCGTACGGAGTAAAGGCGGCTTAAAAAACCGAGGTGGATCAGTTGTGGGACGTGACGAGGATCTCGCCGTTCTGCGGCGCCAGGACTGGCCCCCCGTTCGTTCTTGGGGCACGATCTGCGCAATGCCGTAAACCTACGGCTGCGTAACTTCCCGCCGGGAGCACCCGTCCAGGCAGAGAGAAGGGTCCACCCCGTCCATGGCTGAGCTTGTCTACCGTCCCGTCGTCGGTCTCGCCCAAACGTTGTTCAAGGTCTGGGACCTCAAGATCGACCTCAAGGGATCGGAGAACATTCCGCGCTCGGGCGGCGCCGTGCTGGTGAGCAATCACATCAGCTACCTGGACTTCATCTTCGACGGTCTCGCCGCCCTGCCGCAGAAGCGTCTGGTGCGCTTCATGGCGAAGGAGTCGGTGTTCCGGCACCGGATCTCCGGTCCGCTGATGCGCGGTATGAGGCACATCCCGGTGGACCGCAAGCAGGGCGAGACGGCGTACCAGCACGCCTTGCAGTCGCTGCGCTCCGGCGAGATCGTCGGCGTCTTCCCGGAGGCGACCATCTCGCAGTCCTTCACCCTGAAGAGCTTCAAGTCGGGTGCCGCCCGCATGGCCCAGGAGGCGGGCGTGCCGCTCATCCCGATGGCGCTGTGGGGCACCCAGCGGCTGTGGACCAAGGGGCACCCGCGCAACTTCAAGCGCAGCCACACGCCGATCACCATCCGGGTGGGCGAGCCGGTGGAGGCCCCCCAGGACCAGTACGCGGGCGCCATCACCCGGCGGCTGCGCGAGCGCGTCCAGGAGCTGCTGGAGGCGGCCCAGCGCGCCTATCCCGTACGGCCCAAGGGTCCGGACGACACCTGGTGGATGCCCGCCCACCTCGGCGGCACGGCGCCGACCCCCGAAGAGGTGAAGGCGGCCGAGGCCCGCTGAATCGTCGCTCCGGGGCGTGGACGGTGATCCGGGCCCCGGAGGGCCGGGCCTTTCCAGCAGGGCCGGACGACCTCGCCCGCGGCGGAGTGTTCGACGCCCCCCCTCGCCGCCGGTCGGCGTCACCAAGTCCAGGCAGTCCAGCGTCCGACAGGGCCCGTTTCGCCGACGCCTCGCCCGAGTTGCGATGCACGAGGGCTCGGAGCCGAACACCGTGCAGATCTCGAGCGGGCAACCATGTGCGGGTCCTCGTGCGGGGCGCGACCGTCCAGGCGGGCGGAACTCTCCCCGGTGCCGGGCCCGTTGACCCGGCCGTGCGCCGGCGTCACGGTCTGCCTCAGAGCGCGGTGGGGAGCGTCTTCCAGAGACCGGGCCGGTCGGGGGCGGCCTTGAGGGCGCCGATGACCGCCGGATGCGGTTCGGCGTACAGCTGTGGATAGTCCACCTCATCGGACTGCGGATCGGGGCTCCAGGCCAGTCGCTCACCTTCGAGGGAGAACTGGGCGTCGACGCCCGGTTTGTTGCCGCGGGGGTCCTGCCGGTGCCAGGCGCCGTTGAAGCGGACGGCGACCAGGCCGTGCACGGCATGGCCGTCACCGTCGTCGTGCGCCAGCCTCTGGTAGCAGAGTGCCGTGGGGATGTCCTCGGCCCGCAGCAGGGCGGCGAGGGCGTGGGCCTTGGCGTGGCAGATGCCGGTGCCCTGCCGCAGTACGTCGGAGGCCCGCCAGGTGACGCGCAGGTCGCCCGAGTCCTGGGAGTGCGGGATGGTGTCGCGCACGAACTCGAAGGCGGCCTGCGCATAGGCATACGAGTCGGAAACGTCCCGGGCGAGCCGGACGGCCGTCTCCCGTACCACTGGATGGTCATGGTCGACGACGTCGTCAGCAGCCAAGTAGGCGGAAAGGTCAGGGGTGTTCTGGATCAGCTCCATGCCTGCAGAGCATAGGAATGCGATCATCGACAGTCAATCAATTTGCAGAGTCCTGCATACTCATGCATCACTCAGCTCTCGTCGCACATCCTGTTCAGGTCCTTCGCGATCCGATCGACTCGTGACTCGCCCTCACTGCGCAGCCCGTACACGCCCGTGAGGCTCACGACACTGCCGTCGAAGAGGATCGCCACGGGGCACTCCCACAGGGCGCCGTTCGTCGACCAGTCGATCCCGCTCTCGACCACCACCATGTCGTCCCACGCCACGAACCGGGTCCGCCACAGACCACGGCTGCGGATGCCGTCCGGGGACACCCGCAGCCGACTGGAGAGGGCGCGCCAGGCCAGCCAAGTCGCAGCCACCGCCGGCGCGGGGAAAAGAAAGGGCTGCATCGGCTCCGGGGCCTCGGTGACGAGGCCGAGGACCACTGCGCCGAGCATCAGGACGCCGGCGCAGCTCAGCCCGTTCGTCCACGGGTTGCGGATGGTCCTGTCCATGCCTCATGGCATACCGCCGGAATTCCCGGGACGACACCGCCGCCGCGGTGGCTCGACGCAGACCTAACGCGCCATCTCCTCCTTGAGCGCCGCGAGGAACGTGTCCACGTCCTCCTCGGTGGTGTCGAAGGCGCACATCCAGCGCACCACGCCCGCTGCCTCGTCCCAGAAGTAGAAGCGGAACCGCTTCTGCAGCCGTTCGCTCACATCGTGCGGGAGCTTGGCGAACACCCCGTTGGCCTGGACCGGGTAGAGGATCTCCACGCCGTGCACGGCGCGCACGCCCTCGGCCAGGCGCTGGGCCATCTCGTTGGAGTGGCGGGCGTTGCGCAGCCACAGGTCCTTGGCGAGCAGGGCCTCCAACTGCACCGAGACGAAGCGCATCTTGGAGGCGAGTTGCATGGACAGTTTGCGCAGGTGCTTCATGTGGCGGACGGCGTCCTGGTTGATGACGACGACCGCCTCGCCGAACAACGCGCCGTTCTTCGTCCCGCCGAGCGAGAGGATGTCGACGCCGACCGCGTTGGTGAACGTCCGCATCGGAACGTCCAGGGACGCGGCCGCGTTGGCTATCCGGGAGCCGTCCAGGTGCACCTTCATGCCGTGCGCGTGGGCGTGCTCGCAGATCGCGCGGATCTCGTCCGGCGTGTAGAGCGTGCCGAGCTCCGTGCTCTGGGTGATCGAGACGACCTGCGGCATCGCGCGGTGCTCGTCGTCCCAGCCGTACGCCTGACGGTCGATCAGTTCGGGGGTGAGCTTGCCGTCCGGCGTCGGCACCGTCAGCAGCTTGAGGCCGCCCATGCGCTCCGGCGCGCCGCCCTCGTCGACGTTGATGTGCGCGCTCTCGGCGCAGATCACCGCACCCCAGCGGTCGGTGACCGCCTGGAGCGCGACGACGTTCGCGCCGGTGCCGTTGAAGACCGGGAAGGCCTCGGCCGTGGCCCCGAAGTGGCTGCGGATGATGCCCTGGAGGTTGTCGGTGTAGTCGTCCTCGCCGTACGCGACCTGATGCCCGCCGTTGGCCAGGGCCAGGGCGGCGAGCACCTCCGGGTGGGCCCCGGCGTAGTTGTCGCTGGCGAAGCCGCGGACCTGCGGGTCGTGATGGCGACGCGCGTCGGTCCTCGGGGGGTTCACGGCTTCTCGGTCAGCCACAGACGCTTTCCGTTCACTTCGGCGGCGGGCTTGCTCCAGACGTCGGTGATGGCCTCGGCCAGCTCCTTGACGTCCGTGAAGCCCGCGAACTTCGCATTGGGTCGCTCGGCACGCATCGCGTCGTGCACCAACGCCTTCACCACCAGGATCGTAGCCGCCGACGTCGGGCCCTCGGCGCCTCCCGCCTTGCGGAAGAAGTCGGCCATGGCCAGGGTCCACGCCTCGGCGGCGGCCTTGGCGGCGGCGTACGCGGCGTTGCCCGCGGTGGGCTTCGTCGCGCCCGCGGCGCTGATCAGGACGTAGCGGCCGCGCTCGCTGCGCTGCAGCGCCTCGGAGAAGGCCAGGGAGGTGTGCTGCACGGTGCGGATGAGCAGCAGCTCCAGAAAGTCCCAGTCGTCGAGGCTGGTCTTGATGAAGGTCTCGCTGCCGCGCCAGCCGCCGACGAGGTGGACCAGGCCGTCGACGCGGCCGAACTCCTTCTCGATGTGGGTGGCCCACTCCCGCGTGGACTCCAGGTCCAGCAGGTCGACGGGCTCGCCGGTCACGGTGGCGCCGCCGGAGGCGTAACGGGCCGCGTCCACGGCCTCCGCGAGCCGCTCGGGATCGTTGTCCGCGGCGACGACGGTCGCGCCCGCCTCCGCGAGCCGGACCAGTGCCGCGCGCCCGGCGGGTCCGCCCGCGCCGGCCACCGCGATCACCGCACCGCTGAGAGCTCCGTTCCCCGCCATGGTCTTCGCCTCCTGAGCAGTGGTTCTGGTGCTGCGGTCGCTCATGCGGCGACCCGCTCGGGGCTCTCCGCCGTGATGCCCTTGGTGGAGGCGATCACGTTCTTCAGCTTCTTGGAGAGGGCCTCATAGAACATGCTCAGGGGAAACTCGTCCGGAAGCACGTCATCGACGAGCTTCCGCGGCGGGCGGCTCAGGTCGAGGGCGTCGGGGCCCTTGGCCCAGCGGGAGCCGGGGTGCGGGGCGAGGTACTGCGACACCAGGTCGTAGGCGGCGAACCAGTGGACCAGCTTCGGGCGGTCGATGCCGGCCCGGTAGAGGTCCTCGATCTCGCCGCACAGTTGGTTGGTGACCTGCGGGGCGCGCTGCCAGTCGATGTGCAGCTTGTTGTCGGTCCAGCGGATCACGTCGTGCTTGTGCAGATAGGCGAAGAGGAGCTGGCCGCCGAGGCCGTCGTAGTTGCGCACGCGCTCGCCGGTGACCGGGAAGCGGAACATGCGGTCGAACAGCACCGCGTACTGCACGTCACGGGCCTGCTGGACGCCGTCGGCGTCCAGCTTCACGGCCTCCTTGAAGGCGGTGAGGTCGCAGCGCAGCTCCTCGAGGCCGTACATCCAGAACGGCTGGCGCTGCTTGATCATGAACGGGTCGAAGGGCAGGTCGCCGTGGCTGTGGGTGCGGTCGTGGACCATGTCCCACAGCACGAAAGCCTCCTCGCAGCGCTTCTGGTCGTGGACCATCGCGGCGATGTCCTCGGGCAGGTCGAGGCCCAGGATGTCGACGGCGGCGTCGGTCACGCGACGGAAGCGTGCGGCCTCGCGGTCGCAGAAGATGCCACCCCAGGAGAAACGTTCCGGCGCCTCGCGTACGGCGATGGTCTCCGGGAAGAGGACGGCGGAGTTGGTGTCGTAGCCGGCCGTGAAGTCCTCGAACTTGATGCCGCAGAACAGCGGGTTGTCGTAGCGGGTGCGCTCCAGCTCGGCCAGCCAGTCGGGCCAGACCATGCGCAGCACGACCGCTTCGAGGTTGCGGTCCGGGTTGCCGTTCTGCGTGTACATCGGGAAGACGACCAGGTGCTGCAGGCCGTCCGCGCGGTTCGCGGCGGGCTGGAAGGCCAGCAGCGAGTCCAGGAAGTCGGGCACCTCGAAGCCGCCCTCGGCCCACCGAAGCAGGTCCTTGGCCAGCGCCTCGTGGTAGTCGGCGTCGTGCGGGAGCAGCGGGGAGAGTTCCTCGACGGCCGCCACGACACGCCGTACGGCCGCCTCGGCCTCCGCGCGCCCGGGCGCACCCGCGGCCCCGAGGTCGATCGATCCGTCCTTGGACTGCCATGGCCGGATCTGCTCCACGGCATTCTTGAGCACGGGCCAGGCCGGGTGCTCAACCACCCTGGTCACCGGAGGAACCTGCTCCCCCGAAGCCGCCTGCACAAGAATTTCCGTCATGTCCCATCCTCCACGGGAGAAGCTTGCGTATGGAGACCGTATACATACGGACTTCCTCTCAGCAAGAGGAGTCTCGGGAGATTATCCTGCGCTTCTCCTTGGTCACAGAACTTTTTCCTGCCGGAAACCCATCCGGCAGACATTTGGGTATCGCGCGGCTACCCGGCGACGGAGCGTCGAAACCGGCCACCGGTCAATGCCGGAAGGACTCGCCCACGCCCGGGTGATCCCCGACGGGTACAGGCCAGGCCCGCGCCCGACGGCACGCCGATACCCCGTGTACGCGCGGGTTCATCGCCGGGCCGGGCCACTAGGCTGCGGCTCTGCCCGCGCGGCCGTCCGCTCCGGTCCGCGCGCGGAGCCGAGCCGCCGTCGACGGAAGCGAGTTGAACCTTGAACTTCCTTACCATCGGTCATCGCGGAGTCATGGGTACCGAGCCCGAGAACACCCTCCGTTCCTTCGTCGCCGCCCAGCACGCCGGGCTCGACGTGATCGAACTCGATCTGCATCTGAGCAAGGACGGCGCCCTGGTCGTCATGCACGACACCGACGTGGACCGCACGACCGACGGCACCGGCCCGATCGCCGAGAAGACCCTTGCCGAGCTGCGCGCCCTGGACGCGGGCCGCGGCGAGCGCGTCCCGGTCTTCGAGGAGGTCCTCGAAGCGGTGCGGGCCCCTCTGCAGGCCGAGATCAAGGACATCGCGGCGGCACGGGCGCTTGCCGAGGTCATGCTCAAACGGGACCTGGTCGCCCGGGTCGAGGTGTCCTCGTTCCACGACGAGGCGATCGCCGAGATCTCGCGTCTGGTGCCGGGCGTACGGACCGCGCTGATCGGCAGCCGCTACGGCACCGACATCGTGGAGCGCGCCGTGGAAGCCGGTGCCGCGACCGTCTGCCTCAACATCCGCCGCCTCACCCTGGAGATCGTGGAACAGGCCCGCAAGGCGGACCTGAGGATCATCGGGTGGGTGGTGAACACCCAGGACCATCTGCGGCTCGTCCGGGCGCTCCAGCTGGACGGCGCGACCACCGACTACCCGGAGATCAAGCGCACCGGCCGCTTCACGGCCTGAGCCTCAGACCAGCTCCTTGATCAGACCAGCTCCTTGACCAGCAGCTCGAACTGCAGGTCGTCGCGGAGCGGAATGCCGAAGCGCTCGTTGCCGTACGGGAACGGGGTCATCTTTCCCGTACGGCGGTAGCCGCGGCGCTCGTACCAGGCGATCAGGTCGTCTCGCACGGAGATCACGGTCATGTGCATCTCGCGCACGCCCCAGCTCTCGCGCGCCGCGCGCTCCGCCTCCGTGATGATCACCTTGCCGAGGCCCGCGCCCTGCAGTTGCGGGCTGACCGCGAACATCCCGAAGTAGGCGTGTTCCCCGCGGTGTTCGAGCTGGCAGCAGGCGACGACGGCGCCGTCCCGCTCGACCGTCAGCAGCCGGCTGTCGGGCGACTTGATGACGGCGAGCACGCCCTCGGGGTCGGTGCGCTGCCCTTGCAGGATGTCCGCCTCGGTGGTCCACCCGGCCCGGCTGGAGTCCCCGCGGTACGCCGACTCGATCAGCGCGACCAGCACGTCGACGTCGGCGTCGGTGGCGTCGCGGAAGGTCAGTCCGTCGGCGGTGGTCTCCATGGGCGTCACTCCGGTTTCTGGCACGGCACGGGCAGGGACGAGGGTAACCCTGCCACTGGGCCCTGTCGTTCGGATCAGGTCGGCCGTAGGGGACTGCGCCTTGCAGCCGCCCCGAGCGGGGTCATGAGGGGTCCCCCCGCTCGGGCGAAGCCGAGAGTGGGGGAGCGTGCAGCTGCAAGGCGGAGCAGGCTGTGACATCAGCCGCTGCCGCGGCGGGCGACGCGGAGCGATGGGGGCCCCTCCCGCTCGAGCGAATTCGAGAGTGGGGGAGAGTGACGACAACGCGTCTGGAGGTCCCCCCACGCCCTTGAGGCAGTGGGGGAGGGCGTGCCAGGCCCCGCGACGCCGAGCCGATCCAAACGGCAGGGCCTAGGCTCCATGTGTATGGTGCACGTTCTCAGCAGCCGGACCCTTCTCCAGCCGAGCGATCCCGAGCGCTCCCGCGCGTTCTACGGCGAGCAGTTGGGCCTCGCCGTCTATCGCGAGTTCGGTACGGGGCCGCAGCGCGGCACCGTCTACTTCCTCGGCGGCGGCTTCCTGGAGGTCTCGGGCCGCTCCGAGACCCCGCCCTCCCCCGCCGTCCGGTTGTGGCTGCAGGTCGAGGACGTGACCGCGGCGCACGAGGAGCTGCGGGCCAAGGGCGTCGAGATCGTGCGGGAGCCGGTGAAGGAGCCGTGGGGGCTGGTCGAGATGTGGATCGCGGATCCGGACGGGACACGGATCGTGCTGGTGGAGGTGCCGGCGGACCATCCGATCCGGTACCGGCCGGGGATCTGAGCGCCGGGAACCAGCCGGCCCCGTACCGGCAGTTTTCCCCGGTCCGCAGTGAGGGGTTCACGGTCCGGGGAGACAACTTCACGCCGCACGCGTGACGAACAGTGGTATGCCACGGCGGCGGACTCTGGAATGCTCGTGAGTGATCCCGGGTGAACGTTCCCCACAACGCCAGATTGCTCTACGAAGCACAGGAGCAACCCCGTGGACATGCGTTACGAGGCCTACTGCCTCCTGGATCCCCACTTCTACGAGACGCCCACCCGTGCCCGGGAACAGCTCGGCGACTTCGCCCAGACCCGCTGTCCGGCCCCCGGCGGGTGGCAGCGCTCCGGGTTCGGCGAGTGGGTGGTCTTCAGCCCCGACGGCGCCGAACTCCCCCCGCAGGGCTGGAAGATCCATGTGTCGGCGTGCCTCGACGACGCGCAGGACATCCTCACCGTCGTATGGGACTACTGCGTCCCGCGCCGCATCGCCTTCAAGTTCCTGCCGAGCACGGACCATCTCCTGGTCGCCAACGCCAAGTACGCGGCGCGCGGATCGAGCGGCAAGTTCGTGACGATCTACCCGGCCGACGAGGACCGGCTCGCGGTCGTCCTCGACGAGTTGGGGGCCCTTCTGGAGGGGCGGCAGGGGCCGTACATCCTGAGCGACCTGCGCTGGGGAGAGGGCCCGCTGTACGTCCGCTACGGCGGATTCGCCTACCGGACGTGCGTCTCGCCCGACGGGTCGACGGTGACGGCGATCGAGGACCCCTCCGGCCGGCTGGTGCCCGATGTGCGCGGTCCGACGTTCCGCCCTCCCGACTGGGTGCGGCTGCCCGCCGTCCTCGAACCCCATCTGGCCGCCCGGGCGGGCACCACCGTCGCGGACCTGCCGTATCTGATCGAGGGCGCCCTGCACTACTCCAACGGCGGCGGCCTGTACCACGGTCGCGACCGGCGGACGGGGCAGCGGGTCGTGCTCAAGGAGGCCCGGCCGTACGCGGGGCTCACCATGGACGGCGCGGACGCGGTCACCCGGCAGCGCTACGAGCGGGAGGCCCTGGAGCGGCTGCGCGGGCTCGACTGCGTGCCCGCCCTGCTCGACCACTTCGTCCTGGGCGGCCACCACTTCCTCGTCGAGGAATTCGTCGACGGGCAGACCCTCAGCAGCCTCTTCGTCGAGCGGTATCCCCTGGTCCACCCCCACTCCGACGAGGCGGAACTCGCCGACCACACCGCGTGGGCGCTGGACATGACGGCCCGGATCGAGCGCGCGGTCGCCGCCGTGCACGACCGCGGCACGGTCGTCGGCGATCTGCACACCGACAACATCCTGGTACGGCCCGACGGCCAGGTCGTGCTGATCGACTTCGAGGGCGCGATGGACGCGGCCGAACAGCGCAGGCAGCGGCTGGCCGCCGTGGGCTTCGCGGCCCCGCCCGACCGGACCGGGACCGCCATCGACGAGTACGCGCTCGCCTGTCTGCGGATCTCCCTGTTCATTCCGCTGACCGGCCTGTTCGGGCTCGACGCCGGCAAGGCCCGGCAACTCGCCGAGGAGGCCGCCCGCTCCTTCCCGGTCCCCCGCGCCTTCCTGGCGGAGGCGGTCGAGGTGATCACCGGGGACAGCGGCACGGGCACACGGTCGCAGGAACTCCGGGTGGAACCGGACCGCCCGGGCTGGCTGCGCGCCCGCGCCTCCATGACCGCCGCGATCCTCGCCGCCGCCACACCGGACCGCGACGACCGGCTCTTCCCGGGCGACATACGGCAGTTCGGCGCCCCCGGCGGGGGCCTGGGCATCGCCTACGGCGCGGCAGGAGTGCTCTACGCCCTCGACGCGGTCGGCGCCGGCCGCCACCCCCGGCACGAGGAGTGGCTCGTACGGCATGCCCTGAACCCGCAACGGGGAACACCCCTCGGCTTCTACGACGGCCTGCACGGCACCGCGTACGTCCTCGAACACCTCGGCCACCACGGCACGGCGATGAAGCTGCTCGACCTGTGCCTGGGTGATCGGTGGCAGCAGCTCGGGCCCGATCTGCACGGCGGGCTTGCCGGCATCGGCCTGAACCTCCAGCACTTCTCGGCGGCGACCGGTGAACCCGCGCTGCGCGACGCCGCGTTCGAGGCCGCACGCCTGGTCGCCGACCGGCTGAGCACCCCCGGCTACCCGTACGCCGGCCTGCTGCACGGCTCGACGGGGCCCGCCCTGATGTTCCTTCGGCTCTACGAGTCCACCGGCGACCCGGAGTTCCTCGACCTGGCCGGCACGGCGCTGCGCCAGGACCTGGACCGCTGTGTCGTCCGCGAGGACGGGGCGCTGGAGGTGGACGAGGGCTGGCGGACCATGCCGTATCTGGCGGACGGCAGCGCGGGCATCGGTCTCGTCCTGGACGACTTCCTCGCCCATCGCGAGGACGAACGGTTCCGGGAGGCGGCCACGGCGATCCGCACGGCGGCCTCGGGGCGGTTCTTCATCCAGCCGGGGCTCTTCGCGGGCACCGCCGGAATGATCCTGTGTCTCAGCAGGCGCCATCCCCCCGGCACGGCCGCGCGCCGGGACCCGGTGGTCGCCGGGCATGTGCGCAGCCTGTCCTGGCACGCGCTCACCCACCGGGGCCATCTCGTCTTCCCCGGCGAGCAGTTGCAGCGGCTCTCCACCGACCTGGCCACCGGCAGTGCGGGCGTGCTGCTGGCCGTCGGTTCGGCCCTGCACGACAGCCCCGTACGTCTGCCGTTCCTCGCCCCCACGGGCGAACGCGGCGGCCGCACGGACGCAGATCCCCGCCCCCACGAGGTACTCAGGGAGGAGGTGAATCTCCATGTCACTGCTTGAACTGCAGGGATTCGACCCCGATGTCGTCGCGGGTCACGGCGGCGGAGGCAGCCGCCTCAGCGCACTCGTCTGCGGTCACGCGCCGAGCAACCTCAGCCTGACCGTCTGCGGAAGCATCAAGTGATCGACCGGGTGCGGGAACGCCCCGCGTGTTCCCGCACCCGCCAACGCGCCGGGAGGTCGCCATGCCTGTGCGTGAGGCGGACCGCCTGCTGCTGGCGGCGGCCCGGCGCGGAGGTGCCTGGGTGGGCGCCATCGTGCTCACCTCCCTCCTGCTCACGGGCGTGACCCTCGCCCTGCCCGCGGTCATGGGCCGCACCCTCGACGCCGTCCTCACCAGCCGCGGCACCGCGCAGTGGATGGCTCTGAGCGGTGCGTTGATCTTCGTTCTGGTGGCCTTCGACGCCGTGGACGACCTGGTCTCCGGGGTGGCCGAGGCGCGGTCGACGGCGTGGCTGCGGCACACGCTGCTGGGACATGTGCTGGACGCGGGCACCCGGGCCACCCGCCGGTTCACCGAAGGAGACCTGGTCGGCCGCATGGTCGGCAACACCGCCCGGACGGGGAACTTCGCCTCGGGCGTGACCTGGGTCCTCGTCGGCCTCGTCCCGCCGCTCGGCGCGATCGTCGCCCTGGCCCTCATCGACTTCTGGCTGTGTCTCACCTTCCTGGTCGGCATGCCCCTCGTGGTGGTGCTGGCGCGGTCCTTCCTCCGGGACGTCTCGGGCGCCAACGAGGGGTACTTCCGTATCCAGGGCACCATCGCCGCCCGGCTCTCCGACGCCCTCGGCGGCATCCGTACGATCGCCGCCGCGCGGACCGTGGACCGCGAGGCGCGCCGTGTCCTCCAGCCGCTGCCCGAGCTGCACCGGCACGGCCTGGGCATGTGGCGGGCGGTCGCCCGGGTGTCGGCGCGCGGAGATCTCGTCGTTCCGCTGCTGGTGGTCGCCGTCCTGGCGGTGGCCGGTCTGGAGCTCTCGCAGGGGCGCATCTCGCCCGGAGAGGTGCTCGCGGCGAGCGAGTACGCCGCCATGGCGGTCGGGATCGGCAGCGTCTTGTCGTCGGTGAACCAGCTGGCCCAGGCCCGTACGACGGCGGGGCGGATCGCCGAAGTGCTGGCGCTGCCCCCCGTGGCCCATGGCCACGAAAGCCTCCCCGAAGGCCCCGGAAGGCTGGAGTTCCGGCAGGTGACCATGCTGGGGACGGGCGGTCCCCTGCTCAGGGACCTCAGTCTGGTCGTCCCCGGCGGCGCTCTCGTCGCCGTCGTGGGGCGCTCCGGGGCCGGTAAGTCGCTGCTGGCCGCGCTGGCCGGGCGCCTCGTCGACCCGGACCGGGGCGAGGTGTTGCTCGACGGCGTACCGCTGCGCCGCCTTCGCCGTGACGAGCTCAGGCGGGCGGTGGCGTACGGCTTCGAACGCCCGGTACTGCTCGGTGAGACCTTCGCCGACGCCATCGGCTTCGGGGCGCGGGCTCCGTGCGACGAGGAGCTGGTGGCGCGGGCCCGGGCGGCCCGGGCCGACGCGTTCATCCGCCACATGCCCGCGGGCTACGCCAGCCGCGTCGCCGAGACCCCGGTCTCCGGCGGCGAGGCGCAGCGCATCGGGCTGGCCCGCGCGTTCCTCCAGGCCCGGCGGGTGCTCGTGCTCGACGACGTCGTGGCAAGCCTGGACACCGTGACCGAGCACCACATCAGCCAGGTGCTCACCGGCGCGCTCGCCGACCGTACCCGGCTCGTCGTGACGCACCGGGCGTCCACGGCCGCGCGCGCGGACCTCGTGGTCTGGCTCGCGGACGGCGCGGTGCGGGCGCTGGGAACGCATCACGCGCTGTGGGCGGATCCGGACTACCGGTCCACGTTCCAGCCGCTCTCCATCGCCGGGGCGGTGGCCGGCGCCGGAGGCGCGCGGTGAAGCGGCGGTCCGTGCGGATCCTCCGCTCCTCGCTCGGCCGCCGGCGCCGGGAGTACCGGCGGCTCGTGGCCTGGTCGCTGGTGCAGGCCGTACCCGCCCTCCTGTCGGGATGGATCGTGGCCCGGGCCGTCGACCGCGGCTTCCTCGCCGACCGGCCCGCGACCGGCTTCCTCTGGCTGGGTGTGCTGGCGGTCGCCCATCTCGTCGGGGCCTGGGGCACCCGGCACGCCACTTTGGGGCTGGCCTCGCTCATCGAACCGTTCCGGGACGAGCTGGTCACCCTGGTGACCACGGGCACGCTGTACCGGTCCGCGCGGCTGGGCGGGCCCGCCGACACCGCCGGCGTGGCACGGCTCACCGAGCATGTCGAGCGGGCCCGGGACGCCTACGGCGCGATCGTCCTGTTCGTCCAGGGCTTCGTCGTCACGGCCGTGGCGGTGCTCGTGGGCCTGGCCGGTCTCGACCCCCTGCTGCTGGTCCTGGTCCTGCCGCCGCTCCTGATCGGCCTCGCACTGTTCCTCGCTGCGCTGCGGACCATGGCCGCACGCCAGCGGGAGGTCATCCTGGCCGACGAGCGCATCGCCGAGGTCACCAGCACCCTGACCGGGGGGCTGCGGGACGTGGTGGCCTGCGGCGCCGAGGACCGCGTAAGGGCCGAGACCGGGGCGCAGGTCGACGCCGCCGCCCGGGCCGCCGTGTCGCTGTCCCGGCTGACCGCGCTGCGGACCGCCGCCCTGGGCATCAGCGGCTGGGTACCACTGCTGCTCATCCTGCTCGGAGCGCCCTGGCTGGTGCGCAACGGTGTGACGGCGGGCGCGATCCTGGGGGCGGTGAGCTATGTGTCGCAGGCCCTCCAGCCGGCCCTGCAGGGATTCGTCCGGGGACTGGGCAGCAGCGGGCTGTGGCTCGTGGTCACCGTCGGCCGCATGGCCGAGATCGCGGTGGAGCCCCCGGCCCCGCCGGAGGCCGTCGAGCCCGGAACCGGGGTCGCCGCGCACACACCGGTACGGCAGGGCGGCGCCCGTCTGGAGGTGCACGGACTGACGTTCGGTTACGCCCGTTCCGCGGAGCCGGTGATCCGCGACCTGGACCTCGTCCTGCGCCCGGGCGAGCACCTCGCCGTGGTGGGACCCAGCGGCGCCGGGAAGTCCACGCTCGCCGCACTGATCGCGGGCGTCCTCGAACCCGGGGCAGGGCAGGTGCGCCTCGACGGCGTGCCGGTGCGCGCCCTGGGGAGCGGCGAGGACCTGGCGCGGTGTCGGGTGCTCATCCCGCAGGAGGCGTACGTCTTCGCCGGCACGCTGGCGGAGAACCTCACCTACCTGGCGCCAGGCGCTCCCCCTGCGGACGTGGAGTCGGCGGTCCGCTCGGTGGGTGCGACGCCGCTCGTCGAGCGCCTCGGCGGCTACGACGCACCCCTGGCCCCCGGGGACCTCTCGGCCGGCGAGCGTCAGCTGCTCGCCCTGGCCCGCGCCCTGCTTCCGGCGCCCCGGCTGACCCTCCTGGACGAGGCGACCTGTCATCTCGATGCGGCCGCCGAGGCGATCGCCGAGGAGGCCTTCGCCCGCCGCCCCGGCACCCTGGTCGTCGTCGCCCACCGCATCAGCTCGGCGCTGCGGGCCGACCGGGTCCTGGTGATGGACGGCGCACGGATCGGCCTCGGCACCCACGAGGAGCTGCTGACCGGATCTGCGCTCTACCGGGATCTGGTCGGCCACTGGGGCGTGGCGCAACCGTCCCGGGCACCGCTCGGCGCGGTGGTCACATCCAGCCCGACTCCCTCGCGATCCGGATGGCGTCGATCCGGGTGCGTCCCCCGATCTTCCTGGTGATCGCCGACAGGTGGTTGCGGACCGTGGCCACGGACAAGGACAGCCGCTCGGCGACCTCCCGGGTGGGGACGCCGTCAGCGGTCAGCCGCAGGATCTCCACGTCCCGCGGGGTCAGCGGGTTCGCTCCCGCCTCCAGCGCGGCCAGCGCGAACTCGGGGTCGATGAACCGCTGCCCCCTGACCAGCTTGCGGATGCCGTGGATCAGCCGGTCCGCCGGAGCGTTCGTACTGATCACCCCGGCAGCCCGCAGATCCAGCATCCGCCGCAGCCGCGCCGGTGTGGGGGAGGCCATCATCAGCAGCACTCGGCACTCGGGCAGCCGCCGCTTCAGCTCGCCCCGCGCGGCGAGTTCCTCGCCCTCCTTGGAGTCGACGTCGATCACGGCCACGTCGGGGCGGCACAGCAGTGCCCGCGCCAGCACCTCGCCGTTGCCCGCGGCCTCCGCGACGACCTCGATGTCGTCCTCGCGGGAGAGCAGGGCGGCGAAGGCTCCCCGCACGAGGCGGGTGTTCTCGACGAGAAGCACGCGGATCAATGTCGTCCACCCTCCGCAGACCTGAAGAAAATTATCGACCCTTGTGTCCGGAATTTCAGTTCGGTCGTCCCACGGCCCGGCGAGTCCCCCGCGGGCGGTGTTCCCAGCGCCGGTCGGTACGGGTCAGCTCCCGGAAACCCGAAGCGAGCAGGAGGTCGAGGGCTTCGTTGTCGTCGTCCGGCTCGTAGGCGAAGAGACGGTCGGTGCCGGACAGGCGCAGCCAGTCGGCGGCCTGGGCGAGCAGTTGTCGCTCCAGGCCCTCGCCGTGGAAGGCCGGATCGATGTGCAGGTTGCCGATGTCGGCGAGGCCTGCCGCGCGGGCGTGCCGTTCCGGGCGGGACAGGGCGGTGTCGACCTCGATGAAGCCCGCGGCGCGTGCGTCGGCACGAGCGGTGAAACGGGTGCCGCACTCCCCCAGCGACCGCTCGAACCACACGCCCGGACGGGGTTCGACGGCCGGCAGGTCGGCCACCCGGGCGATCAGGACCACCTCGGTGTCTCCGACGTGCCGGAAGCCCGAGCGTTCGTAGACGGCGCGGATGTGCGGCCAGTTGCGGGGCAGGCCGTGGACGGCGGGGGCCGGGAGGGCGCCGTCGGCGTACCGGACGCGGACGTCCCAGCGGGCGAACTGGGCCAGGCACGCGGCCATCAGCTGGTCCGCGGCGTCCTCGGCGTCAGGCGAGAAGGAGGCCGGTGGCCGGCACACGAACCAGTCGATCTCACCGGCGTCGCGGTAGTGGTCGCCGACCTCCGCGCCGGAGCGGTAGCGCAGCAGGTGGGCTGCGGCCACGACATGGCGGCGCTGCTCGGCGACGAGGGTGACGCGCTCGGCGACCCAGGGGTCGGTGATGAACTCGCCGGGCTGTCGCTCCAGGTCGCTCAGGACGGTGTTCACCGAGACGGAGACACCGGGGATGACGGCGGCGACATGTGCGTTGATCAGGTCGGTGAGCTGGTCGCGGTCGTCGCGGCGGAAGGGGCGCACCGTGGGCGCGGGCATGGGGAAACCTCCGGGGCAAGGACGTGGACTGGAGGCCGCCATGCGGTGCGGTACAGGGGCGAGGGTACGTCGGGGGCGGCGCCGGGCGCGAGGGGTTCGGCCGGATGGCCACCGGGCGGGGCCGGGATTAGCGTGCTGGAGGGGCCATTGTTCGCCCGAGGCTTCGGAAGGACACCATGAAGCTCGACAAGCCGGTGACCGGCGGGCCCTGCTGGACCGAGCTCGGCACCAGCGACCTGTCGGCGGCCAAGCGGTTCTACGCGGAGCTGTTCGGCTGGCGCAGCGAGACGGATCCGCGTCAGGAGGCCGGCGGATACACGGTCGCGCACCTCGGGGACGCCGCGGTCGCCGCGCTGACCCCGCTGTACCAGGAGTCGCAGCCCGTCGCGTGGAACGTGTCGTTCGCGGTGGCGGACGCGGATGCCGCCGCCGCGGCGGTGACCGCGGCCGGCGGGACGGTTCTGCTGGGCCCGATGGATGTGTTCGACCTGGGACGATTCGCGGTGGCGCTCGATCCGGCAGGCGCCGCTTTCCAGTTGTGGCAGGCGCGGGCCTTCCCGGGTGCCGGCCTGTTCAACGCGCCCGGCTCGCTCGGCTGGGTGGAGTTGCTGACCCGCGCGCCCGAGCGGGCCGAGAGCTTCTACACGACGGTGTTCGGCTGGAGCGTCAGCGCTACCGAGCATTACCCGCAATGGCGCATCGACGGCGCGGACTTCGGCGGCATGGTGCGCATGGACGAGAAGTTCCCGCCCGAGGTGCCGCCGCACTGGCTGCCGTACTTCGCGGTGGCCGACGTGGACGCCTCCGCGGACACGGCGACGGAGGCGGGCGGCACCGTCCTCATGGAGCCCACCTCGGTGCCGGACGGGCCCAGGATCGCGGTGCTGCGGGATCCGCAGGCCGCGGTGTTCGGCGTGTACCGGGCGGGCGACGAGCACTGATCAGTGCGGGAGCCGGACGGTCATCTCCACGGTGATCTCGTCGCCGGCGGTGATCCGCCGGGGCGCCCGGACCGCGGCCTTCAGCGGAAGCAGGTAGCCGCCGTCCTTGGGGAACAGCGAGGTCTCGAAGTCGACCCCGCCGATTCGCGCGGCCACGGGGATCACGCCCCAGCCGTAGCTGGCCTGCGCGGCGACCTCACGGATGTCCGCGGACTCCTCGTCGGGCACGGGCAGGTAGTAGTAGGGCGCAGGTCCGCGCCACTCGATCACCAGGCCGGCGAAGGTGAACTCCAGCATCAGGCCGCCCCTTCCTCGTGCCCGTCACGATAGAGCGCCTCGGCAAGCGGGGTCACCGTGACCTGGTCGATGACCGGGGCGTACGCCGAGCGCTGGCCGTATGCGTTCTTGGTGCGGCCGTCGAAGTCGGGGAGTTCGTCGGCGGTGAACGTGAGCGTGTTGGTGCCCTGATGGAGGGTCACGGGCACGGAGAGGTTCCAGAAGTTGTTGAAGTGGAAGGTGGTGGGGAACAGGACGCGCTGCGGTGCCGCGCCGTTGACGGAGATGTCCGCGTGGCGGCAGACCGGGTCCGGGTTGTAGTGGGTGGCGGGCGCCTGCTCGCCGTTGGAGTAGCGGATGGTGAGCGCGTGGCGTCCGGCGCGCTCGGCCCTCACCGTCAGGGTGAGCGCATTGCCGGAGCCGCCGCCGACGCCGTCGACGGCCTTGCCACCGGTGGCGTACGAGTGTCCCGTCACCCTTGCGGTACCGGTCAGGATGCCTTCCTCGGCGGCGGCCACGTATGTGGGCAGCAGTCGGCGGGAGGCGCCGACGCGCAGCCGGTCCACGACCAGGCGGTCCGAGGTCCCGGTGACGGTGACCTTGTTGATGCCGCCGGCCAGGAAGAGCGGGACGGGGCCTCGCTGCACGCGTCCGAGTTCTTCGCCGTTGACCGTGAGCAGGCCCTCGCCGGGGCCGAGCAGGTCTACGGTGACCGTCGCCTCGTCGTCTTCGGCCGCATGCACCCAGAACGTGACGGTGCCGCCGCGCGGGAGGACGGCGGCGCCGGGGCCGGAGGCGCCGAGGTCGGCGTAGCTCACCCGTGCGCCCGCGTCGAGCGCGGCGAACTCGGCCTCGTACAACGCCTCCTGGTCGTCGCGCAGGGCGAGGTCCAGCTTGTCGACGACGGCGTCGCCCTTGGTCGTGCCGAGGTCGGGGTCCCGCGCGGCGAGGGTGATCCGGTGCGGGCCGGCGGTCAGTTCGACCTCGGTGTCGGTGTGGCCCCACACCGCCCACTTGTAGCCGAGGGGGAGCCGCAGCTCACGCGCGTCCTCACCGTCGACGCGCAGGAAGACGTTGGTGGGGCCGTGCTCGCGCACCAGGTCGGCCAGGTTGTGGGAATTGGCGAAGACCCGCAGGTCGTACGTCCCGTCCTGCGGGGCCTCGACGTCGAAGGCGAGCACGCCGTCGGTGCCGGTGCGCAGGCCGCCGATGTGGTAACCGCCGGAGGTCGCGAACTTGTCGACGTCGGAGGGGGATCCCTCCGGGCCGTGCTTGACGTAGCCGCCGCCGGTGTATGTGGCGTCCTCGGCCTCGTAGGTCAGCCGCCGGCCCGCCGCGGGCGGCAGCAGCGCGGCGCCGTGGCCGCCGGGGGCCACGATCAGCTGGTAGGCGGACATCTCGTCGAGATCGGTGAGCGTCAGCGTCACCCGGCCGTCCGTCACGGGCAGTTCGGCGTCGAGCAGCCGCAAGGGCTGGGCGCTCGCGCCGACCTGGCCGCTCCAGGCGATCTCCTGGAGGCGTACGTGGACGGTGGCACCGAACAGGTCCGCGTCCACGCCTTCGAGGACCAGGTCCGCGGCTCCGCTCGCGCCGCCGAACAGCACGCGGGCCTGCCGTTTCAGCCGGTCGAGGGTGGCGACGCCCTGCAGGGTGTACTGGAGGTTGGGGTGCGGTGCGGTGACCCGGACGGTGTGGCCGGACAGCTGCCCATAGGCGTTGAACAGCCACCACTGGCCGTTCCCCTTGTTGGCCTCGACCGCCGAGTCGTTGAGGTTTCCTGCGATGTTCCAGTACGCCATGTCGGCGTCGACCTTGGACTCCTCGATCGCTGCGATCCACTGGACCATCTGCCCGGGGACGGACAGATGGTAGTTGTGCGCGTACTCGTTGAGGTTGACGGGCAGCGGTCCGATGCCCAACTCCCGTTCCAGCTCCCGGTACTTGGCGACGTTCCTGCGGACCTCGTCCGGGGAGGACAGCTCGTGCCAGGTGATCACGTCGGGGAGCACTCCGTGCTCGCGCGCGAACTCCAGGAAGCCGCGCACCTCCGGATAGAGGATGCAGGTGTTCGGGCCGGCGATGCGCGCCTCGGGGTCCAGGCCCTTGATGAGGTGGTACGCCTGCTGCCAGGCCGCGAAGTAGGGGCCGGGCTCGGTGTGCCAGGAGATCTGGTCGTAGCTCCACTCACCCGTGCCGAACATGTTGCCCTCGGGCTCGTTGAACGGCACGTACACGACATGGGACTTGAGCGCGCCCAGCGTCTGCACCTGCGCGACCTGGCGGCGGATGGTCGCCAGGTAGGCGGTGAGGCGTTCCTCGCCGGTGGTGCCCGGCCACTCGTAGGGGAAGCCGCGGTGGATGTCGGTCAGGTAGACGTAGACGTCCTGGCCGCCCGCCGCGACGAAGGACGGCAGGATCTCCAGGGCGTCGGCGCCGGGGTGCTGGACGCCGTCCTGCGCCTTGGTGGTGACCGTGCGGACGTACATGCCCTCGACGACGGCCCGGCTGGGCACGCCGTCGCCGTAGAGGCCGTAGAGCGTGCCGCTCGCGCCGCCGTGGAAGGGGCCGGTCTCCGTGCCCAGATCGACAGTGAGCGTTTCGACTGTCACGGCATCGCCCTTTCGTTCGGCATGTCGTACGCCAGTCGGCGATCCGAACCGGCCTGGTCGAACGTAGGGAGTCGGTGTCGATCACGTCAACGGGCACACGGCCTCCGAAAGTTCCGGAGGCGGCCGTTCAGACGCGCAGCGCGCCGAGGCGGCCCTCGAGCCGGCCGAGCAACTCGCCCAGCAGCCCGGCCAGTTCGCCCTGCCCCTGCGGATCCAGGACGGCCAGCACGGAGGTCTCGTAGGCCAGCTGCTCGGGGAGGATGCCGTCGACGAGCTCGCGGCCCGCGTCCGTGAGGCGGAGGTGGGCGACGCGCCGGTCGCGGGTGTCGCCGCGGCGCTCGACCAGCCCGCGCTCGGTGAGCTGCTTGAGTCGCTTGGTGACGGCGGCGCCCGAGGAGAAGGTCTCGCGGGCGAGTTCGCCGGGGGTCAGCTCGTGACCGGTGCGGCGCAGCGCGCCGAGCAGGTCGAACTCGGGGCGGCTGAGGCCGGCCCGGCGCAGCGGGGCGTCCTCGGCCTGCTGGAGGAGGGCGGCGCAGCGGTTGATACGCCCGATGATCTCCATGGGGCCGGTGTCGAGGTCGGGGTGGACGGCCTGCCACTGCCGGACGACCGCGGAGACGGTGTCCTCGCCCCTGGTCGCCTCCGCCTGCCGTCCGTTCGCTGCCGTCATGGCCGTACGCCCTCCGCTCTCGCGCTCCGGTGCAGTCCCTGGTGTCGTGCCGTCGCCGCGAGCGTACGGTGTCCGGCCTGTTCGGCGTGCACGACCCGCTCCTGGGGCAGGGCGCGCTGCCACCACTCGCCGGACGCGGCGTCGACGGTGGCACGCAGCTCGGCCAGGGAGGCGGCGAGTGAGCGGCGGGCGGCCTCCAGGGCGGCGGGTGCGGGGGCGGGCCCGGCCAGCAGGCGGGCGGTGTGCTCGTGGGCACGCTCGGCGGCGGCCAGCGCCTGCTCGACTCGGTCGCCCGCGCGGCGATTGGTGACGGCGACGGCGGCGAGGAAGCCGACCAGGGCGCCCACGAGGGTGTCCGTCACCCGCTCGGTGATCAGCTCCCCCGGCTCCTGGAACCGGGTGAACTCGGTGATGAGCAGGGCCATCGGGGTCACACAGACGCTGCCGAGCCAGTAGTTGCGGCCCATCAGGGCCTCCGCGCCGAAGTTGAAGGCGAGACAGCACAGCACGAGGGCCGCCGGGCCCAGGTGGGCGAGCGGGACGACGGCGGCGAAGAGCAGCACGCCGACGAGGTTGCCGACGACGCGCTGGATGCCCCGGCTCCAGGTGAGGGCGAGATTGGCCTGGTAGAGGGAGGCGGCGGTGACCAGGGCCCAGTAGGGGCGGCCGGTCCCGAGGGCGAGGGCGGCGTAGCCGGCGAGGGCGCAGCCCAGGGCGGTGCGTACGGCGATCGGGGCGAGCGGGCCGAGTCGCTGCCGCAACGGGCGGGGCGGGGCGGCGAGTTCGGCGTCCACACCGAGGAGTTCGGCGGTGGCCGCCGGGTCGTGGACCACCGGGACGGGTCCGGTCCCGGTCAGCTCGCGGGCCCAGGTGGACAGCTGCTCGGGGTCGGCGTCGGCGGGGACCGCGAGGGCCACTTCGGCGCGGACGACGAGGCGTTCGAGTGCGCGCCGGGTGCGGCTGTCACGGGTGGCGAGGAGCGACTGCCAGGCGGCCTGGACGGCGGCGGCCGCGGCGGCACGGGTCCGGGCCTGGCCCTCGCCGGTGCCGCGGGTGACGGCGTGAGCGGCCGCCGTCCTCAAGGCGGCCGCGGTGGCCCGGCGCTCCGGTCCGTGCGGGCGCAGCAGCCCGGGCGCCATGCCGACCACCCAGGCCCAGCCGCCCGCGGCGAGCGCCGACGCGAGGTGGGCGGGGACCTGGGCGAGGGTCTGCGGGGCGAAGAGGGACGCGGAGGTGATGAAGGTCGGCACGACATTGCCGGGCGGGCCGATCCGGGTCGCGTCGCACACCGCCTTCTGCAGGGCGGCCAGCAGCGCACCGATCGTGACCAGGACGAGGGCGCTTTGGGTGAGTGAGGCGGCGGCCAGGGAGATGGCGAGACCACCGACCATGCCGAGGACCACCCGGGCCAGGATGCGGGCCCGGGCGGCGTAGGGACGGTTGTGGGCGTACAGCGCGCACAGCGACCCGGCCATCGTGTACATCGCCAGATCGAGCCGGCCCAGGGCCAGCAGCGCCAGGTTGGGCGGGGCGACCGAGGCGACCACGCTCAGTGCGGGCTTGAACCAGATGTCCGCGGGACGACCCACCCGCAGCACACCCGCCAGCGGAAGACGGCGGACACGCGGGGCGGCGGGGACGGGGGTCGCATGGTTCATGGGGCATGAGTTTAGCAGGTGTTTTACTCATAAAAGATTTGCGGTGGCACTCGCTCACCTGGTGTGCTCCTGCGAATGCTCCCCGTGTACATCCTTGCGCTTGCGTGCGCGCCGTGTGCCGGGGGCAACCACCGACTGTCGACTTCGTCGAGCGGGGAGGTGCGCGTGCACGGACCGGCTTCGCCCGGCTGGCTGCTGGTCGCGGTGTGTGCGGCGACCGGGGCCTACTGTCTGCTGCGGATGCGCAGCACCGTCGAGGAGCAGCGCCGGGCCGCGGGCGGCGAGGCGCTGATGGGCTTCGGCATGGCCGCCATGGCCGTACCGGCGGCGGCGTTCAGCCCGCCGGCCTGGGCCTGGCCCGGGTACGCGGCCGTCTTCGGTGCCGCCGCGCTGCGCGCCCTGTGGGCGGCGCGGACGGATGCGCACCATCTGCACCACCTGGTGGGCGCCTCGGCCATGGTCTACATGGCGGTCGTGATGGCGGCCACTCCGGGACGCCATGCCGGGCACGGGGGTTCGGGCGGGGTGCCGCTGGTGACGGGGGTCCTGCTGCTCTACTTCACGGGCTTCGTGCTGTTGGCCGGTGTCCGGCTGATGCCCGGCGTGGCCACGGCCGGTGGCGGGTCGGCGGGCTGGGGCGACCGTCCGGAGTTGGCGCGGGCGTGCCGACTGTCGATGGGGATCGCGATGGTGGCGATGCTGATCACGCTCTGATGCGGGGCTGCGCGACCACGGGCATTGGCCTTGCACCCCGCCGGTCGGCGACGATCGTTGCATGCATTCCGCGCCCGTCGACTCCCCGCCCCGCCGACCGGACCACCGCACCACCACTCGCGCCGCGGCCGCCCTGGCGCTGGGCTCCGCGCTGCTGCTCACCCTGGTCGCCGTCAAGTGGCACCCGTTGATCAGCGTCGACGGCGACATCGCCCGCACCACCCACCGCTGGGCCGTCGAAGCATCCGGCCTCACCCACGTCTTCCGCATCCTGACGGACTGGGTCTGGGACCCCTGGACGATGCGTCTGGTGTGCGCGGTCGCCGTGGTCCGGCTGGCGTGGCGGCGCTCGGCACGGTGGACGGCACTGTGGCTGGCGGCCACCTGCGCGCTGGGCAGCCTGCTGCAACAGACCCTCAAGGCCGCGGTCGACCGCCCGCGCCCGGTCTGGTCGGACCCCGTCGACTCGGCGCGTTACGCGGCCTTCCCCTCGGGGCACGCGATGACCGCCACGGTCGTCTGCGGCCTCCTGCTGTGGCTCCTGCACCGCCAGGGCCCCGGCCGCGCCGTGTGGCGTACGGCGCTGGCCGTGGGGGTGGTCTCGGTGCTCGGGGTGGGGCTCACGCGCGTATGGCTGGGCGTGCACTGGCCCTCCGACGTGGTGGGCGGCTGGTTGCTGGGGGCGATGCTGGTGGCGCTGGCCGTGCTGGTGCATCAACGTAAGATCCACTCATGACGGCTGTCCTGTTCGACTTCTCCGGCACTCTCTTCCGTATCGAGTCCACCGCGTCCTGGCTGCGTGCGGTGCTGGACGAGGCCGACATCACGGTGCCGGAGCCCGAGTTGGTGCAGGCGGCGAAGGCGCTGGAGGTGGCGGGTGCCCTGCCCGGCGGGGCGAATCCGGCGCAACTGCCCGAGGAACTGGCCGAGGTGTGGCGGATCCGGGACCAGAGCGCCGAACTGCACCGGGCCGCATACACGGGGCTCTCCCGCCAAGTGGCGCTCCCCGACCCGACCTTGCATGACGCGCTGTACGACCGGCACAGGACGCCGGCGGCGTGGACCCCGTACCCCGACGCCGCCGAGGTGCTGCAGGCGCTGTGCGAGCGCGGGATCGATATCGGGGTGGTCAGCAACATCGGCTGGGATCTGCGCCCGGTCTTCCGCGAGCACGGCCTCGACCGGTATGTCGACGCGTACGTCCTGTCGTACGAGCACGGCATCCAGAAGCCTGACCCGCGGCTGTTCGCGGTGGCCTGCGAGGCGGTCGGGGCCGATCCGCGGGAGACCCTGATGGTCGGCGACGACCGGCGGGCGGACGGCGGCGCGGCGGCCCTGGGGTGCCGGGTGCACCTGGTGGACCATCTGCCGGCGGCCGAGCGGCCGGACGGGCTGCGTCCGGTGCTGGAGCTGGCGGGCTGACGGCCGCGCGGCCCTCTCAGCCCTGACAGCCCTCCGCCTGCGAGGACGGCCGTATCTGCGCGTCGTCCGGGGTCTCCCCCGAACTCGGCCTTGGCGCGCCGCTGCCGCAACAGGTCCCAGCACGCCGAGCCTCCGCCGGCGGGGGCACCCACGAGTGCTCCGGTTCCGGCCGGGACCCGCCGGTGCGGAAAGTAGCCTGAGGACACCTTCAGGGCGATGTGGCCGCCCGCCTCGGACGATCCCCCGCGTCGCCCGAAGCAGACGGCAGCCCTGACCAGCCCCTATGGAGCTCCGATCAGGACGTTCTGAGTATAGTTGGCTGGCAGCCAGTCAACGCAGGAGTTACAGCATGTCCCCGCGCAGCGCCTCGGTCAATGAAGAGTTGCGGAGACGTTCCCGGGAGCGGCTCCTGCAGGCGGCCGTCGAACTCGTCGGCGAGCGCGGCTACGAGGCGACGACCCTCGGCGACATCGCCGACAGAGCGGGCTCGGCGCGCGGCCTGGTGTCGTACTACTTCCCGGGAAAACGCCAGCTCGTGCAGTCCGCCGTACACCGGCTGATGCACCGCACGCTGGAGGAGGCGGTGGAGCGCGAGCCGCGCACCGAGGACGGCCGGGAGCGGATGGCGCGGGCCATCGACGCGATTCTGGCCCTGGCCCGGGACCGGCCCGTGCTGATGCGCCAGCACATGGCGGGACTGCTGCAGGCGGAGGGCTTCGTGCAGTGCCCGGAGCAGCAGCGCCTCGCCGAGGTGCTGCGGGACGTCGTCGTCCGCAACGGGGCGCAGGACGTCGACGTGGAGTACCCGTTGCTGCGTTCCCTGCTGATGGGTGCCGTCTATGCGATGGTGCTGCCGAACGTGCCGATGCCGATCACGACCCTGCGGGCCGAGCTGTTCGAGCGCTACCGGCTCGACTGGGAGATGGGCGTGCCGCCGGACGCCGAGGCGGCCTCCGGCGCGACGTGCGAGACGGATCTTTCGAGGTTTTTCGCGACCGGTGAGGAGCCCGGATCCCGGTCCGGTCAGCGCCGCGCGTGACGGGGCGACAGAAAGCCCGAGTCGCGTGCCTGCGAGATCAGCCTGAGTGACTTGCGGCGGCTGTGGCCGGTCGCGCACATCACCGCGAGGACGGGGTCGAAGCCTCCTTCCTGCGCCGCGCGGTACTCCTGGGCGACGAGCCAGCGGCCCTCGACCCCCGAGGGCCACGCGGGGCGGGCCCGCCGGGGCACCGCGGAACCCTCGTCCCCGGCGGCCGGACCCACCCCGGGGCCGCACGCCCGGAAGAGCGGCTCCTCGATCCACTCGGCGAGTTCCGCGAGGTCGTGCAGGGACAGGGCCGGCTGGGAGCGGACCTCTTCCAGCGAGGCACAGCCCTCGCAGACCACGGCGAGCGCGTCGATCCGGGCACCGTCGGTGAACGCAAGCCGGACGGTGAACCACGAGGTGGCGCGCTCGTCCTCCCGCACTTCCCACGCGGGCCATACGGACACCGTGCCGTCCGTCGGACAACGATCAGAAAGATTAAGAAAGGATGCGTCTAGCACACGCGGAACGTAACCACTTGATCACATTCAGCAAGGGTGGACACGCACGTCGATGCCGCGCCTGCACCCTGTCAGCGGAGCACCGGCGGTGCGATGCTGGAGCCGTCAGCGATCTCCTGCCGTAAGGAGTTCCGCCGTGTTGCGTGTCGCCGTCGTCGGTTCCGGGCCGAGCGGGGTCTACACCGCCCAGAACCTCGTCCAGCTGGACCCCGGGGTGCAGGTCGACGTCCTGGACCGGCTGCCGTGCCCCTACGGCCTGGTGCGCTACGGCGTCGCACCGGACCACGAGAAGATCAAGTCACTGCAGAACAACCTGCGTACGGTGCTGGAGCACGAGCGGGTGCGGTTCCTCGGCGGCGTCCGGATCGGCCCCGGCGGGCTGCCGGCCGCCCGGCTGCGCGAGCTGTACCACGCGGTCGTGTACTGCGTGGGTGCCGCCACCGACCGCCACCTGGGGATCCCGGGCGAGGATCTGCCGGGCAGCTGGTCGGCCACGCAGTTCGTGTCCTGGTACAGCGCCCATCCGGACTCCGCCGACGACGGTTTCGTACGCGACGCCCGGTCGGCCGTGGTCATCGGCGTGGGGAACGTCGCGGTGGACGTCACGCGGATGCTGGCCCGTAGCCCTGCGGAGCTGAGCCCGACCGACATGCCGCAGGCGGCGCTCAGCTCGCTGGCCGCGAGCCGGGTGCGCGACATCCACATGGTGGGCCGCCGCGGCCCCTCCCAGGCCCGCTTCACCACCAAGGAACTGCGCGAGCTGGGCGGTCTCCCGGACACCGAACTCCGCGTGGATCCGGCGGAGTTGGCCCTGGATCCGGGTTACGTGGGTCCCTCCGCGCTGCCGGCGGTCCAGCGCCGCAATGTGGACGTGCTGCGCGGCTGGGCCGAGACGCCGCCCCACGACGCCCCGCGCCACATCCGGCTGCGCTTCTTCCTGCGCCCCGTCGAACTGCTCGCCGACAGAGGGCGCGTGGGCGCGGTGCGCTTCGAGCGGACGCAGCCCGACGGGCAGGGCGGCGTGACGGGCACGGGCCGCTACGAGGACATCGAGGCCCAGTTGGTGCTGCGTTCGGTGGGCTATCGCGGGGTGCCGCTGGAGGGGCTGCCCTTCGACGCGGCGAGCGGCACCGTGCCGCATCTGGCCGGACGCGTGCTGCGCGCGGGCGTGGTCGCGCCGGGCGAGTACGTGGCCGGCTGGATCAAGCGCGGCCCCACGGGCGTCATCGGCACCAACCGTCCGTGCGCCAAGGAGACGGTGCTGTCGCTGCTCGAGGACGCCCCCGTGCTCGAGCGCAAGGAGCTTTCGGAGGATCCGGTCGCGGCGCTGCGCGCGGAGGGGATCGAACCGGTGTCGTGGGCGGGTTGGCAGGCCATCGAGCGGGCCGAGGCGACCCTCGGGGCCTCGCTCGGGCGCAGTGTGGTCAAGCTGGCGGACTGGGACTCGCTGCTGGCGGCGGCGCGGACGGCGGGCTCGCAGCAGGTGTCGTAGCAGAGTCGAACGGCCTCCAGTGGGCAGGACACCCCTCGGCAACAACGCAGAAATCAACAAACTGTTCAATCCCTTTACGGTCTCGTGCCGTTCGGATGTCCCCCTCCCCGTCGCCGTCGCTCTGGAGTGCCCATGGCCACGACCACACCCGTCCATCCCGTCGACGAGGTCCCGCCCGTACGGCAGTTGGCCGCCTTCGGTCTGCAGCACGTGCTCGCGATGTATGCGGGCGCGGTGGCGGTGCCGCTGATCGTGGGCGGTGCGATGAAGCTGTCTCCCGCGGACCTGGCGTATCTGATCACCGCGGATCTGCTGGTGTGCGGTGTCGCGACGCTCATCCAGTGCGTGGGCTTCTGGCGGTTCGGGGTGCGGCTGCCGATCATGCAGGGCTGTACGTTCGCGGCCGTGTCACCGATGGTGCTCATCGGGACGACGGGTGGCGGGCTGCCGGCGATCTACGGTTCGGTGATCGTCGCGGGGCTTGCGATCGTGCTACTCGCTCCGGTCTTCGGCCGGTTGCTGCGCTTCTTCCCGCCGCTGGTCACCGGCACCGTCATCCTGATCATCGGGGTGTCGCTGCTGCCGGTCGCGGGCAACTGGGCCGCGGGCGGGGTCGGCGCGAAGGACTTCGGGGAGCCGAAGAACCTGGGTCTCGCCCTCTTCGTGCTGGCGGTGGTGCTGGGTGTGGAGCGGTTCGCACCGGCGTTCCTGAGTCGCATCGCGGTGCTGATCGGCATCGCGATGGGTCTGGCGGTGGCGATCCCCTTCGGGTTCACGGACTTCGGCGGCGTCGGCGACGCCCATTGGCTGGGCATCAGCACGCCGTTCCGTTTCGGGGCGCCCGGTTTCCACGCCTCGGCGATCGTCTCCATGCTGGTGGTGGCGCTCGTGACGATGACCGAGACGACCGGTGACCTGATCGCGGTCGGCGAGCTGACCGGACGCAAGGTGGGGCCGCGCTCACTGGCGGACGGCCTGCGCGCCGACGGCCTGTCGACCGTACTGGGCGGTGTGTTCAACACCTTCCCGTACACGGCGTACGCGCAGAACGTGGGCCTCGTCGGCATGACCCGGGTGCGCAGCCGCTGGGTGGTGGCCACCGCGGGCGGCATCCTCGTGCTGCTCGGCCTGTTGCCCAAGCTGGGCGCCGTGGTCGCGGCGATACCCGCGCCGGTGCTGGGCGGGGCGGGTCTGGTGATGTTCGGGACGGTGGCCGCGAGCGGCCTCAGGACCCTCGCCCGGGTGGACTTCAAGGACAACCACAACCTCACCGTCGTGGCGGTGTCGGTGGCCGTGGGCATGCTGCCGGTCGGCGTGCCGACGGTCTACGCGAAGTTCCCGGACTGGTTCCAGACGGTGATGAACAGCGGGATCAGCGCGGGCTGCCTGACGGCGATCCTGCTGAACCTGCTCTTCAACCACCTTCCCTCGAAGGTGACTTCAGCCGCCGAGGCGGACGGCCTGCCGGGCGGCGGCGGCGAGCAGGCTGTCGAGCAGCCCCGGGAAGAGATCGTCTAGGTCCTCCCGGCGCAGGCCGTTCATCTTGGCCGTGCCCCGGTAGCACTGCCGGACCACTCCCGCCTCGCGCAGCACCCGGAAGTGGTGCGTGGTCGTGGACTTGGTGACCGGCAGGTCGAAGTGCGAACACGTGAGCTCGTCGCGCTCGGCGGCGAGCTCACGCACGATCTGCAGCCGCATCGGGTCGGAGAGCGCGTGCAGCACGGCTTCCAGCCGGATCTCGTTACGCGCGGGGTGCGGCAGATCACGGGCGGCGGCGGCAGGGGCGGTGGTACTCACGCCCCCCATTGTACGAGAGGTGTCGTAGTTTGACATCTCCCGTACTACGATGCCTATCGTACGAGCCGTCCTTCGGTCCCGCGAGAACGGAGCAGCTCCCCATGAGCGCCCTTTTCCAGCCCTTCACCCTGCGCGACGTGACCATCCCGAACCGGGTCTGGATGCCCCCGATGTGCCAGTACTCGGCCGCTCCCGAGGGCCCGGAGACCGGCGCGCCGAACGACTGGCACTTCGCGCACTACGCGGCGCGCGCGGCCGGCGGCACCGGGCTGATCATCGTCGAGGCCACCGGTGTCTCACCCGAGGGCCGCATCTCCCCGTACGACCTCGGCATCTGGAACGACACCCAGGTCGAGGCCTTCCGCCGCATCACGCGCTTCCTCGTCTCACAGGGCACGGTGCCGGGAATCCAGCTTGCGCACGCCGGCCGCAAGGCCTCCACGGACCAGCCCTGGAAGGGCGGCGCACCGGTCGGTGCGGACGCACACGGGTGGCACGCGCTCGCGCCCAGCGCGGTCGCGTTCGACGACATTCACCCGGTGCCGACCGAGCTGACCGCTGATCAGATCCGGGAGATCGTGGGCCAGTTCGCGGACGCCGCCCGTCGGGCCCTGGCCGCCGGTTTCGAGGTCGCCGAGATCCACGGCGCGCACGGCTATCTGATCAACGAGTTCCTCTCCCCGCACTCCAACCACCGCACCGACGCCTACGGCGGCTCGTACGGGAACCGCACCCGCTTCGCCCTCGAAGTCGTGGACGCCGTACGTGAGGTGTGGCCCGACGACAAGCCGCTGTTCTTCCGCATCTCGGCCACCGACTGGCTGGAGGAGGGGGGCTGGACGGCCGACGACACCGTACGCTTCGCCGCCGAGCTCAAGGCCCACGGCGTCGACCTCGTCGACGTGTCCACCGGCGGCAACGCGTCGGGCGTCCGCATTCCCGTCGGCCCCGGCTACCAGGTTCCCTTCGCCGCCCGGGTGAAGGCCGAGACGGCGATGCCGGTCGCCGCGGTCGGGCTCATCACCGATGCCGAGCAGGCCGAGAAGATCCTCGCCAACGGGGAGGCGGACGCGGTGCTGCTCGGGCGGGAACTCCTGCGTAACCCCTCCTGGGCGCGACACGCTGCGCGGGAGCTCGGCGGGGATGTGCACGTGCCCGCCCAGTACCACCGGTCCGTCTGAGCGGGCCCTCACCGCCTCCAGGCCGGCACCTGGCGGAGCACCGCGCGCTCCACATGCGGCACCGCCCGTTGACCGGCCACCGCGACGGCGATCGCCGCGGCGACGCCGGTCCAGGCGAGCGGGCCGAGCGGGGTGCAGCCGAAGAGCCGGCTGATGCCCGGGGTCTCCACCACGGCGAACAGGGCGGCCGCCGAGCCGAGGGCGGTGGCCGCCACCAGCGGGCTGTTGCGGCGGTCGGCCAACGTCTGGGCGAGCTGGGTGCCGACGAGGGCGCACAGCGCCATCGTGGCGGAGCGGCGCGCCGTGCCCGGTGTGAAGCGGCCGAACAGCCAGGCCGTGGTCGCGCCCAGGGTGGTGGTGAGGGCACGGTGGCGGATCTTGCGCACCAGGGGGGCGCCGAGGAGCGAGGTGCCCAGCGGCTCGGTCCCTTCCGCGCCGTTCGCGCCGTCCGGCGAGCCGGGGTGCCGGTCCCCCGCCGCCTGCGGCGTCACCGACACGGCCATCGCCGGGAACAGGTCCGTGAGCAGGTTCACCAGCAGCATCTGACGGGTGGACAGGGGTGCCGCGCCCGACAGCAGCGTGCCCAGGATGCCGAAGCCCACCTCGCCCGCGTTGCCGCCGATCAGGATGGTGGTGGCGTCGGCGACGCTGTGCCACAGGGCCCGCCCTTCGGCGACCGCCTCGATCAGGACCGAGAGGTCGTCGACGGTCAGGACGAGGTCGGCTGCGTTGCGGGCGGCCGCCGAGCCGCGGGCGCTGATGCCCACGCCGATGTCGGCGGCGCGGATGGCCGCCGCGTCGTTGGCGCCGTCACCGACCATCGCGACGACCCGGCCCGCGTCCCGCAGCGCCTCGACGACCTGGAGCTTCTGCTCGGGTGCGACCCGGGCCACGACGCCCATGTCGCGCAGCATCCGGGCCCGCCCTTCCCGGTCCGCGGAGGCCAGTTCGTCGCCCGTGACCACGCCGGTGTCCTGCGGCCAGCCCAGATCGGCGGCGATGGCCCGGGCGGTCTGCGGGTGGTCGCCGGTCAGCACGATGGGTCGTACGCCGGCCGCCCGCAAGCCCTGGACCAGGGCGGTGGAGGTCTCGCGCGGCACGTCGGCGAACGCGAGCAGTCCGGTGAACTCCAGGTCCTGCAGGGGCTGTTCGATGACCTCCGAGGCGGTGTCCGCGCTGTCCAGGCGGCGCCGGGCCACGGCCAGTACGCGCAGTCCGTCACGGGCGAGGGCCTGCGCCGCGTCCGAGGCTTCCGGGGACAGACCGGGGCATGCGAGCAGCACGGTCTCCGGGGCGCCCTTGACGACGAGTTGGGGCGCGCCGTCCTCCTCCCGTCCGACGGCGGCGGCGTATCCGCGTCCGGCCTCGAAGGGCAGCGCCGCGGTCTGGGTCCACTGCGGGTCCGGGGCGGCCGCGTCCAGGACCGCCTCGTCGGTGGCGTGCACGGGCCGTTCCGTGCCGCCGTTCAGCCGGGGACAGGCGCGGGCCGCGGTCCGCAGCGTGGTGTCGGCCGCCTCGTCGTCCGGAGCATGCGCGGTGCCGCCCGCGTCGCTCACCCGCACCAGGCGCAGCCGGTTCTCCGTGAGGGTGCCCGTCTTGTCGAAACAGATGGTGTCCATCCGGCCCAGGGCCTCCAGGGTGCGCGGGGTGCGCACGAGGACGCCGCGGCTGCTCAGCCTGCGGGCGGCCGCCATCTGCGCCACGGTCGCGACCAGTGGCAGCCCTTCGGGGACGGCGGCCACCGCAACCGCCACGCCGCCGCTCACCGCACGGCGGACGGGTGCGCCGCGCAGCAGCGAGAGCGCGGTCACCGCGGCCCCGCCCGCCAGCGTCAACGGCAGTTCCTTGTTGGTGAGTTCCCGCAGCCTGGCCTGCATCCCGGCGGCCGGCGGCGTGCGAGCGGCGAGGTGGACGGCCCGGGCGGCCTCGGTACGGTCGCCGGTGTCCACCACGACGGCCCGGGCCCGTCCGGCCACCAGGGTGGTGCCCTCGAACACCATGCAGTGCCGGTCCGGCACGGCGGCGTGCGGGGTCGGGTCGGGCCCCTTGTCGGTCGGCAGCGACTCTCCCGTGAGCGCGGACTCGTCCACCTCCAGGCCGTCCGCCCACAGGATCCGGGCGTCGGCGGGTACGACGTCGTCGGCCCGGAGCTCGATCACATCACCGGGCCTGAGCCTGGCGGCGTCCACGAGGTGCGGTTCGGCCGACGTCTCCTCCTCCGTGACCCGTGCCTTCGGTTTCTGTTCGGCCAGCAGCTTGGACAGCGCCCGCTCGGCCCGCAGCCGCTGGACGCCGCCGACGAGGGCGTTCAGATCGAGCGCGCCGACCACCAGCAGGGCGTCCACGACGGAGCCGAGGATCGCCTCGGCGGCCGAGCCGACCGCCAGCACCGGGGTCAGCGGGTCGTCGAGTTCGCGGCGCACGGCCCGGGCGAGCTCCAGGGACCCGCGGACCGGCGCCAGCACGGGCTGCCGGCCCAGGGTGCGGACCGCCGTGCGTGCCCGGTCCGTGAGCTGCTCGGTGAAGGCCGGCTCCGGTTCCGTCTCGTGTTCAAGGCGGTCGCGCACCTCGGCCGGCCGCAGTTCGTGCCAGGCCACGCGCGGCCGGGGGTGCGGGGCGCGGGCCGCCGCCACAGCGAGGGCCGCTCGCGCTCCGCTCAGCAGGGCCCAGGCCGCGCTCACATCGACGGGTGTGTGCCGCAGGCCCGGCCATGGGGTGGGGCGTCCACGGCGGGATTCGCCGATGGTCACGAGGAGCCCGGACAGCGTGGCACCGGACCGTGCGAGGGTCTGTGACCTGCGGCCCACGGCGCGTGCGGCCGGGACCGCGGTGAGCAGCCGCCATACGTCGAGGAGGCCGTGCAGGGCCAGTACGTCCGCGTCCCACAGGACGGCACTGTCGCCGTCGCTGACGGCGAGGGCCACGTCTCCGGCGAGCAGCCCGGCCAGGACGTCGTCGTCGGACGCCGTCGGCCGGGCGACCGTGACGACGACGGCCCCCTCGTCCTGCAGCGCGTGCACCACCTCGGCGAGCGGCCGCTCGGCGCTCACCACCTGGTCGACGAGGCTCGTGAAGTCGGCCAGGGCCGGGTCGTCCACCATCACCACCCGCAGCCGCGCGCGTCGTGCCACGTCCAGTACGGGCTCGGCCCACGCGTCGGCGCCCTCGCCCGGGCCCCGCAGCGCGCTCGGATGCAGGACGACCGTGTCGGCCATTTCAAGCTGCCGCAGCCGTTCCGTGTCCCGCACCAGCACGCCCGCACGGGACAGCGCGCCGCTCAGGACGGCGTGGAAGGCGGCGGGCCCGTAGCGCGCGGCCTTGGGAGAGCCCGCGAGCACCGCCTCCGCCGCCTCCCTGGCGTCGTGCTTGATCAGCAGCATGGCAGCGGCGCCGAGCACACTGCCGGTCTCCGCCTTCTCGGCGTACTCCTGGGCCGGTGACGTGCGCAGCGGCGGGCGCGGGCAGCGGTCCCCCGCGGCGATGCTGTCCCGCTCCGGTACGCAGATCTGGTCGTGGACCGCGTCGAACGCAGCCGTGCGGGCCACGGTCTCGGCGAGCTGCAGGGCCCGCAACGCGCCGTCGAGGGCCAGGGGCGTCGGGGTCCGGCCCGCGCCATGGGCCACCGCGTTGGCGACGGCCAGCGCCAGATCCATGTGGGACCGGCCGATCCGGGCCCGCAGCCAGCCGCGGAAACGCGGGTTCTCCCGCGCCATGGTGACCAGCGCGGTCACTGCCCGTGGCGAGGCCGGCAGCCGCAGGCCGTAGCCGATCAGTGCGGCCGCGATGCCCGCCCCGTCGACCGCGAGCGCCGTCGCCGCGGCCCGCACCCCGGCGGGATCGGCCGGGTGCGGGACGTCGTCGACCGTCTCGTCGGTCTGTGCCAGACCGTGCCGGGCCGCGAGTTCCGTCGCCTTCTCCACGACCCGGTCGGTGACGGCTTCCTCGGTCGCGGTCACCACGAGCCGTCGCAGTCCGCCGTCCCAGTACGCGAGGGCCACGTCCGGCCGCTCGGCCAGGGCCTTGGCGACCCGGCGCGCCGCATGCTCCATGCCGCCCGCCTGCCGTACCCGGTCCGGTTCGGCGGGTCGTAGCGCGAGGTGCGCCCGTGATCCGGCTCGCCAGGGATGCGGGGTGAGCGGTACGGCGTTGCGGGCGACCCGTGCGACACGCACCGCGGCGTCAGCGCCCCGCACCCCGGCCCGTGCCGTGCCCGCGACCGCTCCGGCGGCGACCCCCACCGCGGGAGCGGCTCCTCTGGCGAGCAGCCGGGGGCCGGCCGACACGATCCCTACGGCGGCGCTCGCCGGGCGCGTGAGCAGTTCCAGAGCCATCTCTCACCCTCAGCCGGTCGCGCTGCTGCGGCGGGCCGCCGAGCCGGTGCGCGCGGTGGACTTGCCGCGACCGGTGGACGTCGTCTTCTGACCCGTGGACCCACTGGCCGGACCGCTGGATTTCGCGCCCTGGCCCGTGGACTTTTTGGTGGAGGCCGTGGCCTTCTTGGCCAGTGCCGTGGCCTTCTTGGTCTGTGCCGTCGTGTTCTTGGTCAGTGTCGCGGTCGTCCTGCCGCGGGTGCCGGACGGCGTGCTCCCGCTCCGGGCGGACGTGGTCGGCCTGTCCTCCGGCTTCGGCTGGGTCAGCCAGGCCACGGCTGCACCGGTCAGGGCGATCGGCCACTCGACCACACCGGCGAGGCCGAGCACTCCGGCTCCGGTGTACACGGCTATCCGGCGCCCTTGCGGTGAGATGGCTCCGATCCGGTCCAGCGCACCTTCGGTGGCCCTGGTCACGGCCCCCGCACCGGGCACCCTGCGCAGCGCCGAGGCCGCGGTCCGCAGAGGCTCGAGCAGAGTCGTCGACGCTTGCTGCGTGTCCATAGCTCTCGTCACCTCGTATGACGTCGCCGTTCGTGTGCGCACCGGGTTCCCGCGAAATGCGACGTCACCCGCCCTCGGGGTGCCGGGATGACATTCCTGCCGCCCCTGAGGAGAGGCACCGCCCACAAGGAGGCCCCCACGGTCAGGTTCCGATCGGTTCAGTGCCCGATCGACCGGGTGATCTCCCCCTGGTACTCCGCGTACGCGGCGCGCAGCGTCGCGCCCGGCCAGTCGGAGGGGAGCAGTTCGGACGGCAGCACGGGGTCGGCGAGCAGGTGGCGGACGACCGCGGCGAAGGCGGTGAAGCGGTCGGCCGGGCGGTGCGCCCCGGCGACATGGGCGAGCAGGGACCGGGCGGTGGCGGCCCAGGGGCCCAACGGCCACAGCTGCGCGGCCAGTTCGCGCGCGGGCCGGTCGGGGCGGGCGGTGTAGGACTGGGCCACCTGCAGCAGGTCGCCCGGCAGGGAACGGCTGAGGTTGGCGGGGCGCAGCCAGACGCCCTCGCGGAGTTCGGCCAGACGCAGGGTGGTCAACCGGGTGCGCAGGTCGGCGCGTTCGGCGGGGCCGCGGCCCGTCGCCGTGATCACCACCATCTCCCAGTCGCCGTCCCACGCGCGCGTGCGGGCCTCCACCGCCTCGTCCTGACGGCGCTGGCGGGCCAGCAGGCGGTCGCTGAGCCGGTAGACGGCGTCGGTGCGCCGCAGGTCACCGGAGGCCACCATCCGGCTGAGCGCGGCACGCAGCGTGGAGCCACCGACGCCGAAGGGCTCCACCGCACGGACGAGCTCCTTCACCGGAAGCTCCGGCGGGTGCGTGCCCAGCAGCAGGCTCAGCACCACCGACCGCGCGGACAGCGGCGGCAGCTCGACCTCGCCGGGCTGGGCCGCCATGTTCATCCGCATGGGCAGGTACTTTACGTGCGCACGCTTTGTTGCACCATTGCTGCGGCCGCAGAAAAGATGCAACATGGCTGCATGGTCTCGACACCCGCGCCCGCGCAGCCCCACCGGCAGTACGCCACGCACGACGTCACCAACCAGCCGCCCGCCCTGACGCCGTACGACGCCTCCGAGGACACGGCCCTGCTGGAGGGGCTGCGGCGGGAGAGCGCCGGATGGGCCGAGGAGGACATCCGGCGGCTCGGCCTGCGGGCCGGCAGCGCCGAGGCGCAGGAGTGGGCCGAGCAGGCCAACGTCCACGAGCCGGTGCTGCGCACGCACGACCGCTACGGCAACCGCATCGACGAGGTCGACTTCCATCCCAGCTGGCACCATCTGATGCGCACCGCGGTCGCCGAGGGCCTGGCCGCCGCGCCGTGGGCGGAGGACCGGCCCGGCGCCCATGTCGCCCGTACCGCGGGCGGGCTGGTGTGGGGACACACCGATGCGGGGCACGGCTGTCCCACCTCCATGACGTACGCGGCCGTACCCGCCCTGCGGGCCCAGCCCGAGCTCGCGAAGATCTACGAACCCCTGCTGACCAGCCGGGAGTACGAGCCGGGGCTGCGGGTGCCGACCGACAAGCGCGGTCTGCTCGCCGGCATGGGGATGACCGAGAAGCAGGGCGGCTCCGACGTCCGTACGAACACGACCACGGCATGGCCGACCGCCGAGCCGGGCGTCTACCAGCTGCGCGGGCACAAGTGGTTCACCTCTGCGCCGATGTGTGACGTCTTCCTGGTGCTGGCGCAGGCCCCGGAGGGTCTGTCGTGCTTCCTGGTGCCGCGGATCCTGCCCGACGGGAGCCGCAACACCTTCCGCATCCAGCGGCTCAAGGACAAGCTGGGCAACCGGTCCAACGCCTCCTGTGAACCGGAGTTCGACGGGACGGTGGGCTGGCTGGTCGGGCCGGAGGGCCGTGGCGTCAAGACGATCATCGAGATGGTCAACTGCACCCGGCTCGACTGCGTGATGATGTCGGCGACGCTGATGCGCAGGACGCTGGTCGAGGCGGGGCACCATGTGCGCCACCGCAGCGCGTTCGGGGCGCGGCTCGTGGACCAGCCGCTGATGCGCAATGTGCTGGCGGACCTCGCACTGGAGTCGGAGGCCGCGACGACGCTCACCCTGCGGCTCGCGGGTGCCGCGGACCGGGCGGTGCGCGGGGATGCGGGGGAGGCGGCGTTCCGGCGGATCGCGACCGCCGTCGGCAAGTACTGGGTGACCAAGCGGGGCCCGGCCTTCACCGCGGAGGCCCTGGAGTGCCTCGGCGGCAACGGCTATGTGGAGGAGTCGGGCATGCCCCGCCACTACCGCGAGGCTCCGCTGCTGTCGATCTGGGAGGGCTCCGGGAACGTCAACGCCCTTGATGTCCTGCGGGCGTTGAGGCGTGAGCCCGGCACCGCACAGGCCCTCTTCGACGAGCTCGCCCTGGCGCGGGGCGCGGACGGGCGGCTGGATGCCGCGGTGGTCCGGCTCGAGGGCCTGCTGGCCACCGGGTCCGAGTCCGGAGCCCGGCGCCTGGTGGAGCTGATGGCCCTCACCCTGCAGGCCTCCCTCCTGGTGCGGCACGCCCCGCCCTCCGTCGCCGACGCCTTCTGCGCGAGCCGGCTGGGCGGCGACTGGGGACACGCCTTCGGGACACTGCCGGACGCCGCCGATCTGGACGCCGTACTGGAGCGGGCGCTGCCGGGCGGACGTTGAGCCGAGGTGGGACGCGGAGGCGCCGTGGCCCGGGTTCTTCGCAGATGAGACGCCCCCACGCTGCGGAACGGGCAGGTGAACCCTGGCCGAATTCTGGCTCTTCCTCCGGTCAGGAACCGGTCAGGACGGCTGTCGCGGTCCTGCGGCCTGCTTAGGATCATTCGGCGCCGACTCGTTCGTACGACCATCAGGAGGGCCGGCATGCCCGAAACCGCATCCGGTCCACCCGCTCCCCGGCCCCGGCGGCGCACCGCGCTGCTCGCGGGCGGAGGCCTCACGGCCGTGGCCGCGGTGACGGCCGGTCTGCTGGCCGCGGGGGGTTCCGGCGCGGGACAGCGTCCGGCCGAGGCCGCGGACGGGCTGCGGCACACGACCGTCGAGGTCACGTCCGCCGCCTGCGGCCGCGGCTGGACGCATCCCGAACCCGGCCGTCAGGTCTTCGAGCTGCACAACACCTCCGGCTCGGCGGCCGAGGTCTATCTGACCGATGCGAAGACGGGTGCGGTCTACGGCGAGGTCGAGGGGCTGGCCCCGGGCACCGAGCGCCCGATACGGGTGACGCTCGGCAAGGGCTCGTACGCCTTCAAGTGCCTGCCCGACGACGCCGACGCCGTCACCGGCCCCACCGTGCGCATCACCGGCGGCAACGTGCGCAGCGGTCCGGCTGCCCTGCCGGTGACCCAGCAGCAGCTCATCCCGCCCACGCTCGCCTACCAGAAGTGGATCGGGGCCCGCACGGTCGAGCTGGCGGACAGGACCGACGTGCTGCGCGAGGCGATCGACCGCGGGGACCTCTCGGCCGCCCGCGCCGCCTGGCTTCCCGCACACCTGGTCTACGAGCGGATGGGCGCCGCTTACGGCACCTTCGGTGACGCGGACGCGGCGATCAACGGGACCACGGCCGGACTGTCCGGCGGGGTGCACGACGCGGGCTTCACGGGGTTCCACCGGGTCGAGTACGGGCTGTGGCACGGCGAATCGGCGAGCAGCCTGCGCGGGCCGGCGGACCGCCTCGCCCAAGCCGTGCACGCCTTGCGTGACGGCTGGCCCGACCAGCGGATGGATCCGGCCGACGTCGGTCTGCGCGCGCACGAGATCCTGGAGAACACGGTGCAGTTCGAGCTGACGGGTCGTACCGACTACGGCAGCGGCACCAATCTGGCCACCGCCCGCGCCAACCTCGACGGCACCCGCGTGCTGCTCGGTTACCTGCGTCCGCTGCTGACGACCCGCGACAAGGGCCTGTCCGACCTGGACTCCTGGATGACCCGAGCCCGGCACACGCTCGACGCCGCAGAGCACGACGGCCACTGGACACCGCTGGACCGACTCCCCCGCGCCCAGCGGGAGAAACTCGACGCGGACCTGAGCGAACTGACCGAACACCTCGCCGCCGTGGCCACGCTCACCGACGTACGGAGGACGGCGTGAACCCACCGCCGGACACCACCAGCCACGGCCGCGACCGGGCGTGTGACCGCCGACGCCAGACCGCGTCCGCCTCCGCGCAGCTCCGCCCCTACCCGGAGAACCCCCACGGCCCCCAGGCCGCCACGAGCGGGACCGGGACCGTGACCGCCGACCACCAGGCCGCCTCCGCCTCGGCCACCCGACCGACGACACGGAGAGCCGCGTGACCCCGCCGCCCAACAACGCGCCCAGCGGCCTCCTCGCCACCGCAGCCGCCAAGGCCGGAACCACCCTCTCGGCCACCGACCACCAAGCCGCCTCCCCCGGCAACCTACGGAGAACCACGTGAACCGGCCACCCGACCCCGCACCCCACGGCCCCCAGGCCGCCACGAGCGGGACCGTGACCGCCGACCACCAGGCCGCCTCCGCCATGGCCACCCGACCGACAACACGGAGGATCACGTGACCCCGGCGCACGAGATCGCACGCCGCGGCCTCCTGGCCGCCGCAGCCGCCACCGCCGGGGCCGGGCTTGTGGCCGCCGAGCGTCAGGTCGCGTCCGCCGCGGCGCCGGTCCGCGAGGGTGGGCGGGTGGCCTTTCACGGGCGGCACCAGGCGGGCATCGTCACTCCGGCGCAGCGGGCCACGGCGTTCGTGGCCTTCGACGCGACCGCGGAGAACCGGGGCGAACTGGCGGAGCTGTTGCGTACGTTGACGGACCGGGCCCGGTTCCTGTCCTCCGGTGGCAGCCCGGAGGAGTTGGGCATCACCGGGCCGCCCGCCGACTCCGGCACCCTCGGCCCGGACGTCCCGGCGGACGCCCTGACCGTCACCGTGGGCGTCGGCGCCTCGCTCTTCGACGACCGTTACGGCCTGGGCTCGCGCAGACCGCACCGGCTCACCATGATGCCGTCGTTCCCCGACGACGACCTGGATGCCGCCTGGTGCCACGGCGATCTGAGCGTGCAGTTGTGCGCCGCCAACCAGGACACGGTGCTGCACGCCCTGCGCGACCTCACCCGGCACACCCGCGGTGGCATGCAGGTGCGCTGGCGCATGGACGGCTTCATCAGCCCGCCCCGCCCCTCGGGCACGCCCCGCAACCACCTGGGCTTCAAGGACGGCATCGCCAACCCCGACCGGCGTGACGCCCGGACGATGGACCGCCTGGTGTGGGTGGGCAGCGGCACCGGCGAGCCCGACTGGACCGTGGGCGGGAGCTATCAGGTCGTTCGGCTGATCCGCATGCTGGTGGAGTTCTGGGACCGGGTCTCGATCACCGAGCAGGAGCGGATGTTCGGCCGCGCCCGGGACACCGGCGCACCCCTGGACGGACGCCACGAGACCGACGCCCCCGACTACCCGCAGGATCCCCAGGGCGATGTGATCCCCCTGGACAGCCACATCAGGCGGGCCAATCCGCGCACCAGTGCCACCGACGACCAGCGCATCCTGCGCCGGGGTTACAACTACGACCGCGGTACGGACAGCAACGGCAACCTCGACATGGGCCTGCTGTTCTGCTGCTACCAGCAGGACCTCGCCCGTCAGTTCGAGACGGTGCAGAAGCGGCTGGCCGGGGAGCCGCTGGTCGACTACATCAACCCGTTCGGCGGCGGCTACTTCTTCGCCCTGCCCGGCGTCCGGGACGGCTCCGACTGGCTGGGACGCGCGCTGCTGACCTGATCCCGCCCTGCCGATGTCGGTCAAGGGCATGCCAAAAGTCAATGAGCATTTCCTGACCGAACATTCGCTGACGCGTCATTGCCACTCCCCCGCCCCGCCGCCACCATTGCCCAGGATCCAGCCGTAGATGTCATGGCCACGGATTGCGTGGCAGTGGATTCGGTGGAATTGCAGTGGAATTCCGTGCTCCCGGAAGGCGAGACAGCATGATCGGCACAGGTAGAACTCCAAGGGGGCGGCGCCGGTTGACGCGCGTAGGTGCCCTGCTCGGTGCGGCCGCCCTGGCGAGCGCGGGCGGTGCCGTCCCCGCCTCGGCGGCCTCCGGCGTTCAGGCCGCCTCGGGCGTGCACACCGCGACACCGATCAAGCACCTGGTGGTGATCTACGACGAGAACATCTCGTTCGACCACTACTTCGCCACGTATCCGAAGGCCGCGAACACCGACGGCACCAAGTTCAAGGCGGCGGCGCACACACCGAAGGCCGACAACCTCCTCAACGCCGGGCTGCTGAAGAACAACCCGAACCTCTACAAGCCCAAGCGGCTGGCCAGTTCGCAGGCCATGACCTGCGACCAGAACCATTCCTACGGCCCCGAGCAGTACGCGGCCGACGGCGGCAAGGCCGACAAGTACGTCGAGAACACCGAGGTCAACAAGTGCAGCGGGCTCTTCGGCGAGCCCGGCCTGGTGATGGACTACTACGACGGCAACACCGTCACGGCGCTGTGGAACTACGCCCAGCACTACGCGCTGAACGACAAGTCGTTCAGCTCGGTCTACGGTCCTTCCACCCCTGGTGCGCTCAACCTGATCTCCGGCCAGACGCACGGCGTGATCTCCGTCGACCCGGCCTCCGGCACCGAGAACCCGAAGCAGACCTCGAAGCCGGACCCGTACACGGTCCTCTCCCCCGACGCCAAGGGTGTCGGCACGCTGGTCAACGACCCGGACCCCGCCTTCGACGACTGCTCGGACAAGGACCACACGTCGACCAACGCACTGGCGGTCATGCAGGGCAAGAACATCGGTGACCTGCTCAACTCCAGGGGCGTGAGCTGGGGCTGGTTCCAGGGCGGCTTCCGGCCCAGCACCGCCTGGGACGGCAAGCAGGGCGACTACGCCAAGTGCGGCGGCACCACCCACGCCAACATCGGCGGTGCGGCCTCCGTGGACTACAGCCCGCACCACTCGCCGTTCGAGTACTACAAGTCGACGTCCAACCCGCACCACCTGGCCCCCAAGAGCATCGCCGAGATCGGACACAACGGCCGGGCCAACCACAACTACGACCTGACGGACTTCGACGCCGCCCTCCGGGCCGGCAACCTGCCCGCGGTCAGCTTCCTGAAGGCGGCCGAGTACCAGGACGGTCACGCCGGCTACTCGGACCCGATCGACGAGCAGCACTTCCTGGTCAAGGAGATCAACGCGCTGCAGCAGTCGCCGCAGTGGAAGTCCACCGCGGTCGTCGTCGCCTACGACGACTCCGACGGCTGGTACGACCACGTTGCCGCCAAGGTGCTGAACGGCTCCAAGGACTCCACGATGGGCTCCAACGGCAAGGCCCTGGACAGCCCGGCCTGCCAGTCCGGCCCCGCCGCGGCCGGCGGCTACGCGGACCGCTGCGGCCCCGGCACCCGTCAGCCGCTGCTGGTCATCTCCCCGTACAGCAGGGTCAACTCGGTCGATCACACCGCCACCGAGCAGGCGTCGATCACCAGGTTCATCGAGAACAACTGGCACACCGGCCGCATCGGTGACGCCTCCTTCGACCGGCGCTCCGGCACCCTGAGCGGCCTGTTCGACTTCAAGCACCCCAACAACAAGCAGGTGCTGCTGAACTCGGACGGCTCGGTCAAGTCCGTGAAGGGCATCCCGCACCACAGCGGCACGGTCACCGCCGTCTCCGCGCAGGGCGCCTACCCGCCCTACGTCCAGGACCTCAAGGCGCAGAACGTCGCCGACACCGGTTCGGCCTCCCCGGTGCTCCCGACAGCCCTGGCCGCGGGTCTGCTCACCGCGGGTGCCACGGGCACCGCGTTCGCCCTGCACCGCCGCAAGCGGCGCATCGGGCACGCCGCGAGCTAGGAGAGTCCGCACCGGACGGTCCGCTGGGCGCTCGCCCCGCGGACCGTCCGCGCGTTTCAGGACGTACGCCCCGGCTGGGTGACGGCGAGCAGGACGAGCGCCAGGGCCTGGACCGGCCAGGGTGACGATGATCAGCGCCGGGACCGAGCGGGAGTACGGGGCTCCCGCAAGGATGCCGCCGATCAGCGTGGCCGCGCCCATGAGGGCGGCGAACAGACCGTACGCGGTGGCGCGGCGACCGGTCGGCACGAGGTCGGCGACGGGTGGCCCGCAGGGTCGACTCCTGTACGCCCATGGCGACGCCCCGCAGCAGCGTGCCGGCCACGGTCAGGCCGACGGTTTCGGTGAAGGCGAGCAGCGGCACACCGGCCGCGGACGGGCAGTACGGCAGGCGTCCCGGCGCCGTACCGGTCGTAGGCCCTGCCGGTGGCCGGCGCGGCGAGCGCGTCGACGGCCATGGCGGCGGCGTACAGCACCGGCACCGCGGCGGTGGGCGGCAGCTGCCGCTCGACCAGGTGGTAGGAGAGCACACCGAAGGTCGCGAACCCGGCAGGCGTCGCCGCCGTGAAGGCGGGCGTACACCCAGAAGGTGCGCGGCAACCGCGCCCTGCCCGGCTGTTCCGCGGCCTCCGCGGGTTCCGGCTCGGGTTCGTGGCCCGCCGGTTCCGGCACCCGATGACGCAGCCACACCAGCAGGGCCAGTACGGCGGCGCCGGGGGGCGGCCAGGACGCCCAGCGCGGGCGCATAGCTCGATCTGGTCCATCGCCTCGTGGACGGCGAAGCCGCGACCGCACCCCGTGGCGTGCGACAGCAGCGTGTCCTTGGCCGGTGAACGCACCGCCTTGCCCACCCGTCCGACGATCACCAGCGCGCTCGCCGGCCAGAGCACCCCCGGCCAGACCGAGCACCAGCACGGAGGCCACCGTGAGCGTGTATCCAGTGATCGTCACCGCCCAGAAGCGGCGGGTGCGGTCGGTCAGCGGCCCGGAGGCCAGCCGCCGCACCAGCGCAGCGGCCTCGCCGACGCCGGTGACGGAACGGGCGCCCTCGTAGACGAAGTCGGCCAGCAGGCTGACCGTGCCGAACGTGACGACGAGCCGCCACGGCCGCATCCCCGGCCCGGCGGCCCGGCCGGCGTAGCCCCGCTGTCCCGCCCGGCCATGCCGTGGCGCTCCTCGCCCGCCGTGCGCCCTGCGCGAACGGGCGCACACCAGTGCGTACGGCGGTAACCGTACTCGGCCGGCCGGACGGTGCCGGGCCCTGCTGGTGCAGGCCGCCTCCCGCCCGGCTCGATGCGGGCGGTGCCCGCTAGTCCATCTGTTCGCCGTCCGGTGTCGGGATGCGGCCCGGCTCCTGCTCCTCCTCACCGGTCAGGAACGGCGAGATGAAGAACTTGTAGATGGCGGCACCGACCACGCCGCCGACCAGCGGCCCGACGATCGGCACCCAGAAGTAGATGTTGCCGTACTGGTCCCGCCAGGCGGTCCCGTACCCGGTGATGAAGCTGGCGAGCCGCGGCCCGAAGTCACGGGCCGGGTTGATGGCGTAGCCGGCGTCCGTGCCCCAGGCCATGCCGATGGCCACCACCAGGAGACCGATGATGAACGGGGCCAGGTTGGCGCCGGGCGGGGTGTTGAGCAGGTCGGTGACGGCGAAGATGACCAGCACCAGGATGGCGGTGCCGATCACCTGGTCGCGCAGGGCGCCGAGTTCGCTCACGGGCAGGGCGCCGTTGCCCGGAAGGGTGGAGAAGACGCCCTGTGTCTTGATCGTGTGGCCGGGGTCGGCCTTGGCGAGGACCTCGGTGTAGTTCCAGCGCACCAGCAGCGCGGCGACGAAAGCGCCCGCCGTCTGCGCCACGACGTAGGGCCCGACCTTCTTCCACTCGAAGCCCTTGAAGCAGGCCAGGGCCACGGTGACGGCGGGGTTGATGTGGGCGCCGCTGAGCCGGGCGGCGACGTAGACGCCCATGGTGACGCCGAGGCCCCAGGCCCAGGCGATGCTGTCGTGATCGCCGATCCCGGCGGCCACGACCTGGGCGACCACACCGCAGCCGAAGAGGATCAGGATCATGGTGCCCAGGAACTCCGCCGACAGTTCGCCGACCAGTCCCCTTCTGGAAGTCTGCTCCGCCATGAGGCACCGCCTTCCGCCAGAAATGGTTGTGTCCGCGAGGGTAGTTGTCCGACGCGAGGCGTCCAGGGGCCCAGCATCAACTGGAGTAACCGCCACCACTTCCACCCGGACGCAGCACCTGTGTGTGCTGCCCCGAGGGTGTCACTTACGACGATGGCACAGGGACCCGGAACCCGCAGCGCGACGACCCCCGGCGGCTCTGCCGGCAGGCGTCCTCGTCAGCTCGTCTTGCGCCCCCACAGGGGTCCGAAGCGGGCCCACTCCGTGTCCCACTGCGACATGCGGCGGCGTTCCAGGCGGCCGCACAGGACACGCCCGCCGACGAAGGGCACCGCAGCCGCGGCCATGCCCACCAGGGCGCCGATCAGGGCGGACCGCAGCTGGGCCTGGGCGGCGGTGGCGGGCCGGGAGACCAGGTGGCCCTGCAGGTCGGTCCACACGGTGACCGCCGTGCCGGCGCTGCTGCCGGGGCCGACCCGGACCTGACCGGTGTGCGTGGTGCCGTCCGGGGCGGTCCAGCGCACGTTTCCCCACACCCGGTCGCCGCTGAACGTGGCGGGGTGGTCGGAGGCCGAACCGGGCGCCTTCTCCGTCAGCCGCGCCGCGACCTGCCGCCACTCGACGCGCTCGCGGGCCAGACCGTCCTCGACGGACCTGGTGGTCGCCAGACCCGCGAGCACGCCGACCAGAACGGTGACCAGCCAGGTACCGAGAACGACCCACGCCTCCACCGCGTCGGCGCGACGCCTCAGCGGATTGCGCCGCCAGCGCCACAGCCACACCTTCGGACCACGGAACGCCATCGAAGGCATCCTCCTCATGAGCGCACGATCATCCGGAACCTCCCTCCCATACGGGCGAAGGCCGCCCGATGCTCAGGTCGACTCCACCGACTCGACGGTCGCATGCGTCACCCCGCTCGCGCAGGCGTCTTCGCAAACCGATCCGGTCATCGCCTCTTGATCCGCCGACACCGCTTTGACCTGCGGCGATGCCGATCCCAGAGGTGGCTGTCAGTGGTGGGGTGCAGACTGGCCGATGTCTGGGACAGAGACGTCACAGACACAGCGGAGGTGATTCGGCATGACCGAGGTACTGCTCGCCGTGGGCACGCGCAAAGGCCTGTTCATCGGGCGCCGGCGAGGTGGTGCATGGGAGTTCGACGAGACTCCCTACTTCAACGCGCAGGCCGTGTACTCGGTCGCGATCGACACCCGCGGCGACCGTCCGCGTCTGCTGGCCGGCGGCGACAGCGCCCACTGGGGCCCGTCCGTGTTCCACTCCGACGACCTGGGCCGCACCTGGACGGAACCGGCCGAGCCGGCCGTCAAGTTCCCCAAGGACACCGGGGCTTCGCTGGAGCGGGTGTGGCAGCTGCATCCGGCGGCCGCGGAACAGGACGTGGTGTACGCGGGCACGGAGCCGGCCGCCCTGTACCGTTCGGAGGACCGCGGGGAGACGTTCGAGCTGGTGCGCCCTTTGTGGGAGCACCCGACCCGCTCGAAGTGGGTGCCGGGCGGCGGTGGTGAGGGGCTGCACACCGTGCTCACCGACCAGCGCGACCCGCGGGCGGTGACGGTCGCCGTCTCGACGGCCGGGGTGTTCAGGACCACGGACGGCGGAGCGAGTTGGGCCCCGTCGAACTCCGGTGTCTCCGCGGTGTTCCTGCCGGATCCGAACCCGGAGTTCGGGCAGTGCGTGCACAAGGTCGCGCGGGACGCGGCCAACCCGGACCGGCTGTATCTGCAGAACCACTGGGGCGTGTACCGGAGCGACGACGCGGGCGGGCACTGGAGCGACATCGGCGAAGGGCTGCCGTCCACCTTCGGCTTCGCCGTGGCCGCCCACCCGCACCGCGGCGACACGGCGTACGTGTTCCCCATCAACGCGGACGCGGACCGGGTGCCCGCCGGCCATCGCTGCCGGGTGTTCCGCACGGCCGACGCGGGCAAGAGCTGGGAGCCGCTGTCGGCAGGCCTGCCGCAGGAGGACCACTACGGCACCGTGCTGCGCGACGCGCTGTGCACGGACGGCGCGGACCCTGCCGGGGTGTACTTCGGCAACCGCAACGGCGAGGTGTACGCGTCCGCCGACGACGGCGACAGCTGGCGGCAGTTGGCCCAGCATCTGCCGGATGTGCTGTGCGTGCGGGCCGCGGTGATCGGATGAGTGCTGCGGGGGGAGCGCACGGCCTTGGCCACCGGTTGATCCCTGCTGCCCGTACGGCAGTAGGGTGACGCCCGTGGCACCACGACCGTTGCAAGAAATCGTCGAAGCGGGCTGGGCGAAGGCCCTGGAACCGGTGGCCGGACGGATCGCCGAGATGGGGGACTTCCTGCGCGCGGAGATCTCCGCGGGGCGCACCTATCTTCCGGCCGGAGCGAATGTTCTGCGGGCCTTCCAGCAACCCTTCGACGAGGTACGGGTCCTGATCGTCGGCCAGGACCCGTATCCCACGCCGGGGCACGCCGTGGGGCTGTCGTTCTCGGTGGCGCCCGAGGTGCGCCCGCTGCCCGGCAGCCTCATCAACATCTACCGGGAGTTGACCACCGACCTGGGCCTGCCCCAGCCGTCCAACGGTGATCTGACGCCGTGGACGCAGCAGGGGGTGCTGCTGCTGAACAGGGCGCTCACCACCGCCCCGCGCAAGCCGGGCGCGCACCGCGGCAAGGGCTGGGAGGAGGTCACCGAGCAGGCCATTCGGGCCCTGGCCGGGCGCGGCAAGCCGCTGGTGTCCATCCTCTGGGGACGGGACGCCCGCAATCTGCGTCCGCTGCTCGGCAGCCTCCCCTCGGTGGAGTCCGCCCATCCGTCCCCGATGTCGGCCGACCGCGGCTTCTTCGGCTCGCGTCCCTTCAGCCGGGCCAACGACCTGCTGATCAGACAGGGCGGACAGCCGGTGGACTGGCGCCTGCCGTGAGCGGTGCGGGGGACGAGGCGCGGGCGGGCGCGACCGGAATCCTCGCGGTCGACTCGGGGGGTTCGGGACTGCGGGTCGTCGTCAGGCGCACGGACGGCGGTCCGCCGGCCCAGCGGGAGTCCCGGGAACCGGTGCGCACCGGAGCCCGGGGGATCGATCCGGGGCATCTCATGGCTCAACTCGTGCCGATGGTGCGGGAGTTGACCGCCGAGACCGGTGTCTCCGCACTGAGCGCGGCTGCGGTGGGCGCCGCCGGGCTCGCCTCCCTGGGCGATGCCCTGCGTGCCGAACTCCCTGGTGCGCTGGGGCGGGAGTTCCGCATCCGCTCCGTCGCCCTCGTCGCCGACGCCGTCACCGCCTATGTCGGCGCCCTCGGGCCATGCGCAGGCGCCGTGGTCGCGGCCGGGACGGGCCTGATCGCCGTCGGTACGGACCTGACGCGCTGGCGCCGCGCGGACGGCTGGGGGCATCTGCTGGGCGACTGCGGCAGCGGCGCCTGGATCGGGCGGGCCGGGCTGGAGGCGGCCCTGCGCGCGTTCGACGGAAGGCCCGGCGGTTCGACCGGACTGCTGGCCCGCGCCGAGGAGATGTTCGGTCCGATGCCGGGGCTGCCGGGCAGGCTCTACCCGCGCCAGGACCGGCCCGCCGTGCTCGCCTCCTTCGCACCCGAGGTGGCCGCCTGCGCCGGCGGCGACCCGGTTGCCGCGGGCATCCTGCGCGCTGCGGCCCGACACATGGCGGAGTCCGCGGCAGCGGTCTGTCCGCCCGCGGGAGACGCTCAAGTGGCCGTCACGGGCGGCCTGTTCAAGATGGGCGACCTCCTGCTCGGCCCCCTCGCGCAAGAGCTGTCGCAGCGGCTGCCGCACGCACCGCTGGTGCCGGCCGTGGGCGACCCGCTGGCCGGTGCGGTGCGTATCGCCGACGATCTCGCGGCGGGAACGCTCACTCTCCCGAGTGATGCAGCGATGCTGAGCGTGATGACCGGCGACGACGGCTGATCCCCGTACGCCCCTAGCTTCTGATCCGCATGTAACTCATCAGACAAAATGGGACAGAAACCGCTCACCTGCACCCTCCCCGAACAGGGGAGCCCAGGAAGCCAGTAACATGCGTCGCCATGAGCTCCCCCACTGGGCCCGCGTCCGGCCTGCCAGTACGAATGCCGCGACCTCGCCAGCCCGGGCGGCACCGCCGACCCGAGCCGCTGGCGGCTCCTGAGGGCGCGCCTGCGCTCGTCCTCGCGGTGCCGGGCGCTCCCGGCGCCGTCACGCGCAGCCTCGCCGAGGAGGTCGTGAGCATCGCCCGCTCCGAGCTGCCCGGCCTCGATGCGCGGATCGGGTACCTGGACGGGGACGAGGCGGAGTTCCCCACGCTGCAGGCCGTGCTCGCGCACGCCTCCGAGGAGCGTGCCGCCCGCTTCGAGCACGCCCGCGCCGCCGGCCTGGACGTCAAGGAGCCGGACGGCCCCGTCGCCGTCGTCGTGCCGCTGCTGGCCGGCCCCGACGGCGCCCTGCTGCGCCGGATCCGCCAGGCCGTGATGGACAGCCGCGTTGCGGCCGACCTCACCGACGTGCTGGGCCCGCACCCGCTGCTCGCCGAGGCGCTGCACGTGCGCCTGTCGGAGGCCGGGCTGGCCCGTGCGGACCGCGCCCGTCTGTTCACCGTGGCGACGGCGGCGGACGGCATCATCCTGGCCTCGGTGGGCGGTGACGAGGCCGTTCAGGCGGCCGGGATCACCGGCATGCTGCTCGCCGCACGTCTCGCCGTGCCGGTGATGGCGGCGGCGCTGGACCAGGACGGCTCGATCGCGGCTGTCGCCGAGCAGCTGCGCGGCTCGGGTTCGCAGCAGCTGGCGCTCGCGCCGTACCTGATAGGGCCGGAGATCGACCCGGGCCTGGTCGAGGAGGCTGCCAAGGAGGCGGGCTGCTCCGCCGCCGAGGCGCTCGGCCCGTACCCGGCGATCGGCAAGCTCGCGCTGGCCAAGTACACGACGGCCCTGGGCATCGCTCCGCCGCAGCCGCAGGGGGCGCCGGTGCGCTGAGGCGTGCGCGGCGCCGCTGCACACATACACGAAGGGCCCGCTCCATGCACCGGAGCGGGCCCTTCGGCGTGCGCCGGACTGCCAGGCGCTCCCGGGAGTAGCCGGTCTGCGTCACCGCCGCGGGGCGATATGCCGTCGATCGTCTGCGTCGCCGTCGTGGCCGGTCGCGCCCACGCGGCGGAGCCGCAGATCGATACAGCCCCGCGCCCCTTCGGGGCGCGGCCACACCGACCGACCTGCTTGCGCTCGCCGCATCGCCTCTGTTCTCAGCCGAACACCACGCAGGACGCCGCAGGGACCGCCAGGGAACCCTCGTAGCGTGGCAGGCCCGTGGCGGGGTCGAGGGCGAACCAGGTCACCTCGCCGGAGCGTTCGTTGGCGACGTAGAGGAATCCGTCCGACTCGGCGATCGCGCGGGGCCAGTGGCCGCCGCAGGGGACCGTGCCGATCAGGCGGAGCTCGTCGCCCTCGACGGCGAACGTGGACAGGACGTCCTCGCCGCGGGTGGCGGTCCACACGAAGCGGCCGTCGGGGGAGGCGACGATGCCGGACGGGTAGGCGTCGCCGGTCGGGGCGCCGGGGAGGACGTGCCGCTCGGTCAGCGGTTCCAGGGAACCGGTCACGGCGTCCCAGTGGCAGACGGTGAGCGTCGGCGTCAGTTCGTTGAGGACGTACGCGCGCGTGCCGTCCGGGTGGAAGGCCAGGTGGCGCGGCCCGGAGCCGGGCCGCAGGGCGATCTCCCGGTGCACTTCGAGATGGCCGCCGGTCAGCGTGCAGACTCGGACCGAGTCCGTGCCGAGGTCGACGCTGACGGCCCACCGCCCGCTCGGGTCGGGCTGCACCTGGTGCGCGTGCGGCCCCTGCTGGCGCAGGGTGTGCGGGCCCGAGCCCTTGTGCTGAAGGACATCGGAGGCGACGTCGGCGAGGGCGCCGTCGGAGCGGACGGGCACGGCAGTGACGCTGCCGGAGCCGTAGTTGGCGGTCAGGACGTGCCCGTCGAAGACGCTGAGGTGAGTGGGGGTGTTGCCGCCGACCGGGACCGGCGCGCCTGTCTTCTCCGGCCGGTCTGCCGTCACCCGGTACGCGGCCACCGCGCCCTCGGCGGTCTCGCTGACCGCGTAGAGGGTCCGCCCGTCGGGTGCCGGAGCCAGGTAGGAGGGGTCGGGCACGCCGTCCACGCTGCTCAGCACGGTCAGCGCACCGCGGTCCGGGGCTACGGCCACCGTCACGATCCCAGGACCTCCCGCCGCCGTGAACGACCCGATGAAGGCCCGCCGTCGCCGCCCGCCGCCGTCTGTCACCGCTGTCCCCTCTCGGTCCTGTGCCGTCGGGGCGACGTTAGCAGTCGATCACCGGCGGTCTAGACCATATGCGGGCCATTTGACCAGGCCGCAACCGAGACTCCTGCCCCGCCACGGGCCCGGTGTCGCAGGTGCGGCACGATCCGCCACCAGTCGGCGCCTACCCAGCGGCCTAGGGCTCCTCGTGGCCGAGGTGGTCGAGGAAGCGGCGGGACTCAGCCGCCGAGGCGGAGAGGGGGGTGATGCCGGCATTGCGCGGGTCGCCGGCGTAGCGGACGAGCTGTTCGTGAGATGACGGCGGGGGCTCACGCCCCCACGAGCGGCGAACCCGACGGTGTCCGCAGTGGTGTGGCCAGTTCCGCGAGGGCCCGTTCCAGGCCGTGCAGGTGGGCCAGCGCGGGTTCCGCCGCGGGGGCCTCGGCGGCGATGTCGAGGCGGGCGCGTTCGCCACCGGTGAGCGCCTCCACCGCCGCCTCCACGCGCCAGCAGGCGGCTGCCAGCCGGGCGTCGTGGGAGGCCTCCGGGTCGGCGGCGACGGCGACCAGGCCGCGGGTCTCGCGGGCGCAGTCGTCGAGCAGGTCCAGCACCCGGCGGGCGCGTCGTTTGCGGCCGAGCATCGGGTTGAGCGGGTGGACGAGGGGGGCGACGGCCAGTCGTACGCGGCCGAGGAGTTGCTCCAGTTCCGCGATCCTGCGCGCCGGGTCGGCGTCCGTGGAGCCGGCGAGGCGGGCGGCTGCCTCTGCCGTGCACGCGTGGACGCAGCGCAGGGCGCGCTGGATCCAGGCGTCGGTGATGGTGTGCGTGGTGACGGGCAGGACGAAGAGCACGGCGAGTACGGCGCCGAGCGCGCCGACGCCGGTCTCCGCGAGGCGCAGGGCGAGCAGGCCCGGGGTCAGCACGCCCAGCAGGCCGTAGAGGAGTTCGGCAAGGAGCGTGACCCAGAGCATCATCCAGGTGTACGACACCGCGGCCGTGTAGAAGATGCCGAAGACACAGCCGGCGAGCAGCGCCGCCGTGGGAAGGGCGGCTCCGTGCAGGGGGACCGCGATCAGCGGGCCGAGGCCGATGCCGATCACCGTGCCGAGGACCCGGCGGAAGCCGCGGACCAGGGTCTCGCCGCGCGAGGCGGTGTTGACGAAGATCCACCAGGTGGCGCCGACGGCCCAGTACCAGCGCTGCCCGGACACCAGCTGGCCCACGACCAGAGCGAAGCCCGCGCCCGCGGTGGCCTGGACGGCCTGGCGGGTGGTCACACGGGCCAGGCCAGTGCCGGCGGGAGGAGCGGGCACGGGTGCCGGGGGCAGCTTGCCCTCGTAGCACCACAGGCCGAAGCGGATCGCGGAGGCGCTGAGCACGGACAGCAGGACGGCGGCGTACAGCTCGGGCAGCCGGTCCGTGGTGGCGTGCAGGAACTGCGCCACGAAGAAGGTCATGAACGCGAAGACACCGAGGCTGTGCCCGCGCGGCCCGAAGCGGCGCGCGTACACGCCCGCGCCGATGACGGCGAGGAAGGTGAGGTCGCGAGCCACGGGATGGTCGTGCAGCTGGGCCGCGGCGGCGAGCACCGGCAGTCCGACGGCGGGCAGCAGCGCGGTGGTGACGGCCTGCCCGCGGACCGTGGCGTCCGTGACGGTGAACAGGGCGAGCAACGCGGCGAGCCCACCGGTGACGGCACCGACGAGGGAGAGCCCGGCCAGGGAGCAGACGACCACCGCGAGCGCGATGCCGAGGACGGCCCGCGCGGCGAAGCGCAACCGCATCCGGCCCGGATCCGGCGCCACGAACACCCTCTTCAGCACTGCTCCCCACCCCTCGACGTCACTGGCATGAAAAAGGCGCCGCGGGGTCCGCAGCGCCATCGACGCGAACATTGCAGCATCAAGGCGTCGGCTGGCTCAAGCGGCATCGAATAAGCTGGACCATTGGCACAGACATATCGGTCCGTCGGCGGCCAGGAGCGAGCCAACGGACCATGCACGAGGAGACCGGGCACCATGGCCGTCGACGAGCTCGACACCCGCATCCTGCGGCTGCTGATGGAGCAGCCGCGCACGAGCGTGCGCGAGTACGCCCGGATTCTGGGCGTCGCCCGCGGCACCCTGCAGGCCCGCCTCGACCGGCTGGAACGCGACGGCGTGATCACCGGAACGGGTCCGACCCTCTCCCCCGCCGCGCTCGGCCACCCGGTGCTCGCCTTCGTGCACATCGAGGTCACGCAGGGGCATCTGGACGACGTGGGTGAGGCGCTGGCCTCCGTGCCGGAGATCGTCGAGGCCTTCTCGATCACGGGCGGCGGCGATCTGCTGACCCGGGTCGTGGCGCGGGACAACGCCCATCTGGAGGACGTGATCCAGAAGCTGATCAGCCTGCCCGGCGTCGTCCGCACCCGCACCGAGGTGGCGCTGCGCGAGCGCGTCCCGCAGCGGCTGCTGCCACTGGTCGAGTCGATCGGCCGAGCGGCCCGCAAATGAGCCGCCCTGGTGCTGGGCGTACGGCAGTACGGGGCTACTCCTGACGTGGCCGGTCGGCTCCGAGCAGGTGCAGATACATGGCGGTGACGTCGCGTACGGCGTCCTCGTAGGTGCCGGGGTGGGTGGCGACGCGGCGGGCGAACTCGACGCACATGCCGCCCACCGCGCGTGCCAGTGCCAGGGGTTCGGCGGCCGGTGCGGCAAGGCCGGCTTCGGAGAGGCGGCGGATGTAGCGGGCGTGGCGGTGGACGGGCCGTTCGCGGATCTCGTCCCACAGTTGCGCCATGGTGGGGTCGGTGCGGGCCTGCTGCTCCAGCAGGCCCAGCAGCGGCTGGTGTCGGGCGTAGGCGGCGATGAAGGCGCCGATGGACGCCTCGGCGACGGCGTGCGGGTCGTCCGTGTCGACGCCCGGGACCTCCTGAGCGGCGAGGAACGCGTCCCGTACCCGTACCGCCAGGACGCGGAAGATCTCCTCCTTGGAGGCGAAGTACACGTAGAAGCCCGCCCGGGAGACCTCCGCCTCCGCCGTGATGTCGGCGACGGTGGCCGGGCCGAGGCCGAGCCGTTCGAAGACGGCCTCGGCGGCGTCCAGGAGCCGGGCACGGGCCGGTGCCTCGGTGCGGTCGCGGGCGGTGCGGACCGCCCAGGCCTTGCGTGTGCGTGCCACACCGTGAGCGTATTGACGTTGACGTCAATGTCAATGAGCATGGCGGAGCCGGTCGATGAGGACCGCCGAGGTCCGGGGAGGGCTCCCATGGGTACTGCCGCCGTGCTCGTCGCCAACCGCGGGGAGATCGCCGTACGCGTCCTGCGGGCCGCCTCGGAGGCCGGGCTGCGCTCGGTCGCGGTGTACGCCGAGGGCGACGACGCACACGCTCGACTGGCCGACGAGGCCGTCCCGTTGGGCGACTATCTCGACGGCGGCGCACTGCTCGCCGCCGCCCGCGGCACCGGCTGCGACTTCCTGCACCCCGGATACGGCTTTCTGAGCGAGGACGCGGACTTCGCCCGCCGCTGCGCCGACGCGGGGGTCACGTTCGTCGGACCCTCGCCCGAGGTGCTGGCGGTCTTCGGGGACAAGGCGCGGGCGCGGGCGTTCGCCGCCGCGTCGGGGGTTCCCGTGCTCGACGGGGCCGACGGCCCGGACGGGGCGCGGGAGCTGCTGGCCGCCGGGCCCGTGATGATCAAGGCGGTGGGCGGAGGCGGCGGACGCGGCATGCGGGTGGTGCGGCGGGCCGAGGAGCTGGACGAGGCCTGGGAGCGATGCGCCTCGGAGGCCCGACAGGGCTTCGGGCGGGGCGAGTTGTATGCGGAACGGCTGCTGGAGGGCGCCCGGCACATCGAAGTCCAGGTCGTCGGGGACACGGCCGGCGCCGTCACACATCTGTGGGACCGGGACTGCAGTGCGCAGCGCCGCCACCAGAAGGTGATCGAGATCGCGCCCGCGCCCGACCTCTCCGAGGACACCAGGGAGCAGATTCTCGGCGCCGCACTGCGGATGGCCCGCGCCGCGCGCTGCTCGAGCCTGGTCACCTTTGAATTCATGCTCGGGGGCGGGGAGTTCTGGTTCATCGAGGCCAATCCGCGGCTTCAGGTGGAGCACACGGTCACCGAGGAGGTGACGGGGGTGGACCTGGTCGCCGTGCAGCTGCGCCTGGCGGCCGGGGCCACGCTGGAGGAGCTGGGGCTCACGGGGCCGCCGGCCGCGCCGGGCGGGTTCGCCGTGCAGGCGCGGGTCACGGCCGAGGGGGCGGGGCGGATCACGCGGTTCGACCTGCCCTCGGGGCCCGGTGTGCGCGTTGACACGGCGATCCGCGTCGGGGCCGAAGTCGGGGTCCGTTACGACCCGTTGCTCGCCAAGGTGGTCGCGCATGTCCCGGCGGGCGATGCGGAGGCGGCTTGTGCGCGGGCGCGGCGGGCGCTGGGCGAGTTCGCGGTGGAGGGGGTACGGACGGGGATCCCGCTGCTGCGGGAGGTGCTGGCGCTGTCGCGGTTCTGGGCGCACACGGGGGTGGTGGCGGAGCTTGCGCAGGCCCACGTCGTTCCCGAGGAGGCGCCGGGCGACGGCACGGTCGTCGCGCCGCTCAGCGGCACTGTGGTTTCCGTCGACGTCTCCCCCGGTGAACCGGTGCGGGCAGGGCAGCAGTTGCTGGTGCTGGAGGCGATGAAGATGGAGCACGTGGTGCGGGCTCCCGGGGCCGGCGTGGTACGGCTGGTGCACGCGCGCGTGGGTGAAACGGTCGGCGCGGGCTCCCCGTTGGCCGGCCTGGACGACCTCACCGGCGCACAGGGCGAGGGGCCAGCGGCGGAGCCGGTTGATCCGGATGCCGTGCGTGCGGACCTCGCCGAGGTCGTACGGCGGCACTCCTTCGGTCTCGACGAGAACCGGCCGGAGGCGGTCGCGGGGCGGCATGCCCTGGGCAGGCGCACCGCCCGCGAGAACATCGAGGACCTGTGCGACACGGGCACCTTCACCGAGTTCGGCGCCCTCGCGATCGCCGCCCAGCGCGCCCGCCGCTCTCTGGAGGACCTGATCCGGTCGACGCCGGCCGACGGCATGGTCACCGGCACCGGGCGGGTCAACGGCCTGCCGTGCGTGGCGATGTCGTACGACTACACGGTTCTCGCCGGCACCCAGGGGCTGCAGAACCATCGCAAGACGGATCGGATGCTGGAGCTCGCCGAGGAGCGGCGGCTGCCCGTGGTGCTGTTCGCGGAGGGCGGCGGCGGGCGGCCCGGGGACACCGACACCACGGCCGTGGCGGGCCTCGACGTGACCACCTTCCAGCGCATGGGGCGGCTCAGCGGGCTGGTGCCGCTGGTCGGCATCGTCTCGGGGCGGTGTTTCGCCGGTAACGCGGCGCTGCTGGGCTGCTGCGACGTCGTGATCGCCACGCCCGACGCGACGATCGGGATGGGCGGGCCCGCCATGATCGAGGGCGGCGGGCTCGGCGTGTTCCGGCCGGAGGAGGTGGGGCCGCTGTCGGTGCAGGTGCCGAACGGTGTGGTGGACCTCGCGGTCGCCGACGAGGCGGAGGCCGTGCGGGTGGCGCGGCGCTATCTGTCGTACTTCCAAGGGGTGCAGGGCAGTTGGGAGGCGCCGGATCAGCGGCTGCTGCGGCAGGTGGTGCCGGAGAACCGGCGGCGGGCCTACGACGTGCGGGCGGCCGTCACCGGGCTCGCGGACACGGACTCGGTGCTGGAGCTGCGGCCCGAGTTCGGCGTGGGTGTGCTGACCTGTCTCGTACGGATCGAGGGGCGGCCGCTGGGGCTCCTGGCCAGCAACCCGGCGCATCTGGGCGGGGCGATCGACCGGGACGCGGCGGACAAGGCGGCACGGTTCCTGCAGTTGTGCGACGCGTTCGGGCTGCCGGTGGTCTCGCTGTGCGACACACCGGGGTTCATGGTCGGCCCGGACGCCGAACGGACCGCCACCGTACGGCACTTCGCGCGGCTGTTCGTGACGGGTGCCAATCTGCGGGTGCCGCTGGTGAGTCTGGTGCTGCGCAAGGCGTACGGGCTCGGGGCGATGGCCATGATGGGCGGCTCGACGCGGGTGCCGCTGGCCACGGCGGCCTGGCCGAGCGGCGAGTTCGGCGGGATGGGTCTTGAGGGTGCCGTGCGGCTCGGCTACCGCAGGGAGCTGGCCGCGATCGCCGACCCGGCCGAGCGTACGCGTGTCTTCGAGGAGCGGGTCGCCGAGTTGTACGAACGCGGGAAGGCGGTCAACGCGGCGGCCGCGCTGGAGATCGACGCGGTGATCGACCCGGCCGGGTCGCGGGCCTGGATCCTTGCGGCGCTGGAGCGGTGCCCTGTCCCGGAGGCGGGGCACCGCCCGTTCGTCGACACCTGGTGATCCGGGCCCGGTTCAGCTGGGCCGGATGTTCTGGTTCAGGCGGAACACGTTGTCCGGGTCGCGGTCGGCCTTGATACGGGCCAGGCGGTCGTAGTTTCCGCGGTAGCCGGCGCGGACGCGGTCCTGGCCCTCGTCCATCATCATGTTCACGTAGGCGCCGCCCGCCGAGTACGGGTGCAGGGCCTCGAAGTAGTCGACGGTCCAGCGCCTGACGAGGTCCGCGTTGGCGGGGTCGGGGTCGACTCCGGCGTAGACGGTGGACCACTGGGCGCCTCGGTAGGCCCATGGGGTCTCGTCGGGGCCGACGTCGTGGGCGGCGCCGTCGATCGGGTACAGGTGCATGGTCGACTGGACCGTCGGCACCTCGGCACCGAACTTGGCGTGGAGTTCGACGGCCTCGTCGGGGATCTCGTCGACGAAGTCGGCCCGCCAGTACCACTGGTGGCCGGGCGGGTAGAGCGCGTCGAACATGGACTGCAGGTCGGGGTGGGGCATCGGTCCGACGGCGTGCAGCATCGGCGTCGGCAGGGCGTCCAGCAGCGGGGCCATCTCACGTGCGGCGGCCTCGGGGTCGTCGCCCGCGTAGCACCAGACGACGCCGGCCGTCTTGCGCAGGTGGAGGTCCTCGGGGAACGGCGGGGCGGGTGGGACGGTGCCGTACAGGAAGAAGGCGTTGAGGTCGCGTGGTGCGTTCGGGAGGAAGTCCCGGTAGGCGGAGAGGACTTCGGGGCTGATCTCGACGGGCCAGAAGGTCGGGCCGCCGACGACGGTGCCGACCTCGTGCAGCCGGAACAGGAAGGAGGTGACGACGCCGAAGTTGCCGCCGCCCCCGCGGACGGCCCAGAACAGGTCGGTGTTCTCGTCGGCGCTCGCACGCGCCTGCCGGCCGTCGGCCAGGACGATGTCGGCGGCGAGGAGGTTGTCGATGGTCAGGCCGCACTTGCGGGTCAGATGGCCGAGTCCGCCGCCGAGCGTGAGCCCGCCGACGCCGGTGGTGGAGACGATGCCGCTGGGCGTGGCGAGGCCGTGCGGGTGGGTGGCGCGGTCCACCTCGCCCCAGACGCAGCCGCCGCCGACCCGGACGGTGCGGGCCGCGGGGTCCACCTGGATGTCCTTCATGAGGGACAGGTCGGCCACCACTCCTGCGTCGACGGTGCCCAGGCCGGCACCGTGGTGGCCGCCGCCGCGGACGGCGAGGGGCAGGTCGTGCGTGCGGGCGAAGCCGATCACGCGGGCCACGGCGTTCGCGTCGGCGCAGCGTGCGACGAGGGCCGGGCGCCGGTCGATCATCGCGTTGTAGACGGTGCGGGCCTGTTCGTAGCCGGAGTCCTCGGGTCCGATCAACTCGCCGGTGAAGTCGGCCAGTTCCCTGCGTGCCGCCTGGATGGGTGTGCTGGACATGCGGATATCCCCCGTTTTTTCGGAGTCGGGTCGATCCGCACGTTCTACTCGGGTTGCGCCCGCCCGGGCATCCGCGGGCATCACCCAGCTCGGGCCCGCGGGATACCTACGTTTCGCCCTCGGTGAGCAGTCCGAGCTCCGCGGCGCGGGCGGCGGCGTGCCGCCGGGTGGGGGCGCCCAGTTTGTCGAGGACCGCCCGGACGTGGTTGTCGACGGTGCGGACGGAGACGACGAGCCGGGCGGCGATCTCGGAGTTGGTCAGGCCCTCGGCGAGCAGCCGGATGACCTGCAGCTGGCGTTCGGTGAGGCCGGCCGGGTTGCCGCGGGTGGCGGCGAGCGGGCCGCGCGGGATGCGGGGCACGCCGAGGCCGCGCAGTTCGGTGCGGACCAGCCGGGCCAGCGGCTCGGCGCCCAGCGCGTCGAGCCGGGCGAGGGCGGTGAGCTTGTCGGCGGGCTCCGGGCTCTCGGCGAGCGCGGCGGCGTATTCGTAGGGGCAGCCCGCCGTGTGCCACAGGGCCGCGGCACGCCGCCACTGCCCGCGGGACTGCAGCGCATACGGATGTCCCGAGTCGTCCGCCGGGACCGGGTGTCCGGCCTTGGTGAGCCAGTAGCCGAGTTCGGCGCCGTAGGGGACACCGGCCAGATGGCGGGCCTGGGCGTACACGGGGGCGACGGCCTCGACGACGGCGGCGTGATCGCCGCGCAGCCAGGCGGCCTCGGCGAGCGCGGCGGCGACGGGCCCGGTGCGCTGGAGTTCCCGCGTGCGTACGGCGATCTCCTGGGCCTCGGTGAGGAGTTCATCGGCGCCGGGACGGCCGCAGCGGGTGCGCACCCGGGCCAGGACGGTCAGGGCCGGGCAGCGCGCGGGCAGGAAGTCGTGGATGCCGAACTCCGCATGCCGCTCGGCCTCGTCCCAGTCGGCGGCGGCCAGCCGGCGTATGGCCAGCTCTACATGGAGATAGGTGAGGAAGCCGAGATGTTCGGCCCGGTCGGCCAGGTCCATGGCCGGGGGCAGGAAACGGTCCGCCTCCGCGTACTGCAGGTGGTCGAGCAGGGTCCAGATGAGATTGGCGTAGGCGCGGCAGGCGTGCTCGACCTCCCCGGCGTCCAGGGCGACCTCGAGGCTCTCCTCCAGCTGGCGGCGCCCGCCGGGGTCTCCGCCGCGCCAGCGGGCCGTGCCCATGTTGTTGAGGGCGTGCGAGAGGATCGCAGCGTCCTGGGTCTTCTGCGCTAGCACGATGGCCCGTTCGGCGTGTTCGACGGCCTCGGGATAGCGATCGGACAGCATCCGCAGCTGGGCGATGTTGCTGACCGCAAGGGCCAGCAGCCGGTCGTCGCCCGCGTGTTCCAGGACGGCGACGGCCTCACGGGCGGCCTCCTGCGCCTCGTCGGCGTCCCCGGCCCACCAGTGGATACGGGAGAGCCAGCGCAGGTCGGCGCCGAGGGCGAAGGTGTCGCCGAGGGAGCGGCGCAGGGCGACCGCCTCGCGCTGGGCGGTCACGGCGGCGGCCGAGTCGGCGATGGTGTAGCTCTCCACAGCATGGCGTTCGAGCAGGTCGGCGAGGTCGGGCGGAGGGTAGCGGTGCCGTTGCTGCAGGACGAGGCGCAGTTGGGCGGCGGCCTCGCGGTGCGCGCCGGCTCCCGCGGCGTCGCGGGCGGCGTCGGGTCCGTAGCGGGCGATGGCGTCCTGGTCGCCGGCCTGGGCGGCGTGGTGGACGATGCGGGCGGCGTCGGAACCTGGCCGGGCCACCAGGGCCGCGAGGACGTTGCGGTCGAGGTCGATGCGCCGGGCGGTGGGCACGGAGTCGGCGACCGCCCGCCGGATCAGCTCGTGCCGGAAGGCCACCCGGTCCGGGCTCACGGCCAGCAGCCCGCGCTGCTCGGCCGCCGCAAGGACGGTCACCCCGCCTTTGAGCAGCGCGTCGACCAGTGGGCGTTCGACCGCCGAGGGGACGACGGCGAGCTGCTCCAGTGCGTCGACGACGGCGGGTTCCAGTCCGCGCAGCCGGGCGAGCACGGCGTCGACGACGGTCGGGGGCACTCCCCCGGTGCCGCCGGAGGCGAGGACCTCGGCGACGAAGAAGGGGTTCCCGGAGGTGACTTCGTAGACCTGGGCCGGGTCGAGCCGGCCGGCCGCGCTGAGCGTGCGGACGGCGTCGAGTGACAGCCTGGCCAGGGGCAGGCGGTGCACGCGGGGTGCGCGGGAGACCTGGCCGAGGAGGTGGCGCAGGGGGTGTCCGCGGCTCAGCTCGTCGTCGCGGTAGGTGAGGACGAGCAGGGCGGGCAGCCGCTCCATGCGCCGGACGAGGAAACGCAGGGCGTCCAGGGAGGCCTCGTCGGCCCAGTGCACGTCCTCGACGACGAGTACCGCAGGGTGCGGGGTCACGGCCAGCTCTCCGTGCAGGGCCTCGTAGACGCGGTGGCGGTCGCCGCCCTCGGTGACCGCGCGGGCGAGTTCGGCGCCGACGCTGCCGACGAGGTCGCGGAACGGCCCGAGGGGGCGCCGGGTGGCGAGGTCGTCGCACTGTCCGACTAGCACGCGGGCCTGCCCTGGGAGCCGGTCGGGCATGGCTCTGACCAGGCTGGACTTGCCTATTCCGGCCTCACCGAAGACGAGCAGCACCGAACCGGCCCCGTCGGCCGCCTCCCGTGCGGCCGTGGCCAGCCGTGCCAGCTCGGGCTCGCGCTCGAGGATCCCCCGGTCCACGCGGCCGATTCTGCCACCGGAGCGGGACGGGATGACGGGCCCTGCCGGTCATGTGTTGCCGGTAGAGTCAGGTCCGGCCGCGACTGGCGAGGGTGGACGACCACCGGGGAGCGGCCGTGGTTCAGCGTGAGCGTCGACCGCCTGGGCGCCTCCGTCAGTGATGTTCCCGCTGAGGAGGCCATGACGTGGATCTGCGGTACGGAATGAACCCGCAGCAGCAGGCGGATGCCACTCCGGTGCGGCCCGGCCGGTGGCCGGTTCGGGTGGTGCATGGAAGCCCGTCGTACATCAACCTGCTCGACGCCCTGAACGGCTGGCAGCTGGTACGGGAGGCGAGCCGCTCCCTCGGCCGGCCGGCGGCCGCTTCCTTCAAGCACGTCTCACCCGCCGGTGCGGCCGTGGCCGGGCCCGTCGACGAGGTGACGGCACGGCTCCACGGTGTCGACCAGGCCGAGGTCGGTGCCCTGACCAGTGCGTATCTGCGCGCGCGGGACGCGGACCCGAAGTCGTCCTACGGGGACTTCGCCGCCGTGTCGCACCCGGTCGACGAGGAGCTCGCCGAACTGCTGGCCCCCGTCGTGTGCGACGGCATCGTCGCGCCCGGCTATGCGCCGGGCACCGTCGGCGGACTCGGCAGGAAGAAGAACGGCCGCTTCCTCGTCCTGGAGGCGGATCCGGCCTTTGTGCCGCCGGAGCGGGAGACGCGCGAGGTCTTCGGTCTGCGGCTGAGTCAGCAGCGGGACGAAGTGCCGTGTGCGGAAACGCTGTTGGAGAACGTCGTGTGCGGCACACTTCCCGCGACGGCCGTGGAAGACCTTCTGCTGGGCCTGGTGGTGCTGCGCCACACGCAGTCGAACTCGGTGTGCTTCGTGCGTGACGGGGCGACACTGGGCATCGGCGCGGGACAGCAGTCCCGTGTCGACTGCACACGGCTTGCGGGGGCGAAGGCCGACACCTGGTGGCTGCGGCGCCATCCGGTGGTGCGCGCGCTCGCCTTCCGGCCGGGCGTCCGGCGCCAGGACCGGGTCAACTGGCAGATCCGCTTCATCGAGGGTGACCTCACGGCGGACGAGAGGGCCAGGTTGTCCGCCGCACTGTCGCAGCCGGTGCCGGAGTTCACGGCCGGCAGCCGCGCCGAGTGGACGGCACGCCTGAAAGGGGTCGCGTTCGTCTCGGACGGTGCTCTGCCGTTCCGCGACAACGTCGACCACGCACAGCGGCACGGTGTCGACCACATCGCCGAGCCGGGCGGATCGATCCGCTCCGCGGAGGTCGAGGACGCCTGCCGCGAGCACGGGATCGCCCTGGTCCGGACCGGCCTCAGGCTCTTCCACCACTGAGCGACGCCTTGCCGGCCCCTCCCCCCGACCAGAAAGCGCATCAGCATGCCAACCCTTCATGACCTGTTGTCCGCCAACCCCTACCCCGGCCGCGGAGTCCTGTGCGCCCGCACCCGCTCCGGGGCCGTGCTGGGCGGCTACTTCCTCACCGGCCGCAGCCCGGCCTCACGCGAGCGCGCGCTCCGGCTGATCGACGACGACCTCGTGGTGGGGCCGCTCATCCCCAAAGTGCGCGATCCCCTGCGTCACTACGCCGCCGCCACGACCACGCGAGACTGGCTGGTGCTGGGCAACGGAGAGCAGGTGTCCCAGGCCGCGGAACGGCTCAGGGCGGGAGCCTCGCCGACCGAGGCGGTCAGCGGCTTCGAGTACGAACCCGACCCCCCGATCCGCACCTCCCGCCTCACGGCGCTGATCAGCCGCGACGGCGGACGCACCACCGTCTTCGGGGCCGCCCGTCCCAGCCGCGCCGCACGCCCGACCAGCAACGTGATGACCCTCGCCGTACAGGATCTGCAACCGGGCGAGGCGGTCCTGCTGACCACCTACGACTCCGACGGCGAACAGGTCTTGGTTGCCGCTCCTTTCACCGAGGTCACGGTCGACGCCGGGAACGGGCCGGGCCTGTTGGACGAGATCTGGTGGGCGCTCGACGAACGGTTCAGGATCGCTGCCGCCGTCGTCGACCCTGTTCGAGGAGCTGGATCCGCCCTCACGAAGGCGTGAGCGGAAGGTCGTCCGTGTAGGCGTTGACCGGCGGGGAGACGCGCTCGGCGCGGTGGACGTCGAGGGCCGCCGTCGCGGACTTCGTGCCGAGCGTGCCCTTGGGGTGCCAGGTCCCGGTGACGGCCACCCAGGTGTTGGCCGGCAGTGCGGCGGTCCCGTACATGCGGACCTTGACCGACTGGGAGTCCGCCGCGCAGCAGGTGAAGATGATCCGGGTGAGATACCAGCCGCCGCCCTGCCCCGTCGGGGTGACGAATCCGGTCATCTGGATGCTGCGGCCCCTGACGGCCTGCTCCCGGTCCTGCTGGACCCGGGCGATGAAGTCGGTGAGGGTCATCGGCAGCGGACCGGTCGCGGGCAGTGGATCGAACCGCTGCGCCTTCGGCACGGCCTTGTTGCTCGCGTGCGAGGCCGTGTACGCACCGAGGGCGGGCGGGGCGTAGAGGAGCAGGCTGAGCGCGGGCAGGAAGAGCAGCCAGGCGATGCGGGGTGCGGTGGAGTGGTCGTGGCCGTGTGCATGCGCGTCGGCTTCGGTGGCCGCGCGGTCCAGCGCTGCTGCCGCCAGGCCCAGCAGCAGGAGCAGTACCCCGGAGGCGATCAGCGGAGGGCGCAGGCCTTCCTTGACGTAGCGCAGACAGAGGTCGCTGAACAGGGAGGCGTGCAGCAGCCCCAGGCCGGTGAGGACCAGCAGCAGGATTTGGGCGTGGCGCTTCACAGCAGTGCTCCTCCGATCAGGACCCCGGCGGCCACGGCCACCACCGTGGTCGCGGTCGAGAAGCGCAAGGCGAAGGACCGGCCGAACGTGCCCGCCTGAAGGGCGATCAGCTTCAGGTCGACCATCGGGCCGACCACCATGAACACCAGCCGGGCGGTGGGCGAGAAGCCGGTGAGCGAGGCGGCGACGAACGCGTCGGCCTCCGAGCAGACGGCGAGCAGGACGGCGAGCGCGGCCAGGAAGAGCACCGACAGCCAGGGCGAGCCGGAGAAGGTGTCGAGGACCGAGCGCGGCACGGCCACGTTGAAGGTGGCCGCGGCCATGGCGCCCAGCACCAGGAAGCCGCCGGCGTGCAGGAAGTCGTGCTGGAAGCCGAGGCGGAACTCCCGCAGACGACTGTGTCCCGACCGGTGGCCGCTGTGGCGGACTGCCGGCCGCAGCCACTCCTCGCGTCCCAGCCAGAGCCACAGCCAGCCCATCGCGGCCGCGGTGACCAGGGAGGCCAGCAGTCGGGCCGCGACCATGGCGGGGTTTCCCGGGAAGGCGACGGCCGTGGCGGTGAGCACGATCGGGTTGATCGCGGGCGCGGAGAGGAGGAAGGCGAAGGCCGCGGACGGGGTGACACCACGGCGGATCAGGCTGTTCGCGACCGGCACCGAGGCGCACTCGCAGCCCGGCAGGACGACCCCCGCGACGCCGGCCACCGGGACGGCGAGTGCGGGCCTGCGGGGCAGGATCCGGGTGAACAGGTCGGCCGGTACGAACGCATTGATCGCCCCCGACAGGACCGTGCCCAGCAGCAGGAAGGGCAGCGCCTGGACGGTGATGGCCAGACAGACCGTGCGCCAGGCCGCGACGGCGGGCCGGCTCAGCCACCCGACGCCGGTGAGCGAGAGGACCGCCACCGAGCCGGCTGCGATGAGGACGACGAGGGGCAGGGGGCGTCCGGTGACGCGGCGCCCCTGATGGCCGGCCGGCGCGACGAGCGCCGCTTCTTCCGCCACACCAACCAGTTCATCCGTTTTATTCATATTTACTCCGGATGTCGGATTCGTGGCGAAGATAAGCCAGGATCACTCCCCTCACGGTGCGCACACGCCGCCGCGGGCGGATGAATGAACGGGACCGGGAACATACTTGACCTTGCGGGGGGACTGCCCCGCGGTGCCCGATTCGAGAGGGGCGGCGTCCGGATGAGCGGCGGCGACACGGCACGGGGAAAGATCGAAGTGCGGCTCAAGTGGGACCCCAGCCTCTGGGACCGGCCGCCCCACCATCTGGACATCATGGCGACGACCTACTCGGCGGACGCCCCGCACGGACGGCCGGTGTACGTCGTGCACACCGAGAGCCGCTCGCCGGACGGCACCATCAACATGAGCCGTCACAGCGAGACCGGCCTGGGCCTCGGCTTCGTCGAGGTGATGGTCCTGGAGCTCGATCGCCTGGCGCCCTCCTTCACGCGGGTGGTCGTGGGTGTGGCGATCCATCAGAGCGGCGGCCCCAAGTTCTTCGGCGACATATCGAACACGGGTGTGCTGGTCGTCGACGGACACAGGGAGCTGCTCAAGGACGACTTCGGGCAGGTCGCCGACGCCACCGCGGCGACGGTCGCCGAGTTCACCCGGGATGCCTCCGGTGCCTGGGAGTTCCACCCGATGGTCCGCGGTTTCGACAGCGACCCGGCAGTGTTCACGGTGGAGATGGGCGGTGCCCGACAGCCCTGACCGGCATCCGACGCGTCGCGACCGCGCTCATCCGACCGCGACGTGATCGTCCGGACGCGGGCGCTCGGCCCCCGCCCCCGGCGTCTCCGGCCGGTGTACCGGAACGAGGGGCCGGGCGGGCGCCCGTCTGCGGCCGCGTTCGTGGAACAGGGCCAGGACGATCGCGGTGCCGACCGCTATCAGATGCTCACGGCCGGCCAGATTGGGGACGGCGATCGACTCCCACACCATCGACCCGCCGGTGAGGGCGAACACGATGGGAGCGCGCTGGACGATGGCGACGTAGGTGAAGAGGCCCACGACGGCCGCGGACGGGCCGGTGTCCAGCACCTGCCCGACCTCGCGCGGCAGTCCCAGGCCGCCCCAGCCCGGGCCGAGCGCGATCATCACCCGCACCATGAGGGTGCCGGCGAGGGTGGTCGCGTACGAGATGACGAGCGTTCTGGCCCGGCCGAGGATCAGTTCGGCGAGGGCGAACGCGAGGAACAGGCTCGTGATCCCCGCCCACACGGGCAGGTCCAGGGCCGGGACATAAAGTGACACCGGCGTCCGCAGCAGGGCCAGCCACAGAGGCAGGTCGCCCTTGACGCCGCCGAGCAGCCGCACCAGTACCGCACCGGCCGGCCGCTGCGCCAGCGCGTGGAAGAAGATGACACCGAAGGCGGCCAGGAACGCCAGGAACAGTGCGGGCAGCCCACGGCGTCTGAGTTGCCGCACCGGATCGACGACGATCCCCTGCCACTCGCCTCGCAGCGTGCGCACGACGAACGCCGCCACCCGCCACAGCGCGCCGCGCGGCCGCCGGTACTCACGGTCGACCGGATCGCCCCACAGTCCGTGGGCTCGCAGCCGATCCGCGGCGCCGCCCGCGCACCGCACCCCCTTGCGTAGCAAAACTCCCCCGCCTCCCGTCCATCGCCCCACCGGATGGTCGGAACGGGGCGAGGCCACCCCGTGGGAGGCTAGGCCCGGCGGCGGGGCTTCCTTCGCTTGGCGCCCTTGGAGACGTCGGATCCGGTCCTCGGGTTGCGCCCCGCCGACTTCCCAGCCGTTTTTCCGGTCACCTTCGCCGCGGCGGACTTGCGCCGGGCGCCGGTCGTGTCGCCCGCCCTGCCCTTCGTTTCCGGTGTCGCCGTCTTACGCCCGCGGGAGCTGTTGACCGTGCGCCCGCGGACGATTCCGATGAAATCCTCGACCAGGTCCGTGGTGGCCTCCTCGGGCCACGCCAGGGCGACGCTCGACTCGGGCCCGTCCACCAGCGGCCGGTATGTGAGGTCCTTGCGGTGGTACAGACGGGCCAGGGACTGGGGGACGACCAGGAGGCCGACGCCCGCAGCGACCAGTTCCACGGCGTCCTCGGTGGTGGCGGGGCGCTCGAAGGCGGGCTCTCCCGGCGGCCGGTCCCAGTCGAAGACGTCGTCGAGGGGGTGGAAGAGGACCTCGTCCGCGAGGTCCGCCACGGTCACCTCGTCCGCCGCCGTGATCACATGGTCCTTGGGGACGACGACGACCGTCGTCTCGGTGTAGAGGGGGATCGCGCTGAAGAACGTACGGTCGACCGGCAGCCGTACGAGCCCCGCGTCGGCCCCGCCGGCGCGCAGCACGTCGGATGCCTCGGCAGCCGGTACGGCGAGGAGGTTGAGCGGGATGTCGGGCAGGCGCTCGTTCCAGATCCGCACCCACTTGGCGGGCGTCGCTCCCGGGACGTACGCAAGCCGGAACGCCTGGGATTCTTCCGAGCCTGTCACCAGGCCAGGCTACCGGCCGTGGTCGGAGGGCTCGAACATGCTCGATACCCTGGACGGCATGAAGTCGCACCAGAGCACCCAGACGATGAAGCCCGCGACCGCGGCGAAGAAGCTGGGTGTGTACCTCGATGCCACCCCCGCCGAGTTCCGGGAGGGTGTCGTCTCACGAGCCGAGCTCGACCGGCTCCAGTCCGAGCCGCCCGAGTGGCTGCGCGAGCTGCGGGCGAACGGTCCGCACCCCCGTCCGGTGGTCGCGGCGAAGCTGGGCGTCTCCATCGCGGGTCTCGCCCGCGGCGGGATCACCGAGGCGCTCACCACCGAGCAGATCGAGGCCTTGAAGCAGGAACAGCCCGAGTGGCTGCAGAAGGAGCGCGCCACCCAGGCCGAGGTCCGCAAGGAGACGGCGCGCATCAAGAAGCGCAACGCCGAGCGTGAGGCTCGCAGCGAGGGCCCGCGGGCCTGACGGGGACCGTTCGCGACGGACGGTTGCCGTCCGGATCCACTCCGTGCACAACGCACGGATCTGACGGCGCGTCACGACGAAGGTCACAAAAGCGTATCGGACATTCCGGCCTTCAACCTTCACACGAGCCGCACAAGTTGGCTAGCGTGGCTCCAGGCCGCACGAGTTCCTCCGGCGAACCCCGCCGGGACGCGCGGCCTCCGCCGAATCCGGTGCGCCCTCGTGGCAGCCGGAACCGGGGACCCAACCGAACGACGGGGTGAATCGGCCCAACTGCCCGCCAGGCAGGGGCCGTAGGGCATGCCTTCCGGAACCGACCGCCCGAACCCGACAGCTAACTCGGTAGGCGGAGTACGGAAGGAGTACGGCTCCCATGGCGCCGGATCGACCATCGCGCACCGGAGGCTTCGGCCTTCCCGGTATGCGCAATTCCGCTCTCGCGACCGCGGCCCTCACCTCGGTGGCCCTGTTCTCGCAGACCGCCGACGCCGCACCGACCACCGGTGACGAGGGCCCCAGCCGTGAAGCCGTCCGGGAGCGCGTGAGCAGCCTCTACGACCAGGCCGAGTCCGACACCGGGAACTACAACTTCACCCGGGCTCAGCTGCTGGGAGCGCGGCCGCCCGCCGCCCCGCCCCGCGAGCGCGGCCGCTCGGATCCGGCACTGGACTCGGTGTCCCGGCGGTGGTTCGACGGAGCGCGTGCCTCGCTGGGGCCGACGGTTCCCGCGGCGCTGCCGGCCGACCGCAGGCCGGCTCGCCAGGCCGAGCCCCGGCGCCCGGCGGACAGCCGCAGCACCGCCGTGGAGCCGGCGGCGACCGCCCGGCCCGTGGCCGAACTGCCCTCCGCGGAGTCCCGCCGTCCGGTCGCCGAGCTGACCGCCGGCCCCACGGCCACGCTCCCCGCCGTCCCGCAGCCCCGCCAGGAGGCCGCCCCCGCGCTGCCCGCGGCGGCCCCCGAGTCCAGGCAGACCTCCCTGCGCAAGTCCAAGGAGCGGAACCAGCGCAAGATCGCGGCGGCCAGCGAGCTGCTGTACCGGTACACCGCCCGGCAGACCTCCGCGCCACGCCCGGCCGTTGAGACCGTGCCGGCCCAGCTGCCCTGGCAGGACCAGGCTCAGCAGACCCGCCCGGCGGCCGAGGAGGCGTGGCGCATGCAGCCCTCCGTCCTCGACACGGGCCTGCCCCCGGCCGGGGACCGGCTCATGCAGCCCTCCGTCCTCGACACGGGCGTACCCGCGGTCGAGCCGTGGCGCATGCAGCCTTCCGCGCCGGACACGGGTGCACCCGCGACGCAGGAGTGGCGCACGCAGCCTTCCCTGCCGGACACCGGCGTACCCGCGGTGGAGGAATGGCGCGCCCAGCCGTCCATGCCCGACACCGGCATACCCCAGGCCGGGGGTTGGACCGTGCAGGCGTCCGTCCTCGACACGGGTGTGCCCGCCGCCGGTACGCCCACCGCCACCAAGGCCGACAGGGCCATCGACTTCGCCCGTGCACAGATCGGCAGGCCGTGTCTGTGGGGTGCGGTCGGGCCGGAGTCGTACGACAACGCCGGGCTCACCCAGGCCGCCTGGCGGGCCGCCGGGGTCACCCTGCCACGGACCACGTACGAGCAGGCGGGCGCCGGCACGGTGATTCCCCTGTCAGAGAGCCGCCCCGGCGACCTGATCTTCTTCAACGACAACTTCAGCCATGTCGGCCTCTGCACCGGCAACGGCTTGATGATTCACGCGCCTGGCCCGGGCGCCGTCATACGCGAGGACCCGGTCCACTACGCAGGCGAAGCCGCGGTGCGTATCGCCGTACGCCCTGCGTGAGATCAGGAACGCCGGCAGAGGCGTGACACCGACAGCGCGATGAACCACGGGGCCGCCGACGGAAGCCGGCGGCCCCGGCGCTCGTCGGGGATGCGCAGCCGCGACGACACCGGGTACTTGCGGCGGATCCACCCGGAGTACGAGCTCAGGCTGCCTCGGTGGTGAAGGATGGCCCCGTGAGCAACGAGAACATGCAGCGCCTGGCCGGGAAGGTCGTGGTCGTCACCGGGGCCGCCCGGGGCCAGGGGGCCGCCGAGGCGGAGGCGTTGATCCGGGCCGGCGCACGGGTGGTCGCCACCGACGTGCGGCCCGAGGGCGACGTACGCCGCCTGGACGTCAGCAGCGAGAGCGACTGGGCGGCGCTGGCCGGCGAGTTGAAGGAGTCGTACGGCGAGATCCACGGACTGGTCAACAACGCGGGCGTCATCCGGCGCGAGCGGCTGGGTGAGGTGCGACCCGAGGACTTCGCGCAGGTCCAGGCGGTGAACACGACCGGACCACTGCTCGGCATCCAGCACCTGGCCCCGCTGATGCCGCCCGGCTCGTCGATCGTCAACGTCGGCTCGTCCGCCGCGCTCACCGGCTACTACCCGGTGGCGTACACGGCCAGCAAATGGGCCCTGCGCGGGGTGTCGAAGATCGCCGCCATGGAGCTGGGACCGCGGGGCATCCGCGTGAACACCGTCCATCCCGGCTATATCGAGACCGAGATGACGGCCGCCGCCACTCCCGCCTTCCGGGAGGCGACCATCCGCGAGACCCCCCTCGGCCGTAGCGGAAGCGTCGACGACATCGCACCGCTCGTGGTCTTCCTGCTGTCCGACGAGTCGTCGTTCATCACCGGGGCGGAGATCCCGGTGGACGGGGGCCTCACCGCGCACGGTGGCGTCAAGTCGATCTCGGATGCGATGCGTACGAACCCGCCCGTTCCGGAGTGAGCCGTGCCGGGGCCGCCGGTCCCCCGCGCCGGCGGCCCCGGCACGGCGTGGGGGTCCAGGCGTCCCCCCGGCGCCGGGGCTCCCCCTGCTGCGGCTGCCGTGGCGCCGACGTGCTGGAGTATCCGAGAATGTTGTTGTTTCTCGAGGGTGCTCGCATGCAGTCTCGGGCAGTGGACGGCGTCGCCGGTATGGGTACAACTGCGTACGCGGCGGACGAGCGGAGAAGAGGTGGCACAGGTGCCGGGCGGGGCCCACGAACGCATGCTGTCGGTGGCCGTCGCCGCCCTCAACGAGCGTGAGCCGGAGCGGCTGTGGCCGCTGCTGGCGTCCGCCCTGCCCGGCCTGTGCGGCGGCGAGACGCTGATCTACAAGCTCGACGACTGGAACGAGGCCCAGGGCACGGTCGGCCTGCCCTCCGAGGTGGCCGTCGAGTTCGAGAGGCTCGGGGAGGAGGACCTGGGCCTGCTGCGGGCGGGGTTTCCGTTCGCGGACCACTATGCGGGCGGGCCGGACCGGACTCCCCTCACGGCACGCGCGGCGGCCGGCGCCGCATGGTCCGTGAGCCCGACCGCGCGGCTGATCGGCGACATCATGGACGCGGACCACGTACTGGCCGTACCGCTGCCCGAGACGACGACGCCGATCACCGGATGCATGATCTACCGCTCGGGTACGGACTTCACCGACGATCACGTCCGCGTGGCCCGGCAGCTGCAGCCGCTGCTGGCGGCCGTCGAGCAGCAACGGCAGCTCCTGGAGCGCTGGAAGCGGACGGCCGCCCCGGACACCGCCGACGGACCGGCCGCGGACTGTCCTCTCACACCGCGGGAGACGACCGTCCTGCTCCTGCTCTCGGACGCCCTGACGGCGGCCGCGATCGGCCGACGGCTCGGCATCTCGGACCGTACGGTCCACAAGCACATCGAGAAGATCTACCGCAAACTCGGCACCCGCGACCGCATCAGCACGGTCCTGAGGGCCCAGCAGCTGGGGCTGATCCCCATGCCGTGACCCGTGGCGGCCGGTCAGGTCCGGCGCGCGCGGTACAGGTCGCGCAGCAGGGCGATCTCGGCCCCGTGGTGCAGGACTTCCTGGTTGACCCACCACACGATGTCGACGAAAGGGTCTTCCGGGTCGCTGCCGTGCGGATACGTACAGTGGCCGACCTTGTCGAGCGCCGCGTCGCCGCTGCTCAGCAGAGCCCCCCGCCAGGACGTGACACCGGCGTCGAAGGCGGCGACGGCCGCTGCCACGTCCCCGCTGACGAGGTAGTCGTCCCGGGTGAGGCTGTGGGTGCCTGCCGTGTGATCGGCGCGGAGGGTGAGCATCTCGCTGAGGTGGCTCAGCCGCCAGGCGATGGTGGTGAAGGGCGGCGGCCAGGGGTGCGGGTAGGACGCCGCGTCACGTCCCCAGTCCCCGTCCGCGGCGCCGGCCAGCAGGGTGGCGCGAGGCCCGGGCCCGACCGCCCGTCGCCGCACCGACCAGCAGTCCGCCACGGGCTCCCAGAGGTACTCCTCGTCGGTCATGGGGCCGACCTCGGTCTCCGAGCCGTCGCCGCTGTCCATCACCGGCCCGGTCAGCCTGGCGGCCAGACGCTCACAGGCGAAGTCGAACTGCTCGAGCAACGGACCCAGACGAGATGCGGTCACCGACACTCCCATGGCGGACTCGTGGACGTACGGCGCAGTCATGAACCGACCGGCCAGCCTGGCACAACCGGCGAACAGCCGCCTCTCCTTTTCTGAGGCCGGGACTCCGGGGACAGTTGCCAGTACACGGCCGTGGACCTCGCGGGCCATCAGTGGACGGTCTCGGTCGGCTGAGGAGTGTCAGCCCGGCGGGGGTCCCATCCCGCCCTTGAGCCGTTCCAGGTCGGAGGGGCGGACCTGGATGACGAGCAGGGCGATCAGGGCGGCGAGGACAGCGAAGATCGCTGCCATGATGAAGGCCGCCGAGATCCCGGACGTGAGCACGTGGTCGGACCAGGGGCTCGGGAGCTGCCCGGTGTGCTTGAAGCGCAGGCGTTCGGCCGGGGTGGCCCGCGCCAGGAAGCGCGGGATCTGCTTGTGGGCCTCGTTGGTGCTGGCCGTGCCGAACATGGTGACCAGGATGGACAGACCGAGAGAACCGCCCACCTGCTGCGTGGCGTTGAGCAGCCCGGAGGCCGCTCCGGTCTCCTCGACGGAGACGTTCGACAGTGCCATGAGGGTGAGCGAGACGAACTCCATGCCCATGCCCAGGCTGAAGACGAGGATCGGGCCGAGAATGCTGCCCGCATAGGTGGAGTGGACGTCGGTCAGGGTCAGCCAGGCCAGGCCGGCCGCCGCGAGGATCGCTCCCACCACCATGAACGGCTTGGGGCCGAAGGTGGGCAGGAACCGCGAGGCCAGCCCGGCACCGAAGGCGATGACCGCACTGACCGGAAGGAAGGCGAACCCGGTGGCCAGTGGGCTGAAGCCCAGCACGTTCTGCACGAAGAGCGTGAGGAAGAAGAACATGCCGAAGATCGCGGCGGCGAGGCTGAGCATGATGCCGTAGGTGCCGGCGCGATTGCGGTCGGCGAACATGTGCAGCGGTGTGATCGGCTGACTGGAACGCCGCTCGATCAGGATGAACGCCGTGAGGACGACGACGGCCGCACAGAACGAGGCCAGCGTGAGCGCGTCCCGCCAGCCGTCCTGCGCCGCTCTGATGAAGCCGTACACCAGCAGCACCATGCCCAGCGTGGACGTCAGCGCGCCGGCGAGATCGAAGTGGCCCGGGTGGCGTTCGGACTCCTTGATCCAGCGTGGCGTGGCGAGGGCAATGAGCACCGCGATGGGGACGTTCACGAAGAGCACCCAGCGCCAGTTCAGCCACTCGACGATGACCCCGCCCGCGAGCAGCCCGATGGCACCGCCGCCCGCCGAGACCCCGGCGAACACCCCGAAGGCCCGGTTGCGTTCCGGGCCCTCGCGGAAGGTCGTGCTGATCAGGGCGAGGGCCGTCGGGGACGCGATGGCACCGCCGACACCCTGGAGTGCGCGTGCGGCGAGGAGCTGGCCGGAGTTCTGGGCGAGCCCGCCCAGCAGGGAGGCGAGCGCGAACAGCAGCACCCCGAAGACGAACATGCGCCGCCTGCCGAGGATGTCGCCGGTGCGGCCGCCGAGCAGCAGCAGGCCGCCGAAGGTCAGGGTGTAGGCGTTGACCACCCAGGACAGGCTGGTGGTGGAGAAGTCCAGCGCGGTCTGGATGTGCGGCAGCGCGATGTTCACGATGGTGATGTCCAGGACCACCATCAGCTGGCAGGACGCGATGACCAGCAGCGCCATGCCGTTTCCGCCGCCGCCCGGTTCGCGGGTGGCGGCCTGTGATGCGGAGGTCGGCTGGGGGCTGCTGCTCATGGCGTGTCGCACTCGGCGTCAGTGAACGGTTCCGTCCACTGGGGCGTCTACCGTTCGACCGTACGCCCCTGTCGTGACCGTCACCACTTGATTGACTCGGTGACGGTTTACACCGGTTCACCAGGAGTCGAGCGACTCACGGGCGGGTTTTGTGGGTCATGGCGAACTCGTCGGCCTCCGGCAGGTCGAACTCCCCGTGGTCGCTGCCCAGCCCCTGCGCCACCAGTGCGGCCGCGGCGCTGCCCAGCACGGCGGCCTCGCGCGGGGTGCGGCCGAGGCCGATGCCCCGCAGGAAACCGGCCGAGAACGCGTCGCCGCAGCCGGTGGTGTCGACGACGTCGACCTCGAAGGCGGGGACCCTTTCCGTGCCCTCCGCGGTCACCAGGAGCGCGCCGTCGCCGCCGCGGGTGACGGCGACGAGACCGGCCCCGGCGGCGAGGAGTTTCTTCGCGCCGGTCACGAGGTCCTGCTCCTCGCTGAAGCCGAGGACCTGGTCGTCGTTGGGGAGCAGATGGTCGACGTGCGGGAGCAGCGGTTCGATCTGGTCGAAGGTGCCCAGCTCGCCGGGGGCGAGGAGGTCCACCGAGGTGACCACGCCGTGCTCCTTGGCGTGCGCCAGGATGCGCGCGGCGACGTCGGCGCCGATCAGCTCGGGGCCGCCCAGGTGGAGGTGGGTCGCCTCGGCCACCGCGTCCCAGGGCACGTCGTCGAGGCCGTAGGTGATGTTGGCGCCGAGCAGATGGAGTGAGGGGCGGTCGCCGTTCGGGCGGATGGGCAGGACACTCGCGGAGGTCGAGGTGTCGGTGCGGCGTACGAGCAGCCCGGTGTCGATGCCCGCCCTGTCGAGGAGTTGCACGAGCATGTCGCCGGTCGGGTCGTTGCCGATCGCACCGGCGGTGCGGACCTCGGCGCCCAGCTTGGCGAGCGTGAGGGCGGTGCCGCCGGCCGTACCGGCGGCGGTCATCCGGATGTCGTCGACGAGGGTCGCGCCCTGGCCCTCGGGTATCTCCTCCACCGGCCGTACCAGTACGTCCAGCACGTGCACGCCCATCGTGACGACCTTCATCGCTCTTCCTCCTGCGCGGGTGGTACGGGGTGGGTGGTGCCGTAGTTGCGGGCGATGGCAGCCTCGATGACCGCGAGCTGCTGCTGTTCGTCGAGGACGCGCGGTGGTCCGAGCGCGGCCGCGTGCTGGTAGACACCGCAGGCCCACTCCAGCAGCAGGGCGTGCTCGACAGCCTTGTCGAGGGTGGGCGCGTGGGTGAGTGCACCGTGGTTGGCCATCAGGGCGGCGCTGCGGCCCTCCAGCGCGGCGAGCACCGACCCGGCCAGCTCGGGGGTGCCGAAGGTGGCGTACGGCGCGACCCGGACGGTGCCGCCGAGAGCCAGCAACTGGTAGTGGACACAGGGCAGTTCGTCGAGGACCAGGGAGAGGGCGGTGGCCATCGGGGCGTGGGTGTGGACGACCGCGCCGGACCCATAGCGCCGGTAGACGCCGAGGTGGAGGTCGAGTTCCGAGGTGGGCTCCAGGGTTCCGGACACGATCCTGCCGTCCAGGTCGACCACCGTCACCTGGTCCGCGGTGAGTCGGGCGAGCACCGCCCCCGTCGCGGTGATCGCGACCTGCTCCCCCACCCGCACGCTCACGTTCCCGGCCGTACCGATGAGCAGGCCCTCGGCCCCCAGCCGGCGGCAGGCGTCCGCCACGGCGGCCCGCTCCCGCCCGAGCGCCGCGCTTGAGTCGGTCATGTGCGGGACCGTAACCTAAACATGAAACAAAGTCACGTTCAGGTTCGGAGGTTGTTCGTGGGTGAGCCGACCACGCAGGTCAGCGGGGCCGCTTCCCTGCGCCGTACCCCTCAACAGGCGCGCAGCAAGGCACGGTTGGCGCGGGTCCTGGAGGCCGCCGAGCGTGTCCTGATCGGTGAGGGGGTCGAGGAGCTGACGACAACCCGGGTCGCCGCGGAGGCCAAGGTGTCGGTCGGCTCGCTGTATCAGTACCTGCCCGACCGCGACGCGATCATCGACGCCCTGGCGGCCGGATACTTCGCGAAACTGGAGGCCGCCATGGACGGCCTCGCGCAGGCCGCGGCGGCGGAGCGCTGGGAGGACCCGGTGGGCGTGCTGATCGACGCGTTCGCCGCGATCTACCGCACCGAGCACGGCTTCCGGGCCCTGTGGTTCGGCAGCGGCCTGACCGAGCGGACCCGCGCCGCGGACCGCGCGCACAAATCCCGTATGGCCGACGGAATCCGCCGCGTCCTGCTCGCGCTCGACCTGGCCCACGACCACGAGACGCTCGCCCGCGCCTGCCACGCCGCGGTCCTCACGGCCGACGCGCTGGCGCAGGAGGCGTTCCGGCGGGACGCCGAGGGGGACGCGGAACTCCTCGACGAGGCCAAGGTCATGCTGCGCGGCTATCTGGCGGACGTCACCGCGCGCCCTCGGCCCCGATGACCGCGTGGGACTGTGCCCGCCAACCGGCCCCTAGAGGAAGCTGACGTTCTGGGCCAGGGCGAGTCGGCCGGAGTAGTTGATGGTGTTGGTGGCCGGGCGCATGTACGCGCGCCAGGCGTCGGAGCCCGACTCGCGGCCACCGCCCGTCTCCTTCTCCCCGCCGAACGCGCCGCCGATCTCGGCGCCGGAGGTGCCGATGTTGACGTTGGCGATGCCGCAGTCGGAGCCCTCGGCGGAGAGGAAAAGCTCTGCTTCCTGCTGGTCGCGGGTGAAGATGCTGGAGGACAGGCCCTGCGGGACGTCGTTGTGCAGGGCGATGGCCTCCTCCAGCGTGTCGTAGGTCAGGACGTAGAGGATCGGCGCGAAGGTCTCCTCCCGTACGACGTCGGTCTGTTCGTCGACGCGGACGATGACCGGTTCGACGTAGGCGGCGCGGGGCGCGGCGTCGGCCAGGCGGCGCTCACCGCCGGCCAGGAGCTTGCCGCCCTGGGCCTGGGCGCGGGTGACGGCGTCCTGCATGCCGTCGAGGGCCCTGGTGGAGATGAGCGGTCCGACGAGGGTGTCCTCGTCGAAGGGGTTCCCGATGGGGAGCCTGGCGTAGGCGGCCGTGAGCCGTGCGACGAGCGTGTCGGCGATGTCGCGGTGCACGATCAGGCGGCGCAGCGTCGTACAGCGCTGTCCCGCGGTGCCGGCCGCGGCGAAGACGATGCCCTGCACGGCGAGGTCGAGGTCGGCCGAGGGAGCGACGATCGCCGCGTTGTTGCCGCCGAGCTCCAGCAGGCTGCGGCCGAAGCGGGCAGCGACACGGGGGCCGACCTCGCGGCCCATGCGGGTGGAGCCGGTGGCGCTGACGAGGGCGACGCGCGGGTCGTCGACGAGCCGTTCGCCGACGGTGCGGTCGCCGAGCAGGAGGCGGTGTACGTCCGCGGGCGCGCCGGTGTCCTCGGCGGCCTGGGCCAGCAGCCGGTCGCAGGCGAGGGAGATCAGCGGGGTGAGCTCGGACGGCTTCCAGATCACCGTGTCGCCGCAGGCCAGGGCCACGGCGGTGTTCCAGGACCACACGGCGGCCGGGAAGTTGAACGCGGAGATCACGCCGACGACACCCAGCGGGTGCCAGGTCTCGGCCAGGCGGTGGCCGGGGCGCTCGGAGGCGATCGTGCGGCCGTAGAGCTGGCGGGAGAGGCCGACGGCGAAGTCGCAGATGTCGATCATCTCCTGGACCTCGCCGAGCGCCTCGGAGCGGATCTTGCCTGCCTCGATGGTGATGAGGTCCGCCAGGTCGCTCTTGTGCGCGCGCAGCAACTCGCCCAGTCGGCGCACCAGTTCACCGCGGCGCGGAGCCGGGGTGGTTCGCCAGGCGAGGAAGGCCTCCCGGGTGGCCTTGACGGCCTCCTCGGTGTCGGCGGCGGTGGCGGCCGTGAGGCCGAAGAGGTCCTCGCCGGTGATCGGCGTACGTGCCGGGAAGTCGGCGCCTTCGGGGACGGCGACGCCGATGCGCTCCAGGCTCGTACGGGCGCGGGTGCGCAGGTCCTCGGTGCTGGGCAGGGTCGTGCTCGTCATGGTGCTTCCTCCGGGTTCGGCAGGCGGGAAAAGGGGCGGTCGGGGCCGACAGGCACGCACCGCACGGGCTTCGGCAGGTTCACACCACGTGGGCTTCCGGGCGGATCTCGGCCCCCGAGCGGAAGCGGTCGGCGCTGAGCGGGGAGATGTCGACGAAGGGTTCACGGTCGAGGTGGAGGTCGCGCAGGACCTCTCCGACGGCGGGCGCCTGGAGGAAGCCATGCCCCGAAAACCCGGTGGCGTAGAGGAAGTTGACGAGTTCGCCGGAGCGTCCGATGAGAGCGTTGTGGTCGGGGGTGACCTCGTAGAGGCCGGCCCAGCCGCCGACCGTCCTCATGCCGGCCAGTTCGGGGGCCCGCGTGCGTACGGCGTCCCGGAACAGTTCGAGCCACTCCGGGGTCCAGGTGGTGTCGAAGCCGTCGGGCTGGCGGGGGTCGGCGAGGCCGAACAGCAGGCCGTCGTCGCTGTTGTGGAAGTAGGCCGACGAGGCGAAGTCGATGGTGAAGGGGATGCGCGGCGGCGCAGGCACGAGCGGTTCGGTGAAGGCGAGTTGGCGGCGCACCGGCCGGACCGGGAGGTCGATGCCGACCATGTCGCCGATCAGACCGGACCAGGCGCCCGCCGTACAGATGACGGTGTTGCAGTCGATGCTGCCGTGGTCGGTGTGGACCGCGGTGACGCGCTCCCCCGCGGTGTCGATGCCGGTCACGGTGGTGCGGGTGGCGAAGGTGGCGCCGGCCCGGGCGGCGGCGTCGGCGTATCCCTTCACGACCAGCACGGGGCGGGCATGGCCGTCGGCGGGCGAGTAGGCGGCGGCCACCAGCCCCTCGGTGCTGACGTAGGGGCAGAGGCGTCGGGCCTCGTCCGGGGTGATCATGCGGGTGGGGACGCCGAGGGCGTTCTGGGTCCTGACGCCGGCTTCGAAGTCCGTGGTCTGTTGGTCGGTGGTGAGCAGGAAGAGGTAGCCGACGGTGTCCAGGCGGATGTCGGCGCCGGGGCGGTGCGGGAAGTCCGCGTAGGCGCGCAGGCTCCGGCTGCCCAGCTCGATGTTGAGCGGGTCGGAGAACTGGGCGCGCACGCCACCGATCGGCTTGCCCGAGCTGCCGCACGCCAGGTCGCCGCGCTCGAGGACGACGATGTCGGTCACCCCTGCTTCGGCGAGGTGGAAGGCGGCGCTGGCACCCATCACGCCCCCGCCGATGATCACGACGTCGGCTGACGGCGGAACGGAGCGGAAGGCGGATGTGGAGGACAAGGGGCCGTCCCTTCCGGAGGCCGCGCCGGGCCGGGGCATCGGGCTTTCTGGCCGTCATCGTGACGCACCCCGACCTTTGACGTCCATGAACAGTTACTGCGCCCGATCTATTAGTGTTCCTATATGGACTGGACGAGCTCCCAGCTGCGTTCGCTCGTGGAGCTGACCAGGCGCGGAACGATCACCGCGGTGGCTCGGGCGCTGGGGTACACGCCCGGCGGGGTCTCGCAGCAGATCGCCGCGCTGGAGAAGGCCACCGGCATGGAGCTGCTGCAGCGGGTGGGGCGGCGGGTGGAGCTGACCGACGCCGGGATGACGCTGGCCCGGCATGCCGAGCGGATCCTGTCCACGGAGGCCGAGGCGGTCGAGGCGCTGGAGCGCAGCCGGGGCGAGGTCTCCGGGGTGCTGGTGGTGGGGCTGTTCGCCACGGCCGCCGCCGAGATCCTGCCGCCGGCGCTGCTGCGGGTGCGCGAGGCGCATCCCGGGCTCGCCGTGCACAGCTGCGACATGGACGTGGACGAGGTGTACGACGCCGTCGCCTCCGGTGCGGTGGACCTGGCGCTCGGCCTGGACTACCCGGACGTGCCCATCCCGCGCGATCCGGCGCTGCGGGTGATGCAGCTGGACCGGGAGCGGTTCTCCCTGGCGGTGCCCACCGGGTGGCTGGCGGGCCGCGAGGAGATCGCCCTCGCCGAGACGCAGAACCTGGGCTGGATCCTGCCGTCCCCCGACAGCTACTACGGCCGGGCCGTGCGCACCGTCTGCCGGCGGGCCGGCATCGAACCCGACGTCCAGCACGAGGTGACCGACACGGCGGCCACGCTGGCGCTGGTCGAGGCGGGCATCGGGATCAGCACGGTGACGGAGCTGATGCTCAGGCTGCGCGCCTCCCGCTTCGATGTGGTGCGGCTGCGTGAGAGGGTCGAGCGGCACATCGTCGTGGTGTTCCGCTCCGCCGCCGAGCACCGCCCGACGGTGGCCGCACTGGTCGACGTGCTGCGGGTGGTGGCGGGGACGCGGCGCGGTGCGACGACGTAGCACGGGCAGCAGCGACGGCGCGTGCCGGGGCCGGCGTCGGATGATCTTCTGGCCCTTGTGGGTGCGCCTGTCCGGCCCGCATCGTGGCAGGAACCGGTCGGAGTTGACCGGTGGGCGAGGAGGGGCTCGAGCCGTGATCACCGTTCTGGAGGGTGCGCCGCCCATGGAGGCGGCCATCGGCGCGCTGCGTGCAAGCCTGCTCGGCGGGCTCGATCCGGAGGCCGGTCCGCCGCGTTCGGGCGTCCCGTTGCCACACGGTGAGCTGCTGCTCATGCCCGCGCACTGGGGCTCGTACGCAGGAGTCAAGGTGGTGACCGTGGCACCGGACAACCCGGCGCGCGAACTGCCGCGGATCCAGGGCAACTACCTGCTCCTGGACAGCGAGACCCTCACCCCGCTGGCCCTGCTGGACGGCATCGCGCTCACCGACGTACGGACCGCCGCGGTGTCCGCCCTCGCCGCCGACGTGCTCGCCGAGCCGGACGCGAGCCGACTGGTGCTGTTCGGGACGGGGCCGCAGGCACGGTCGCATGTCGAGGCCCTGCGGTGCGTCCGGCCGGTCCGGGACGTCGTGGTCATCGGTCGCGACGCCGAGCGCACCCGCGCGTTCGCCGACGACATCAAGGCGCGAGTCGGCAGTGCGGACGATGTCGCGGACGCGGACGTCGTGGCCTGCTGCACCACCGCGCGCACCCCGCTGTTCGACGGCTCGCTGCTGCCGCCGCACGCGACCGTGGTGGCCGTCGGATCGCACGAGCCGGACGCCCGGGAGGTCGACGAGACCGCTGTCGGGCGTTCGACGGTGGTGGTGGAGGCGGTCTCGGCGGCGCTGCGTGAGGCGGGCGACATCGTGCTGGCCGTGCAGGCAGGGACGCTCGATCCCGGCACGCTGGTCGGTCTGGCCGATCTCGTTCGGGGCACGGCTCAACTCCCTTCCGACCGCCCGCGGTTCTTCAAGAGCGTGGGCATGGCCTGGCAGGACCTGGTGGTCGCGGCGGCCCACTTCGAGGCGGGGCGGGCCTGACGGCGACGGTCCGGTGCCGTGGCCCGCGGAGACTGCGGCGAAGTCACCGGTGACACCGGGCGCAGAGCGAGCGCGCGAGGCGGGCGGTCGGCGCCGGTGCGAGCTCGGCGTCGCGGGCAGCGAGGCCGCCCGGCGCTTCACGGAGTCGGCGCCACCGTTGTCGCGCACCCACCGCGAACGGCGCCCTGTCCGACCCGAACGGTCTCGACGTCGAGGACCTCCTGGCCGCGACCGAGCAGCGCGGCACCCCCTCTCGCCGCCCGCGCCGTCCGGTGCTGAACTCACTGTGGGCTGCGAGGTGCTGAGGCCTGCCGCATCGCGGGACGCCATCGACGGCACCACGGCGCACGAGATCAAGGCGAGCTCACCGTGGAGGGCGCCGAGCTGCCTACTGCTCCGGCGGCCCAGGCGTCCTCGCCGTCTTCTCCGTCTTCGCCGTCTTCTCCGTCTTCGCCGTCTTCGAGGCGATTTCCCCGCCCGCCGCGGACCGCGCCCCGGCCCAGGAGCGCGTCCGTACGGCGATGCGGAGCGAAAGGCACCTGTCCAGGACAGGACTCAGCTCCCTACAGGGCGTAGATCTGCCCGGTCTGCGCGCCCTCGACGGACCGGACGTACGCCTGCGTGACGTCGGCGAGATCGACCGGTGGCATGCCCGGGAAGTAGTCGCCGTACTTGGCGAGGCTCTCGGTGAAGACCGTCGGGCTGATCGCGTTGATGCGCTGCGGGGCGATCTCGATGGCGGCGGCCCGGACGAACGCCTCCAGCGCCCCGTTGGCCATGGAGGCCGCGCTGCCCGTGGGGATGGGCTCGCGGGCCAGCACGCCGGTGATGAGGGTGAAGGAGCCGCGCTCGGCGATCCTGGGGATGCCCTGGCGCACCAGGTCGATCTGGCTGAGCACCTTGCCGTGGAAGGCGGCCAGATAGTCCTCGGGGGTCAGCTCGGTGACCGGCTTGTACGGCACGTGTCCGGCGGCGCTGACCACGGCGTCCACCCGTCCGGCACGGTCGTAGACCTCGGTGACCTGCGCGGGGTCGGTGATGTCGTGACGCAGATCGCCGCCGCTGCGTCCCACGGTGAGGACTTCGTGGCCGCGGGCGTCGAGTGTCTTGTGGAGGGCCGCGCCGAGCGTGCCGGTGGCGCCGATGAGCAGAATCTTCATGCCTGCGACGTTAGGCCCGGCTCCCCGCGGGAGGGAAATAGCTTCTGGGGAGCACTTATGCTTCAGAGTTATGAATGTGGAGCTACGGCATCTGCGGGCGCTCACCGCGATCGGCGACGAGGGCACCATCACCGGCGCGGCGGCCGTGCTCCACATCAGCCAGCCCGCGCTCTCGCGCACCCTTGAGCAACTGGAGAGCCGGGTCGGCGTGCGGCTGGTGGCACGCACCACCCGTACCCTTTCCCTCACGGACGCCGGTCAACAGCTGTACGGCAGAGCTCATGTGATCCTTCGTCAGCTGGACGACGCGCTGACGGAGGCCGCGGCCGGGGTGCGGCCGCTGCGGATCGGTTTCGCATGGGCGGCGCTCGGCGACCTGACCGTGCCGCTGCTGCGCACCTGGCGGGAGGCGCATCCCGCAACCCCGGTGCAGGTGTACCGGCGCGACGATCCGGAGGTGGCGCTGCGCCGCGGGGAGATCGACGCGGCACTGGTGCGCACCGCGCCCGCGCCCGGCGCCGGGCTGGAGGTCCGGTCGCTGTACCGGGAGCGGCGCATGGCCGCCGTACCCGACGGCGACCCGCTGGCCACGCGTCCGTCGGTGCGGCTGACGGATCTCGCCGACCGGGCAGTGGTGCTGTGCGCGACCGCCGCGACCACCGCCGAGCTGTGGCCCGAGGGGCGGCGGCCCCGGACGTTCGAGGTGGCCAACGTCGACGAGTGGCTCACCGTGATCGCAACCGGGGAGGCGGTCGGCGTCACCGCGGAGGCCACCGAGCAGAGCCATCCGCACCCAGGGGTCCGCTATCTCCCCCTGGCGGACGTACCGCCCGTGACGGTCCGCATGGCCTGGCCGCGCACGCCGACACACCCGGCAACGCTCGCCCTTCTCGGCCATGTGCAGTCCATGACTTCGGAGCTGTGCATGACCTGTACATGACCTGTGTGTCGTGCGATGTTTGCCCAGCGAGGTCCGACGTTCGTCTGGGCTTCACGCAGTACCGGCCTGAGGCTCCTATGGTTGCGGCGCCGCCTCCCCCCGCACGTGCCCGTCACTTCTGTCCGGAGGACAGTCATGACCGCCGTAAAGGCTTCCAAGCGCACCAGACGCCCCCTCACCGCACTCGCCGGGGCCGTCGCCCTCACCGCCACGTCGATCGGCGTGTGGGCCGCGACGACCTCGGCGGCCCAGGCAGCCGCTCTCCCCGCCCCCGACCACGTGGTGGTCGTGGTGATGGAGAACCACGCCTACTCGCAGGTGATCGGAAGCTCCAGCGCCCCGTACATCAACAACACCCTCAAGGCGGGTGGCGCCAACCTCACCCAGTCATACGGCCTCACGCACCCCAGTGAGCCGAACTACTACATGCTCTTCTCGGGCTCCAACCAGGGCCGCACCGACGACAGTTGTGTGAGCGTCGGGTCCATCTCCGCGCCGAACCTCGCCTCCGAGCTGATAGCGGCGGGCAAGACCTGGAAGAGCTACAACGAGTCGCTGCCCAGCCAGGGTTCGACGACATGCAGCAGCGGCAACTACGCGCAGAAGCACAACCCGTGGTTCGGCTTCTCCAACGTGCCGACGAACACCGCGATGACCTTCGCGCAGTTCCCGACCGACTACACGACCCTGCCGAAGGTGTCCTTCGTCGTGCCGAACCTGTGCAGCGACATGCACGACTGCTCGGTCTCCACGGGCGACACCTGGATCAAGAACAACCTGGGCGCGTACGCCACTTGGGCGCAGACGCACAACAGCATCCTCGCCGTCACCTTCGACGAGGACAACAAGCTCTCCGGCAACCGCATCCCCACCCTCTTCTACGGGCAGCACGTGGCTCCCGGCAGCTCCGACTCGACCACGTACAACCACTACAACGTCCTGCGCACCCTGGAGGACCTGGCCGGTCTGAGCGCCCACGCGGGCAACGCCGCCTCGGCGTCCGACATCACCGGCATCTGGAACTGACGCCCGTGTATCTCGCGGACTCCCGCAGCACCAAGGCCGCCGTCGCCCCGGACACCCGTCCGGGGCGGCGGCCGGCCGCTGTCCCCGGTACCGTGCTGGCCCTGGGTGCGGTCAGCCTGATCACCGACGTCTCCTCGGAGATGGTCACCGCCGTGCTGCCGCTCTACGTGGTCGCCGGCCTCGGCCTGTCCCCGCTCGGCTTCGGTCTCCTCGACGGCATCAACAACGGCGTGGGGGCGCTGGTCCGGCTGGCCGGCGGTCATCTCGCCGACCGCGGCGGCCGCCGGCACAAGGTCGTGGCGGGCCTCGGCTACGGCCTGTCGGCGCTGTGCAAGCCGCTGCTGCTGCTCGCCCACACCCTCCCCGTCATCAGCGCCGTGCTCGCGGCCGACCGCACCGGCAAGGGGCTGCGCACCGCCCCACGGGACGCGATGATCTCGCTGGCCACCGAACCCGAGCACCGGGGGCGGGCGTTCGGGGTGCACCGTGCGATGGACACCACCGGGGCACTGCTCGGCCCGCTGGTCGCCTTCGCCGTGCTGCGGGCCACCGTGGACGGCTACGACGCGGTCTTCACGGTCAGCGGCTGCGTCGCGGCGCTCGGGGTGCTGGTGCTGGTGCTCTTCGTGCCCGGCCGCATCACTCCCGCCGGTGCCGCGCCACCGCCCGTATCGGCCCGGCCTGCCCTGCGCGATTCGCTGGGCCTGCTGCGCCGCCCGGAGCTGCGCCGACTCACTCTCTGCGCGGCCCTGCTGGGTCTCACCACCGTCAGCGACTCCTTCCTGTATCTGCTGCTGCAGCGCGAGGGCGACCTGTCCGCCGACCTGTTCCCGCTGCTGCCCCTGGGCACCGCTGCCGTCTTCCTGCTGCTCGCCGTCCCGCTCGGCGCGCTCGCCGACCGCCTCGACCGCCGCCGGCTGTTCCTGGCCGGTCACGGCGTCCTGCTGCTCGGCTACGGCCTGGTGCTCTCGCCCTGGCACGGCGTTCCCGCCGTGGTCGCGGTCCTCGTCCTGCACGGCACCTTCTACGCGGCCACCGACGGGGTCCTCGCGGCCGCCACCGCAGGAGCCGTGCCGGCACAGCATCAGGGCGCCGGGCAGGCACTGGTGGGCACCGGCCAGGCGCTGGCCCGGTTCGCCTGCTCGCTCGCCTTCGGCGCGGCCTGGAGCCTGTGGGGCGGTCGCACCGCGCTGGCCGTCACCGCCGCAGCGCTCGCCGTCAGCGCCGTAGTGGCCTCGTTCGTGCTCCGCCAGGCCGCCGACGTGTCCCCCGCCGAGGTGTCCGCATGACCCGAGCCACCCGTCTGGTGATCCTGCTGGCCGCCGTCCTGCTGCTCGGCGGGGTCGGCACCGGGGCGGTACTGTACGCCGCCCACCGCTCGGGCATGCGCGACGAACAGCAGGCGAACGGTCCGACCGTGCACAGCGGCACCGTCTCGCTCCGGCCGACGGCCGGACGCCGGCTGCTGGTGCGCAACCTGGCGTGGGGCCCGCACCGTGACGAGATCGCCACCGTGCCCGCCGACGATCCGCAGGGGCCGCGCACCGCCTCGGGCGTCAAGTGCCTGCGCTTCCACGCGGCGGCGGGCACCGGCATCTGCCTGCAGGCCGTGCAGGGCACGCTCAGGGACACCTACCGGGCGGTGGTCCTCGACGCGCACCTGCACGAGTTGCACCGCTTCCCGGCCGCAGGCATCCCCACCCGAGCCCGTGTCTCGCCCTCCGGCCACCTGGTGGCCTGGACGGTCTTCGTCAGCGGAGACTCCTACGCCGGTACGAACTTCTCCACCCGCACGGCCGTCGTCGACACCCGCACGTGGGAGATCGACGACAACCTGGAGACCTTCCACATCGTCAAGGACGGCCGGACCTACCGAGCCGCCGACACCAACATCTGGGGCGTCACCTTCGCCGACGACAACCGCTTCTACGCCACACTGGCGACCGGCGGCAAGACCTACCTCGTACGAGGAGACGTCGCGGCGCGCACCCTCACCACCCTGCACCGCAACGTCGAATGCCCCTCCCTCTCCCCCGACGGCACCCGCGTCGCCTACAAGAAACGCGTCAAGGGAGCCTCCCCCGACGCCCCTTGGCGGCTGTACGTCCTGAACCTGCGCACCATGAAGGAGACCGCGACCGCCGAGCGGCGCAACATCGACGACCAGGCCCTGTGGACCGACGACTCCACCCTCGTCTACGCCCTCCCCGGCGACTACGGCTCGGACCTGTGGACCGTCCCGTCCGACGGCACCGGCACGGCCCGCCGGCTGATGACCTCGGCGGTGGCTCCCGCCTACCTGGGCTGACGGGTCCTCCCAGGTCCCGTATCCACGGGCGCACAGTTGAACATGTTCAATTCATCGGCGATGATACGTGTGGCCATCGAGGGTGCCGCAGAGAGGACCACGGTCATGACGAGCTCGCTTCTCACGCCACGAGGCCGTACTCGCGCCGGCACGACGAACGCTGGAACGGCTTCCGGGAGCACCGCCCCGACGCGGATCCTCGACTGGCGGCACCCGCAGGTCACTTCCCTGCTTCGGCAGATCGACACGACGGCCGACACGGGGACGGCCGCGGGACCCGACCGCCGGACAGCGGACCTGCGCCGGGCCCACCGGGTCATTGCCGCGACCGTGCGGCCGGTGTACTCGGTGCAGGACGAGCGGCCCGTGTCCGAGGTGCTGCGCCGTGGCCGTGGTTCGTGCAGCCAGCGGCTGGCCGTGCTGGAGGCGGTGGCGCGGGCGTCCGGGGTGGCCACGCGGGTGCGCGGGCTGCTGGTCGACGGGGCGTTCTGGTATCCGCGCTTCCCGCGGCTGCGCCGGATCGTCCCGGACCAGGTTCTCCTGGCATGGCCGGAATTCCGCCTCGACGCGGGGCCGCCCGCCCACGCCGCCGGTCCCTGGCTGCCGGTCTCGGAACTCTACGGCAGTCTTGACGAGTTGAGCGACGGCCGGGGTGGCGGCTTCACCAACGCCGGTGCGGAGACGCTGTTCGAGGCGCTGTCCAGGACGGCGGTCGACTGGGACGGGGTGACGCTCTGCCCGGCCGACGGTGCCTCGTGCGATCTCTCGGCCCATGTCCTGGCGGACCTGGGCCACTTCGACTCGCGCGACCAACTCTTCGCCCGGCACGGCCAGACCCTGTGCCGGACGGCGAGAGTGCTGGCCGAGCCGGTCCTGGGCCGTCGTCGCGCGGAGGGCGCCTGAGAGCACCGTCAGCGGATCACTGAGTCCAGGGCGGCCTCGAAGGTCGGGTGCTCGAAGGTGAAGCCCGAGTCGAGAAGGCGGCCGGGCACCACCCGCTGGCTCATCAGGATGCCGTCGGCGAACTCCCCGAGCACCAGCCGCAGGGCGAAGCCGGGCACGGGCAGCACCATGGGGCGGTGCAGGGCCCTGCCGATGGCAGCGGTGATGTCCCGGTTGGTCGCGGGGTGCGGGGTGGTCATGTTGACCGGGCCGCTGACCGATTCGGCGTCGATGAGGTGGTGCAGGGCGCGGACCGTGTCGGGCAGGGAGATGTAGCTCCAGTACTGGCGGCCGTGACCCAGCCGCCCGCCGAGCCCCGCCCGGGCCGGCGGCAGCAGGCGGCCCAGGGCCCCGCCCGCGCCGGACACGACGATGCCGAAGCGGGTGGTGACGACCCGCGTCCCGGCCGCCCGGGCGCCGTCGGCGGCGGCTTCCCACTCCTGGCAGACGCCGGCCAGGAAGTCCTGGCCCGGCCTGCCGGACTCGTCCACCTCGGCCTGCCCGGTCTCGCCGTAGTAGCCGACGGCGGACCCCGACACGAACACCCGCGGCGGCTTCCCGCAGCCACGGATCGCCTCAGCGAGGGCGCCGGTGCCGCGCACCCGGCTCTCGCGGATCTCCTTCTTGTACGCGGCGGTCCACCGGCGGTCGCCGACTCCTGCGCCGGCCAGCCCGACCACCGCGTCCGCGCCGTCGAGCACCGCCGGATCGACCCCGTCCGCGTCCGCCCGCGGGTCCCACCGTGCCTCGACGCTTCCGTCGGCCCTGGTCTGCGGCTCACGCCGGACCAACCGGGTCACACGGTGACCGTCGGCCAGCAGCGACGCGGCGAGTGCACCGCCGATCAATCCTGAGGAACCGCTGATGACGACGTGCATGAGAACCGGCCTCGATCCGGGAGCGGACAACCGAACGATAAGTTTGACTCTTCAAACATACACCCGCCCGTGCGCCCCCCTCGCGCTGGTTCCCGGCTCCGCTGCTCAGGGGCTGAGGAACTCCGACAGCCCGCCCAGCAGCCGGTCGACGTCCTCCGCGCTGTTGTAGGGCGCGAGGCCCATGCGGAGGCCGCCGGTGTCACCGAGGCCGAGCCGGCGGGAGGCCTCGATGGCGTAGAAGGATCCCGAGGGGGCGTGGACGCCGCGCTCGGCGAGGAAGCGGTAGGCGTCCGTGGTGGAGCGGTCCTCGAACGTCAGCAGCAGGGTGGGCGTGCGGTCGGCCGCCCTGGAGTGGACCGTGATGCCTTCGAGCGAGGACAGTCCCTTGTCGAGCTGTGTGCGCAGGCTGTGCTCGTGTGCCTCGAGCGCCGCGAACGCGGCGGCCAGGCGCTGTCGGCGGGTTCCCGTGGCGCTCGGGTCGAGCCGGGTGAGGAAGTCGACCGCGGCGGTGGTGCCGGCGAGGAACTCATAGGGCAGCGTGCCCAGTTCGAAGCGCTCGGGAACCGCGTCGGTGGAGGGCAGGAGCTTGTCCGGTCGCAGGGTCTCCAGCAGCTCCGGCCGGGCGGCGAGGACTCCGTGGTGCGGGCCCAGGAACTTGTACGGGGAGCAGACGAAGAAGTCCGCGCCGAGCGCCTCCAGGTCGACCAGGGTGTGGGCGGCGTAGTGGACGCCGTCGACGTAGCTGAGCGCTCCCGCCTCGTGCGCCAGGCGGGAGATCTCGGCGATCGCGGGACGGGTGCCGATCAGGTTGGAGGCGGCGGTGACGGCGACCAGCCGGGTGCGACCGGTGAGGACGGCGCGGATGTCGTCGAGCGTCAACTCCCCGGTGGCGGGGTCGAAGTCGGCCCAGCGCACGGTGGCGCCGGCCGCCGCCGCGGCCTGGACCCAGGGGCGGATGTTGGCGTCGTGGTCGAGGCGGGTGACGACCACCTCGTCCCCGGGCTGCCAGGTCTTGGCGAGGGTGCGGGAGAACTCGTAGGTGAGCTGGGTGGCGCTGCGGCCGAAGACGATCCCCGACGGATCCGCTCCGAGCAGGTCGGCCACGGCCCTGCGGGCCCCGGTGACGATGGCGTCGGCGTTGCGCTCCCCCTGCGCCACCTGGCCCCGGTTCGACAGGGGGTTGGACAGCGCGTCCGCGATGGCCTGGATGACGGGCTGCGGGGTCTGGGTGCCGCCCGGGCCGTCGAAGTGCGCCGTTCCGGCCGCCAGGGCGGGGAACTGGGAGCGGATGGCGGTGATGTCGTACGTCACGGGAAGCTCCTGCCGGTACCGGGCCTGGGCACAAGATCCTCCGCGATCGTCGGCGCCCTGGCAACACGCGGGTCAGCCGCCTGTGCGCGGCACACGGGACAGACCCAGCGCCGCCGTCCCCACGGCGGGGGCCGGCTGGGCGGGGCTGAAGCGGCTGCGGGGTACGGCCATCGACAGGGCGGCGACCGTGGTGCGGGCCGCGAGACCAAAAATCCTTGGCGGTTCGAGTACGGCGACGGTTACGATCCCCGCGATGACTACTCACTCTGCTGTCAGATTGGGGGTCCCGTCCGCGCAAGGTGAGTGCTGATGCCCACTCACACCGCGAACGGGGACTCCTCCCTCTCCTTCTGGCTGCGCGTGCGCGAGTTCGCCGTGCCGCCCTCCATGATCGAGACCGCGACCGCCAGGCGCCGCGTCGGCGACTGGGCCGGAGCGTGCGCTGCCGCAGGCGTCGATGTCGACCTGAGTCTGCGCTCCGCGGCCCGCACTCACGGCCGGGCGCTCGCGGACCAAGTCCGTGCGGATCTACGGCAGTTGGCTCCGGACCTGCTGCGCTGGCACATGCCGAGGATCGCTCCCGACGGGCTGCTGCGCCCGGGGCTGACCATCTCCCTGGCCCGCTACGACGCCGCCGAGCGCGACGGACCGGATCCGGTGCACCTCGTGGTCCGCACTCCGCCGGCCTGGGCGGACGCCGGGCAGCGGATCAGCCTCGGGCTGTGGGACGGATCCCACGCCGAGGCCGCCTCCCGCCGTCATCCGCATCCTCGTCCCAGCCGGCGCTTCCGTCTGGACCTGCACCGGCATCTGTGGGATGCGAGCCGGGCCGGGGAGCTGCGGAGCAGGTCCGGTGCCGATCGACCGGCCGGCCCCGAACACCTCGTACTGGGACCGGAGTTGCGGCAGACGGTGCCGCACTGGCAGCGCTGTGCCCTCGGCCGGTGGGCAGCCGAGGCGGGGATCGTGCTTCGCGCCGAACGGCCGGAAGCAGCCACCGGGGCCGTTCTCGTGCGGCTCGGGGGCCGACATCGACTGGTCCTGGACGTGAACCTCGACGGCGGGTTGTCAGCGACGCGGTTCGCGGACCGTGGCAGGACCACACGTGCGGACGGCCGCGCGCTTCCGGTCCTCCCTGACGCGGGGACCTGGGTGCCGCCCGACCTGGAGCTGCTGCGCACCGGTTCGATCGGGGCCGATCGGCTGCACCCGCTGGTCGCCGCCGCGCTCGTACCGGACCACTCGCCCGGTCCGGCAGGCGGTGCGGACCCGCCTGGGCATCCCCGTCTTGTGGAATGCCGTGGTTCCCGGCACCGGATCGGTCTGGTCGACGGAGTGCTGGTACCGCTGGACCACGACCCTGCCGAGGTCCGGCGGGAGGAGCTGCTGGTCGCGCTGACCGGCACTCCCCTGCCCTGCCTGCGGGCGATCGATGAGGCGCACCGCCGTCCGGACTGTCTCACGGGAGTCCGTGAACGCCTGGACCACGGTGACATCGCCGGCGCGCTGGCCGTCGTGGAGGGCCTGCTCGGTCCCGACGCGGTGCTGCGTGACGGCCCGTTGCGGGACGAACTCGAGGCGGCCGCGGAGCGGCGGATCACCTACGGCCTGTTCAGGGCGGGCCTGATCGGGCCCGGGGACCCGCCTGCTCGCTCCCACCCCCGAGAAAACCGCCGTCGCCCCCTTGCCCGCCGCATGCGCCTGCGCCGAGCGACCTTCTACTGACCCGCGCCCCCTGTTCCCGCGCCTGCTCCGTCGGCTCATCACGAACCCAAAAGGTGATCAAACATGTCTGCATCCGTTCCGTTCGCTTCCCCTTCTCAACTCGACGTCGCCGACGAACTGCTGACCCTGCTGCGCGACGCCACCACCGAACCCCGTCCCGACATGCAGCTCGAAGCCCTGACGCTGACCGTGGCCGCCGATCTGCCCGTGCTGCTGTGGGGTGAGCCGGGGATCGGCAAGACCGCGGCCCTCACCCAGCTCGCCGAGGCCCTCGACCTGCCGCTGACCACGGTGATCGCCAGCGTGCACGAGCCGTCCGACTTCTCTGGGCTGCCCGTCCTCGGGGACGATCCCGCGGAGCAGGGGGTCCCGATGGCCCCGCCGGACTGGGCGGTACGCCTGGTGCGGGCCGGGCGTGGGCTGCTGTTCCTGGACGAGCTGTCCACCGCGCCGCCCGCCGTGCAGGCCGCGCTGCTGCGCCTGGTGCTGGAGCGGCGGATCGGCGCCCTCCAACTGCCCCCCGGGGTCCGGATCGTGGCCGCCGCCAATCCGCGGTCCTCGGCGGCCGACGGCTGGGAGCTGAGCCCGCCGCTGGCCAACCGTTTCGTGCACCTGCAGTGGACCCACGATCACGAGGTCGTCGTACGCGGCCTCGGCGGGACCTGGCCGCGGGCCACGCTGCCGCGGCTCTCAGCGGAGAAGCTGTCGGAGGCGGTGGACTTCGCCCGCCGTGCGGTGTGCGGGCTGCTCACGGCACGGCCCAAACTCGTGCACCAGCTTCCCGGCAACGAGATGCGGCGGGGCGGCGCCTGGCCGTCGCCCCGGAGCTGGGAGATGACGCTGCGCCTGATCGCCTTCGCGACCGCGGCCGGCTCCTCCCGCGACGTGCTCTCGCTGCTGGTCCGGGGCACGGTGGGCGACGGCCCGGGCCTCGAACTGCTGGCGAGCCTGGACCGGTTGGACCTGCCGGACCCCGAGGTGCTCCTGGCCGACCCCGCGAACGCGGAGCTGCCCGAGCGGGGTGATCTGCGCCAGGCCGTGCTCGACGGCGTGGTGACGGCGGTCCGCGGCCGCCCCGAGAAGTCCCGCTGGGACGCGGCCTGGACGCTCCTGGTCCGCGCGCTGGAGACCGGAGCGCCGGACCTGGTGGTGGTGCCCGCGACCACGCTCGCCACGCTGCGCCGCGAGGACTGGGACGTACCGGCGGCGATCGAGAAGCTCGCCGGAGCGGTCTCCGTGTCCCGGCGCGCGGACCGGGCCGCTCTCGCGTCGAAGGCCGGCCGATGAATACGGACGCGCCCGGGGCGCTGGACCGCGACAAGCTCTTCGCCGCCCGCCTGCATGCCGCCCGGGCCCGCCCCTACCTGGCGACCGCGCTGTTCGCCCTGCACACCGTGGAGTCACGGCAGGTGCCGACGATGGGCGTCGACCGGCACTGGCGGTGCTATGTCTCGCCGGGGTTCGTGGACCGGATGCCGGTGGAGGACCTGGCGGCCGTATGGGTGCACGAGGTGTCGCATCTGCTGCGCGACCACCACGGGCGCAGTGACCGGGTCGCCCGGGAGCGGGGGCTGACCGGCCCCGGCGAACGCCTGCGGATGAACATCGCGGCGGACTGCGAGATCAACGACGACATCTACGGCGACGGGCTGGTCTCGCCCCTGGGTGCGGTGCGGCCGGCGGCCTTGGGGCTGTCCGAGGGGCAGCTGATGGAGGACTACCTGCGCCAGTTCACGCTCGGCGCGCGCACGCAGGGCATGGCCTGGCTGGACTGCGGCAGCGGCGCCGACGGGCTGGCACGGGAGTGGGAGCTGGGTCCGGACGGCGCGCACGGCCTGAGCGCACAGGAACAGGACGCCGTGCGGTTCCGGGTGGCGGAGGGACTCAAGGGCCGTCCGGGAAGCGCCCCGGAGGGGTGGCGGCGGTGGGCGGAGAAGGCGTTCCATCCGCCGCAGCCCTGGCGGGAGCTGCTGGGCGCGGCGGTCCGCTCGGCGGCCTCTGGGTCGGGCGCGGGCGAGGACTACAGCTACGGCCGGCCCGCGCGGCGCTCGGCGTCACTGCGCGGTGTCGTACTGCCGAGCCTGCGGCGCAGCCCGCCGCGGGTCTCGGTGATCATCGACACGTCCGGGTCGGTCAGTGACGCCGAACTGGGCAGCGCGCTCCTGGAGGTGGCAGCGATCTCCCGTGCCGTGGGCGGCCGCCGTGACCTGGTGACCGTGGTGCCGTGCGACGCGGCGGCCCGGATCGCGCACCCGCTGTGCAGGGCCGAGGGCATCCCGCTGCTGGGCGGCGGCGGCACGGATCTGCGCACGGGCTTCGCCAGGGCGCTGCGCACGCGCCCCGACGTCGTAGTGGTGCTGACCGACGGTCAGACCCCCTGGCCCGACTCGCGGCCGGCGTGCCGGACGGTGGTGGGCCTGTTTCCCCGGCACGGCGCGAGCTGGGACGAGGAGGATCCCGACCATGTGCCGGACGCGCCGCCCGCCTGGGCCCGGGTGGTCGACATCGGGTAGCGGAGCGGCACGAGATGGAGATCTTCTCTGTGCTGCGGCAAACCGGACCAATCGATTTCGCTACAAGTTCCGAAATTATTCGTGATGGCTCGGCCACGCCGCCGCAACACCGCGTTCGTAGCTTCGCTTGCAGCCAATAATGCTGGTTCTTCGCGAAATCCCCCAGGAGCCCCCGAGTGTCCAACCCCTCCAGACGCGGTGCCCTGAAACTGACCGCCGGCCTGGCGCTGCTCGGCGCCTCGGCCCTGACCGGCTGCGGCCGCGGCACTCAGACCGCGGCCGCCAAGACCTCCGCCACGCCCGTCGGCAACGGCCCGGCCACCGGAATCCTGAACGTGTGGGCCGCACAGGGCGACGCCGACGTCCTGAACAAGGTCATCAAGCCGTTCGAGGCCGCGAACCCCAAGCTCAGCGTGAAGTTCACGCTGATCCCGAACGCCGAGTACTACACCAAGCTCCAGTCGGCGATCGCGGCGGGCAAGGGACCGGACGTCGCGCAGTTCTTCCCGGAGTCGCAGGCCCAGTTCCTTGACCCGTCGATCCTGCGGGCCGTACCGGACGGTCTCGTCGACCCGGACAGCTTCTTCAAAAGCCTGTGGGACGCCGGTGTCACCGGGGGCGTGGCCTACACGGTGCCCTGGTACGCGTACACCTACGCGCTCGTCTACCGCTCCGACCTCGCGAAGAAGGCCGGTGTCGAAGCGCCGACGACGTGGGACGGGATGGTGCCCTTCCTCAAGGCGCTCCAGAAAGCGGGTGCCGGACACGGGCTCGGGGCCGACATCGGCTGGGACGTCTTCAACGGCCAGGACGTCGCGATGTACGCCTGGCAGGCGGGCGGCTCCCTGCTGTCGGGCGGCAAGTGGACGCTCGACACACCGGCGATGGTCGACGCGCTGAAGTACAACGCGTCGTTCTTCACCTCCGGGACGGCTGACACCAGCGGGCCGACCTTCCTCGACGCGCAGCCGTACTTCGTCTCCGGCAGGACGGCGACGATGATCACGGGCCCGTGGGTGATCGGCCAGCTCGACACCGCCGCGAAGAAGGACGGCTGGACGGCGTCCCACGTCGCCACCGCGCCGCTGCCGGCCGGTTCGTCGAGCGGTGTCTCCTTCTCCGCGGGCGGCAGTTGGGGGGTGCTCGCCGACAGCGGGAACGCGGACGCGGCCTGGAAGTTCGTCCGGTACCTCGCCGAGCCGAGCACTCAGATCGCGCAGTACAAGGCGTACAGTTCGCTGCCGGCCGTCGTCTCCGCCTGGGGCGACCGGGCCATCAAGGGGCAGCCGCTGCTCGGCGCCTTCCTCACCCAGCTCAAGAACACGCGGGCGTTCCCGCAGGTGACCACCTGGCAGCAGGTCGCCACCCGTCTCGGCAAGGAGACGGAGGCCGTCGCCAAGGGCACGCAGAGCGCCGCGAAAGCCGCCGCGAACGTGCAGGCGTACGCCGAGAGCCTCGGCACGGGAGCGAAGTGAGGACCCGTCGGACGGCCGTCGCCTGGCTGTTCCTCGCGCCGTTCACGGTGGTGTTCCTGCTCCTGACGGCGATCCCGACCGTCTCGGCGCTCGGTTTCAGCCTCACCGATCTGCGGGGCGCCGACCTGCGGCATCCGCTCGCCGTGAACTTCACCGGGCTGGACAACTACCTGCGCCTGTTCCAGGACGACAGCTTCCTGCGGGACATCTTCAACACGGCGGTCTTCGTGGCCGTCGGTGTGCCGTTGACCATGGGCATCGGATTCACGCTGGCCCTGGCGCTGAACTCCGGCATCCGGCGGCTGCGTGGCGCCTTGCGTACCGTCTTCTTCGCGCCGGTCGTCACGAACATCGTCGCGGTCGCCCTGATCTGGCGGTACGCCTTCAACGAGAACGGCACCGTCAACAAGGTGCTCGGCGCCGTCGGCCTCGCCGGACCGAACTGGCTGGACGACACACACCTCGCCATGCCCGTGGTGATCGCACTCGGCGTATGGCGCAACTTCGGCACCGCGATGGTGCTGTTCCTCGCCGGTCTGCAGGCCGTCCCGCAGGACGTGTACGAGGCCGCCTCGCTCGACGGGGCGGGGAAATGGCGGCAGTTGAGGCACATCACGCTGCCGATGCTGATGCCGACCACCTTGATGGTCTCCGTATTGCTGACCGTCTTCTATCTCCAGGTGTTCGACGAGCCGTATCTGCTCACCGACGGCGGCCCGCTCGGCTCCACCGAGTCGGTGGCGTTGTACACCTACCACCAGTTCGGGGTGGGCGAGTTGGGCGTGTCCTCGGCCGCGTCCTTCGTGATGCTCGTCCTCGTCGCGCTGGTGAGTGTCGTCCAGTTCCGACTGCTGAGGCCCCGCTCATGACCGCTGTCGCCACGCTGCACAAGGCCGAACCGGCCAGCGAGCGGATCACCGTACGCCGCCGCTCCCTCTCCCAGCCCGTCCTGTACGGCGCTTTGTTGCTGTGCGCGCTGCTCACGCTGCTGCCGTTCGTGTGGGTGCTCGGCGGCTCGCTGCGCAGCCTCGACGAGATCCGCTCCGACCCCGGTGCCTGGCTGCCGCACCACGTCACCTTCGACAACTTCGTCCGGCTGTTCCGGACGCAGGGTTTCGGCCGGTTCCTGGTCAACAGCGTCGTCGTGGCGGTGATGGTCGTGGTCGGCAATGCGGTGGCCGCGTCGGCGGCCGGATACGCCCTCGCCAAGCTGGAGTTCGCGGGCAGGCGGCTGGCGTTCGGCGCGGTCATGGCGGCGATGATGGTGCCGGTCACCACGGTGTTCATCACCCAGTTCGTCATCACCGTCGACATGGGTCTTGCGGACACCCTGACCGGAATCGCACTGCCCTCGGTGGCGCTTCCGCTGTCGGTGTTCATCATGCGGCAGTACGCGCTGTCGATCCCCGACGAGCTGCTGGAGGCTGCCCGGATCGACGGGGCCGGCGAGTTCAGGATCTTCTTCCGGATCTTCCTGCCGCTGGCCGGGCCGGCGGTCGCGACGATCACGATCATGTCGTTCCTGACGTCGTGGAACAACTTCATCTGGCCGCTCATCGTGGCCCAGAGCATGTCGAGTTACACGCTCCCGGTGGGGCTCGCCGCCACCAGTCAGGCAGCGGCCCATGTCACCGACTACGGTCTGATGCTCGCCGGCGCGATCGTCGTGATGCTGCCGGTGCTGGTGCTCTTCCTGTTCCTGCAGCGGTACTTCGTGCAGGGCGTCGCCGGGACGGGGATGCGCTGACGGTGACGACCACAGACAGGGTGCAGGCCCCCGCGGGCACGATCGTCGGCCGCCGTGACGGCCGGGTGAGGCGCTTCCTCGGCATCCCGTACGCCGAACCGCCCGTCGGGGAAAGGCGGTTCGTGGCACCGATCCGCCGCGGCCGGTTCCCGCGGCCGTACGACGCGACAGGGCACGGCGCCACGGCTCAGGTCGTGCCGCTGTTCGACACGACCACGATCCCGGAACCGTCCGTGCCGGGCGACGACGTGCTGAACCTGAGCGTCGTCGCCCCGGTCGACGGGGAGGACTGCCCGGTCCTGGTGTGGGTCCACGGCGGCGGCTTCCTGGCGGGCAGCCCGGCGAGCCCCTGGTACGACGGCCGTTCCTTCGCACGCGACGGCGTGGTCACGGTGACGGTCGGACACCGCCTGGGCGTCGAGGGGTTCGCCCCGCTGGACGACGTACCGGCCAATCGAGGGTTGCGCGATCTGCTGCTCGCTCTCGACTGGGTGCGGGACAACATCGCCGCGTTCGGCGGCGATCCGGGCCGGGTCACCCTCGCCGGACAGTCGGCCGGGGGCGCGGCGGTGCTGGCGCTGCTGTCGTCACCGGCGACGGCAGGCCGTTTCCAGCGGGCGGTCAGCCTGTCCGGGGGGTTCTTCGAGGTGGCCGAGGACACCGCCCGTGGCTTCCTCGAACGGCTCGGGGACCGGCTCGCCGTGCCCCCGACGCGGGACGGGTTCGCCCGCTGCACCAGGGGTCGACTGCAGTGGCACGTACGGGAGTTGCGGGCGGACGAGGCACTCGTACTCGGCCCGTACGTCGGCGACGACGTCCTGCCGGTACCGGTCGCCGACGGACTCGCGGCGCACGGACACGCCGTGCCCCTGCTGCTCGGCGCGACGGGCGACGAGTTCGACGGCCCCGCCACACTCGAAGGCGCCCGCACCGCGGGCACCCGCCGCACCGACACCCTCTTCCGCGCCGCCTGCCCACGCACGGCCGCAGCCCGCCGGCACTCCCCGGCCGGCACCTGGCTGTACTCCTTCGAATGGCCCTCCCCGGCCACCTCAGGCGCCACGCACTGCATCGACATCCCGTTCTTCTACGACGTCCTCGACGCACCCGGGGTCACGGAGGCGCTCGGCGCCGACCCGCCCGCGGCACTGGCCGCGTCGATGCACGCCGACCTGGTCGGCTTCGTCCGCGGCGAGGAGCCGGCCTGGGCGAGGGCGACCGGCACGCTCGGGGACCCGGCGCGCACGTACGGTCGGCCCGGCGCCCCCTTCGCGGCCGACACCACCGGGGTGTTCGATCCCGTCGTGGGCGGGGCGGTGGAGGCGTGCTGATGTCCGGGATGAACCAGAGCGCGGTCCGACGGGTCAACACCTCCGTCGTCCTGCGGGCGTTGGCGGTGTCCGCCGGGCCGACGACGCTGACCGCGCTGTCCGAGCAGACCGGCCTGTCCCGCCGCACGATCGAGCTCATCCTGGACTCGCTCGTCGAGGCGGGCTGGGTCAGCGAGTTGGACCGGGTGCCGACCGTCGGCTGTGCCGGGCGTCCGGCCCGCCGCTACGAACTGCGGGCCGAGCACGCCCTGTTGGCGGCCGTGCAGATCACCACCGGGGACGTGTCGGCGGTCGTGGCCGACGTGCGCGGCCGTATCGTCGGCCGCGCGCACCGGCCGCTGCGCGCCTACCTGGATCCGCGGCTCACGCTCGACGACGCTGCGGCCCTGGTGCTGACGGCGCTCGACGACGCGGGCGGGTCGCCGGAGCGGCTGCGTGCCGGGGCGGTCGCGAGCGGCGGCGCGATCGACGACGAGGGAGTGGTCCGGCGGCTGGTGCACACGACGCGCTGGCAGGGAGTGCACCTGCCCGAGGAGCTCGGGCGGCGCATCCGGGTTCCGTGGTTCGCGGACAACGACACCAACCTGGGTGCGCTCGGGGAGCGTTGGCGGGGCGTGGCCGGCGGTCACGACACCGTCGTATGGGCGATTCTCGGCAACCGGACCGGTCTCGGCATCCTCATCCGGGGCGCGGTGCACCGCGGTCTCGACGGTGCCGCGGGCGAGATCGTCGAGGCGGCGTCGATACCGAAGAGATCGGTCGAGGAGCGTCCGGTGGCCTGGCTCACCTCACCGGAACCGACGCAGCGACGTGTCGCACTCGACCTGTTCGACGCGGCCCGGGCCGGCGACGGGAAGGCGCTCGCCGAGGTCGGGGAGCTCGTGGAGAGCATCGCGTCGATCCTCACCACCCTGTCGTGGACGGTCGCGCCCTCGCTGATCGTGCTCGGCGGCGGTCTGGAGGACGCGGCCGATGTGCTGCTGCCCCGGGTGCGGGACGCGCTGCGCGCCGCCCGCACCCCCGCGGTCGAGTTGCGCGCCACCGGTCTGGGCCGCGACGCCGCGCTCGTCGGCGCCGTCAAGCTGGCGCTCGACCGTATGGACACCGAGCTGTTCGGCCCGCTCGTCACCGCCGAGTGATCTCCCCCATTCCCCCACGCCATCAGATCCACCATGGAGTCTCACTGTGACCCGTACACCCCGTGCCGACGTCCTCATCGTGGGCAGCGGCATCATGGGATCCGTCGTGGCCCGGCTGCTGCGCGAGACCGACCCGGCGCTGGAGATCACCATGGTCGACGGCGGCAGCCCGATCGGCGAGGCGCCCGGCCTGCATCTGCACGACCTCGACGACCCGGCCTTGTGGACCCGTTACAACGAGCAGGTCGCCACCGGAATCCAGGGCATGTACACGGGCGCCGAGGTGGTGCGGGAGGTCGCGGACAGCCTCCCCGGTCTGCCGCCGGGCATGTACCACGCGCTCGCCCTCGGTGCGGACGCCGAGGCGATGCCTCAGGTCGCGCTGGCGTGGAACGCGGGGGGCATGGGAGTGCACTGGACCGCAGCGACGCCGTGGCCGGCCGGGGACGAGGTCTTCGACTTCGGCGACCCGGCACGCTGGGCGGCGGACCTGGCGACCGCGCGCCGGGTGCTCGCGGTCACGCCCGCCGCGATCGGGCCGACCGGGGTCGGCCGGCTGGTCCTCGACGTACTGCGGCGCCGCTACGACGGCGTCGGACCGGGCGAGCGGCGCCCGCAGCCGATGCCCATGGCGGTCGCCGCGAGGGCCTCGGGGCCCATGCCGCGCACGGCGCCGGGGACTGTCTTCCCCGCGATCGCGACGGGCAAGGACCCCGCGTTCACGCTGGTGACCGGGACGCTCGTGACACGGCTGCTCGTGTCCGACGACGGCCGGGTCGCCGGTGCCCGGCTGCGGCGTGTCGCCGACGGCGCCACCTCGGAACTCCGCGCCGCCGCCGTGGTGGTGTGCGCCGACGCACTGCGCACACCCCAGCTGCTGTTCGCCTCGGGCATCAGACCGGCGGCGCTGGGCCGGCACCTCAACGAGCACGCGTTCATCACCGCCCGGGTGCTGCTCGACCTCGACCGGTTCGGCCTCGACCTGGGCGCGCTGCCGCTGCCCCGTCCCGGCGAGTTCAGCACCGACTCGCTGTGGCTGCCGCAGAACGGAGCGGCACAGCCGTTCCACGGCCAGATCATGAACCGCACCTACGTCGACGAGGACGGCCGCCCTCTCGCGCACTCCGTGGGCCTCTCGCTGTACGCCCCGGTCGAGTCGCGGCCCGAGAACCGCCTCGTCTTCTCGACGACCGGGACCGACCTCGCCGGAATGCCGCGGATCGGCATCGAGTTCGCCTACTCCGACGCCGACCGTGCACTGATCCGGCGGGGACTGGCCGAAGTCCGTTCGCTGGCCGAGGAGTTCGGCCCCTTCGACCCCGCGACCGAGAGCGCGCTGCTGCCGCCCGGCTCGTCGCTGCACCTGACCGGCACCGTCCGGGCCTGCGTCGCCGACGACGGCACCGGCGTGTGCGACCCGGACGGCAGGGTGTGGGGCCACGACAATCTGTATCTCGCCGGCAACGGCGTGATCCCCACCGCGATGGCCGCCAACGTCACCCTGACCGGCGCGGTGACCGCCGTACGGGCCGCGCGTGCCGTCGCCGCACACATCAGAACAACTGCCGTACGTCCTACGTCACTTGAAGAGGAAGGCCGATCGTGATCGACATCGCCAGGGAATACCGCGTGGCACTGCCGGCGTGGATCGACGACGAGCTGGCCGACGTGCCGGCCGTGATCCCTGACCGCGAGGACCGGATGCGTCTGGTGCACCGTCTCGCCGACCGCAACTGGCGCGAGGGCAACGGCGGCCCGTTCGCGGCGCTCGTCGCCGAGCAGGACACCGGCCGGATCGTCTCCGTCGGCGTGAACGTCGTCCTCCTCTCGGGTGTCTCCAGCGCCCACGCCGAGGTCCTCGCGCTCGGCCTGGCGCAGAAGGCGACCGGCGGCTGGGACCTCGGCGCAGAGGGGCTGCCGGCGCACGAGCTGGTCGTCAACTGGCGTCCCTGCGTGCAGTGTTACGGCGCCACCATGTGGTCCGGGGTGCGCGGACTCGTGGTCGCCGGCGAGGGCCCGGAGCTGGAGGAGATCACCACGTTCGACGAGGGCCCGCTCGGCTCGGACTGGGCCGAGCAGTTCGAGGCGCGCGGTATCAAGGTCACGGGGGACGTGCTGCGGGACGAGGCCCTCGCCGTGTTCCGCGGCTACCGGGAGGCCGTCGACTCCGACGACGTCACCGTCTACAACGCCCGCGGCGGTGACGAGTGACACCGCGGTTCGCGACCGACGTCGTCACCTTCTACCACCCGGCCTTCTGGGGACTGGACTCCGCCGACGCCCTGCGGGACTGGGCCCACGACAACCCCGAGGCCTTCTGGGTACGGGTGATGGACGTGCTGACCGAGACAGGCGTCACGGGTGTCGAGCTGACCTTCGCGCCCGGCGGCATCGACTCGGTGCTGCGGGCCTTCGGCAGCGCGGCCTCCTTCCGCCGTGAACTCGCCGCCCGCGGCCTGTCCGTGGTCAGTGCCTTCGTCGCCGACGCGGAGGCCCCCGACTGGCGGCACTCCCACGATCTGCCCGCGATCGTCGCCGACGCCGAGCGGCGCGCTGCCTTCCTCGCCGAAGCGGGCGCGGAGATCCTGGTGACCGGGCTGCCCATGCGGACGACGTTCGGGACACGCCCGCCCTTCTTCGTCGACGCCGCCTACATGACGCGGATGGCCGACGTCGCGCACGCGGTCGGCGAGGCCGTCTCCCGGCACGGCGTGAAGCTCGCCCTCCACACGGAGTCGCACAGCACGCTCTGGTACGAGCGGGACATCGACCTGTTCATGGCACTGACCGACCCGCGCTATGTGTGGCTGTGCCCCGACTCCTGCCACATCGCGCTCGGCGGGGGCGACCCCGTCGCGGTGGCGCGCCGCCACGCGCCGCGCATCGCCCTGGCACACTGGAAGGACGCGGTCGGACCGATCGACGTCCACCTCACCATCGACGAAACGATCTACGCCCAGCAGCAGCCGTACATGACCGCACCAGGCACGGGCATCGTCGACTGGCGGGGCTGGGCCGACGCGATGTCCCGTACCCCGGGTGCCGGCATCGTGCTCATCGAGCTGGACGAGGCGGCCGATCCCGTTGCCGCACTGCGGGCGGGGACGGCGGCCGCTGCCGCGGCCCGGGACTGATCGGCCCGTTCAGCGGATCTACCCTTGCGGCGTGACCAGCTTCGATCCGCCGGACCAGGCGGGCAGCGCGCCCCGGCCGCAGTCGCTGATGCTGACCTTCTTCGGCATTCACGCCCTGGGCCGGGACGTCGCCGTGTCGGCGAGCGGTCTGATCGACGTGTTCGGGCAGGCCGGGATCACCGAGGACGCCGTACGGTCGACGCTGACCCGCATGGTCAAGCGCGGCCTGCTGGAACGCCACCGGCGCGGGCGTAAGACGTACTTCGGCCCGACGCCCCGCGCCAGCCGCGTGCTGCAGGACGGCCACGACCGGATCTGGCGCACCGGTGCGGTCAACCGCACCTGGGACGGCACCTGGACCCTGGTCGGCTTCTCCCTCCCGGAGGCGTGGCGGCGCGAGCGGCACGACCTGCGTTCCCGGCTGCTGTGGAGCGGTTTCGGGCCGCTGCAGAACGGCCTGTGGGTGGCGCCCGGCACGGTGGACGTGCCCGAGATCGTCGCCGGGCTGGACCTCGACCCGTGTCTGCGCGTCTTCCAGGGCGCGACGGCCGTCGCCCCGACCGACGCCCGGACGGTCCTGCACACGGCGTTCGACGTGGAGTCCGTCGCCAAGGGATACGAGGCGTTCCTGGCCCGCTGGAGCACGGACGCCGACGCGCCGGCGGACGCCCTCGTACGGCAGCTGCTGCTGCACACCGACTGGCTGGACCAGGTCCGCCAGGATCCGCATCTGCCCGCCGAGCACCTGCCCGAGGACTGGCCCGCGGCCCGCGCGGAGGAGCGGTTCCACGAGCTGGCGCGCCGCTGCGAGGAGCCGGCCCGTCAGGCGGCCGCGAGCACGCTCGACGTGATCCGGGTGGCCGTTCCGTAACACCGCCCGGACCTCCGGTGGCACCCGCCGGGCACAGCCATGCCCATCGTTACTGGGCAATCTATTGACCGCCGTCGAAAAACTGCCCTACATTCATCGCGTTCCTGGCGTCCCCCCATCGCTCGAAGCCGCCCAGCCGCTCAAAGGGGAGCACTCGTGTCCACCGAAACGCGCACTCAAACCGGCGCCACCGCCGCCTCGCAACCATCCGGCGGTCTGCCCGTCGGCACCCTGATCGCCGGCTGCTTCGCGGTCTGTCTGGCACAGATCGCCCTGGCCATGCCGGCCACGCTGAACGGGCTCTTCCAGGAGGACCTGCATCCCGTCGGTTCGCAGCTGACCTGGATCTCGGACGCCTTCCTGCTGCCCGTGTCCGTACTGGAGCTGACCTTCGGCGTCCTCGGCGACCTCTTCGGCCGCAAGCGGCTGCTGGTCGGCGGCGGTGCGCTGCTGGTGGCCGGCGAGGCGCTGGCCGCCGCCAGCACCGGCATCCACATGCTCTGGGTGGGCCAGGCCATCGCCGGTCTGGGTGCGGCGGCGCTGTTCCCGACCTCGCTCGCGATGATCGCCGCGGGCACCCACTCGGCCAAGGACCGTGCCCGCACCATCACGATCTGGGCGGCGGCCCTGTCCAGCGGCGGGTTCGTCGCCCCCGTCCTGGGCGGCATCACCGGCAACTACGGCTCCTGGCGGTGGGCGTTCATCGTCGTCACGGGCCTCGCCCTGATCAGCACCGTGCTCAGCCAGCTGCTGGCACACAACTCCAGCGCCCCGGAAGGCCGTTCACTCGACCTGGCCGGCCAGATCACCATCGGCATCGGCATGTTCGCCCTGCTCTACGCGGTGATCCAGGGCCCGGCGGACGGCTGGACCGCGACGCCGGTGGTGATCGCGTACGTGGTCGCCGCGGTGTTCATCGGCCTGTTCGTCGTGGCCGAAAGCCGGGCCGCCTCCCCGCTCCTCCGGCTCGACCTGTTCAAGAACCGGGCGTTCGCGGTGGCGTCGTTCGTCGCCGTGGTCGGCATGTTCAGCTACCTCGGCACCGCCTACGCGACCAGCATCCGGCTCGGCCCGATCCAGCACCAGAGCCCGCTGCGCGGCTCGTTCGCGTTCATTCTCCTCAACGCCTGGACGCTGCTGCTGATGCCGCTGATCTCCCGGCTCCTGGAGAAGGTCAGCCCGCGCTGGGTGCTCGGCGCCGGTCTCGGGCTGATGGCGACGGGAGACTTCATCGCCGCCACCCTCTCGGTCCACGACCGTGCCCTGACCTCTCTCATCCTCCCCATCGGCCTGGTCGGCATCGGCTTCGCGCTCACGGTCTCCTCGATCACGGCGACGGCCGTCAACACGGTGGAGGTCCACTACGCGGGCATGGCCAGCGCATCGACCAGCCTGCTGCGCGACTTCGGCTTCACCCTCGGCCCGGCGGTCATCGGCGCGATCGCGCTGAGCCGTGCGGCGGACGAGTTCACCTCGAAGCTGGCCGCCTCGCACCTGTCCGCCGAGGTCAAGGCCGCCGCCGGGCAGGTGGCGGCGGAGGGCGGACCGCTCGCCTCCAACTCCGTTCCGCCGTCCTCCCCGCCGGGCGGCGCGGTCCCCCTCGCCCTGGAAGCCCTCGGCAACGGGTACGCCGTCGGCTATGTGATCTGCGGTCTCTCGGCCCTGGCCTGCTGCCTCCTCAGTGTGATCGCGCTGCGCGGGAAGGCGGACAAGGATGCGACCGTGGGCATCGCGGAGGAGGCGCCCGCGGCCGCCTGACCCCCGCGACACCCCGTGCGAGAGGGCGCCGGCCAATCGGACCGGCGCCCTTCGTCACCGCACTGTCACAGAAGATCCACACGTGTCACAGCTGATCCACAGGCGAAACCCCCGGTGAGGCAGTCATGTCTCCATGGCCGGGCGCCGGCGAAGGACCGGCCCCGCACCATCCGAACTCGGGGGACTCCATGCAGTACATGAACGGCATCCGCAAGGCCGCGCCGGCGATCGCCGCACTTGTGGCCGCCCTGTCGGTGACCGCGTGTCAGGCCGACGGCTCCAAGGCGACGGCCGAGACGGCGTCGAAGGCGCCGAGCAGCGCGCCGTCCGCTCCCACCACCACCCCGGGCACGACGACCCAGGAAACCTCCCACGCGCCGACCTCCAAGGCTCCGACCGCGAAGGCATCCCCCATATCCGGGTCCGGTTCCACGGGTACGGCCGTGAAGACGTGCGCGGTGACCGCCCTGAAGGTGACGGCGCACCAGGCCGCCGACCGCCCGGAGGGCACCGGAACCGGAGCGGCGGTGGTCGAGTTCACCAATGTCTCCGCCAAGCCGTGCATCCTGCAGGGCCACCCCACCGTGGCCGGCGCGGGCAACGGTTCCCCGGAGCACAACGTCCCGCTGAAGGTGACGCCGTCCGGCTCCGCCGCTCCGGTCAAGCTGGCACCGGGCGCCAAGGCCCGGCTGAAGCTGACCTTCGTCCAGGTGCAGGGCGAGGCGGACGGCTACTGCAAGTCCGGCGCGACGCCGGTCGCCTACCCGACGCTGGTGGTCGGCCTGCCGGGCTCCGGGGCACACCAGGTCGCCCTGGACGACGGCGTCTTCGCGGAGTGCGACAACACGGTCACCGCCACGGCCGTGACAGCCGCGTAGTCCTGAGCCCACAGGACATTTTCATCATGGACACCGAAGGCGTTCTCCTTCTCCTCGATTCGGTCCGCCTGCCCTGATTTATTGGCTGGTCGGTCACGGCATCCGTGACCGGCCGGCCCGCACGACCAGCTCACCACGGAGAAGGACCAGACTGTGATATCCAACCCGAGCGGAAACGATCATCTACCGGTGTACGAGAGCCTGCTGCGTGAGCGCGGTGACGTCGTGGCCGAAGCCCGTGTGGCCGCGGAGCAGATGCAGGACCAGGCACCGCAGCCGTCGAGCAGCCACGACTGGGATCCGTCGGACTTCAACCCGCAGTGAGGGCAGGGGCCCCGCCACAGAGGCAAGGGGCTCCTCCTTTGCGCCACCCCGCCGGAATGTTCGATCACCCGGCCCTTTGCCCCGTAGGCTCAACGTCATTGACCTGCAAGGGGATTGACGGCTGCCGTGCCGAGCACGCGCCGGAGGGGCAGGAACATGACGCACGACGGGCTGATCCGGCCGCTGCCGGAACTGCTGAAAGCGCACGCCGGGGAGGCACCGTCACGTGTGGCGTTCGCCGACGACGTACGCGCCGTCACCTACGCGGAGTTGGAGGAGCGCACCGGACGACTTGCCGCGTACCTCGCCCGGACCGGGCTACGGCGGGGCGAGCGGGTCGCGATCTGCCTGGGCAACTGTGTCGAGACCGTGGAGAGTGTGCTGGCCGTCGTCAGGGCCGGTGCGGTCGGGGTACCGCTCAATCCCCGGTCCTCCGACGCGGAACTCGCCCATTTCCTCGAGGACAGCGGCGCCTCGGTCCTCGTCACCGACCCCGGGCACCTGGCCCGGCTGCACCGCCCGGCCCCCGGAAGGCGCCGTCCCCGCATCCTGCTGACCGGCCCGGGACCGCTCCCCGAGGACGCCCCGGACGGCACGGTCCTCTTCGACGCCATCGCCGCCGATCCCTCGCCCACCGGGCCGCCCCGGGACGATCTCGGCCTGGACGAACCCGCCTGGATGCTCTACACGTCCGGCACCACCCACCGCCCCAAGGGCGTGCTGTCCACGCAGCGCGCAGCCCTGTGGTCGGCGGCGGCCTGTTACGCCCCGCTGTTCGGGCTCTCCTGCACCGACCGGCTGCTGTGGCCGCTGCCGCTGTTCCACAGCTTCGGGCACTCCCTTGCCGTCCTGGGTGTCACCGCGGTCGGCGCGAGCACCCGGATCACCGCCGAACTCCTCCCGCCCGACGGCCTGTTGCGGGAGCTGCGCGCACCGCGCGAAGACCTGGGCGGCCCCTACACCGTCCTGGCCGGGGTGCCCGCCACGTACCACCAGCTGCTGGCCTCCGCCCAGGGACAGCCCTCCCCGGCCCCGCCGGGACTGCGGACCTGCATCGTGGCGGGCGCCCCGAGCGCACCCGCGCTGCGCCGGGCGGTGGAGGACCTGCTGGGGGCTCCGCTCCTCGACGCGTACGGCAGCACGGAGACCTGCGGCATGATCGCGGTGAACCGTCCGGACGGGCCGCGGGTCGACGGGTCCTGCGGTCCGCCGGTGCCGGGCATGGAGGTGCGTGTCGTCGATCCCGGCTCCGGCAACGATGTCGCGGACGGCGACGAGGGCGAGCTCTGGGTGCGCGGTCCGAGCCTGATGAGCGGCTACCACAACCGTCCCGAGGAGACCGAGGCCGCGCTGCGGGACGGCTGGTACCGCACCGGGGACCTCGGCCGGCGCGTCGCTCACGGTCATCTCACCCTCACCGGCCGGGTCAGCGAGCTGATCATCCGCGGTGGGGAGAACATCCACCCCACGGAGATCGAACAGGCCCTGCTGCGCTGTCCCGGTGTGCGGGACGCGGTCGTGGTGGGCGTCCCGCACGACGTTCTCGGCGAGGTCCCGGTGGCCTACGTCGTCCCGGGACCGGAGGGGTTCGAGCCACGGCAGGTCCTGGAAGCGTGCCGTTCGCGGCTGGCCGCGTACAAACTGCCCGTCGAGATCCGCGAGATCGCGGCGGTACCGCGCACGGCGTCCGGCAAGATCGCCCGCCATGCGGTCGTGACGGGAGCGGCCCGTCCGGCCCCGTCCTCCCTCACGGCCGCCACGGGAGCGCTGCGACAGCGGCTGCTGTCCCTGCCGCCCGAGGGGCGGGAGCGCGCGCTGCGCGAGGCGGTGCTCGCGGAGACCGCCGCGGTCTGCGACGGCGGGCTCTACGAACGGCTCGACGCCGACGGCCCGTTCACGGACCTCGGCCTGACCTCCGTGGGCGCCGTCACGCTCGTCGACCGGCTCGGCGAGGCGACCGGACTGCGGCTGCCCTCGACGCTGGTCTTCGACCACCCCACACCGGCCGCGCTGGCCCGGCACCTGCACCACATCCTCTTCACCCCGGCGGCCGCGGCCCAGGAGCCCTCCGCCGCGGACGCGAGCACGGACGATCCGGTGGTGATCGTCGCGATGGGCTGCCGGCTGCCCGGTGACGTCGAATCGCCCGAGGACCTGTGGCGCCTGGTGGCGGAGGGCAGGGACGCGACCTCCGACTTCCCGACCGACCGGGGCTGGGACCTGGCTGCCCTCTACGATCCCGACCCGGAACGAATCGGCACCTCATACACCCGGCGGGGCGGATTCCTGCACCGGGCCGCGGAGTTCGACGCGGGACTGTTCGGCATCTCGCCGCGCGAGGCACTGGCCATGGACCCGCAGCAGCGGCTGCTGCTGGAGACCTCGTGGGAGGTCTGGGAGCGGGCGGGCATCGACCCGGCCACGATCCGCGAGAGCGACACCGGCGTGTTCGTGGGCGTGATGCACGGCGACTACTCCGCCCGCTTCACCACCCACGAACTGGAGGCCCACCTGGGCCTGGGCTCGGCCGGCAGCGTGGCCTCGGGCCGCATCTCGTACGTCTACGGCCTGCGCGGGCCCTCGATCACCGTCGACACCGCCTGCTCCTCCTCGCTGGTGGCGCTGCACTGGGCGGCGAAGGCGCTGCGCTCCGGGGAGTGTTCCCTTGCGCTGGCGGGCGGGGTCACGGTGATGGCGACGCCCAAGCCGTTCACGGCGTTCAGCCGCCAGCGCGGTCTGGCGCCCGACGGCCGCTGCAAGTCGTTCTCGGCCGCGGCGGACGGCACCGCCTGGGCCGAGGGCGCGGGCCTGGTGCTGCTGGAGCGCCTGTCCGACGCCCGCCGCCACGGCCACCCGGTGCTGGCCGTGCTGCGCGGCTCCGCGGTCAACTCCGACGGCGCGTCCAACGGGCTGACGGCCCCCAACGGCCAGGCCCAACAGCGGCTGATCGCCCAAGCATTGGCCGATGCCGGGCTCCGTGCGCAGGACGTGGACGCGGTGGAGGCGCACGGCACGGGCACCACGCTCGGCGATCCTCTGGAGGCGCGGGCGCTGCTGGCCACCTACGGTCAGGGGCGGCCCGAGGACCGGCCACCGCTGTGGCTCGGCTCGGTCAAATCCAACCTCGGCCACACCCAGGCGGCCGCCGGAGTCGCCGGAGTCATCAAGATGGTGCAGGCCCTGCACCACGAGGAACTCCCCCGGACCCTGCACGCGCAGGCTCCCACACCGCACGCCGACTGGTCCGCCGGACGGGTGCAGTTGCTGACCGAGGCCCGCCCGTGGCCGGCGACGGACGCCGGGCCGCGCCGGGCCGGTGTGTCGGCCTTCGGCATCGGAGGCACCAATGCGCATGTGATCCTGGAGGAGCCTGGGGAGCAAGCTGGAGTGCCCCAGAAGGGCGCGGGGCTGTATCGACATGCGGCTCCGCCGCGGGAGCGCTTGGTGCCCTGGCTGCTCTCCGGCGCCGACGAGACGGCCCTGCGGGCCCAGGCCCGTAAGCTCGCCGACCACCTGACGGCCCGCCCCGACCTGTCAGCGGCGGACATCGGCTTCTCCCTGGCCGTGTCCCGGTCCGCGCTCGCCCACCGGGCGATGGTGCCGGCCGACGACCCGGCGCACATGCTGACAGCCCTGGAGGCACTCGCCTCGGGCGGCGACGGCCGCGGTTCGATGCGGGCCGTCGCCGACCCGGGCCTGCGCACGGCCTTCCTGTTCACCGGGCAGGGAGCCCAACGCGTCCGGATGGGCGCCGAGTTGCGCGCCGCGTTCCCCGTCTTCGCCTCCGCTTTCGACGAGGTCTGCCGGGAGCTCGACGGCCGTCTCGAACTGCCGCTGGGCCAGGTGCTGTCCGCCGAGCGCGGTTCACCCGAGGCCGCCCTGCTCGACCGTACGGACTTCACGCAGGCCGGTCTGTTCGCCTTCGAGGTGGCGCTGTTCCGGCTCCTGGAGTCCTGGGGCGTGCGGGCCGACTTCCTGACCGGCCACTCCGTGGGGGAACTGGCGGCGGCCCATGTCGCCGGAGTACTGGAGCTGCCCGACGCGGCCGAACTGGTCGCGGCCCGCGGCCGCTTGATGCAGGCCCTGCCCACCGGCGGCGCGATGATGTCCCTGCATGCGACGGAGGAAGAGGTCCTCGCCGCGCTCGAGCACGCCGGCGACCGGGTGGCGATCGCCTCCCTCAACGGGCCGCGCTCGGTGGTGATCTCCGGCGTACGGGAGACGGTGCTCGCCGTCGCGGCCGGGTTCGAGGCGCGCGGCCGCAGGACCGTCCGCCTGCGGGTCGCCCACGCCTTCCACTCGCCGTTGGTGGAGCCGATGCTCGACGACTTCCGCCGGGTCGCCGAGGGCCTGGTCTTCCGGCCGCCACGGATGCCCGTGGTCTCGGCGGTGACGGGCCGCCCGGCCGAGGCCGCGGAGCTGTGTTCCCCGGAGTACTGGGTACGGCACGCCCGCCGGCCGGTGCGGTTCGCCGACGCCCTGCACTGGCTCGGGGACCACGGCGTCTCGGCGTTCCTGGAGATCGGCCCCGGCCCCGCGCTCACGGCGGCGGTCGAGGAATGCCTGACCGGCCCGGACGACGACGGGCCCGTGTGCATCACCGCCACCCGCGGCGGCGAACACGAGCCGCAGACCCTCCTGACCGCCGTCGCCCGCCTCCATGTGCACGGGGCGCAGGTCGACTGGCCCGCGGTGTTCGCGGACAGCGGGGCCAGGAGGGTGGACCTGCCGACGTACGCCTTCCAGCGGCGCCGCTACTGGCTGGACGCGCCGCGCACCCCGACCCCGGTGGCGGACACCCGCGAACACCCGCTGCTGGGACCGGCGTTCACCGTGCCGGACACCGACCGCACGGTGTTCTCCGGACGGCTCTCCCCGGCCACGCACCCATGGCTCAGCGACCATGTGATCGCCGGGGCGGTCCTCGTCCCCGCGACGGCGTTTGTGGAACTGGCCGTACAGGCGGGCCACGAGGTCGGCTGCGGCGCCCTCGACGAACTCGTCGTCGTGGCCCCGCTCGTCCTCACCCCGGACGCCGGGGTGCGCGTCCACCTCGTCGCAGGAAAGCCGGACGAGTCCGGCCGACGGCCGTTCGACGTCTACGCCCACCCCGACGGGGACGAAGAGCCCGCCTGGACCCGACACGCCACCGGTCTGCTCGGCCCGGCCCCCGGCCAGACTCCGCCCCCGGACCCGGAGCTCACGGCATGGCCCCCGCAAGGAGCCGTCGAGATCGACCTCGCGGACGCCTACGAAGGTCTCGCCGAGGGCGGCCTCGCGTACGGGCCGGCCTTCCGGGGCGTACGGTCGGCGTGGCGGCGCGGGGATGTTCTCTTCGCGGAAGTGCAGCTGCCCGAAGGGGAGTTGACGGACGCCGAGCGCTTCGGCATTCATCCAGCGCTGCTGGACGCGGCGCTGCACGCACCGTTGCTGACAGGATCCGCGACGGAGGCCCTCCGGGTGCCGTTCGCGTGGACCGGTGTGCGGCTGTACGCGGTGGGGGCGTCAGAGGTACGCGTACGGGTCGTCCCGAACGGAGCGGACTCGCTCTCGGTGACCATCACCGACCCGGCGGGTCGCCCGGTGGCGCGTGTGGATTCCCTCGTCACCCGGGAGCTACCCGTCCCGACAGCCGGACCCGACGTGGTGCGGCAGGGCTTGTGGCGCCCCGACTGGACGCCCGCGGAACCGTCCGGCGGTGAACGGGCCATCACCACACGCTGGGCGCTCCTGGGCCCGGACGAGCTGGACCTGTGCGGGTTGCTCCCGGACGTCGTGGCCGCCGCCGTGGCCGAACCGGACACCCTCGTGATCACGGCCGTCGGGGCGACGGAGCCGGACCCGCTGCCCGCCGTTCACACGCTGACGGCCAGAGTGCTGCGCGCGCTGCAGGACTGGCAGGACGACCCGCGCACGGCGGGCTCGCGCCTGGTGGTGCTGACGCGCAACGCCACCGCGCCGGACCCGGACCTGGCCGGTGCCGCCGTGTGGGGGCTGGTGCGCACGGCCCAGTCCGAGGTACCCGGGCGTGTCGTCCTCGTCGACGTGGACGGACGCCCCGAGTCACTACGGCTCCTGCCGGCAGCCGTGGCCACCGGACAGCCCCAACTGTCCATCAGTTCCGGCCAGGTGAACGTGCCGCGACTGGTTCGTGCCGAGGACACCGCAGCCGCGGACGCCTGTCTCGGGGCGGGCACCGTCCTGATCACCGGCGGCACCGGCGCTCTGGGCGCGGAGCTCGCCCGCCATCTCATCACCTCGTACGGCGTACGACACCTGCTGCTCACCGGGCGCCGCGGCCCGCAGGCGCCGGGCGCCGGGGAACTGCGCACGGCGCTGGAGGAGTTGGGCGCCGGGGTGCGGATCGTGGCCTGCGACGCCGCCGACCGTGCCGCGCTGGCCGAGGTGATCGGCAGCTGTGTGCCCGCGCCGACCGCCGTGGTGCATGCCGCCGGGGTGCTGGACGACGGGGTGCTGACCGCGCTGACCCCCGAGCGGATGGCCGCGGTGCTGCGGCCGAAGGCGGATGCGGCCTGGCATCTGCACGAACTGACGCGCGACCTGGACCTGTCGGCGTTCGTCCTGTTCTCATCGGTTTCCGGTCTGCTGGGGCGCGCGGGCCAGGGCAACTACGCGGCGGCCAACTCCTTCCTGGACGCCCTGGCAGCCCACCGCACTCGGCTCGGCCTGCCGGCCGTGTCCTTGGCGTGGGGGCCGTGGGAGGCCGCAGGAGGTATGGCCGGGGCACAGCGGCGGGAAGGCGATGCGCTCCGGCCGCTGTCCACGGCGCAGGGGCTGGCCCTGTTCGACGCGGCGCTCCGCGACGGCGGGCCCGTGCTGGCGCCGGTTCTGCTGGACCGGGCGGGCCTGCGCTCCGCCGAAGGGCCGCTGCCGCCGCTGCTGCGCGGGCTGGTGCGCCCTCGTACGGCTGCTGCCGAGAAGGCCCGGTCTCCCGAGCAGGCGTGGGAGCCGGGAGCCTGGCGCCAGGTGCTGGCCGGGCTTCCCGCCGAGCAACGGGAGAGCAGGCTCACGGAGTTGATGAACGCCGACGTCGCCGCGGTGCTCGGCTACCCGGACGCCGAGGCGCTCCCGGCCGGCAGGTCATTCGCCGAGCTGGGCTTCGACTCGCTGATGGCGGTGCAGGTCCGCAACCGGCTGAGCATGGCGCTGCGGCTGCGCCTTTCGGCCGCCGTGGTGTTCGAGCACCCGACGGCTCAGGGGCTGGCCCGGCACATCCTCGGCCTGCTGGAGGACGACCTGCCTGCGGCGGCGGGCACCGCGGGTCCGCGGCCCGCGCAGACGCTGTCCTCGCTCTACCGGCGGGTCTGCGAGGCGGGTCAGGTAGTCGCCGCGATGCAGATGCTGGTCACGTCGTCCTGGGCGGTTCCGACGTTCGACGCGAGCGAGAGTCGTCGGCACGCGATCCCGCCGGTGCCGCGCGCCACCGGTGCCGGCGGCCCGGTGCTCGTGTTCTTCACCGGCACCCATCCGACGTTCGGCGCGCCGGGCGGGGAGTTCGCTCGCTTCCACGGTTGCTTCCAGGGGGAGTCGGACGTCCTCGAGTTCCCGCATCCGGGCATCGGTGCGGGCGATGCGGTGCCGGCCGACCGGGAGACCCTGGCCCTCACCCACGCCGAGTCGGTGCTGCGGCACGTGGGCGACAGGCCTTTCGTGGTCGTCGGCGTCAGCACCGGGGGCGCCGTGGCACACGCCGTGACCCGGCGGCTCGAAGCGCTGGGGGCCGCCCCCCTCGGGCAGGTGCTGCTGGACACGTATCTCGTCAACGACGGCAACAGCGACAAGGACTGGCTGCTGGCGCTGCCCGCGGTGATCGCGCCGCGGTTGGACGGCACCGAGTTCGCCGGGGACGAGGACGCGGGCGTTGCCGCCCTGGGGGCGTACACCCGTATGTTCCTCGGCTGGGATCCGGAACCTGTCGACGCTCCCACCCTGCTGGTGCGGGCGACGGGGCCCACGCCGGAGATGGCGGCGAGCGCGGGCCCGGACGAGTGGCGGACGTCCTGGCCGCTGCCGCACACCGAGGTCGACGTCCCGGGCGACCACTTCTCGTTCATGCAGGAACACGCCCCGACCACCGTGGCGGCCCTCCGCGCATGGCTCGACTCCCTAGGAGAGGCACAGTGACCGTTGCCCAACACCCCACTGAACGCGGGACGGTTGAGGAGTTCGACGTGATCGTCGTGGGCGGTGGTCCGGCCGGGTCCACCGCCGCCACCGCTGTCGCCCTGCGCGGGCATCGCGTCCTGCTCCTGGAACAACAGTCGTTCCCCCGCTACCAGATCGGGGAGTCGCTGCTGCCGTCCACCGTGCACGGTGTGTGCCGCATCCTGGGCGTCGAGGACCAGGTCGCGCGGGCGGGCTTCAAGCTGAAGCGCGGCGGGACGTTCCGGTGGGGCCGCAACCGGGATCCATGGCAGTTCTCCTTCGCCCTGTCTCCCCGGCTGGCCGACCCGACCTCGTTCGCCTACCAGGTGGAGCGGTCCCGGTTCGACGCGATCCTGCTGGACAACGCCCGCCGGGTCGGCGTCGAGGTACGGGAGAACTGCCGCGTCAAAGGCGTGCTCGGCGACGAGGAGCGGGTGCGGGGCGTCAGCTGGAGCGGCCCCGGCGGCGAACACCGCGAGGCCCGGGCCCGCTATGTCGTGGACGCGTCCGGCAACGGCAGCCGCATCCACACCGAGGTCGGCGGCAGCCGCACGTACTCCGACTTCTTCCGCAACATCGCGGTGTTCGGCTACTTCGCCGGCGGCAAACGGCTCCCGAAGCCCAACGACGGCAACATCTTCTGCGCCGCCTTCGACGAGGGCTGGATCTGGTACATCCCGCTCCGCGACGACCTCACCAGCGTGGGGGCGGTGGTGAGCCGGGAGAACGCCACCGGGATACAGCGGGACCCGGCCGCGGCCTGGCGCCGGCTGATCCACTCCTGCTCCGAGGTCCGCGACCTCCTCCAGGGGGTTCCACGGGCCACCGAGGTGCCCTACGACCAGGTCCGCGTCCGCAAGGACTGGTCGTACTGGAAGTCCCGGCTGTGGCGGCCCGGCATGGTGCTGGCCGGGGACGCGGCGTGCTTCGTCGACCCGGTGCTCTCCTCCGGCGTGCACCTCGCCACGTACGGTGCCCTGCTCGCGGCCCGCTCCATCAACGCGGGCCTCGGCGGGACGTTGGACGAGGGGCGTCTGTTCGACGAGTTCGAGGCCCGCTACCGGCACGAGTACCGCCTGTTCTACGAGTTCCTGGTCTCCTTCTACGACATGCACCAGGACGAGCGCTCCTACTTCTGGAAGGCCCGCAAGGTCACCAACGTGGGCGCGACGGAACTGGAGGCGTTCGTGGAACTGGTGGGCGGTCTGGCCTCCGGCGACGCCGGCTTCGGCGGGCTCGGGCAGGCGGAAGCCCGGCTGACGACGGCCTCCTCGGAACTCGGCACGGCGGTGGGCCGGCTGCCCGACTCCGACGGCCTGCGCAACCCGCTCTTCGAGTCCGCCGCCATCCGCGAGGTGTTCCAGGAGGGTGCGGTTCTGCAGGAACGAGGCGTGTTCGGCGGGCCGTTGGAGGAGGAGACACCGGTGCGGCCGGACGGGCTGGTGGCTTCGGAGGACGGGCTCACCTGGGTGGATCCTGCTCGGCCACGGCCCTGAGGCGCCGCGGTGCGCTGCGATGACGGCCGCAACCGCCGCTCAGCGAGAGCTGTCCCACTGCACATGCAGGGCAGGCGGCTTGCGGAAGACCAGGCCCTGCGGGGCGGCGGGGCGGTCCGGGGCGAGGCGGAGGGCGGGGAGTCGTTCGAGCAGGCACTGGAGGGCGATGCGGGTCTCCAGGCGGGCCAGGTGGGCGGCGATGCAGTGGTGCGGGCCGTGGGCGAAGGCCAGTTGGAGGCGGGCGTTCTCCCGGCGGACGTCGAAGCGGTCGGGCTCGGGGAAGACGGCAGGGTCGCGGTTGGCGCCGGCCAGGGAGACGGTGACCAGATCGCCCCGGCGGATGGTGGCGGGGCCCAGTTCTGTGTCACACACCGCGTAGCGGTCCACGACGGCCGCGCCCGGTTCCAGGCGCAGCGACTCCTCGATCGCACCGTCCAGCAGCTCGAAGTCGGCGAGCACGAGGGCCAGTTGGTCGGGGTGGCTCAGCAGATGCAGCAGCGCATTGGTGATCATCGCCTCGGTGGTCTCGATGCCCCCGAACATCAGGACCGCGGCATTGGACGCCACCTCGGGCAGCGTCAGCCGCCCGGCGGCGGAGACCAGCAGCGAGGAACTGCCCCCGTCGGCAACGGTGTTCTCCACGGCGGCCCGCAGCTCCGTGTACGCGGCGGTTCCGTCGGGTCCCGCCGCGTGTCCGGCGGTGATGTCCGAGACGGCGCGCACGATGGAGTCGTACCAGGAGAGCACCGTGTCCGTGCCGGCCCCGGCCAGCCCGAGTGCCTCGGTCACGACGGCGACCGCGAGCGGTCCGGCGAAGGCACGTCTCAGTTCGGCGGCGCCCGCCGGCTCCAGAGCGCTGATGAGCCGGCCGGTCTCCTGCTCGATGAACGAGGCGAAGCCGTCGCGCACCTGCCGTGGACGGAAGGGGGCGTTGAACGGCTCACGGTGGCGGGTGTGCTGCTCCCCGTCCAGCGACAGCATGCTCGGCCCGACGACCTGCGCGGTGGAGAACCGGGGGTCGTCGACGGTGAAGGTCGCGGCGTCCCGCATCACGTGCAGCGCCAGGTCACGGCGGGTCACCAGCCAGCCACCCAGCTCCGGCACCCAGGACACGGGCTCGTACGCCCGCAGCAGCGCCAGTCGGGCATGGGGGTCCCGGGCGAGTTCGTCGAGCGTGGTGGCGGCACCCAGCGGGAAGGAGTCGCTGACGCTCATCGTGCGGAACCGTTGCGCATGCCGGGAAACACACACCCTTTCGGGGGGCTCGAATACTCCTGCGGTCGTGATTATCCACCTCCCGGACTGTGCGTTTCGCACAGAGGAGCCGGGTGAATCCCACGCTCGTCAGATGACAGACGCACGATGTCCCCGCCTGCGTCTTCTGCCATCGTGGGAGGTGAGAGGCACCAGGGAGGCGGACTGAACCCTTGGAGACTCCGTGGACAAGCGGTACGAGGTCTACTGCCTCACAGACCCCCACTTCTACGACGCACCGCATCAAGGCCGGACGCGTGGCCGCTTCCGGCAGGCCGGCCGCCGGCTCCCCGATTCGTGGACACGTGAAGAACTCGGCGACTGGGTGGTGTGCCGTCCGACCGGCGGCACGTTCCCCCGGCAGGGCTGGAAGATCCATGTCTCGGCCTGTCCGGACAACGCACAGTCGATCCTCGACGAGGTGTGGGACTACTGCGTCCCGCGCCGCATCGCGTTCAAGTTCCTGCCCGGCATGGACGCCCTCTTCCTCGCGAACGCGAAGTACGCGCACCGCGGCTCCAGCGGCAAGTTCATCACCGTCTACCCCGTGGACGAGGCCGAGTGCGAGCGCATCCTCACCGAGCTGGGCGGCCTCCTCGACGGCCGGACGGGCCCGTACATCCTCAGCGATCTGCGTTGGGGGGACGGTCCGCTCTACGTCAGGTACGGGGGCTTCGCCGACCGGTACTGCGTGTCCGACGACGGCGTGGTGGAGCAGGCCGTGGAGGATCCCTCCGGCCGTCTGGTACCCGATGTGCGCGGCCCCACCTTCCGGGTGCCCGAGTGGGTGCAGTTGCCCGGCTTCCTCGAACCGCACCTCGCCGAGAGCCGGCGCACCACCGTCGCCGACCTGCCCTACCGGATCGAGAAGGCGCTGCACTTCTCCAACGGCGGAGGACTGTACTCGGGGGTCGATACGCGGACACAGGAGCGCGTCGTCCTGAAAGAGGGACGGCCGCACGCGGGCCTCACGCCGGACGGCGCGGACGCCGTCACCCGGCTGCAACGCGAGCGAGAAGCCCTGGAACGGCTGGCCGGCCTGCCGTTCGTCCCCGCGCTCCGTGACCACTTCGAGCTGGGCGGCCACCACTTCCTCGTCGAGGAGTTCGTCGAGGCCACGGTTCTGTACCACGAGTTCGTGAAGCGCAGTCCGCTTGCCGCGCTGGCCCCGAACGCGGCCGCCTTCGCCGACTACACCGACTGGGCGCTCGACGTCCTCGGGCAGGTGGAGGACGCGGTCGCCGCGGTCCATGAGCGGGGCGTCGTCATGGGCGACGTGCACACGGACAACATCCTGGTCCGTCCCGACGGCAGGGTGGTGCTGATCGACTTCGAGGGCGCGTCGGACGTGACTCAGGCGCGGCGCCAGGTCCTCGCCGCGCCGGGCTTCATCGCCCCGCGCGGCGCCACCGGCTTCGACATCGACCGGTATGCGCTGGCCTGCCTGCGGCTCTTCCTGTTCCTGCCGCTGACCAGCCTGATCGAACTGGACGTCGGCAAGGCGGGACAGCTCGCCCGGGAGGCCGCTCGGCTGTTCCCGGTCCCCCGCCGGTTCCTCGACGAGGCCGTACGCACCGTCACCGGCGACAGCGGCATCGACTCCGGGGCGAGCGACGAGCCCCGGCTGGAGCCCGACCGACCAGGCTGGCTGCGCGCCCGGGACTCGATCGCCTCCGCGATCCTGGCCGCCGCCACACCGGACCGCCACGACCGGCTCTTCCCGGGCGACATCGAGCAGTTCCTGCTCCCGGGCAGCGGTCTCGGCATAGCTCACGGCGCGGCAGGCGTACTGTACGCACTGGACGTGACGGGCGCCGGACGCCGCCGCGACCATGAGGACTGGCTGATCCGGCACGCACTCGCCCCGGCACCCGGCACCCGTATCGGCCTCTACGACGGCCTGCACGGCGTCGCGTACGTCCTCGAACACCTAGGACACCACGAGGAGGCCGTCAAAGTCCTCGACATGTGTCTGAGCGAACGGTGGGAGCCCCTGCCCCTCGACCTCAAGGGCGGCCTGTCCGGCATCGGACTCAACTTGCTGCACTTCGCGGCCACCACCGGCGACGCAACCTGCCGTGATACCGCATGCCGGGCGGCGGAAATCGTCGCCGACCGCCTGGGCCCGGCCGACGGCGTAGCCGAGACCAGCGGCGGTGCCCACCCGAGGGCGGGGCTGATGTTCGGGTCGTCCGGGCCCGCGCTGCTGTTCCTGCGCCTGTACGAGCGCAGCAAGGACCCGGCCCTTCTCGACCTGGCCGCCACCGCGCTGCGCCAGGACTTGCGCCGCTGCGTCGTGCGCGAGGAGGGTTCGATGGAGGTGAACGAGGTCTCCCGCACCATGCCCTATCTCGCGGACGGCAGCGTGGGCATCGGAATGGTGCTCGAGGACTATCTGGCCCACCGCGCGGAGGAGGAGTTCCTGGATGCCGCCGCGGCGATCCGCAAGGCGGCCAGGGCGTCCTTCTACATCGAGCCCGGGCTCTTCGACGGCCTCGCCGGGATGATCCTTCACCTCAGCCGCCCGCACCCGCCCGGCACGGCCGCCACACGGGACCCCCAGATCGCCGACCACGTACGCCACCTGGCCCGCCACGCCTGTCTCCTGAACGGTCAACTGGCCTTCCCCGGCGAGCAGTTGCTGCGGCTGTCCATGGACCTGGCGACCGGGGGCGCAGGCGTCCTGCTCGCCCTCGGTGCCGCCTTCCACTCCCGGCCGGCCGGACTGCCGTTCCTGACACCTGGCCTGCCCGCTCATGGCTTCCCCGTCCCCACACCAGTACAAGAGAGGAGGTGAGGACGTGATGTCGCTCCTCGAATTGCAGGGTCTCATCATCGAGACGGAATCCGGCTACCGCCCGCCGCCGGGCAGCCGGGCAAGCAAGGGCTGCTTCAGCCTGCTCAGCGCGTTGGGCTGCGGCTGACCCGACCACAACGGCGGGGGCACTTCGGGTGTCCCCGCCCCTTTCGCTGGAACCATCCGATGTCCGGAGACGGGAGCGGCCGGTGGACCGACGTGCGGCGGACCGACTGCTGCTGACGGTGGTCCGGCGGGGCGGCACCTGGGGCGGCGTCCTGGCCGCCACTTCTCTTGTGCTCGCCGGGGTCTACCTCGTCCTGCCCGCCCTCATGGGCCGCACCGTCGACGCCGTACTCGGGCGCGGTGACGCCGCCCTGTGGCTGACCCTGTCCGCCCTCGCCGTCACGCTCCTCGTGGTGTGCGACGCCGCGGACGACTATGCGGGCGCCGTCGCCAACTCGCGCTCCACGGCATGGCTGCGGCACACCCTGCTGGGGCACGTCCTCGACATGGGCGCCCGTGCCACCCGCCGCCACACTCCCGGCGATCTGGTGACGCGCCTGGTGAGCAACACCGCCCGGACCGGCAGTGCACCTTCGGGCCTGGTGTGGGCGGTGACCGAAGTGCTGCCGCCGGTCGGGGCGGTGGTGGCCCTGGCCCTGATCGACCCCTGGCTGTGCCTGACGTTCCTCGCCGGGCTGCCGCTGGTCGTCCTGGTGGTGCGCGCCTTCGTCCGTGACGTCTCCGACGTCAACGACCGCTACTTCGCCACCCAGGGCCGTATCGCCGCCCGGCTCGTCGACGCCCTCACCGGCATCCGCTCCATCACCGCCGCCGGGACCACGGCCCGGGAGGCCGAGCGGATCCTGCGGCCGCTGCCGGAGCTGCACCGCCACGGCATGGGGATGTGGCGGGCGTACGCCCGGGTCTCCGCGCGGGACGCGGCGCTCGTCCCCCTGCTGGAGGTGGCCGTGCTGGCGGTGGCCGGCCTGGAACTCGCCCGGGGCCGCATCACACCGGGTCAGACGCTCGCCGCGAGCGAGTACGTGCTGCTCGCCACGGGGGTGAGTTCGCTGGTGGCCTCGGCGCACCGGCTCGCCTTCGCGCGCGCCACGGCGGGGCGGGTCGCCGAGGTGCTGGCGGAACCCGCGGCGGTGTACGGCGACGCGCCACTGCCGGGCGGGGGCGGCGGCCGGCTGGAGTTCCGCCGGGTGACCGTCCGCACGCCGGAGGGCGGCACGGTGCTGGACGAGGTCGACCTGGCCCCGCCGCCCGGCCTGCTGACGGCCGTCGTGGGGCGTTCGGGATCCGGCAAGTCGCTGCTCGCCGCGCTGGCCGGACGGCTGGCCGACCCGGACGAGGGCGAGGTGCTGCTCGACGGGGTGCTTTTGCGTGAGGTGGACCGCGCGGCGCTGCGGCGGGCCGTGGCGTACGGCTTCGACCGGCCGGTGCTGCTGGGCGAGACGTACGCCGACGCGATCGCCTTCGGGGCCCGCGCCCCCGCCCAGGCCGAGGTGCTGGCGGGGGCGATCGCCGCGCACGCCGACGCCTTCCTCCAGACCCTGCCCGACGGGTACGCCACCCGGCCGGCCACCGCCCCGCTGTCCGGCGGGGAGACCCAACGGGTCGGCCTCGCACGCGCGTTCGTCCAGGCCGGCCCGGCCGGCCGGGTCCTGGTGCTCGACGACGTGACGGCCGGCCTCGACACCGTCACCGAGCACCACATCGGCAAGGTGCTCACCGGGTCCGGGCGGTTCGCCCGCCGTACCCGGCTCGTGGTGACCCACCGGGCGTCCACCGCGGCCCGCGCGGACCACGTCGTCTGGCTGGAGGCGGGCCGCGTCCGCGGCCAGGGCACCCACAGGGCGCTCTGGGCGGACCCGGAGTACCGAGCCGTGTTCCGGCCGGCCGACGGGGGGCCGCGATGAACCGGGCGGCCCACGACCTGCTTCGCTCCGCCCTCCGCGCCCGGCGCCCGGAGTTCGCACGGCTCACCGCCTGGTCGCTGGTCCAGGCGGTGCCCACGCTGCTGTCCGGCTGGCTGGTCGCCCGGGCCGTCGACGACGGCTTCCTCGCGGGCCGCAGCGCCGAGGGGCTCGGCTGGCTGGCGCTGCTGGCCTGCACCGTCCTGCTCGGCGCCTGGGGCACCCGGCAGGCGACACTCCGACTCGCCGATGTCATCGAACCGTTCCGCGACGACCTGGTCACCCTCGTCACCACGGGCACGCTGCAGCGCTCCGCCCGCCTCACGGGGCCGGCCGACACGGCGGGCGTCGCGCGGCTGACCGAGCAGGTCGAGATCGCCCGTGAGTCGTACGGGGCGATCGTGATGTTCGTGCAGACCTTCTCGGTCACCGCGGTGAGCGTGCTGCTGGGGCTGGTCGTACTCGATCCCGCCCTCCTGCTGTTCGTGCTGCCGCCCCTCGCGGCCGGGCTCGCGCTGTTCCTGCTGGCCCTGCGCGCGATGGCCGCCCGGCAACGGGCTGTCGTGCTGGCCGACGAGGCCATCGCCGAGCAGGTGGGCGCGGTGGCCGACGGACTGCGGGACGTCACGGCCTGCGGTGCCGAGGACGTCGTACGCGCCCGGGTCGGCGCCCGCATCGACGCGGCGGCGGACGCGGCCCGCGCCCTGGCCCGGCTCACCGCCGTGCGCACCGCCGCCTTGGGCGTTGGCGGCTGGCTCCCGATCGTGCTGATCCTCGCCGGAACCCCCTGGCTGGTCCGCGGCGGCATGACGACCGGCGCCGTCCTGGGCGCCCTGACCTACGTCTCCCAGTCCCTGCAACCGGCCCTACGGGGCTTCGTCCAGGGCCTGGGCGGCAGCGGCCTGTGGCTCCTGGTCACCCTCACCCGAATCCTGGAAGCCTCCACCCCGACGGCAACAGCACCCTCTTCCGGTCCTACCGACACCGAGCAGGGCAACACCCCGCCCACTACCAGCGCTTCAGGCAGCCGCAGCCCCACCGACGCCTCCCCAAGGCCGCTCAGGGCCGCCGGGCTCTCCTCCAGGACCGTGGTGGGCGGGCCCGAAGGGCCGCAGCCCCTCGACGGCCGGGTCGAGTTGTGCGGGGTCACCTTTGGATACGCCCGTTCCGCCGAGCCGGTCGTCCGGGATCTCGACCTTGTCCTCGCGCCTGGCACGCATCTGGCCGTCGTGGGGCCCAGCGGGGCGGGCAAGTCGACGCTGGCCTCCCTGATCGCCGGGGTGCTCGAACCGCGGGCCGGCCTGATCCGGCTGGGGGGTGTGCCGGTGCGGGAGCTGGATCGGGGACGGCTGTCCCGGTGCCGTGTGCTGATCCCGCAGGAGGCCTATGTGTTCGCCGGCACGCTGCGCGAGAATCTCGCCTATCTCGAGCCCGCGGCCACCGGGTCCGAGCTGGACGCGGCGGTCGGTGCCATCGGTGCGCAGGCCCTGGTCCGGCGTCTCGGCGGCTATGGCGCGACCGTGGATCCTGCCGCGCTCTCGGCGGGTGAGCGGCAGCTGATCGCCCTGGTCCGGGCCCTGCTGCCGCCGGCCCGGCTGGTCCTGCTGGACGAGGCCACCTGCCATCTCGACCCGGCGGCGGAGGCGGTCGCCGAACGGGCCTTCGCCGGCCGCCCGGCCACGCTGGTCGTCTGCGCCCACCGGATCAGTTCCGCGCTCCGCGCCGACCTCGTCCTCGTCATGGACGGCTCGCACTGCCGCCTCGGCACGCACGACCGGCTGATGGCCGACTGCGCCCTCTACCGCGACCTGATCGGCCACTGGGACGAGCGAGAGGATGAGGCGCGACCGGCCGGCGCCGGCGAACTCACCCGCCGTAAAGCGATGTGAGCCGGTCGGTCCGCCGTGAACCCGGTTACAGCCAGCCCGACTGCCTGGCGATGCGGATCGCGTCGATGCGGTTGCGTGCACCGGTCTTCCTGGAGACCGCGTTCAGATGGTTGCGGACCGTGCCCACCGACAGCGACAGCCGCTCGGCGATCTCACGCGTCGGAGTGCCGTCCGCCGCCAGCCGCAGCACCTCGAGCTCCCTGGGCGTCAGCGGGCTCCGGGCCGAGGAGAGCGCCAGCAGCGCCAGCTCCGGGTCGATGAACCGCCCGCCCGCCGCCACCTTGCGTACGCCCTCCGTCAGAAAGTTGCTGGGGCTGTTCCTGCCGATGAGTCCCGCGACGGGCTGGGCCAGCGCCTGGCGCAGATATTCGGGCGTGGCCGTACCGGCCACCAGCAGGATCCGGCACTCGGGAAGCCGCTCGCTGAGCTCCTGGGAGGTACCGAGCGCCCCGTCCTCGACGGCATCGCCGTCACAGTCGATGACGACGACATCGGGCCGGTAGGACAGCGCCCGCGTGAGGGCCTGTCCGCACCCCCGTGCCGCTGCGACCACCTCGATGTCCTCCTCACGTGTCAGCAGAGCAGCCAGTGCCCCGCGCACCAGATCGGTCTCCTCGACGAGAAGAACACGGATCAACATCGCTCCCGCCCGGCCCGCAGCGGCCTGCTCACGCGACACGCCCCGGACACTCCGCAGGCGCCGTAGGAAGTATCTCCGGTTATCGCCCTATTTGATGGGCGCCGCCCCGCCCTGGGCCCACGCCGGGCGCAGGCTGCCCGCAGGACACGCCGCCGAATGGCCCATTCGGCAGGTAAACGGTCTATCTGGTCATAGCGTTCGCTACATGAAGAAATACCGCATTACGTACATGATGTGCACCGCCGTGGTGGTCGGGACCGGGCTGGGTGCCGCTCCGCCGGCCGCCCGTCATGCGTTCCATGTGGTCATGCCGGGCCAGTCGATCCAGAAGGCGGTGGACGCCTCGAAGCCCGGAGACACCGTTCTCGTGGCGCCCGGCACGTTCCACGAGAGCATCAAGGTGACCACGCCCGGGCTCACCCTGCGTGGCATGGGGAGAGCCACAGTGATCCAGCCGAGCCGGAAGAAGGCCGCCAACAGCTGTGCCGAGGGCGGCAACGGCATCTGCGTCCTGGGCACGAAGGACCGTGACGTCAAGGGCGTCACCATCGCCTCGCTGACCGTCACGGGCTTTGCCAGGACCGGGGTGTTCGCCATGGCGACCGACGGGCTGACCGTGCGGAACGTGACCACGGCGCGCAACGGCGTGTGGGGCATCGCCCAGGAGCGCTCGGTCCGCTCGCTGATCCAGGACAACAGCGCGCTGAACAACGGCGACGCGGGTGTCTTCCTCGCCAACACGATCAATGAGGAGGCGGGCGCCACGGACACCGGAGGAACACTGATCGACCACAACCGGCTGGAGGGCAACCGGATCGGCCTGACGGTCCGACGCCTGCGCAACCTCACCGTCGCCCGCAACCGCGCGACCGCCAACTGCGTGGCGGTGTTCGTCGTCGGCGACGAGAACAAGCCGAAGGCCGGCGCGCTGACCGTGCGCGACAACCTCCTCGTACGCAACAACAAGTCGTGCCCGAAGACGACACGGCTGGACGCCCTGCAGGGCTCCGGCATCGTCCTGACCGGCGCCGAGGACACCCTGGTGACCCGGAACGTGGTCAGGGACAACGTGGGCAACTCGCCGCTGTCGGGCGGCATCGTCCTGTTCAAGAGCTTTGTGGGCGTCACCAGCGACCGCAACCGGATCACCGACAACGTGGCCGAGGGCAACTCCCCGGCGGACCTCATCAACACCGACCACGGCACGGGCAACACCTTCGAACACAACTCCTGCCGGGCCTCCCAGCCCGCGGGAATGTGCTGACCGCAGGTCATGGCCCGCCTGCGGGCCCAGAAGGAAGGAAGCGGCACATGACGACCGCACAGACAGCCCCACCGCCGTCCATGCGGCTGAGGGAGCTAGCGTTCGCGGCGGCATGTGCCGCCGCCCTCCGGGCGGCCGCCCGGCTGGGAGTCCCCGACGCCCTCGGTGATCACCCCATGACCGCGGAGGACCTGGCGGCCGCCGTGAAGGCCGAGGCCCGGCCGCTACGACGGCTGCTGCGCACCCTTTCCTGCTACGGCGTCTTCGCCGAACTGCCGGACGGGACCTTCGCCCACACCGATGTCTCCCGGCTGCTGCGCGAGGACGATCCGAACAGTCTGCGGGCCATCTCACTGTGGTGCACCGAGCCATGGACCTGGGACGCCTGGCCGAGGCTCGACGAGGCGGTGCGCACCGGGCGCAATGTCATCGAGGACCTGTACGGCAAGGAGTTCTTCCCTTACCTGAACGAGGACGCCCCGGAGTCCGCCGACGTCTTCAACCGGGCGATGACGACGTCCAGCGTGCAGTCGGCGCGGGACGTCGCCGACTTCCTCGACCTTTCCGGGAGTTCGTCGGTCGCCGATCTCGGCGGCGGGCAGGGCCATGTGCTGGCGAGCCTGCTGGACAAGTACCCCTCGCTGCACGGCACTCTGCTCGACCTTCCGCGGGTGGTGGACAACGCACTGCCGAGGCTGCGGCCGGGCGGCGACCTCGCGGACCGCGCCTGCGTGGTGCCAGGCGACGTGAGGGTGTCCGTGCCGGTCGCGGCGGACGTCTACATCATCAAGAACATCCTGGAGTGGGACGACGACAGCACCGCACGGACGCTGCGCAACGTCCGTGCCGCGGGTGGCCCGGGGGCCCGGGTCGTGGTCATCGAGAACCTCGTCGACGACTCGCCCTCGATGCGGTTCAGCACCGCGATGGACCTGCTGCTGCTCCTCAACGTCGGCGGGGCGAAGCACACCACCGACAGCATGGTCGGGCGGCTGACCGAGGCGGGGCTGGTCATCGACGACATCCGCCCGGTCAACCCCTATCTGCACGCCTTCGACTGTCACGTCCCGGGCTGAACGGCGCCCTGAAGACCACCCCGGTCGCCGGGCCCGCAGCGTCGCGGGCCCGGCGACCGGTGAGTTCGCGGCGGGTTCAGCCGGCCGAGTCACGCTCCCAGAGGTAGAAGCGCTGCGCCATGGCGTCCTTCGGGGAGCGCCAGGTCTGGGGGTCGTACGCGCTGACGTACGCGGACAACCGCTCGCTGACGTACCGGAACTCGGGGTGTTCGGTCACCTTGGCGATGGCGGGGCCGGGTTCCCGCTCGGACTCGATGAGGTGCATGTACACGTCGCCGAACTGGAAGAGGCTGCGCCGGACCACCCCGACGAGGTGCGGCAGCTCTCCCCGGTCGGACTCCGCGAACACCTTGGCGATGTCCGGGGCCGAGCCCGGGGCCATGCGGGCGACGATCAGTGCTTGGTGCATGGGGGCTGGTTCTCCGTCCGGTTCAGTCGGTCAGACCCGGGGTGGCACCGCGCTCGGCGGCGACCTTCTCGATGCGGTCCCGGATCAGCCCCATCTGGACCTTGGAGTTCCGGTTGATGTTGTCGGTCATCCAGGCGTCGTCGACCGGTGCTTCCGGTTTCATCGCGAAGTCCTGCGTCCACACCATGCGGGTGCCGCCCGGCACTTCCTCGTACCGCCAGAGGATGTTCATGTGGTCGAAGGGTCCCGTCTCGACCCGGCGGGCCCTGACGGTGAGCGTGTCGCGGTCCGGTTCGCGTTCGGAGACCCAGCTCCACACGGTGCCGTTCTCGTCGGGGTGCATGGTCAGCCGGAAGGTGGTCTTGCGCCCCTCCCGGGCCAGGACTTCGACGGAGGCGTACTCGGTGAACAGCCGCGGCCAGTTCTCCAGGTCGTTGGTCATCTCCCAGACCAGGTCCAGCGGCGCCGCGATGGTGATCTCGTTCTGCGTGTGTCCGGTCATGTCACGCTCCTGTCATGAGGGCACTGTTGACGAGGTCGAGGAACTGCCGGGGGGTCTTGGAGCGTTCGGCGTCGGCCGGCATCGGTGTGCCGTAGCGGTTCTCCAGTTCGCCCACGATGCCCAGCAGGCCCAGCGAGTCGACGCCCAGGGTGTCGAAACCGGGGTTGTGCAGCCCGAGTTCCTCGGGGGTGACGGTGACACCGGCGGACTTCTTCATGAGTTCGGCCAGCTCTTCGACGGTTATTCGGTCGGACATTGCGGTTCTCCTCTACTGCTCCGCGGCACCTCAGGACGAGGCGCCGGTGGCGCCGTGCCGCAGCACCAGCGCCGAGTTCGACCCCATGAGGCCCCGGCTGAGGACCAGCGCCGTGCGCGGCCGGGCGGCACGGCCCCGGCCGGTCACGAGGTCGAGTTCGTGGCAGATGTCGTAGACGTTGGGGGTGGGCGGGATCAGCCCGTGCTCCATCGCGAGCACCGCCGCCGCCACGTCGAGCACCGCCGCCGCGCCGTACCCGCGGCCGATGCCGGTCTTGGGTGCGGTGACGGGCACACGGGTGCCGTGCGCGCCGAGCGCGTCGACGATCGCGAGGGCCTCGGCGCGGTCCGCCTCCGGCACGCCCAGGGCGTCGGCGAAGACGACGTCGATCTCCTCGGGGGCGCAGCCCGCTTCGGCCAGGGCGCCCCGCACGGCATGGGCGAGGCCTTCCCGGGACTGCTCCCAGCGGGAGGCGCCGGTGAAGGTGGCCGCGTGTCCGGCGAGCACCGCCTGCACGCGCGCGCCCCGCGCCAGGGCCGTCTCCTCGTCCTCCACGACGAACATGGCGCCGCCCTCGGCGGGGACGAATCCGCAGGCCGCGGAGGTGAAGGGGCGGTAGGCGCGGGCCGGGTCGGCCTCGGTGCTGAGCTCCGGGTAGCCGAGCTGGCAGACGACGGAGTACGGGGCGAGCGGCGCCTCGGTCGATCCGGCCACGATCACCTCGGTGCCGCGCCGCACCGCCCGCGCCGCGTGTGCGAGGGCGTCCAGGCCGCCGGCCTCGTCGCCGGCGACGACCGAGCAGGGGCCCTTGAACCCGTGGCGGATCGAGATCTGGCCGGTGCTGGCGGCGTAGAACCAGGCGATGGACTGGTAGGGGCCGACGAACCGGCTGCCCTTTCCCCACAGCTGCTGAAGCTCCCGCTGCCCGAACTCGCCGCCGCCGGAACCGGCCGCGGTGACCACGCCGACGGAGAACGGGGAGCCGTCGGTCGCGGGCTTCCCGAGCCGGGCGTCGTCCAGCGCGAGGTCGGCCGCGGCCATGGCGAAGTGGGTGAACCGGTCGGTCTGGACGAGGAAGCGTTCCTCGACGGCGGTGGACGGGTCGAAGTCACGGACCTCGCCCGCCACCCGCAGCGGCAGGTGCGTGCAGCCCTCGCGGGTGACCCGGTCGAGGACGCTGATGCCCTCCTTGACGGACTTCCAGAAGGTTTCGGTGCTTGATCCGTTGGGCGCGACGACGCCGATTCCGGTGATGGCCGCCCGCCGTATGTGCGGTTCGCTCATCGTGTCTTCTCCCTCGGCCGGGTCAGGACCACCGCGGACTGGAAGCCGCCGAACCCGCTGCCCACCGAGAGCACACTGTCCAGTTTCCGCTCGCGTGCGATGCGCGGGACGTAGTCCAGGTCGCACTCGGGGTCCGGGGTCTCGTAGTTGGCGGTCGGCGGTACGACCTGGTGGGCCAGCGCCAGGACGCAGGCGACGAGTTCGATGGCGCCGATCGCGCCGAGGGAGTGGCCCACCATGGACTTGATGGAGCTCATCGGGGTGTCGTAGGCGTGCGGGCCCAGGGCCCGTTTCACCGCCGCGGTCTCGTGGCGGTCGTTCTGCTGGGTGCCGGAGCCGTGCGCGTTCACGTAGTCGATCGCCGTGGGGTCCAGCCGGGCGTGGTCGAGGGCGGCCTCGATGGCCTTCGCCATCTCCACGCCCTCACGGGTCAGTCCGGTCATGTGGTAGGCGTTGCCGAAGGTGGCGTAGCCGGCGAGTTCGCAGTACACGTGCGCGCCGCGGGCCCGGGCGTGGTCGAGTTCCTCCAGGACGAGCACCGCGCCGCCCTCGCCCATGACGAACCCGTCGCGGTCGGCGTCGAAGGGGCGCGAGGCGTGCGCGGGGTCGTCGTTGTTCGGGGACGTGGCCTTGATCGCGTCGAAGCAGGCCATGGTGATCGGGGAGATCGGCGAGTCCGAGGCGCCTGCGATGCAGACGTCGGCGCGGCCCTCCTCGACGGTGTGGAAGGCGTATCCGACGGCGTCGAGCCCCGAGGTGCAGCCCGTGGAGACGGTCTGCACCGGGCCGCGCGCCCCGAACCGCTCGGCCACCGTGGAGGCCAGGGTGCTGGGCGCGAACGCGCGGTGCAGATACGGGCCGGCCTGTTGCGGGTCCACGTCCCAGCGCTGCCCGTGACGGCTGACCAGTACGTAGTCGTGCTCCAGCCGGGTGGTGCCGCCGACCGCGGTGCCCAGCGAGACCCCCGTCCGCCAGGGGTTCTCCCGCTCGGGCTCGAGGCCGGCGTCGCGTATCGCCTCCGCCGCGGCGGCCAGGGCGAACTGTATGTAGCGGTCGCACCGTGCGGTCTGCTCCGCGTCGAGGCCGTGCGCCGCCGGGTCGAAGTCGCACTCGGCGGCTATCCGGGAGCGCAGGCCCGCCGGGTCGAAGAAGGTGATGCCCCGCGTCGCCGTCCGCCCGGCGGCCAGGAGGTCCCAGAACGCCGGTATGCCGGTGCCGCCGGGTGCGACGACGCCTATGCCGGTGACCGCCACCCGGCGTGTCATGACGGGACCTCCGCGGCGTCGCTCTCCTCGGTGTCGACGTGGCCGAGCGGCGGGCTCGGGGCCAGCGGGCCGAGGTGGAAGACGATGCGGGCCTCGACGTTGCCCACGTTGCGGAAGCGGTGCCGCATGTGCATGGGGATCATGAGGCCCTGTTCGGGCCGCAGCGGCTGGGGGACGCCGTCGAGGTCCACCTCCAGGTCCCCGCACACGACGTACACGAACTCCTCGGAGTACGGGTGGTAGTGCTCCCCGATGCGCTCGCCGGGCTGCACGATGGCGACGCCCATGAAACCGCTGGTGGCGCCGACCGTGGCGGGCGTGAGCATGGCGCGCAGGTCGCCTCCGCGCCGACGGTTGGGCTCGACCTCGCTGAGATCCACGATTCTGGGACGGGATGTGATCACGGCGTTCCTCCGATCAGGTCCTGCATCGACGTGGGGCGGTGGCCGCCACGGCCGGCTGAGGGCGGCTCAGGCCTCGGGCGAGCGACGGTCGGTGACGAGGTCCATGCGGGCGAGCCCGATGCAGCGTTCGAGTTCGCCGTGCCGGGGCGCGGACGCGTCGATGCGGAAGGTCGTCAGCTCGGCCAGCTGACCGGGGTCCTGGAGGCCGAGGACGAGAGCAGGGTCGGCGGCCGCCAGTCCGCCGCGTACGTCGATCAGCCGTACGACGACGTCGTCGCGCTGGAAGATGGTGCTGCGCAGGATCGGGCTGCGCGGGTCGTCCGCCGCGCTCTCGTCCTGCCGGGCCAGCGCCTCGGCCAGGCGCATGCCGCAGCCGGGCCGGACCGGATAGGACAGGGCGTGCCGCTCCTCCTGCGGGTCCTGCTGCGCCAGCGTCACATGGTGGACGGCGGGCAGCGCGGCCCGGGTGAAGAAGACACGGGCGGACTCGGGGTCGTCGAGGTCCCGGTCCTGCTCCAGGTACGGGTTGATGGCCTCCTCGACGGCGCGCACCTCGGGCTGCCGGGCGACATGGCGCAGTGCGGCGAGCAGGTCACCGCGCACCTCGATGGCCCGTACCACCCGGTTGCCGTGCAGGAACAGCGAGGTGCGGCACAGCCGGGTGGAGTCGTCGACCTTCGGCTCGGGGGAGGCGTAGTCGGCGAGGATCTTCGCCACCTTTTCCTCGCTGCCCGGTGTGACGGTGAAGGTGAGGGCGTGCCGGATCAGGCCGTCGCCGATCCTGGGCGCCGCCTGGAGCCGGCGCTTGCCGTGCTCGGCGTCGGGGGCCGGGCTGCCGGTCTCGCGGACGATGTGGAAGCGCAGCGACCTGGTGTCGCGGACACAGCTGTGCAGCGGCTCCACCATCCGCACGTGTTCCTCGCTGTTGACCCAGGCGAGGAACGGCGGGGCGCTCTCCCACTCGCTGGTGATGAGCCACTGCGAGGGGTTCTCGATGGACTGGCACAGCTGGTCGCTGACATGTCCGGGGACGGAGGCGACCTGGTTGCACAGGAGCTCGTACGCCTCCAGGAACTGCTGCTGGGCTCCGTCGTAGACGTCCACCAGCAGGACGACCCGGAGTCTGGAGCCGTCGAACACGGACTGGGAGACCCGGGGCGACACCTGTCGGGCCGGCGGACCGGAAACACGTTCGGACGTGGTCGTCATCCTGCGCACATCTCCTTCGCGGGGCGGAAGCGACGTCGGCCGCGTTCGGCGGCGTCGGCGTTCCTCGATCGTGTGCCCGTGGCCCGCAGCGCGCGACTCGTATGGCCTACGCGGGTGATGCTCAGACGAGGTGGGCGAAGACCACCAGGTTGTCCGTGTAGTCCATGACCGACCGGTCGTAGTTGCCCGCGCAGGTGATCAGCCGCACCTGGGCCTGGGGGGTGTCGTCGTACACGCGGTCGCTGGGGAAGTCGTCCTTCTCGAAGGTCTCCACGCTGTCGACCCGGAAGGTCGCCGTGCGCCCGTCGGCGCGCTGGACGTAGAAGACGTCGCCCTTGGTCAGCTGGCCGAGGTTGGCGAAGACGGCCGCGGACGTCTTGGTGTCGACGTGCCCGGCGATGACCGCGGTCCCCGTCTCTCCGGGGGAGGCTCCCTTGGTGTGCCAGCCGACGAGGTTGGTGTCGTTGGCGGGGGGAGGCTGCAGCTGTCCGTTGGGGCCGAGGGACAGGCCCGTGAAGGGGGCGTCGACCCAGATCTTGGGGATCCGCAGGCGCACGGGCCGCGACCGGGGCAGGTGCTTGCCCACCGGCTGCCCGGGGGACATCGTCGCCGCGGCGGAGTGCCGGACGGACGCGGCGGACTGCGAGTGGGAGGCGTCAGTCGAGGTGTCCTGGCCGCTGATCATGCTCGCTGCGAGCACCAGGCAGGCGGCGGCGCAGATCATCATCACGCCCGCGCGCGGCATTCCAGGTTCGGTGGGCGCCGGTTGGTCGTCGGAGGGGGGAGAGGGAGGAACTGCCATGGGAGAGCACCTCATTCGGGCACGACGGCGGGGGCGCTGAGCAGGCCGGGCGCGACGCTGCGGTGCGGCAGCGCCCTGAAGGGGCGCGGGGCCGCAGACAGTCGACGGCCCGCGCGGCCCTTCCAGCGCGGCCCCCAGCGGAGCGCTACGCCGCGGCCGCCGCACGGGGCTCGGGTGACGGCCGCGGCTGCGCTATGGCACCGGGCACGGGTCAGGCCGCGCCCACGGCCGACTTCTTGCGGCGCGCCGCATACAGCCCGGTGGCGACAACCCCCAGCACGGCCAGCCCGCCCGCGGTCGCGGTCGGCGCCGCGAGCGCCCCGCCGCCGGTGTGCATGCCGCCGTGGGGCTTCTCGTGGTCGCCGCCGCCCCAGGAGTCACTGCCGCGGCCGCCGCCGTCCTCGTCACGGCCCCCGCGGTCGTGATCGCTGCCCCACGAGTCGTCCCGGTAGGAGTCCGGGTCCGTCTTGGGGTCCCGCGAGCCGCCCCAGCCGTCGTCGTTCACCGCGGTCAGCGCACCACCACCGGCGTGCACGCCACCGCGCGGCTCCTCGTGCCTGGACTCCCTGCCGTGCTCCTTCCCGTGTTCCTTGCCGTGCTCCTTGCCGTGTTCCTTCCCGTGCTCCTTGCCGTGCGAAGAACCGTCGTGATTCCCGTCGCCACCACTTGCGAACGCGCCGGGTGCCCCGATGGCGAGGACGGCGGAAGCCGCCGCTGTGGCCAGAAAAATGCGAGCAGAACGCATAGGAACGTCCTTCCGCCAAGGCCCGGCAGCTGGTACGTCATCAGCTGACTTGACCGGACCCCGACGTGAACCACCGTCAGTCAGTCGTCACCTCACCACCAGTCGGGACGATCACCTGGGTGACAGGACCAAGGGGTGAGACAGGGGTTCCACCGCGAGTGATCAGGTCAGGGACAGCACGGTTCTCAGGACCTTCCGCAGTACCGGTTCGGCGGCCTCCTCCGGGCCGGGCGACCGCCATGCGACGAACCCGTCGGGCCGCACGAGCACGGCTCCCCCGGCCGTGATGCCATGCCGCTCCGTCCACTCGGCACCCCCTTCCGGTACGAGTTCGGCCCCGGGTCCGCTGCCCACGCGATACGCCCGGATGGGCACCGACAGCTCCTCGGCGAGGCGGCCGGCGGCCCGGTGCCATCCGCTCGGGTCGCCGGCGTCGCTGAGCAGGACCAGGGACCGTTCGTAGAGGTCGAGGGTGGAGATCCGTTCGGCTCCGTGCCGCACCCACAGATGGGGCGCCCTGCTGCCGGGCTCGCCGGTCAGCTCCAGGTTCTCCGGAACGACCGCGGCCGCCGGGCCGGTGCCGACGACGGCGCCCTGCCGGTAGCGGTAGCCGAGGGCGACGTTGAGGATGCCGCGCCGGGGTCCGCCGCCGGCGTCGGGCGGCGGGGTGAACCCGGGGTGGCTGTGCTCGGCCGACCGGTCGGCGGCCCGGGCGCTGGTCGCCTCCGCCACCGGGCGGCGCTCGGCGTCGTAGGAGTCCAGCAGGCCCTCCCCGGCCCAGCCGCCGAGCACCGCTGCCAGCTTCCAGGCGAGGTTGTGCGCGTCCTGGATGCCGGTGTTGGACCCGAAGGCCCCGGTGGGCGACATCTCGTGGGCCGAGTCCCCGGCCAGGAAGACCCGCCCTGAGCGGTAGCTGCGGGCGACGCGCTGGGCGGCGTGCCAGGGGGCGCGGCCGGTGATCTCCACGTCGAGGTCCGGGACGCCGACCGCGCGGCGGATGTGCTCGATGCACCGCTGGTCGGTGAACTCCTCCAGCGTTTCGCCGTGTTCGGGGTGCCAGGGGGCGTGGAAGACCCAGTGCTCGCGGTTGTCCACCGGGAGCAGGGCGCCGTCGGCGTCCGGGGCGGTGAGGTAGCAGACGATGAAACGGCGGTCGCCGACGACGTCCGCGAGGCGGCGGGAGCGGAAGGTGATGCTGACGTTGTGGAACAGGTCGCCGGGGCCGCTGTGGCCGATGCCGAGCTGCTCGCGGACGGGGCTGCGGGGGCCGTCCGCGGCGACGAGGTAGTCCGCGCGGACGGTGGTGTGCTCGCCCGTCTCCCGGCTCTTGACCACCGCGGTGACACCGGTGGGGTCGCTCTCGAACGACATCAGTTCGGTGGCGAAGCGCAGGTCGCCGCCGAGCGCCCGGGCCTGTTCGAGCAGGACCGGCTCCAGGTCGTTCTGGCTGCACAGACACCAGGCGCCGGGGCTGAAGCGGGCCACTCCGCCGCCGGGGTCGATCTCCCGGAACAGCCACTCCCCCGCGTCGCCGACCAGGGTGGGGGTCTGCAGGATGCCGTGGTTGTCGGCCAGGGTGGCGGCGGCCTCATGGATCGCCGGCTCGATTCCCGCGACCCGGAACAGTTCCATGGTGCGGATGTTGTTGCCGCGGCCGCGCGGGTGGATGGAGGTGCCGGTGTGACGCTCCACCAGCAGATGGCGCACGCCCAGCCGCCCGAGGAACAACGAGGTCGACAGGCCGACCAGGGAGCCCCCGACGATCAGCACCGGGACCCTGTGGGTGTGCCCTCCGGCCAGATCGGCTCGTTCGTTCTTCACTCTCGCCTCCCGCGCATGGAGCCCCGCCGTCCGGCCGGGGATCCTCATGCATGCCCCGGGAGACGGACGTCACCTCAGGCTTGGCCCGGCTGTCACCCGGTGGGCAGGCCAACGGGTGCGGAAGGCGGGGAGTGAGTACGACGAGCGGCGATCGGGCAAGGACGACACGCCGGATCGGGCCGATGACCGATGGCTCGAACGAGCGAATTGTGTGGTGAGCGCTGCAGGTGAGCCCGCACATGATCCACCGGGTGTTCGGCCGGGCTGCTCTTCCCCTAGGGGGTCTCGGCCGTTGCGGTGGTCGGGACGTGCGTACCGGTGCTGCCGAACCGGATGCCCTTGGCCTCCTTGCCGACGGCGCTCAGGACGATCACCACCGCCAGGGCGGGCACCACGGTCCACGACAGCGCCGCCGGATAGCCGTGCCGCTCGGCGATGGCCTCCTGGATGGGGAGGTTGAGGGCGGCGATCAGGTTCCCCAACTGGTAGGTGACACCCGGGTAGAAGCCCCGGACGGCGTCCGGGCTCATCTCGGTCAGATGTGCGGGAATGACACCCCAGGCGCCCTGTACGCACACCTGCATCAGGAAGGAGGAGAGCATCAGCCAGCCCACGGCGGTGGACAGCACGAAGAAGGGCACCACGGCCAGGCCCGCGGCGGCCGCGACCATGATGGTGCGACGGCGGCCCAGCCTCTCGGAGTAGGCGCCGAGCACCATGCCTCCGATGATGGCGCCGATGTTGTAGACCACGGCGATGGCGATCGCGGTGTCCGGGGACAGGCCGAGGCCCTTCTTGACGAAGGTCGGATAGACGTCCTGGGTGCCGTGCGACATCCAGTTGAAAGCGGTCATGAGCGCGACCAGATAGACGAAGCGCTGGAGCACCGCCGGGTTCTTGAACACCTGGTGGGCGGGGGTGCGGTTGAGCGCCACGCTCTTCTCCCACACCTCGCTCTCCTCCACCCGGGTACGCACCCACAGGGCGACCAGGGCGGGCACCAGGCTGAAGGCGAACAACCCCCGCCAGCCGAAGGCGGGTTCGATGCCGAAGAACGCCACGGCGGCGAGCAGATACCCCAGTGAGTAACCGCTCTGCAGCAGCCCCGACCAGAAACCGCGCCGCTCGGCCGGGATCTTCTCCATGGCCAGCGCCGCGCCCAGGCCCCACTCGCCGCCCATGCCGATGCCGTAGAGCAGACGCAGCACCAGCAGCACGGCGTAGTTGGGCGCGAAGGCGCAGGCGAACCCGACGACCGAGTAGAAGCAGACGTCGACCATCAGCGGGAGCCGTCGGCCCTTGCGGTCCGCCCACATGCCGAAGAGCAGGGCACCCACCGGACGCATCACCAGGGTGGCGGTGGTGAGGAAGGCCATGTCGGTGAGGGAGACATGGAAGTCGTCGGCGATCTCGCTGTAGACGAGGACCACCAGGAAGTAGTCGAAGGCGTCCATCGCCCAGCCCAGGTAGGCGGCGACAAAAGCATTGCGCTGATCCTTGGTGAAACCCGATGCCTGCTCGCGGACGGTCTTCAGCATGCCTGCCCTTCCCACGGCTTCGCAGGTGAGGCTAGGTCCGGGTGGCGCAGCGGGCAACGCAAGCACAGGCAAAGCGCAAACCACAATTCCCCAAAAGCGCCAGGCAGTTCACAGGGGACCGCCGGGCGTCAGCAGGTCTGGTGTACGTAGCCGCTGTCACCCTTGGGCACGACCGACGCGTCACGGCGGACGATGCTCAGGGTGCCGCCCCAGTCGGTGCACGCTTTCGCCATGCCCTTCGCCGTGTACTCGACCACCAGCACGTTGTTGCCGTATGCCTCTGCGAACTCTCCGCATTCGTTCCACTCGGCGCACTCCTCGGCCACGGCGAAGTCCAGGCCCACGGACGCACGGTCGGACAGCAGCTCGGCGGCGTTCTTCTGGGCGATGGCCAGGCCCTTGTCATGGGCGTGGGCGGACAGCAGCTTCATCAGGGCCTCGGCCTGGCCGGCCCTGAGGTACTTCGGGAAGCGCGTGAAGACGTCGTAGTTGTCGGGCTCCACGGCCTTGTACCCCTTGGCCGCGCACTCGTCGATCCAGCTGTTCAGCTTGGCGGCGATCCGTTGCCGTTTGGCGGCCGTGCGGATGTCCAGGATCGCCTCACCCCAGTCCTTGTCGTAGAGGACGTCGGCCTTGGCGTCGCGCAGCAGCAGGTCGGAGTCCCAGTCGCGCTCCTCGTCCTTCTGTGCCTGGAAGGCGTTGATGTTGCAGATGTTGTAGACACCCGGCGCGGGCTCGCTGTCGTGGTCACGGCTCACGACCCGAGCACCGGCCGCCAGGGGGTACGCACCGCCGATCTGGTAGTCCCACTGCACATGCTTCGGCGGCAGCGTCACCGTTGCGGCTCCAGGCGAGGCGGACGCGGATCCGGTCGGCGACGGGGAGGCGTCGTCGTGGTGCGATCCGAATCTCACCGCGGCAATCACTCCGGTGAGCGCCAGGGCAGCGGCGATGCCGAGGAGGACGCGCCGCCGCCGGGGCCCGTGGCCGGTCCGGGTTCCGACCGCTTCCGTCCTGCCCGCGTCCGCGGCCGGGCCCGGAGCGAAGGGGTGGGTGTGGGAGGTCCGGCGGTCGGCTTCCGCGGAGCCGGGCACTGCGGGTGCGACCGGCACGCCGGAGGCAACTGCCGGCCGGTCGGAATCCGGCAACTCCCGGAACATACGGCGGAGTTCGTCGAGGTCCGGCCGGGCGGCCGGGTTCTTGTCCAGGCAGCGCTCGGCGATGCTCCGGAGCGGTTCGGCGACGCCGTCGAGGTTCGGCGCCTCGTACATCACCTGATAGCCCGTCAAGTACGGGCTGCTGCCGACGAACGGGCGGTTGCCGGTGGCCGCGTACACCAGCACCGAGCCCAGCGAGAAGACGTCCGAGGCCCCGGTGACCTCGCGCGGCGCGGCGAACTGCTCCGGAGACATGAAGGGCGGGGTGCCGATCAGCCGACCGGTCATGGTGAGGGCCTCGTTGTCGACGGCGTACGAGATGCCGAAGTCGATGACGCGGGGGCCGTCCTCGGCCATCAGGACGTTGCTCGGCTTCAGATCGCGGTGCACCATGCCCACCCGGTGGATGTCCCGCAAGGCCTCGACCAGCCCCAGCGCCAGCACGCGCAACGCGCGTCCGCGCAGCGGTCCGTCCTTGGCCACGGTGTCCGACAGCGTGCGGCCAGGGACGTAGAGCGTCGCCATCCACGGCTGTTCGGCGTCCGGATCGGCGTCCACCACCGGCGCGGTGAACGCGCCGCTCACCCGGCGGGCCGCCGCGACCTCCTGCCGGAAGCGCGTCCGGAACTCCTCGTCCTGCGCGTAGGGCGCGTGCACGACCTTGACCGCGACCTGCCGTCCCGACTCCGAACGCCCCAGATAGACGATCCCCATGCCGCCGCTACCGAGCCGGTCGACCAGCGCGTAGCCGCCGATGGACTCCGGATCGCCGAGGCTCAGCGACATCGCGGGTCACCTTTCCCCTGTGCCGTGCTTCGAAAAGCTGTTCACCTGCATTCGAAGATCAGACTAGTACTGAGACGTGTGAGTCCGGTGCGCAACCTCGATGCAGGGGAGCAGCGACCTCGCGATCCGCCGCGGAAGCGCGCCAGGGCTCCTGGAATGCTGGACGAACTACGGCCGGACATCGTGTCCCGGCAGGACACATGGCATCGCAAGGCGCCGGCCAGGCCGAGGAGTTGGCCGCGCGGCTCGCTCTGCACGCGGACTTCGGCCGAAGTCGCCCACCGCAGCCGCCACCCGCCACGGACGCCGTCGAGTTCGGCCCGGGGCCGGGAACGCCGGGCGGCGCCGCGGTCGGCTTACCAGTCGGGACAGGCCGTCACCACATGGCCCCTGCCCGTCATCATCGCCGCCCGGCTCAGCTCGCCTCGGCGATGCCTGAGCGTGCAGCCGCCCGGGACGGCCCGGGGCACGTCTTCACCACCCGGCCCCCTCGGTCAGCCCTCGACGGCGCTGCCCCGGTTCAACGGACCCCAGGAGCCCTGCTGCCGTATGACGATCGTGTCGGCCTCGGTGATCACCTGCGGACTGATCCATCCCAGCGGGCGCACATCCGTCACCAGCGGCTCGTTGTCGGGCCCGCGACCGGCCTCCTTGGCCGCCAGCACCCAGGGGCGGATACGGGCGCCCTTGACCCGCGGCAGGTGGGAGTAGTCGTACAGGCGGCGGGCGACCCAGATGTGCGTCGGCCGATCGCCCCACCAGTCCTCGATGTCGAGCGGGTTCGCGGACAGCCCGGGCAGCGGCACGCCGGTGAGGTCGTCCGTGCTGGACGAGGCGGCCAGGTCCGCCTCGGGCCCCACTGACCAGCGGATGTACAGTCCCCGCTGGACAGCGACCAGAGCGGCCAGCTCGTGCAGGGACGAGAACGTGGACATTCCAGAGCGGCCGGTTGCCGGCGAGGGATGTGCCATGCCGACCAAGTGCCCCGTACGGGATGGTTCACCCGTATTGCCCGGTCACTCTGGAACACCAAGTCACACGGGTCACGCTGCCACGGTCAGCGCGGTGGCCGTCGCGATCGCCGTGTCGGCGCGGGCATGGATGACCAGTCGGATGTCGTCCTCCGCGTCGGCCCCGGCGGCCAGGAGGCGTCGTACGGGGGCGCTGCGCGTGGCCACGGACATCACCAGATCGAGGCTGCTGCACAGCCACCCACTGGGTGCGGGCGGGGCACGAGGTGACCATCGGGGGACGGGACGCACATAAGGCGGAGCGGCTGGCGGCGCGCATCGGAGGCGGCGTGAAGCCGGGCAGTCTGCGTTCGGCCGCCGAGTCAGGTCAGGTGGTATTGGCCGCGCTGCCCTTCGGGGCGGGAACGGCCGTGGTACGGGAACTGCGCACGTCCCTGGAGGGCAAGGCACTGCTCGACTGCTCCAACCCGGTCGGGCCGGGCTTCCGGCTGCTGACGGAAGGAGGCCCGTCAGCCGCGCGGCAACTGGCTGCGGCGGCACCGGGAGCCCAGGTGATCAAGGCTTTCAACCTCTGTCACGAGGACGTGTGGCGCATGCGGCCACCCGTCTTCGACGGGCGGCCACTGGCCGTGCCGGTCTGCGGGGACGACGAGAGTGCCCTCGCGCGGGTACGCGAGTTGGTACGGGACGTGCGTTGCGAACCCGTGGCCGGCGGGGGTCTCGAACGGGCGGGACTCCTGGAAGCGACCGCCGCGCTGTTCATCGCCCTGTGGGCCGGCGAGGGGGCGGATGCGCAAGCGATCGCACCTCCGTTGGCCTACGCGGCCGGACCGGGCCACCAGGAGACGGAAGGCGGCACGGAGGCTTTCCGTCAGGAGTTCAAGGGTTGTGTGGAGTTCAAGGGTGCTGACCCGGCCAACTCCTCGAGCCGGTTGTGCAGGTGCTCGACGTGGTGTTCGGACTCCGGCTTCATCAGGACGCTGCGGAGGATCCGGGCGCCGTCGGCGTCTGCTGTGATCTTGGGGTGGCGGGCGGCGAACGCCTCGTGGCCAGCCTTCAGGGTGCTGACGTACACGGGATCGGGGGCCGCCATGCCGTCCCCCAGGATGCGTGCGGAGGCCGCGTCGATGCCGCTGAGGGTCGCGGGATCGACCGCGGGGAAGTAGGTGACGATGTCCAACTGGGGCTGCTGATAGAGCTCCAGGAAGTCTGAGGTCTCGATCAGGTCCGCCCACTTCAGGGCCGCTCGGCGGCCGGCCGCCAGGACCTGGCCGAGACCTTCCGGGGTGGGCGGCAGGAGCTGGAAGGTCAGCCAGAGGGCCGCCGCGGAGGCGCCGGCGCGGGAGCATTCCAGACTGATCTCGCCGAGGTGCAGCTCGGCGGAGGTGAAGTAGGTGTACGGCGAGTCGTGGAGGTAGAAGCGGCCCACGTCCGGGTCGCGGAAGAGGACGGCTCCGCAGCCGTAGGGCTGCAGGCCGTGCTTGTGGGGGTCGACCACCACCGAGTCGGCCCCTGCGACGGCCCGCCAGGGCTCGGGCGGCAGCCCCTCGATGCCACCTGCTCCGGCCAGGATCGTGAAGAAGCCGCCGTACGCGGCGTCGACGTGGACGCGGACGCCGTACCGCTCAGCCAGGGGCAGGATCTCGTGGACGGGGTCGACGGCGCCCAGGCCGGTGCTGCCGGTGGTGAGGACGACGGTGCCCACCTGCCCGGTGCGCAGTACGTCCTGCAGCGCTTCGAGGTCCATCCGTCCCTGGCTGTCGGTGCGGACGGGGTGGCTCGTCATGCCCAGGACGTGACACATGCGGCCATGGGTGTAGTGGGCGTCGGCACTGTGGGCGATGCCACGGCCGGGGTGCAGCTCGCGGGCGACGAAGAGGGCTTCGAGGTTGGCGATCGTGCCACTGGTGGTGAGGTGGCCGAGATGGGTGCTGTAACCGAACATCGCGGCGAGCTGCGCGACGACCTCCCGTTCCATCGCGGCGGTGGCGGGGCCGCCGTCCAGGGCGTGGTTGTTGGGGTTGATCAGCATGGCGGTGAGGTAGCCGACCACCGCTGCGGGGTGCGGGGGCTTGAGCATCTGCCCCGCGTAGTGGGGGTGGAAGAAGGGGTAGTTGTCCTTCAGTCTCTCGGTGAACCCCGCGAAGACGGACGCGAAGCGGTCGTCGTCCACCTGGAGGGACGGGTGGGGTTCGTGGGGACCGAAGGTGTCGGCCCAGTCCTGTATCGCGTGGGTGGCTCGGCCGAGCCAGTACTGCAGGTCCATATGGATCTCCCTCTCGCTCGCGGTGTGATCCCGCCCCAGGAATTTAGCTGAGCAGTCAGCAATTGACTAGTCAGCGATTGAGGCTACAGTAGGTGAGGAGACAGTAAAGTCGGCGGTGATGAATCCGACGCCGCACCCCAGCGACGAAGTCGCCGCCCGCGCCGCCAACAGCCGGCTCGTGCGGGACTTCGGCCTGCTGATCAGATCTGCCACCCGCCTGGAACAGCGCATCGACAGCGCGCTGCGGCAGGAGTGCGGGATCAGCCACACCATGCTGGAGGTGCTGATACGCCTGTGCCGCCGCCCCGGCGAAGAGGTCTCCCAGCGGCAGCTGGCCGACGACCTCACGCTCACCAGCAGCGGCACCACCCGTCTGATCGACCGCATGGAGGACGCCGGCCTGGTCCGCCGCGTACCGTCCGCCGAGGACCGGCGGGTGGCCCTGGTGGAACCGACCCCCGACGGACGTACGGCGTTCCTGCGGGCGGCGGCCGTCCACGCGCAGGTGGTGGAGAAGTACTTCGTCAGGCCGCTGACGGCCGACGACTACACCCAGCTGACCGGAGCACTGGGCGAGATCGACAAGGCACTTCGCAACGACACCCGGTGAGACGACCCTCCAGGCAGGCTCCGGACGCCCCGCCGGCCTGGAACGGGGTTCGTGTCCGCCGAACTCCGTGAGACAACCCGAGCTTCGCCGCATTGCACACATGCCCCGGCGCCGGTGCCGCGGTCTTCCCGTCATGGGCGGACCGCGGCGGCAGGAACTGCAGCGAGGTGCACAGCGCGTGGGGCCGCGTCGGACTGTCGAGCGGCTTGCCCGACGTCCTCTCCGGACTCCCGATCAGGAGTCGTAGCGCTTGGTCACCTCGATCGTCGTCCCCGCGAGCGCCGCCCCCACCAGCATCTCGGCCCACTCGCCAAGCAGCAGCGGCTTCTCCTCCACAGACTTCAGCAAGTGGTGGCACCATTCCAGCCAGTACCGGCTGGTAATCGATCATATTCGGTCGGAAAGCGGGGGTGGCTGTAAAGGACTGGTGACAGTGTGTCGAACGCTGTTCGGTCCTCACTAGGGTCCCGGAGCCATGGCACCCGTCTTCGAGCACGCGGACAAACTCTTCGCGCTGCTGCACAGCCTTGTCCGCCGGCCCAAGAAGGGGGAGTTCCCCGAGGCGACCGAGGGCCAGGACGGCCTGCCCGTCGTCATGCTGGTGGGCTACGAGGCGAGTGAACTCGCCGAGCTGGCCGACACCATCGACAAGAGGTCCTGCAAAGAGGCCCAACCGCCGCGTATCCCGCACAAGTTGATCGACGTGTCCGGGGTGCTCGCGACGATGAACAGGGAGCGCCCCGATCTGGAGGGCGACTGGCGGCGAGCCGAGCTGTACCGCCGGGTGCTGGTCGAACTGGCCATGGAGTTCGCCTCGCCCAGCAACAGCCCGGACGCCCGCGTCCAGTTCCGCCGCTTCGGGCTCGTCAACTGGCTGTTGGAGACCAACAACACGGCCGATCCGCTGCGGGGGCAGCCCGACCACGAGCTGCTGATGCGGCTGCAGACCCGGGAGCTCCAGCGCCGGGGCTTCTTCCGGGTACTGCGCAACCCGACCACCGAAGTCGCCCTGGAGGGCCGGGCGCCGTGGTGGGCCTGGATCCTGGGCCTGCATGTGCTGCCGGTGCTGTGGTTCAGGGCCTGGCGGGCGGTGGGCCCGGAGTACCGCTGGCTGCTGCGCCAGCCCTACATGGCGCCCCGTGACCCCGGCACGTTCGCGGGCTTCGCCCTGCGCCTGACCCAGCCGCGCTTCGAGCACGAGAACCCCGAGCAGGTCGGCAAGCTGCTCGTCAACGCCTTCCTGGAGGACCTGAGGGTGGCCTACCGGCGCCGCATCTGGCGGCGGCGGGCCTGGCGTCGTACGACCTACTGCGTGGCCTTGCTGAAGGGGGTCAGGGAGGACAACTTCGGTCAGCAGCTGATCCGTTCGCTGATCGAGGTGCGCATCGAGACCGGCGACTTCGACCCGCTGCTGGTCATCGGCACCAGCCGGACCCATGACTACGCGGGGCCTCAGTGGGGGCAGCTGGAGGACGACCTGGTGATGAACTGGGGGGCGCAGTTCGTCGCGGCCAGGCGTGGGCGCAGTGCCGAGGACTGGTATCTGCCCGTGCGGATACCTGCCACGCTGGACCCGGGGACCGACGCCTACACCCGGCACTCCAAGAACCTGCTGCCGAAACTGCAGTTCAGGCCCGAGCCATCCCCGCGCTGGGCCCGTCGCCGAGTCACCGCGCTGGCCGTGGTCCTGGCGGTTGCGCTGGTGGCCGGTGCGGTCGGCTGGCGGCTCGACCCGGCACGGGAGGAGCGGTGGGAGCAGCAGCACTGCAAGTTGCCCCGGACCGATCCGGATGCCGCCACCGTGGAGACACGGGGGGCCGAGTGCGTCGGCGTCGCCCCGCACGGCTTCGCCTTCGGCTCCCAGGACGAGAGCCTGCAGAAGACGCTCAAGAAGATCGACGAGCAGAACAGGGCGGCCGAGGAGATACATCGCGACGCCCCCGACAGGCCGATCGTCACGCTGGTCCACCTCTCGGCGCTGCTCAGCAGCCCTGGCACGGGCAAGGCGGCCGGGCTGCTGTCGTATGCGCGGGAGGCGCTTCAGGGGGTGGCCAGCGCGCAGAAGCGGCAGCTGAACAGGACCGGCAGCGACGATCCGCTGCTGCGAGTCCTCCCGGCGAGCGCGGGCCTGAACATGCAGTACGGGCCCGAAGTGGTCGGCATGATCGCGAAGATGATGCGCACCGACCCGACCATCGTCGGTGTCACCGGCCTCGACCAGAGCCGCAAGGCGACCATCACCACCATCCACCGGCTCACCCGGATCGGCCTGCCGATGGTGGCCACCACGCTGTCCGCGGACACGCTTCCCGAGGCCTCGCCGCTGTACTACCAGGTCTCCCCGCAGAACCGCCGGGAGGCCGCGGTCGCCGCCGCCTACAGCAAGCACCTGGTTGCGGACAGCGGCGGCAGGCTGAAGCCCAGGGTGCGTGTCATCTACTCCGCCGACCCGACCGACGAGTACAGCAGCAACCTGCGGGCCGACGCCGCAACGTCCTTCCACGACGCGGGCTTCGACGTCGAGCAGCAGGCCTACAAGCCCGCCTCCCCGTCCTCCGGAACTCCCAACGCCCCCGAAGTCAGCGAGGTCGGCGCGGGCACCTGTCACTACCCGGGCCTTGTCTTCTTCGCCGGGCGCTCCGAGGACTTCGACACCGTCCTGTCCGCCGCCAACGACTCCTGCGGCAGATCCGACCCGCCCACCCTCCTCGCCGGCGACGACATCGCGCGGCTTGCAGCCAACCCGGACCGGCGAGGCGCCTACCCGCGCATCCCGTACGACTTCCTGGACTTCACCCAGGGCGTCGGGTCCTGCGACGAGCCAAGCGACCTCTACACCATCATGCAAACGCTGTTCCCGGACGAGTGCAACCGTGTGGAGAACTCCTCTCTCGACGGCCACGCCGCGCTTGCCTTCGACGCGGTCAACCTCTACCTCAAGGCCGTCACCACGCTTCCGGGCTCCCCGAACCGGATGCCGATCACACCCGGTGCGGTGTGGAAGGCGCTGGGCAGCATCCACGGGGACAGCGCATTCGACGGGGAGAGCGGGAGCATCGACTTCGGCGGGGTGGTGGACCGCCAGGTGCCGCTCGACAAGCTGATCTCCGTGCAGCGGGTGCAGGGGCCGAAGAGACCGAAGCAGATGGGGTTCTGCGGGGTGGCGGGCAGACAGCACCAGAACACCTGGTGTCCGGAGTCAGAAGCGGTCCAGGCGCAGGCGGACGCGCTGACGGCGGGGTGAGCACAAGCGGAGCCGTGGGCCTCCCATATCCATGGCGTCCACGGAGTGGACTTCCCGCCCGGGAACAACTGAAGGCCGGACACGATGTCGTCGTGGACCTCGGCTTTTGGACCCCGGATCGAGCCAGCTGGCGAGCCATCGCCACCAACGCCGGCGCCACCCCTGTACTGGTCTGGCAAGCGAAACGGCTTCCACGCGAACGATCCGATTCGACCTACTCGTCAGAGAGCGACCTTCAGCAGTACCGGACCAGGTTCATCCCCTGAGGCAGGCGAACCGCACCTCCTTCCTCTACCAGGGCGACGCTGGAGATGTGATCGCAGCCATGGAAGCTTCTCGCCCCTGAGACGCTATCGGCGCGCGCCGCCCGCGTCCGTACGTCGAGGACTGCTGGAACGCGGGCGAGCGGAGCCGGGGCGTCGGTCGCCGTCAGACCTCACACGCGCCCGCCACCTGGGGCACGGCGTACCGGCAGCGTTGGCCCGATACGGCCTGGAGGGAATTGCCACCAACCCCGCTTGACTGACACCCATGCCATGTGGCGGCCACGCCCAGGGCGGTTTTGCTCAGCCCAGGAAGCTCAGCCGGACTTCGCGGTTGGGATTGTCCCTATTGGTGTCCACCAGGCACACCGACTGCCAAGTTCCCAACTCCAGCCGCCCGCCCACCACAGGCAGCGTCGCGTGCGGCGGTACGAGTGCCGGGAGGACGTGGTCGCGGCCGTGGCCGGGGCTGCCGTGGCGGTGCTGCCAGCGGTCGTCGGCGGGGAGGAGGGTGTGCAGGGTGGCGAGGAGGTCGTCGTCGCTGCCGGAGCCCGTTTCGAGGATCGCGATTCCGGCGGTTGCATGGGGGACGAAGACGTTGAGGAGGCCGTCTCGGCCGGCGGCCGCCTCCCGCAGGAAGGCCTCGCAGTCTCGGGTCAGGTCGACGACCCGCTCCGTCGAACCGGTGGCGACGTTCAGGACTCGGGTGGTGAAGGCATCTGACATGACCCCATCCTGACCCATTCGCCAGGTTTCACTGGTCAACGGCGGTTCGCTGGTTGATATGGGTGGTCCAGTCCGCGAGACGCCATTGACCGTGCACGGACGACCTGGCTACTTTCGCCGCATGTTGCGTTCAGCCATGCTCACCACGCGCGGTCACATCGACCTGCTGCGGGTGGCCTCCGCCGCGTGTCGCCGCGGCTGCTGACGCCTTCTCCCCTTTCCACACCCTCCTTGCCTGTACTCCGCCGTACCCGCACGCTCCGCGTGACGTGGCGGCACTGAGGCGCGCACCCCCTCCCTCACCGGACGCTCTCCTCCCATGGAGCACCCATGAGCATCAGCCATGCCCCGCCCGGCTCCTCTGAACCTGATATTTCCCCTGTATCCGCATCGAAGCGGGCAGATGTCGACTCCCACGACCCGGCATCCCCCGAGCTCACCCCCATCGTCCCCGTCTCCTCCCGCCGCACCCGCATCCCGCGCTGGCTGCGCCGCACCGCGGGCCCCCTCCTGCTGCTGGCCCTCTGGCAACTGCTCAGCGCCACCGGCGTGTTGGCGTCGGACGTCCTGGCCTCGCCCGGCCGGATCGCCCGGGTCGCCGGGGATCTGACCGGTGACGGTTCGCTGGCTTCCGCCATGGGCACCTCGCTGCAGCGCGTGGCGTTCGGGCTGCTCCTCGGCATCGTCATCGGCACCGGACTCGCCCTGGTCTCGGGCCTGTTCAGGATCGGCGAGGATCTGGTGGACGCGCCGGTGCAGATGCTGCGGACCGTGCCGTTCGTGGGGCTGATCCCGCTGTTCATCATCTGGTTCGGCATAGGTGAGGCCCCGAAGGTCGCCATCATCACACTCGGTGTGACCTTCCCGCTCTACTTGAATGTGTACGCCGGAATCCGCGGCGTGGACGCCCAGTTGATCGAGGCCGGGGAGTCGCTCGGCCTCTCCCGTTGGGGGCTCGTACGGCATGTCGTGCTGCCGGGGGCCCTGCCCGGCGCGCTGACCGGGCTGCGCTACTCCCTCGGCATCGCCTGGCTGGCGCTGGTCTTCGCGGAGCAGGTCAACGCCGACTCCGGCATCGGATTCCTGATGGTGCAGGCACGGGACTTCCTGCGCACCGACGTGATCGTGGTCTGCCTGATCGTCTACGCCTTCCTCGGCCTGCTGGCCGACTTCATCGTCCGCTCCCTCGAAAGGCTGCTGCTGCAATGGCGACCGACGTTCACCGGCCGGTGACCCCGCGGACCGCGGTACGGGTCGAGGGGCTGACCCGCTCCTTCGACGGCCGTGCCGTCATCGACGACCTCCAACTCGACGTGCGGCCGGGTGAGTTCGTCGCCCTGCTCGGTCGCAGCGGCTGCGGCAAGTCCACCCTGCTGCGCATCCTGGCGGGCCTCGACCGCGAGATCGAGGGCACGGTCCTGGTGCCGCGCCGCAAGGCCGTCGCCTTCCAGGCGCCGCGGCTGATGCCGTGGAAGAAGGTGTGGCGCAACGTGCTGCTCGGCCTGCCCGGAAAGCCCGCACGGGCCGTCGCCGAACAGGCCCTGGACGAGGTGGGGCTCGGCCACCGCTCCGACGCCTGGCCCAAGACCCTCTCCGGCGGCGAGGCCCAGCGCGCCTCCCTCGCCCGGGCGTTGGTCCGCGAGCCCGATCTGCTGCTGCTCGACGAGCCGTTCGGTGCGCTCGACGCGCTCACCCGCATCAAGGCGCAGCGCCTGGTGGGCGAGTTGTGGCAGCGCCGGGGCTGCGCGGTGCTGCTGGTCACCCACGACGTCGAGGAGGCGGTCCTGCTCGCCGACCGTGTCCTGGTGATGGACGACGGCGTCATCGCGCACGAGCAGGAGATCGATCTCGACCGGCCGCGCGACATCACCGATCCCCGGTTCGCCGAGCTGCGCGCCGGACTGCTGGAACGGCTCGGCGTCCACACCGCCGCCGAAGCCGCCTGAACTACCCCTCTCCCAGCCTCAGTTGAACAGAACGGATCCACCCATGCGACGACGTCTCGTCCCTGCCGCACTGCTCCTCCCCTTCGCTCTCCTGCTCACCGCCTGCGGCGGGAACTCGTCCGCGAGTACGGGAACCGGCACCGACGGCAAGGGGTCGCTCACCCTCAACGTCGGCGACCAGAAGGGCGGCTCCGAGGCCATCCTGCGGGCCGCCGGAGAGCTGAAGAACCTCGACTACAAGATCAAGTGGTCCACCTTCACCTCCGGCCCGCCGCTGCTGGAGGCCGTCAACGCCAAGGCCGTCGACATCGGCGGCGTGGGCAACACCCCGCCGGTGTTCGCCGCCGGCGCGGGCTCGAAGATCGCGGTCGTGGCCGCCTTCCACGGCACCTCCAAGGGCGACGCCATCCTCGTACCGAACGACTCGAAGCTGTCGAAGCCGGAGGACCTCAAGGGCAAGTCGGTCGCCGTGGCGCAGGGTTCCTCCGCCAACTACCAGTTGGTCGCCTCCCTCAAGGCGGCCGGGCTGAGCCTGAGCGACGTCAAGGTGAAGTATCTGCAGCCGGCCGACGCGCTGGCCGCGTTCACCTCCGGCAAGGTGGACGCATGGGCGGTGTGGGACCCGTACACCTCGCAGATCCTGCAGGGCAAGCAGGGCCGCGTCCTCACCACCGGCGAGGGCATCACCAACGGCCTGACCTTCCAGGTGGCGGCGCCGAGCGCGCTGCAGGACACGAAGAAGGCCGCTGCCATCAAGGACTATCTGGAGCGGCTGCGGCGGGCCACGGCGTGGGTCTACGGCCACCAGGAGGAGTGGGCGAAGGTCTGGGCGAAGGACACCGGTCTGCCGTACGAGGTGGCGCTGGCCTCGGTGCGGCGCACCAACGCCACCCGGGTCTCGGTCGCCGTCGACAAGCCGCTCATCACCTCCGAGCAGCAGATCGCGGACACCTTCACCGACTTGAAGCTCATCCCGAAGAAGGTCGACTTCGGCGCCTTCGTGGACACCCGCTACAACGGCAAGCTGCCGGCCTCGACCACGCCCGCCCGGGCGTCCCAGGGCTGAGCACCTCGCACTGTTCGGCACATCACGGCTCCACCGCGGGAAGATCCACGACCTCCGCACAGTTAGTAGAAACGTGAACAACACGCGCGAGGTCGAGGTAGTCGTCGTGGGCGCTGGGCAGGCGGGTCTGTCCAGCGCCTATCACCTGCGGCGCACCGGTTTCGAGCCGGGGCGTGACTTCGTGGTGCTCGACCACTCCCCCGGGCCGGGCGGCGCCTGGCAGTTCCGGTGGCCCTCGCTGACCTACGGCAAGGTGCACGGCATGCATGCGCTGCCGGGCATGGAGCTGACCGACGCCGATCCGGCGCGGGCCTCGTCCGAGGTGATCGCCGAGTACTTCGCCGCGTACGAGCGCACCTTCGATCTGCGGGTCCGGCGGCCCGTCGATGTGCGTGCCGTGCGGGAGGGAGTGGGCGGGCGGTTGCTCGTCGAGACCTCGGACGGCGACTGGTCCACGCGGGCGCTGATCAACGCGACCGGCACCTGGGACCGGCCGTTCTGGCCGCGCTACCCCGGTCAGGAGAGCTTCCGGGGGCGGCAGGTGCACACGGCGCAGTACCCCGGGCCCGAGGCGTTCGCCGGGCAGCGGGTGGTCGTGGTGGGCGGGGGCGCCTCGGGTACGCAGCATCTGCTGGAGATCGCCCCGTACGCGGCTGCCACCACATGGGTGACCAGGCGGCCGCCGGTCTTCCGTGAGGGCCCCTTCACCGAGGACGTGGGGCGGGCGGCCGTCGCGCTCGTCGAGGAGCGGGTGCGGCAGGGGCTGCCGCCGAAGAGTGTCGTCTCGGTCACCGGGCTGCCGCTGAACGACGCGGTCCGGCAGGGCATCGCGGACGGGGTTCTCGACCGTCGGCCCATGTTCGACCGGATCACCCCGGACGGGGTGGAGTGGAACGACGGACAGCGAGTGGAGGCCGACGTCATCCTCTGGGCCACCGGGTTCCGGGCGGCCATCGACCATCTGCGGCCGCTGCGGCTGCGCGAGCCGGGCGGCGGGATCCGCGTCGAGGGCACGCGCGCGGTCACCGATCCGCGGGTCCATCTCGTCGGCTACGGACCCTCGGCCAGCACCATCGGCGCCAACCGGGCGGGCCGGGCCGCCGTACGGGACATCCGGCGGCTGCCGGCCGGGCAGCCGACCGAGCCCGTCGCCGCCTGACGGCCGCCCCGCGGGCTACTTCGTGGCCTGCGGAGCGGAGCTGTTCTGCGCGGCCTGCGGGACGGAGCTGTTCTGCGCGGTCTGCGGGGCGGAACCACGCTGTGTGGCCTGCGGAGCGGAGCTGCTCTGCGCGGCCTGCGGGGCGGAGCTGCTCTGGGTGGCCTGCGGAGCGGAGCTGCTCTGGGTGGCCTGTGGGGCGGAGCCGTTCTGCCGGGCGTTGAACTCCGCCACATTGCGCTGGTGCTCGGCGAAGTCGGCGGTGAAACGGGTGTCGCCCGGCTTGACCGTGACGAAGTACAGCCAGTCGCCTGCGGGCGGATTGACCGCGGCGCGCATCGCCTCCTCGCCCGGGTTGTCGATCGGGGTGGGCGGCAGGCCCATGCGCTGGTAGGAGTTGTAGGGACTGGCGAGCTTCGTGTCGTCGGCGCTGGTCTTCAGCGTGGCGCGCTTGAGGGCGTAGTTGAGGGTGGAGTCCATCTGCAGCGGCATCCCGCGCTCCAGCCGGTTGAAGACGACCCGCGCCACCTTGCCCATGTCGGCCTTCGAGGCGGCCTCGGCCTGCACGATGCTCGCGACGGTGACCGCCTGGTAGACGTTCATGGCGTTGCGCTGAGCGCCGGCCGCGATCGGGGCGCCGTTGAACTTCTTGTTGGCGGTGTTGACCATGAACGACAGCAGGGACTCGGGCGTCGTCTTCTTCGTGACGGGATAGGTCGCGGGGAAGAGATAGCCCTCCGGGTTGCCCGCCGCGTCCGTCGGCAGCTTCAGATGGGCCTTGGGGAGTGCCTTCTCGGTGCTGCCGGCGGGCAGGTGCAGGGCCTTGTCCACGGCGCCGTAGACCTGACTCGCACGCCAGCCCTCCGGGATCACCAGCGAGGCGGGCTCGGCCTCCTGCACGCCGTGCCGCACCGTCACCAGCGGCACCACCACCGCGGCGCCGGCCACCACGACTCCGGTCGCGAGGAGGATGAGGACGAGTCGGCCCCGGCGCGTCAGTCGGATCGTGCCCCGTGGCGGAATGTTCTGTTGCATGCGGGCACGGTAACCCGCATATCACCATAAACCCGACAGATCTTCAGCCTGTCGGTTCCAGTTGGGCATCCCGGCGTACGAGGGCCGCGTACCGCCCGTCCTGATCCAGCAGCTCCTCGTGTGTGCCCCGTTCGGCGACGCGGCCGGAGTCGAGGACCACGATCTGGTCGGCGCCGCGGATGGTGGACAGGCGGTGCGCGATGGTGAGCGTGGTGCGGTTGGCCGAGAGGGCGTCGATGGCCTCCTGGACGGCTGCCTCGGTGCGGTTGTCCAGGGCGCTGGTCGCCTCGTCGAGGATCAGCACCGGCGGGTCGCGCAGGATGGTGCGGGCTAGCGCCAGGCGCTGCTTCTCGCCACCGGAGAAGCGGTGGCCGCGCTCGCCGACGACGGTGTCGTACCCGTCGGGCAGCGAGGCTATGTGGTCGTGGATCTGGGCCGCCCTGGCCGCCGTGTGCAGTTCCTCGTCGGTCGCGTCCGGCTTGGCGAAGCGCAGGTTCTCGGCGACCGAGGCGTGGAAGAGATACGTCTCCTGGGAGACCACGCCGACCGCACGCGCGAGGGTGTCGAAGTCGAGGTCGCGGACGTCGACGCCGTCGAGGGTGACGCGGCCGCCGGTGACGTCGTAGAGCCGCGGGACGAGATAGCCGAGGGTCGATTTTCCTGCGCCGGTGGGGCCGACGACCGCGAGACTGCTGCCGGCGGGGACGGTGACGTCGATGCCGTCGAGGGTGGGGCCCCGCTGGTTGTCGTTGCTGTCGTAGCGGAACGAAACGTCCTCGAAGCGGACCTCGCCCTTGACCCGGTCGAGGTGGACCGGGTCCTCCCGCTCGGTGATGTCGATCGGCAGGTCGAGGTATTCGAAGATGCGCTGGAAGAGCGCGAGCGAGCTCTGGATCTGCACGCCGGTCGACAGCAGGCTGACCGCCGGGCGGAACAGGCCCTGCTGGAGCGAGACGAAGGCGACGATGGTGCCGATGGAGATGCCGGGGCCGCCCGTCTGGAGGGCGATGCCCGCGGTCCAGTAGATGACGGCCGGCATGGCGGCCATGACGATCGTGATGACGGCCATGCGCCAGCGCCCGGCCATGTTGGACCTCACCTCGAGGTCGACGAGTCCCTCGGACTCCTCCTCGAAGGACCTGGTCAGCGAGTCGGAGCGGCCCATGGTGCGGCCCAGCAGGATGCCGCTGACGGAGAGCGACTCGGTGACCGTGGCGGCCATGGCGGCCATCTGCTTCTGGCGCTCGGTGGTGATCTTCTTGCGCTCCCTGCCGACACGCCGGCTGATCCACACGAAGACCGGGAGCAGCAGCAGCGAGACGACGGTCAGCCGCCAGTCGAGGGCGATCATCGCGACGATCGTGGCGACCACGCTGGTCAGGTTGGAGACCAGGGAGGTGGCGGTGGAGGTGACGGTGGCCTGCATGCCGCCGATGTCGTTGGCTATGCGGGACTGGACCTCGCCGGTACGTGTGCGGGTGAAGAACGCGAGCGACATGCGCTGCAGCCGGCCGTAGACGGCGGTGCGCAGGTCGTGCATGACGCGCTGGCCGACCGTCGTGGAGATCAGCGTCTGCAGCACGCCGAAGACGCTGGTGAGTACGGCGCTGAGGATCATGCCGAGCGCGAGCAGGCTGAGCAGGCCGGTGCGGCCCTGGGGGATCGCGACGTCGAGGGTCGCCTTCAGCAGGAAGGGCGTGGCGACGGAGACCAGCGAGGCGGCGCCGACCAGCAGGCCGACCACGGCCAGACGGGCGCGGTAGGGGCGGAAGAGTCGCAGGATGCGGCGCACCTGCCGGGGCTGCTCCTTGGCATCGGCCGGCGGTGTCCAACGGGGTTCTCGATCGGGGTGCAATGGACTCCTAGGGAGTGAGGTGGCGAAGACGGGCGGAGCCTAGCTCATTGTTACCTATGCTCACAATGAATGAGATCCTGATATTGTTCCCGTATGGCCACCCCCGATTCCGACAGCCTGCTCGCCGAGCAGCTGCTGCGGTTCACCCGCCGTGTGCACCGCATCCAGAAGCGGCACATCGAGCAGTGCGGCCTGGGCGTCACCCCGGCCCAGTCCCGGCTGCTGCGCACCCTGGCGCACTGGAGCTCACCACCGCGGATGGCCGACCTGGCCGAGCGCCTCGAGGTGGTACCGCGGGCGGTGACCACCCTGGTCGACGGGCTGGAGGCGAGCGGCAAGGTGCGCCGGGTGCCGGATCCGACGAACCGCCGGGTGATCCGGATCGAGCTCACGGACGACGGCCGTAAGGCGCTGAGCCAATTGCGCGGCGCACGTCGCTCGGCCGCCGAGGAGATCCTCGCCCCGCTGAGCGACGACGAGCGCGAGGTGCTGGGCACCTTGTTGGACACCTTGGTGGACGGAGATCCGGAGAGGCGCTGCAGGTAGGGGGCAAAACGGTTCGTGGGCGGCTGCGGGTGGTGGCTGGTTGCGCGGTTCCCCGCGCCCCTGAAGGGGCGCGGGGAACCGCGCGAGCAACCCCACTCACCCGCAGCCGCCCACGAAACAAAGCCCCGAGCTACTGGGCGACCGGCACCGCAGCCTCCGGCACATCCTCCGCTTCGGCTACGGCCTCGCCGTCCAGCACCCTCTTCGCCTGCTCCACGTCCAGCGCGCCTTCCCAGCGGGAGACGGCGAACACGGCGACGCAGTTGCCGAGCAGGTTCGTCACCACCCGCATCGAGTCCATGATCCGGTCCACGCCCAGCAGCAGCGCCACCGCTCCGGCGGGGATGGCCCCCAGCGAGGAGGCGGTCGCGGACAGGGCGAGGAAGGCGGAGCCGGGGATGCCCGCCATGCCCTTGCTGGTCAGCATCAGCACCAGGACGACGGTGATCTGCTGGCTCAGGCTGAGGTCGACGCCCACGGCCTGGGCGATGAACAGCGTGCCGATGGAGAGGTAGAGCGAGGCGCCGTCGAGGTTGAAGGAGTAGCCGGTGGGCAGGACCAGGCCCACCGCGTCGTCGCGGGCGCCGGCCCTTCGCAGCTTCTGCATCACCCGCGGCATGACGGACTCGGTGGACGCGGTGCCGAGCGCAAGGAGCATCTCCTCGCGGATGTAGCGCAGGAACTTCCACAGGCTCAGCCCGGTGACCATGCGCAGGGCGACCGCCAGCAGCGCGACGAACAGGACCGCGGCGACATAGCACAGGATGATCAGCTTGGCGTAGGTCTCGATCACCCCGAGTCCGTACTGGCCGATCAGGACGGCCATCGCGCCGAACACCGCGATCGGGGCCAGCCGCATCACGAAGCCGACGATCGCGAAGATGATCTCCTGGGCCTGCTCGACGGCGGGCAGCACCTGGGGCACCTTGGTGTGGCCGAGGTGCAGCAGCGCGGCGCCCACCAGGCAGGCCAGGATGAGGACTTGGAGCAGGGAGTTCTCGGCGAAGGCGCCGATGAAACTGGTGGGCAGCGCGTTGACGATGAACTCGGTCGTCGAGGGCAGCGCACCGCCGCCCGTCTTCGCGTCGACGGCCTTGGTGCTCAGCGTGGACGGGTCGACATGCATGCCCGAGCCGGGCTGGACAACGTTGGCGGCGATCAGGCCGATGATCAGCGCCGCGGTGCTGGCGACCTCGAACCAGATCAGGGCCTTGAGCCCGATCCGGCCGAAGGCCTTGAGGTCACCGGCCTTGGCGATGCCGACGACGACCACGCAGAACACCAGCGGCGAGATGATCGTCTTGATGAGCCGGGTGAAACCGTCGCCGAGCGGCTGGAGATCCGCGGCGAAGCCGGGCCACAGCTTCCCGACGACGATTCCGAGGACGAGCGCGCAGAGGACCTGCACGAACAGAGAGGTACGCAGTATGCGTGCGACGCGTCGCGGGGCGGACGGGACGGACGGCGGCACGGGCACTCCTAGTGGGGACGTCAACTCACAGAAGCCGGGGAGACTTCTGCGATACGGAAAGCGGCTTCCGTGACGATCACTTTCGCGCTCCGGATGATCCAACCCGCAACCTCCGTGTTGCCGACATGTAAATCACGCACCGTGTGACGCATCGCACACAACTGGCCTCAGCAGCCGTCCCGTTCCTCCGTGAGCACCCCCTGGACGGTCGTCAGCGAGCGGTCGTAGCAGCCCGCCGAGCCGTACAGCCGATAGCGCTCGCTCGTCGTGCCGACCGCATGCCGCTGATCGCGCGGGACGCCCGTCGTGTAGGTGGCGTCGCCGTTGACCGTGTCGTCCAGCCGCGACCAGCCCGTGCGCCGCCCGCCGCGCGACTCGACGACGGCGGCACGGTCGCCGAGCGTCAGCACGGTGCGCAGCCGTGCGTCGTCGCCGATCGTGGTCGAGCCGTTCATCGTGTACGTGCGGTGGGTGAGCGTCGTGCGGGCCGGTCCGCGCCCGTCGACGGTGACCGACTGGTCGTCGCTCCAGGTGGCGTCGAGGCCGTCCATGTTCTCTCCGTCGGTCCACCGGTGCGTGGAGGTGTTGGCGAGCGTGCGGCTGACCGTGGTGGTCACGCGCCCGTGCGAGGTGTCGACGTAGCCGGAGACGGTCAGCCGGTGACCGGCCTTCGTGTCCACCGACTCCGGTGAACCGGCCGTGTACGTCGAGGAGTTCGCGAGGTCGCCCGCCCGGTCCACGGTGAGCTTCCCGGGCACGTGCGTCCGCCCGGCGTCCTGCCACACCAGTACGTCGACCGGCGCACTCCAGCCGCTCTGCCCCTCGGGCACGCCCACCACCGAGACGTCGACCTTGTGCGGGCGGCCGTCGTTGAGCAGCCCCGCGAAGGGTGTCAGGTCGTATTCGATCGGCTTGACGTCGAAGGCGCGCGGTGCCGGAATGACGTACCAGAGGAAGGGGTTGGACCAGCCCCCGGTCCACACGTGCGGGAACGGTGCGGCGATTCCGGCCAGTCGGCCGTCGACCTTGATCTGCACCTCGCGGTACGGGCCGCCGTCGGCCTGGCAGGAATACGGCGCCTTGCCGGGCACCGCCAGATACCAGAACTCCTCGCAGCCGCCGCCGGATCCGGTGGCGTACACCTCGGCGAGGATGCGTTCGCTGTTGCGCGGGGTGGTGAGGGTGTTGCCGTCGCCGAGAGTGAGGACCTTGTCGGCGGGTGCCGCGGCCGGTTCGCCCGGGTAGAAGGTGAGCGTGACCTTGACGTCGAGTACGCCGGTGTAGGTGTCGTCGACGACGTTCCCGATGAGCATCTCGACGTCCTGGCCGCTGCGGAAGGTGTCGCTGTAGCGCGTGACGTCCTTCTCGACGGACCATGCGATGCCGTCGGGCGAGGGCTCGGGGGTGGAGGTGCGCAGGATCTCGACCCCGCCGACGTGCAGATAGCCGAGCCGGTCGAACTGCCGCCCCTTGACCTTGCCGTCAAGGCGCAGCACCACCTTGCTCCAGCGGTCGCCACAGCCCTTGGGCGGTGTGTACGTTCCCCTGTAGGGGGTGAAGTCCTTGAACTGCGCCTCGGCGAGCGTGACTTGGCAGGACTTGCCGGCCGGTCTGTCGACGGGCGGAGCCGCCGTCACCGGGTCGTGCCAGTCGGTGCCGAACTCGGCGGGCGCGTCGGCGGCGCCGGCCGGCCCCGCCCCGAGGAGGGTGCTCGCGAGGAGGGTCGCTCCGGCGAGCATGGACATGACGATCCGTCTCTTCATGGCCCGTGTTCTACGGGGAGTTGACGCCTCGTGGCAATGAGGCCTCCGACAGAAGTGCTAGGCCTTCAGGTCCGCCCTGTCCCCCATCACCACCACGGGATGCCGATCCGGGTCGAGCGTGCGCAGCAGGTACTCCATCGCTGCCCTGGACAGGCTGATGCAGGCCGACGTACCGCTGCCGTGGTCCATGTGCAGCCAGATGCTGCCGCCCTTCGCGTCGCCCTCGGGGCGGGTCGGGTCGTTGGGCGCGGTGCCCTTGACGCGGTTGTAGTCGATGGCGATGACGTAGTCGAAGTCGTGCCAGTGCGAGGCGGCCCACTCGCGCGGGGCCGCGAAGGACGCGTCGCGCGTGTACGGGAGCCGGGCGCCGGGGTCGGGCAGGACACCGCCCGCGTCGGTGAGGGTGAACACGCCGACGGGACTGCGCCGGTCGCCCTCGTGGTGGTCGGCGGTCCAGCCCTTCTTGCCGTTGTGCGCCGGCCAGCCACGGGTCCGCTGCCAGCTCGAACCGTGCTTCGTGTACAGCACGACCGTGGAGTCCGCGGAGTCCCTGCCCGTCCCGTAGACCGCCACGACCTGACGGGAGTTCGCTGGAATCCGCTGTCTCATGCGCTCGCCGATGCCGGGGATGCGGGTGCCCTGGGCGGCACGCGTGCGCGTGGCGGCCGTGTTGCCAGCGGCCCCTGTCCGTGCGGTACTGCTGTCCTGCACACCGCCGCAGGCGGTCAAGGCCGTCAACAGGGTTCCCAGGGCCGCCGCCGTAAGCGGTGCACCGATCTTTCGCATCGCCCCATTTTGTACGCCGCCACGGAAAACCGTTTGCTTCCGACCACGCTGCGACGCGAACCTGTCACGGTTTGCTGCCGCCGTTCGCGGCTCCCCCCACCCCTGACACGAGCCACTGGGACGTCAGTCGTCATGCAGATTCAAGACCTTCCGTATCCCGACCCGGGTGTGCCGGACGCACGCTCCGGTCCCCGATTCCTGTGGTGGCTGGGCCGCAATCAACTGGGCGGTCAGTTCAAGTCACTGGCCTGGGGCCTGCTGCACTTCGCGTCGGTCTCCGCGCTGCCGTTCTGCGTCGGCATGGCCATCCAGGCCGTCGTCGAACGCTCGGGCGCCGGGCTGGGCCTGGCGGGCGCCCTGTTGGCGCTGGCGGGCCTCGGCACCGCGCTCGGCGACACGTTCCTGCACCGGGCCGCGGTCACCAACTGGATCACGGCCGCCGCCCGCGTCCAGCAGTTGCTCGCCCGCAAGGCGGCGATGCTGGGTTCGGCGCTGACGCGGCGCGTCGCGGCCGGCGAGGTGGTGGCCGTCTCCACCGGTGACGTCGAGAAGATCGGCTGGTTCGTGGAGGCCGTCTCCCGGTTCACCGCGGCGGCCCTCACCGTCGTGCTGGTCTGCGTCGCCCTGGTCGTCTACCAGCCGGCGCTCGGCGTGGTCGTCGCCGCGGGTCTGCCCCTGCTGGCGGTCGCGGTGCTGCCGCTGCTGCCGCGGGCGACGCGACGGGCCGACTTCCAGCGCGAGAAGGCGGGTCGGGCCACCGAACTGGCCTCGGACACCGTCGCCGGACTGCGTGTGCTGCGCGGCATCGGCGGCGAGGAGCTGTTCCTCGACCGCTACCGCCGAGCCTCCCAGGAGGTCCGGCACGCGGCCGTGCGCAGCGCCCGTATGTGGTCCCTGATCTCCGCGATCCAGGTGCTGCTGCCGGGCCTGCTGATGGTCGTGGTCGTCTGGTACGGCGTCCACCTGGCCGGGCAGGGCCGCATCACCGTCGGCGAACTGGTCACCGTCTACAGCTCGGTGATGGTCCTGACGTACCCCTTGCGGCACTTCGAAGAGATCGCGATGGCCTACTCCTTCTCGCGGCCCTCCGCCAAGCGGGCGGCGCGGGTGCTGTCGCTGGAACGGGCCACGGACACCGAGGGCTCACGCACGGCCGACATCCCCTCGGGGGACCTGTACGACCCGGCGACCGGTCTGCTCGCCCCCGCGGGCCGGCTGACGGCGGTGGTGTGCGGCGACCCGGACGCGGCGGGCCTGCTCGCCGAACGGCTGGGCGGACACCCCGCCCAGCAGGGCACCTCCGTCCTGCTGGGCGGCGTGCCCCTCGACGAGCTGCCGCTGAAGACCGCGCGTGAAGCGGTCCTCGTCCAGGACAAGGACCCGGTGCTGCTGTCCGGTTCGCTGCGCGAGCTGCTGGACGTGCCCGCCTCGGACCATGTCGGCGCACGCGAGGCGCTGGCGGCCGCGCAGTGCGGGGACGTCCTGGAGGCGCTCGCCCAGGGGTCGTTGGACGCCGCGGACCCGATGGACACGCGGATCACCGAACGCGGGCGGTCGCTGTCCGGCGGGCAGCGACAGCGGCTCGCGCTGGCCCGCTCGCTGATCACGGACCCGGAGGTGCTCGTCCTGGACGAGCCGACCTCGGCGGTCGACTCGCACACCGAGGCACGGATCGCTGAGGGGTTGCGCGCGCTTCGGGAGGGGCGCACGACAGTGGTGTTCACCTCCTCGCCGCTACTGCTGGACCACGCGGACCGGGTCGTACTGGTCCACGAGGGCGAGGTCGCCGCCGTCGGCGTGCACCGCGAACTGCTGCACTCCGAGCCCCGCTACCGGGCCGTGGTGACCCGGGAGACCGAGGAGGAGGCCGCCCTGAGCGGCGTGCTCGGAGACGGCGGCGTTCTGAAGGAACTGGAAGAGATCGAGGAGACAGCATGATCGGCGTAGCGCCACCGGCGTACGACCCGGCGGCTCCGACGACGGCGCACACGCTGCCCGTCGGCGCCCCCGCGACCGTACGCGCCTATGTGGCCGAGCTGTTCCGCCGGCACCGCCGTGCCTTCCTGGTCCTGATCGCCGTCAACACCGCGGCCGTGCTCGCCTCGATGACGGGCCCATGGCTGCTGGGCGACCTGGTCCAGCGGGTGTCGGACGGTGCACGGGAGCTTCATCTGCCGCTCACCGTCTCCCTGTTCGTGCTCGCGCTGCTCGTCCAGGCCGTTTTCGTACGGCAGGTGCGGCTGCGCGGAGCGATGCTCGGCGAGCGGATGCTGGCCGATCTGCGCGAGGACTTCCTCGTACGGTCGGTCGGGCTGCCGCCGGGCGTCCTGGAACGGGCCGGCACGGGCGACCTGCTGTCCCGGATCACCACGGACATCGACCGGCTCGCCAACGCGATGCGTGAGGCGGTGCCGCAGCTGGCGATCGGCGTGGTGTGGGCGGTGCTGCTGCTCGGCGGTCTCGTCGTGACGGTGCCGCCGCTGGCGCCTGCCGTGCTGGTCGCGGTGCCACTGCTGGTGGCCGGCTGCCGCTGGTACTTCAAGCGGGCGCCGTCCGGCTACCGCTCGGAGGCCGCCGGATACGCGGCCGTGGCCGCCGCTCTGGCGGAGACGGTCGACGCCGGGCGCACCGTGGAGGCCCACCGCCTCGGCGAGCGCCGGATCGAACTGTCCGAGCGCCGAGTGAAGGAATGGACCGCTTGGGAGAACTACACGCTCTGGCTGCGGTCCGTGCTCTTCCCCGTCATCAACCTCACCCATGTGACCGTGCTCGCCTCGGTGTTGATGATCGGCGGCGTGTTCGTCCTGCAGGGCTGGATCGGGGTGGGCCAGCTGACGACGGGTGCGCTGATCGCGCAGATGCTCGTCGACCCGGTGAACCTGATCCTGCGCTGGTACGACGAGCTGCAAGTGGCCCAGGTGTCGCTGGCCCGGCTGGTCGGCGTGCGGGACATCGAGCCCGATGCCGGTGAGGACTCGCTGGCCCCCGACGGGCGCGACGTGCACGCGGACCGGGTGCACTTCGGCTACCGCGAGGGCGTGGACGTGCTGCGCAAGGTGTCCCTCCAGGTCGCGCCCGGCACCCGGCTGGCGCTGGTCGGCCCCTCGGGCGCGGGCAAGTCGACGCTGGGCAGGCTGCTCGCCGGTATCTACGCGCCGCGGGAGGGCCGCATCACCCTCGGCGGCGCCGAGCTGTCCCGGATGCCCGCCGAACGCGTCCGCTCCCATGTGGCCCTCGTCAACCAGGAACACCACGTCTTCGTGGGCTCCCTGCGCGACAACCTGCTGCTGGCCCGGACGAGCGCGGTGGACGCCGAGCTGTGGGCGGCGCTGGGCGCGGTCGACGCCGAGGGGTGGGCGCGTGCGCTGGACGACGGTCTGGACACCGAGGTCGGCTCGGGCGGGCTGGCGCTCACCCCGGCGCAGGCCCAGCAGATCGCGCTGGCCCGGCTGGTGCTGGCGGACCCGCACACGCTGGTTCTGGACGAGGCGACCTCGCTGCTTGACCCGCGTGCGGCACGGCACCTGGAGCGCTCCCTCGCCCGCGTTCTCGACGGCCGCACGGTGGTCGCCATCGCCCACCGGCTGCACACCGCACACGACGCCGATGTGATCGCCGTGGTCGAGGACGGCCGCATCAGCGAGCTCGGCAGCCACGACGAGCTGGTCGCGGCGCAGGGCGCGTATGCGGCGCTGTGGCGGTCCTGGCACGGGTGAGCCTTCCCGGCCCGGTCGGGGGGTGCCGCAGGGCGGCCCCCGACCGGGTCAGTACCCGTATCCACCACCACCGCTGCTGTTCGACGCCGGAACCGCCTTCTTGATCGCGGTGCCCTTGGCGTTCAGGACGTACCAGACCTTGTCGATGCCCTGGCCCTTCAGATCGCCGGCCTTCCGGTCCTTGGCGTAGTAGTACAACGGGTGCCCGGCGTAGGTGACCTGGACCTTTCCCGAGCCCTTCGTGTGGCCGACGAGGTTCGCCTCGACGCCTGCGCCGGCATGCGGCTTGCCCTCCATGTGCGGCCACAGCTTCATGCACGCGGCGTCACAGTTCATCGAATTGGTGTTCTTGCCGTCCTCGGTGAACAGATACAGCGTGCGCCCGCGGCCGTCGACGAGGATGTCACCGACCGGTGAGTGGCTCGCCTTGATGACCGAGGTGTCCGTGGTGGCCGCTGCCGGGCGGGCACTGTGGACGCTGCCGCCCCCGCCGCCGCAGCCGGCGAGCGCCAGACCCGCGAGTGCGATGCCCGCCACGGTGATCCTGCTTCGCCTCATGATCTCTCCGTCCCTTCATGACAGAGGTTGTACGGGCGAGCGATGGGGTCGGATTGAGGTGGATTGCGGTCAATCCGTTCGGTGCTTCCGTGCGTACATTTGAACGTGGAGCTGTTCCCGCGTGCCGACCGGGTCGACGACGCCTCGCTCGTCGCCGGATTCGCGCTGGGCGACGAGCAGGCGGCGGTCGCCTTCGTGCGCCGCTTCCAGGACGCGGTGTACGGGCTGGCGCTGTCGGTGACCCGTGATCCGGTCCTCGCCGAGGACGTGAGCCAGGAGGTGTTCGTACGGGCCTGGCGGGCCGCTGGGAACTACGACCCCCGGCGGGCCTCGGCACTCACCTGGCTGCTGACCATCACCCGCAACGCCGCGATCGACGCCGTGCGGGCGCGGCGCTCCACCCCCGTCCTCGCCGAAACCCTGGAACGGCTCCTGGATGTGACCCTGCGGGCCGAGAACGACTGCGCCGACACGGAACGGCTGGCCCTGACCGCCCTGGAGAGCGAGCGGGCCCTCGACCGGCTGCGGGCCCTGCCGCTCGAGCAGGCCCGGGCGGTCGCGCTCGCCGTGCTCGGCGGCTGCACCGCCGCCGAGGTGGGCCGGCACGAGCACATCCCCCTGGGCACCGCCAAGACCCGCATCCGCACCGGCCTGCGCAGGCTGCGCGACATGCTGAAGGAGGGAAGCCGCGATGGAGCACCCTGACGAGGACGACCTGACCGCCCTGGCCCTCGGCGCCCTCCCCGGCACACCGGCGCAGCTGCTGCGCCACCTCACCGTCTGCGCCACCTGCCGCAGGGCCTACGACGACCTGTCGGCGGCCGTCGACGCGGTGCTGCCCGCGGCTCCTGCGGTCGCGGTCCCGCCGGGCTTCGATGCCCGGGTCCTCGACCGCCTGGCACTGCCCCGCCCCTCCCCCGCCCGCCGGCGCCGCCGCACCCCGCTGCTGCTCGCCGCGGCCGCCGCGGCCGGGCTGTGCCTGGGCACGGCCGGCACCGCGCTCCTGCACCACGAGTCGGCCCCGGCCCAGGTGACCGCGAGCGACCACGGAGGCCTGCTGCTCACCGGCTCGGGGGCGCGGGTGGGCACCGTCGAACCGAGCCGGGCCGGGACCGAGCACGTCCTGGTCATGCAGATCACGGCCGGCCGACCCGGCGCCCACTACACCTGCCGGCTCCTCCTCAAGGACGGCTCCACCCGCGACGCCGGCCAGTGGTGGATGCCGTCCTCCGGCCGGGCCACCTGGATCGCCTACGGGTCGGCCCCCGCCGTCGACCGCGTCGATCTGGTGACGGACGACGGCCACGTCTGGTCGTCTGCGGTGCTGCGCGGCTGACGCCGGCCCCGCCCCCTCTGCACACGGACCTGCCCCGCGGGACCGCTGCCCCCCTGCGCCGCGTACCTCCTGCTGCCGTGCCGTTGCGCAGTCCCGAAAAGGGGTGGAAGGCTGGATATTGGCACCGGCTCGGGGAGCGCCCTGGGACCGCTGGTTCCTCCCGGGCGCAGCCTGTGCTCCGCGTCATGGCGCACCGACGCCCCGCGCGGTGAGCAACGGGCCCGTCCCCACCACCTGGAGGTACCCGTGAACAGCGCCGACGGATGGGGAGACGACGTCTACCAGCCCGACGGATCCGAGATCCAGGAGGACTCCGGGCTGCTCGACGCGGAGGACACCCTGGTCGACGACGGCGTCGACGACCCCCTCGACCGGGGCTGGTCCCCTCCGGACCGGCCATGGGCGGTGGAACGCCCCGATGTGACGGCGGCGGAGCGGCAGCACGGGGAGACCCTGGACCAGCGGCTCGCCGAGGAGCTGCCGGACCTCGTGATGCCCGACACCGACGGCATCGGCGACTGCGCGGGCACCGACGGCGAACTCCTGGACAACGAGGTCGGCGCCGTACGCTCCGGCCGTCTCGTGGCACCGGACGAGGGCGCGCACGAGGACGAGGAGAGCGCCCTGGTCGCCCGGGACGTCGGCATCGACGGCGCGGCGGCCTCCGCCGAGGAGGCGGCCATGCACATCGTCGACGAGGACGCCCTGTCCGGCTGACCAGCCGCCGACCCGCCAAGGAGCACCGCATGCAGCAGGACAAGCACCCCGACTACCACCAGGTCGTCTTCCGCGACCGCGCCGCAGGCTACGCCTTCCTGACGCGGTCCACCGCGACCAGCGACCAGACCATCGAGTGGGACGACGGCGAGACCTATCCGGTGGTGGACGTGGAGATCTCCTCCGAGAGCCACCCGTTCTACACCGGCAAGGCACGGACCGTGGACACGGAGGGACGCATCGCCCAGTTCGAGCGGCGCTACGGCGGCGGGAAGGACGCCTGAGGTCCGCGCGGACATTCATGACGCCGGGCGGTCACATCCGCCCTTCGGGATCCGTCAGTACGACGGAAGCATCTCGAAGATTCCGGAAGGAAACGTCATGACCACGCAGCCGCGCCTGTCCAACCCCGTCAAGCTCGTGCCCGAGTTCGGTCCGGTCGCCGGGGCGCTGTTCAAGGCCACCGGCAACGGCTCGGTACCGCAGACCACCATCAGCCTGGTGCAGCTGCGCGCCGGCCAGCTGGTCGGCAACACGTATCTGACCGTGATGCACAGCGGCAACCTGCGCAAGGCCGGCGAGTCCGAGGAGCGGATCACGGGTGTGGCGACCTGGATGGACGCCCCCTGTTTCACGGATGCCGAGCGGGTTGCGCTGGCGCTGGTGGAGGCCGTTCTCACGCCGAATCCGCACGGGGAGCGGGTCTCGGACGACCTGTATGCCGAGGCGGCCAAGCACTATGACGAGACGGCGCTCACCACGCTGACGATCGCCATCGGCCAGGTCTGCTTCTTCATCCCGCTGGCTGTGATCGGCAGGCCGCTGCCGGGGGTCTCCCCCGCGCAGCAGTGGAGGGACTGACTCCGAGCGCTCGCGGAGGTGGGGCGACGGCGGGCACGCCCCACTCCTGCGGGCCGGTTTCCTCAGATGAAGTTCAGCGCCGCCGCGCAGCCCACCCCGCCCAGCAGCATGAACACCGGCATCAGCACCTTGAGCTCGACCCAGCTGCCGGCCCGGAAACGCATGACCTTCGGCGGGCCGACCGGGTACCAGCGCTTGCGGCCCACCGGTATCGGCCACAGGATCGGGCAGCCGGAGACCGTCAGGGCGTCCCCGATGTCGTGGACGATCGCGCCCAGCACGATCGGCAGCCCCAGCCACAGGTACTGCTGACCGGGCTGGGTGAACAGCCAGTCCGAGCCATTGCCCGGCTTGTCGAGGATGCCGGCGAGGATCCAGGCGCTGGTCGCGGCCAGCAGCCACACCAGCACGTCGGCGCTGGAGCCCCGGGTCGCCCGCCACAGCAGGCCCTCGATGGCCAGCACCACGTGGACGAAGAGAATGGCCAGCACCGCCCAGCGGCCACCGGTGATGGCGGCGACCGACGAACCCGCACCGATCAGGACCGCCCACAGCCAGGTGTGGGTGAGCGTGCGGTGCCCGCCGGAGCGGCGCGGGTCGCCCTGCTTCTTCGTCGCCTTGTAGACGGCGTAGGACAACTTGTCGACGATCTCGCACAGGCCGCGCGAGAGAGGGCCGAAGGCCCTGGAGATGGTGGCGGCCTTGTGGTCCAGGTCCGGGGCGAGAGCGGCTCCGGCGCAGATCAGAGCGCCGACCAGAAGAACCGGCCAGGGCATCGGGTGCCCGGCCGCCGCGGCCGCCGCACCGACGCCGAGCCAGGCGGCGGCGCCCGACAGTGAGTGTGCTGGTCCCATCATGGCCGTTGCCCGCCCCATTCCTCTTGTGCCGCTGTCCAGTTGACCGGGTGCGCTGACGCTCCGTCGGTGACACAGCGTACTGGTCGTGATCTTCCTGCCGGCAACCGATTCCCCTCTGGGGGAGGACGCCAGGCAAGATGGGTGCGTGACCCTCATCGATCAGCTGCCGCCGACCGCCGACCCCGACGCCCTCTACGAAGCCTTCGAGTCGTGGGCCCAGGAGCGAGGTCTCACCCTCTATCCCCATCAGGAGGAGGCGCTGATCGAGGTGGTCTCCGGTGCGAACGTGATCGTTTCGACGCCCACCGGCTCCGGCAAGAGCATGATCGCCGCGGGGGCGCACTTCGCCGCGCTGGCCCGGGACGAGGTCACGTTCTACACCGCTCCGATCAAGGCGCTCGTCTCGGAGAAGTTCTTCGAACTGTGCAAGATCTTCGGCACCGAGAACGTCGGCATGCTCACCGGCGACGCGTCCGTCAACTCGGACGCGCCCGTCATCTGCTGCACCGCCGAGGTCCTCGCCTCGATCGCGCTGCGCGACGGCAAGGACGCGGACGTCGGCCAGGTCGTCATGGACGAGTTCCACTTCTATGCGGAGGGGGACCGCGGCTGGGCCTGGCAGATCCCGATCCTGGAGCTGCCCCAGGCACAGTTCGTCCTGATGTCGGCCACGCTCGGCGACGTCTCGATGTTCGAGAAGGACCTCACCCGGCGCACCGGCCGCCCCACGTCGGTGGTCCGCTCGGCGACCCGCCCGGTCCCGCTGTCCTACGAATACCGGCTCACCCCGCTCACGGAGACGCTGACGGAGCTGCTGGAGACTCGGCAGGCTCCGGTCTACATCGTGCACTTCACACAGGCGCAGGCCGTGGAGCGGGCTCAGGCCCTGATGAGCATCAACATGTGCTCGAAGGAGGAGAAGGAGCAGATCGCCGAGCTGATCGGCAACTTCCGCTTCACCACCAAGTTCGGCCGCAACCTCTCGCGGTACGTGCGGCACGGCATCGGCGTCCACCACGCCGGCATGCTGCCCAAGTACCGGCGCCTGGTGGAGAAGCTCGCACAAGCCGGTCTGCTGAAGGTGATCTGCGGTACCGACACGCTCGGTGTCGGCGTCAACGTGCCCATCCGCACGGTGCTGTTCACGGCGCTGACCAAGTACGACGGCAACCGTGTGCGCACGCTGCGCGCCCGTGAGTTCCACCAGATCGCCGGCCGTGCCGGACGGGCCGGTTTCGACACCGCGGGCTTTGTCGTCGCGCAGGCCCCCGAGCATGTCGTGGAGAACGAGAAGGCGCTCGCCAAGGCGGGCGACGACCCGAAGAAGCGCCGCAAGGTCGTCCGCAAGAAGGCGCCGGAGGGCTTCGTCGGGTGGACGGAGAACACCTTCGAGAAGCTCATCGCCTCCGATCCGGAGCCGCTGACCTCCCGGTTCCGGGTGACGCACACGATGCTGCTGTCGGTGATCGCCCGTCCGGGCAACGCCTTCGAGGCGATGCGGCATCTGCTGGAGGACAACCACGAGCCGCGCAAGCAGCAACTGCGGCACATCCGGCGGGCCATCGCCATCTACCGCTCGCTGCTGGACGGCGGCATCGTCGAGAAGCTCGACGAGCCGGACGCCACCGGCCGCATCGTCCGCCTCACCGTGGACCTGCAGCAGGACTTCGCGCTCAACCAGCCGCTGTCCACGTTCGCCCTCGCCGCTTTTGAACTCCTCGACCCGGACTCGCCGTCCTACGCCCTGGACATGGTGTCCGTCGTCGAGTCGACGCTGGACGATCCGCGGCAGATCCTCGTCGCCCAGCAGAACAAGGCCAAGGGTGAGGCCGTGGCCGCGATGAAGGCGGACGGCGTCGAGTACGAGGAGCGCATGGAGCGCCTCCAGGACATCAGCTATCCCAAGCCCCTGGAGGAACTGCTCTTCCACGCCTACAACACCTACCGCAAGAGCCACCCCTGGGTGGGCGACCATCCGCTGTCGCCGAAGTCCGTGATCCGGGACATGTACGAACGGGCCATGTCCTTCACGGAGTTGGTGTCCTTCTACGAGCTGGCCCGCACCGAGGGCATCGTGCTGCGCTACCTCGCCAGCGCCTACAAGGCCCTCGACCACAACATCCCCGACGATCTCAAGTCCGAGGACCTGCAGGACCTCATCGAGTGGCTCGGCGAGATGGTCCGCCAGGTCGACTCCAGCCTGCTGGACGAGTGGGAGCAGCTCGCCAACCCGGAGGAGATGACCGCCGAGGAGGCCCAGGAGAAGGCCGACGAGGTCAAGCCGGTCACCTCCAATGCCCGCGCCTTCCGGGTCCTGGTCCGCAACGCCATGTTCCGCCGCGTCGAGCTCGCCGCTCTCGACCAGGTCGAGGAGCTGGGCGAGCTGGATGCCGACTCCGGTTGGGACGCCGACGCATGGGGCGAGGCGATGGACGAGTACTGGGACGAGTACGAGGACCTGGGTACCGGCCCGGACGCCCGCGGCCCCAAGCTGCTGCTCATCGAGGAGGAGCCGGAGCACGGGCTGTGGCGCGTTCGCCAGATCTTCGCCGACCCGAACGGCGATCATGACTGGGGCATCAGCGCGGAGGTCGACCTCGCGGCCTCCGACGCCGAGGGCCGTGCGGTCGTCCGTGTCACCGACGTCGGACAGCTGTGAGCCAGGTCGTGAGCCAAGGAGAATCCCACGCATGACGAACCCGGCCGAGAGACTGGTCGACCTGCTCGACCTGGAGCAGATCGAGGTCAACATCTTCCGTGGCCGGAGCCCGCAGGAGTCCCTGCAGCGGGTCTTCGGCGGCCAGGTGGCGGGCCAGGCACTGGTCGCGGCCGCCCGCACCACGGACGGCGAGCGTCCGGTGCACTCGTTGCACGCGTATTTCCTGCGCCCGGGCCGGCCCGGTGTGCCGATCGTGTACCAGGTCGAACGGGTGCGGGACGGCAGGTCGTTCACCACCCGCCGGGTCACCGCGGTGCAGCAGGGCCGCACGATCTTCAATCTCACCGCCTCCTTTCACAAGCCTGAGGAAGGGTCCTTCGAGCACCAGCTGCCGCCGGCCCGCAAGGTCCCGGACCCGGAGTCCCTGCCGACGGTCGTGCAGGAGATCCAGGAGCATCACGGTGCGCTGCCCGAACAGTTGGAGCGCATGGCGCGCCGTCAGCCCTTCGACATCCGCTACGTGGACCGTCTGCGCTGGACCCCGGAGGAGATCAAGGACGCCGAGCCGCGCAGCGCGGTGTGGATGCGCGCGGTCGGGCCGCTGGGCGACGACCCGGTCGTGCACACCTGCGCGCTGACCTACGCCAGCGACATGACCCTCCTGGACGCCGTCCGCATCCCGGTCGAACCCCTGTGGGGTCCGCGGAGCTTCGACATCGCCTCGCTGGATCACGCCATGTGGTTCCACCGTCCGTTCCGCGCGGACGAGTGGTTCCTCTACGACCAGGAGTCGCCGATCGCGACGGGCGGCCGCGGCCTGGCACGCGGGCGGATCTACGACGCCGAGGGCCGGCTGCTGGTGTCGGTGGTCCAGGAAGGTCTGTTCCGGGCGCTGTAGCTCACACGGTTCTGCGGCGCAGCCAGCCCAGCAGACCGTGTGAGCGTCCCGGTTCCTCGGGAACGGGCGCGTCTTGCTCCGCGGCGGGTGGCCGACTGGCGCCCCGGGCATCCCGGCGTCGAGGTCGTGTCGAGGGCATGGGCGGGTCCTGAGCTGCGGCCGGCGACGCCACGGGCGGGTCCTGTGCCACAACCGACGACGGCACGGGCGAGTCGTGTGCCACAGGCGTGCAAGGCCTGCGCGCGTCGTGTGCCACAGCCCTCCACGGCACAGGCCGGTCCTCTGCCACAGCCATGGAAGGCACAGGCGCGCTGTGTGCCGCAGCCGCCGACGGCACAGGCGGCCCCTGCGCCATGGCCCCCGACGGCACGGGCGACTCGTGTGCCGTCGCCGGCAGTGCGGAGCGTTCCTGGTCCCCTGCTACCGCCGGCCTCGGCCGGGCAGTCGGGCGGGGCGCCGGCTGAAGGGCGCGTGCATGGCTGACTGCCTGTGCGAGATCGGCCCGCAACCAGTCGATCTCGTCCGGGTCCTCCGCCATGGTGAGGCTCTCGGCCAGGTGCGCGGCGGGCGAACCCGGTGCGCCGTGCACCTGTGGCCTGGGCCGGAACCGGTTCAAGTGGACGCGCTCGTAGGGGTCCTGGACGATTTCCGCGATCTGGACGGCGTCGAGGAGGGAGGCCACGGCCGCGGCACACGCCCAGGGATGGTTGTCGGCCCGCCGCAGCAGGAATCCGAGGTGTCGCGAGCGCCAGTTGCGGGGTCGCAGATCAAGCCCCTCCATCAGCTGCTCCCGCGCGCCGGAGGGCGTTCGCCCCTGCAACAGCGGCGCGTTGTTCTCCTCGGCCGCGAACTGCCGTAGCTCTTCGGTCAGATAGAGCCAGACCACGGCCCGGTACCGATTGAGATAGAACCTGACGGGCTTGACCACGCCGAGCCGGGCCAGGCGCGTGAACTTGCCGGGCGTCACCTGCAGAAGGGCCGCTCCCTCCTTCGTGCCCACCGTTGCGACGCGTTGCCTCAGGGACTCAGGGAAGCCGTCCTCTGCGTGCAGTCGGTCGATCTCGGTGTGGGGGACACGCCGGCCCCCGCCCCCTTCGTCGGGCACGGTGCGGATGCATCCGAGGTCCACGGCGAGCTCGAACTCGCCTCGCCTGAGCCCCAGTTCGCGTGCCGCGCGGCTCGGTGTGCAGGAGGTGCTGTGCGGTTGTGTGACGGTGTTGCCTGACATGGCCCATCTCCCCCGTGGAGTCCGTGGCCCGCGCCGTTCGCGCGGCCTCGGAAAAAACCGTAGCCGCTTCGGCGGATCTCGTGGCGAGCCTGTGGATAACTCCACGGGAGAGGAGAACGTGCAGGTCAGGCCTCTGTGGTCGGGGTCCGCTCGGGCTGCCTGGCCTCCACGCCGAGGTGTTCGCCGACTCGGTTGACGAGCAGGGTCATCTCGTAGGCGATCTGGCCTATGTCCGCCTCCGCACCGCTGAGCACGCACAGACAGCTGCTGGCGCCGGCAGCGGTCACGAACAGCACCGCGTCGTCGAACTCGACCATCGTCTGGCGCACTCTGCCCGCGCCGAAGTGGCGTCCCGAGCCCTTGGCCAGGCTGTGCAGTCCGGACGAGACGGCGGCAAGATGCTCGGCGTCCTCGCGCCGCAGCCCTGTACTCGCTCCCGTCACCAGGCCGTCGTTGGACAGGACCAGTGCGTGCCGTACGTGTTCGACGCGCTCGGTCAGGTCGTCCAACAGCCAGCCAAGTCCCTGGTTCTGCACCATGATCCGGTCTCCCCGCGTGATGACTCCCCCTGGCCGGAGGATCTCCACGCCAGCCTTCACCACGACCGCGGCGCGGGCAAGGAGGATAGGGGCATGGCGCAGAAGATGACCGACAAGGAATGGCGGGACTTCGTCTCGCACGGCACCCGCACCGGAAAGCTGGCGACCGTCCGGGCCGACGGCAGTCCGCACGTGACCCCGATCTGGTTCGTGCTCGACGGAGACGACGTGGTGTTCAACACCGCGAGCACGAGCGTGAAGGGACGCAATGTCGTGCGTGACGGCCGGGTCGCGCTGTGCGTGGACGACGACCGGCCGCCCTTCGACTTCGTCGTCCTGCAGGGCCGGGCCCGGGTTTCGGAGGACCTCGACGAGCTCAGGCAGTGGGCCGCCCGCGTCGGGGCGCGCTACATGGGCGAGGAGCGTGCCGAGGAGTTCGGGGCCCGCAACGGGGTGCCGGGGGAACTCCTCGTCCGGGTCACGATCGACAAGGTACTGGCGGAGAAGGCGGTCGCGAGCTGAGTGGGGCGCCCGCCCGGGGGCGTCCGTCAGCCGACCGAGTCGAGGAGCCGGGCGGTGTGCATCCGCCCGGCGTACTCGACGAGCCGGATGAGCACTTCCTTGCCCGAGTCGCGGTCCCGGGCGTCGCACAGCACCACCGGTGTCCCCCGGTCGAGATCGAGGGCGCGTGAGACGTCCTGGGCGCCGTAGGTGCGGGCGCCCGTGAAACAGTTGACGGCGACCACGAACGGGATGTGCCGGTGCTCGAAGTAGTCCACCGCCGGGAAGCAGTCCTCCAGGCGCCGGGTGTCGGCGAGGACCACGGCGCCCAGGGCTCCTTGCGACAGTTCGTCCCACAGGAACCAGAAGCGGTCCTGGCCCGGTGTGCCGAAGAGGTACAGGGACAGGCCGGACCTGATGGTGATGCGTCCGAAGTCCATGGCGACGGTCGTGGTGACCTTCTGGTCCACGCCGTCGGTGTCGTCCACCAACTGGCCTGCCTCGCTGAGCAGTTCCTCGGTGCGCAGCGGCCTGATCTCGCTGACCGCGCCCACCAGGGTGGTCTTGCCCACGCCGAATCCGCCGGCGACCAGGATCTTCAACGCCAGCGCGGCCGTCTCGCCGTCCTGCGCGTCGGAGTGCTCGGAGACCATCGATCACTTCTCTCGGGAGTACCGGGTTGCCCCGTACGGGACCGGGTGGTGGTGAACTGACATCTACAAGGCCCGTAGCCCTGCGATCACCTCGCGCAGAATCCGTTCGTCAGGAAGCTGCGCGGGCGGTACGGGACGGCTTACGGTGACGCAGCCGAGTTCCAACAGGTCGCCCAGGAGCACCCGGACCACGCCCACGGGCAGGTCGGCGCCCGCGGCGAGTTCGGCGACCGACTGGGTCTCGGTGCGGCACAGGTCGATCAGGGCCCGGTGTTCCGGTCCGAGCCCGGTGTCTTCGTCGACGCCGGGTGCGCCCGAGGCCAGGGTGACCAGGGCGATCAGGTCGAAGCGGACCCCGGTGGGGCCGGGCCTGGTGCGGCCGCCCGTCATGGCGTACGGGCGGACGAGGGGCCCGGCCTCGCCGTCGTACCACTGGCTGCCCGGCTCGGGAGGGATGCCGGTGCTGTCCGCGTTCATGTGCGCGCGCCACCCTCGCGTCTCATCGGGCGGCCGGCGGCCGCGCAGTGACACGGGCCGGCGTGTACAGGTGCTCGCCGACGCGTTTGACCAGCCGTGCCATCTCATAGGCGACCAGGCCCACGTCGGCGCTGACGGCGGTGAGTACGGCGAGGCAGGAGCCGTCGCCCGCGGCGGCCACGAACAGGAAGCCGTCGTCCATCTCCACCATGGTCTGGCGCACCCCGCCGGCGCCGAAGTGCCGTCCCGCGCCCTTGGCCAGGCTGTGGAAGCCGGAGGCCACGGCGGCCAGGTGTTCCGCGTCCTCGCGACGCAGGTCGGACGAGGCGCCCACGGCGAGTCCGTCGTTGGAGAGCACCACCGCGTGCCGTACTTCGCTCACGCGCAGCACCAAGTCGTCCAGCAGCCAGTCGAGTTCCCCGGATCGCCGGTCGGCCCCGGTGCTCGGGTCCTGGATCATGCGCGGTCTCCTTCGCTGCTGTCGCTGCGCGGTGTGGGGTCCGGTCCCACGCCGCGGCCTGGTTGCCTGCCGCCGCCGCGTTTCCAGCCCTCGCGGTAGGCAGCCATGCGGTCCCGCACGATCTCGGGCGTACGCCGGTCGTCGTGGGCGGAGGCCTGCGGGTGAGCGGGCTCCTCGGGGCGCTGTTCGCGCAGTTGGGGGGCGAGACTTGCCTGGCGTACGCGGCGGGGCAGGTCGTCGGACTCTTCGGTGTCCTCCGGGGGACGGTGCAGGCGCAAGGCGGTGACTCCGGGGGGTGGGGTGTCGGACGTCGTGTCCACCGCGGCCGGTGCGTGGGCGACCAGCGCGGGCCGCTCGGTCGTCGCCGGGACGGAGTCCTGGTGCGGGGCGCCGCCGGGCACGCGCGCGTACTCGCGTTCCGCCGCCCGCTGTGGATCCGCCGCCTTGCCGGGGGAACGTTCCGCCGCGCCGCCGTGCAGCAGGGCGGTGGGCAGCAGGACGACCGCCGTGGTACCACCGTAGGGAGAGGTGCGCAGGTGCACCCTGATGCCGTGGCGGGCCGCGAGCCTGCTGACCACGAAGAGACCGAGCCGGTCGCTGTCGAAGAGGTCGAGCGCCTCGGACTGTTCGATGCGGCGGTTGGCCTCGGTGAGGGTCTCCGCACCCATGCCCAGGCCGCGGTCCTCGACCTCGATCACATAGCCGTTGCCGACGGGTTCGCCGCTGATGCGCACGCGCGTGTGGGGCGGCGAGAACTGGGCCGCGTTCTCGACGACCTCGGCCAGGAGGTGGGTGAGGTCGGCGACGGCCGAGCCGATGACGGCCGCCTCGGGGAGCTGCCGCACCTCCACGCGCGCGTAGTCCTCGACTTCGGACACGGCCGCGCGCACCACGTTGGTCAGCGAGACCGGCATGCGCCAGGCCCGGCCGGGTGCCGCTCCGGAGAGGATGATCAGGCTCTCGGCGTGGCGCCGCATGCGGGTGGTGAGGTGGTCGAGGCGGAAGAGGTCGCTGAGCTCGTTCGGGTCGTCGGAGCGGCGCTCCATGCTGTCGAGAAGGCTCAGTTGGCGGTGGACGAGGACCTGGCTGCGGCGGGCGAGGTTGACGAAGACCCCGGAGATGCCGCTGGCGAGTTCGGCGCGCTCCACGGCGGCCCTGAGGGCGGCGCGGTGGACCGTGGTGAGGGCCTCGGCGACCTGTCCGGTCTCGTCCTCGGCGGGCGGTCCCGGTGGGGCCGCGGCCTGGATGTCGATCTCCTCGCCGGCCCGCAGCTTCCGCATGGCCTCGGGGAGGTTGCGGCGGGCGATCTCCAGGGCGCTGTTGCGCAGGCTGACCAGCTCGACGACGAGGCCGCGTCCGATGCGGACGGAGATGACGAGCGAGGCGGCCACCGCGGCGAGGCCGAGGAGCACGGCGGCGCCGGCCGGGGTGAGCAGGCCGCGGGTGAACGGGTCGGCGCGGTGCGCGACACTGCTCCCGGCGTCCTGCTCGATGGTCCGCATGCCGCCCTGCACGCGCGCGTGCGCAGTGTTCCAGGCGGCTTCGGGTGCGGCGGCGATCGCGCGTCCGCCCGGGGCGGCGGTGAGGATACGGTCCTCCGTGCGGCCCAGGGCGGCGTAGTCACTGCCCCCGGCGAGGGTGCGCCAGGCGGTGCTCTCGGGGCCGCTCAGGTCGGCGACGGCTGCCTCGGTGAGCGTGCGGCGGGTGTCGACGGCGCCGGTGAACAGCCGTAGCCGCTCGCCGCTGAGTCCACGGGTCAGGCGGGCGCCCGAGAGCACCGCGTCCTCCTGGGCCAACGCCTCGCCCGCGCGGGAGAATTCGAGCAGCACGCGCGCGTCGGAGCCCAGATCGGCGTCCTGGATGCCGGTGAGCGCGCCGCCCACCGCGAAGGCGCTGTCGATGGTCTTGGTGTACTGCCCGTACGTCATGGCCCAGTCGGCGCGGCGGTCGAGCACCGCGGTGCGCAAGGACCGCAGTTGTTCGGCGCCGGCGACGAAGGCCTTGAGCCGCCGGGACACGCCGGAGGGCAGTTCCTGGCTGTCGGCCACGGTGTTGTGGCCTCCGAGCCGGAGCCCTGCCACGGCCCGGTCGGTGCGGTCCGCGAGCCTCTCGTAGTCGTCGATCCGTCCGGCCGAGGGTGCGGTCGCGGCGCGCACCGCGGCGGAGCGCTCGGCCTGCAGTGCGGCGACTGCCGTGGCGACCGGGGTGCGGATCTGGGAGTCGACGCGCTGCAACTGCCGTAGCCGGGCGACGTCCTGGGCGGTGCTGACGGTGGCGTAGGCCCACAGGGCCAGCAGCGAGACGACCGGAACCATCAGCAGGCACACGATCTTGGCGCGGACGGTGCGCGGTCGTATCCGCCAGCGGCTCCCGGGCGCGGGTGCATCGGCCGGGGCCGCGCCCGTGGGCTCGTCCGGGACCTCGTCGGCGGGCGGGCCGGCGTGGGCGCGACGGCCGCGTACGGGAGGCGGGGGCGGCGCCTGTGGGCTGGGGTTGGGGGTCCTACGGGGTGTACGCATGGCCTCCTCGCTCGGGAGTGGTACGGGGGCGGGCCGGGCCGTCGCTAGCGGGCGACGGCGCTCTCGACCGGCCGCTGGGCCGAGGCGGATGCCTCGCGCTCCCCGGTCGTCGGCGACAGCGCGACGAAGGCCGAGGTCAGGAACAGGTAGGAGCCGAGGCCGACGGCGAGGGGGAAGATGAACTGCATCGCCGTGGCCCCGGGCAGCGTGTGGCCGGACGGTGTGACATGGACGCGTACCGCGAACATCGCGGTGTAGTGCATGCTGGTCACCGCGGCGCCCATGATCAGGGAGGCCACGGTGACGGCGATGGGGGACTTGATGTTGAGCCCCGCCCACAGGGCCGCTGTCGCCGCAACCACGGCGATCAGGACGGAGAGTGCGACGAGCGCCGGGTCGTAGCTGACGTGCCCGTGCAGCCGCACGGCGGCCATGCCCAGATAGTGCATGCTCGCGACGCCGACCCCGGTGGTGAGTCCGCCGAGGAAGAGCGCGCGGGTGCGGTCACGGCTGTAGCCGACGGCGAAGACGCCGGCCCAGACCACGATCATGGCGACGAGCAGGCTCACGATGGTGAGCGGCACGTCGTAGCGGATGTCGGTGCCGCTGACGCCGAAGCCGAGCATGGCCACGAAGTGCATGGTCCAGATGCCGGTGCCGATGGCGGAGGCCGCGGTGATCAGCCAGTTGCGGCGCGAGCGCCCGGTGGCGCCCAGCGCACGGACCGTGCACCGCAGTCCCAGCGCGGCGCCTATACAGGCCATCACATACGACAGCACGGGGGTAAGCCAGCCGAAGGTGGCGTGGTCCAGGTGTCCCATGGCCCCGGGACGCTAGTCCTGGCAGGGGCGCACGAAGGGCGCGCATTTCGAAAGCTGTTGGAATATGACGCAGAGAGGTACCTGAACGATCGCGCCCCGCTCGAACGTGTGCACAGCGGCGCTCATCCGTTTCGGTGAGGGATCATGCGGAACATGAGCGACGACCACACACATGTCCAGGAATTCTTCGGCGCCCGCGCCGCCGACTGGGACAGCCGGTTCCCCGACGACGGCCCCGCCTATGCCGCCGCGGTCGCCGAAATGGGGCTGCGCGAGGGCGACCGGGTGCTCGACGCAGGCTGCGGCACGGGACGGGCCCTGACGCCGCTGCGGGCCGCCGTGGGGACTTCCGGAGTGGTCGTCGGGGCCGATCTGACCCCCGCCATGCTCCAGGCCGCCGTACGGGCAGGAAGGGGCCGCGACGGGCAGTTGCTGCTCGCCGACGTCGCCGCACTGCCGCTGCGGTCCGAGGCGCTGGACGCCGTGTTCGCCGCCGGGTTGATCGCACATCTGCCCCAGCCGTCCGAGAACCTCCGGGAGCTGGCGCGCGTGGTCCGCCCCGGTGGCACGCTGGCGCTGTTCCACCCCATCGGCCGGGCGGCACTGGCGGCACGCCAAGGCCGCCGGATCACTCCGGACGACCTGCGCGCGGAGCCCAACCTCCGTCCGCTGCTGGCGGGTTCGGGCTGGCGGATGACCTCGTACGTCGACGAGGACGCCCGCTTTCTGGCGCTGGCCGAGCGGGAGCGCTGAGTCTCAGCGGCGGCCCGCGACGGCCGCTGCGAAGGCGTCGGGGTTGTCGAACATGACGTTGTGGCCCGCACCGGCCACCGTCACCACCCGCACCCCCGCCGCCTCCAGGGACTGCCTGCCCGCGAGTTCACCGCTCAGTTCGCCCTGCAGGTAGACGCGCTCGATCGGCAGTTGTTCGAGGATGCCGCGCATGACGGGCTCGGAGCCGCGCCGCAGGCCGACGGCCGAGCGGTGCAGGGCGCGCGGATCCGCCAGCCGCATGGTCGCCGCCCACAGGGGGCCGACCTCTTCCAGCACGCGCGCGTGGGTGCCGTCGACGAACGCGTCCTCCTCGTGGGCGGCGATGCCGCTGCTGCCCGCGGTGGGCGGCGGGAAGGCGTCGAGGTTGGCCTCCGTGAGGACCAGCCGGGAGACCAGGTCGGGCCGCCGGTGGGCGAGCACGATCGCGACGGCACCGCCCATGCTGTGCGCCACCAGTTCGGCTTGCGTCAGACCGCTCGCGTCCAGGGCGGCGGCGAGTGCGTCGGCGTGCTCCCGGAGGGTGTAGCCGAAGTGTTCCGGTCGGTCGCTGATGCCGTGCCCGGGCAGGTCGACGAACAGGCTGCGCCGGCCGGCGAGCTCGGGGCGGGCCGCGATGTGCGCGTGGTACACGGCCGACATCGCGCCCAAGCCGTGCACAAACACGCGTGCGGGCTCCTCGCCGGGCGTCTCCGTCCAGCGGATGCAGCTTCCCTTGCCGTCGAACTCGGCCTGCTTCATTGCGTCCTCCTTCATGCACCACGGTCACTCTCGACTCGCCAAGAAGATACATCGTCACCGAGGTATAGTGAAGTCGATGTATGCAGTTGGCGATGTACAGCGCCCGTACGCGAGAATGCGGGCATGCTGGAGCTCGCCATCCTCGGATTCCTCTACGACGCCCCGCTGCACGGCTACGAGCTGCGCAAACGCATCACCGCGCTGACGGGCCATGTGAAACCCGTCGCCGAGAGCACGCTGTACCCGGCGATCAAACGCATGGAGAAGGCGGGTCTGCTGGCGCGCGCCACGGAACCCGGCGCCGTGGCCGCCCCGCGTCATGTCCTGACACTCACCGAGGACGGCCGAGGTGAGTTGCGCCGGCGGCTGGCCGAACCCGACCGGCGCGACATCACCGACGAGAACCGTTGGTTCACCGTGCTCGCCTTCCTGCGCCACCTCGACGACCCGGCGGCACAGGCGGACGTGCTCCGGCGCAGGCTGGCCTTCCTGGAGGAACCGGCGAGCTTCTTCTACGAGGGTGACCGGCCGCTGCGCGCCGAGGAACTGGACGATCCCTTCCGCCGCGGGCTGCTGACCATCGCGCGGGCCACGTCCCGGGCCGAACTCACCTGGCTGCGGGAGACGATCCGGTCACTCGACGGCTGATCCGTTCGCACGCCGCAAGGGACATCCTCGGAGGCCGGGAACCGGACGGGTGCCCAGTTCGTTCAGCTCGTAGCCGTCGGGGTAGCTCTTGACCTCCCAGTTCTGCCGCGCGTAGTGGGGCGTGCGCCGGGGCGGAAGGAGCCGCACGACGCGTCCGCGCGCCCGTACCGCGCGGCGCACCAGGGCGCGGGTGGCAGCGTTCGGGGGCGGGTAGCGGAAGGCGCTCAGGAGGTGGTCGTCGAGCAGGCCGAGGATCGACGTGCGCAGGAGGGGGGCGAGCGGGCGCGGGTACCAGGAGGCCATCAGCGCGAGGGTGGCGTCGGAGACGCGGCGCGCGTCCTCGTCCCAGCCGAAGTGGGCCTCTTCGTAGCTGTCGAGGCAGGCCTCGTACTCCTCGTAGGACTCGGGAATGTCCCTGATGCCCATGTACCGGCCCAGGGTGCGGTAGTGGACAGCGGAGGCGACGGTCTCATGGCGCGACAGCCGGCGCCATCCGTATGCGTCGATCCAGCGCTTGGGCATCACGACGAAGGTGCACAGCACGTAGCGCATGTCGTCGTTGGCGATGTCGTAGCTGCGGTGCATCTGGTTGATGCGGCGGATCGCCGTGTCGGCCTGTGGGCTGCCGAAGCCGTGCTCCACGACGGCGTCGAGGAGCAGGGTGGTGTCGTCGTAGCGCTTCTGGGTCCGCCGGGTGAGTTCCGACGTCTCGGCGAGCAGCCGCCCGATGCTGGGTACGGCGTAGGTGCGGTACAGGGCCAGTTCGAGGGACCGGGTGAAGTCCCAGGGGAACTCGTAGGCCGCGCTGAGCCGGTAGATCTCGGAGGCGTCCTTGTGGGGGTCCATCCGCCGGATCTGTTCGAGCCGCTGGAAGCGCTTCACCGTCGCGTCCCCCTTCTGCCGCAGCAGGTCCAACTCTACGTTGAACAGCAGGAGATGAACGATCGGCCAGGGCAACCACGCAGGGGGAAGGTGGTCAGCATGTTGGGCAGGGTGCGCAAGTCCTGTGCGAGATTCCTCAACGCCGTTCGCGCGGACATCGGCAACGGCCGGGACAAACGTACACACAATCTTTTCGAAGCCGCGGCCGCGTATGTCTCGGCGTGCGCGGAGGACGACCAGGACCGGATCGAGGAGGCGGCGGGCTGGGTGTCCCCGGAGGCGCTGTCCTTCGGGGTCAGCGAGCTGGCGTGCCGGGCTGTCATCGCGCTTGCGCGGGAGCGTGACGAGTCGCCGGGGACGGTGGCCCGCGCGCTTCTGGGCCTCCCGGCGGCCTGACGCGTCGGTCAGGTCTGGTCGATTCGCCCCGTCCAGCCGGAAAACTGCAGCTCCGGGTGCGCTTGTGAGTCGTGACAAGCGGCTTCCGCTCGCACTAGGGTGCGCGCGATCGGATGTATCGATGGGGAGGCTGGGATGGCCGGGACGGACGAGGACGCCGTCGCCGCCGCGGACGATGCGCTTTATGTGCTCACGGCGGTGCTTCTGACGCCGGCGAAGTTCCCGAGCGTGCTGGGCGACGACTATCCGGAAGCCTGCGCGGCGCTCGGCCTCGCGCCGCTCGCCGACGGATACGGCCTGGTGCTCGGCCAGGACGGTGACGGCGCCCGGTGGACGGTCGTGGTCGACGACGTGTCGCTGGTCGCCGTCGCGATCGCGTCCTGGGACTGCGGGATGGAGTACGACCTGTCGCCGGACGAGCGCTCGGTCGTCGCCGCGCTGCCGGGCTGGCCCCTGGCGGTCGCGGTGGCGGCTCCCGGTGTGCCCGCGCCGCACGATCCCGACCCCGAGGTGGCGGACGGCCCGCCGTTGACGCCGCCTGACACCAGCAGGTGGGGGCCGGCTCAGCGGCGCCTGGGCGCCGACGAGATAGCGCTGCAGTGGGCGGTGTGGCGGGAGCAGATCGACGACTCCGCCTTCCCGAGTGCGGACCGGGCCTCCGAGGACGCGGAGAAGGAGGAGGCTCCGGCCGCGGCAAGCGGTCAGCCGGGGCACGGCGGGGTCCGGCGGGTGCTCGCCGAGGCCCGCGCGTACGTGGACACTCCGCCGCCCCTCGGCCGCGTCCGGTCGTCCTTCGCCCCGGGCGACGCGCGGACCCTGCGTGCCGACGGTCCGGGCTGGTCGCTCGTCGCCCGCACCGACGACATCGCGTTCGTACTGCTCGACGCGGAGCCCGGCGAGGTGCTGCCGGTCGGTCGCGGACCGGAGCTGCCGGGTCTGCTGGAGGCGCTCGACAAGATGGCCGTGCGGCCCATCTGAGTCAGCGGACCGGCGCCCCGCACGCTGGTGCGGTGGGGCGCGGGGCCCGTTTTTTCGGGCTACTGCCTGGCGCGTTGGCGTGGGTGCCTCACACGGCAGGGCAACCCGGTCCTTCGGCTGTGCGGACGAGTTCCGCAGTGTCGGCCGGGCGAGACGCAGTCGGGGCGGACTCGGTGACGGCACGGGCGCGGTCGTCGGCGCGCACGGTGAGGCGGGCGCCGGGCCGCATTGCATCGATCTCCTTCCCTCGTACGGCACTTCACCCACGGCCCCTGTACTGAGCCGCCATGTGGCGGGCGCGTTCCATGTGGTTCCAGCCCATGGATGCGATGGAGGCCTGACCGCACGATGGGGCAGCCGTCGGCGCCCGCTCCCCAGTGGGCGTCGTTCCCTGCCGACCTGCCCCGGAGGTCCGTCATGCGTCCGTCCCGCGGTGTTCCGCTCGCTGCCGCCGCTCTGGTGGCAGCGGCCCTCACCTGGCCGGCTCCTGCCCGGGCCACGGCCGTGGGCGGGGACCACTGTGCCCACCAGGAGCGGGTGCACGTACCGGGCGCCGCCTTCCAGCAGAACGCCTGTCTGCCCGACCTGACCACGACCGGGCTCGCCGGCACTCCGTACACCGACATGGCTGATCAGGCGGGGCTGACGGCCAAGGCGACCCGGACCCCGTCCGGGGTGCCGGGGGTGCAGATCGACGGCTACTTCCCGGACTCCTCGCACTTCAACACCACCCACGGCTGGCGGCACGACGCGCAGTTCGTGATCCGGTTGCCCGACCACTGGAACGGCGGCCTGGTGGTCACCGGCGCCCCTGGCACACGCAGGCAGTACTCGACGGACACGGCAATCTCCGACCAGGTGATCGCCCAGGGGTACGCGTACGCGGCGACCGACAAGGGCAACAGCGGTGCCGACTTCTACCGCGACGGTTCCCGGCCCGGTGACGCGGTCGCCGAGTGGAACATGCGGACCAGTCAGCTCACCCGGGCCGCCAAGCGGGCGGTGGCCCAGCGGTACGGGCACGCCCCGCGCCGCACATACATGACCGGCATCTCCAACGGCGGCTATCTCACTCGCTGGCAGCTGGAGAACCACCCGGAGCTGTACGACGGCGGCGTGGACTGGGAGGGCGCGCTGTGGACCGCGCAGGGCCCGAGCCTGCTCACCTCGCTGCCGACGGCGGTGGCACGGATGCTGGGCTCGGCGCGGGACGAGGACCTGTACGCGGTGGGCTTCGCGCGCGGCTCGGAGTTTCTGTGGCCGTATCACGAGAAGGCGTACTGGGGCGTCACGCAGAAGATCTACCGCGCCGAGTTCGACCCGGCGTACGACCCCGGCTGCCCCGGCCCGTCCGCCGGCGGCACCGCTGAGCAGATCCTGTCGCCCTGCCCCTCCGACGCCGTGTACGACTATGCGTCGCGGCCCGCGTCCGTCCGTCGCGCCGTGGCCCGCGTGGCGCTCACGGGGCGCATCGGACGGCCGCTGATCACGCTGCACGGCGACCTGGACGCGCTGCTGCCCAAGGCCGCCGACTCGGACGTGTACGCGCGCATGGTGGCCGCGCGTGGACGGGGTGCGCTGCACCGCTACTACACGATCCAGGCCGGCACGCACGTCGACGGGTTGTACGACACCTATCCGGACCGGCTGCGGCCGATCCTGCCCTGCTATCGCTCGGCGTTCGACGCGCTGGTCTCCTGGGTGGAGACGGGCGCACAGCCGCCCGCGGACCACACCGTCGCACGGCCCGCGGACGGCGATGTGGTCGACTCCTGCGCGCTGGCCGACCGGGCCGATCCCGTGCGGTAGTGCTTCAGCGGCCGAGCTCCTTGCGGGTGATGCGGCGCAGCCTGCGCCGCTGCGAGGGGTCCAGCGTGAGGTATGCGGCGGTCGGGATTCCGAGGACGATCAGGACCACCGCCCAGAAGGGCAGCCAGATCCACAGGAAGAGCCCGAGCGCCACACCTCCTATGGCGATCTTCGCGTTGTTCGACATGTATGTCGCCTCCTTCGCGGCCTGTGCCGCTCTCTGTCCTGAAAACGGGCCCACGCCTCCCGCGGTTCCGGACCGCGACCCTGAGACGTCCCTGAGGTGCGACCCCGACTCGTCCCTGAGAACACTCTGCGTCATTCCGCCCTGAGGGGCTCCCCCACCGCATGCAGGTGACTCAGGGCCTGCCGGTAGGAGTCGACGAGTCCGGTCTCCGCATAGGGGATACCCAACTCCCGGCAGTGGGCGCGCACCAGGGGCTGGGCGAGCCGGAGATGGGGGCGGGGCATGCTGGGGAAGAGGTGGTGCTCGATCTGGTAGTTGAGGCCGCCGAGGAACCAGTCGGTCAGGATGTCGCCGCGGATGTTGCGCGAGGTGAGCACCTGCCGGTGCAGATGGCCCCATCGCTCGCCGTTCGGGTCGGGCATCTGCATGCCCTTGTGGTTGGGGGCGAAGGCCAGCCCCAGGTGCAGGCCGAACAGTGCCTGATGCAGGGCGGCGAACGCGAGGGCCTTGCCCGGGGAGAGCGAGGTGAGCAGCAGGGTGGCGTAGGCGGCCACGTGGGTCACCAGCAGCAGGCCTTCAACGGCGCGCTCCCTGGGTGTCTGCCGGCGCAGGTCCTGGAAGCCGTGGATCTTCAGGGCGACGCCTTCGAGGAGGGTCAGCGGGAAGAAGAGCCAGGCCTGGTTGCGCGTCAGCCAGCGGCGGAAGCCCGAGCGCTCCTTGGCCTGTGCGCCGGTGAAGACGAGGACGTCGGCGACGACGTCCGGGTCCTTGTCGATGTGGTTGGGGTTGGCATGGTGGCGGTTGTGCTTTTCGTTCCACCCGGCGTAGCTCATGCCCAGGAGCAGGTTGCCGTGGATCAGGCCGATGACCCGGGCCGCCGACTTGCCGGCGGTTATCTGGGAGTGGCCCGCGTCGTGGCCGATGAAGGCCGTGCGGGCGCCGAACACGGCGAGCAGCGGTGCCAGGAGCAGCGACCACCAGGAATCGCCGGTCAGGACGATGCCCGTCACGATGCCGGCGAGGGCGAGGGCGTTGGTGGCGATGGTGACCGCGTACCAGGTGCGACGCCGTTGCAGGAGCCCCTGACCCCGGACCGTGCGCAGAAGGGGCGCGAACTCGCTTCCGGCGGGCGGTGCGTCGCGCGCTGCCCGAAGGGGTTCGGCTACGGCTGTGGTGGGATCGGGCATGTCCGGTCTCCGGCTCTCTCGGGCAACGGGCTGACCTGAGGAAACGTACGAAGCGACGACCTGTTGCGGCCATGACGCCACCACCCGTGTACGGGCGGGGGTCAGCCGGTGGTGCGCCGGGGGGCTGACGACACCCCGGAGACCGGACCGCCGGACGGGGGTCCGGCCGTGTCCCGCCGGCCCGCCGAATGCTGTACCCTCGGCGACCCTGACCCCAGTAGTCAAATTTGAGGAATGCGGCTTCGCTGTGCAGAGGATCCCTGCGGCACCACCGTCCGAGATCTGCGAACTGGCCCGCTGCTGCGTCGTTTTCGTGCCCGGTGACCCGGCCCGCACCGGCCGGGTCGCCTTCTGGCGGCCCGACGGCAGCGCCCCTCCGCCTCATGCCGCCGGGTCCGCCCAGGGTCTGGGCGTCGCACTGCCGGGCGGCGACGGCGTCGAGCTGGTCCAGGTTCCCGCCGTATTGCTGCCGGTGCGTGCGGCGCTTTCGGTCCTCACGCGCGCGCGTACCGATGCGCACGCGCACCGGGGAGCCGTCTTCTGGGGCGCGGCCGCCGTGCTGGCCCTCCAACTCCTCGCACGGGGGCTGCTGTTGCCCGGTCTGTCCCCTGGCGATCACGACGCCTGGCGCGTCGGGCCCCTGGCCCCCGACGACGTCGACCGCATCGGGGAGCTGGCCGCCGCGATGCCGCCCGAGGCGCACGCCATGCCTGTGGGCGGTTCCGGGCCGCTGCGGCTGCCCACCCCGGAGGGGCTGCTGCGCGCCTTCCTGGACGCGGTGGCCGACACGCTGCCGCGCTCCCCCGCGGCCTGCCTGGTGACGGGCGGACCCGCCTACGCGGCGCAGGCACCGCAGCACCTGCCCGGGCAGCGGGCGTGGGCCGCCGATGTCGCCGCGGGCCACGACGCGGGCGTACGGCTCTCGCTGCGGATCAAGGTGCCCGGCCTTGCCGAGCGGACGCAGGAGGATGCTGCGGGGCCGTTCCGGGCCGTGCTGCAGGTGCACAGCGTCAGTGATCCGACGCTGGTGGCGGACGCTTTTGAGGTGTGGCAAGCATCCGGAGACGGGGGCCGGGGTTTCGGTCCGCGCGCGCGGATGGACGCCCTGCTCGCGCTGCGCCGGGCGGCTCGCTCCTGGCCGCCGCTGACGCCCCTGCTGTCGGCGAGCGTGCCGTACGCCGTCGAACTCGCCGACGAGGAGGTCACCGAACTGCTCGGACCTGGCGCCCGGGACCTCGCCGCCGCCGGAGTCGACGTGCACTGGCCGAAGGAACTGGCCCGGACGCTGACCGCACGCGCGGTCATCGGCCCGCCGGACGAGGAGCCGGCGGGCGGCCGGGGCGCCTCGGACACGCCGTCGTTCCTGTCCGCCGACGCTCTGCTCGCCTTCAACTGGCGGTTCGCCCTGGGCGACGAGCAGCTCACGCGCGAGGAGCTGGACCGGCTCGCCGAAGCCAACCGACCCGTCGTGCGTCTGCGCGGCCAATGGGTCCTCGTCGACCCCCAGGAGGCACACCGTGCCCGCGCCCAGCAGGACCGCAAGATCACCCCGATCGACGCGCTGGGAGCCGCGCTGACCGGCTCGACGGAGGTCGACGGCCGCCGGGTCGACGTACAGCCCACGGGGTGGCTGGCGGCCCTGCGGGAGCGGCTCGCGGCCCCGGAGGCGCAGGAGCCGGTCGCGCAGCCCTCCGCTCTCGCGGCCACCCTGCGGGACTACCAGCGCCGGGGTCTCGGTTGGCTGGCCCGGATGACGTCCCTGGGGCTGGGCTGCTGTCTGGCCGACGACATGGGACTCGGCAAGACGATCACGCTGATCGCGCTGCATTTGCACCGGCAGAGCGAGGCGTCGACGGCCGGTCCCACCCTCGTGGTGTGCCCGACGTCGCTGATGGGCAACTGGCAGCGCGAGATCGAGAGGTTCGCGCCCGGCACGCCCGTGCGCCGCTTCCACGGGGCGCGGCGCAGCCTGGGCGCGGTGGCCGACGGGGAGTTCGTGCTCACCACGTACGGGACGATGCGCCTGGACGCGCGTCGGCTCGGTGAGACGGCGTGGGGCCTGGTCGTGGCGGACGAGGCGCAGCATGTGAAGAACCCGTACTCGGCGACCGCACGGGAGCTGCGTTCCATCGGTGCACGCGCACGCGTGGCACTCACCGGGACCCCGGTGGAGAACAACCTCTCCGAGCTGTGGGCGATCCTCGACTGGACGACCCCCGGGCTGCTGGGCCGGCTCGGCACCTTCCGCTCACGGTACGCGCAGGCCGTCGAGGGCGGCCGGGACCCGGCCGCCGCGGAGCGGCTCGCCCGTCTCGTAGGGCCGTTCCTGCTGCGTCGCCGCAAGTCGGATCCGGGGATCGCGCCGGAGCTGCCGCCGAAGACCGAGACCGACCGTGCGGTGTCCCTGACCACGGAACAGACGGGGCTGTACGAGGCGTTGGTACGCGAGACGCTCGCGGAGATCTCCGCGGCCGACAGCATGGAGCGGCGCGGTCTGATCGTGAAGCTACTGACGGGGCTGAAGCAGATCTGCAACCACCCGGCGCAGTTCCTCAAGGAGGAGCGGCCGCGGATCGCCGGCCGTTCGGGGAAGCTGGAGCTGCTGGACGAGCTGCTCGACACCATCCTCTCCGAGGGGGCGAGCGTTCTGGTCTTCACGCAGTACGTGCGCATGGCGCGCCTCATCGAACGGCACCTGACAGCCCGTGGCGTCACCTCGCAGTTCCTGCACGGCGGGACGCCCGTCGCCGAACGCGAGACGATGGTGCGGCGCTTCCAGGACGGCGAAGTCCCCGTCTTCCTGCTGTCGTTGAAGGCCGCCGGCACCGGGCTGAACCTGACGCGGGCCGAACACGTCGTGCACTACGACCGCTGGTGGAATCCCGCCGTCGAGGCGCAGGCCACCGACCGTGCGTACCGCATCGGCCAGACCCGGCCCGTGCAGGTCCACAAGCTGATCGCGGAGGGGACCGTCGAGGACCGCATCGCCGACATGCTCAGCCGCAAGCGGGAGCTCGCCGACGCGGTGCTGGGTTCCGACGAGACAACGCTCACAGAGCTGACGGACGCGGAGCTGGCCGATCTGGTGGAACTGCGAGGGAGCACCCGATGAAACGGCACGACCAGGACATGGAGCGTACGTTCGCCGCGCTGCCGCCCGCGCACGGTCGGGGGTTCGCGGAAACTTGGTGGGGCCAGGCCTGGCTCAAAGCCCTTGAGGACACGGCGCTCGACTCCCAGCAGCTCAAGGCGGGCCGCAGACTGGCGCGCGCGGGCGGTGTGGGCGCGGTGTCCGTACGCCCGGGACGTGTCACGGCAGTGGTCCGGGGCCGCGATGGCATGCCTCACCGGGCCGACGTCCTGCTGGAGGAGCTGGACGGCGACCAGTGGGACCGGTTCCTGGACATGACGGTCGAGCGGGCCGGACACGTCGCGGCACTGCTGGACCGCGAGATGCCACCGCATCTGGTCGAGGACGCGTCAGCCACCAGCATCGAACTGCTGCCGGGCATGGGCGAGCTGGAGCCGGAGTGCGACTGCGGCGCCTGGGACCACTGCGGGCACACGGCGGCCCTGTGCTACCAGGTGGCGCGACTGCTGGACCAGGATCCCTTCGTGCTGCTGCTGATCCGCGGCCGGAGCGAACGCGCCCTGCTGGACGACCTCCAGACCCGCACCACCACACCCACGGAGGAGTCGGCCGAACCGGAGGGGGTGGATGCCGCCGAGGCGTACCGGACCGGCGGCATCCTGCCGCCCCTGCCCACCCCGCCGGAGCTGCCCACGGAACCCGGTGCACCGCCGTCCCTGGACACCGAGGCCCCGCCCGGCCCGGGCGTGGATCCGGCCGCCCTGGAGCATCTGGCCGCGCGAACCGCCGCAGAGGCACACCGTCTGCTCGCCGAGGCGCTCCGTTCCCGGGCCGAACCGCACGCCCCGGAAGAGGAGTTGACGCTCGCACAGGATGCGGTCCGTCTGGCCGCGGGAACCGACGAGAGGGCTGTGGTGGACCGGCTGGCCGAGGGGTCCGGACGCGACCGGCAGGGGCTGGAGCGCGCCACGCGCGCGTGGCGCCTCGGAGGGGCAGCCGCGCTGTCCGTGCTGGAGGAGGAGTGGACCGTCTCGGGCGAGGCTCTCGCACGCGCGCGTGCCGCCCTGGAGTCGGCCTGGGACGAGGACGAGCGACCGTCGCTGCGGGCGAGCGGCAACCGGTGGACGGTCGTCGGCGCTCCGGCCCAACTGCGCCTGGGGCGGGACGGGCGCTGGTGGCCGTATCGCAGGGAGCGGGGCCGCTGGGTGCCCGCCGGTGTGGCTTGCCGGGATCCGGCGACTGCCCTGGCCTCGGTGGAGTCGGACACCGGGGAGAAGCCTGCCTGAGAGGCGCCGGGCGGAGTCCCGCCGACCGGGCTCACTCCGGCTGAGCGGGGCGCCGTGCCCAGAACAGGGCGTGCCCGCCGTCTGCCTCGGGCACGAACTCCTCCCGTTCCACCGTCAGCCCGGCCCGGGTGATCCAGGCGCGGTTGGTGGCGGCGTCCGCGTGGCTCCACCACATCGGGGCCCCGCCGCCGAGCCAGTTGTCCTCACTTCCGGTCCAGGCACGGTGTCCGGTGGTGGCCACGAACCAGCCGCCGGGACGCAGCCACCCGGCGATGCGCCGCAGCAGCGGCGGCTGCTCGGCCAGCGGGATGTGAATGAGGGCGTACAGGGAGACGACCGCGTCGAAGGAGGCGGGGGCGAAGACGGCGGCCGTGGCGTCAGCGCGGATGAACTCCGCCTGCGGCACCCGCTCCCGGGCCCTGCGGACCTGCACCTCGCTGATGTCCACTCCGGTGACCCTGTGCCCCGCGGCCGCCAGAGTCCGCGCGACCGGCACCCCGCTTCCGCATCCGACGTCCAGCACTGCGCTGCCGGCCGGGACCCGCCGACACAGATCGCCCAGCAGAGCCTCGTACTTGGTGTCGCCGCCGTAGGCGTCGTCGTAGCGCTGGGAGACGGCGTCGTAGCCGCGCCGGACGACGTCCTTGGGGTCTTCGATGTCCACGCTGCGAGAACGTAGCCAGCGCCCTGCGGACTTCGCGAGCGGATTTCTCCCGTGGAAGGTGCGCCGCAACCCGACGCCCCGTGTTCACCCGACCGTCGGGGCCCGTTCGCTGCCGTGCCCAACTCTGGCCGCTGTCAATGAACTTGTCCCCAGGAGGCCCGATGTCCCCGCACGCCACCGGTCGGCTCCGCGTCCGACGCTCTGTCGCCATGGGTGTTCCACTTGCCGTGATCGCAGCCCTCGTGGCGGCCGGTCCGGACGCGAGTGCGTCGGACGACGATGCGCATGTCGTCCGTACCGCGACGCTCGGGGACATTCCGCTGGGTGCCTTCAGCAACGCTCTGCTGCCCGGGACGGTGGACGACGACCGGGGAATCGACCTCGGCGGTATCGGCAGCGACATCTACCCGGCAGGCCGCAAGGGAGAGTTCTGGACGGTCACCGACCGCGGGCCCAACGGCCAGGTCAAGGTGGCGGGTAAGAAACGCCGCACGTTCCCGGTACCGGGCTTCGATCCGGCGATCGTGAAGATCCGGGTGGTCGGCGACACCGTGAAGGTGCTGGACGCGATTGCGATCACCACCGCTTCCGGGAAGGGCGTCACAGGGCTGCCGAACCAGGCGGGTCGCGACGAGGCGCCGTACTCCTACGACGCCGAGTCGCCGCTGTCGTACAACCCGGACGGGCTGGACACGGAGGGCATCGTGCGGGCCGACGACGGGAGTTTCTGGCTCGTCGACGAATACGGCCCGAGCCTGGTCCATGTCTCCACGCGGGGGAAGGTGCTCACCCGCTACGTGCCAAAGGGGCTGAACCTCACCGGCACCGACTATCCGGTGGTGGAGGCGCTGCCCGCGATCCTGCTGCACCGGAAGATCAACCGCGGCTTCGAGGGGCTGGCCCAACTGCCCGGCGGCGATCTGGTGATGGCTCTGCAGAGCCCGTTGTCCCTGCCGGACACGACTGCGGGTGAGGCGTCGCGCACCACGCGTCTGCTGCGTTTCTCGCCGCAGGAGAAGGCCGTCACCGCCGAGTACGCCTACCGCTTCGACCCGGTGAACGTGGTGGACCCGAGCGAGGACGACACCTCCGAGCTGAAGATCTCGTCGGTGGTCGCCGTGGGCGGCAACCGGCTGCTGGTGGAGGAGCGCACCGACAAGGCCGCCCGGTTGCAGCTGGTGAAGCTGGAGCGAGGCGCGAACATCCTCGGCGGTGCGTACGACGACGACTCGACGTCTCCGTCTCTGGAGCAGCTCGACGACCCGGCGGCCTCCGGCGTTCCGGTGCTCGACAAGCGGCTGGTCGTCGATCTGGGCACGGTTGCCGGGGTGCCCGGGAAGATCGAGGGCGTCGCGCGCGTGGGTCACGACACGCTCGCCCTGATCAATGACAACGACTTCGGCATGACGGACGGCGCGGGCGCGTTCGACGCGCAGGGACGGCTGGTGGACGGCGGCATCGAGACGACGGTGCAGTATCTGCGGCTGCACCGGCTTTAGCCTTGCGTTTGACCTGCGGCGGGCTGAACCCTGCCGACCGGCGGCCGGGCCCACGCCGCCCGGCCGCCGGCTGTGCGCGCCTACGGGGCCATCTCGTACGCGCCGGACAGCGCCTCGACCCGCTGCCAGACCCGCTCCGTGCGTGCCTCGTCGACGACCGGCCGCCGGATCGAACCGAGCGCCCACTCCTGCTGCTGTTCGGTCGCCGAGCCCTTCCCGTGCAGGTCGACGGCGTGCGCGGAGAAGTCCCGTACGAGAACCGCGAAGAGTTCGTCGAGCACGTCCTCGTCGAGGCCGGTCAGGGCGGCCTGCTCCAGGACGAGCTGTCCGTGCACGACGAGGGCGAAGAGCTGACCGACCGCGAGGAGGAGGTCGAGGTCCCCGCTCTGCTCCGCGTCGGGCGCGGCCGTGGCGACGAAATCGCACAGTGCGTCGGCCTGTTCGCGGAAACGGGACACGTTCGGCAGATGAGCGTACGTGTCGAAGGCGGGCCGCCAGTCGTGGAAGCGCACCGAACCGAGACCACGGGCCGGGCCCTGCCGGAAGAGGAAGTCGTCGTCGGCCGCGTCGAGGCGGGTCGGTACGGCGGGGTGGCCGACCGGGTCGAGGAGGTGGCTGCGCAGGAACTTCAGGATCAGCGCCAGATTGACGTGGACGGTGCCCTCCAGCTTCGGAAGGCCGCGGATCTCCACGGCCGCCTGGGCGAAGTAGTTGTCCTTCTCGAAGCCCTTCGCGGCGATGACGTCCCACATCAGGTCGATGACCTTCTCGCCCTCCGTGGTCACCTTCATCTTCGTCATCGGGTTGAAGAGGAGGTAACGGCGGTCGTCAGGACCGGCGGAGCGGAAGTAGTCGACAGCCCGGTCGCTGAACAGCTTCATGCCGACGAGCCTCACGTACGCGTCGGTCAGCTCGCGCCGCACATGCGGGAAAGCGGTGACGGGGCGACCGTAGAGGATGCGGTTGTGGGCGTGGGTGACGGCCTCGTACATCGCGTGCTCGCAGATGCCGATCGAGGCGGTGCACAGATTGAACTTGCCGACGTTGACGGTGTTGAGCGCGGTGTCGAAGGCGGCGCGGCCGGTGTGCAGGACGTCCTCGGCCGCCACGGGGTAGTCCTCCAGGCGGAACTCGCTGACGAACTTCGAGGAGTCGACGACGTTCTTGACCAGGTGATAGGCCGGGTGACGGCTGTCGGCGGCGAAGAACACATAGCCGTCAGGGCCCTCGACGTCGGTACGGCGGCCGAAGACGGAGACGAGTCCGGCGACGTTGCCGTTGCCGATGTAGTACTTGGAGCCGGTGGCGCGGAAGCCGCCGTTGCCGTCGGGCTCGAGCAGCATGTCGGTGGAGTAGATGTCGGCGCCGTGGACCTTCTCGGACAGGCCGAACGCGAACACCTCTCCCTGGGCGAGGAGTTCGGCGGCGCGGGCCCGGGCGGCGGCGTTGTCGCTCTGCCAGACCGGGCCGAGGCCGAGGATCGTGACCTGCCAGGCGTACCAGTAGTCCAGGCCGTAGAAGCCGAGGATCTCGTTGAGCGCGGCGATCCGGGCGGTGTCCCACCGCTTGTCGGATTCCCCCTCCCCCGCGGCGGACGACGGCGTCAGGAACGTGGCGAACAGGTTCTCCTTCGCTGCGAATGCGAGGAAATCACCGAGCCAGGCGCGGGTCCGGTAGTCCTCGATCAGCCGCCTCTTCCCGCGCTCCTCGAACCAGTCGACGGTGGCACGCAGCAGGCGCCGCGTCTCGGGGTCGAAGTGCGCGGGGTCGTAGGTGCGCGGGTTGAACAGCAGCTGGTCGGCCATGGGGTGACGCCTTTCGGCTGGTGGACGGGCGGGAAACGGGAGTCGGACGGCTGGACGGCTCTGAGACGGCTGGACGGCTCTGATCGGATCGGGAGGAGCGGGGGATCGGGAAGGAGCGGCGACGGTCAGTGGCCGGGACCGAACCGGGCCAGCGTGGCGAGCACGTCGTCCAGCCAGTCGATCATCATCCGCTCGTACGCGATGCCACCGCGCAGGACGACGTGCTGGAGCTCCCGCTCCGCGTCGAGCGGCGCACCGGGACCGGCCGTGCCTGCCTGGGGCGTGAAGTCGCGCGCCTCTCCTGCGAGATAGTGCGCCAGCCGGTCCCGGTGCGCCTGGCGGTGTCGCTCCACCTCGCGGATCAGGGCGGTCGGATCGTCGAAGGCGGCGCCGCGGATCTTCACGGCCAGGTCGTGGCGGACAGTCTCCGGTTCGATCGGATCCTGCAGCCAGGAGGACAGCGCGGCCCGGCCGAGATCGGCGACGGAGTACTCCTTCTTGTCCGGCCGGCCCTGCTGCGGGACCTCCCGGACGTCGATCCAGCCGTCGGTCTCCATGCGCTTGAGCACGCGATAGATCTGTTGGTGGGTCGCGGTCCAGAAGTAGCCGATGGACCGCTCGAAGCGCCGGGCCAGCTCGTAGCCGGATCCTGGCTTCTCCAGGAGCGACACCAAGATCGCGTGTTCGAGCGCCATGCCGCCGATCCTGCTATGCAACTCGTTGCATAGCAATCGTGTCCGCTCGGATGCGACGCGGCTCACGCCGACAACATGCCCAAGGTCACACGCCTCAAGGACAGCTGCCTCAGGGGCAGACGTACGTGAAGCTCGCCTTCGCCTCCATCGGGGTCGGCTGGTGCGTGATCCTCAGACGGGCGGTCCCCCGGAAGCGGCCGGAGCCGCGGACCGTCCAGCGCAGGTGCACCCTGACCCGCCGCTCACCGCGACCGGCGGTGCGGACCAGCTCGCCCGAGTCCTGACCGTCCGCGCGCAGCCACCGGTAGGTGACGGGGCCGCCGTGCCCGTCGGTGGTGACGACACCGGCCAGGTCGGCCGTCTGACCGCAGTGCAACGGCCCGGCGGGGGCCTGGACTCGGACGGAGACGACCTCGGGAGCGGGGGCCGGGCGCAGCAGCAGCCAGAGCAGTACGGCGGCGATCGCGACGACGGCGGTGCTGACGATCCAGCCCCGTCGTCCGCGCCGCGAGCGCGGGGAGGCGGGAACCGCTGCCTCGGTCCGCCAACGGGCCCGCAGGACGTCCTGCTCCTCCGCCGGGACTCCGGGCCCGAACCGGAACAGGATCCCGCCCGAGTCCTCCCCCGCCTCCAGCGGAGGCAGGACGAAACGGTTGCGCTTGCCGAGGACGGTTGCCTGGGTGTCCGCGGCATGGGAACGGTGACCGCGGCCGACCGTGGTGGGCTGGTCGGCGGCGGCTGAAGGGTGAGGGCCGGGGGCGGTCAGGGAGGCGCGAGGGTCCGGGACTGTGGCGGTGTGGGCGTGGTCCGCCGTGGGCGGTGGGCCGACGGTGACTGAAGGGCGGGACGAAGGGGCGGGGGCGGCAGGGCCCGGTGCGGATTCGGTTGTGTTCGGCGCCGGGTGAGGGCCCGTCGGTGGAGCCGGGCGGCCGGGGGCCACGGCGCCGGACGGTGCCGGTACCTTCGGCGGCGCGAACTCCGGGGTCGACACGGCCACCACCGCCTGGAGCGCCGTGCGGCGCAGGAAGTCCGCCGGGAGCGCCGCGCGTCCGGCGACCAGCGCGTCCCGGGCCGCCGCCAACCCCTGCGACTCGGCGGTTGCGGCACAGTGGGCGAACAGGTCGGCCGCGGGGGATTCGGGCTGCGTCCAGGCCTCGCCGAGGGTGCGAGCCAAAGCGGCCCAGGCAGCGGTGGCGGCTGCTGCCCGGCGGTCGGGGTGCGGCGCATCGCCCAGCACCGCGCCCAGTTCCGCCTCGGCCAGCAGCGCGACACCGTCCGGAGCGATCACGACGGTGTCGGGGCCGAGTAGGCCGTGGGGCTGGCCTGCCGCGTGCAGGGCGAGAAGGGTCTGCGCGGTCTCGTTGAGGATGCTGGCCGCGCTGCCCGCGTCCGGGTGGGGGCCGCCTGCCGACGACAGGACATCGGCCAGAGTGGGGGCCGGTGGCCGGGCCGTGAGCAGCCACACCTCACCGGCCTCGGCCACGAGGTCGACCGTGCCCAGCAGCCCGGGCAGCCTGAGCTTCGCCGTGGCGAGCACCGCTGCCGCCAGGCGTTCGCGCGTGCCCTCGGGCGCCAGCAGGGCGCGGTCGACGCGCAGTGCGCCGAGTGTGCGCTCGCCGGACCGGGCGGGGAGCAGGGCGTGCCAGGTGCCGTGGCGGGCATCCTGTGACCAGCCGGACAGGGGCCGTCCGGCCACTGCGGTGGCTGTCGTCATGTCGATCCGTTCTGGTCGCGGCGGGGAGTGGCTCTGAGGTCTTTCGGGTCTCTCGGGGGCCCGGTCAGCACGGAGGTGCGTCGAGGGAGGCCGTCTGGGGACCGTTCGCTGCTGCCGGGTCGCTGCTGAGCGAGACCTTCCAGGTCCCCCGGCACGGGTGATTGGAGAAGTCGGCCTCGAAGGTCAGGTCGTAGTGCGTGCTTCCGGAGAGGGTCCGGGACTGGGAGCCGTACGGGTCGGCGGGTGTGTCGACGTAGTAGTTCGCGGTGACGGTCAGCGAACCGGTGCCTGTCGTCTCGACCGTCACCGCCGCGATGAGCGTGCCGGGATTCTGTCCACGCTGCCAGGAGCCGATGGTGAGGGTGACCGGACCGGGGGTGGCCGGGCCGGGAGACCCGGTGGTCGGCGTCACGGCCGGTGCGGTCGTCTCCGTGGACGGCGTGGGCGAGGTCGACGGGCTGTCCGAGGGGGTGGTGGTGGGTGAGGTGTCGACCGTGGGCGGGGCGCTGCCCGTCGAGGTGGAGGGGGAGGGGGGAGCTGTGGGCGCTGTGGGCGAGTTGACCGGTGCTGGGGTCGAACTCGCCACCGTCGTCGACGTCTCGTGCGGGCGGCCCGTCGCGTACGTCGCTCCGCCCGCGACGGCGACCAGCGCGGCCGCCCCACCGGTCACCACCTTCCATCCCCCGCGCTTCAGTCGGTCCAGCAGGGTCAGCGCGCTGGCCGAGCCCTCGAGGGTCGCGGTCGTGGTGAACGGGAACAGCAGGGCGAGCAGCGCGGCGAGTTCGGCCAGTCGACGGCGGCCGCGCTCCTCCCAGCCGGCGCCGTAGCCCTCCGCGGCGGACCGTTCCAGGTCGGCCAGGAACGTCTCGACGCCCGGCCGGTCCGCCGGGTCCTTCGCCAGGCCCGAGCGCAGCAGCGCACGCACGGGCGCGGGTACGTCGTCCAGCGGGGCCGGCGCGCGCAGGTGCTGCAGGCGCAGAGCCGTCACGTCGTCGCCGGGGAACGGCCGTCGACCGGTCAGGCACTCGAAGAACACCACGGATGCGGCGTAGACGTCGGCCGCCGGGCCGGCCGGCTCGCCGTTCCACTGCTCCGGCGCCATATAGGCGGGCGTGCCCTCGACGTCGGTCTCCCGGCCGCTGCGCACCGCGATGCCGAAGTCGGCGAGCGCACTGGTGCCGTCGGCGCGGACCAGGACGTTCTCCGGTTTGTAGTCGCGGTGCACGACCCCGGCCGTGTGGGCCGCGCCGAGCCCCAGCAGAGAGCCCTTGAGCAGGACGAGCGCGGCCTCGGGGCCGGTCGCGCCGTGCCGGCGCAACAGCTGGCGCAGGCTGACGCCGTCCACGGCCTCCATCACGATCGCGGCGCCGGCGCGTGCCTCGACGTACTCGTACAGCCGCACCACACACGGGTGCCGGAGCTCGCCGAGCAGTCGGGCCTCGGCGCGGAAGCGGGCCAGGAACTCCCGGTCCGCGCGCAGGCGTTCGCTCAGGTACTTGACGGCGACGGGGACGCCGGTCGCGGTGTGCCGGGCGAGGACGACCCGGCCGCCGGCTCCCTCACCGAGCGTCCGGACGGCCGCGTATCCGGGCACGGTCCAGCCGCCCTCGGTGTGCGTGTCCTGGGTCATGCGGTCCTCTCCACCGGCGCGGGGAACCCGGCCTGCTGCGGTACGTCCTTCGCGTCCCGCCGGCGCCGTACCCGGCGCAGCAGCCAGCGCGCGGGCGCGGACCACACCGGGAAGGCGACCAGGGCGACCACGGCCGCCTCGATCACCGTGGTCCACGGCTCGGGCAGGCGGCCGTCCAGCAGGTCCCCGATGCGGGAGCGCCAGGCCAGCAGGGCGAGGCCGAGGAAGCCGTAGGTACCCACGACGACCGCGAGGCCGTAGGCGGCGAGGCCGGCCTGACGGGGGCCGGGCCGGTTGCCCGTGCGCAGATCCCGCCACAGGCCCGTGCGGAAGTAGGCGCTCGCCTCCTCGCGCAGCCGGGGCACCCGCAGGGCGTCGGTCAGCGCCTGGTAACCGTCCAGCGGCATCAGCGGGTTGAAGTTGTAGAGGGTGTTCAGATAGAGGCCGAAGGCCAGGTGGTAGAGGACGGCCGAGACCGCTCCCGCGGGCAGCAGGGCCGCGCCCGTGGCACACCAGCCGGCCAGCGCCGCTGTGGACAGGGGCCCGGAAAGGGCCACCACTACCCGTGACCACCGCGTGCCGAACCACATGTCGCTGGTGTCCACGAACGCGAACGGCATGCCCATCATCAGCAGGAACCCACCGCGTCTGACCTTACGGCCGTACGACTTCACGGCCAGCGCGTGCGTGAGCTCGTGCACCAGCAGCGCGCTCACGTATCCGGCCGCCAGCAGGACCGGGCCCCACACGCCCGCTCCGCCGAAGTCCAGCAGACGGTTCCGGCCCTGCGCGGCGAAGAACGCGACGAGGCCGCCGGCCACCGAAAGCCAGGCGAGCAGTACCCCGGTCCGGGTGAACAGCCGCCAGCCGAAGGCCTGGTAGAGCCGGGTCACCAGCCGGTCGAGGCCGGGGACGGACACCTCCAGCTTCAACAGTGCCCGGTACACGGCGCGCGCCACCCGCCGCCAGCCCTTCGGCCGCTCCTCCTCCGGCCGCCCGGGCAGGCCGCGCAGCAGCCCGGCGTCCGCGAACGCGGCCAGCGCGGACTCGATGCGGGGCAGGGCGATTTCGCCGTAGCGGTCTGCGTAGGCGAAGAGCAGGTCCCGTACGGTGTTCTCGCCGTCGACGGCATGCCAGAGGAAGACCTGGCGCTCGTCGAGTTCCAGATAGCGGCCGGTGCGGGTGCTGCTGAGCACCCAGCGGGGTGCGCCGCGTTCGGTGGGTATCTGCTTGAGGGCCCAGCCGGAGCGGCGGCGGGGACGCGCGGTGAGCGGGCCGTGCGCCTCGGGGGCCTCCTCCTGCCCGGCCTGTCCGGCGGTGGGCAGATCGGTCAGCTGGGTGCCGACGACCATGGTGCGCGAGCCGATCCGGGTGTGGCGAGGCTGCTCGAACACCAGGCGTACGTCGCCCACGGACAACTCGGTGCCGTCGGCGAGGCCGGCCGCACCGCCGTGCAGGTCGACGCCGCCGACGGCGGTGCCGTTGAAGGAGTCCAGGTCCTCGATCCGGAAGCCCTCAGCAGTGCGGACGATGCGGGCGTGGCGACGCGAGACGCTGGTGTCGGAGAGGACCACGTCGTTGTCCTCGCCCCGGCCCAGCGTGGTGACCGGGCCGGTCAGCGCGACGAGCAGCGTGGGGTCGTCGAGGCCGCGCAGTTGGGGTGCGGCGAACGAGGTCGGTGCGGCACCCCGGCGTGGGGTGCCGCAGTGCAGGCAGTACGGGAAGTCGCGCCGCACGTGGACGCGGCATACACGGCAGAGCATGCGGTGGCTCAGCCTGCGCCGGAACCGCTGACGAACGTACCGCCGTTGAAGCCTTCGTCGCCTTCCGCGGCGGGGCCGGAATCCGGCAGGTGCGTGGCGGCGTTTCCGAGTCCTGAGGCGGGCAGACCACCCTGGAGGATGATGTGGTCACTGTGGTCGCCGCCGCCCGAGGCGGGCAGGCCACCTTGGACGATGATGTGGTCACTGTGGTCGCCGCCGCCCGAGGTGGGCAGGCCGCCCTGGACGATGATCCGGTTGCCACCGCCGGGCTCACCGCCACCGCCGGGACGCCGACCGACGTTCTCCTGGCTGCCTCCGCCGTTTCCGTCGCCCCCACCGTCACCACCTCCGTGACCACCACCGCCACTGGGGCGGTTGGAGTTCTCCGAGTCGCCGCCGCCCTCACCACCGCCGCCACCCTCGCCACCACCGCCGTGACCACCACCGCCACTGGGGCGGTTGGAGTTCTCCGAGTCGCCGCCGCCCTCACCACCGCCCCCACCCTCGCCACCACCGCCGTGACCACCGCCACCGCTGGGACGATTGCTGTTCTCCGAGTCGCCGCCGCCCTCACCACCGCCCCCACCGCCGCCGCCTTCGCCTTCGCCGCCATCACGGTCGTAGATGCCACCGTGACCGAAGTGACCGGCGTCCCCGCCGCCTTCCCCGCCGACACCGCCGAAGCCGCCATGACCGCCGAGGTCGCCGAACCCGCCGGAACCGGCACCGCCGTCACCGAGGCCGCCTTCGCCGAACCCGCCGTCGGCACCACCGAACGCGCCGTCCGCACCGCCACCGAACCCGCCGAACCCGCCGTCGGCCCCGCCGAACCCGCCGTCCGCACCGCCACCGAACCCGCCGAACCCGCCGTCGGCACCACCGAACCCCCCGTCGCCGCCGGCGCCGAAATCACCGAAGTCCCCCTCGCTGCCGCCGGCATGCTCGCCGAACCCGCCGAACCCGCCGAAGTCGCCGAAGTCGCCGAACTGGTTCAGCTCGCCGGCCGCTTCGGCCGGGGACCGGTCGAGCAGGGGGCCGCCGAGCAGGCTGTGGGCGCCGGTGGCGGCGGCGCCCAGGCCGGCTGCGTCCTCCTGGCCCGCGGCGGGACCTGACAGGTCGTAGCCCTGCTCGAGCCGGGCACCGGCAGCATGGTCGCCGGAGACCTGCTCCTCCGGGACGGCGTGGGTCGTGGAGGCCTCGTGCGTCACCGCGGCCTGGTGGTCCACCGGGCCCGCGTGCTCAGCGTTGATGTCGTGATGCGCCAGCGCGTGCGCCGCGCTTCCGAAGAACAGCGACGACTTGGACAGCCGTGGGTCCAGAGCGGCCGGGCCACCGTCGGTGGCGGACTCCACGCGGAGGGAGCGGAGTTCGGCGACCTGGACGGGCGACAAGCCGAGTCTTCGGGCCACCTCACCGGTGTCGCCGTCGAGTTCCGCGCGGAAGGCCGGGTCGACGGCCAGGCGGGTCAGGGCAGCACGATATGCGTCGTTGGTCATGGTTCGGTCTCCGTCGGTCTGCGAGCGTTGATGCCGATGGCGACGGAGCCGAGGATCCCCCCTGGTCGGCGGCAACTGCCATTTCCGGCCATCCCCGCCGATACCTGCAGGAGACGTTATAGAGCCTTGGCATGGACGGCGCAAGTGCAGCGACCAGGGCAGTTGGAGGTGTCGGACAGCCCCACTGCGTCGGTCGTTCACCACTCAGATATGGCCACCGACCCGCCGACCGGCCGACGAAATGACGAACGGTCGGAGCAGGTCCATGGCGGAGGCCGCCGCAGCGTCACATCTTCTGGCAGGCCGTGGCTTTGAAGTCCGCCATGGGGACGGTGACTGCGGATTCGTCGCCGTTGTCGGAGATGCCGGCATAGCGGACCTGGCCCGGAGTGAGCCGGTCCCGGTCGGCCGGGGTGAAGGAGATGCTGCTCGCTGACCACGAGTTGTCCTTGGTCCAGCCGTACAGCGCGTAGGTGGTCCTGGCGGTGAGTGGAGCGAGGGATGTGGTGGTGGTCCAGCCGGCGGCGGGAGTATCGAGGGTCCAGGTGGCGAGGCCCGGTGCCAGGGGGTGGTCGGCGGTCCATGAGCCCACCGTCACCTGCTTGTTGACGTCGTCGCTGTCCACGGAGAGGGTCGCGCCGTCGATCTGATGTCCGCAGACCATCATGACGCCCAGCAGATGGCCGTCGGCGGTCACGGAGATACCGGCGACGGCGTCGGGAGGAACGGTGCATCCCGAGCTTGCGGCCAGGGCCGCGCCGAACGCGACGGCGCCCACGAAGCGCCTCAGCACCTGACGTGAAGTGGTCGACCACATGCTCAACCCCCGCCCCAGGGAACGTCTGAAGCCCCCTGCCTGCGATGGTAGAGAGCGAGCGATGCCTGGCTGCAGCCGCGCCATTCACTCGTTGCGGGCTCGTTGTCGCCTTGTAGTCGCTCGCGCCGACTCAGCCCGGCCACGGCTCGATGCCCCGGGACCTTCTCTCATCGGTCGGCGTACCGAGCACGCCGGCGGGGTCGCCGGGCACAGAGGGCTCCTACCGCCCGGGGCGCGGCATCCGTACGACCGCCGCCCCTGCGGTCAGGTCCACCGTCGTCCTGTTCGGCGGGGCGCCGTCATCCTCGTTGTCCGGCATGACCAGCGACGACTGCCGTTCCTTCAGCTCGTGCTGCTTGCCCGGGGAAAGGCTCGCATGCAGTTGTTCGAATCCGGTCGCTGATATCTGCCCCTGACGTGCACTGTTCCGCCACGGCAGCACTCCGGCCCGTCCCGCGCGCATCAGCAGCTGGTCGACGAAGGCCAGCAGGGTCAGCACGACGACGAGCCCGGGCAGGGTCATGAAGAAGACGAATTGCATGTTCCCAGTATCCGGGCCGAGTCTGTAGGCCGTCACCCCCTGAACTTACCTTCGCCGCTTGGCCGTTGGCATCGCGTGCTGTCTTCTCACCGTGCGGAACTCATGTCACGGCAGGTCGAGGCCCCCCAGGGAGGGGATCAGCGACCGGAGGTCGCTCGGGACACTGCTCGGCAGTCCGCTGGGCAGCTTCGACGGGAGCCCGCTGGGCAGTTTGCTCGGCAGTTCCGTCGGGATGCTCAAGGACGGCGACGAGGAGCGGCCGGAGCTCGCGCTGGTGTCGTCGGGTGATTTCTTGTCGGGCGAGTCGTCGTGGCCGGAGGCCATCAGGACGACGACGACCACCGCAGCGACCGCGGCGAGGGCGACCAGGAGGAGGAAGAGCGGGTTGCGCCGTCGCCCGGGCGGCGGAGGGGGCGGCTGCCCGTCGCCGTAGGCGGGAGGTGGTCCGAACCCGCCGCCGGGTGGCGGGGCGTCACCCGGCGGTCCGGGCGGTCGAGGCGGTACCGGCGGTGTGGCCATACCGTCCAGAGTCGCCGCGCATCGGGCAGGCGGCGACCCCCGCACGGAAGTTGATACGGCCCCATGCCGTGGACCGTACGGTTCCGGGGCATTCCGCGCGGGGATCGCTCGGGCACACGCGCGTGCGTGTACGGATCAAGCACGCACGCGCACGCATACGCGTGCCGTTCAGCCGCGAGCCCCCAGCAGGTGGTCCATGGCCAGCTGGTCGAGGTGCTCGAAGGCCATCCCGCGCGCCGCGGTCGCCTCCACGTCGAAGTCCTCGAAGGCGCTGCGGTCGGCGAGCAGGGCGTCGAGCCCGTCGGCGGCGGTCGGCTGGGCGAGCTGGTCCAGACGCGAGGCACGCAGGGCCTCCTGGACCTCCGGGTCGGCTCGGAAGGCGACCGCGCGCTCCTTGAGGATCAGGTAGTTGCGCATGCAGCCGGCGGCCGAGGCCCACACGCCGTCGAGGTCCTCGGTCCGCGGCGGCTTGAAGTCGAAGTGCTTCGGGCCCGCGTAACCGGCGCTCTCCAGGAGGTCGACCAGCCAGAACGCGGCGCGCAGGTCACCGGCCCCGAAGCGCAGGTCCTGGTCGTACTTGATACCGGACTGGCCGTTGAGGTCGATGTGGAAGAGCTTGCCCGCCCACAGGGCCTGCGCGATGCCGTGCGGGAAGTTCAGCCCGGCCATCTGCTCGTGGCCGACCTCGGGGTTGACGCCGTACAGCTCCGGGCGCTCCAGGCGCTCGATGAAGGCGAGGGCGTGGCCGACGGTGGGCAGCAGGATGTCGCCGCGGGGCTCGTTCGGCTTGGGCTCGATGGCGAACTTCAGGTCGTAGCCCTGGGAGGTGACGTACTCGCCGAGAAGGTCGAAGGCCTCCTTCATGCGGTCGAGGGCGACGCGTACGTCCTTGGCGGCGCCGGACTCGGCGCCCTCACGGCCGCCCCAGGCGACGTACGTCTTCGCGCCGAGTTCGACCGCGAGGTCGATGTTGCGGATGGTCTTGCGCAGGGCGTAGCGGCGCACCTCGCGGTCGTTCGCGGTGAACGCGCCGTCCTTGAAGACGGGGTGGGTGAAGAGGTTGGTGGTGGCCATCGGCACGGTCATGCCGGTCGTGTCGAGGGCCTGGCGGAAGCGCTTGATGTGCGACTCGCGCTCGGTGTCGGAGGACCCGAAGGGGATCAGGTCGTCGTCGTGGAAGGTGACGCCGTAGGCGCCGAGCTCACTCAGGCGTTGCACCGTCTCGACCGGGTCCAGGGCACGCCGCGTGGCGTCGCCGAACGGGTCCCTTCCCTGCCAGCCGACGGTCCACAGGCCGAAGGTGAACCTGTCCTCGGGGGTGGGCTGGTAGCTCATGCCGCGGCTCCTTGCTCGTTTGCGACCGTTGCCTTGCGACTATTTCGTCATGGCGGTTTACAAATTAGTATGCGGACGCATCCCTGGGAAGGGACAAGATGTCCCCGAAGGGGTGAGGTTCCGGGTCGCCAGGGCCCGGGAACCCTCGAATCAGCAGGTCAGAGCCGCAGAGCCGCGGAAAAAGGGAGAGTCCGATGTCAGCAGCCGAGGGTCCGCTCGTCGTCGGCGTGGACACGTCCACCCAGTCCACCAAGGCGCTCGTCGTCGACGCGGCCACCGGTCAGGTCGTGGCGAGCGGCCAGGCACCGCACACCGTCTCCTCCGGGGCCGGCCGCGAGAGCGACCCGCGCCAGTGGTGGGACGCCCTGTGCCAGGCCCTCGACCAGTGCGGCGACGCGGCGCACGAGGCCGCCGCGGTGTCGATCGGCGGGCAGCAGCACGGCCTGGTCACACTGGACGAGCGGGGCGAGCCGGTCCGCCCGGCGCTGCTGTGGAACGACGTGCGCTCGGCGCCGCAGGCCCGCCGCCTGGTCGAGGAGCTGGGCGGCCCGAAGGCCTGGGCGGAGCGCACCGGAAGTGTGCCCGGACCGTCCTTCACGGTCACGAAGTGGGCGTGGCTGGCCGAGAACGAGCCGGAGGCGGTCCGCGCGACCAGGGCGGTGCGCCTGCCCCACGACTACCTCACCGAGCGGCTGACCGGGCAGGGCACGACCGACCGCGGTGATGTCTCCGGCACCGGCTGGTGGGCTTCGGGGACGGAGGCCTACGACGAGGAGACCCTCGCGCACGTGGGGCTCGACCCCGCGCTGCTGCCCCGGGTGGTCCGGCCCGGCGAGGTGGCGGGCACCGTACGCGACAACCACGACCTGCCGTTCTCCAAGGGCACCCTGGTCGCTCCGGGCACGGGTGACAACGCCGCCGCGGCGCTGGGCCTCGGGCTGCGTCCAGGTACCCCGGTGCTCAGCCTGGGCACCTCGGGCACGGTGTACGCGGTCTCCAAGCGGCGCCCGGCCGACCCGACCGGCACGGTGGCGGGCTTCGCCGACGCCCATGGCGACTGGCTGCCGCTGGCCTGCACCCTGAACTGCACGCTCGCCGTGGACCGCGTGGCGGCGCTGCTGGGTCTGGACCGCGAGGCCGTCGAGCCGACCACCGCCGTCACGCTCCTGCCCTATCTGGACGGCGAGCGCACCCCCAACCTGCCCGGCGCCTCCGGTCTGCTGCACGGACTGCGGCACGACACCACCGGCGGCCAGTTCCTGCAGGCCGCCTACGACGGGGCCGTGCACTCCCTGCTCGGCGCGCTGGACCTGGTCCTCGACGAGGACGCGGACCGATCGGTCCCGCTGCTGCTGATCGGGGGCGGCGCCCGGGGCACGGCCTGGCAGCAGACCGTACGGCGCCTGTCGGGCCGCCCGGTCCAGGTGCCCCAGGCCAAGGAGCTGGTCGCGCTGGGCGCCGCGGCGCAGGCGGCGGGCCTGCTGACCGGGGAGGATCCGGCCGCGGTCGCCCGGCGCTGGAACACCGCCGCGGGCCCGGTGCTTGAGGCCGTGGAGCGGGACGAGGCGACGCTGGCGAGGATCGCCGGGGTACTCTCCGACGCGGCCCCGCTGCTGGAGCGGAGCACCGACAGCTGAGGACGGGGGCATGACCGCACCACTGCACGAGGCCCACCCGGCCGGCCCGGGGCGGGTGCTGCCCGACACCCAGCAGGGCATGCGCCGCCGCAATCTGGCCCGGGTGATGCACACCGTCAGCGCCGAGGGACCGCTCTCCCGTGCCGCCGTGGCCTCTCGCATCGGGCTGACCCGGGCAGCGGTGTCCACCCTCGTCGACGAGCTCATACGCACCGGCCTGCTCGAGGAGCTGGGCCCCGAGCGGCCCGGACGGGTGGGCCGCCCCGGCTCGGCGCTCGCCGTCAGCGGGCACGGCCCCGCCGGCATCGGCGCCGAGATCGGTGTGGACCACCTCGCGGTCTGCGCGGTCGACCTGCGCGGACAGGTACGCGCGCGTGCCGTGCGGCACGGTGCGAACCGCGGCCGCGCACCCCAGCCGGTGATCGAGGAACTCACCGGGCTGGTACGCCGGGTGGTCGCCGAGGCGGACGGCGAGGGGCTGTGGCCTGCAGGGCTCGCGGTGGCCGTGCCGGGCCTGGTGGCCCGCGACGCCCGCACCGTCGTACGCGCCCCGAACCTGGACTGGCACGACACCGACATCGGCGCGCTGCTGCCCGCCGACATCCCGCTGACCGTCGACAACGAGGCGAACTTCGGCGCCCTCGCCGAACTCTGGCTCGGTGAGAGCACCCCGCACGACTTCCTGCATGTGTCGGCGGAGATCGGTATCGGCGCGGCGGTCGTCGTGGCCGGGGGGCTGCTGCGGGGAACACGTGGTTTCGCGGGCGAGTTGGGACATGTGCCGGTGCAGCCGGAGGGGCCCGCGTGCGCGTGCGGCGGGCGGGGCTGTCTGGAGCAGTACGCCGGTGAGGAGGCGGTGCTGCGTGCGGCGGGCCTGGAGCCGGGCGAGGACCGTGTCGGGCTGCTGGCGGGCCGGGCCGCCGACGGCGACGAGGCCGTACGGGGTGCGCTGTGCGACGCGGGTCGGGCGCTCGGTATCGCGCTGACCGGGGCGGTCAATCTGCTGGACCCCGAGAGCGTGGTGCTGGGCGGCGCCCTGGCCGGGCTCGCGCCGTGGCTCCTGCCCTCGCTGGAGGCCGAGTTGGACCGGCGCACCGCGGGCCCGGCCTGTCCGGTGTCCGTGTCGCGGCTGGGCCCCGAGGGGCCACTACTCGGGGCGGCCCACTCGGTGGTGCGGGCGGTACTGGACGACCCTGCGGCGGTGGCCGAACGGGCCTGATCCCGGCACCCGCGGCGGCGGGCCGAACGGGCCTGATCCCCGCCACGCGGGCGGTGGCCGAACGGATCCAATACCGACACCCGCAGCCGCGGGCCGAACGGATCCGATACCGACTCCCGCGGCGGTGGGATGAACGGGCCTGACCCCAGCACCCGCGGCGGCGGGCCGAACGGGCCTGACCTCAGCACCCAGCGGGCGGTGAGTTGAACGGGCCCGATCCCGGCACCCGCGGCGGCGGGCCGAACGGGCCTGACCCCAGCACCCAGCGGGCGGTGGGTCGAACGGGCCCGATCCCCGCCACGCGGGCGGTGGCCGAACGGATCCGATCCCGACACCCGCAGCCGCGGGCCGAACGGGCCTGACCCCAGCACCCGCGGGCGGTGGGTTGAACGGGCCCGATCCCGACACCCGCGGCGGCGGCCGAACCAGCCCGATCCCGACACCCGCGGCCGCGGCCGAACAAATCTGATCCCCGCCCCCGCGTCGTAGTTCCGGATCAGCGCCCGGAGGCCGCCCTAGGCTTTCCCCGGCACCGGCACGACCCGAGGAGCGCAACCATGTTCGACCCCGCGGCTGAGCACCCGTACCCCGACAGCCACCAGCCGGACGCACCGCCGGCAGCGCACCCGCTGCTCGCGCCCGTGCTCGGTCTCCTGGGCACGTGGCGGGGCCGGGGCGAGGGCGGCTACCCGACGCTCGACGGGGACTTCGCCTATGGTCAGGAGGTCGTCTTCAGCCATGACGGGCGCCCCTTCCTCCGCTACGAGGCCCGGGCCTGGCTCCTTGATGCCGAGGACGTGCCGCTGCGTCCGGCGGCCCGGGAGAGCGGCTGGTGGCGGCTCCAACCCGAGGGACGAGTGGAGGCGCTGATCACCCAGCCCACGGGGATTGCGGAGATCGCCGTCGGCCAGGCGGGCAAGGGCACGGTCGACCTCTCCACCCACAACGTGGCACTCACCCCCACCGCCAAGGAGGTCACCGCCACCCGCCGCCGCTACACCCTCGCCGACGGCGCCACCCTCACCTTCGCCTTCGACCTCGCGGCGGTCGGCCGGCCGTTGCAGCACCATCTTTCGGCAAGCCTGCGGCGTACGCAGTAGTTCGCTTCAGCCGTCGGCTTCACCCGTACGGGTGGCCGGGTTTTCCACATTCGCGCCGCCGTCCACCGAAACACGCTGCGCTCTTCTGCCCAACTCGCAAGCGCCGTACCGTGATTCACGCGAGGCACTCCCGCCTGGTCGGGCGGCGTCGGGCAAGGCGGCGTGGATTGAGGGGGATTCACATGGCGGGGGATGTGGCGGCGGACGCAGGTCTCAGACGTGACGCGATCGGGCTGCGCGAGGTGCTGTTCCAGAGCATCACGGCCATGGCGCCGGCGGCAGCCGTCGCCGCGTCCATTCCGTCGGGTGCGGCCTTCGCCGGCGGGAGTCTGCCGCTGGCCGTGCTGATCGCGCTGGTGGCGTGTCTGTTCACCGCGTCCTGCGTGGCAGAGCTGGCGCGCGAGCTCCCGGCGGCGGGCTCGGTGTCGACGTATGCGGCGCAGGGACTGCATCCGGCGGTCGGCTTCCTCGTCGGCTGGGGCTATGTGTTCGTGGAAGCGCTGGTGCCGCCGCTGCTGCTGCTTCAGCTCGGCTTCACCACGGCGGGCACACTGCACCAGGAGTGGTCCTCGTATCCGGCGGACCTGTGGTGGCCCTGGGCGCTGGCAGGTGCGGCGATCATCGCGGCCGCCGGGTACTTCGGGGTGCGTGCCTCGGCCCGCTTCGGCACCGTCCTGGGTGTCTTCGAGGTTCTGGTCTTCCTGGTGTTCGCCGTCTGGCTGATCGGCAGGGCGGGAGCGCACAACACCCTTTCGGTCTTCGGCACTTCGCACACGGCCGAGGGCTATCAAGGGGTCAGCGGGGTCTTCGCCGGGTCGGTGTACACGGTGCTTGCCTTCGCCGGGTTCGAGGCCGCGGCGCCGCTCGCCGAGGAGACCCGCAATCCGCGCCGCACCATGCACCGGGCAGTGCTCGGTGCGGCGCTCGGGATCGGCCTGTTCTACGTGGTCACGACCTACGCCATGACGGTGTACTTCGGACCGGACCGGTTCGCGAAGTTCGGGGCCTCCGGCGCCGCGTCCTGGGAGGGTGTGGCACGGGCGTCGTTCGGCCCGTTCTGGGTGCTGGTGTTCCTGGCCGTGGTGAACTCGACGATCGCCAACGCCAACGCGTGCGCCAACGTCTCCACCCGGACCGCCTACGCCCTGGCCCGCATCCGCGTCCTGCCCCGCCTTCTCGCCGTGCTCCACCCCAGACACCGCTCCCCCGTCGTCGGAATCGCCGTGCAGAGCGTGGTGGCGGTCGGCGCCGTGCTGGGGCTCGGCTTCGGCTACGACCCGGTGACGGCCTTCCTGCTGCTCGCCACGGTGATCGTCACGGTTGTGATCGGCGTCTACATCGTCGTCAACCTCGCCTGCGCAGGCTATTTCCTGCGCCGCAGACGGGAGTTGCTCAAACCGGTACGGCATCTCCTGCTGCCGCTGCTCGGCATTGTGGCGTTCGTGCCCGCGCTGCTGACCGCGGCGGGCCTGCCTGCCTTCGACTTCGTCACCGAGCTGACCGCACCGGTGTCCTACGCCGGACCGATCGTCGCCGTGTGGATGGCTGCCGGCATCGTGGTGCTGCTGGTGCTGATGCGTCGCCATCCCGAGCGGATGTCCGAGACCGCCCGCGTCCACCTCGATGACCCCTCCCCCACCGATCCTGCGCAGAACGGAGCAGCACGACAATGAGCGACCCCCGCATCCTGACCGTCCGGCCCGAGCCGGGCGAGTACGCCTGGACGTTCGGCGGCGCACCGCCCGTGGCGCGCATCGCGCCCGGCACCGTCCTCGACCTGTACACCGAGGACTGCTTCGCCGGGCGGGTGCGCTCAGAGAAGGACCTGGTGTCCGAGGTCTGCGAGTTCCCCTTCCTCAATCCGCAGACCGGGCCGTTCTACGTCGAGGGCGCCCAACCGGGCGACACCATCGCCGTGCACTTCGTGTCCGTCGAACCGGCCCGCGACTGGGCCGCGTCCACCACGGTCCCGCTGTTCGGCGCGCTCACCTCCACGCACACCACGGCCACACTCCAGCCGCCGCTGCCCGAGGCGGTGTGGATCTGGCAGCTCGACCGCGCCCGCCGCACGGCGCTGTTCCGGGCGCACGACAGTGACATCGAGGCCGAGCTGCCCATGGACCCGATGCACGGCACCGTGGGCGTGGCCCCCGCCAACCTCGAGGTCCGTTCGGCCCTGGTGCCCGACGCGCACGGCGGCAACATGGACACGCCCGAGATGAGAGCCGGCGTCACCTGCTACCTCGGGGTGAATGTGGAGGGCGCGCTGCTCAGCCTCGGCGACGGGCATGCCCGGCAGGGCGAGGGCGAGACCTGCGGGGTCGCCGTCGAGTGTGCGATGAACACCGTGGTGATCGTGGAACTGCTCAAGGGGCTCGCCACGCCCTGGCCGCGCATCGAGTCGGACACGCACATCATCTCGACGGGCTCGGCACGCCCGCTGGAGGACGCGTTCCGGATATCACAGCTCGACCTGGTGCAGTGGCTGGTGCGCGACTACGGCTTCAGTGAGCTGGACGCCTACCAGTTCGCGACCCAGGCGGTCGAGTCGCCGCTGGCCAATGTGTGCGACACCAACTACACCTGCGTGGCCAAGATCCGCAAACAGTGGCTGCCCGCGCGCGAGACTCATCGCGGCGTGCACGCGCAGCTGCGCGAGATCGCGACGACTGTGCGGGGCTGAGCCTCCCCCACTGACCGAAAGGCACGGCTCCATGGAAAGGGCAGAACCGAACACTTCCAGAAGGTGGTTCCTGAAGGGCGCCGCCCTGGCCGCCGTCCCGTACGCGTTACTTCCCGACGCGCGGGCCGGGGCGCAGGACCAGGCCGTCGACTATCCGGGCGCGGAGTGGCAGCCGGCGAGCAGGTCCAACTACACGGCCTCGGACCGTCCCGTGTCCTATCCCCTCGACTGTGTGATCATCCATGTCACTCAGGAGACGTACGGCAAGACGCTCGCCATCTTCCAGAACCCGGAGAAGAAGGTGACCGCGCACTACCTGGTGCGCTCGGCGGACGGGCATGTGGCGCAGTGCGTGCGGGAGGCCGACATCGCCTGGCACGCGGGCGACTGGGACTACAACACGCGCAGCATCGGCATCGAACACGAGGGCTGGGTGGACCGGCCCGCATATTTCACCGACGCCCTGTACGAACAGTCGGCCAGACTCACCGCGGCGATCTGCACCAAGTACGGCATCCCGAAGGACCGGGACCACATCATCGGACACTACGAGGTGCCGGGGACGGACCACACCGACCCCGGACGCCACTGGGACTGGAGACGCTACATGAAGCTCGTCGCCGTCGGCTGACTACGGCGGGGACGGCTGGGCCCGGTGGGCCGTTGACCTGGTGGGCGGGTCGTCATACGGGTGGCCTGGTCGTAACGGTTGTCGGCGCGCGCACCGGGAGTGACGATGTCCTCAGCCGCATCACCTCTCGGGGAGGCCGAGTTGACCGATCCGTGGGTGGCCCTGGAGCCGGGGGCCGACCCTGCCGAGCACGCGCGGATGCTGCGTCGCGCGCACGAGACGTTCACCGAGGCGGGCACGGTGACGCGTCCGGTGCGTTCGGTGGTGGCCGAGTCGTGGCGGCGCTCCGCCCGGGCCGGTGTGGGGCCCGACGGCACGGCGAGCGTGGAGCTGGTGGACGGAGACCTCGGCGCCTACCGGGCCGAGCATCCGCTGGCTCGGGTGATGCCGCTGTTCCGTGAGCTGATGGGGACGTTCGCGGCCGACGGGGAGCATCTGCTCGCGGTGTGCGACGCCAACGGCAGGCTGCTGTGGGTCGAGGGTCATCCGGCCACCCGGCGGAAGGCTGGGCGGATGAACTTCGTGCCGGGTGCCCGCTGGGCGGAGACGGCGATGGGCACCAACGCTCCGGGGACGGCGGTCGCCGTCGACCGGCCGGTGCAGGTCTTCGCGGCCGAGCACTTCATCCGGCGGGTGCAGCCGTGGACGTGCGCGGCCGCGCCGGTGCACGATCCGCGCACCGGGCGGGTGCTCGGCGCCGTGGACATCACCGGCGGTGACGGTCTCGCGCATCCGCACAGCCTGGGCTTCGTGCAGGCGGTTGCGCGCGCCGCCGAGTCACAGCTGGCGCTGCTCACCCCGGAGCGGCCCGCCGCCGACACGCCGGAGCTGACGGCACTGGGCCGGGACGAGGCGCAGCTTCTCACCGGCGGGCGCAGGATCAGGCTCAGCCGCCGGCACAGCGAGATCCTCGTCCTGCTGGCCCGTCACCCGGAGGGGCTGACCGGCGACGAACTGCTGTGCGCGTTGTACGAGGACGAGTCGGTGACGCCGGTGACGCTGCGCGCCGAACTGGCACGGCTGCGCAGGGTGCTGAGTCCGGGGCTGCTGGCCTCGCGGCCGTACCGGCTGACCGTGCCCGTCGAGTGCGACGTGGCCGTCGTCGAGCGGCGGCTGGAGACCGGAGCGGTCACGGCGGCCGCGACGGCGTACGCGGGTCCGCTGCTGCCCGGCTCCCAGGCCCCTGCGGTGGTACGGCTCAGGCACCGACTCGCCGACGCCCTGCGTACGGCACTGATCGCCCGCCGCGACCCCGACCTGCTGGCCGACTGGGCGCATGCGCCGTGGGGCGAGGACGACCTCGACGTGTGGCGGGCACTCGCCGCGCTCCGGCCGACAGCGCCGGTCCGGGCCCGACTGACCGCACTGGAGGACGAGTTGACCGCCCCGGGCACCTGGCCGGCAACCATCGGTCGCCGGGGCACCATGCCGAGGTAGCCCTGCCGCCGCACGACACTGACCCCCGCACCCAGCAGCCATCCACCCCCCAAGCACCCTCAAGGACCAGCCGGCCACACCGGCCACCCGGCCGACCGCCAGGGCACCACGAGGACGTAGCCCTGCCGCCGTACGACACTCCCCCCGTGCCCAGCAGCGACCCAAGCCCGGCAAACACGCTCAAGGACGAGCCAGACACACCGGCCACCCTGCCCGCAACCACCGGCCGCCAGGGCCCCACACCGCCGCAGCCCTACAGCCGCACGACATTGCCCCCCGCACCCAGCAGCCACCCCAGCCCCCAAAACACGCTCAAGGGCGAGCCGACCGCACCGGTCGCCTGGCACAGGGCCATCGGCTGCCGGGGAGCCGTTCCGGCGTACCCCACGCTCGGATCCTCGGGGCGCTCGCGGCAACGTAGTTGCAACGTCGTCGTCCCTAGCCTCCTGACGGAGCTGCCCAATGGCGGGCAGCGCTTCGAGGGAGGCAGAGCAGCATGACCCGTTACACGGCGCCCGGCACCGAGGGCGCGATCGTCTCCTACCAGGCGCGCTACGACCACTTCATCGGGGGCGAGTACGTGCCGCCGGCCCGCGGACAGTACTTCGAGAACCCGTCGCCGGTGAACGGTCAGCCGTTCACGGAGATCGCTCGCGGCACGGCGGAGGACGTGGAGCGGGCGCTGGACGCGGCGCACGCGGCCGCCCCCGGGTGGGGCCGCACGTCGGTGACCGAGCGCTCCGCCGTCCTGCTGAGGATCGCCGACCGGATGGAGGCGAACCTCGAGAAGCTCGCGGTCGCCGAGAGCTGGGAGAACGGCAAGCCGGTGCGTGAGACGCTGGCCGCCGACATCCCCCTCGCCATCGACCACTTCCGCTACTTCGCGGGCGCGATCCGTGCGCAGGAGGGCTCGCTCGGCGAGGTCGACGACGACACCGTGGCGTACCACTTCCACGAGCCGCTCGGCGTCGTCGCGCAGATCATCCCCTGGAACTTCCCGATCCTGATGGCGGTGTGGAAGCTCGCCCCGGCCCTCGCCGCGGGCAACGCGGTCGTCATCAAGCCCGCCGAGCAGACCCCGGCCTCCATCCACTACTGGATGAGCCTGATCGCCGACCTACTACCGCCGGGTGTCGTCAACATCGTCAACGGATTCGGTGTGGAGGCGGGCAAACCGCTCGCGTCCAGCCCGCGGGTGGCGAAAGTGGCGTTCACCGGTGAGACCACGACCGGGCGGCTGATCATGCAGTACGCCTCGGAGAACATCAAGCCGGTCACCCTGGAGCTCGGCGGCAAGTCGCCCAACATCTTCTTCGACGACGTCTGGGCGCACAACGACGACTTCCGCGACAAGGCCCTCGAGGGCTTCACCATGTTCGCGCTCAACCAGGGCGAGGTGTGCACCTGCCCGTCCCGGGCGCTCGTGCAGCGCGGCAACTACGCCGAGTTCCTCGAGGCCGCGGTCGCCCGCACCGAACTGATCAAGCCCGGGCACCCCCTCGACACCGACACGATGATCGGCGCCCAGGCCTCCAACGACCAGCTGGAGAAGATCCTCTCCTACCTCGACATCGGCCGCCAGGAAGGCGCCCGGGTCCTCACCGGCGGTGAACGCATCGAACACGATGGCGAGTTGAAGGGCGGTTACTACGTCCAGCCCACCATCTTCGAGGGCGACAACCGCATGCGGATCTTCCAGGAGGAGATCTTCGGCCCGGTGGTCTCCGTGACGTCCTTCGACGACTTCGACGACGCCATCAAGATCGCCAACGACACGCTGTACGGCCTCGGTGCGGGCGTGTGGACACGGGACATCAACACCGCGTACCGGGCGGGCCGGGCGATCCAGGCGGGCCGCGTCTGGACGAACTGCTACCACGCCTATCCGGCGCACGCGGCGTTCGGCGGCTACAAGCAGTCCGGGATCGGGCGCGAGACGCACAAGATGATGCTGGAGCACTACCAGCAGACCAAGAACCTCCTGGTTTCCTACAGCCCGAAGAAACTCGGGTTCTTCTAGAGCCTGAAGCCGGTTGCCTGGAGGCGTCGTTGCGCTCCAGGCAACCCGACACAGGAACTGTGGCGGCGTCTCGTGGGTTACGGATGCCGGCCGCGGCCGGTGGGGCTTGGCGTGGGGGCCGGGGTGGGTGAGGTGCTGCCGCCGACAGCGCCGCCGATCAGCCCGCCGTCGCCCGCACCGCCGGTCGAGCCGCCGCCGGTGGTGGTTCCGTTTGTGTCGGTCGGGGTCGGGCTGGGGCAGTCCTTCTTCCGCCCGTGGCATGGTCCGGCGGTGGGGCTCGGTGCGGTCGGGGTGGCCGACGGCGTGCTCGCGGTGACGGAGGGGGCCGGCGAGGGGGCGCCGTATTCGTCGCTGCCCTGGCCGAGTTGGGGTGCGGGCGGGAACTGCTGGACGGGCAGGCCGTTCAGGGCGGCGGTCATGTAGCCGGTCCAGATCTCGGTGGGCATGTCGGCGCCGAAGACCTTGGAGTAGCCGCCGACGCCCTGCATCGACTGCAGACCGGCGTTCTTCGGATCCTCCTTGAACATGCTGACCGCCGTGACCAGTTGCGGGGTGTAGCCGATGAACCAGGCAGACTTGTAGTCGTCGGTGGTGCCGGTCTTGCCGGCCGCCGGGCGACCCAGGGCCTGGGCGTTGGTGCCCGTGCCGTGTTCGACCACGTCCTGCAGCACGTCGGTGACGGTGGCGGCGGTCGAGGCGGGCATGGCCGTCGTCCCCTGGGGCGCCTCGAAGCCGGGCAGCTGCCGGCCGTCGGCGATGACCTTGGTCACCGAGTACGGCTCGTGCTGGACACCGCCGTCGTCGAAGGTGGCGTACGCGTCGGCCATGCGGATCGCCGAGGGGGTGGAGGTGCCGATGTAGAAGCCGGGGGTGTCGTACTGCAGACTGCCGCGCAGCAGGCCCGCCTTGAGGGCTTCGTTCTCCACGTTGTCGTAGCCGACGTACTCGCCGAGCTGGACGTACGGGGTGTTGACCGACTGCTCCATGGCCTTGCGCAGGGTGATGTAACCCCACTTCGTGGAAACGTCGTTGCGCTGGTGCAGGAGCCCCGTCGGGTCGCCCGGGTTCGGCATTTCCTGGCCCTGCTGGTTCTTGATGGTGATGCCGTCGTCGCCGTTGAACTTGGAGTCCGGGGTGATCGGTGAAGGCGAGTGGCCCGGGGAGAGTACGGCGCCGTGGTCAAGGGCGGCGGCCAGGTCGAACGGCTTGAAGGTGGAGCCGACCGGTACCCCCTTGGCGTCGGCATTGTCGGTCCAGTGGCCCTTGTTCCAGCCCGCTCCGCCGTACAGCGCCACGACCGCACCGCTCGACGGGTCGACCGACGCCGCACCGACCTGGACGTCCTTGTCGGCCGAGCGGTGCTTGGGGTCGAGGTGCTTCTTCTGCATCGCCGCGACCGACGCCGCCAACGCCTTGACCTTCTTCTTGTCGAAGGTGGTGTAGATCTGGTAGCCGCCGTGACCGAGTTGCTGGTCGGTGAGGGACGTATGGGCCTCGACGTACTTCTGCGCCGTCTGCACCAGGTAGCCGGTCTGCCCTGACATCCCCGCCGACGGCGTGTAGGGCTTGGGCGTGGGGAATCCGGCGGCCAGGTACTGCCGTTCCTGCGCATCGGTGATCTTGTGGATCTTGGCCATGCGCTGCAGGACGTACGTCCAGCGCGCCGTGGCTTGGGCCTTGGCCTGCGGGTCGGTGTCGGCGAGCATCATCACGCTCGGCTCGTTGACCGTGGCGGTGAGGAACGCGCCCTGGCTGACGGCGAGTTGGGAGGCGTGGACGTGATAGTAGGTGTTGGCCGCGGCCTCAATACCGTAAGCGCCCCGCCCGTAGTAGCAGCTGTTGAGATAGCCCTGCAGGATCTGCTGCTTGGACATCTGGCCGCCGATCTTGAGGGAGATCATGATCTCCCTCAACTTGCGGGTGACCGACTGGCTCTGGTCGAGGTAGGTGTTCTTCACGAACTGCTGGGTGATGGTGGACCCCGACTGCACCTCGCCGCCCATGGCCATGTGGTAGACGGCGCGCAGCATGCCCTGCGTGTCGATGCCGGGGTCGGAGTAGAAGGTGGCGTTCTCCGCGGCCAGAAAGTCCCACTGCACCGCCTTGGGCACCTGGGCCAGGTCGACGTTCTGCCGGTTGGTCGAGCCTTGCGTGGCCATCACCGAGCCGTCGGACCAGTAGTAGGTGTTGCTCTGCTGCTGGGTGCTGGGATTCGCGCTCGGAATCGTCGTCGTGGCGTAGGCGTACGAGAACAGGCCCAGCAAGCCCCCGAAGAAGAGCAGGAAGGTGCCGAGCACCTGCTTCCACGAGGGCAGCCACCGCCGCACGCCCCGCTTGCCCGCACGTGGGTAGTCGATGAGGCGGCGGCCGGAAGTCGCCGCATTCGTGCGCCGCGCGGCTGCCCGTCCGGAACGCCCGGCAGCTGTACGGGGCCTGTCCGCCGCTCGGCGGCCCCGCCCGCCTCCCGCCCGGGCAGCCCTGCGCGCCTCGGCACGGCCGCCGTACGGTACACCGTCCGAGCCGGACGGCCCGGTCCTCCCCGACGGTCGGCGCCGGTGTTCACTCATCCTCGCCACTCCTCAGCCAGGCACAGACCCACCCGCCGCTGCGAAGCCGACCGGCCCCGCCATGACAGGCAAAGGGCCTGGCCTGGGGCCCACTGATGCACTCGCCGTTACTACAAGTTGTAAGAGTAAGCGGTGCAGAGCATACGACGGCAACCGGCTCCGCCAAAGCTCGCGTGGCCGCCGCGGGCGACCACCGGGTCCTGCATGCGGTCACCATGCGGGCGAGGCCGGTGCCCTGCGGACCGGCACACCGCGTCACTCCGAAGGAATGCGGAACTCGAATTCGGGACGGTCCCACGGCACGGCGGGCGGGTTCGCGAACACGGTCCCGGTCCGCACCGCACCGACACGGTGGTAGAAGTCCTCCGCGGGACCATGCGACACGACCTTGAGACGGTCGAGCCCGGCCGCACGGGCCTCGGACTGCATGTGCGCCACGAGCAGCCGTCCGATACCCCGTCCTTGCGCTTCGTCGGCGACGAACAGCAGGTCGAGCTCCGGTGGATCGAGGACGAGCGAGTAGAACCCGAGGACCCGGCCTCCCTGCTCGTCGGCGCCGACGGCCACAAAAGTGCGGTGGGCCTCGATGTAATCAGGACCGACCCGGTAGCCCGCGACTGCGGCTGCGTACTTGCCCTCGTAGGCGCCTGAGCCACGCACGAGCCGTGTGAGCCGTTTGGCATCCCGCGCGACAGCCCTCCGTATCGTGATCGGCTGGCTGATCGGGGAAGTGCGTGAACCCATCGGGAGAGTATGTCGCACCGGGGAGTGCCTTGGTGCGGCGGGTCGGCTGCTCGGGCAGGCGTTCCCGCACCGCTCCCGGCAACCGCTTGACCGGGCCCCGATCGGCCAGGTCACTGCCGTCGAACCGGCCGCCCGCGCCCAGCTTCACTCGACGGGGTGGATGCCGGCCGCTCGCGAAGCCCAACTCAGCCGCCGCGCCGCACCCGGGCCGCCTTACGGGCCTCGGCGAGCTTGCGGGCCTCGCTGCTCTTGCGGGACGACGACCTGCCCCCGGAACCGCTCTTGGCGTCCTTGGTGCTGCCCAGGCCACCGAACGGGATGTTGTGGTTCTTGGGGCGCGGTACGGCCGGCCCGCCGTCGAGAGGCTTTCCGGAGGGGGCCTTGGCGCCGGTGATCCGGCTCAGCTCCGCCTCGCCGGACCGCACCTTGGTGATTTTGGGGGCGACGTCGGCGTCCGCCATGACCTGGCTCGTCTCGCGGCGCTGTCCCGAAAGGACGAGTGTCACGACGGTGCCGGAGCGTCCGGCCCGGGCCGTGCGGCCCGCCCGGTGCAGATAGTCCTTCGGGTCGGTCGCCGGGTCGACGTTGACCACGAGGTCGAGGTCGTCGACGTGCAGGCCGCGCGCGGCGACGTTCGTCGATACCAGCGCGGTGACCTGCCCGTTCTTGAACTGGGACAGGGTCCGGGTGCGCTGCGGCTGGGACTTCCCGCTGTGCAGGGCGGCGGCGGCCACGCCGCTGGCCCGCAGATGCCGCGTGAGCTGATCGACGCCGTGCTTGGTGTCCAGGAACAACAGGACGCGGCCGTCCCGGGCGGCGATTTCCGTGGTCACGGCGTATCGGTCCGGGCCGTGCACGACGAAGACATGGTGCTCGATCGCGGAGACGGCGCTGGACGAGGGGTCCACCGCGTGCACGGCGGGGTCGCGCAGGTAGCGCTGCACCAGCTGGTCGACGTCGCCGTCGAGGGTGGCGGAGAACAGCATCCGCTGCCCGTCGGGACGCACCTGGTCCAGGATGCCGGTGACCTGCGGCAGGAACCCCATGTCACACATCTGGTCGGCTTCGTCCAGGACCGCGATGCGCACCCGTCCCACTCGGCAGTCCTTGCGCTCGATGAGGTCGTGCAGCCGACCGGGCGTGGCGACGACGATCTCGGCGCCGTCCCGCAGCATGGCGGCCTGCCGTCCGATGGACACGCCGCCCACCACGGTCGCGAGCCGCAGCCGCAGCGCCTCCGCGTACGGGGTGAGCGCCTCACCGACCTGCTGGGCCAGTTCCCTGGTGGGCACCAGAACGAGCGCCAGCGGCTCTTTCGGCTGCGCGCGCCGCCCGGCCGTCCGGGCGAGCATCCCCAGACCGAAGGCGAGCGTCTTGCCGGATCCTGTGCGGCCCCGGCCCAGGACGTCCCGTCCCGCGAGCGCATTCGGCAGCGCCGCCGCCTGGATGGGGAAGGGCACGGTCACGCCCTGCTCGTCGAGCGCCCGCAGAACCTCGGCCGACAACCCCAACTGGGCGAAGGACGCGGCCGTGGGAACCGCCGAAGTGGCGCCCGACGCCTCGGACACAGCATCCTGCTGCCGGGCACCGACACGTGTTGATTCGCTCACAGAGAGCCTTCCTCCGAAGGGACCGTACCGAGGAAGGCGCGGCAGGGACGCGGCCGCCGACCACAGACACTCAACGGAGCGCCGACACAGCGACACAGCAAAAGCGCAACGTTAGCACGGGGCATACTGTCCGGGCTTTCCGTGCCGCGACACTCAGCCCAGGAACGACAGCCGGACCTGCAGATCCGGACCGGGAGCGGACCGGCTTGGCCCCGCCGGTCACCCGAACAGGCGCCGCTGGATCTCCCGCCGGTAGTCCTCCAGCGTCCGGTCGAGGTGGACCGCCGTGGCCTCGGCCGCCTCGTCGGGACGGCCGTCGCGGATGGCCCGATAGATCGCCTCGTGCTCCTCGACCGCGAGCCGGGTGCCCGTGCTGAAGGTGTCGTGGATACCGAGGGCGCTGGACTGCCGCTGCAGACGCCGCGCGTCACGCACGGCACTGACCAGGAACGTGTTGTGCGACGCGGCCGCGACGGCCCCGTGGAAGTCGTCGTCGCCCTGGTTGAAGACGTCCACCTGATCGTGCTCGAACCCGTGGCGGCACTGTTGCATGGCGATCTCGATGGTGCGCAGTTCGGCCGGCGTGGCACGGGTGGCCGCCAGACTGCTCGCGGACATCTCCTGGACCCTGCGGAACTCGAACAGCATGAGGACGTGGTCGAGGTCGACGGGACGGAAGAACCCTCCCCACCGGCTGGTGAGGAGCATCCCCTCGTCGTCCGCGACGAACAGCCCGCGCCCCTTGTGGGCCCGCACCCGGCCCAGCGCGGAGAGGATCTTCACGGCCTCCCGCACCACCGCCCTGCTGGTGTTCAGCGTCTGGGCCAGGTCGTTCTCGGTGGGGAGCCGGTCGCCCGCCTCCAGGCGCGATTCGGCGATGAACTCGAGGATCTGCTCCGCCACGATCTCGTAACCGGGGCGGTAGTCGCGCTGTTCGCCCGCACCGTTCGCCGCCGGTGGCGCGGCAGGGGCGGCCTGCTCCGGCAAGGCCGCTCCGGTCACGGGCGTGTCGTTCATCGATTCTGCCTCCAGGGTGACTACCGAGACCGCGTTCGTTCGCTGCGCAGCCAGCGGCATCATACCCCAGTACGGCATGAGTCGTACTCATTTTTCACGAGGCAGCACCACACCCGTACCGCACCTGCCGCGGATTGCGGCAAAATCTTCCTTTACGGCACTCCATCGCCCTCGCTCACTCGAAGTGCCATCGCCAATAAGGCGACTAATGGCATCGACGATGGAGTCACGTAGCCGCCCATCCGCAGAGTGACTTGTACTCAACTGAAGGTCGAGACGGTCTAGGGGATCTTCCGGAGGGATTCGCTCGAGCGTAGATGTTCCCGCAGCCACTGCTCGGTGTTGCTCACGTGCAGCAGTGCGGCGGCCTGGCTGAGGGCGGCGTCGCGGGTGAACAGGGCGTTGAAGATCGCTTCGTGCTCGGCGAGGGTGCGGCCCGCGGCCTTGTCGTCGACCAGCCCGCGCCATATGCGGGCGCGCAGGGTGCGGCCGGAGATCCCTTCCAGGAGGGTCAGGAGGGTCTCGTTGCCCGTGGCGGAGACGACGGCGCGGTGGAAGGCGGCGTCGTGGGCGTTGAGCTGCTCGACGTCGTCGCGGGCGTCCCGCATCGCGTCCAAGTGCCGCTTGACTTCGGCCAGTTGGTCGTCGGAGATCCGGGTGGCGGCAAGTGCCGTGGCGAGCGGTTCAAGGAGCCGCCGTACCTCCATGAGGTCCTGGAGGGCGACCGAGTCTCCCTGCAGCAGTTCCACCGCGCCGCCGAGCCCCTCCAGGAGCAGGCTCGGCTGCAGGCTGGTCACGTACGTGCCGTCGCCGCGCCGGACCTCCAGGACGCGGGCGACGGCCAGTGCCTTGACCGCTTCGCGGGCGAGGTTGCGGGACAGCCCCAGCTGGGCGGCCAGGTCCGGCTCCGGCGGGAGCTTCGACCCCGGCGGCAGCGCGCCGGTGCGGATCAGTTCCCGGATCTGCTCGATGGCCTTGTCCGTCAGCGACACTGCGCATCCCTCCCGCCATCGCGCCCCGCGAGCACGTCCGACCTGATCAGCCCCTGAGTGCGGAGTTCGTCCCAGAGGGCGTCCGGGACGCGCTGATCATGGAGTTGCACGTTTCGTCCGACCTGTTTCGCAGTCCGCATGCCGAGGGTGACGTTGATGATACTGGGATGCGTGTGGGGGAAGGCGATCGCGGCGGCGGGCAGGGTGGTGCCGTGTGCCTCGCAGACCTGGGCGATCGCCTGGGCGCGCGCGACCAGGTCGGTCGGGGCGTCCTGGTAGTCGTATTTCATGCCCTCGGCGGGGCGGTCCTGGGAGAGCAGGCCGGAGTTGAAGACGCCGACCGCGACGACGCTCTTGCCGTGGGCCTGGGCGGCGGGCAGGACGTCGTCGAGGGCGGACTGGTCCAGGAGTGTGTAGCGTCCGGCGAGCATGACCACGTCGGCGGCGGTCTCGCGCAGGAAGCGGGCGAGCAGGGCGGACTGGTTCATGCCGGCGCCGATCGCTGCGATCACGCCCTGGTCGCGCAGTTCGGCGAGGGTGGGCATGGCTTCGTCGGCGGCCTGGTGCCAGTGGTCGTCGGGGTCGTGGAGGTAGACGATGTCGAGGCGGTCCAGGCCGGTGCGTTCCAAGGTGTCCTCGATGGAGCGCAGGACGCCGTCGCGGCTGAAGTCCCATTGCCGGCGCAGGTCGTCCCGTACGACGAAGCCCTCCGTGTCGACGCCGCGCGGATGTTCGTTGGGGACCAGGAGGCGGCCCACCTTGGAGGAGATGACGTACTCCTCGCGGGGGCGGTCGCGCAGGGCGGCGCCGAGGCGGCGTTCGGAGAGGCCGAGGCCGTAGTGCGGTGCGGTGTCGAAGTAGCGGATGCCGGCGTCCCAGGCCGTGTTGACGGCGGCCGTCGCGTCGTCGGCCGGGGTGACGCGGTAGAGGTTGCCGATCACCGAGGCGCCGAAGCCGAGGTCGGTGAGCTCGACGGGGGTGTGAGGGATCTTCCGGCGGTGCAAGAGATGCTCCTGAGAGGGTTGTTCAGCGTCTGACGTGGGCCGAGCCGCCGGCGATGAGCGCCTCGACCTCCGCCAGGGTGGCCATCGAGACATCGCCGGGTGTGGTCATGACCAGGGCGCCGTGCGCGGTGCCGTAGGCCAAGGCCTGCTCGAGGCAGGCGCCGGTGAGCAGGCCGTGGATCAGTCCGGCGGCGAAGGCGTCGCCGGAGCCGATGCGGTCCAGGACGTGCAGGCCGGGCATCCGCGGGCCGGTGACGAAGCCCGTTTCGGCGGACCAGGCCGCCGAGGACCAGTCGTTCACGCCCGCCGAGGGCACCTCGCGCAGGGTGGTCGCGAGCACCTGGGCGCCGGGCAGCAGGTCGGCCACTACGGCGAGGGCGTCCGGCACCTGGTCGGCGGCGAACCTCACGGCGCCCGGATGTTCGCCCGCGAGGCCGAGGGCGCCGACCACGACATCGGCATGCCGGGCCAGGCGCAGGTCGGTCTCGCGGGCCCGTTCGGCTCCGCCGCGGCCGGTCCAGAGGCTGGGGCGGTAGTTGGGGTCGTAGGAGACGGTGACGCCGTGCCGGCGGGCGGCCGCCATGGCTTCGTCGGCGACGTCGAGCGTGGTGTCGGACAGACCCGCGAAGATGCCGCCGGTGTGGAACCAGCGCACCCCCGTCGAGAACACCGCATCCCAGTCGATGTCGCCCTTGCGCAGTTGAGAGACGGCGGTGTGGGCGCGGTCGCTGACGCCGAGCGCGCCGCGGATGCCGTAGCCGCGTTCGACGAAGTTGAGGCCGTTGCGGGCACTGCGGCCGATGCCGTCGTCGGGCACCCAGCGGATCAGCGAGGTGTCGACGCCGCCCTGCAGGATCAGGTCCTCCACCAGCCGGCCCACCGCATTGTCGGCGAGCGCGGTGACGACGGCGGTGCGCAGGCCGAAGCAGCGGCGCAGGCCGCGGACGACGTTGTACTCGCCGCCGCCTTCCCAGACCTGGAAGGTGCGGGCGGTGCGGATGCGTCCCTCCCCGGGGTCGAGGCGCAGCATGACCTCGCCGAGAGCCACCACGTCGCTCACGTCCTGCTCCTTTCGGCCGCGTCGGCGGTCAGCCGGCGGATCTCCGCGTAGTCGCCGCGGCTGAGGTGGTCGGGGGTGGCCATCCAGCTGCCGCCGACGGCGAGGACCGCCGGGTCGGCGAGGTAGGCGGCCATCCGGGAGGCGTCGATCCCGCCGGTCGGCACGAACCGCACCCCGGGAAACGGGGCCGCCAGCGCCCGCAGGGTCCGCAGGCCGCCGAGCGGTTCGGCGGGGAAGAGCTTGACGGTGTCCAGGCCCGCCTTCAGGGCGCGCATCAACTCGGTGGCGGTGGCGATGCCGGGGATCACGGGCGCCCCCAGCTCCCGGCATCGGGCGACGACTTCGTCGTCGAAGCCGGGCGAGACGACGAAGCGGGCCCCGGCCGCCACGGCCCGCTCCGCCTGCTCGGCCGTGAGGACCGTGCCGGCACCGACCGTGAGGCCGCCGTGGGCGGCCATCGCCTTGAGCACCTGCTCGGCGTCCGGGGTGCGGAGAGTGACCTCCGCGCAGCGGGCGCCGCCCGCCGCGAGCGCCTCGGCCAGGGGGCCGGCGCTCGCGGTGGACGGTACGGTCAGCACCGGCACGATCCGCGTCTCGGCGAGCATGTCGGTGAGGTCGCCGTTCATCGGCCCAGCCATCCGCCGTCCACGGGCAGCACCACACCGTGGACGTAGGCGGCGGCCTCGGAGGCGAGGAAGACGGTGGCTCCCGCGAGGTCCTCGGCGGTGCCCCAGCGGCCGGCCGGGATGCGCTCCAGGATGGCCCTGCTGCGGTCGGGGTCGTCCTGTAGGGCCTGGGTGTTGTCGGTGGCGATGTAGCCCGGCGCGATGGCGTTGACGTTCACCCCGTGCGGGGCCCACTCGTTGGCCAGCGCCTTGGTCAGGCCCGCGATGCCGTGCTTGGCGGCGGTGTAGCCGGGCACCGTGATGCCACCCTGGAAACTGAGCAGCGACGCCGTGAAGATGATTTTCCCCCGACCGCGGGCGACCATCGCCGCGCCGACCGCGCGGGTCAGCGCGAACTGCGCGTTCAGGTTGACCTGGAGCACCAAATCCCAGTCCGCGTCCGTGTGGTCGGCGGCCGGGGCGCGGCGGATCGTGCCCGCGTTGTTGACCAGGATGTCCACCGGGCGTTCCCGCCCGGCCAGGTCCGCGCCCAGCGCCCGTACCGCGGCGGGGTCGGCGAAGTCGGTGCGGACCGCCTCGAAACTGCGGCCCGCCGCATGGATGTCCTTCTCCACCGCGCTGCCGGATGCCTCCAGGGTGGCGCTGACGCCGATGATGTCGGCGCCGGCCTCGGCGAGTGCGCGGGCCATGGCCCGGCCGATCCCGCGCCGGGCCCCGGTGACCACAGCGAGCTTGCCGGTGAGGTCGAAGGCGCTCATACCGCGGTCTCCTGGGTGTCGTCGGTGCAGTCCACGAGGATCTTCATCACGTCGCCGCCGCCCTCCAGGGCCTCGAAGGCGGCCGGTGCCTGGGTGAGCGGCACGACCTTGCTGATCAGCCGGTCGGCCGGGACGGTGCCGTCGGCGACCAGGGCGACCGCCTTCTCGAAATCGGAGCGGTCATACAACCGGGCCCCGATGAGGGTGAGTTCACGCCAGAAGAAGCGGTGCAGGTTCACCTCACGCGGCCGCGGATGGATCGCGACCAGACACAAACGGCCGCGCACCCCCAGCACCTCGACCGCGGTGTCCACGCCGCCCGCGGCACCGGAGACCTCGAAGGCGACGTCCGCGCCCGCGTCCCCGGTCCACTGCCGCACCAGCTCGGGCAGGTCCTCGGCGGCCGGGTCCCAGGTCGCCAGGCCCAGCTTCTGGGCGAGCAGCCGCCGGTGGGCGTTCAGCTCCACCACCCGGACGTCTCCTCCGGCGGCCTGCGCGACCAGGGCGATCAGGACGCCGACCGGGCCGCCCCCGACCACCACGACCTTCTCGCCCTCGCCCACGTCGGCGCGGCCGACGTCGTGCACGGCGACCGCGGTGGGCTCCACGAGCGCGGCCCGGTCCAGGGGGAGGGAGTCGGGCAGCCGTATCAGGGTGGCGGCGGGCACGGTCCAGCGCTGCTGCATCGCACCGGGGGAGTCGATGCCGATGAAGTCCAGGTGCTGGCAGATGTGCTGATGCCCGCAGCGGCAGGCCGGGCAGGTGTCGTCCCAGCGCAGCGGCATCACGGTCACCGCGTCACCGGGCGCCCAGCCCTCCACGCCCGGGCCGACCCGGGTGACGCGGCCGGACATCTCGTGTCCCAGGACGGCGGGCGGGGCCACCCGGGCGTCCATGTCGCCGTGGAAGATGTGCAGATCGGTACCGCAGATACCGACGTAGGCGGGGGCCAGCTCCACCTCACCGGGGCCCGGCGGCGCAGTGGCAGCGGGCGCGGTGTCCAGGGTGCGGGCGGACAGGTAGCGGACGGCGAGTGTCATCGTGTCGTCAGGGTCCCTTCAGCGCGGACGCCGATGGTCAGCAGCAGGTTGGCGTAGGTGCGGGTGTCGGCGGTGACGATCGCCAGTGCCAGGTCGGGTGAGCGGGCGGCGTCGTAGAACTCGAAGCGGCCGAGCGTCTCGACCGGCACGGGCGCCAGCTTCGAGCGGTACCCGGCGATGGCGGGCGGCTCCGGTTCGCCCTCGGGCGGCACCATCACGTGGGCCGTCTCGACGGGCAGGGCGCGCAGCAGGACGTCGAGCACGGTGGTGACGTCCAGCAGGCCGGGGGCGAGGTTGAGGTGGACGGTTCTGGCGCGCTCGCCGGTGGCGGTGCTCGCCGGGTAGTGGCCGTCGGCAAGCAGCACGCGGGCGCCGTGGCCGGCTCCGGCCAGGGATTCGAGGATGCCGGGGTGCAGCAGTTCGGTCAGGAGCACGGTGTCTCCGCGTTCGTCGGAGCAGGGGTGAGGGTCAGGTGGTAGAAGGCGGTCGCGGTGCCGGCGAGCACCGCGTGGGCCTCGGTGGTGGAGCAGTCGTCCAGGAGTTCCTCGACGGTGGCGGCCCAGCGGTTCCAGCCGCCGGCGAGGACGCAGACGGGCCAGTCGGAGCCGAACATCAGCCGGTCGGGGCCGAAGGCGGAGAGCAGGACGTCCCACACCGGGCGAATGTCGTCGACCGTCCACTTCTCGTGGTCGGCCTCCGTGGCCAGTCCCGACACCTTGCAGTGGACCTGGGGATGCCGGGCCAGCAGCCGCACCTGGCGTGCCCAGTCGGTCAGTTCATGCCGCGCGACGGAGGGCTTGCCCGCGTGGTCCAGGACGAGCGGCAGCTCCGGCAGCCGTTCCGCGAGGCGGATCGCCTGCGGGAGCTGGTGGCTGCGGACCAGTACGTCGTAGCCGAGCCCGCGCTCCGCGACCGCCCGCAGCCCCCGCTCGACCTCCGGGCGTTGGAGCCACCGCGGGTCGGATTCGCCCTGTACGACGTGCCGTAGGGCGCGCAGGTACCGGCCTGCGGGACCGGCCCGCAGCTCGTCGAGTTCGTCGCCGATCGCGGGAGACGTCAGGTCCGCCCAGCCGACCACGGCGCCGATCAGTGGGTCGCTGTCGGCCAGGGCGAGGAGGTCGCGGGTCTCGGGCACGGAGGCGATGCACTGGACGACCACCGTGCTCGTCAGTCGCCGTCCGGCGATCGGCCGGGTCGCGGCCGAGCGCAGGGCGTGCGAGCTGAAGGTGCGACGGATCGGCTCGTGCCCGGGCTCGTCCAGCCAGGGCTGCGGCCGGACGTCCAGGTCCCAGACGTGGTGGTGGGCGTCGACGAGGGGCTGGGCCTCAGACACGAGCAGTCCACACGGGGCCGTCGGGGTAGGCGTACTCCTTGAGGGACGCCTGGTGCATCTGCGCGCTCAGCCCGGGCAGTGTCGGCGCCCGGTAGTGGCCGTCGACGATGCGCACCGGGTCGACGAAGTGCTCGTGCAGGTGGTCGACGTACTCGATCACGCGGTCCTCGGTGGTGCCGGAGACGGCGACGTAGTCGAACATCGACAGGTGCTGCACCATCTCGCACAGGCCCACCCCGCCCGCGTGCGGGCAGACGGGCACGCCGAACTTCGCGGCGAGCAGCAGGATGGCGATGTTCTCGCCCACGCCGCCGACCCGCGCGGAGTCGATCTGCACGATGTCGACCGCGCCGGCCTGGAGGAGCTGCTTGAAGACGACCCGGTTGGCGATGTGCTCGCCCGTGGCAACCTTGATGGGGGCGAGCGCCTTGCGGACCGCGGCATGGCCGAGGATGTCGTCCGGGGAGGTGGGTTCCTCGATCCAGTACGGGTCGTACGGGGCCAGGGCGCGCATCCAGTCGATGGCGGGCTGGACGTCCCATCTCTGGTTGGCGTCGACGGCGATGCGGATGTCCGGGCCGACGGTCTCGCGGGCGGTGCGCATGCGCCGTATGTCGTCCTGAAGGTCCGCGCCGACCTTCAGCTTGATCTGGGTGAAGCCGTCGGCGACCGCCTCCCGGGCGAGGCGGGCCAGCTTCTCGTCGGAGTAGCCGAGCCAGCCGGGCGTGGTGGTGTAGGCGGGGTAGCCCCGGTCGAGCAGGTGGCCGATGCGCTGTTCGCGGCCCGGCTCGGCGCGGCGCAGGATCTCCAGGGCCTCCTCGGGTGTGAGGGCGTCGGAGAGCCAGCGGAAGTCGACCTGCGCGACCAGTTCCTCCGGTGTCATCTCGCCGAGGAATCGCCATACGGGCTTGCCGGCGCGCTTGGCGGCCAGGTCCCAGGCGGCGTTGACGACCGCGCCGGTCGCCATGTGGATGGCGCCCTTCTCCGGGCCCAGCCAGCGCAGTTGGGGGTCGTGGACGAGGGAGCGGGAGAACGCGCCGAGGTCGCCGCAGACCTCCTCGACGGACAGGCCGACCACGTGCGGGGCGAGGGCCGCGATGGCGGCGGCCTGGACATCGTTGCCGCGGCCGGTGGTGAAGGCCAGCGCGTGGCCCTCCAGGCCGTCGGAGGCGTCGGTGCGCAGGACGACATAGGCGGCGGAGTAGTCGGGTTCGGGGTTCATCGCGTCCGACCCGTCCAGGTGCTCGGACGTCGGGAAACGCACGTCCAGCACGTCCAGGGCGGTGATACGGGCAGAGGCCGGGGAAGCGGACGGGGCGGATGACATGGCGGCAACTCCTGTGAGAGCAGGGGCGAGACGGCCCCTTGCGACGAGATGGCGGTGGGGCGGAGGGTGCCGGGCGGCCGGGAGGGCCGCCCGGTTCACTCCTGGACCTTGCCGCCGGTGATGCGTGAGATGGCGAGGGCGACCAGGATGATCAGGCCGTTGAGAGCGCCGATCCACTGCGCGGGGACACCCGCCAGCGTGAGCACGTTCTGGATCATGAAGAGCAGCAGGATGCCGCAGAACGCGCCGAACATGGTGCCCTTGCCGCCGTTGAGGCTGATCCCGCCGATGACGGCGGCGGCGAACACGGTGAAGATGTAGCCGTTGCCCTGCGCGGAGGCGACCGAGGCCAGTCGTCCGGAGAGCATCAGCCCGGCGAGGGCGGCGAGCAGGCTGCCGGTGACGATGACGATCCACAGCACCCGGTCGGTGCGGATACCGGCCGCCTTGGCCGCGTCGACGTTGCCGCCGATGGCGTAGAGGGAGCGGCCGAAGCTGGTCCAGCCGAGCACCACGATCGCGACCGCGAACAGCAGCAGGCAGACCCAGATCGACGCGGGCATCCCGAACCATTCGGTGGTGCCGAGGTAGAGCATCGACGGCGGCAGCTGGAAGAAGGTCTGGCCGCCGGAGATGCCGGTGAGGACACCGCGCAGCACGATCAGCATGCCGAGGGTGACGATGAAGCCGTTGAGGCCGAAGCGGATGATCAGCAGGGCGTTGATCACGCCGATCAGCAGACCGGTGGCGAGCGTGACAGGGATGGCCCAGGCGCCGGGGAGGAGGCCCAGTCCGTGGCCCGCGCCGGCCGGTACGACCAGCCAGGCCGCGACGCCGGGTGCGAGCCCCATGGTGGACTCGAGCGACAGGTCCATCTTCTTGACGATCAGGATCATCGTCTGGGCGAGGACCAGCAGGGCCATCTCGGACATGGTCTGCAGGACGTTGATGAGGTTGTCGGCCTGCAGGAACACCGGGTTGACGATCTGTCCGACGATCGCGATGACGACGATGGCCGGGACGAGCGCGAGGTCGCGCAGCCGGGCCAGCGGTATCCGGCCGCCGAGCAGCGCGGTCCGCTTCGCCGCGGGCTCCGGGGCGCCCGCCGCGGCGGTGTCCGCGAGGACGGTTTCAGGCATGGAGGTCCACTCCTTCCATCGCGGCCACGAGGTCGTGGTCGTGCCAGCCGCGGGCGATCTCTGAGGTCACACGGCCCTGGAACATCACCAGGACCCGGTCGCACATGCGCAGGTCGTCCAGTTCGTCGGAGGCGATGAGCACTCCGGTGCCGGTCTGCGCGGTCTCCTCGACCTTGCCGAGGAGGAATTCCTTGGAGCGCACGTCCACGCCCGCGGTCGGGTTGATCAGGACCAGCAGCCGGGGGTCGTCGGCCAGGGCGCGGGCCATGACGACCTTCTGCTGGTTGCCGCCGGAGAGCGCCGACACGGGCAGGTCGGGTCCGGGAGTCTTGATCGCCAGCTTCTCGATCATGCCCTCGGCGAGCCGGTCCCGGCGGGTGCGGCTCAGGAACCCGTTCGGACCGAGCCGCTTCGGCACGGACAGCGTGGCGTTGTCAGCGATCGACATGTCGGGCACGAAGCCCTGATGGTGGCGGTCCTGCGGGACGAACCCGGCGCCTGCGGCGAGCGCCGCGGGCACGCTGCCCGGCCGTGGCCGCTTCCCTGCGATCTCCACCTCCCCCGCCGCTGCCGCCCGCAGTCCTACGACGGTCTCGGCGACCTCGGTGCGACCGCTGCCGGCGGCCCCTGCGAGGCCGACGATCTCGCCGGCCCCGATCCGGAAGCTGACGTCGTCGTACCCCTCGCCCCGCAGTGCGCGCACGTTCAGTGCGGGCGTGGCGCCGGCGTCGAGGGTGGCGGCCCGTTCCGCGCGCCGGTCGGCGGCCGCCTCGCCGGTCATGGCGGCGACGAGCTCGGCGCGGGGCAGGTCCGCGACCGGGGCGGTGACGATGTGCCGGGCGTCGCGGAACACGGTCACCATGTCGCAGATCTCGTAGACCTCCTGGAGGTGGTGGCTGATGAACAGGAAGGTGACGCCCTGGCGTTGCAGGTCGCGGATGCGGTCGAAGAGCCGGTTGATGGCCGCGCCGTCGAGCTGGGCGGTCGGCTCGTCGAGGATGATGAACCGGGCCCCGAAGGACAGCGCGCGGGCGATCTCCACGAACTGCCGCTGCTCGACGCTCAGTTCGGCGGCCGGGCTCTGCGGGTCGACCTCCACCGACCAGGCCGACAGCAGCTCCTGTGCGCGGCGGCGGGTGGCCTGCCAGCTGATGAGACGGCTCGATCCGTGGTCGTGCCGGTTCAGGAAGAGGTTCTCGGCGACGGTCAGCGTGGGGATGATCGTCGACTTCTGGTAGACGCAGGCCACGCGCCGGCGCCAGGCGTCACGGTCCCCGAGCTTGGGGGCCGGTTCGCCGCCGAAGGTCACCGTTCCCTCGTCGGGGGCCTGAAGGCCGGTGAGGACCGACACCAGGGTCGATTTGCCTGCTCCGTTGCGGCCGACGAGCGCATGGGTCTCGCCGGGCCTGATGGTGATCCGGGCGCCGTTCAGGGCCACCGTCGGACCGAATCGTTTGACGATGCCCGTCGCCTCGACGACGGGCGGGGCTGCGGGGGCCCGCCCGTCGTCCGCCGGGGCGGGCGCGGGGGTCACTGCTCGCTCCCCGTCGCTCATCTCAACCGCCTTGTTCTCGTGGGCCGTTGTGTTCCGGGGGAGGATCAGCCGAGGTTGTTGCCCCACAGCGACTTGTCATCGCTCTTGACGCTGGGCACGCCGCCGTAGGTGGCGCCGTCGGCGGTGACGAGCGGGGCGGAGAGCTGGTCCTCGAGCACGCCGTCGCGGACCTTGATGATGGTGCTGTCGTGGTCGGTCTTGCCGGGCTTGAACGTCTTTCCGTCGATCGCGGCCTTCAGGTAGTACAGGGCGTACTTGGCGTACAGGTCGGCCGGCTGGGAGACGGTGGCGTCGATCTTGCCCGCAGCGATGTCCTTGAGCTCCTCGGGGATGCCGTCGTTGGACACGATGAAGACGTGCTTCTTGTCCTTCGGGTCCACCAACAGGCCCTTCTGCTTGAGCACCTGGAGCGTGCCGGCCAGGGCGAAGCTGGACTCCATGTAGACGCCCTTGATGTCCGGGTTGGCGGTCAGGTCGGTCTGCAGCTTCTGCGCGGCGACCGCGCCGTCCCAGTTGGTGGCCTCACCGAGCACCTTGATGCCGGGGTAGTTCTTCTTCATGCAGTCGTTGAACGCCTCGGTGCGGTCGCGGCCGTTGATGGAGTCCAGACCGCCCTCGAGCATCACGACCTTGCCCTTGCCGCCCAGCTTGGTGCCCAGGTACTGGCAGGCCTTCTCGCCGTAGGCGCGGTTGTCGGCGCGCACGACCATGAACACCTTGCCGCTGTCGGGGCGGGTGTCGACGGTGACGACGGGGATCTTCTTCGCCTCCAGCTGCGCGAGGGTGGGTGCGATGGCGGCGGTGTCCTGCGGGGCCATCGCGATGCCCTTGACGCCCTGGCTGATGAAAGTCTGTGCGTTGGCGGTGAGCTTGGCGACGTCGTTCTGCGAGTTGGTGGTCTTCAGGTCCAGCCCCAGCTCCTTGCCGTACTGGGGCGTGTACTTGATGTAGGAGTTCCAGAAGTCGGTGTCGGAGCGCGGGTAGTCGACGCCGACCAGCGGCTTGTCGCCCGACGACGCCGAGGTGGTGGAGCCGCTGCTGCACGCACTGAGCAGAGCCAGTGCGGACACGGCGGAGACGGCTGAACAGAGGGCGGTTCTGAGTCTCATCGATGCTTCCTCGCGCTCGTCCCTGGGCGGGAGATGTTTCGCCTCGACGACATCTGCGTATCGCCGTGCGGTAGAGATGGGATGTTTATAGGCGTGGGTTCGATGCGCTGTCTAGACCCTCGTCGAACTCGAATTGAAATACCAGGTCAAAGCCGTCTCGCTGATACAGCTGGCGCTGCCGAGACCGAAGATGCATCCCATCAATCCATGGCACCGGGCCAGCGCGTTTGACCGCCAGGCTTCGACAGACATGCCATGTTTGAGTGATAACAAAACGCCCTGAACTGTACGCAATCCTATGTAACCGCCTTGCCGTGCAGCGCTTTTCATCCCTGCACGCTGGTTGACATCCCAGGGAGACATGGCGGACCTTCATCCGTAACAAGCGGCCCGCTGCACTCCCCTGTCCCCTTCTGAACCAGGGATGTTCCATGTCCAGTTCGCTCAGCAGACGCCACTTCCTGGCCGGCGCCACGTGCGTGGCCGCTGCCGCCGTCGCCGGAGGTGTGTTCGGCGCCGGTACGGCCCAGGCGGCGCCCAGCACGTACACGCCCGACTGGAACTCGGTCGACCAGCACCCGCCTGCGCCGGAGTGGTTCCAGGACGCGAAGTTCGGGATCTACTTCCACTGGGGCGTCTTCAGCGTCCCCGCGTACGAAAGCGAGTGGTACCCGCGCAACATGTACAACGCGGGCAGCAACGCCAACCAGCACCACATCGCGACCTACGGCCAGCCGTCGGCATGGCCCTACCACAACTTCATCAACGGGGCGAAGGACCTGGCGGGCAACTTCGTGAAGTTCGCGCCGAAGCTGAAGTCGGCCGGCGGGAACTTCGACCCTGACGAGTGGGCGCAACTGTTCGTCGACGCGGGCGCCAGGTTCGCCGGCCCGGTCGCCGAGCACCATGACGGCTTCTCCATGTGGGACAGCCAGGTCAACGAGTGGAACTCGGTGAACAAGGGCCCGGGGCTGAACCTGCTGCAGCTCTTCTCCACGGCCATCCGCGCCAAGGGCCTCAAGCTGCTGGTCGCCATGCACCACGCGTACAACTTCAACGGCTACTACGAGTACGCGCCCGCCCAGACGGACCCGAGCCTGAAGAAGCTCTACGGACAGCTGGGCTCGGCCGCCGAGAACCAGCTCTGGTACGACAAGCTCAAGGAGGTCATCGACCGCGCCCAGCCGGACATCCTGTGGCAGGACTTCAAGCTGGACGCCATCGACGAGACCCAGCGCCTGAACTTCCTGTCGTACTACTACAACCAGGCCAACAGCTGGGGCCGCGAGGTCGTCGCCACCTACAAGGACGGCCTGAACAGCAAGGGCGAGGTCTTCGACTACGAGCGCGGCGGCCCGGCCGACATCACCACCCCGTACTGGCTGACCGACGACAGCATCTCCAGCTCCAGCTGGTGCTACACCCAGGGCATCGGCTACTACAGCATCCAGCAGATGCTGCACTCGTTCATCGACCGGGTCAGCAAGAACGGCAACATGCTGCTGAACATCGCGCCGATGGCCGACGGCACCATCCCCCAGGCGCAGAAGGACGTCCTGCTCGGCATAGGCGACCATCTGAAGCGTTTCGGCGAGTCGATCTACTCGACGCGCGCGTGGAGCGTGTACGGCGAGGGCCCGACGAAGATGGGCGGCGGCGCCTTCACCAATCCGACGGCCGGCACGGCGCAGGACATCCGCTTCACCCGCAACAAGGACAACAACGTCCTGTACGCCACCGTCCTGGGCTGGCCGGGCAGTTCGCTGACGATCAAGACACTCGGCTCGGGCAGCATCAACCTGTCGTCACTGACCTCGGTGAAACTTCTCGGCTCCACCGCCGGCACCTACATCGACCTGCCGACGCCGGTCCAGAGCGCCTCCGGCCTCACGGTCACCCTGCCCTCCTCGGCGCCCTACAGCGCCAACGCCTATGTCCTGAAGCTCTCCTTCTCCGGCACCATCCCGGCCGTGACGCCGCTCGCCGGGGCCGTCGCCTTCACCGACGTCAACTACACCGGCAGCTCCGCCACGTTCGCCCTCGGCGACTACACCGCGGCCGACCTGACCGCGGCGGGAGTGGGCGCGCGCAGCATCTCCTCCCTCCGTCCGGCCCAGGGCTACCAGGTGATCGGCTACTCCGGTGACAACTTCACCGGCACCTCCTGGACCTTCACCGCCGACAACCCCGATCTGCGAGTCACCGGCAACAACGACCAGATCACCTCGCTGAGGGTCCAGTTCAACCCGGCGTCGTACTTCCGGATCACCAACGTCACCGACGGACTCGCCCTGGACAGCGGCGGCAACGTGGCCTCCGGGTCCAACCTCAAGCAGTGGAGCTGGGACGGCAGTTCCAACCTCCAGTGGCAGGCGGTGGCGGTCGCGGACGGCTACTACAAGCTGGTCAACCGCACCAACGGCATGGTCGCCGACGGCTGGGGCGCCACCGCGGACGGCTCCGCGGCCCGACAGGCCGCCTGGAACGGCGGCACCAACCAGCAGTGGAAGATCACCAACCGGGGCGGCGGCAGCTACTCGATCGCCAACCGCACCACCGGCCTGGTCCTCGACGGCGGTGGCAACGTGGCCTCTGGCTCCGTCACCAAGCAGTGGACGTACGGCAGCAGTACGAACCTGCTGTGGACCTTCACGGCCCTCTGATCCTGGGGGCCTGCGAGCTGCGGCGGCGTACCTCTGGTGCGCCGCCGCAGCCGCCGTCCGGCCGGAAGACCGGAACGGCCAGTGCCACGCCGAGAAAAAGGTCGGCAACCTTTTCGCGGTCGGCGGCAACTGAGCAGTGCACCATCGTTCCCTCCTCCGAACGGACAGGTATGAAGACAGCGAGGCAGGCCGCGCGGGAGCGCAGGCACAGACGCCGACTCCTGCTGGGCACCACATTGGCGCTGGCCGCCGCGGGCGTTCTCGCCTACATGGTCATGGGGGCTTTCCCCGGCGGCGCGGTGAATGCGGGGTCTGCCGCGGGCACCCCCTCCGCCACCACCCAGGTGAGAGCCGTCGGCTCGGCGGAGCCGAGCGCCGCGGCCACGTCGGCGTCCCCGACCACGCCCGGCACGTCGACCCCGAAGGCCACAGCGATCACACCGTCAGCGCGTCCGTCGGCCAAGGACACCCCGCGCTCCGGGCGGACGGCGTCCACCACGGCAGTACCGGCAGGGCGGATTCGGCCCCACACCACCTACACGGGGGTTGCCACCGCCTACGCGGCCGGTGACGGAAACGGCGCCTGTCTGTTCGGACCCAGCGACGACCTCATGATCGCCGCCATGAACACCACCGACTACGAGACGTCCAGGGCGTGCGGTGCGTATGTGCTCGTCCACGCGGCCAACGGTGCCTCCGTCACCGTACGGATCACCAACGAATGCCCCCTGCCCTGCGCACCCGGGCAACTCGACCTCAGCCAGCAGGCCTTCGCCAAGCTGGCCGACCTCAAGGTCGGCCGGCTGCCGATCACCTGGCAGCTGGTGAGCCCCAGCACGGTCGGCACGATGTCGATCAGGTACAAGACCGGGTCCAGCCCGTACTGGTGCGCCATCCAGGTGATCGGCCACCGGAACCCGGTGGCGCGGCTGGAGGTCCGCACCTCGGGCGGCTGGCGGCAGTTGCCACGCACCGACTACAACTACTTCATCTCCGCCAACGGCGCCGGATGCGGCGGCTCGATCAGAATCACGGACCTGTACGGGGAGCAACTGACCGTCAGCGGGATCGCCCTGCGGCCGGACGTCGTGCAACCGACCCGGGTCCAGTTCGCGCGCCACTGATCTCCGCGACCGCCCCAACTTTCGCTGGGCATTACGAAATCCAAGGCGCCACGGTCGTTAGGCAGACGATCGAGCACGTCAATCCCTCCGTCGAAGCAGCTTTACCTCCCAGCTAACTGGCGGGTGAAGCCTTCGAAACTTTCGCAGTAGACGACGAATCATGCGAGAGGGATTGACGCGCCTTGGCGCCTCCCTATCATCCACAATGCTCAGCAAGTCGACTAGCGTTCGAAATTCCGCACAGGCCCAGACCCTGTAGATGTCATGAACACATCAACACGAGGGAGAAGAATGAACACGCTGAAGCGACTCGGCCGTCGCCGAGTCCCCCTTTTAGGCCTGCTCGCCGTGGCCGCCCTGGTGGTACCCGGGACGGCGTCCGGCGCGTCCGGCCCCACGATCCAGGCCTCCACACTGGGCGCCCAGGCGGCCCAGTCCGGACGGTACTTCGGGACCGCCGTGGCCGCCGGGCGGCTCGGCGACAGCACGTACGGCAGGATCCTGGACCGCGAGTTCAACGCGATCACGCCCGAGAACGAGATGAAGTGGGACACCACCGAACCGTCCCGCGGCAACTTCAACTTCGGGCCCGGCGACCAGATCGTCAGCCACGCCACCGCGCACGGTCAGCGGATGCGCGGCCACACCCTGGTCTGGCACTCCCAACTGCCCGGCTGGGTCGGCTCCATCAGGGACGCGAACACCCTGCGCAGTGTGATGAACAACCACATCACCACCGTCATGAACCACTACAAGGGCAAGATCTACGCCTGGGACGTGGTCAACGAGGCCTTCGCCGACGGCGGCAGCGGGCAGCACCGCAGCTCGGTCTTCCAGGACGTGCTCGGCGACGGCTTCATCGAGCAGGCCTTCCGCACCGCACGGTCGGCCGACCCGGCGGCCAAGCTCTGCTACAACGACTACAACATCGAGAACTGGTCGGACGCCAAGACCCAGGGCGTCTACCGCATGGTCCGCGACTTCAAGTCCCGCGGTGTGCCCATCGACTGCGTCGGGTTCCAGTCCCACTTCGGCACCGGGGGCCCGCCGGCCAGTTTCCAGACCACGCTGTCGAACTTCGCCGCTCTCGGTGTGGACGTCCAGATCACCGAGCTGGACATCGCGCAGGCCTCGCCGACGGCGTACGCGAACACCGTCCGGGCTTGCCTGAACGTGCCGCGCTGCAACGGCATCACGGTGTGGGGCATCCGCGACAGCGACTCCTGGCGCAGCGGGGACAACCCCCTGCTGTTCGACCGCAACGGCAACAAGAAGCCGGCATACAACGCGACGCTGTCGGCGATGGGCGGCACGCCCGCCGCCACCCGCAGTGCCGCCGACGCCGCCGCCCTGCCCAGCCGTTACTCGTGGAGCTCCAGCGGCCCGCTGATCGCGCCCAAACCGGACGCCACGCACAACATCGCCGGGATCAAGGATCCGACGGTCGTCTACTACAACGGCAAGTACCACGTGTTCGCCAGCGTGGCCAACTCCTCCGGATACAACCTGGTGTACCTGAACTTCAGTGACTGGTCCCAGGCCGGTTCGGCCACGCACCACTATCTGGACCGCACCGCCATCGGCACCGGATACCGGGCCGCGCCGCAGGTGTTCTACTACGCGCCGCAGCGCCTGTGGTACCTCGTCTACCAGACCGGCAACGCCTCGTACTCCACCAACTCCGACATCAGCAATCCCAACGGGTGGAGCGCGCCGCGCAACTTCTACCCGTCGATGCCGGACATCATCCGGCAGAACATCGGGGGCGGCTACTGGGTCGACATGTGGGTGATCTGCGACAGCGCCAACTGCTATCTGTTCTCCTCCGACGACAACGGGCACCTCTACCGTTCGCAGACGACCGTCGGCCAGTTCCCGAACGGCTTCACCAACACCGTCATCGCGGCCCAGGACTCCAACAAGTACGCCCTGTTCGAAGCGAGCAACGTGTACAAGGTGCAGGGCAGCAACCAGTACCTCCTGCTCGTCGAGGCCGTCGGCTCGGACGGCCGCCGCTACTTCCGCTCCTGGACCGCGAGCAGCCTCGCCGGCTCGTGGTCACCGCTGGCCGCGTCCGAGAGCAACCCGTTCGCCAGGGCGAGCAACGTGACGTTCCCCTCCGGTACCTGGAGTCGGGACATCAGTCACGGCGAGATGATCCGCGCGGGCTACGACCAGACGCTCACGATCCCGTCCTGCAAGCTGCAGTACCTGTACCAGGGCAAGGACCCCAACGCCGGAGGTGACTACAACAGCCTGCCGTGGCGGCTGGGCCTGCTCACCCAGACCAATTCCACCTGCTGACCCTGTGGGCCCCGCCACTCGTGCGGGGCCCCTCTGCGTGGGCACAGGGCAGGCACTATGGGGCGTATGGAGCACGCCGGCGGTGAAGGGCCGAGACCGGGCGTCCCGGGGCCGGAGTCCCGTGCGGCCGCCGGGCTGCAGGTCGGTGTTCTCGGTGGGCTGACCGTGACGCGTGGCGGACGGGCCCTGAGCCTCGGCGGGCCCCGGCCGCGTGCGCTGTTCGTGCTGCTGGTGCTGGCACGGGGCGCCGTGGTCACCCGTGACCGGCTGGTCGACGCCGTGTGGGGCGAGGAGCCGCCGCCGAGCGCGGTCGGCGCTCTGCAGGCATATGTCTCGCGGCTGCGGCGCGAGCTGGAACCGGCCCGCACGACCGGTTCCCGCAGCAGCGTCCTCGTACGGGAGGGCTCCGGTTACGCGATCCGTCTCGCTCCCCACGAGGTCGACGCCTGGCGGTTCGAAGCGCTGCTCGAACAGGCCGGTCGGCCCGCGACTTCGGCGACCGAGAAGGTCGGCCTGCTCACCGAGGCGCTCGCCCTCTGGAGGGGCCCGGTCTTCGCGGGGTTCGAGGACGCGCCCTGGGCACGGGCGGAGGCGGCGCGCCTCGCGGAGCTGCGTGAGGTGATACGGGAGCGACTGCTGGCAGCCCGCCTGGAGCGCGGGGAGCATGGCGAGGTGTTGCTCGACGAGGCCGAGGACCTCGTCGCCGAACAACCCCTGCGCGAGGAACGCTGGTCCCTGCTGGCCCTCGCCTGCTACCGAGCCCGTGGCCAGGCCGAGGCCCTGGCCGTACTGCGTCGCGCCCGCCGCACGCTTGCCGACCGGTTGGGCATCGATCCGGGTCCCGCCCTGCGCGGCGTCGAGTCCGAGGTTCTGTCCCAAGCACCGCGCCTCGTCCTGCCGGCACCGGCTACCGCGTCGGCGCACGCACATACGGCCGACCAACTCGTCGAGCGGGAGCATGAGTTGGCCGAGCTGCGGGAGTATCTGTCGGACGCGGTCGCGGGCCGCGGCGGACTGGTGTGTGTGCAGGGTCCCGCCGGTATCGGCCGGAGCGCACTGCTGGCGGAGGCGGCCCGGTGGGGCCGGGAGTCGGGCGTACGGGTACACGGTGCGCACGCTCCCTCGCCCACCCGCCCCGGTGAACCCCACGACGTCGTACGCCAGTTGCTCGGCCCGGAAGCCACCGAGCAGGACGGTCTGCTTGCCGACGGTGCGGACGGCTTCGACGTTCTGCACGCGCTGTACCGGCTCACCGAGCGCCTGGTCACCGCCGACGAGCCGGCGCGGCGGCCCCTGCTCCTGCTCGTGGACGACCTACAGGCGTGCGACACGGCGTCCCTGCGCTTCCTCGCCCATCTGCTGCCGCGCATCCAGACGCTGCCGATACTCGTGGTCACCGCCCTGCGCACCGGGGACCTTCCTGCCCTGGACGAGAACGAGCAGGTCCTGGCCGACATCGTGCAGGACCCGACGGTGGTGCACATCCGGCCGGAGCCGCTCGGCGCGGCAGGTGTCGAGCGTCTCGTACGGCAACGGCTCGGCGCCCCGGTGCATGAGGACGTCGTCCAGGCCTGCCACCGGGTGTCGGCGGGGCTGCCGCTGCTGCTGACCCACGTGCTCGGGACGTTGGAGACGGCGGGAGAGGGGACGGATCCGCACCTCGTGGAGGAGGCCGGCATCCGTGCCGTCTCCGACCTCCTGCTCCCCCGGCTGGACCGGCTGCCGTCCGCCACCGCGGACGTCGTCCGGGCGATCGCGGTCCTCGGCGGCGGGGCCTCGCTGCCGGCGGTCGCCGCCTTCGCGAGGCGGTCCGAGCAGGACGTGGCCGGGGCGACGGCGGCCCTGGTACGGGCCGAAGTGGTCCGTGACCAGTACCCGTTGGACTTCGTCCATCCCCTGACCGGCGAGGCCGTGCTGCGGAGGGTGTCCCAGCGGGAGCGCCCCGCGCTGCATGAGAGGGCGGCACGGGTGCTCGACCGTGCCGGGGCGGCTCCGGAGCGGACCGCCGCGCATCTGCTCCTGGTCCCCTACCGCGGCGACCCCTGGGTGGTCGGCGTCCTGCGCACCGCCGCGGCACGCGCGCGTGCCCGCGGCGCCAACGACGCCGCCGCCACCCTGCTCACGCGGGCGCTGCTCGAACCGCCCGCGCGGGAGGTCCGGCCCGAAGTGCTGCTGGAGCTCGGCCGGGCGGAAGCCCTCGTGGACGGGCCGGCGGCGGCCCGGCATCTGCGGGAGGCGTACGAGGCGTCACCGCCGGCCGCGGGCGCCGCTCGTCTGCTCGCGCAGACACTGATCTACACCGGCAGGCCCGGTGAGGCGGCCGAGTTCGCGGCGCGGGCGGCGGCGCAGTTGCCGCCCGCCGGACGAGCCGCTGCGGACGGCACCGCAGACGACTGGCAGGGGCTGGTGGCTCTGGCCCGGTTCGGCGCCTTCGCGCACGGGCTCTGCACCGCGGGCGCCGACGGTCAGCTGCCACCTCCCCTGGGCGAGGGGCCCGGGGCCCGTATGCTCGCCGCCGAGACGGCGAGGGAGGCCACCGTATGGGGACTCGACCGCACCGCGGCCGTCGCCTCCGCCCGCTTCGCGCTCACCGAACGGGTACTGCTGCACCGCGGCGAGATCCTCTCCTGGTGCACCGCGGGCGTGGTGCTGCAACTGGCCGGCGAGGACGTCAGGCGGTTGTGGGACGAGACGCTGACGTACGCCGGGCAGCGGGGGTCGCTGGTCGGGACGCTCTCGGCACATCTGTGGCAGGGGTTCACCCGGTGGCGGCACGGTGAGTTGGACCAGGCACGCCGGTCGTTGGAGGCCGCGCTCGAGCAGTTCGGCGCGTGGGGGGTCACGCCCGGCGCCCCGCACTGCCGGGCGTTCCTGACGGGCGTGCTGCTCGACCTCGGCGACATCTCCGCGGCCCGTGCCTGTATGGAGCGGATGCGGCAGCGGAGCGCGGGTGCCGAAGGGGCACGGTTGCGCGGGGAGAGCGAGGCTCGCGTGCTGATCGCCGAGGGCCGGTACGCGCGGGCGCTGGCCGTACTGGACGGCGTACGGCATCTCCAGCCCGAGGTGGTGAACCCGGTGTGGTGGGACGGGGAGTTGCTGCGGGTGCGGGCGTTGACCGGGCTGGGTGAGCGGGACCGGGCCGAACGGCTCGCGCGGGAGCAGTTGTCGTCGGCCCGCCGGTGGGGTGCGCCCGGGACGGTCGCCCGGGTGCTGCGGCTGCTCGGTGAGGTGCGCGGGCCCGACGGCGCGACCGAACTCCGGGAGGCGCTCGCCCTCGCGGGCGACGGCCCGGCTCGCCTGGAACACATGCGTGCCCTTCAGGCCCTGCATGCCGTGGCCTGCGGGGACACCGTCGAGGACGGCGTCGTACGCCGGCTCCCCCCTGTGTGACCGGCGTACGACAGGCCGTCGGGAGGAGAATCCGACGCCCGACTTGCGATCGGCTTGCAAGCGGTTCGCAAGACCGGTGGTGCATCGTCCATGCCCCGGGGGAAGCACCCGCATCACGAGGCAGACGCACCGCAAGAGCACGAACGGGGGCGGTCCGGGGGACGGGCCGGATGCACAGGACATGAGCGAAGCGATACACGGTGGGGGCCCGTGGGCGGTCCCCGGCTACACGCAGATCAAGGAGCTGGGCTCGGGGGCCAGCGGCCGGGTGGTCCTGGCCACGCACGACACCACCGGCACCCATGTGGCGATCAAGTACCTCGCCGAGCAGCTCTGTGACGACCCGGCCTTCCGTGAGGTCTTCCGCGCCGAGGCCCGGCTGCTGGGCGAGCTCCGCTCCCCGCATGTCGTGGCGCTGTACGAGTACGTGGAGAGTCCGCGCGGTGCCGCCATCGTCATGGAGCTCGTGGACGGGGTGCCACTGCGCAAGCTGCTGCGCGAGCACGGCGCCACGACCGCCGAGGCCGCGCTCGTCGTGCTCAAGGGGTCGCTGCTCGGCCTCGCGGCGGCCCACGCGGAAGGTGTCGTGCACCGCGACTACAAACCGGACAACGTCCTGGTCGCCGCCGACGGTTCCTCCAAGCTGGTGGACTTCGGCATCGCCGTGCCGAGCGGGGTGGCCACCAATGCCTCGGGCACCCCGACCTATATGGCCCCCGAGCAGTGGACCGGCGGTGCGGCCGGGCCTGCCACCGACGTGTACGCGGCGACCGCGACCTTCTTCGAGTGCCTGACCGGGATGAAGCCGTACCCGGGCCGGACGCTGGCCGAGCTCGCCGTCCAGCACATCGAGGCACCGATCCCGGCCGAGCTGGCTCCCGAGCCGGTGCGTCCGCTGATCCGCAGGGGCCTGGCCAAGACGCCCGAGGAGCGTCCGGAGAGCGCGGCGGCGTTCGTCGAGGAGCTCGAGGCGGTCGCGGTGGGCGCGTACGGAGAGGAGTGGGAGGAGAACGGCCGACGCGAACTCGCCGCCCTGGCTGCCCTGTTCTTCCTTCTCTTCCCGCTCTCGGACGGTACGGCCTCGGGCACGACCGCCCTGGCCACGACCACCCTCGGGTCGGGCGCCCGTAAGCTGCCCGGCAGAAGGGGGAAGGTCCTGGCCGGGCTGGCGGCGGGGGTCGTGCTGGTGGTGGGCGGGGTAGCGGTGACGGCCATGGCCACGGGTGGCGGCGGTGGGCACCGCACCACGAACGGCGCCGTGTCCGGTGACTCCGCCGACGGGACCGGTCCGAGCGGGCCGGCCGACTCCCCCGCCGGCAGCCCCTCGGCATCGGACAGCTCCGCGTCGCCGTCCGGGAGCGACTCTCCGTCCCCGTCGGCGTCCGGGAAGGACGGCGCCTCACCCAGCGCGGGCGGAACGGCCGATGGCCCGGGCGGCGGGGCGTCGGGCGCAGGTGGGACGACGTCCACGACGGGCGGCGGTACGAGCAGCACGGGGACCACCGGCGGCGGTACGACCACGAGCGGCGGTGACTCCACCAGCGGCGGCGGGACCACGACGAGCGGTGGTCCCACGAGCGGGAGCGGCACCCCCACACCCCCGCCCACCCTCGACGTCACCTCGGCGCAGATCAACGCGGTGGGCCCCACCTCGGCCACCTGCACCATCGTGGCCTCGGTGAGTGTGACGACGGACGGTGCCGCCGACGGCACGCTCTACCTCAGCTGGTACGCCAGTGACTCGGCCGGCGCCGTCGGCACCGTCGTCGCCACCGACCCGGTCGCGCTGCCCAAGGGGAAGACGCAGATCTCGGGCCGCTACACCCACGCCTTCCCGGTGCCCACCCGCTCCGACTACCTCGGCGTCCGGATCACCACCGATCCCGCCGCCGACTCCGGCAACGGTTCCTTCCAGTCCACTGCGGCTCCCGTCGATTGCGACCCGCCCCGATGAGCACACCCTCCGAGGACCCCCGACTGCGGTTCGCCCGCACCGACCCGGCGTCCCAGCCCGGCGACCCCGATCTCACCGCCACCCTCCCGCCGACGGATCCGGCCGCGACCCTGCACCTTCCGCCCTCGGAAGGTGCCGAGGACGAGACCCGCTTCGGGCCCGGCGTGCCCGGTGCGACGGGCACGGCCGACAACCGCGCGACGGGAATCTGGCGGGGCACGGTCACCCCGCAGGTCCCGTCCGGCGTGACGGCCCGCCGCCCCCGGCCGTGGTGGCGACGCGAGCTGCGGTACCTGCTGGTGGTGATCGCCGTCGTCGTGGCCGTCGTACTGGCCGTGCGCTCCTGTACGGCCGCCGGAGGACCGCTGAACGTGCTGGACGCCACGGTGACGGCGCCCGAGGTCGGCCACTGCGCGAAGACGGTCGTGGTCACCGGAGTCCTCAAGACGGACGGCCATGCGGGCACCATTGACTACCGCTGGAGGCGCAGCGACGGCACGGCGTCGGCCGTCCTCCACCAGGAGGTCGGCAGGAACGTCACCAGCTCAAAGGTCGTGCTGCGCTGGAGCTTCGACGGCCGCGGCACCATGAAGGCCACCGCCACCCTCGAAGTGCTCTCGCCGGACCGGCTGACGGCCTCGACCAGCTTCACCTACGCCTGTTAGGCCGTGTTGAGCGAGACCCATGGCCCCGCACTCCCGCGCGATGCGCCGCCCCCGGCTCAGCAAGGAGCCGGCCTCGTCCTGCGGGGCGTGTGCGGCGAGCGCATGCAGTGCGCGGGCGTACTCCAGGCGGGCCGGGCCGTCCTCCAAGAGGGCGACGGCTTCACGCAGTTGGGGCTCGCCCTCGGGCCCGCGCAAGTGTCCGACGACCCGCAGCACCCGCCCCAGCGTGCTGGGCGCTCCCCACCCGCGGGCGACCGTCAGCTGCTCCTCGGCCAAGGCCAGCGCCTCGGCCCGGCGGCCGAGGCCCGCGAGCGCGCGCACCCGCAGCAACGACCACGGCCACCAGGCCGGGTTGGCCACCGCGGGCTGGAGGTGCGCCACGCCGTCGAGGGCGGCCAGCGCTTCCTCGTAGCGGCCTTCCGCGTTCAGCACGCCTGCTTCGCTCTCCCCCAGCAGCCGCTGCCCCTCCGTTCCCCGGATCCAGCCGCGCATCCGCTCCAGACAGGCCCGGGCCCCCGCGGTGTCACCGAGGTCCAGCAGGACGGCGGTCAGGAAGGTGCGGCCCTGCGGGGCCCCGGGCGCGAGACCCCAGATCTCCGACTGTCCGACCGCGGTCTCCAGCGACCGCCGTGCCGCGTTCAGGTCCCCGTGGTGCCACTGGGTGAAGCCGCGCCACAGATGGGTGGCGAGCACGGAGAACAGTGAGCCGCGCTCGACGGCACGGGCCACCGCCGCGTCCCACAGCTCGCCGACCTCCTCGTCGGCGAGATGCAGCACGATGGCGGCGGTGTACCAGAGCATCTCCTCCCCGGCGGCCTGGAGGACTCCGTCGGCGAGGGCGAAGCGGGCCAGTTCGACGGCCCGGTCCCGGTCGCCGCCGTCCGAGGCGGCCTCGCGGGCGAGGTTGGCGGCGAGCATCCGGGCGCCGGGGCCCTCGCCCTCGACGACGGGGTCCTCGACGGTGCGCCACAGCCGCTGGTCCAGTCCGTGCATGAAGCCGCTGATGCGCTCCAGCGCCAGCAGCCCCTGCCGTTCGTCGCTCAGCTCGGCGGGCAGTTCCGCCGCCGCCTGGCGGGCGAACTCGGTGGCCTGGCCATGGCCGCCGGCGAAGACCAGGGTCCGGGCGAGCAGCAGGGCGGCGACCGCTCTGCGCTGCGGGTCGGCGAGGGTGTCGTAGGCCTGGCGCAGATGGTCCACGGCGGCCGGGCCGTTGCCGGGCATCTCGGCACGTCCGAGTTCGAGGAGCACCTCCGGGCGGCGTTCGGGGGCGGGTGGCTCGTCGAGAACACGGGTGAGGTAGGTGGCGGCGGCGTCGGGGGCGCCCCGGCCGGCGGCCTCACGGGCGGCCGCGCAGAGGATGTCCACCACGGCCGGGTCGCCCCGGTGCGGGGCGAGCAGCAGCTGGGCCGCCGTGCGCTCCGGCGGTGCGCCTGCGGCGGACAGCGCACGGGCCGCCCGCTCATGCCTCAACTGCCGTTCGCCGGGAGGCAGTTCGCGGTAGACAGCGTCCCCGACGAGGGGGTGGACAAAGGCGTGGGGCCGGCCGTGGCGCAGGATGTCGGCCTGCACGAGCGGCACGATCGCCCGTGCCGCCTCCGTCTCCGGGCACTCCATGAGCGCGGCGACCTCGGCGAGCGTCGCCGCTCCGTCTCCCAGCACGGCGACGGCCTGCGCGGCGGCCCGTGCTCCTTCGGGCAGCCGCGCGATCCGGCCGAGGACCAGCCCGGACACCGCGCGCGCCCCGGTCTCGGCGACCTCCCCGCTGTGCGCGGCATCGGGCCGTGTCCCGCGCGCCTGCAGCGCCCGCAGCAACTGCCGCAGCAGCAGCGGGTTTCCGGCCGTGACGCGATGGCAGGCCGCCGTGAACTCCTCCTGTGGCTCCTCACCCAGCGTCTGCCGTACGAGCCCTGCCACCCCGCTCGCCGTCAACGGAGCGGGCCTGATCCGCGTCACCGAGGGATCCGTCGTCAGCGTCGCCGGCAGCTCCTCGCCCTGCTGCTCCCCCGTCCGCAGTGTGAGGGCGATGAGCACCGGCAGTCCTTCGAGCCGGCCCGCCAGATACGCCAGGAACCGCAGCGAACCGCTGTCGCACCACTGCACGTCGTCCACGGTCAGCACCAGCGGCCCACAGGCTCGCACCAGCTTCCGGGTCAGCTCGCACAGGCCGTTGAGCACGGCGAAACTCTGCGGCTGCTGCCCCCGCGCCCCTCCGAAGACCGCGCCCGCCGCGACGGCGGCCCCCGCGAGGAGGGTCTCCTCACCGCGGCTCACCACCCGCTCGAACAGCTGGCGTACGACCCCGAAGCCGTACTCCTTCTCCCGCTGGCTGCCCCTGGCGGTGAGGGTCAGGACCCGTTGCCCGGCGGCCAGTTCGGAGATCTCGCCGAGCAGGCGGCTCTTGCCGATGCCGGCCGGGCCCTCGATGAGCACGACGCCCGGTCTGCCGTCCATCGCCGCGCCCAGGCTGTGGCGCAGCTCGGCGATCTGGAGATCCCGCTCCACGAGTACGTCAGGGCGTGCGGCGGGGCGGGGGACGAATCCCGAAGGGGCGTCCAGCGCGGGAGACTGGGCCAGGATCCTGGCTTCCAGGTCGCCCAGAGCCGTCCCAGGAGCGCAGGCCCCGGCCGGCAGCAGCTTCCTCCCGCGGCGCAGGGTCTCCAGGGCGTCGGCCTGGCGGTGGGAACGGTAGAGGGCGAGGGCGAGAAGGCGGCGGCGTTCCTCTCGGAGCGGGTCCTCGGCGACCAGGGATTCGAGTGCGGGGACGAGAACGGCGTCCTCGCCGCGGGCGAGACGGGCGGCGAGCAGGCGCTCGCGGGCCAACTCGCGCAGTTCGGTGAGACGCACCACCTCCGGGCGGGCCCAGGGCTCGGCGGCGTACTCCGCGTAGGCGGAACCACGCCACAGCGCGAGCCCGGATTCCAGGACGGACACCGCCTCCGAGGGTCGGCCCTGGTCGCAGTGCACGGCGGCGGACCGCAGCGCCGCCTCGAACCGCCAGGCGTCCACGGCGTCCTCCGGCAGCCGCACGGCATAACCCGCCCCCTCGCTGACGATGACCCCGGCGCGCGCCCTCGCCTCCCGCTCGGGTTCGAGGCAGCGCCTGAGGTGGGAGACATGGGCGTGCAGCGAGGCGGCGGCACGGGGCGGCGGCGTGCCACCCCAGACCCGTTCGACCAGCCGGTCACGGGAGACGACCGAGCCGCGGGCGACGATCAGCAGGGCGAGCACGGCACGCTGCCGCCGCCCGCCCAGCTCCAGCGGCCGGCCCCGGAACCCGGCACCGACCTCGCCGAGCACCGTCATGCGCAGTTCGTGCAGCGACACGTGGGGCATCAAACCAGAACTTCGCCACACTGCTCCACAGCAGTCTCACAACAAAGACACTTCTCCTGGCGGTGCCCGCCGTGCCCTCAGTGGAGCACTTCCCAGGGCAGCGACGGCCCACCGCGCTGCTCGACGAGTCGCCAGACCTCTTCGGGGGTCTCGCGGGTGAGGGCGACGGCTGCCAGGGAGGCGCAGGTGTCGTGGCGCAGGCGGCGGATGCGGGACCGGACCTCGTCGAGGGCTGCGGGGCCGACCGAGAGGCTGTCGCAGCCGAGGCCGATGAGGAGGGGGGTCACCAGGGGGTGTGCGGCGGCGTCGCCGCAGACGGAGACCTGGCGGCCGTGGCGGTGGGCGGCGGCGACGACGCGGGCGATGGCGTCGAGTACGACGGGGTGTGCCGCCATGGCGGGGCCGGTGGCGGGGTCTCGCCGGTCCAGGCCCAGGATCTGGCAGGTGAGGTCGTTGCTGCCGATGGAGAAGAAGGCGGCTTCGCGCGCGAGGTCGTCGGCGGCGGCGACCGCCTCGGGCAGTTCCACCATGATGCCCAGGGGCGGCGCCGGGACGCCTGCTTCGGTGGCGGCGGCCTCGAGGAGGCGTCGGCAGGCGCGGAGTTCGTCGACGCTCGCGACCATGGGGATCATGATGCGCAGATCGGTGCCGGCTCCGGCGCCGAGGAGGCTGCGGAACTGGTCGGCGAAGGCCTCCGGCCGGCCGAGCATGAGGGGCAGCCCGCGCCCGAGCCGGCCGTCCTCGCGGCTCTCGGCGAGGAACGGCGGCAGTTTGTCGTCGGCGAAGTCGAGCGTGCGCGCCGTGACGACCTGCCCGGCCAGGGCACGCAGGACGGGGATGAGGGTCGCCGCGTGCTGGGCGCGGGTGGGCCAGGCGCGATGGTTGAGGAAGGGGAGTTCGGTGCGGAGCAGGCCGACACCTTCGGCGCCCGTGGCCAGGGCGGCGCGGGCCTCGGCCGCGGTGGCCACGTTCGCCCGCAGCACGATGCGGTGACCGTCGAGTGTCTCGGCGGGCAGGTCACGCTCCTCGGCGAGGGCGAGCCTGCGGGTCCGGGCGGCCTCCATCGCCCTCAGCGCCCTGGTCCGTTCCTCGTCGTCGGGGTGGGCGACGGCGCTGGCCTGGTCGGCGTCGAGCAGGATCTCCAGGCCGTCCGGCAGTTCGAGCAGCCGCGGGTCCACGGCCAGCAGGAAGGGAACGCCCAGCGAGCGGGCGACGATGGCGGCATGCGAGTTCGGGCCGCCGGTCACGGAGAGGGCGGCTGTCACCGTCCGGCCGGGTTCCAGCAGATCGGCGGCGCCGATCTCCTGGGCCACCAGGACGAGGGGCTGGTCCGGGGCGGGATCCGTGTCGCCGTGCAGGTGCGCGAGGACGCGGCGGCCGACCTGCCGTACGTCCGCGGCGCGTTCGGCGAGGGTGGGGTCGTCCAGGGCGGCGATGGTTGCGGCGTAGGCGTCGACGGCCTGCCGGACGGCGACCGGTACCGGCCGGCCGTCTTTCGCCCCCTTGACCGCCTGGTCGCGCAGATCCCGGTCCTGGGCGATGTAGCTGTTGACCTCCATGATGTCGGCCTGCTCGTCCTTGCCCTGTGCGCGCAGCGAGGTCGACAGTTCGAGCAGGCGGGCGGCGACGGTGTCGAAGGCTTCCGTGATCTGCTGCGTGGGGTCGCCGCCGGCGCGGTGGGGCAACGCCCCTCTCGTGAAGGGCCGGTCGGTGCGGTGCAGGACGCCGAGGGCCGTGCCGGGTGCGGCGGCCTGCCCGGTGAAGGTGTGGCGGTCGGTCACCGGGCCCCCAGTGTCTCGGCGAGGGCGCGGAAGACCAGGGCGGTGGAGGTGGCGCCCGGGTCCTGGTGGCCGATGCTGCGGGCGCCGAGATAGGAGGCGCGGCCCTTGCGGGCCTGCATCGGGGCGGTGGCGCGCATGCCCTGCTCGGCGGCATCGGCGGCGGCCGCGGCCGCGGCGCCCAAGTCGGCCCCGACGTCGGCCTGTTGCCGGAAGGCCGCCAGTGCGGGGGCGTAGGCGTCGATCATGGTCTTGTCCCCCGGGGCGGCCGCTCCGAGCTTCTCGATGCTCGCGAGACCGGCGGCCAGTGCGGCGGCGAGCTGCTGCGGGTCGGCGGTGGCGGTGTCCAGGGCCTTGCCGATGGCGCGGAAGGCACCGCCGTACAGCGGTCCGGAGGCGCCGCCGACGGTGGAGATGAGGGTGGTGCCGGTCTTGACCAGTACGGCCCCCACGGTGTCCGGCTCGTAGTCGGCCAGGGCCTTGACGGCGGCGGAGAAGCCGCGGTGCATGTTGGTGCCGTGGTCGGCGTCGCCGATGGCCGAGTCGAGTTGGGTGAGGTGGTCCTTGTGCTGGTCCACGGCGGCTGCGATGGCCTGCACCCAGGTGCGGGCGAGGTCGGTGTCCACGGGGTCTCCGATCGGGTTCGGTACGGGGTGGGCGGGTGGTGTGGTGAGCCGGGGGCGGGGGCGGCGGCGCGCGGGGTGCGGTCCGGGCGGGGCGGCCGCGGGAAGGCACCGGCCCGGCCCGCGCGGATGGCGCGCCCCGCCCCCGGCTCGGTTCAGACGCCCCAGCGCAGAGCCGGGGTGTTCACGGGTGCGTCCCACAGGGACAGCATGTCGCCATCGGCCTTGCACACGGTGAGGGAAACACCCGCCATGTCCAGGCTGGTCACGTAGTTGCCGACGAGGTTGCGGGCGATGACCACGCCCTTGTCCGCGAGTGCGGCGGCGACCTCGTTGAAGACCACGTACAACTCGATGAGCGGGGTGCCGCCGAGTCCGTTGACCATGACGATGGTCTCGTCGCCGGCGTCGAGAGGCTGGTCACCGAGGACGGCGTCCAGGGCGGTGGCCACGATCTCCTTCGCCGGGCGGAGCTTCTCGCGGCGCCGGCCGGGTTCACCGTGGATGCCGACGCCGACCTCCATCTCGTCCTCGGGCAGCTCGAAGCCGGGCTTGCCGGAGGCGGGCGTGGTGCATGCGGTCAGTGCCACGGCGAAGGACCGGGAGGCGGCGTTGACCCGCTTGGCCATCTCCGCGACGGCGGCGAGGTCTGCGCCCTGCTCGGCGAGGGCCCCGGCGATCTTCTCGACGAAGACGGTGGCACCGGTGCCCCGGCGGCCGGCCGTATAGGTGGAGTCCTGGACGGCGACGTCGTCGTCGACCAGCACGGTCTCCACGGTGATGCCTTCCTCGACGGCGAGTTCGGCGGCCATCTGGAAGTTGAGGACGTCGCCCGTGTAGTTCTTCACGATGAACACCACGCCCGCGCCGCCGTCGACGGCCTGGGCCGCGGTGAGCATCTGGCCGGGCACGGGAGAGGTGAACACCTCACCGGCGCAGGCCGCGTCCAGCATGCCCCGACCCACGAACCCGCCGTGCAGGGGTTCGTGCCCCGAGCCGCCACCGGAGACGAGGGCGACCTTGCCCGGCTTGGTACCCGAGGCTCGGGCGATCACCCTGTTCTCCGCGTCGACCCTCAGTGCGGGGTGCGCGGCGGCGATCCCGGACAGCGCGTCGGCCAGTACTGCTTCAGGTGCGTTGATCAGCTTCTTCATGACAGGGCTCCTTCGGCGGCTGCGACGGGCTCGGGGGTCGGCTCGGCGGCGGTGGTGACACCCCGGCGGGCGTTCAGGGCGACGTAGAGGAAACCGGCGGCGACCGCTCCCACGACCTCGGCGATCAGGTAGACGGGCAGCTGGTTCCAGTGGACCGTGCCGTTGAACAACTGGCCGACCAGCATGGGCCCGATCGTGCGGGCAGGGTTGATGGACGCGCTGGTGGCGGGCGCGACCACCATGATGACGGCGAACACGGCGAGGCCGATGGCGAGTCCGGCGAACCCGCCGGCCGAACGGCGGTCGATCGCGCCGAAGACGACGAAGGCGAGGACGGCCGTGCCGAGCGCTTCGGCGAAGAAGGCCTGGCCGACACTGACTTGAGGGCCGTAGGAGGCGATGCCCAGGCCGACGGTCACGGCCTTGTGGCCGAGCACCCCGATGATCGCGAGGGCTCCCAGTACGGCGCCTGCGATCTGGGCGGCTATATAACCGGGGACATCCCGCCACGGCATCTTCCCCGTCGCGGCGAGCGCGAGGGTGATGGCCGGGTTGATCTGACAGCCGGAGATATGGCCGATCGCGTAGATCATCGCGATGACGACCGTGGCGAACGCCAGCGAGATCATGCCGAGGTCGGCGAAGGTGAACGGGGCCTTGCCGTTGACGATGAGGGTTGCGGGAACCGAGCCGACGCCGATGAACACCAGCATCGCGGTGCCCAGAACCTCGGCCAGCAGCTTCTGTGGGTAGGTGTTTTCTTCCATGAAAGGCGCCCAGCGCCCAACGGCGGCTCGGGCGTCTCACCTCCTCCGCGGGGAGCGGGCTGTGAAGGGAGGGGGAAGCCGGGCGGCTCTTCAGCCTCCGACTGCAGATTGTTCACTATGGATGAACGTTGTTCCGGAAATTAAGCCCGCGTTTCCAGCCTGTCAAGAGGTGCGACAGCCCTGGTGCTCATTGACGGGCAGACCGATACGAAGAAGGCCCCACGGCGGTGCGCCATGGGGCCCGGATCAGGCGAGGGTCAGCTCAACGTGGTGCGTGCGGCCGCACCCCGCGGGGCGCCCAGGTCGCGGGAGAGGTTGCGGGCGGTCTCCCGGACGGCGACCGCAAGCTCCTGACGTGCCGATTCGGCCAGAATCCGCTCGACGGGTCCGACGATGCCGAGAGAGCCGACCACCTCGCCGGAGCGGTCGAAGACGGGAGAGGCGATACCGGCGTCGCCGATGGCGGACTCCTGGTCCTCGACCGCATAGCCCGTCCTGAGGACCTCCTTCAGCTGCCCGGCCAGCTCCTCCGGGGCCGTGATGCTGGCACCGGTGAGCACCGCCCGCTCACCCGCGAGCAGCCGCTCACGCTCGCCGGCCGACAGGAAGGCCACGATCGCCTTGCCCAGGGCACACGTGCTCCACGGGATGCTGGCCCCCACCTCGAGGATCTGCACGGCGCCCTCGGGCCGGAAGGCATGGTGCACCACCAGGACGTGGTCGCCGGTGAGCACGGCCACCCAGACCGCCTCGTTCGTCCGGTTCGCGAGCTGGTCCGCCCAGGTCAGCGAGCGGGTGCGCAGCTCCTGGGTGTCCAGGTAGGCGTTGCCCAGCTGCACCAGTTCCGGGCCGAGCTGATACTTCGAGCTGTCCCGGTCCTGCACCACGAGACCCTCGGCCTCCAGCGTGCGCAGCAGCGCGTGCACGGTCGGCTTGGCCACGCCCAGGCGGTCGGCCAGCTCGGTCACCCCGAGCCGCGGACCGGTGGACGCGAGCTCCCGCAGTATCTGCACCGCCCGCTGCACGGCCTGCACCATCGAAAAATTCTCCTCGGTTCACTATTGCTGAACGCTGTTCCGACATCTACGTTAGCTGTTCATGAGCGCATCTGTCGGCATCGTACTCGTGTCCCACAGCGCCGAGCTCGCCGCGGGCCTTCGCCTGCTGGTGGAGCAGATCGGCTCCGACACGGTCCCCCTCGCCACCGCGGGAGGCACCGACGACGGCCGGATCGGCACCAGTTACGACCTCGTCCTCGACGCCATCCGCTGCGTCGACCGCGGTCAGGGCGTCGTCGTCCTGCCCGACCTCGGCAGCTCCGTGCTGACCGCCCGCACCGTCCTGGAAGACCATCCCCACCCCGACGTGCTGATCGTCGACGCCCCCTTCGTCGAAGGAGCCGTCGCAGCCGTCGTCACCGCCGCATCCGGCGCCGACCTGAAGACCGTCGCCGACGCCGCCAAGGAGGCCCGTCATGTCCACAAGCTCTGAGCCCACGACCACGACGATCCCGTCCAGGCACGGGGCGGCCGTGGTGCTGCCCGCCAACCTCCACGCCCGCCCCGCGGGTCAACTCGCCCGTGCCGCGGCCACCTTCACCAGTGCCATACGGCTGGAGTACGGCGACCGGACGGTCAACCCGACCGGCGTGCTCGCCGTCATGGGCCTGGGCGCCACCCTCGGAACCACCGTGACCGTCCGCGCCGAAGGCCCCGACGCCGAACAGGCCGTCACGGCCTTGGCGCAGATCCTCGCCACCGCCGAGTGACCCGACGCCACCGGCGCCGCGAACCGGCTGCCGCGACCGGTGACACGAGGAGCAGAGACCAGTGGAGGCGACCGAGGTGAGGCACGGGGACCACGGGTTCTTCGGTCCGGGTTCGGTGGTGTGGAAGGTCTGGAGCCATCCGACGGCGCCGACGGTCGGGTTCCAGCGGGCCGTGGTGGTGGAGGAACTCGACCGCCGCTGGTGGCCGCCGTCCACGCGACCCAGGGCATCTACCGGCGCTCCCGCACCCGTTACGTCCGCACTCTGCGCTACTTCGCGATGGTGGCCTTGGCCGGTTCCCGAGAGGTGAGCAAGGCCGCGGACGTCCTGGTCAAGGTCCACACTCCAAGGCGATCGGCGAACTGCCCTACGGCGGCGGCACCTACGACGCCAACGCCCCTGCCTCGCAGCTGTGGATCCAGCTCACCGGCCGGCACTCGGTCCTCTACGCGTACGAGAGGTACGGCCCCGGCAAGCTCACCGCGCAGGAGGAGCAGGAGTACTGGGAGGCCCGCGCGGTCGCCGCGGAACTGCAGACCTGCTCCCCCGACGACATCCCCCGCAGCCGGGCAGGCGTCCGGGCGTACTTCGAGCGCATGCGTCCGCGGCTGTCCGCCAGCCCGATCGCCCGGCAGGCCATGAACCACCTGCTCAGGAGTGAGCTCGTGCTGCCGCCGATGCCATGGTGGGCGAAGCCGGCGAGCCTGGCCGTCGCGAGGGCACAGCGGATCGCCACGATCGCCACCATGCCGCGCTGGATGCGCGAGCCGGCCGGGATCCGGCAGTCACGTCTGCTCGACGTGCTCATCGTGCCCGTCATGAGAACGGCCTTCGCGCTCGCGCACCTCAGCCCCAGGGCCGAACTGCGCCTGCTCGGTCTGATCTCGCCCTCCACGGTCCCGGTGGTCGCGCCGATCAAGCTCGGCATCCCGCCCCGCAAGGCAGAAGTGCTGACGCCCGCGGAGGCCCGCGCCCGCTACGGCTACGCCAAGCCCGCCGAGGCCCACCTCGAGTTCCGGGCCCGGCAGGCCGCCCGCGTCTTCGACGACGGCAAGGCACCCCGCGACCAAGGGCTCATCGAGTCCCAGGAGATCCTCGGACCACTGTCGTAACGCCGTCCTCAAATGTACTGCGCCAGCTGAACATTTGGGTAAGTGACCGAATAGGGAACCATATTCAGGACATCGCGTTGGAGGTGTAACGCGGCGACGTCGGCAAGGCGCTGAAGAACTGAGGCGTGGGAAAACCTCGGACTGAATTCAGACGCCCCGGGCGACCGTGCCACCACGACAACTCGTCAGATCGGAATTTCTCGTGAGCAACACAGACCCGGTTTCCGGATACCAGATGTACAACCAGCCCCCGGGGCCGGACCGCTCCGCGCAACGTCAGGCCGCCGGCCGACGGGCGGCACTGACGATCTGCACGATCGCCGACACGGCGGCAGGCCTGCTGGTCCTGTGGATTCTGCTGTTCCTGCTCGACGCGAACCGGGCGAACGTTTTCGTCAAGTTCGTGCACGGAATGGCGGACTGGCTGGCCGGATGGTCACAGGACATTTTCACGATGGACACCGAGGGTCTACGCGTCATCCTCAATCACGGTCTTCCGGCGGTTCTGTATTTGCTGATCGGTCACGGAATCGCCGCACGGCTCAACCGGGCCTGACCTCCTCGTCCCGCAGCCGGCCCGCCAGGGACGTCAGCGGCTCGGTCTCCTCCGTGCGGCCCAGTGCGGTCAGGTGGGAGATCGCCGCGTCGAGGCGGGTGAGGGCGGGGGCCGGGCGTTGCAGGTAGAGGCCCTCGACGGCAGCCGCGAGGCGGATGCACTCGGCCCACTCGCCGGCGCGGTCGTCGTCCGTTCCCGGTTCGCCGAGCAGCGCCAAAGCCTTGTCCAGGGCGACCAGGGCGTCCTCGTACTCGCCGGCGTAGGCGTTGACCCTTCCGTGTTCGTAGGCCAGGGCGGTGTCCAGGGAGCGGCCGTGGGCCTCGTATCCGGCGGTGCGGGCCTCGTCGGCGATCCGGCCGGCGTCGGCGAGGAAGGCGCGGGCACCGGCCAGGCCGTCGGGGCCCTGCTGCTGGGCCTGGAGGCGGGCGAGTTCGCGCAGGCAGTTGCTGAGCTGCTCGTGGCGCGGGGCCCGGGCGTGGGCGGCGAGTGCCTGGTCCGCGGCCTCGCGGGCCCGGCCGAACTCGCCGGCTTCACCCAGGAGTACGGCCGTCTCCGCGGCGATCATGGCATGGCTTCCCGGGTCGTCGTCCCAGCCGGCCGACTCGGCGGCGAGGGCGACGAACTCCGCCGTGGCGGCCTTGAGGTCCTCCCCCTCGTGCAGCGCGCGGGCCCGGGTCAGGCGCAGCTGGGCGACGAGCCGGTCGTCCACCTCTCCGGCGGCGATGTCCGGTTCGGCCAGCAGGGAGTCGAGCAGGGCGATGCAGTCCTCCACGCGGCCCAGGTCGAGGCTGAGCCGGGCCGCGTTGCTGTAGGCGCAGAGCGCGTCCGTGCGGCTGCCGTGGCGCAGCTCCAGCTCCGCGGAGCGCGTCAGGTGCCGCAGGGCCTCGTCGGGGCGGCCCAGGTGCATACAGGCCTCGGCCAGATCACCGTGGAGACGGGTGGTGTCGACGGCGTCGGCCGGCCAGTCGGCGGCGAGTCGCAGCCCCTCGCTGAGGTCCGCGTGGGCGGCCTCGGCGTCCCGCAGGCCGAGCTGGAGGCGGCCGCGCAGGCCGAGCGTGCGGGGCAGGTGCCAGGCGGGGCCATGTGCCTTCAGCCGGTCCAGGAGGGCGTCGACCTCGGTGACCGCGGCGGGCAGGTCGCCGGAGATGGCGTACGTGCTGGCCCGCAGTTGCAGGGCGCCGGAGACCTGCCCGACGATGTCGTGCCGGGTGGCGAAGGCGTGCAGCAGGTCCACCTCGGCGAGCACCGGTGCGACGTGCTCGTCGCTCCGTGACGTCTGCAGGCGCAGGGCGAGCGCGGTTGCCCGCAGTCGCAGCAGGCGGGCCTCCTGGTACGGCGCCAGTCCGGACGTCTCCTCGTGCAGACGGACCATGGACGCGTGGGCGGCGGTCAGCGCGGCGGCCTTCGCCTCGGTCTCGTCGACAGCCTCCCCAGCCGCCTCCGTCTCCGCGGGGATCTCCGCGGTGGCCAGCAGAGCGCAGGCGCGGGCCAGCGTCGCCTCTCCCGGCTGTCCGACGGCGTCGTACAGGGCCGCGGCCTCCTCGTGGAGCTCGGCGGCCGCGGCGAACTCGTCCTTGTGGCCCGCCCGGTTCGCCTCGTCGGCCAGCAGGTCGGCGCGCAGTCGTGCCAGCGGGCCCACGGCCGGGTCTTCGGGGTGGGTGTAGTCGCGGGCGGCGACGAGCGTGCGCAGCCGCGCCCAGCAGGCCTGTGCGTCCGGATGTCCCTGCTCGTCCAACTTCCTTGCCTGGACGATGAGTTCGGGCAGCGATTCGGGAACGGCGGCGGCCGTACGGGCGGCGGGCGCGGCGACGGGGGCGGCCGGGGCCGTGTCGTCGAGGCTGCGGGGCCGCAGGGTCAGTTCCAGCGCGTCCAGGAGCGGCGCGCGGTCGAGGCGGGCGCGGCGGCGGTCGAAGTGAGCCGTGGTGCCGTTGCGCGCGTCGAAGCGGGCGGCGAGGTCGTCGGCGCGGCCGCGCACCTCGGCGCGCAGGCCGGCCACCGTCCAGGTGCGGCCCGCGTAGCCGGCGGCGGGCTGTTCGCCGTGGCCGAGGAGCTCGACGCGCTGGAGGAGGACCTCCACGCCGGTGAGGAAGCCGAGCTGGTCCAGCGGCGAGTCGACCTCGTCGAACAGGTTCCGGTTCTCGGCGAGCAGTTCCAGTCCGCGGGCCTCGTTGCCGGTCAGCGCACAGAACTCCAGGTGCCGGCCGACCTCTTCGGACATCGAGGGGTTGCGGCGACAGCTGCGGTAGCCGGCGAGGTGCAGTTCGCGGGCCCTGTCGGCGCGGCCGGTGCGCAGCAGGGGCAACAGTGCGTACGAGGCGGAGCGGGCCGGTTCCTCCTGGCAGGACGCCTTCCCGGCCAGGACCGGCTCCCAGGCGCGCAGCGCCCGCTCGTCGTCGCCCGCCCTGAGGTGGTGCCGGGCACGCTGGCAGATCTCGCAGGCCTCGCAGTCGCTGAGCCTGGTGCGGGTGCGGCCCGCCCACAGCTCGTAGGCGAGGCTGGTGTCCTCGCCCACGTGAGCGGCGAGCTGGTACGCCTGTCCGTAGTACGGCTGGAGGCCGAGGTCGGCCTTCTCGTACCGGTCGCGCATCTCGGTCAGCCACTGGCGCAGGCTGGGCAGCGGTACCTCGGGCAGCTGACGCAGGGCGTGGGCCACCCACTTGAACCGCCAGAACAGCTGGTGGCGCAGGCGGTCGTCGAAGAGGTCGGGCTGCTCGTCGAAGAGGGTGAGCAGACGGGCGAAGGCGACGGGCGACTTACGGGGTTCGGAGCCGTAGGTGTACGCCTCCTGCAGTTCGAGGAGTGCGTGGACCAGCGGGAGCGGCTCCGCGAACTGCTCGGCCGCTTCGACGAGTTCCTCGGCGGTGACGGTGCGGGTGCGGCCGTAGGGGCGCCGGTCGTTCTCCTGGAGCGCCAGGTACAGCTCGTCGGTGTTCTGGGGTGCGGTCGGCATCGTCAGCTGTCCTTGCGGAGGGCGTGGGCGAGGAGGTCGAGGAAGGAACGGTTGATGAGGCTCGACTCGGCGGGCCTGAGCGGGCGCCTCGACAGCATCGCGGCCTGTCCGTAGAGGGCTTCGGCGCTGGTGCGGGCCAGTTCGGGCTCGTCGATGGTGACAGCGGTGCGCACCAGTGGATTGAGCTGGTTGAGGATCAGCTGGGCCCGCGGGGCCTCCTGGCGCAGGGCGCCGAGGATGTCACCCCAGATGCCGCCCTGCTGCTCGCGGGCGAGCTGGGAGCGGGTGCGCTCGTGCCGGGCCTCCCGGCTGTCGAGGAGGAGGGCGGGGGCGGAGGCGGGCTGGAAGGTGCGCAGCGCCACGTCGCAGTCGAAGACGGCGAGGGCGTCACGGGCCTGGGCGAGATAGGCCGCGGCAGCCAGTTCCGTCTCCCGGTCGACGGGGTCGAGGTGGGCGGTCAGGGTCGCCGGGTCGAGGTCGGCGACGCTGACCTCGGGCCTGATCTCCGGCAGCCGGTGGACCAGTTCACGGTCGTAGGTGTAGCCGCCGTTGACGACACCGAGCCCGGCGGCCGAGGCGATCGCCGCGACCTGCCGGAACTCCTCCACACTGGACGTCACGAGCACGGTGCGGTGGCTGCGCGCGAACTCGTCCAGCGTGGCGTGCCCGTCGGTGGTCTCGAACGGCAGCCAGAGCAGCAGCATCCGCAGGATCTCGTCGTCGTGCACCGCGAGCGACTTCACGGCCAGGTGGTGGGCCTGCAGGAAGCGGCCGAGCAGGTCCGGGTCGCTGGCGGCGGCGCGGGCGATCCAGGCGCGCAGCCGCTCGGCGAGGGCGTCACGGACCGCGGCGAGGGTGTCGTCCTCGTACAGGGACTCGCGGGATGCCGTCGGGCGCAGGCTCTCGGCGTCGACGACGCAGCGGACGAAGAACGCCCACTCGGGCAGGATCTCCTCGGCCTGCTCGGACAGCAGCATGCCCTTGACGTGCACCCGGTGGCCGTGGCGGCGCCCGGCCGGCACCGCCTCGGGCAGGATGCACGCGATGCCCTTGAGGCCCACGGCCGGCAGGTCCAGCTCGATGGTGTCCAGCGGCTTGAACCCGAAGACCTCCTCGCCGTACGCCGCCAGCGCACGCGAGCGGGCTCCCGGTGTGGGGTAGGTGCGCGACCAGGGCGCGGCCTCGGGGTTGACGGGTGCGCCCGGGCCGCCCGTGCCGTCGTCGAAGGTGACCGGGTGGCGCAGCAGCGAGCCGAAGTGCCGGGCCAGGGCGTGCACCTGGGCCGGGCGGGTCCACTCGCCCGCGTCGGCGCGCGGGGTCAGGGTGACGGTGGTGCCGGGCCGGGGGCGGGCCGAGGCGGGCAGGGTGCGGACGGTGTAGCTGCCGTCGCCGCGTCCCCGCCACTCCACGGCGGGCGCGTCGGGGGTGCGGGCGGAGCGGCTCAGGACGTGGATCTCGTCCGCGACCAGGAAGCAGGAGAGCAGACCGATGCCGAACTGGCCGATGAAGTCCGCACGTTGCTCGGCAATGCGCTCCGCGCGCTTGCTGCTGCGGCCGATGGTGGCGAGGAAGGTGTGCACGTCGGCCTCGGTGAGACCGACGCCGTCGTCCTCGACGCGTACCACGGAACCGTCGGCGTACAGGCGGATGCCGAAGGCGTCGGTAGGGGCGCCCGGTGCGAGGCCGTGCCGCGCGGTCAGCGCGTCCACCGCGTTCTGCAGGAGTTCCCGCAGGTAGACGCGGGGGCTGGAGTAGAGGTGGTGGGAAAGGAGGTCGACGAGGCCGCGCAGGTCCACCTGGAAGGTGCGGTCGGCGCCGGCCGGGTCGACGGTGGTGTCGGGCAGAGTCATCAGGCAGTCCGGGGTGTGGTGAGCGAGCGGCGGGCGGGGTGGAGGTCAGGCGTTGCGCCGGGCGCGGGCGTACATCTCTTCCGGCTTCGCCATGTACTTCCAGGGCCACGGGGTGTACGCGCCCTCCAGCTCGCGGAAGACGCGCGGCAGCGCGATGCGCTCCGAGGCCAGCGACAGGGCCATGGCGAAGATGTTGAAGTCCTCCTGCCAGCCCGGGCGTCGCTCGTAGCCGGGGTGCAGGATGCTGTGCTCGGCCGCCTCCAGCAGCTCGTCCTGGATCTCCGGAGTGACGAGGCAGTTCTGGTCGTCGGACTCGACCCAGTCCTCGATGTGCGCCATCGCGATGACACAGCCGATGCGGTGGCCCTCGGGCGCGCCGGCGAACGCCTCACGGGCGAACGCCAGGGCCTCGCCCGCTTCGCCGCTCCACCGGGGCTGGAGCTGCGACACCCACTCGATGTGGGTCTCCAGGTCCAACGGGTCGCGGCGCAGGGCGGCGTCGAGCCGGGTCTCGTTGACGGCACGGTCCAGTGACATCCCGCGGCCTGAGGTGAGCAGGCGGCGCCACGGCGTGAGCCAGTCAGGCCGCAGCTCGGCGGCCTCCAGCAGCTGTTCCTCGGCGATGTGCAGCCGCTCGTGGAAGACCCGCCACTGCTCCTGGCTCACGTTCACGGCACGGGCGGAGGTGCGCGCCTCCCAGCCCCAGATGATGTGGCGCGCTCCGGATATCAGCAGGGCCGTCGCCCGGTGCTCCTTGTCCTGCTCGACGGCCCGGCCGATCCAGTCCTGCACACCGGCCAAGTCGGCCAGTTCGCCCAGGACTTGGTGGTCGCGGCCGAGATCGAAGGGGACCAGCGCCGCCTTGACCGCCTCCCAGTCGGCCGTCTTCGCGGCCTCCACCAGGGCCAGCACCCGCGCGTCGCCCAGCGCGTGCAGCGTGTACATCCCGTTCTTCTGCCGGCGCGGAACGGGAAGGGCGTGCGGATCCGCCACCGGTCTCTCCGCACCCCTGCCGAACAGCCTCCCCAACATGCCGCACCCTCCCCTGGGCCCCGCGTGATCGTCCGGTGCAGCATAAACGGCCCCACTGACACCGCTTCCACAGGGTTTTCACGGGCACTTCACGGTGCGGGGCGGCGGGCCCGGTGACGGGCGGCCTACGGCGGCATCCAGCCGAACTCCGCGCGCGTCTGTCTCAACGCCGCAACCAGGCACCGTATTCGTCAGTCGTCCCCCATGATGACGCTCAGCGCTCTTCGCCCTCGGCCAACCCCCCACTGTTCCGCGAATGAGGCCGCATGCTCCGTATCCATTTCACCACCCAGGACTTACAGAACATCCGAGTCTCACGTCGACCCGACCCCCTGTGGGAACTCGTCTGCGCCGCCTGCCGGTTGGTCACGCACCAGGGGCCGCTCGAGTTCGGGTCATGGCGTCGCTCCGTCCGCGAACGGCTGGCCACGGACCCGGTGGCCGGCCGTGCCCTGCACACGCTGCAGACCCTCGTCCCGCCCTTCGGGTACATCCCCGACTTCCTCACCCCGACCGTCCCCGAAGGCGGTCTGTCCGCGGCACTGCAGGAGATACAGGCCACTCCTCCCGGCCGGCTGCGGCACGAACTGGGCAGGCTCGCTGCCGCGCGGCCCCTGCCCGGCTGGACCACGGCGCTCGGCCGGCCCGGAGACCGCGGCCTGCGATCTGTGGCGAAAGCCCTGGAAGTCTCCGCCACGACCCTGCTCGAACCGCGCTGGGCCCACGCCCGCAGAGCCATCCGTGACGAGGTCGACCTGCGTTCTCGTGTCCTCCTCGACGGCGGCGTGCTGGCCCTGCTGGAGAGCCTGCGACCGCTCGCCCGGTGGCGGGCACCCGTCCTGGAAGTGGAGTATCCCACCCATCGCGACCTGCATCTGGAGGGCCGCGGGCTGCTGCTGCTCCCGTCCTACTTCTGCTGGCGCAGGCCCACCGCCCTTGCCGATCCCGCCCTCGGCCCGGTCCTGGTCTACCCGGTCAGCGCACGGCCGCTCGACTCGATCACCCTCAACGACAACGGACTCGACCGTCTACTGGGCCGCACCAGGGCCTCGGTCCTCACCGAGGTGGCCCGCAGCGGCCCCCGCACCACCTCCGAAGTGGCGACGGCTGTCGGCATCGCCCTGCCCAGCGCCAGCTACCAGCTCGCCGTCCTCCGGGACGGAGGACTGGTGGCGAGCAGACGGGAGGGGCAGTACGTACGGCACTCGGTGACGCTCATCGGCCACCGGCTCCTCGACGGAGAGGAGGGACGGTTGCAGCAGACGGGTCGGTCGAACCGGCCATGATTCGACCACCTTCGAAATGCTTCCCGGCCACCCGGCGCACGGGCGAACATCCTCGGCGGGGCGTGGCCGCGAAGCACCGCGGAGACGCCCGCACGGCACCACTCGACCCAACGGGGGAATCATGGAACTGCTGCGCAATCACCGTACCCGTCGCGCCGCGACCGCGGGCGTCACGCTTCTGCTGGCGGGCGTCCTCGGGACCGCCGGAGCCACCGCCTCCGACGCCCGGACCGCGGCACCCCAGACCCAGCAGATCGCCTCGTCCGTCCTCGGCAGCGACTACAAGATCACGCTCACCGCGCTGCGATCGGCTCAGGACGAGTACGCCGCCTCGGTGCGGCTGCAGGTCTACACGCACGACAGCGGCAAGTGGAAGGAGTCCGACCGGGTCACGGTGGGCGAGGTCGACGGATGGTCCTGGTACCCGTTGACCGGCAGCCATGCCGTCTGCGAGTTCTCGACCGCGAGCACGGAGCCCGCGCCGCTCGCCGTCAGCCTGGTGATCACCCCGTCCATCGGCTGCTCCCAGCCGGCGCACTACGTCGTCAAGCAGGGCAGGGTCTACGCCGGCTGAACCGCGCCGGCTCCAGTACCGCAACGATGTCACCTGCCTACGGGATGCTCATGAACAAGACCTCGCCCCGTGCCGTCCGGCTCGCAGGCTCCGTGGCCTGCGCGTTCGTCCTGGTCAGCGCCCTGACGAGTGCTGCCGCCGCGCAGCCCTCCGGCAGTGCCGCAGCCGGCCGCGCCGTTGCGTCCGACTGCGACGTCGACGCCCTGACCAACCACTGGTGGTGCCGGAACAAGCCGGGGATCCGCGTGCAGTGGGCCGGGCAGACCGTCGGCTACCTCAATTCCGACACCAACTGGTTCACCTGCCGGTACGAGGGTGATCCCACGGGCGGCGGCGGTCCGCACCCCAACCGCTGGATCTACACGCTCGCCGACACCCCTCACCTCAGTCATGGCGGCTGGGGCTTCGTGAAGGACAGCGACGTCATCGACGAGACCGATCCGCTGCCGCGCTGCTGAAGCGGTCCCCTACGCAGGCCCTGCGGGCGGCGGTTCCGGTTCCGTGAGGACGCAGTCACGCAGGGCCGTAGCGGAGCCCGGGAACTGAAATTGATCTCTTACGGCGGTCAGCCGCCCGTCGACTCCCGGATCACCAGGGAGAAGCCGACGACGACGTCCTGCTGCGGGACCGGGGGGTCGGTCTGTTCGATGCGCCGGATCAGGAGGTCGACCGCCCGCTCGGCCATGCGGTCGTGGTCCGGATCGACGCTGGAGAGCGAGGGGATGCAGAAATCGCTCTGCGGGACGTTGTCGAAGCCGATCACCTTCACCTGGTCGGGTACGCGACACCCCACGTCGGCCAGGCCCCGCAGCACGCCCATGGCGAGGGAGTCGGTCACGCAGAACACGCCGTCGAAGTCGAGCCCGCTCCGCGCCATCTCGCGGGCCCGTTCGGCGCCTTCGCGCATGCTGAGCCGGTCGACCTGCTGCACCAGGGCGGGGTCCGCGGGCAGGCCCGCGTCCTCCAGGGCCTTGCGGTAGCCGGCGATGCGCAGGCTGGAGGTGTCCACTTCCTCGACCGCCCCGCACACGAAAGCGATGCGCCGGCAGCCCCGCTCGATCAGATGCCGGGTGGCGGCGCGCGACGCGTCGAAGTCGGGCATGGCGACGTGGTCCACGGGGCCGCCGAAGATCCGGTCCCCGAGGATGACCACCGGGTGGTCCACCCTGAGGCGATCGGCATCGCCCTGCCGCATGCCCGCGGCACTCAGGATGAGCCCGTCGTAGAGCCGGTTGCGGGAGAGGGACAGGGCGTCCAGCTCGTTTTCGCGGGAGGCGGTCTGCTCGATGCTCACCCTGAGTCCGCGCCGCTCGGCCGCGGCGATGACGGTGGCGGCCAGCAGCCCGTGGTAGGCGGTGTTCACCTCCGGAACGGCGAGGCCGATGGTTCCGGTACGGCCCTTGCGCAGATTGCGGGCCGCGACGTTGACCCGGTAGTCGAGCCGGGCCATGGCCTCGAGCACCTTCTCGCGCGTCGCGGCGCGGACGTTCGGATGATCGTTGATGACGTTCGAGACGGTCATCGGTGAGACCCCGGCCGCCTTCGCCACGTCCTGGATCGTCGTCACCCTCACCTCTGGTCTGCTCGGAGTCGTTGTGTCAGGCGAGCGGGGCGCTGACCGTGACGAACGAGTGCGGCGGCAGTGTGAGAGCGAGCCCCTGGCCGGTGGCCTTGAGACCGTCGAAGGGGCGCGGGGCGACGGTCTGAGGCGTGCCGGGCGTGTTGTGGTCCTGCGGCCGGTCGGCCGTCAGTATGCGGGCGTTCGGCTCGCCGACGGCACCGCCGCGCAGGTCGAGCGTCACCTCCGCGGATTCCTCCGCGTCCAGGTTGGACAGCGAGATCAGCAACGCGCCGTCCTTGACGCTGGCCGAGGCGGACAGGGTCTCCAGCTCCGTGTCGCCGACCGTGCGCCGCAGACCGTCGCCGCGCAGATGGACGGTGAGTGAAGTGGCGTCCTGGTGGCCCTTGTTCATCTCGAACACGTGGTAGGTCGGGGTCAGCACCAGCGCGTCGCCGTCGGTGAGGAGCATGGCCTGCAGGACGTTGACCGTCTGCGCGATGTTGGCCATGTACAGCCGGGCGGCGTGCCGGTGGAAGATGTCGAAGTGGGTGGCGGCCACCAGCGCGTCGCGCAGGGTGTTCTGCTGGAACAGGAAGCCCGGGTTGGTGCCCGGCTCGACGTCCCACCAGGTGCCCCACTCGTCCAGGACCAGCCCGACCGTGCGGCCCGGGTCGTAGACGTCCATGACGGTGGAGTGGCCGGTCAGGATGCGGTCGATGCGGCGGGCCGCGACCAGGGTGCGGTAGTAGTCGTCGGTGTCGAAGACGGTCGCGCTGCCCTTCGCCTCCCACGGGCCGGCCAGCGTGTAGTAGTGCACGGACAGGCCCTGGAAGAAGTTCTTCGGGGTGGCCTCGCAGCCGAAGCAGCTGATCTGCTGCATCAGCGTCTCGGTCCACTTGTAGTCGGCGTCCGAGGCACCCGACGCGATGCGGTAGAGCCTGTTGTCGCCGTGGTCACGGCAGTAGGTGGCGTACTGGCGGGCCAGGTCGGCGGAGTACTCGGCGCGCATGTTGCCGCCGCAGCCCCAGGTCTCGTTGCCGATGCCCCAGAACTTCACCCGCCAGGGCTCCTCGCGGCCATTGGCCTTGCGCAGCCGCACCATGGGGCTGTCGCCCTCGCGGGTGAGGTACTCGACCCACTCGCTCATCTCGCGCACGGTGCCGGAGCCGACGTTGCCGCTGATGTACGGCTCGGCGCCGAGCAGCTCGCACAGCGCCATGAACTCATGGGTGCCGAAGTGGTTGTTCTCCTCGACGTCACCCCAGTGCGTGTTGACCATGCTCGGCCGCTGCTCGCGCGGGCCGATGCCGTCACGCCAGTGGTACTCGTCGGCGAAACAACCGCCGGGCCAGCGCAGGTTGGGGATGTCCAGGGCACGCAGCGCCTGGACGACGTCGAGGCGGATACCGCCCTCGTTGGGTATCGGCGAGTCCTCCCCGACCCAGAAACCGCCGTAGATGCAGCGGCCGAGATGCTCGGCGAAGTGACCGTAGAGGTGACGGCTGATCCTCGGGCCCTCGATGTCGAGGTTGATGACCGCGGTGGCGTTGGGCACGGACGTACTCCTGTGTCAGGTCGAGGACGTGGGCTGGACTCTGCACGGCAACCGCTTTCTTGTAGCGATACAAACCTACCTTCTGGGTCCCTGCCTTCGCCATGCCCCGCAACGCTCAGGGGTGCGTGATGGTGCGGTCGTGGTCGGCGGCGTATGCGTCGAAGATCTCCGTCGTGGTGCCGTCCAGGTGCAGGAAGCGCTGGTCGAGAATGGTGGCGAGGTCGTCAAGGGCGCCCGCGAGCAGGTCCCCGGTCAGTCGCACGTCCGGTCGCCGGGCCGCTTGTCCCTGCCGGGCAAGGGCGACGGCATAGCCGAGGACGGCCGCCAGGGAGGAGTGGTCCTCGCCGTCGTGGAAGTAGTAGGCCTCGGCGTACTGGGTGAAGTCGATGCGGACTCGTACGACCTCGGTGGCGAGGCCGTCCAGCAGCGCCGCTCCGGCCACGCTGTCGATGTGCTCCGTCGTCGGAGCCGAGCGGTGCAGCAGCGCCAGCCGGATGGCCAGAACCCGTCTGCGGGTGAGCGCGGGGTAGATCTCCAGGACCCAGGAGACCGTGGCCGTCAGGAGGGCGAAGCCGACGAGGGCCTCCAAGGGCGAGGCCAGGCGGAGCCAGCCCTCGCCGGGCGTGATGTCCCCCAGGCCGAGGGTGGCGACGGTGACCAGGGACAGGTACACCGAGTCGAGCAGTGCGGGCTGCTGTGCCGCTCTGGAACCAGGGGTGAGCGTGAACGCGCCCGGCATATGGGGCCAGTAGATGATCGCCCAGCCCAGGATGATGATGACGGCCCAGAGCCCCACCACCGTCACCATGGCCAGCGGCCCGACGAGGCCGACCATGCGGGGACGGAGCCGGGAGCGGCGGGCCAGCCGCCACATGCTCGTCATGACGAGTCGGCTGATGCCTCCGTGGCGGGTGGGGTGCCAGAGCGTGTGGAACAGATCCCGTAGGACAGCCAGGACCAGTCCGACGCCGACCAGCGAGACCAGCCACTCCATCCACGTCTCCCACGGGCCTGTTCCGTGACGCGCCTCGACCACCCCGGGCGCCGGGGGGCCTTGCACTTCCCGCCCGATTTTGCCCCGTTTCCTGCTGCTATGCCAAGGGTGACAGGAGCCGATGTGTCCGCCTCGCTGCATGCGGCCGGCTCGCTGCCCGTGGCGGCCGCGAGCAGGGGGTCGTCCCCTTCGACGGGCTCTCCGCCGGCCTGCCGAGGGATTCAGCTGGTGAGGATGGCGAGTTGCTGCGTCGCTCGGGTCATGGCGACATAGCGGTCTACCGCTCCTTCGATGCCCGTGCCGTACGCCTCCGTGCCGTACGCCTCCGGGTCGACGAGGACGACCAGGTCGAACTCGAGCCCCTTCGACAGCTCCGGGGTCAGCGACCGGACCCGGGATGTCGCCGGGAATGCGGGATCACCGATGACACAGGCGATCCCCTCGGCATGCTCGGCAAGCCAGGTGTCCAGGATCGCGTCCAGCTCCGCCACAGCGCCGTGTACGACGGGGATGCCGCTGCTGCGGATGGAGGTCGGCACGTTGGCGTCCGGGAGTACGGCCCGGATGACCGGCTCGGCTTCCGTCATGACCTCTTGCGGTGTGCGGTAGTTGATGCTCAGGGAGGCCACCTCGACCCGGTCGAGCCCGATCCGTCCGAGCCGCTCCTGCCATGTCTCCGTGAATCCGTGCCGCGCCTGGGCGCGGTCACCGACGATGGTGAAGCTGCGGGACGGGCAGCGCAGCAGCAGCATCTGCCACTCCGCGTCGGTGAGTTCCTGGGCCTCGTCCACGACGATGTGCGCGAACGGGCCGGCCAGCAGATCCGGTTCGACGACGGTCAGTTCGGCTTCGTCGACCAGGCTGACCTTGGCGTCCTGGCCGCGCAACATCCTCACCAGTCCTTCGCCGTCGTCACCGTCGGCGCCGGAATCGGCCGCCGCGTCGATGAGGTTGTCCACGACCTGCGCCATGCGCTCGCGCTGGGCGGCGAGGACGGCCGCGTGCCGGCGCTTGCGCAGAGCGGTCTCCGGGTCGCCGAGCCGCTGCCGGGCGGCGTCCAGCAGCGGCAGGTCGGACACCGTCCAGGCCTGGGCATCCGCCCGTTGCAGCCTGTGGACGTCCTCGCGGCTCAGCCAGGGCGCGCACATCCGCAGATAGGCCGGCACCGACCAGAGGTCTGAGACCAGGTCGGCCGCTTCGAGCAGCGGCCATGCCCGGTTGAGGGTCCCGACGAGCTCCTTGTCCTGGCGCAGCGCCCTGCGGAACTGCTCCGGCGGCAGGTCGTCGCCGCCGTACCGGTCCTCCAGGATCGTGACCAGCTTGTCCCAGATCTGCTCGCGTGCCTCGTTGTGCGGGGTGCCGGGTTCCGGTGCGTCGAACGCCTCGGCCCAGTCGTCGGCGGTCAGCGGGATGTCGGTCCAGTCGACGGTGACCGTCATCGCGCCGGTGGGCGGCTCCTCGTAGAACCGGACGGCTTTCTCGATCGCCTTCACCATCTCCGCGGACGACTTCAGCCGGGCCACCTCGGGGTCGGTCTCGACGCCCGCGTCGGCTCCCTCGTCGACGAGGTCCCGCAGGATGCAGGTCTGCACGCCCTCCTCGCCGAGGCTCGGCAGGACGTCGGCGACATAGTCCAGGTAGGGCCGGTGCGGACCGACGAACAGCACGCCGCCCCGACGGTGACCGAGACGGGGGTCGGAGTAGAGGAGGTGGGCGGAGCGGTGCAGGGCGACGACGGTCTTTCCGGTGCCGGGGCCGCCGTCGACGACGAGAGCGCCGCGGGATCCCGCCCGGATGATGGCGTCCTGGTCGGCCTGGATGGTGGCGAGCACGTCCCGCATGCGGGCCGAACGGTTGCTGCCCAGGCTGGCGATGAACGCGGACTGGTCGTCGAGCGCGGCGCGCCCTTCCAGCCCGTCGGCGGTGAACACCTCGTCCCAGTAGTCGCTGATCCGGCCGCGGGTCCAGCGATAGCGTCGGCGGCTGGCGAGGCCCATCGGGTTGGCGTGCGTCGCCGCGAAGAACGGCTCGGCCGCGGGAGAGCGCCAGTCGAGCAGCAGGCGACGGCCTGTGCTGTCGGTCAGTCCGAGTCGTCCGATGTAGACGGGCTCGGGGTCGTCCGCGCTGACGATGTGCCCGAGACACAGGTCCAGGCCGAAGCGGCGCAGGGCGCGCAGTCGGCCGGTCAGCCGGTGCACCTCCGTGTCCCGGTCCATCGCCTGCCGGCCGAGGCCGCCGGGTCCCTTGAGCTCGGTCTCGAGGCGGGCGGACAGTTCGGCGATCGTCTGCTCGAGGTTCTCCGCGATCGCGGCGAAGTGCTGCTCGTCGCCGGCGATCAGGGCCGGGGCGGCCTTGTGGGCGAGTCGGTCGGGAAGGTCGAACGCACGGGTGGTCAGAGGGGCCGTGTCACCGGACAGAACATGCACGTCGAGAACTCCCATTTCCGCAGCTTGTGGCCTCGGCGTGCGATTGTGCGGCACGACCGGGGCCTTGCCGCAAGCCCCCCGGTGCGCTATAGGTTGAGAGTGGCAAGGAGTGACCGATCTCCTTGCCTTATTTTTTGAGCTGTTTTTTGAGCGAGGTGCTCAGGGGTTTTTGAGGGCGGTGCTCAGGCCAGTTCGCCGCGCAGGATGCTGTAACGCACTCCGTCACGCCACTGTCCGTCGCGGAAGGCGATGCTGCGCAGAACGCCCTCGCGGGTGAACCCGACCTTTTCCAGGGCTCGTTGTTCGGCGATGTTGCCGGCTTCGGTGTCCGCCTCGATGCGCACGACCGTGGTGTGCGCGAAGAGGTAGTGGACCAACTGCCGTTGCGCCTCGGTTCCCACGCCCTGTCCGCGGGCCTCCGGGAGCAGGTTGATGCCCATGTTCCAGTAGGTGGTGGTCCGGGTGGGCCTGACCTGGCGCCAGGCGACGAACCCCAGCCGCTCCGCGCCGCGCACCACCATCAGATTCCCTCCGTCGTCGCCGAGCAGGCCGTTCTCCGCCCACTGGCGCCGCCAGCGCCCGGTGTCCGACCAGCCCCACCACTGGAACGGCACAACGGTCTGCGGATCCATGAGGAAACGTTCCATGACGGGCAGGTCGGGCTCGGCCACCGGACGCAGCGCAACACCGTCGATGCTCATGTGCGCCACCCTACGGCGCGACTCGGCGGTTGTCGGTGCTCCATGGAGAGCGTCAACTTCCTTGCTCCGCCCAGCCGGTGAGGGAAACGACCTCGCGTGCGATGTCCCCGACGGTGCGTCCGTCCGTCATGACACGCACCGCCTCCGCGGGGGCCCGCCGGTCCAGGAGCCGGGCCTTGCGGGCGCTGCCCTCGAGCTCCCTTTGCAGCTCCGAGCCGAGTTCCCGCCGTAGGAGCCGCTCTCTGGCGGTGGCATCGGAGGCGGTGAGCAGGACCCGTACGGCCCGCACCTCCGCTCCCATGGCGCGCTCGAACATGCCCGCCGCCTCGGGGAGCACACTCACCGTGTTCGTGTAGCTCAGACGGCGATATCCGCGCCGGGCGAAGTTCGCCCACACCGCGGTCAGATTGCTCTCGGTGATCTCCGTGCGGTGCGGATCGCCGTCCGGGGCCGGTGCACCTGTCCCATGAAGTCACCGTCGATGATCGCGTGAGCGACGCCCGCCGCCCGCAGCAGCGCCGACACCTCCCACCCGACCGTGGTCTTGCCGACCCCGGCCCATCCTCCGATGAGCAGCACCTCCGGGTGATCCATGGGACACAGCGTGCCAGTTCGCGGTCGGCTCGTGCCATCCGACATCCCTCGGTCTTCAGGGCTCTCCGGTCATTCGGCCAGGTCCAGCCCCGTCATCAGTTCTGCGAAGGCGCGGGCCGCGGTGGGTGAGGTGAGGAGGCGGTCCAGGCGGGCGCGGGCCAGGTTGCGGTGGAAGGGGCCGGCGTCGGTGGCGTCGCCCGCGTCGTGGAGGGTGCGGGTGAGCCAGTGCGAGAACTCCTGGTCGTTCCAGACCCGGCGCAGGCAGCGCTGCGAGTAGCTCCGCAGGGCTGTGTCGTCGTGGTCTTGGGCCGAGTCCCGGACGGCTCGGGCGAAGACGTCGGCGTCGTGGAGGGCGAGGTTCATGCCCTTGCCGCCCATCGGCGAGACGATGTGGGCGGCGTCGCCGACCAGGTAGAGGCGGCCGTACTGCATGGGGTCGTGGACGAGACTGCGGAGGCGGAAGGTCTCGCGGTCGGTGATCGGGCCGGCGGTGAGGGCGGGGTCGGCGAGGCGGGTGCGCAAAGCGTCCCAGATGCGGGTGTCGGGCCAGGCGTCGGGGTGGTCGTCCGGCGGGCACTGGAGGTAGTAGCGGCTGGTCTGCGGGCCACGCGGGAAGTGGGCGGCGAAGCCGTGCGGGCTGACGGCGAGGAGCGGGTGGGCCGGGGGCGGGGCGTCGGCCAGGACGGTGAGCCAGCCGATGCCGTGGTCCTCGGAGTACGCGGTGAGGGCGCCGGCGGGGACCGCGGTGCGGCTGATGCCGTGGTCGCCGTCGCAGCCGGCGACGAAGGCGCAGGTGATGTGGCGGAGGGTGCCGTCGGCGGTGCGGTAGCGGACGGTCGGGCGGTCGCCGGTCAGGTCGTGCAGGGAGACGTCGGCGGCCTCGAAGCGCAGATCGCCGCCGTCGTCGAGGTATGCGGCGGTCAGCTTCTGGACCAGAACCTGCTGGGGGCAGAGGCGGGCCCGGGGGCCTTCGGAGCCGTCGATGTCGGACACCAGGTGGCTCTCGCCGTCCACCCGGAGCTCCAGGATGCCGTCGTACGGGGTCCCACCGAGGACGCGGTCGGCCAGCCCCCAGGAGTCGAACATCCGCACCGCGCGGGTTTCGACGATGCCGGCCCGGTGGCGCTGCGCCACGTACTCGCGGCTGCGGCGTTCCAGGACGATGCAGTCGATTCCGCTGTGCCGCAGCAGATTGGCGACCGTCAGCCCGGCCGGGCCCGCGCCGATCACGACGACGGTCGTGGATTCCGGCGAGTCCGTCAACTCCCCTGCATTTTCGGTCACTTGGCCACCTCCGCTGTCAGACTAGCGGAGTGGTTCCGTTCTCCGGGGGCCGTGCCGCTCGGAGATCGCAGCCTCACAGGGGCAGAGGCTGTGCCGCCCCCCGCGCCCGCACCCCGTTCCCCAGCGCATAGAGCTCATCAGCCCGTCGAATTCACCGCGGCTGTTCCGTGAACCCGTCCCTGACGTTGTCGAAGACCGGGCGGTAGGTGCTCCACTTGGCCTCCGGGGCCGACAGATAGATGTCGTACTCCCGGCCGCCCGCGGTGCCGTAGCCGAGGTCGATGGCGCGGAAGACCCGGGCCCGGCCCTGGAAGGTGAACTCCCACACGGCCGCCGGCTTGTCCCGGAAGGTCGTCTCCTGCATGCGCAGCCTGCGGTAGACGGAGTAGTTGGCCTTGGTGTTCGCCTCGATGTCCTTGAAGTGGCCGACGGGGTTGGAGCCCGCGGGGTCCACCATGCCGATGGTGATGCCGGCCAGTCCGGTCGGGTCGGTGTAGGTGACCTCGTCGTCGCTCGACTGCTTCTTCGGCTGCCAGCCGTCCGGCACGGGGAAGGAGACGCCGAGCCGGTCGGCGTGGACCAGGTGGTAGCCGTCGGGGACGGGCGAGGGGGAGTCGGACGCGGTGGGCGTGGTCAGTCCGCCCGCTCCGTCCCGGTCGGCCCGCTGCGACGACATGTACAGCGTGACAGCGGTGGTGGCCACGGCCAGGACCGCCAGGACCGGCACGAGGACACGGCCTCTACGGCGGGGACGGCGACGCCGTGCGCTCCTCCCGGTCTGCGTCGGTGGTGCCGGCGGCACCGCGGAGGTGGGGTGCGGGGTCGAGTCCTCGCCCGCCGGGCCGACGACGGGGGACCGCTCGGTCGGCGGGCCGGTGGACCAGGCGGCCCGCAGCGCCCGTTCCGTCTGCTCCGCCGTCGGCCGGTCCTCGGGGTCCTTCGACAGCAGGGCCTCGATGAGCGGTTCCAGCGGACCGGCCTTGCGCATCGGCTCCAGCGGGTCCACGGCGATGGCGTACGCGGTCTCCATGGGCGTGTCGCGGCGGTACGGCGGACGGCCCTCCACCGCCTGGTACAGCGACGCACCCAGCGACCACAGGTCCGAGGCCGGGCCGGGCTTGTGGCCGCGGATCCGCTCGGGGGCCATGAAGTCGATGGAGCCGATCATCTCCCCGGTCTGCGTGAGCGTCGAGGACCCGGCGGTCTGCGCGATACCGAAGTCGGTCAGGACGATCCGGCCACCGGGACCGAGCAGGACGTTTCCGGGCTTGATGTCGCGGTGCAGCACGCCGGCCGCGTGCGCGGCTCGTACGGCGGAGATCACACCGAGGCCGATGCCTGCCGCCTCCTCGGGCGGCAGCGTCCGGCCGCCGTCGAGGGTGTCGGCGAGGGTACCGGCGGGGACGTACTCCATGACGATGCACGGCTGCCCGTCGTCGTCGACGACGTCATGGACGACGACCACATTGGGGTGCACGACCCGGGCGGCGCTGCGCGCCTCGCGGCGGACACGCTCGTACAGCGTGGTGATCTCCGCGTCGGACAGGTGCGGCGGTGTGTGGAGCCGTTTGAGCGCGACCTGACGGGTGAGCTCCTCGTCCTCGGCGCGCCATACGGTGCCCATGCCGCCGCGACCGATGCGCTCGACCAGCCGGTAGCGCCCGGCGACGAGCCGCCCTTCGTCCGACACTGCTTCGCCCTCCGCCTGCTCTGCCCCCTTTTCGTCACTCAGCAATGCACATTAACCGACGCTTTCGCACTACAGGTGTGCAGTTCGTGTCGATCGCGTCATAGGCCCCCTCAGCCGGCAAGGCGACACGCGCGGATCACCACCGTGTACACCTCCGCTGCCGCGGGCGTGGCGGGCCGCGGCCTTGCCCATGCGGGCGGAAAGCCCCGGAGTGTCGGCGAAGCGGCGCAGTGTCCGCGCGTAGTCGGCGGGATCGTGGCCCGGTACGAGTACGCCGCTCGCCCCGTCCCGTACCGTCACGGGCAGACCGCTGGGTCGTGTCGGTGCGGCCACGCCCGACGGCCTGGGGCGGGCCGTGGTGCAGGCGGCGCGGGCGCAGCAGCAGTGGGCGGCGCTGCCGTACGTCGAGCGGGCACAGGTCCTGCGACGTGCCGGTGCCCAGCGCGCAGCCGAGGCCGATCATGGTGGTCTGGCGGTGGGTGAGCGAGCGTACGAGCTCGCCCGGGGGCCCTCGGTCCCGGCCTGCGACGGCCGCCTGCCCAACGGGAGGGGGCCGCGTTGCCGGTCTGCACCAGTGGCCGGAATCCGGAACACGATCGTCATGGCCCATCATCCTCTACCGGGCAACGGCCGCGGGCACGCTGTTCTCGCCGTGCCTGCCCCGACATGCTGAGCGGCGTCCGCTGCCTGGCCCCCGGCCGGCGGACGGCCCACACTGCTGGTGGGAGTTGTTGGCCGAGAGGTTGTCGTTGCCGCCCTGGGCGTTGAGGTAGCCGTTGGTTGAAGTGCTTCATCCGCCGCATGGAGGCTGTCGAGGCAGGTGCCTCCGCGCGACCGTGCCCGGAACGAGCGACCAATCTTGCCAACTGGGCACCCGCGATGACACCTGCGGCGTCGTCCCGGACCTTGCTGGTGACATCGCCATGGATGTCAGGTTCTGCCCCTCCCGGGGACTCTCGCGCGTCAGGCAGCAGTGCTCGCGGTCTTCGGCCGGCCGAGGTTCACCAGGCCCATGGCCCGGTCGATCGTGATCTCGATGACCACGCGCTCCGGATCCGGAGCCGGAGTCCGTCCGTACCGGTCGGCGTAGCGGGTCACGGCGTCGTTCACCGCGCGTCCCGCCCCGGCGAAGCCCGCGTGGCCGGCTGCCAGGTCGACGGTGGCCGCTGTACCACCCTGAAAGGCACGGCCGAAGTGCTGATGGACGCGGAAGTCTGCGCTGAAAGAAACGAACGCGCTGGTCAGAGCCAGTCCCCTCAGCACTCGATGACGTTGACGGCAAGCCCGCCCCGTGCCGTCTCCTTGTACTTGACCTTCATGTCGGCGCCGGTCTCCTTCATGGTCTTGATGACCTTGTCGAGGGAGACGTGGTGGCGGCCGTCGCCGCGCAGTGCCATCCGGGCGGCCGTGACCGCCTTGACCGCGGCCATGCCGTTGCGTTCGATGCAGGGGATCTGGACCAGGCCGCCGACCGGGTCGCAGGTGAGGCCGAGGTTGTGTTCCATGCCGATCTCGGCGGCGTTCTCGACCTGTTCCGGGCTGCCGCCCAGCACCTCGGCGAGGCCGCCCGCGGCCATCGAGCAGGCGGAGCCGACCTCGCCCTGGCAGCCGACCTCGGCGCCGGAGATGGAGGCGTTCTCCTTGAAGAGCATGCCGATGGCGCCTGCCGCGAGCAGGAAGCGGACGATGCCGTCCTCGTCGGCGCCGGGCACGAAGTTGATGTAGTAGTGCAGCACGGCCGGGATGATGCCCGCCGCCCCGTTCGTGGGGGCGGTGACGACCCGGCCGCCCGCCGCGTTCTCCTCGTTCACCGCCATCGCGTAGAGCGTGACCCACTCCATCGCACGGGCCAACGGATCGCCCTCGCTGCGCAGTTGGCGGGCCGCGGCGGCAGCCCGGCGCCGTACCTTCAGACCGCCCGGGAGGATGCCTTCCAAGGCCAGGCCGCGCGACACACAGCCCTCCATGACCCGCCAGATGTCGAGGAGCCCGGAGCGGATCTCGTCCTCGGTGCGCCAGGCCTTCTCGTTCTCCATCATCAGCGCGGAGATCGACAGGCCGGTCTCCCGGGCCAGTCGGAGCAGCTCGTCGCCGGTGCTGAAGGGGTGGGCGAGCCCCGTGTCGTCGAGCTTGATCCGGTCCGCTCCGACGGCGTCCTCGTCGACGACGAAGCCGCCGCCGACCGAGTAGTACGTCTTCTCCAGCAGCGGCACGCCGTCGGCGTCGTACGCGAAGAGGATCATCCCGTTGGCGTGGTACGGCAGCGAGCGCCGGCGGTGCAGGACCAGCTGCGTCGAGACGTCGAAGCCGATCTCGTGGGCCGGGCCGATCTGGGCGCCGAGGAGACGGAGGCGCCCGGTGGAGCGGATGCGCTCGACGTCGAGTTCGGCCTGGGCGACGTCGACCGTGTGCGGCTCGTTGCCCTCCAGGCCGAGCAGCACCGCCTTGGGGGTGCCGTGGCCGTGGCCGGTCGCCCCCAGGGAGCCGAACAGCTCCGCCCTTACCGCGGTGGTCTGGGCGAGCAGGCCGTCCTGCTTCAGCCGGGCGGCGAACATCACGGCGGCGCGCATCGGGCCGACGGTGTGCGAACTGGACGGGCCGATGCCGATGGAGAACAGGTCGAAGACGCTGATTGCCACGCCATACTCCGGGGGATTGGCGGGACGTGCCGAGGCGGATCACGGGCACGGCCCTGCGGGCTGGTTGTCGGTGCCGGGGAGCAAGCGGGGACTGGCGCCGGTCGCGACGACGACTCCCTCGCTGCGCAGCCTGCGTCCCCCGGCGAGGGTGACGGAGCGGTCCGCGGGGTCGAGGCCTACGGCGCGCTCGCCGAGCAGCCAGGTGACCTGGAGGGCCTCGTACTCGTCGGCGTCGCCGAGCGCGAGCGCCTCGGCGTCGATGTCTCCCTTGAGGAAGTCCTTGGACAGCGGCGTGCGGTCGTAGGGGGTGTGGCGCTCCTCCCCCACGACGACGATCTCGCAGGCCTGCCAGCGAGGCGCCGACGACGGTGATGCTCATGGGGAACCTCCGGATTGAGGGCGCCTGACCGTGTCTCGAATTACACAACAAAGCTCGCTATACGCAACATGCTTGAGGTGAGGCCGGGCGCTTGTCAATAGACGGGCGGCATCAGTGCGCAATAGTGCTGGAAGAGGGAGGGCGGGTCAGCGCACGTTCAACGGGCACAGCACCGTCGTCTTCCGCTGACGGCCGCCACGAATGCGTATAGTTGCGCCATGAGCAACTACACGGCAGACGGCGAAACAGCTGCTCCTGCGGTGAACGGTGTGCAGTCCGTCGACCGTGCCGTCAGCGTCCTGGAGATCCTCGCCCAGCGCGGCGAGGCGGGCGTCAGCGAGGTGGCCGGCGAGATCGACGTCCACAAGTCGACCGCGTTCCGCCTGCTCGGCGCGCTGGAGGCACGCGGTCTGGTGGAGCAGACGGCCGAGCGGGGCAAGTACCGGCTCGGCTTCGGGATCGTGCGGCTGGCCGGTGCGGTCACCGGCCGGCTCGACATCACCCAGCAGGGCCGGGCGGTGTGCGAGCGGCTCGCCGACGAGATCGGCGAGACCGTCAACATCGCGGTCCTGCAGGAGCATTACGCCGTCAACCTCCACCAGGTACGCGGTCCGGGCGCGGTCGGCACGCACAACTGGGTCGGACAGCTCACCCCGCTGCACGCCACGTCCAGCGGGAAGATCCTGCTGGCACACCTGTCTCCCGAGGAACGCGCCGACGTGCTCGCGGCATCCGGGCTGCGGAAGCTCACGCCCCACACGCTGACGGTCAGTGCGAAGCTGGAGAAGGACCTCACCGCGGCGCGGGAGCGCGGGTACGCGGTGACGCTGGAGGAACTCGAGATCGGGCTGCACGCCATGGCGGCGCCGATCCGCTCCCGTGACGGCGAGGTCATCGCGGCGCTGAGTGCGTCCGGGCCTGCGTACCGGTTCACCGAGGAGCGGATGCGTGAGGTGGCGCCGGTGCTGCTCAAGGGGGCCGAGGAGATCAGTCATCGGATGGGGTATCTGGGCTAGGCGCTGCGCCGCCTGGTCGCTGTCGGGCAGGTGTCTCCGCGCCCCAGCGGGTCGTCACCCGTACCGCGTCGAGTGTCGACCACCCTTGTCAACGAGTAGGCCCCGCCGCCCCGTCAGGGAATCTCCTGCTCCGCCCAGATGATCTTTCCGTCGGGGGTGTACCGGGCGCCCCAGCGGTCGGTCAGCTGGGCGACCAGGAAGAGCCCGCGGCCGCCCTCGTCGGTGCTGCGGGCGTGCCGCAGCCGGGGGGCCGTGCTGCTGGCGTCGGCGACCTCGCAGGTCAGGTGGGAGTCGCGGATGAGCCGTAGCCGGATGGGGGGTTCGGCGTAGCGGATCGCGTTGGTGACCAGCTCGCTCACGACGAGTTCCGTCGTCATGGCCAGGTCCTCCAGCCCCCAGGCCGCGACCTGGCGGGTGGCGCGGGCGCGGACGTCGGCGACGGCGGCCGGGTCCACCGGCACCTGCCACGAGGCGACGTGGTCGGCGCCGAGAGCATGGGTGCGCGCCAGGAGGAGGGCGATGTCGTCGGGCTGCGGCACGGGCACGAGTTGCCGTACCGCGGAAGTGCACAGCGTGGCGAGGTCGAGGTCGGAGCGGGCCAGCAGCTCGCCCAGCCGGGACATGCCCAGCTCCATGTCGCCGTCGGCGCCCTCGATGAGGCCGTCGGTGTAGAGGCCGATCAGGCTGTTCTCGGCGAGTTCGATCTCGGTGGCCTCGAACGCCATCCCGCCGAGTCCGAGCGGCGGCCCGGCCGGCGGCTCCGGGAAGGACACCTGCCCGTCGGGTGCCACGACGACCGGCGGCGGGTGTCCGGCACGGGCCATCGTGCACCGCCGGGTGACCGGGTCGTAGACCGCGTACAGGCAGGTCGCCCCGAGGAAGGCGGTCGTGCTGCGGTGGGCCGCCGCCTCGTCGTCGGTCCGCTCGGCGCTCAGCCGCAGCACCAGGTCGTCGAGGTGGGCGAGCAGTTCGTCGGGCGGCAGCTCCATGTCCGCGAGGGTCTGCACCGCCGTGCGCAGCCGGCCCATGGTCGCCGCGGCGGTGATGCCGTGCCCCACCACGTCTCCGACGACGAGGCCGACCCGGCCCCCGGACAGCTGGATCACGTCGAACCAGTCACCGCCCACACCGTCCGTCGGATCCGCCGGCAGATAGGCCGAGGCCACCTCCACCGCGGTTCCGCCGGTCAGGGCCTGCGGCAGCAGACTGCGCTGCAGGGTGACGGCCGCGGTGTGTTCCCGGGTGTAGCGGCGGGCGTTGTCGACGCACAGCGCCGCCCGCGCCACCAGCTCCCGGGCCAGCAGGACGTCGTCGGGCTGGAACTGGACGGGATTGAGCGACCGCATGAACGTGGTCAGGCCCAGGATGGTGTTCCGTGCCCGCATCGGCACGGCGATGAAGGAGTGCAGCCCGAACTCCTTTATCTTTGCTGCTCGTTCGGGCTGTTCGGTGATCCATCGCTCGTCGGTCGGATCGAGCACGGGCAGCAGGATCGGCTCGCCGTCGACGAGCAGGTTCACGTCGTGCGCGGGAGGCAGGAAGCCCGCCCGGTCCCCGACCCGCACCACGGCCTCCGGGCAGCCCTCGCGCACCGAGCTCATTCCGGCGCGACGCATCACCGGTCCGACGGAGGCCGGCCCGGCGTCGGTGAGCCATGCGCCGTGGCCTTCGGTGCTGAGCACGGGCTCCAGCAGATCCACGACGACGAAGTCGGCGAAGCGGGGTACGGCGAAGTCGGCGAGTTCCTGAGCCGTCCGCATCACGTCCAGGGTGGTGCCGACGCACGCCCCCGCCTCGTTGACCAGCGTCAGCAGCCGGCGGGCGGTCCAGCGTTCGGTGACGTCCTGGACCATGTAGCAGACCCCGGTGACGGACTCGTCGGCGTCCACCAGCGGGAAGAAGGACGTCGAGTAGGCGTGCTGGCGGTGCGGGTCGGCCCAGCTCCAGCCCAGGTACTCGTAGTCGGTGACCGGGACTCCGGTGTCCAGGACCTTGCGCATCAGCCCCTCGATGGCGGCCCCTTGCAGCCCGGGCAGCAGTTCGCTCAGCCGGCGTCCCAGCCGCTGCTCGCGGGGCACTCCACCGAAGCGTTCCAGGGTGTCGTTGAGCCAGACGTAGCGCAGTTCCTGGTCCATCACGGCCATGCCGATGGGCGAACGGGTCAGGAACCCGTCGAGGACGGACTGGCCGACCGACCACTGCTGCCGCCGCTCCCGCGCCGACAGCAGGAAGCACTCGTCCGCGCCGATCCGGAAGGACGCGGAGACCCGCAGGTCGACGTCGATGCTCCGGCCGTCCTGGTGCCGGGCGGAGATGAGGCCGCTCCAGCCCATTCCCGCGCGGCACCGCTGGGCCACGGCGGCCACCCGGGCCGGGTCGGCGGGCATCGCCACCAGGCGCGCGGCGGAGCCGCCGACCACCTCGGACGCGGGGCGGCCGAGCAGTGCTTCGGCGCCCCGGGTCCAGCCGAGCACGACGCCCGCCGCGGACACGACCGCCGCCGCGTCGGTGGACGCGTCGAGGAGTTCGCGCGGCCCTGAGGGCGTCGGCCCGTCGGATGTTTCTCGCGCAGGGTCCATGGGTGCCATCCGGGTGCCGTCCTCGTACAGGACCATGTTCCTGCTTGTCCGCCCGATCCGCACGGCCCTGGCGGACTCTCCTGCGCCGCCCTCAGCGCTTCCGCCCTTCCCGGACCGGAGGGAGCATGGAAGTGCCGCTGGCCGGAACCCGGGTGGCGGTACTGCACCATTCCGGGGAGCGACCCCGGACTCCCGGCAGACAAGCAGGTCAGCAGGGGCGGACGTCGCGAGACTCCGCCGAACGGTGGAGGTGGTGGCGGGATGACAGCCGAATCCTTCCGGTCCGACAGGGATGCGGACGATTTCGAGTCGCCCCCGCCGACCGGTCTGCTGGACGTCCTGAGCGTGGCCGCGATGGTCGTCGACACCGAAGGACGCATCGTGTTCTGGACCCCGCAGGCCGAGGAGCTGTTCGGATACAGCGCACAGGAGGCGCTCGGCAAGTACGCGGCGCGGCTGTTCATCCACCCCGAGCATCTGAAGTCGGTGGTCAAGCTGTTCACCGAGGTGCTGGAGACCGGGCGGAGCTGGGCGGGCGCCTTCCCCCATCCGGCACAAGGACGGCAGCACCCGCTTGATGGAGTTCCGCAACATGCGGCTCCAGGACGACCTCGGGGACATGTACGCCCTCGGTATCGCCGCCGACCACAATCTGCTGCAGCGCGTCGAAACCGACCTGGCCCTGTGCGAGCGGCTGATCAACCAGTCCCCGATCGGCCTCGCCCTGCTCGACCCCGATCTGCGGTACCTGCTGGTCAACCCGGCGCTGGAGCGCATCGACGGCATCCCCGCCGAGGACCATGTGGGACGGCGTCTGAGGGAGACGCTGCCGCTGCCGGACGTGGGCACCATCGAGAGCGCGCTGCTGCAGGTGCTCACCACCGGGACCCCGCTGCTCGACCAGTACCACGTGGGCCGCCCGCCGACCGACCCCGACCACGAGCACGCCTGGTCGCTGTCCTTCTACCGGCTGGAGGACCCGGGCGGGCGGGTGCTGGGTGCGGCCGCCTCGGTCGTCGACGTCACCGAACGGCACCGGGCGGCCGCCGAGGCCGACCGGGCCCGCCGCCGGCTGGCCCTCATCGCCGACGCCTCGGTGCGGGTGGGCACCACGCTGGAGGTGGAGGAGACCGCCCGCGAGCTGGCCGAGATCGCCGTGCCGCAGCTCGCCGACGTGGTCGCCGTGGACGTCCTCGACGCCGCGCTGGCCTGCCGCCGCTCACGCAGACCCGACGACGGCCCGGAACTCTTCCGTGCCCTCGCGCTCAAGGCGGCCCAGCCGACGGTGGCGCTGCGCGCGGCCGACCCTCCCGGCGGCCTCGCGGCCTATGAGGGGGACCGCCTGGTCACCCTGTGCGTGCACACCGGCCGGCCGGTCCTGGTACGGCACGTCGGCGAACGGGATCTGCCGCGCATCGCCCGGGACGCCGAGGCAGGCTCGCTGCTGGCCCGGGCCGGCGTCCACTCCTACCTGGCCGTACCGCTGATCGCCCACGGCGAGATACTGGGGGCCCTGGACCTCAAGCGCACCACCAACCCGCTCCCCTTCGACGAGGACGACGTCGTCCTCGCGAGCGAGCTGGCCGGGCGCGCCGCAGTGGCCATCGACAACGCCCGCTGGTTCCAGAGCGTGCGCAACACCGCCCTCACCCTCCAGCGCAGCCTGCTGCCCGACCACCCGCCGCAGCACTCGGGGCTGGAACTCGCCTCCCGCTACCAGCCCGCCCAGGCCACCAGCGAGGTCGGCGGCGACTGGTACGACGTCATCCCCCTCAGCGACGACCGGACCGCGCTGGTCGTCGGCGACGTCATGGGCAACGGCATCGACGCCGCCGCCACCATGGGCCGGCTGCGCACCGCCACCTGCGCCTACGCGGACCTCGACCTCGCCCCCGACGCCGTGCTCCAGCACCTCGACAAGATCACCTGCGATCTGGAGCACTACATCGTCACCTGTCTATACGGGGTGTACGACCCGCGCACGCGGCGGTGCCAGTTCGCCAACGCCGGCCATATGCCGCCCGCCCTGGCCGGCCCCGGCCGCGCCCCCGAGCTGCTCGACCTGCCCTCCGGCGCGCCGCTCGGCGTCGGCGGCATCGCCTTCGAGACCACCACCGCCCGGCTCGACCCCGGCGACCTGCTGGTCCTGTACACCGACGGCCTGGTCGAGACCCGCCACCACCCCATCGACGACCGCCTCGACGTCCTGCTCGGCTTCCTCGACGAACCCCACCGCTCCCTGGAGGAAACCTGCGACCTCCTGCTCTACGGCCTGCGCCACCCCGACGACCACGACGACGTCGCCCTGCTCGTCGCCCGGGCCCTCTAGGCGGGCACGGCGGGGAACCGGGGTGACGGAAGAGGCGTTCTCCATCCTGACGGGTGAAAGGAAACGGGGGCGACAAGATGAGTGACAAGGCACGGAAGCTGTTCGAGGCACTCGATCTCGACAACAGCGGAACGCTGACCCGCGAAGAGGTGATCATCGCCCTGCGGACCAAGGGCCCGACCCTGGCCGCGTCGGGAGATCTGCCGTTCTGGGCCCTGGGGGACGCCGAGGCCTCCTCCGCCCTCTTCGACGCCGCCGACCAGAACGGCGACGCCGTACTGACCCTGGAGGAGTTCGCGGCCCTGGTGGACCGCCGCTTCGGCTGGCGGTGACGCGGCCGAGGTCAGTTGCCCTGGCGGCGGGCCCGCTTGAGCTCGCGGTCGACGGCCCAGGCGTCGCCGACCGGGCCGAGGTGGCCGAGTTTGTCGGGGTTGAGCACCGCGCGGACGGTCTGGATCCGGCCGTCGAGGACATCGAGGACCATGGTCTGCAGGATCCTGCCTTCGCGGTCGCGGAAGATCGCGCCGGGCCGGCCGTTGATCTCGTGCGGTTCGAACGTCACATCGATGCGGATCAGCCAGGGGAAGACCGCGCCGAGCAGCCGGGCCACGTTCTCCGCGCCCGTGACCGCCCTGGCCAGCTGCGGGGCCTTGCCGCCGCCGTCCCCGACCAGCTGCACATCGGCGGCCAGCAGGCTCTGCAGCCCGTCCACGTCACCGTCCTTCAGCGCGTCGAAGAACCGCGTCGCCAGCTCCTCGCGGTCCTCACGGTCCGCCGCGAACCGGGGCCGGCCGTCCTGCATGTGCCGCCGAGCCCGTACCAGCAGCTGCCGGCATGCCGCCTCCGAACGCCCCACCGCCGTCGCGATGTCGTCGAACCCGAAGGCGAACACCTCGCGCAGCACGAACACCGCCCGCTCCAGCGGGCTGAGCCGTTCCAGCAGCACCAGCGCCGCCATCGACACCGAGTCGGCCAGCTCCACCGACCGCGCCGGATCCTGGTACGGGTCGCTGAGCAGCGGCTCGGGGAACCACGGCCCGGGATACTCCTCCCGCCGCACCCGCGCGGAACGCAGCACATCGATCGAGATCCGGGTCACCACGGCCGAGAGATACGCCTTGGTCGAGGTGGGCCGGGTCGCCGAGCCGTCGAACCGCAGCCACGTCTCCTGCACCGCGTCCTCGGCCTCACTCACGCTGCCCAGAATCCGGTAGGCGATCGAGAACAGCAGCGGCCGCAGCTCCTCGAACTCCTCGACCACGCTCACACCGGTCCCCTTCCCCCGTGAGGTGCTCCCCCGTAGCGCGTCCACGGTGTGCTCCTCTGCCGTCGTCACTGACCACACCCTCTGAGACGGGGCGGCCCGACCGCCTGTGACATGGCCGAATGTGACCTGCGTCTCCCGGCCGCGGAAGCGCCTTCAGGGGCCGATTCACACCCTGCCGGGGGTGGGCCGAACCCTGCTGCGAGTCCTCGGCCGCCGGGCCGCCACCCACCCGAACACCACCACCGAGCACGCCGCGGCGAACGCGCACCAGGTCGAGACGAACTCCAGCCGCCACAGCACCCAGCACACCACCGCGCCCACCCCGGCCAGCACGCCGAGCGCCACCAGCCAGTGGTCACCGGACAGCAGCAGCGCGCCGACCGTGGCCAGCAGATAGCCCGCGATGAGCACGCCCGCATACGGCAGCCCCATGACGTAGCCGACGGTGTGCCCGCGGATCTCGGCCCGCACGGGCCGGGTGGCGACGGCGTACGCCAGCACGCCCGCGGTCGCGAGGCCGGAGACCAGAGGAATCGCCAGCCGGGCCGCGGCATCCCGCGGAACGGCGCTCAGCACGGCCAGCGGTGCCCACACCGCCAGCAGGGGAAGGGCGATCACGGCCCAGACGACGGTGGCCCATCCGGTGCCGCCCCCGACCTGCCACACCCGCGCCTCGACCAGCTGATGGACACCGAGCAGCACCGGTAGCGCGGCAAGGGGGAGATCGCCGATCCGGTGCACGCGCGTCACGCAGGCCACACCGACGCAGGTGATCCCGGCACCCGCCACGAGATCAGCCGTCGCACTCCAGCACATGGCACCCACCTTGGCGGCGACCGCTCGTCAATTCCAGCGGTGCCTGCGACGACCCGGGTGTCTCAGCCACGTACTGTTGAGGTACGCCTCCAGCTCGGCGGCGCCGGTCAGCATCGCCCGCCGGCGGGTAGACAGCCGCCCCGTCGGAGCTGGTGGGCCGACCGGGCGTCCCGCACATCGGACTCGTCGTGGACGCGGTACTCGGTCAGCGGGTCGCGACGGGGCGCACCAGCCCAGCGCCCAGAGCCGACGTCGCAACCGCCGGCCTCGCCGCCCGCTGTCTGGACGGCCGCCTGCCGCATTCGCTTCTATCGTGGGAGCACACTGATGGTTGGCGCCAAGGCAGGCAGCACATGAGGAAACCGCAACCGATCGACTACGCGGCGGTCTTCCAGGCCCTGCCCGGCATGGTGGCGCTGCTGACGCCCGAGCTGGTGTACGTCGACGTCAACGACGACTTCGCGCAGCTCGCCGGGCGCTCCCGGGAGCAGCTCCTCGGCCGCTACATCTTCGACGTCTTTCCGGAGAACCCCAACGATCCGGCCGCCGCCGGCATGCGGGAGACCAGGGAGTCGATGCTGCGCGTGGTGGCCACCGGCGAGCGGGACACCATGGCGGTGCTCCGCTACGACATCGAGGACGCCCAGCGGCCCGGCCACTGGCAGGAGCACTTCTGGAGCCCGGTCAACGCCCCCGTCCTCGGCCCGGACGGCAAGGTGGTACTGGTCGTGCACCGGGTGGAGGAGGTCACCGAGCTGCTGCGTGCCCGCGGCAGCCTGACCGACAGCGACCGGGCGAGCGTGCTGGAGGCCGAGCTCTACACCCGCGCCCGGGAACTGCAGGAGGTCAACGAGCGGCTGCGCAGGGCCCACGCCCATGAGCGCGAGATCGCCCTGGCCCTGCAGACGGCGATGATGCCCACCCCGAGGCATCTCGGTCCTCATCAGGCGGCCGTGCGCTACCGGCCCGCCATCGGTGACCTGAACGTGTGCGGTGACTGGTACGACCTGGTGGACCTGCCGGGCGACCGGATGGCCGTCGCGGTGGGCGATGTCGTCGGCCACGGTCTGGCGGCCGCCTGCGCCATGGGGCAGCTGCACAGCGCGCTGAGCGCGGCCACCCGGGTCGCCGACGGGCCGGCGCAGGCGCTGGAGGCCCTCGACATGTACGCCTGCTCCGTCGACGGGGCCGAGTCCGCCACGGTGGCGACGACCTTCATCGACTGGGGCGGGCACAGCATCACCTACAGCTGCGCCGGCCATCCGCCGCCAGCCGTACTGCACCCGGACGGCACCGTGTCCTTCCTCGACCAGGCCACCGACCCGCCGATCGACGCGCGCCCCGGCCGCGTCGCCCGCCCCCAGGCCCGTGTCTCCTTCGTGGAGGGCGACACGCTGGTGCTGTACACCGACGGTCTGATCGAGCGCCGCAGTGAGGACATCGACACCAGCCTGCGCCGCCTCGCCGACTGCCTGGCCCGCCACCGCAGGACCGCTCCCGAGGCCCTGGCCGACGCCCTGCTGGCCGACCTCCTTCCCGCCACGGGCAACACCGACGACACCGCGCTGGTCGTCGTCAGCCTGTAGCCGACGAGCCCGACCTCCCGAAGCGTCCCCACCAGGACGGCCGCTTGCGCACTGCCTCCGGCCGGCGCTCACCCCTGCCGTCGTACTGCACATGGCACCCCAGGCGTCCCCCAAAGCGCGAAAGACCCTCGCCTTTGACATCGTTCCGGGCCTTTGCGGCAAGGCCGCCTACGGATTCGCCTCAGTCTCCCCCGTACTCAGCAGGAGGTACACCGCATGGTCGGCAGACATGCAGCGGGCAGGCACCGCGCCGCCCTGGCCACACTCGGCACCCTCGTCCTCACCGGGATCCCGGCGGTCGCGTCGGCGGCTCCGCCGCCCGCACCCGGGCCGCTGCCCGCCGGGGCCCGGTCACTGGGCGCCGACAAGCCCTCCGCGCAGATCCTCGGCGCGATGCAGCGCGACCTGCATCTGACGCGGGCGCAGGCGGCCACCCGGCTGGTCAACGAGGAGGAGGCGGGCACCCGCGCGGGCCGGCTGCACAACGCCCTGGGCGGGCACTTCGCCGGAGCCTGGGTGAGCGGGAAGACCTCCGCCGAACTCACCGTCGCGACCACCCATGCCGAGGACGTGCCCGCCATCAAGGCACAGGGCGCCAAGGCGGTGGTCGTCAAGGCACCGCTCAGCGCCCTCGACGCCGTCAAGGCGAAGCTGGACGCGGCCGCCGTCCGGGTGAAGACGCACGACACCCCGGTCTGGTACGTGGACGTGCCGGCGAACCGGGTCGTCGTCGAGGCGACGAGGCCGTCGGCGGCTGCCGCCTTCCTCAAGGCCGCCGGGGTGGAGGACCGCGGTGTGGCGGTCCGGCAGACCAAGGAGCGGCCGCGGCTGATGGCGGACCTCGTCGGCGGCGAGGCCTACTACATCAACAACGCCGCCCGCTGCTCCATCGGCTTCTCCGTCACCAAGAGCCAGCAGCAGGGCTTCGTCAGCGCCGGCCACTGCGGCAAGGCCGGCGACAAGACCACCGGCTACAACAAGGCCGACCAGGGCACCTTCCAGGCGTCCACGTTCCCCGGCAAGGACATGTCCTGGGTGGCCGTCAACAGCAACTGGACCGCCACGGCCGACGTCAAGGGGTCGGGCGGCAGGAACACGCAGGTCGCCGGCTCGGTCCAGGGCCTCGTCGGGGCGTCGGTCTGCCGCTCCGGCTCCACCAGCGGATGGCACTGCGGCACGATCGAGCAGCACAACGCGTCGGTCGACTACGCCCAGGGCACCGTCGACGGGCTGACCCGGACCACGGTGTGCAGCGAACCGGGTGACTCCGGCGGCCCGTTCCTCTCCGGCGCCCAGGCGCAGGGTGTCACCTCCGGCGGCTCCGGGGACTGCACGGCCGGCGGGACCACCTTCTTCCAGCCGGTCAACCCGATCCTCAGCGCCTACGGCCTCACCCTGAAGACCGCGTCCGTGCAGACCGGCCCGCCCGCACCGCAGGGCTCCGCCACGGCGAGCGCATGGTCCGTCGGCCATGTCTACGAGGTCGGCGCCACGGTGACCATCGCGGGCGTGCGCTACCAGTGCCTGCAGACCCACCAGGCACAGGGCGCCTGGTCGCCGGAGGGCACGCCGGCCCTGTGGCAGCGGATGTAGCGGCCGCAGGGGACTGCGGTGCGGGGGCGCAGCCCCCGCACCGCCCGCCCAGCCGACGAGTTCCCCGGCCCTGGTCGCCCTGCCCGGCAGCCGGCCTTCAGAGGTATTCGGTCGCGGCGTCCAGCAGCCAGTCCGTCAGGTAGCCGGCGAAGGACGAACGGACCAGGACCCAGAATCCGGCGCCGGGTTCGTCCCGGGCGACCAGGACGACCTGGGTGCGCCCCAGCGTCGTCTGGGCGCAGCGGCCGGTGCCGAAGGCGCGCGGGTGCAGGTCCAGTGCGCAGCCGTGGGCCAGCAGGTCACGGGCGCCGGGGCCGGACACGAGGAGGGTGGTGCGCTGGGCGGAGACGTCGGTGACGGAGACGGGTTCCTCTCCCACGGCCGCCCGGATCCGCTTCTCCAGGTCCCGCTCGCTGCCCGGCGGGCCCACCACCAGCCATTCGTCCGGACCGAGCCACAGCGCGGTCGACTCCCCCGCACGGATGGCCGTGCCGGGTTCGAGCGGCAGCTGCAGGCCCAGTGCGAGCCCGACCGCGTCGGCCGCTCCCCCCTTGGCGTCCAGGCGGACGTTCACCTGGGCCAGGAAGGGGAGTTCGGCCAGCCGGATCGCACCCCGGGAGGTGCGGGTCGCGGCGGCCAGGCGGTCGGCGTAGGGCGCCAGGGGGCTGCGGGGCGGGGCGGTGAGTGCGGTGTCAGCCATCGCGGCGGGCTCCCTCGGGGTCGTAGAGGACGGGGCTGGCGACGGTCACGGGGACCAGGCGGTCGCCCACGGGTGCGTACAGCCGCTCGCCGATGCGCTCCCGGCCGCCCTTGATCAGGGCCAGTGCGAAGGTCCGGCCGAGGGCGGCGCTGCGGTAGCTGGAGGTGACGTGGCCCAGCATCGGGACGGGCGGCGCGGGCAGCTCGCTGTCGGCGACCAGCTGGGTGCCCTCCGGGAGGAAGGTGCCGGGGTCCTCCGGGAGCAGGCCGACCAGCTGCTTGCGGTCGGGGCGGACGGTGTCGGCGCGGGCGAAGGAGCGCTTGCCGATGAAGTCGGGCTTCTTCTTCGACACCGCCCAGCTCATCCCGAGGTCCTGCGGGGTGACGGTGCCGTCGGTGTCCTGCCCGATGATCGGGTAGCCCTTCTCGGCGCGCAGGACGTGCATGGTCTCGGTGCCGTACGGGGTGATGCCGTACGGGGCACCGGCCTCGTACAGCGCCTCCCACAGGGCGAGGGCCTGCCACGGCGACACGTTGATCTCGTAGGCGAGTTCACCGGAGAAGCTGATCCGGCACACGCGCGCCTCGATGCCCGCGACGGTCGTCTCCCGCCAGGCCATGAACGGGAAGTCGTCGTTGGAGACGGCCAGTCGGGGCGCGAGCGAGGCGAGGACGTCACGGGACTTCGGGCCGACCAGGGCGACGGTGGCCCACTGCTCGGTGACCGAGGTGCAGTGGACCTTCAGCTCCGGCCACTCGGTCTGCAGCCACTCCTCCATCCAGTCCAGTACGGTCGCCGCGTTGCCGGTGGTCGTGGTGACCAGGAAGCGGTCCGGGGCGAGCCGGATGACCGTGCCGTCGTCGAAGACCATGCCGTCCGGCTTGCACATCACGCCGTAGCGGATCATGCCGACCTTCAGGGTGCTCATCATGTTGGTGTAGAGCAGGTCGAGGAAGACGCCGGCGTCCGGGCCCTGCACGTCGATCTTGCCGAGGGTGGAGGCGTCCATGAAGCCCACGCTCTCGCGGGTGGCCGCGCACTCGCGCAGCACGGCCGTCTCCATGTCCTCGCCGTCCTGCGGGTAGTACCAGGGGCGCTTCCACTGGCCGACGTTCTCGAACAGCGCGCCGTGTTCGACGTGCCATCCGTGCAGTGCGGTGGTACGGACCGGGTCGCTCAGCACGCCCCGGTCCCGGCCGGCCAGGGCCGCGAAGGAGACGGGCGTGTAGGGCGGCCGGAAGGTGGTCGTGCCGAGCGCGGAGATGTCCACGCCGAGCAGGTCGGCGACCACGCCGCTCGCCAGGACGCCGGAGGTCTTGCCCTGGTCGTTGGCGGTGCCGGCGGTGGTGTAGCGCTTGGTGTGCTCGACCGAGCGCATACCGGCGCCGGTCGCGCGGGCCAGGTCGTCGACGGTGACGTCGCGCTGGAGGTCGACGAAGCGGGGGGCGCCCTCGCGGCCGGGCACGGTGAAGACCTGCATGGGCGGCGTGCCCTGCGGCTGGGCGGGCACGGCCGGGAGCGCCGGGGCGTGAGGGGTGTAGCCCTCGGCCTGGATCGCGCGGGCACCGGCGGCGGCTCCCTGGGCGAGCACGGCGGCCAGGTCGAAGGTGCCGTTCGCGCTGCCCGCGACCTCGACGGCCTGCCGGACGACGTCGGGCACGAAGGTGCCGAGCGCCTCGTCGTAGCGGAGCTTGCCGCCCGCCTGGCTGAACAGGTGTGCCACCGGGTTCCAGCCGCCGGAGACCAGCAGCAGGTCCGCGGCGAACTCCCGCTGCGCCACGGTCTGTCCGTACGGCGCCACGCTCACGGCGGTCAGCCGCGCCTCGCCCTCCGTGCCGGTCACCGCGTGTCCGGCGAGCACCTCGATGCCCGCAGCTCGGGCGCGGTCCGCCCACTCGCCGGGTGCGGGGCGGGTGTCGACGATCGCCGCGATCTGCACGCCCGCCGCGGCGAGGTCCAGTGCGGCGGCGTAGGCGCTGTCGTTGGTGGTGAACACGACCGCGTGACGGCCGGGCAGGACGCCGTGGCGGTGCAGGTGGGTGCGGGCCGAGGCGGCCAGCATGACGCCGGGGCGGTCGTTGTCCGCGAAGGCCAGCGAGCGCTCGTGTGCGCCGGTGGCGAGGACGACGCGGCGGGCGCGGATGCGGTGGACGCGTTCGCGGGACATGTTCGCCGGGGCCGCGGCGCCGAGGTGGTTGGTGCGGCGCTCCACTGCGAGGAGGTGGTTGTCGTCGTAGTAGCCGAAGACGGTGGTACGGCGCAGCACGCGGACCTCGGGGGCGGACTCCAGCCGGGCAACCGACTCGGCTGCCCAGTCGAGGAGTTCGCCGGTGCCGAGGAGGCTGCCGCCGAGTTCGGGGCGGTCGTCGGCGAGGATGATGCGGGCGCCGCTGCTCGCCGCGGCCGCTGCCGCCGCGAGACCGGCCGGGCCGGCGCCGACGATCAGCAGGTCGCAGTGGGCGTGTACGGCGTCGTAGCGGGCGGGGTCCGGGCGGGTGGCCAGGCGGCCCTGGCCGGGGAGGCTGGTGGCGACCAGGCCGTCGTAGAGCTCGACGGTCGTCGCCGGGAGCATGGGCTCGGGGAAGGGTTCCTCGATCTGGATGACGGCGTTGGGTTCTTCCACGCCGGCGGAGAAGATGCCTCGGGGACGGCCCAGCTTGATGCTGGTCGCTGCGGTGATCACTCCGTTGGCGAGCAGGGCCGAGGCGAGGGTGTCACCGCGGAAGCCCTGGTACTCGGTACCGTCGAAAGTGAACGTGAGGGGTTCGGCGCGGTTGATGCGACCGCCGGTCGCGAGGCGGAAGCCCGTTGCCGTGGACGTCACTGGGGGCTCCGCCCCCAGACCCCCGTTCGGCCCTGAAGGGGCCTCGTCCTCAAACGCCGGCCGGGCTGGTGGTGCCGGTGGGGGCTCGACAGTGGCCGGACGCGAGGCTGGAGTGACCGGACGGGGCTCGACGGTGGCCGGGCGTGCCTCCCCCGCCCGGTACACCGCCAGGATCTCGTTCGTCGACGTGTCCCGTACCGCGTTGAACCAGCGGCGGCAGCCGGCCGAGTGGCTCCAGCGTTCGGCGAAGGGGCCCTTCGGGTTGTCGCGGAAGAACAGGTACTTGGCCCACTCCTCGTCGGTCAGCGCCGACGGGTCCTGCGGGTACGCCACATGCGCCTGGCCGCCGTAGTGGAACTCGGCTTCGTCGCGGGGCCCGCACCACGGGCATGGGATCAACAGCATGGTTCGGGCTCCCTAGTGGGCCACCGCGGCAGCGCCGTGCTCGTCGACGAGCGCGCCGGTGGTGAAACGGTCGAGCGAGAAGGGGGCGTTGAGGGGGTGGGGGGTGCCGTGGGCGATGGTGTGGGCGTAGACCCAGCCGACGCCGGGCGTGGCCTTGAAGCCGCCCGTTCCCCAGCCGCAGTTGAGGTAGAGGTTGTCGACGGGGCTGAGGCCGACGATCGGCGAGGCGTCGGGGCTGACGTCGACGATGCCGCCCCAGGTGCGCAGGACGTGTGCGCGGGCGAAGACCGGGAAGAGCTCCAGGGCCGCGGCCATCTGGTCCTCGATGATGTGGAAGGCGCCGCGCTGGGTGTAGGAGTTGTACGCGTCGATGCCCGCACCCATCACCAGCTCGCCCTTGTGCGCCTGGCTGACGTACACATGGACGGCGTTGGACATCACCACGGTGGGGTGGACCGGTTCCAGGAGTTCCGAGACCAGGGCCTGAAGCGGGTGGCTCTGGACCGGGAGGTCGATGCCGGCCATGGCGGCGAGGACCGAGGTGTGGCCGGCGGAGCAGAGGGCGACCTTGCCGGCCGCGATCGGGCCCAGGTTGGTCTGGACTCCGACCACCCGGCCGCCGACCACGTCCAGACCGGTGACCTCGCAGTTCTGGATGATGTCGATACCGGCCGCGTCCGCGGAGCGGGCGAAGCCCCAGGCGACGTAGTCGTGCTTGGCGATGCCGGCGCGTGGCTGGTAGGTGCCGCCGAGGACCGGGTAGCGCACGTCGGGTGAGATGTTGACGATCGGGCAGACCTCTTCGACCTGCTCCGCGTCCAGCCACTCGGCGTCGACGCCGTTGAGGCGGTTGGCCTCGACACGGCGGACGCTGTCGCGGACGTCCTGGAGGCTGTGGGCGAGGTTGAGGACGCCTCGCTGGGAGAAGAGGATCGGGTAGTCCAGCTCCTCGTCCAGGCCCTCCCACAGTTTGAGGGCGTGCTCGTAGATGCCGGCGCTCTCGTCCCACAGGTAGTTGGAGCGGATGATCGTGGTGTTGCGGGCCATGTTGCCGCCCGCGAGCCAGCCCTTCTCCAGTACGGCGACGTTGGTGATGCCGTGGTTCTTGGCCAGGTAGTGGGCGGTGGCCAGGCCGTGGCCGCCGCCGCCCACGATCACGACGTCGTACGACCGCTTCGGCTCGGGGTTGCGCCAGAGGAAGTCCGGGTGGTCGGGGAGGTCGGCGCCGGGGGTGGTGGGGCTCATCGGGCGTCTCCTGAGGTACCGGAAAGGTGCGGGTAGAGCGGGTGCTTGGCGGCCAGGGCCTCGGTACGGGCGCGCAGGGCCGCGAGGTCGGGCTCCGGCTGGAGGGCCAGCGCGATCACGTCGGCGACCTCCGCGAAGTCCTCCTCCGTGAAGCCGCGGGTGGCCAGCGCCGGGGTGCCGATGCGCAGGCCGGAGGTGACCATCGGCGGGCGCGGGTCGAAGGGGACGGCGTTGCGGTTGACGGTGATGCCGATCTCGTGGAGCAGGTCCTCGGCCTGACGGCCGTCCAGCGGCGATTCCCGCAGGTCCACCAGGACCAGGTGGACGTCCGTGCCTCCGGTCAGGACCTTCACCCCGGCCGCCGCCGCATCCGGCTGCGTCAGACGCTCGGCCAGGACGCGGGAGCCGGCCAGGGTGCGGGCCTGGCGCTCGGCGAACTCCGGGGACGCGGCGACCTTGAAGGACACCGCCTTCGCGGCGATGACGTGTTCGAGGGGGCCGCCCTGCATGCCGGGGAAGACCGCCGAGTTGATCTTCTTGGCGAGGTCGGCCTCGTTGGTGAGGATGACTCCGCCGCGCGGGCCGCCGAGCGTCTTGTGGGTGGTCGTGGTGGTGACATGCGCGTGCGGGACCGGGTTCGGGTGGAGCCCCGCCGCCACCAGGCCTGCGAAGTGCGCCATGTCGACCATCAGCAGAGCGCCGACCTCGTCGGCGATGCGGCGGAAGGCCGCGAAGTCCAGCTGCCTGGGGTAGGCCGACCAGCCCGCGATGATCATCTTGGGACGGTGTTCCTTGGCCAGCTGCTCGACCTCGTCCATGTCGACCAGGTTGTCGGCCTCGGACACGTGGTAGGGCACCACGTTCAGCATCTTGCCGCTGTAGTTGATGCGCATGCCGTGGGTGAGGTGGCCGCCGTGCGCGAGGTCCAGGCCGAGGATGGTGTCGCCGGGCTGGAGCAGCGCGAAGAAGACCGCCGTGTTGGCCTGGGCGCCGGAGTGCGGCTGCACGTTGGCGTAGCCGGCGCCGAAGAGGGACTTGATGCGCTCGATCGCCAGCCGCTCGGTGACGTCGACGTGTTCACAGCCACCGTAGTAGCGGCGGCCGGGGTAGCCCTCGGCGTACTTGTTGGTCGCGACCGAGCCCTGCGCCTCCATCACGGCGGTGGGGGCGAAGTTCTCGGAGGCGATCATCTCGAGGGTGGACTGCTGGCGGTGCAGTTCGGCGGCGAGCGCTTCGTGGACCTCGGGGTCCAGCTCCGCCAGGGGGGTGTTCAGCGCGTTCATACGGCGTTCGCGTTCCTCTCGGCGGCCTCGACGACGTTGGCGAGCAACATCGCGCGGGTCATGGGGCCCACGCCCCCGGGCATCGGCGCGAGCCAGCCGGCGACCTCGGCGGACTCCGGGTGGATGTCGCCGACCAGCCCGTTCTCAGTGCGGGTGATGCCGACGTCCAGGACGGCCGCGCCGGGGCGCAGCATGTCCTTGGTGATCAGTCCGGGCGAGCCGGCGGCCGCGATGACGATGTCCGCCTCGCGCACATGCCAGGACAGGCCCTTGGTGCCGGTGTGGCAGAGCGTGACGGTGGCGTTCTCGGAGCGGCGGGTCAGGAGGAGCCCGATGGGCCGTCCGACGGTGATCCCGCGTCCGATCACGCACACCCGGGCGCCCGCGAGGGGCACCTCGTAGCGGCGGAGCAGTTCGACGATGCCGCGCGGGGTGCAGGGCAGCGGCGCCTCGGTGCCCAGGACGAGCCGGCCGAGGTTGACCGGGTGCAGTCCGTCGGCGTCCTTGGCCGGGTCCATGCGGGCCAGCACCGCGTTGGCGTCCAGGTGCGCCGGAAGCGGGAGCTGGACGATGTAGCCGGTGCAGGCCGGGTCGGCGTTGAGTTCGTCGATGACGTCCTCGACCTGCTGCTGGGTCGCGTCCGCGGGCAGATCACGCCGGATGGACGCGATCCCGACCTGAGCACAGTCCCGGTGCTTGCCGCCGACGTAGGCATGACTGCCGGGGTCGTCACCGACCAGCACGGTACCGAGCCCGGGCGGCCGCCCACCGGTGGCGGTCAACTTGGCGACGCGCTCGGCGAGTTCACGACGGATGTCGGCGGCGGTCGCCTTCCCGTCAAGCACTTGGGCAGTCACCGACGGCACTCCTTCCAACTGGGCGGAAGTGGAGCGCCCCAAAGGGGCGCGGGGCTGTATCGATCAGCGGCTCCGCCGCGTGGCGCGACCAGCCACGACACACCCGCAGCCGATCGACTCAGCTCAGCCACGAAGACGGGACATCGTCGGATCGAACAGGGGCTCCTCTGCGACGACCGCTTCGATGCGCTGATCGAAGTAGCCGATGTGCAACGTGCTGCCGGGCACGGCAACCTCGGCCGGCAGCCACGCATAGGCAATGCCCTTGCCGATCGTGTAGCCGTACGCCGCGCTGGTGACATACCCGACCGGACGGTCACCGTCGTACACCGGCTCCTTGCCCATCACGACCGACCGCGGGTCGTCGATGGTGAGGCAGGTCAACCTGCGCCGCACGTCGTCCTTGCGGCGCTCAAGCGCCGCCTTGCCGACGAAGTCCCCCTTGTCGACCTTCACGGCGAAGCCGACCCCGGCCTCGTACGGGTCGTGCTCGTAGGTCATGTCGGTGCCGAAGGACCGATACCCCTTCTCCAGGCGGAGGCTGTTGAAGGCGCCGCGGCCGGCGATGATGCCGCCGAGGGGCTTCGCCGCCTGCCACAGGGTGTCCCAGAGCTTCTGGCCCTGGTCGGCGGTGGTGTACAGCTCCCAGCCGAGTTCACCGACGTACGACAGGCGCATCGCGGTCACCGGCACCGAGCCGATGTAGGCACGCTTGGCGCGGAAGTACTTCAGGCCGTCGTTGGAGAAGTCCTCGTCCGTCAGCGGCTGCAGGACCTTGCGGGCCAGCGGGCCCCACAGGCCGATGCAGCAGGTGCCGGGGGTGATGTCGCGGACCTGGACGGTGCCGTCGGCGGGCAGGTGGCGGGTGAACCAGTCGAGGTCCAGGTTGCCGTTGGCGCCGACCTGGAAGAGGTCGCGGGCCAGGCGGGCGACGGTGACGTCGCTGCGGATGCCGCCGTCGTGGTCGAGCAGGAGGGTGTACGTCACCGAGCCGACGGACTTGGCGACCTTGCCGGTGACCAGCTTCTCCAGGAAGTCGGCGGCGCCGGGGCCGCTGACCTCGAGGCGCTTGAGGGCCGTCATGTCGTACATCGCGACGGTCTCGCGGGTGACCTGCGCCTCCGCGCCGACGATGGGCGACCAGAACTGCGCCGCCCAGTCGTTGGGCGTGGGGATGTTGCGGCCCGCGACGAGGGAGGCGTTGGCCTCGTACCACTGCGGACGCTCCCAGCCGTTGGCCTCCAGGAAGAAGGCGCCGTGCTCCTGCTGGCGGGCGTGGAAGGGGCTGGTGCGGATCGGGCGCGGCTTCCCGGACGGCTGGAGGGGGTGGAGGATGTCGTAGACCTCGACGAAGTTCTGGCAGTCGCGGGCCAGGACGTACTCCGGGGACAGCTGGTGCGGCTCGAAGCGGTTGACGTCGCACTCGTGCAGGTCGAAGGAGGAGCAGTAGCCGTCGACCAGCCACTCGGCCATGGCCCGGCCGACGCCCGCGGAGTGGGTGACCCAGACAGCCTCGGCGACCCAGAAGCCCCTGACGTCGCTCGACTCGCCGAGCAGCGGGAAGTTGTCGGTGGTGAAGGAGAAGAGGCCGTTGATGCCCTCCTCGATCTTCGCCTCCTGGGTGGCGGGCAGAAGCGACTGGGTCTCCGTCCAGGCCGGCTCGAAGTCCTCCTCGGTGAACTTCAGGACCGAGGGCATGTCGGCGGCCTCGTCGACGGAGAGGATCTCGTCGGCGGTGATGGGCATCGGGCGGTGGCCGTAGTAGCCGATGCCGATGCCGTCGAAGCGGTCGCGGTAGTAGAGGTCGGCGTCCTGGTGGCGCAGGATCGGGCGGACCGCCTCCTCGGTCTGGCCGGCGAGCGCGGGCACGGGCCCGGTCCAGGCGAGCTGGTGGGCGAGCGGGGTCAGCGGGAGGTTCATGCCCACCATGCGGGCGATCTTCGGGCCCCAGATGCCGGCGCAGCACACGACGATGTCGGCCGCGATCTCGCCCTGGTCGGTGAGGACGCCGGTGACGCGGCCGTCGGCCTGCTGGACGTCCAGGACCTCGTGGCGGGCCAGGAAGGTCACGCCGCGCTCGGTGGCGCGGCGGATCTGTGCCTCTACCGCGAGGACCGCCTTGGCCAGGCCGTCGGTGGGGACGAGGAGGCCGCCGAGGACCTTGTCCCGGTTGACCAGGGGGTGCTGCTCGACGCACTCGTCGGCGCTCAGCAGCCGGGCCTCGATGCCCCAGGCGGTGATCCAGCCGTGGCGGCGGTGCAGCTCCGCGAGGCGCTCCGGGGTGGTCGCCACTTCGAGGCCGCCGACCTGGAGGAAGCAGGGCTTGCCGTCGACGTCGAGGGAGCAGAACTTCTCGACCGTGTAGCGGGCCAGCTCGGTCATGGTCTTGGAGGAGTTGGTCTGGAAGACCAGGCCCGGCGCGTGTGAGCTGGAGCCTCCCGTGGCGGGCAGCGGGCCCTGGTCGACCACGGTCACTTCGGTCCAGCCTCGCGCGGAGATCTCGTCAGCGAGGGCCGCTCCCACGACGCCTGCTCCGATGATCACCACTCGGGGTCCCGCCATCGCCGCACCTCCGAAATTCAGAACCGCCCAGTTGCTTTCTGCGCAACGTGATTCAGGTTGCGCAACTCAGCGTGCCTGTCGCGGGAAGGGGTGTCAAGGGGTCCGTGACGTCGGAAAACGGGCCGGAACACCGGCCGGACACGGCAATGCCCGGCGGGCGGCGCGCATCCGCGCGCACCGCCCGCCGGGCATGTTCGACCGGCCCTCGACCTCGGGCTACTTCAGCCAGGCAGCGACTTTGTCGGGGTTGGCGTCGACCCACTTCTTCGCGGCCGCGTCGTCGGACATCTTGTCCACGGCGATCCACTTGGCCACTTCGTTCTGGTCGTCGTTCGTCCAGTTGAAGTTCTTCACCAGGTTGTAGGCGGGGCTGCCCGACTTGGCGAACTTCGTGCTGACGATCTTGTCCAGGTCGTAGTCGGGGTAGTCGCAGGCGACCTTCGCCGCGTCGGCGTCGCAGCCCGTCGTGTACTTCGGCAGGTTCACCCTGACGAGCTTGACCTCGTCGAAGAACCACTGCGGTGAGTAGAAGTAGCCGATGAACGGCTTCTTGTTCTTCTCCGCCTGCCGGAAGGACTGGATCAGCGAGGTCTCGCTGCCTCCCTGCACCACCTTGAAGTTCAGCTTGAGGTTCTTCACCAGCGCCTCGTCGTTGGTGACGTACGACGGGTCGCCGTCCAGCAACTGACCCTTGCTGCCCGACTCCGAGGTCTTGAAGAGCGACGCGTACTTGTTGAGGTTCTTCCAGTCAGTGATGTCCGGGTACTTCTTCACCATCCACGGCGGTACGAACCAGCCGATGACGCCCTTGTTGCCGGTCGAGCCGGCCTCCACCGCCGTCTTCTGGCCGGTGATGTACTTCTTCTTCAGCTCCGCGTGGCCCCAGTTCTCCAGGACGGCGTCGATCTCGCCCGTGCCGAAGCCCTGCCAGGCGACCTGCTCCTTGAGGTTCTTCTTGACGACCGTACAGCCGAGCTTCTTCTCGGCGACGTACGCGACGACCGCCGCGTCGGCCTCGTAACCCACCCAGGGGTTGACCGCGAGGTTGAAGGTGCCGCACTTGCCGGAGCCGCCCGAGCTGTTCGAACCCGAGGAGGTGTCGCCGACCTTCGCACCGCCGCACGCGGTGAGGGTGAGGCCGAGGACGGCCAGGCCGGCCGCCCCGGCTTGCCAGTGTCTTGCCATGGTGTCGTGCTCCTTTAAGCGCTCGCGCGTCGCGCCGCTGCCTGAGTGATCCGGTCGAACATGACTCCGAGCAGTACGATGGCGAGTCCCGCCGCCAGCCCCTTGCCGTACAACTCGACCTGCGAGAATCCGGCCACGACGTCGTAGCCGAGGGCGCCCGCGCCTACCAGGCCGCCCACAACAACCATCGACAGCACGTAGATCAGACCCTGGTTGGTAGCGAGCGTCAGGGCACTGCGTGACATCGGCAGTTGAACCTTGGTGATGATCTGCCAGGTGTTGCACCCGGCGGAGGTGGCCGCCTCCACGGTGGTCTCGGGCACCGCCCGGATACCGTCCGCGATGATCTTCATGGCGACCGGTGCCCCGTACACGATCGCGGCGACGATGGCCGTGAAGCGGGTGGCGCCGAACAGCGCCAGGAACGGGACGAGATAGACGAACGGCGGCATGACCTGGGCCGCGTCCAGGGTGGGCCGGATCAGCCGGTCCACCACCATGCTGCGGCCCATCCAGACCCCGAAGACGACTCCGAGGATCATCACGAGCACCGTCGCGACGACCGTCGACGCCAGTGTGGACATGGCGTCCGACCACACGCCGGTGCCGACCAGCAGACCCACGCACACGCCCGCGCTGACCCCGGCCTTCCAGCCGCCCAGCACCGCGCCCAGCCCGACCAGCGCCGCACCGACGAGCCACCACGGGGAGTCGGTGAGCAGCGTCTGGAAGGGGTTGAGCAGGCCGTTGGTGAGGGCGTCGCGGATGGCGTTGGTCAGGCCCGACAGGTGGTCCTGCGCCCAATTGGTCGCAGTGTCCGCCGCGCTCGAGATATGGCTGCCGATGGTGCCGTCGCCGGGGAAGTCGGCCGCCCACAGGTAGGTGTGCGACAGGTAGACCAGGACCGCCGTGACCGCGGCGCCGGCGCCCAGCAGGGGTTTCCGCCACCGCACGAACCGGTTCTTGGATCGCCGCGCGTTCTCCTCGCGCGTGCTGGCCGCGGTCGTGACCCGGTCCAGGACGATCGCCAGGACGACGATCGCGAGACCGGCGTTGAATGCCGTGCCGACGTCGAGCGACTGCAGCGCCTGGACGACGGTCTCACCGAGGCCGGGCGCGTTGATCAACGCCGCGATGGTCACCATCGCCAGGGCAGCCATGATCGTCTGGTTGACGCCCATCACCACGGTCCGCTTGGACATCGGCAGCAGCACCTTCAGCAGCGACTGGCGGCGGGTGGCTCCCAGGGAGTCGGCCGCCTCGACCGTCGTCTTGGAGACGTTGCGGATGGCGTGCGCGGTGATGCGGATCGTCGGCGGGGCCGCGTAGATCACGGTGGCGATGGTGGCGGAGGCGCCGCCGATGAGGAAGAACAGGGTCAGCGGTGCCAGGTAGACGAAGGTCGGCATCGTCTGCATGAAGTCGAGGAAGGGCGTGACGATCCGGTTGAACCGGTCCGACAGCCCCGCCCACACCCCGAGCGGGATCGCGAACAGCAGCGCCACGAACACCGCGGAGAGGGTGAGCGCGAGAGTGTCCATGCTCTCCTGCCACAGCCCCTGCAGCCCGAAGAAGGTGAACCCGGCCACGGCCAGCAGCGCGACCCGCCAGTTGCCCACGGCCCAGGAGACGTAGCCGGCGATGCCGACGACCCCGAGCCAGCCGATCTCGGGGACCGGGCGGGCCCCGGACGGCTGGGAGATCAGGTGCTGGATGAAGGTCACCAGGTTGTCGATGACCAGCCGGATCTCGTTGAAGAAGTACAGGAAGAGCGGGTTGGAGTTGCGGTTGGCGCCGATGGAGTCGTTGAAGTCGTTGATCCAGCGGTGCAGATCGGTCAGGTCGGCCGCCGCCAGCGCCAGCGTCTGCTTGCCGCGCAGTACGGCGAAGAGCACCAGCCAGACGACCACGATCGCGCCGACCATCATGGGCCGGCTGATCCTGCGCGCCCCCTTGACGGGAGCGACTGGCTCCGCCGCCTCCGTCTTCTCGGGTTTCTCGATGGCGACGGTCATCACGCGCCGCCTTCCTGCCCGGCGACCACCGCGAGGATCTCCTCGTCGCCGACGATGCCGAGCAGCTTGCCGTCCTCGACGACCTTGACGGGCTTGTCGGCCGCGAGGACCGCCCGGGTGGCCTCCTTCACGACGACGTCCGGGCCCAGTTCGGGGCCGTCCAGCTCGTCGCCGTCCTCCGGCGCCCGCATGATCCAGCGCAGGGTGAGGACGTCGCCGCGCGGCACGTCCTTCACGAACTCGCGGACGTAGTCGTCGGCGGGGGCGCCGACCAGCTCGTCGCCGGTGCCGCACTGGACCATCTTGCCGTCACGCATGATCAGGATGCGGTCGCCCAGCTTCAGCGCCTCGGAGAGGTCGTGGGTGATGAACACCATGGTCTTGCCGACCTCGTGGTGCAGACGGATGACCTCGTTCTGCATGTCACGGCGGATCAACGGGTCGAGCGCAGAGAACGGCTCGTCGAAGAAGAGGACGTCCGGGTCTCCGGCGAGGGCGCGGGCGAGGCCCACGCGCTGCTGCATACCGCCGGAGAGCTGGTCGGGGTAGGAGTTCTCGTAGCCGGCCAGGCCGACCAGCTCGACGACCTCCATGGCCCGCTTGGTGCGCTCCGCCTTGCTCATGCCGCGGATCTCCAGGCCGAAGGCCACGTTGTCCACGACCCGGCGGTGCGGCAGCAGCCCGAAGTGCTGGAAGACCATGGAGAACTTGCGGCGGCGCAGGTCGCGCAGCCGGGCCGCGTCCGCCTCACGGATGTCCTGGCCCTCGAAGACGACCTCGCCCGAGGTGGGTTCGATCAGCCGGGTCAGACATCGCACGAGGGTGGACTTCCCGGAGCCGGACAGTCCCATGACCACGAACACCTCGCCCTTGCGGACGTCGAAGTTCACGTCACGGACCGCGGCGGTACAGCCGGTGCGGTCCATCAGCTCGCGGCGGGAGAGACCGCACAGCTCCTCCGATTCCGGTACCCGGTCGGCCTTCGGCCCGAACACCTTCCACAGATTGCGCACGGATATGACGGGCGTGCCGTCCGAGTCCTGGGGGGTGCCACGCCGCTGCGGCACCTCTGTCTGTGTGGGGGTCACGATCGACCTCATTTCGGCGTTCAGCCGCGGAACCAGCGCTGCGGCCGGGGTTGGATGTTCTGCCAGATGTGCTTGGGCTCTCGGTACTCGTCAAGGCCGGTCGGCCCCAGCTCCCGGCCTGTGCCCGAGTGCCCGAAGCCACCCCATTCCGCTTGCGGCACATAGGGGTGGTAGTCGTTGATCCAGACCGTGCCGTGGCGCAGCCGCCGGGCGACCCGCTGGGCCTTGCCGGCGTCCTGGGTCCAGACGGCGCCGGCGAGGCCGTACTCGGTGTCGTTGGCGATGCGTACGGCATCGTCCTCGTCGGTGAAGCGTTCGATGGTCAGCACGGGTCCGAAGGACTCCTCGTGCACCACCCGCATGTCCTGTGTGCACCCGTCGAGCACGGTCGGCGGGTAGTAGTGGCCGTTCGCCAGGGCCGGGTCGTCGGGCCGCTGACCGCCGCAACGCAGTACGGCGCCCTCGGCGATGCCCGCGGCGACGTACGCCTCGACCTTCGCCAGGTGCTGGGCGGAGATCAGCGCCCCGGTCTCGGCGTCGGGGTCGAAGGGGCCGCCCAGGCGGATCAGCCGGGCGCGGCGGACCACCTCGTCGACGAAGCGGTCGTGCAGCGAGTCCTCGACGATCAGCCGGGCGCCCGCCGAGCAGACCTGCCCGGAGTGCAGGAAGACGGCCGTGAGAGCCATGTCCACGGCCGTCTCGAAGTCGGCGTCGGCGAAGACGACGTTGGGGTTCTTGCCGCCGAGCTCCAGCGCCACCTTCTTCACGGTGGCGGCCGCGGTGGCCATGATCCGCTTGCCGGTCTCCAGGCCTCCGGTGAAGGAGACCATGTCGACGCGCGGGTCCTCGGACAGGGGTGCGCCGACCTCCGGGCCGGTGCCCAGGACGAGGTTGGCGGCGCCGGCCGGGAGGCCGGCCTCCTCCAGTGCCTTCATCAGCAGGATGGAGGTGGAGGGGGTGAGCTCGCTGGGCTTCAGGACGATCGTGTTGCCGGCGAGCAGCGCCGGGGCGACCTTCCAACTGGCCTGCAGCAGCGGGTAGTTCCAGGGGGTGATCAGTCCGCACACGCCGACCGGCTCGTACACGACGCGGCTGACGGCGTCCTCGCGGCCGGTGTCGATCACCCGTCCGGCGTCGGTGCCGCCGATCCCGCCGTAGAAGCGGAAGCAGGAGACGACGTCGGCGATGTCGTACTCGCTCTCCACCAGCCGCTTGCCGGTGTCCAGCGACTCGGCGCGGGCGAACTCCTTGGCGTCGCGCTCGAGGATGTCGGCGGTGCGCAGCAGCAGGGCGCCGCGCTCGCGCTCGGGGGTGCGGGGCCAGGGGCCCTCGTCGAAGGCCCGGCGGGCGGCGGCGATCGCGGCCTCCGTGTCGGCACGGGTCCCTTCCGCTACGGTCGCCGAGAGGGTGCCGTCGGCGGGGCAGCGGATTTCACGGCGCCCGCCGGCCACCGGCTCGCGCCACTCTCCGTCCACATACAGATCTGCCACGCGCCAAGCCTTTCAACGGAAATTCGTTGCGCATCGTGCATTCAATTGCTTGTGGTGGAACACCCTGACGAATGTCCAGACAGACGTCAAGAGGTTGGCGGATGACGATTTCGCACGGGGCCCAATGCCCCTTCCACTCTTGACCAAGGGGCTCACCGGCCCGACCATGTTGCGTATCGCTCACCTTGTTGTGCAATACGCACCGACGGAGGCCGCACATGTCCCCTCGCCCGCAACCCGGCCGTGAGTTCGTCCTCACTCTCTCGTGTCCCGACAGCGCGGGACTGGTCCATGCCGTGAGCGGCTTCCTCGTCAGGAACTCCGGCAACATCCTGGAAAGCCAGCAGTTCGATGATCGACTCCAGGGCCGCTTCTTCATGAGGGTCCACTTCGACGTTTCCGATCCAAACGCGGATCTGGAAACTCTGCGTTACCGGTTCGGTCCCGTCGCCGAGGCCTACCGCATCTCCTGGAAGCTGTGGGACGCCTCGACCCCGACCCGGACACTGATCATGGTGTCCAAGTTCGGCCACTGCCTCAACGACCTGCTCTTCCGCCGCCGCACCGGCGCCCTCAACATCGAGATCCCCGCGATCGTCTCCAACCACCGGGACTTCGAGGGCCTGGCGGAGACCTACGGCATCCCCTTCCACCACGTCCCGGTGACCAAGGAGACCAAGCCGGAGGCGGAGGCGCGGCTGCTGGAGCTGGTGCGCGAGCTGGACATCGACCTCGTGGTGCTCGCCCGCTACATGCAGGTCCTCTCCGACGACCTGTGCAAGCAACTGGAGGGCCGCGCGATCAACATCCACCACTCCTTCCTGCCCAGCTTCAAGGGCGCACGCCCGTACGTCCAGGCCTACGACCGCGGAGTGAAGCTGGTCGGCGCGACGGCGCACTACGTCACCTCGGACCTGGACGAGGGCCAGATCATCGAGCAGGACGTGGTCCGCGTGGACCACTCCCTCGACCCCGGCGAGCTGGTCACGGTCGGCCGGGACGTGGAGGCCCAGGTGCTGGCCCACGCGGTGAAGTGGCACAGCGAGAGCCGCGTGATGGTGGACGGCAACCGCACGGTGGTCTTCCGCTGAGTCGTATACGACAGTGGGCGGGCTGGAGATCCAGCCCGCCCACTGTCGTATACGACTCAGCCGCGCCCGCTTCCGGAACGCCGGACCCAGCGCCGCAGCCGCGCGAGGCACTTCGCCTTCGCCTCCCGCAGCGACGCCGGCTCGCCCGCACTGCTCATGAACGCCGTGACCGGCGTCCACCGGCTGCGGCCCGCGGCCGTCTGCCAGCGGACCGCCGGAAAGTCCGTGACCGCCCGGATCCGCTGCCGCGGTATCACCCGGGTCCAGAGCGGGCCCCGCACCACCAGCCGGTCCGCCTCACAGCGCACGCCGATCCGATAGCCGCGGACGGTGAGCATCACGCTGAGCGCGAGGACCGCCCCGGCAGCGCTCCACGACAGCGCATCCGCGCTCCCGGCGCCGAAGACGAACGCGCCCGCCGCGGGCACGACCCACGGCGCCGCGCAGGCCACCCGGGCCAGTCTCGGCGGCAGTATCTCCACGGCGCCTCAGCCTACGAGTCGGTCCAGCAGCGCGCGGCGCCAGGCTTCCGTCTCGGCGATCTGGTTGAAAGTGAACACGTGCAGGCCCGCCACACCCGCCGAGGGCGCCGTGAGGGCTGCCTCGCTGCGTTGCAACAGGCGGTCAGGTGAATAGCCCCCGGGGGCAGCGAACCGCAGGAACCACGACGCGTGCTTCGTCAGGAACCGCGTCGACTCCCCCACCCCGATCTTCGTCGCCATCGCCAGCAGCTTGGTCCGCTGCACGGGCCCGGCCACGCCCACGTACACCGGCAGGGTGACGTCCCGCCGCCGTATCCGGGCGATCCACTCCCCCAGCACGCGCGGGTCGAAGCAGAGGTTGCTGACGATGTACGTGGCGTGGGCGCGCTTGTCCCACATCGCCTGGATGGTGAGGTCGTCGTGGATGAGGGGATGACTCTCGGGGTAACCGGTGATGCCCACCTGGGCGAACGGCTCGCCCAGCTCGGTGAGCCTGCGCAGCACCGGCAGGGCCCCGTCGTAGGCCCCGGCCGGCGGGTCCGCGTCCCCCGCCGGCACGAAGACGTCGTCCACGCCCGCCTCGCGGAGGCGGTCGACGACCTCCTTCAGATGCACCTCGTCCCGCAGCAGCCGTGCGGGCACGTGCGGCACGACGCGGTAACCGTGCGCCGCGAGCCGGCCCGTCAGTTCGAGGGTCGGCTCCAGGCCCTTGACCGGCGACGCCGTGACCGTGACCACGACGTCGCGCGGGACATGGGCGAGGACCTTGTCCTCGGTGGCCTTCGCGGGCAGCACCTCGTAGCGGACGCCGTCCAGCAGCGCCCTCAGCCCGGTGGCGTCCAAGGCTGCTACCCGGCCTGCTTCTGGGCGTCGCGGTGGCGGTAGTACGCGGCCTTCGACGGCGCCAGGGGCTCCTTGCCGAGGATCAGGTCGGCTGCCTTCTCGGCGACCATCATCACCGGGGCGTAGATGTTGCCGTTGGTGACGTACGGCATCACCGACGCGTCGACGACCCGCAGGCCCTCCACGCCGTGCACCCGCATGCTGGTGGGGTCGACGACGGACATCTCGTCGGTGCCCATCTTGCAGGTGCAGGACGGGTGCAGGGCGGTCTCGCCGTCCTTGGCGACCCAGTCGAGGATCTCCTGGTCCGTCTCCACCGACGGGCCGGGCGAGATCTCGCCGCCGTTGAAGGGCGCGAGCGCGGGCTGGTTGAGGAGCTTGCGTGCGACGCGGATCGCCTCGACCCACTCCCGGCGGTCCTGCTCGGTGGAGAGGTAGTTGAAGCGCAGCGCCGGGTGTTCGCGCGGGTCCTTGCTCTTGATCTTCACCGAGCCGATGGCGTCGGAGTACATGGGCCCGACGTGGACCTGGTAGCCATGGCCGCCCGCGGGCACGGAGCCGTCGTAGCGGACCGCGATGGGCAGGAAGTGGAACATCAGGTTGGGGTAGTCCACGTCCTCGTTGCTGCGGCAGAAGCCGCCCGCCTCGAAGTGGTTCGTGGCCGCGGGGCCCTTGCGGAACAGCCACTGAAGGCCGATGAAGGGGGCCCGCCACTTGGCCAGATACGGCTGCATGGAGACGGGCTGCTTGCAGGCGTACTGGATGTACACCTCGAGGTGGTCCTGCATGTTCTCGCCGACGCCCGGCAGGTGGTGCACGACGTCGATGCCGAGCGCGCGCAGCTCGTCCGCGTTGCCGACGCCGGACAGCTGCAGCAGCTGCGGGGAGTTGATCGCGCCGCCGCACAGGATGACTTCCTTGGCGCGCACCTGCTTCAGGGCACCCTTGCCGCGCTGGTACTCGACGCCGACGGCCTTCTTGCCCTCGAAGAGGACGCGGGTGACCAGGGCGCGGGTGGTGACGGTGAGGTTGGGCCGCTTCCTGGCGGGCTTGAGGTACGCCTTCGAGGCCGAGAGACGGCGTCCGCGGTGGACGTTGCGGTCGAACTTGGCGAAGCCCTCCTGCCGGTAGCCGTTGACATCGTCGGTGGGGGCGTAGCCGGCTTCCTGGGTGGCCTTGAGGAAGGCCCCGAAGAGGGGGTTGTCGGCGGGGCCGCGCTCCAGGACGAGGGGGCCGTCGTGGCCGCGGAACTCGTCGTCCGGGTCGGCCGCCAGGCAGTTCTCCATCCGCCGGAAGTAGGGCAGACAGTGGGCGTAGTCCCAGGTCTCCATGCCGGGGTCGGCCGCCCAGCGCTCGTAGTCCATGGGGTTGCCGCGCTGGAAGATCATGCCGTTGATGCTGCTGGAGCCGCCGAGCACCTTGCCGCGGGCGTGGTAGATGCGCCGGCCGCCCATGTGGGGCTCGGGCTCGGACTCGTACTTCCAGTCGTAGAAGCGGCTGCCGATCGGGTACGTCAGTGCCGCGGGCATGTGGATGAAGACGTCCCAGGGGTAGTCGGAGCGGCCTGCCTCCAGGACCAGCACCTTGTTCGCCGGATCAGCCGAGAGTCTGTTCGCCAGTGCACTGCCGGCCGAACCGCCGCCGACGATGACGAAGTCGTATTGGGGAGCCATGGTGCCTCGTCTCGCTCGCGCCGTAGATACGCGAGGCATGCTAGTACCAGTAGCGCTATACGCACTAGGTTGCGAGCCACGCAACTTACGGGTTGTTGATTACGCCACGGTTACTTGCAGTCGTGTTGTTTACTGCGCGTATAGTTTCGGAGTGAGCAACCACAGCCAAGACACCGGAACGACAAATTCGCAGGCCGGCGGAGTGCAGTCGGTCGACCGAGCCATCAGCGTCCTGGAGATCCTCGCGCAGCGCGGCGAGGCGGGCGTCAGTGAGGTGGCCGCCGAGATCGATGTTCACAAGTCCACCGCCTTCCGCCTTCTCGGCGCCCTGGAGGCGCGCGGTCTGGTGGAGCAGGCGGGCGAGCGCGGCAAGTACCGGCTCGGCTTCGGCATCGTACGCCTGGCCGGCGCGGTGACGGGACGCATCGACATCACCCAGCAGGGCCGCCCGGTCTGCGAGCGGCTCGCCGAGGAGATCGGTGAGACGGTGAACATCGCGGTGCTGCAGGAGCACTACGCGATCAACCTGTACCAGGTGCGCGGCCCCGGGGCGGTCACCGCGCACAACTGGGTCGGCCAGCTGACCCCGCTGCACGCGACGTCGAGCGGCAAGGTCCTGCTCGCACACCTGCCCGCCAAGGAGCGCGCCGCGCTGCTGGCCGAGGCGGGCATGAAGAAGGTGACCCCGCACACCATCACCTCGAAGGCCAAGCTGGAGAAGCAGCTCGCGGAGGCGCGGGAGGCCGGCTACGCCTGGACCATGGAGGAGCTGGAGATCGGTCTGCACGCCATGGCCGCCCCGGTCCTGGACCGGGACGGCGGGGTCATCGCGGCGGTCACCGCCTCCGGGCCCTCGTACCGCTTCACGGAGGAGCGGATGCGCGAGCTCGCGCCCGTGCTGATCAAGGGTGCGGAGGAGATCAGTCACCGCATGGGCTACCTGGGCTGAGTCATCCCTGGGAGAGGCCCAGGCGCTCGTTCACCCAGTCGTGGAAGGCCCCGATGTGGTGCTCGCTGGGCACCAGCACGCCGCCCTTGGCGTACATCCGGGAGCTCATGCCCGGCTGTGTGCGCTCGCAGGCGTCGAAGTCCTGGCGGTTGACGCGGTCGAAGAGCTCCACGGACCGGCTGACGTCCTTGCCGCTCTCGACGACGTGCGGGAGGTAGAGCCAGTCGCACTCGACGATCGTGCGGTCGACGGCCACCGGGTACATCCGGTGGAAGATCACATGGTCGGGGACGAGGTTGATGAAGACCTGCGGCTTGACCGTGATCGCGTAGTAGCGGCGGTCCTGGTCCTCGGCGACCCCCGGGATGCGGTCCAGGCCCTCGGAGCCGTCGACGGTGAAGCCCTGCACCTCCGCACCGAACTCGGCGCCGTGCCCGACGTAGTACTGGGCGGCGTAGCCGTCGGCGAACTCCGGGAGCACCTCGGTGAGTTCGGGGTGGATCGTGGCGCAGTGGTAGCACTCCATGAAGTTCTCGATGATGAGCTTCCAGTTCGCCTTCACGTCGTAGACGATTCGCTTGCCCACGGAGAGGCTGCCGATGTCGTAGTGCTCGATCGACTCCACGTCGCCGAGTCGGGCGACGACCTCGCCGATGACGTCCTCCTCGAAGGCGGGCGGGTTCTCCGCCAGGCACACCCAGACATAGCCGAGCCATTCCCGCACGGCCACGCTCACCAGGCCGTACTCGGTGCGGCCGACGTCGGGCATCTTGGTGAGGTTGGGGGCCGCGACCAGCTTGCCGTCCAGGCCGTAGGTCCAGGCGTGGTACGGGCACTGGAAGGCCCGCTTGACCTCGCCGGTCTCCTCGGTGCACAGCTTGGCGCCGCGGTGCCGGCACACGTTGAAGTACGCGCGGATCGAGTTGTCCCGGGCGCGGGTGACGAGGATGCTCTCGCGGCCCACGTCGACGGTGCGGAAGGCGCCGGGCTTGGCCAGTTCGGAGGAGCGTGCGACGCAGAACCACATGGTCTCGAATATGCGCTCCTGCTCCTGGGCGAAGATCGCCGGATCCGTGTAGGAGGAGCCGGGAAGGGTGGCGATCAGGCTGTCCGGCAGGCTGGTCGAGGTCACGGTGCACTCCTCGGGAACGTCGGGTTGGGGGCGCCCCGAAGGGGCGCGGGGCTGTATTGACATGCGGCTTCGCCGCGGGGCGCGACCAGCCACAACGGCGCCGCGGACGAAAGACGACCCATCTCGTTGCTCACCGCGGAGCACCGAGCTGCTTGCGCCAGCGGGTGAACAGCCGCGGCTGGTTCATCCCGAGCACGGCGACCGGCTGTCCGGCACGCCGGTAGACGGCCAGGACGTTGCGGTCGTCCGCGGCGCCCTCCTCGACCGTCACACTGTCGGCGCCGGCCGCATGACCGGCGAACTGGATCTTCACGCCGTACTGGTCGGACCAGAAGTACGGCGGCCGGGGCACACCCGGCTCCACCGCGCCGCCCGCCAGCAGCGTGGCGACGGCGGCGTCGGGGCGCTCGCGCGCACCGGTCCAGTGCTCCACGCGGCGATGGGCGCCCGCGCGGGGGTCGTACCAGTTGGCGCAGTCGCCGACCGCGACGACACCGGCGAGGCTGGTGCGGCCGTCGGCGCCGCACTTCACCCCGTTGTCGAGGGCGACCCCGGAGCCTTCCAGCCACTCGACGCAGGGGCGGGCACCCACACCGACGACGACGATGTCGGCGGGCACGCTGCGACCGTCCTCCAGCAGGACGGCGTCGACCTGACGCTCACCGCTGAGCCCCTTGACCCCCACGCCGCACAACAGCCGTACACCGTGGTCGGCGTGGAGCGCGGAGACGATGGCGCCCATGGTCTCGCCGAGCGGGCCCGCGAGCGGCGTCGGGGCCGCCTCGATCACCGTCACGTCGAGCCCGAGGGCGTACGCCGTGGAGGCGACCTCGGCGCCGATGAAGCCGCCGCCGATCACCACGAGGCGTCCACCGCGGGCCAGTTCGTCCCGCAGCGCGCGGGCGTCGTCCAGGGTGCGCAGGGTGTGCACTCCGGAAAGGCCCTCCGCTCCCGGCAGGGTGCGCGCGGCGGCGCCGGTCGCGATGACGATGCCGTCGGCGCGGAGTTCCCTGCCGTCGGCGAGCCGCACGGCGCGGCGGTCGCGGTCGAGGCCGCTCGCGCGGGCGCCGAGCAGCCACTCGGCCTGCAGGTCCTCGTCGTCCGTCTCCAGCACCAGGTCGGCCTCGCCGATCGTGCCCGCCAGGAACTCCTTGGACAGCGGGGGCCTGTCGTACGGGCGGTGGGTCTCGTCGCCGATGACGACGAGCCGTCCGTCGTACCCCTGCTTGCGCAGTGAGCGCGCCGCCGACAGGCCGGCCAGTGAGGCACCGACCACGGCGACCGTCCTCACGCGGGACCTCCGGCGAGGCGGGAGGCGATGCAGGGCGGCAGGTTGGGGGCGTCGGTCGAGACCTGGAGGTAGATCATGCCGTCCTCGACGACCACCTCGTGCGTCCGCACCGGCAGCTTGGCCGGCGGGGCGTCGACGGCGCCGGTGCGCAGGTCGAACTTGGAAGCGTGCAGCGGGCATTCCACCTCGCAGCCCTCCAGCCAGCCGTCGGCGAGCGAGGCGTCCTGGTGGGTGCAGGTGTCGTCGATGGCGAAGACCTCGCCGTCATCGGTATGGAACACCGAGACCGGCGGATCGATGTCGAGCCGGAAGGCCTCACCTCGCGGGAGGTCCGCGAGTCGGCACACGGGAATCATCATGACACCTCGGTGCGTATAACGAAACGGATTGCGGTAAGCGCAACATCAGTCTGAGGTCGCCCTGAACCCTTGTCAAGGAGTTCAGGGGCCTCGATACCCCCTGCCGAGTGTTGCATTTCATGCAACACCAAGCGCCATAAGCAACGCCTTGGGGACAGGGGTCGGCACCGGGATCAGTGCCTTCGAGCAGGTCAGCAGGTCAGTGACCGCGCGCGATCCAGTCCTGCAGATGCGGGGCCTCCGCACCGATGGTGGTCGTGTCCCCATGACCGGTGTGCACCACGGTCTCGCCGGGCAGGGACAGCAGCCGTTCCCGGATGGACTCGATGATGGTCGGGAAGTGGCTGTACGACCTTCCCGTGGCCCCCGGTCCGCCCGCGAAGAGCGTGTCACCGCTGAAGAGTGCGCCGAGCGCAGGCGCGTACAGGCAGACCGCACCGGGGGCGTGGCCGGGCGTGTGCAGCACGGTCAGGTCGACGCCCGCCACCGTCAGGACCTGGCCGTCGGCCAGTTCCGCGTCGGGTGCCCGCTCCGGGTGCGTCTGCTTCCACAGCGGCAGGTCGTCGGGATGGAGGAGGACCGGGCCGCCGGTGCGCGCCGCGAGGTCGGGCGCGGCGTCGATGTGGTCGTTGTGGGCGTGGGTGCACACGATCGCCCGCAGGGCCCTGCCGCCGACGGCCTCGGCGATGGCCTCGGCGTCGTGGGCCGCGTCGATGACGATGACCTCGTGGTCGTCACCGACGATCCACACGTTGTTGTCGACGTCCCAGGTGCCGCCGTCCAGCGAGAACGTGCCCGAGGTGACGAGGTGTTCGATGCGGGCGGCCATCAGAGCACCACCACCGAGCGCAGGACGTCGCCGCCGTGCATCCGCTCGAAGGCCTTCTCGACCTCGTCCAGGGCGATGGTCTCGGTGACGAAGGCGTCCAGGTTCAGCCGGCCCTGCAGATAGAGGTCGATGAGCATCGGGAAGTCACGGGAGGGCAGGCAGTCGCCGTACCAGGACGACTTCAGCGATCCGCCGCGCCCGAAGACGTCCAGGAGGGGCAGTTCGAGCTTCATCTCGGGGGTCGGCACACCGACCAGGACGACCGTGCCGGCGAGGTCGCGTGCGTAGAAGGCCTGCTGGTACGTCTCCGGGCGGCCGACCGCCTCGATGACGACGTCGGCGCCGAAGCCGCCGGTCAGCTCGCGGATCGCCTCGACGGGGTCGGTCTCCTTGGAGTTGACGGTGTGGGTCGCGCCCAGCTTGCGGGCGGTCTCCAGCTTCCGGTCGTCCAGGTCGACGGCGATGATCTTCGCCGCGCCGGCCAGGTTCGATCCGACGATCGCGGCGTCGCCGACGCCGCCGCAGCCGATGACCGCCACGCTGTCGCCGCGGCCGACCTTGCCGGTGTTGATCGCGGCGCCGATGCCCGCCATCACGCCACAGCCGAGCAGGCCGGCGGCGGCCGCCGACGCGGAACGGTCGACCTTGGTGCACTGCCCCGCCGCGACCAGCGTCTTCTCCGCGAACGCGCCGATGCCCAGCGCCGGGGACAGCTCGGTGCCGTCCTCCAGGGTCATCTTCTGCTGGGCGTTGTGGGTGTTGAAGCAGTACCAGGGGCGTCCGCGCAGACAGGCCCGGCACTGACCGCACACGGCACGCCAGTTGAGGATCACGAAGTCACCGGGGGCGACATCGGTGACGCCCTCCCCCACCGACTCCACCACGCCCGCGGCCTCGTGGCCCAGCAGGAAGGGGAAGTCGTCGTTGATGCCGCCCTCGCGGTAGTGCAGATCGGTGTGACAGACCCCGCAGGCCTCGATCTTCACGAGTGCCTCGCCCGGTCCGGGGTCGGGCACGATGATCGTCTCCAGGCTGACGGGGGCGCCCTTGCCCCGCGCGACGACTCCACGGACCTGGTGCGTCATGGCCACTCCTCGGCTGGTACGAGACTGAGTCAGATGTTGCTCAATACGGCACACATCTCATGTGTCGCAACACAGCATCGTGGAGCGCAGACCCCGGGTCAAGGCTCTCGGAGGCGCGCGGCCGACATCGGCGATCCCAACCATTGACGGGCGTTTCCGCCCCTCTTGCCGTAGCCAACGCACCCAGCAGGGTCGACGTCCACCACCACATCGTTCCGCCGCTGCATCGCGACGCTCTCGCCGAGGCGGGCATCACCGAGGCCGGCGCGACCTGCCCGACTGGAGCCCGGAGGGTGCGCTGGAGGCGATGGACCTCCTGGGCACCGCCATGGCCATCGTGTCCGTGTACACCCCAGGCACCGGCTTCCTCACCAGCCCGGAAGCGGCCGCCGCGCCGGCCCGGCAGCTCAACGCCTTCTCCGCCTCCCTCGCCGCCGACCACCCCGGGCGCTTCGGGTACTTCGCCGCCCTGCCCATGCCGGACGCCGCCGCCTCTGCGGCCGAGGCCAGGCGGGCCCTGGACGAACTGGGCGCCGACGCCTGGACGACCTGCGGGGCTTCTCCTTCGCCACCGCGCTGTCCTCCGGCCCGGCCGCCCTCACACGCTGCCCGCCTTCGCCCGACCCGGCCACGTCCTCTTCTGCAGCGACCGGCCCTTCGCCCCGACCGCGGCCGGGCAGTCCTTCGCGAATGACCTGGACACCGGCGTGGAGCGAGCCGCGGCGCGGCTCTTCTTCAGGCTCGTCCAGTCGGGCACCCGGTAGACCGGAGCGTCAGCGGCCCAACCGCCGCCGTACCCGACGAACCTGTCCGTTGTCCGCGACCGAGTCGAGGAGCCGGCGCCCGGTGCCGGGCTCGTATGCCGGGCCCTCCAGGCGGAGCAGGGCGCCGTCGCGGACGACGGCGTGGGCGACCGGGGTGTCCGTCTTCGGGAAGGTGACCGGGTGGCGGCCGGCCGGTAGGGCGAGACGGGTGGGCAGGCGCAGTTCGGCCGTTGCGCCGTCGGGGGCGGGGATCAGCTCGGCGTCCAGGGTCAAGGAGGAGACCGTGACCTTGATGCGGGCCGGGGCTCCGCCTTCCTCCGCCGCCACGTACGGCAGTGGCAGGGAACGTCTGCCACGTCCGGTGTTCGCCGCGGCGGCACCGGCCGTGTCGGGGCCGAGCCTGCGCTGGCGCTGGTCCACGTCGAGGGCGAGCTGGCCGGCGGCTGTCCAGTACGGGAGCGCGAGGCGGCCGCCGGTCAGTGCCGGGCCCGTGGCCGGGGCGCCAGGGGTGCCGTCACCGGTGACGCGGACCATCCGGTCGATGCCGAGGAGCTGGACGTACGCCCACACGTCGTGCACCCCGCGCTCCAGCGGACGGCCGCCGGCCAGGCGCTCGGGGTCGAGGAGCAGCCGCCCGGAGGCGACCAGCCGTGAGCGGCCCTCGCCGAGCGGCTCCAGGCGCACCTCCAGATCGCCCTCGGGGTACCACCAGTCGTCACGGTCGCGGTCCTTGACCACCAGTTCCGCGTACGCCAGCCGGAACGGGTCGCGTACCTCCCAGCCGTCCTCCGTGCCGGGCACGCCGGCCAGCAGCTCGGGGTCCAGCCATCGCTTGCCGTCCCGCTCGACGAGGGTCAGGGGTTCGCCGTCGCCACGCAGCAGGTCGAGGGTGACGTCGGCAACCAGCCGACCGCCCTCCCAGCGCAGCGCGCCGACCTGGCTGCGGGCCTTCACCTCGCGGACCCGCTCCGCGAGGGCCGACGCTCCGTCGAAGTCGCCGCGCTCCAGGAACTCGGCGCGGAGCCGGGACACGGCGGGCAGGCCTTCGCGTACGGCTGCCGGGAACTCCGTCAGCGCCAGTTCGCGGGCCGCCTCGAAGCGCTGCCTCTGCTCGGCCGGGTCCTCGCGGAGGATCTCGGGCTCGCGGGTGCGGGAGAGGATCTCTACGTGGTAGAGGCGGTGCAGGAGCCGGTTCTGCAGAGCGTCGATGTCGTCGGAGGCCTCGGTGCCGTCCTTGATCTGGCGGACGATGGTGCGGCAGTTGGCCCAGAAGCCGTGCCGGGGGCTGAACCGGTGCTGGGTGTTGTTACCGCCGTCGTCCCGCTTCATCCAGTAGTAGCAGGGGTAGTCGGCGAGGATCGAGATCCGCTCGGCCTTGAGGTAGGCGGCGCTGACGAAGAGCAGGTCCTCCAGGATCCAGGGGCCCTCGGGGAAGCGCAGACCGTGCTCCTCGACGAAGGCGCGCCGGAACATCTTGTGCGGCGACATGCTCTGCATGAGCTCGTCGTTCTCGATGGTGCAGGCGTCCACCGTGTGCCGGAACAGCCGTCGGGGCCGGACCATGGTGGTGGACATCTTGCCGAGCACCACGTCGGACTCGTTGCGCTTGGCGAACTCGTAGAGCCGCTCCAGTGCCTCGGGGCCGAGGGTGTCGTCGTGGTCGACGAACTGGATGTACTCGCCCCGGGCGTGGCTCATGCCCAGGTTGCGCGGTGCACCCGGCCAGCCCGAGTTGGGGCGGGTGTGCACCTGCACGTTCGGGTGCTGTGCCGCGATCTTCTCCAGACGGGCCAGGGTGTCGTCCGTCGAACCGTCGTCGACGTAGATGACCTCGTACTCGTCGGCGGGCAGGGACTGCCCCAGCAGCGACGGCGCGCACTCGTCGACGTACTTCCCGGTGTTGTACACGGGCACGACGACGCTGACCTTGACTCTCGGCATCCCACAGACCTTACCCGCCCCCTGTTCGGACGGCACGGGGGCCGGGGTCGATGCCGTCGGTATCGACCCCGGCCCCACCGCGGGGTGTCCGGCTCAGCCGATCTCGACGAGCAGGTCGCCGCCCTCCACCTGCTGGATCTTGTTGATGGCCAGCCGGCCGACGGTACCCGCCTTGGGGGCGGTGATCGCGGCCTCCATCTTCATCGCCTCGATGGTGGCCACCGTCGCACCGGCGTCCACCTCGTCGCCCTCGGCGACCGCGAGGGTGACCACGCCGGCGAACGGGGCCGCGACATGGCCCGGGTTGGTGCGGTCGGCCTTCTCCGTCACCGGGACGTCGGAGGCGGCCGCCTTGTCGCGCACCTGGATCGGGCGGAGCTGGCCGTTCAGGGTGGACATCACGGTGCGCATGCCGCGCTCGTCGGCCTCGCCGACCGCCTCCAGCTCGATCAGCAGCCGGACGCCGGGTTCGAGGTCGACGGCGTACTCCTTGCCCGGGCGCAGCCCGTAGAAGAAGTCCTTGCTGTCCAGCACGCTGGTGTCGCCGTAGGCCTGACGGTGGGTCTCGAAATCGCGCGTCGGGCCGGGGAACAGCAGCCGGTTGAGGGTGGCGCGGGGCTCCTTCGCGAGGCCCTCGCGGTCCTCCGTGCTCAGCTCCTGCACGGGCCTGGGCTCGGCGCGGCCCTCGAGTGCCTTGGTGCGGAAGGGCTCCGGCCAGCCACCGGGCGGGGTGCCCAGCTCGCCGCGCAGGAAGCCGATGACGGAGTCCGGGATGTCGTACCGGTTCGGGGCCGCCTCGAAGTCGGCCGGGTCCACGCCGGCGCCCACCAGGTGCAGGGCGAGGTCGCCGACCACCTTCGAGGACGGGGTGACCTTCACCAGACGGCCGAGCATCCGGTCGGCGGCTGCGTACAGGTCCTCGATCTCCTCGAAGCGGTCGCCGAGGCCGAGCGCGACGGCCTGGGTGCGCAGGTTGGAGAGCTGTCCGCCGGGGATCTCGTGGTGGTAGACGCGGCCGGTCGGGGAGGCGAGGCCCGCCTCGAAGGGGGCGTAGACCCTGCGGACGCTCTCCCAGTACGGCTCCAGGTCGCCGACCGCCTGGAGATCGAGGCCGGTGGGGCGGTCGGAGTGGTCGGTGGCGGCGACGATCGCCGACAGCGACGGCTGGGACGTCGTGCCCGCCATCGACGCCACCGCGCCGTCCACCGCGTCCGCGCCCGCCTGGATCGCGGCGAGGTAGGTGCCGAGCTGGCCGCCCGCCGTGTCGTGGGTGTGCAGGTGGACCGGGAGGTCGAACTCCCGCCGCAGCGCGGACACCAGCTTGGCGGCGGCCGGGGCGCGCAGCAGTCCCGCCATGTCCTTGACGGCCAGGACGTGGGCACCCGCCTCGACGATCTGCTCCGCGAGGCGCAGGTAGTAGTCCAGCGTGTACAGGCGCTCGTTCGGGTCGGACAGGTCCGAGGTGTAGCAGAGGGCGACCTCGGCGATCGCCGTGCCCGTCTCGCGTACGGCGTCGATGGCGGGGCGCATCTGGCCGACGTCGTTGAGGGCGTCGAAGATACGGAAGATGTCGATGCCGGTGGCGGCGGCCTCCTGCACGAAGGTGTCGGTCACCTCGGTCGGGTACGGGGTGTAGCCGACGGTGTTGCGGCCGCGCAGCAGCATCTGCAGACAGATGTTGGGGACGGCCTCCCGAAGAGCGGCCAGGCGCTCCCAGGGGTCCTCGGCGAGGAAGCGCAGCGCGACGTCGTACGTCGCTCCGCCCCAGCACTCCAGGGACAGCAGTTCCGGCAGGGTCCGCGCGACCACCGGGGCGACCGCCAGGAGGTCCTTGGTGCGGACGCGGGTGGCGAGCAGCGACTGGTGGGCGTCGCGGAAGGTGGTGTCGGTGACGCCGATGGTGGGCGACTCACGCAGCGCGCGGGCGAACCCCTCCGGGCCGAGCTCGACCAGCCGCTGACGCGAGCCGGCGGGCGGCTCCCCGGCAGGCAGCGCCGGCAGCTTGCTGACGGGCTCGATCAGCTCGGGACGTTCGCCGTTCGGCTTGTTCACGGTCACGTCGGCGAGGTACGTGAGCAGCTTGGTACCCCGGTCGGCGGAGGAGCGGGAGGTGAGCAGGTGCGGGCGCTGCTCGATGAACGAGGTCGTCACCCGCCCGGCCTGGAAGTCCGGGTCGTCGAGGACCGCCTGCAGGAACGGGATGTTGGTGGCGACACCGCGGATGCGGAACTCGGCCACGGCGCGCCGGGCCCGCCCGATCGCGGCCCTGAAGTCCCGGCCCCGGCAGGTCAGCTTGACCAGCATCGAGTCGAAGTGGGCGCTGATCTCCGTACCGGCGTGGGTGGTTCCGCCGTCCAGGCGGATGCCCGAGCCGCCGGGCGAGCGGTAGGCGCTGATGCGGCCGGTGTCCGGGCGGAAGCCGTTGGCCGGGTCCTCGGTGGTGATACGGCACTGCAGGGCCGCGCCGTGCAGCTTCACCGTCTCCTGGGAGAGGCCCAGGTCGGCGAGGGTCTCGCCGGAGGCGATGCGCAGCTGGGACTGGACGAGGTCGACGTCGGTGACCTCCTCGGTGACCGTGTGCTCGACCTGGATGCGCGGGTTCATCTCGATGAAGACGTGGTTGCCGTCGCGGTCCAGGAGGAACTCGACGGTGCCCGCGTTGCGGTAGCCGATCTCGCGGGCGAAGCGGACCGCGTCGGCGCAGATGCGGTCGCGCAGCTCCGGGTCGAGGTTGGGCGCCGGGGCCAGTTCGATGACCTTCTGGTGGCGGCGCTGGACGGAACAGTCCCGCTCGTAGAGGTGGATGACGTTGCCCTGGCCGTCGGCGAGGATCTGCACCTCGATGTGGCGGGGGTCGACGACGGCCTTCTCCAAGAAGACGGTGGAGTCGCCGAACGCGGAGGCCGCCTCGCGGGACGCCGCCTCGATGGACTCGCGCAGCTGGGCCGGGTCCTCGACCCGGCGCATACCGCGGCCGCCGCCGCCCGCGACCGCCTTCACGAACACCGGGAAGCCGATCTCCTCGGCGGCGCGGACGAGTTCGTCGACGTCGGTGGAGGGCTGGGAGGAGCCGAGCACCGGGACACCGGCCGCGCGGGCGGCGGCCACCGCGCGGGCCTTGTTGCCGGTCAGCTCCAGGGTCTGCGCGCTGGGCCCGACGAAGGTGATGCCCGCTTCCTCGCAGGCCTTGGCCAGCTCGGGGTTCTCGGACAGGAAGCCGTAGCCGGGGTAGACGGCGTCGGCGCCCGCCTGGCGCGCCGCACGGACGATCTCCTCGACGGACAGATACGCGCGGACGGGGTGGCCCGGCTGGCCGATCTCGTACGCCTCGTCGGCCTTGAGCCGGTGCAGCGAATTTCGGTCCTCGTGCGGGAAGACGGCGACGGTCCTCGCGCCCAGCTCGTAGCCTGCGCGGAACGCCCTGATCGCGATCTCACCACGGTTGGCTACCAGCACCTTGCGGAACATCGCCGCTCCCTTCAGCCTGCGGATGACGTCCCCCATGGTGTCGGTGACATGCCCTTCTGGCCATGTGAGCCGGGCCACTCACTCCGCGTGTCGTCGTGCGGACCGAAGAATCGTCAGGAATGCAGGTCGGCTGCCGCCTTTTTGATGGCCTCTCGGATACGGGAGTAGGTGCCGCAGCGGCAGACGTTCTCGATGCCGTCGATGTCGGCGTCGGTCGGCTCGGGCGTCTTCTTCAGCAGGGCCGCGGCGGCCATGATCTGGCCGGGCTGGCAGAAGCCGCACTGTGAGACGTCGCAGTCGATCCAGGCCTGCTGCACGGGATGCAGGGTCTCGCCGTCGGCCAGGCCCTCGATGGTGGTGACCTTGCGGTCCGCGCAGTCCTTGACCTTGACGACGCAGGGCTGGAACTCCTCCCCGTCGAGATGGCTGGTGCAGGCGCGGCACACGCCGACGCCGCAGCCGTACTTGGGTCCCGTGACGTGCAACAGGTCGCGCAGCACCCACAGCAGCGGCATGTCGGCGGGGGCCTCGACGGTGACCGGCTTGCCGTTGAGGGTGAAGGAGTAGGAGGGCATCGATACCTTCTCGGAGGCTGGTCCGGCGGCGGTCAGAAGTTGAGCGGGAAGCGGCGGGGCTTGGTGCCGGTCGCGCGGGCGTAGGCGTTGGCGACGGCTCCGGAGGCGGCCGGGACCCCGAGTTCGCCGGCGCCGCCGGGCTCCCCCTCCGACGGCATGATGTGCGCCTCGAAGTGCAGCGGGGCATGGCGTTGGCGGGCCCACCGGAAGTCGGCGAAGCTGCCCTCGCGCACGGCGCCGCGGTCGATGTGCAGGCCGGCCTGCAGCACGGTGGAGATCCCGTCGACGGCGGTGCCCATGAGCTGGGCCTGAAGGCCACGCGGATTGACGGCGGTGCCGACGTCGGCCGCCATCACCACCTTGGTCACCCGGGGATGCTTCGGGTCGGTGGCGTCGATCTCGGCGAGACAGGCCACGCAGGAGCCGTACTCCTCGTGGACCGCCACGCCCTGCGCATGCCCGTCCGGCATGGCCCGCCCCCAGCTCCCGGCGGCGGCAACCTTGTCGAGGACCGCTCTGACGGCCTTGCTGCGCAGTGTCGTCCGGCGGAAGGCGACGGGATCCCTGCCGAGGCTCCTGGCGATCTCGTCGACGACGATCTCCTCGGCGGTGCGCACCATCCCGGAGTCCACCGACCGCCAGGCGCCCAGCGGGATCGCCAGTTCGATGCCGCCCGCGTCTGCGGAGACGCGCCCGAAGTTGTACAGCCCCGAGTCGCTGGGCCGCGGCCCGGCCGTCTGCACGCGTCCCGGCCGTACGAAGGCCGCCTGGTTCGCGGTTCCCTTGTTGCCGGACGACTCGCCCACCCCGGCCATCGCATGGCTGAAGGCGACCACCCTGCCGTCGGCGTGGCTGGCTCGGAAGCGGTGGTGGGTGGCGGGGCGCATCCGGCCGTGGCGGGTGTCGTCGTTACGGCTCCACATCAGCTTGACCGGCCGCTTGGCCGCCTTCGAGATCAGCGCCGCCTCGATGGCCGCGTCGAAGTTCAGCCGCCGTCCGAACGAGCCGCCGCCGCGCAGCACATGCACGGTGACCGCGGATGCCGGCAGTCCGGTCGCCGAGGCGATGCTGTCCCGGGCGTCCGTCGGCGTCTGCGAGGAGAACCAGATCTCGGCCTTGTGGGCGCGCACGTCTGCGATCGCGGTCAGCACCTCCATCGGGGCGTGGCTGACGAAGGCGAACTCGAACTCGGCCTCGACCTGCGTCGATCCACGCGGCGCAGGCCCCAGGCGCGGGACCGCGGCCTTCAGCCGGGAACGGATCTGCGCGTCGGACAGTGCGGCCAGCGGGCCCGGCGCCCACTTGATCTTCAGGGCGTCACGGGCCTGGAAGGCGTGGTGGAAGGACTCGGCGACCACGGCGACCCCGCCGGGGACCCTGACGACGGCGTGCACACCGTGCAGGGCGCGGGCCGCCCGGTCGTCGACCGAGACGAGCCTCCCGCCGAGCGTCGGCGGCCTGGCCACCACGGTCGGCTTCGCCCCGGCCACGGACAGGTCCCCGGTGTACTGCGCCTTGCCGGTGACGATGTCCCGGGCGTCGATACGGCTCGTGGGCCGGCCGATCAGCTGGTGCCGGGAGGCCGGTTTGGGCTGGGCGGACACGGCCGTACGGCGGATCCGGGCGGCGCTCGCGCTCAGCGAGCCGAAGGTGGCGGTGCGGCCGTCCGGTGCGATCACCATGGTGTTCCCGGTGCGCAGGCTCCAGGCGGGCAGATGCCAGCGTCTGGCGGCGGCGGTGACCAGCCTGGCCCGGGCGGTGGCCGCGAGTCGGCGGGCCGGGCCGTACAGGGAGACGACCGAGTTCGAGCCGCCGGTGTACTGGTTGCCCTTGGTCCGGGCGTCCGCAAGGGGGATGTCGACGTCGGCGAGGCGGGCGTCCAGTTCCTCGGCGATCATCATGGCGACGGCGGTCGTGATGCCCTGGCCGACCTCGACCCGCGGCAGCCGTACGACGATCCTGTTGGCGTGGGTGACCTCCAGGACGAGCATCTCGGCGTCGGCGCCGGTCACCAGGACGTCGGACGGTTCGGGAGCCGGCTCGGAGCCCTGCGCCGGGGAGGTGTCGCAGGCGAGCGGAGCGGCGATGGTGAGCGTGGCCGCGGACAGGGAGTACACCATGAACCGGCGGCGGGACACCGTGTGCCGTGGGGCGCCCGTGTCCTGGGTCTGGCCGGTGGGTGCGGCGGAGGACTCGATGCCGTCCAACAGACACTCCTCGCGGGTCGTCCGACTGATGGGTCAACAGGTAGGAGGGGCCGGTCGGACCGTGGGTTGCCTGAGAGCCGTCACACCGCCGTGAGGTTCCGGCCTGTCGCGCGCGGCCTGGCTGCCCCGGCGCCCGCTCCTCCGTAGGCTCTGCTTGCTGCAGAGGAACCGTGAGGTGGACGCCCCGTCCCCACAACCTACGGAGAACCATGGCCGACGCCAGCCCCCGGGCCCGTGCCGTCACACTGCTGGGCCGCCCCAAGCTGTGGCTCATGCCGACCGTCCTGACCGGACTGCTCGCCTTCCTGCTGGCCTTGCTCTACATGGGCGGCATCGTCAACCCGCAGCGCGATCTGCACCATCTGCCCATCGCCCTGGTCAACGCCGACACCGGCAAACCGCCGGCCGGGCAGCGGCAGAACGCGGGCACGCAGATCGCCGCGGCCATCACCGCCGACACGTCGAACGACAAGGCCAAGTGGCGGACGCGGAGCCTCGCCCAGGCCAAGGACGACCTCGACTCCGGCAAGGTCTACGGCGCCCTGGTCATCCCCTCCGACTTCACCGCGACCGTCACCGCCCTGACCACGCCCGGTGCCACCGCCCGGCCGACGATGACGGTGCTCACCAACCCCGGCAAGGGCAGCCTGGGTTCGTCCCTCGCCAGTCAGATCACCACGGCGGCGGCGCACCAGGCCTCGCAGACCATCGGCAGACAACTGACCGCGGCCGTGGGAACGCGGGCGAACTCCACGACCAGGCTGCTGCTGGCCGACCCGGTGAACGTCGTCACCCAGGTCGGCCACCCGATCGGCAGCCACAGCGGGCTCGGGCTGAGCGCCTTCTACTACACGCTGCTGCTCGTGCTGGCCGGCTTCCTCGGCGGCAACGTCATCAGCAACGCCGTGGACACCGCCCTCGGCTACGCCGACAACGAGATCGGCCCCTGGCACACCCGCCGCCCCACCGTCCCGATCAACCGCACCCAGACGCTGCTGCTGAAGATGGCGATGACCGCGGGCATCACCGTCATCAGCGTCTCCCTGGTCATGCTCGCCACCATCAGCCTCCTGGGCATGGACGCCACCCACATCCCGCTGCTGTGGATCTACTCCTACTGCGCCTCCCTCGCGGTCGGCCTGGGCGTGCAGGCCATCAACGCGGCCTTCGGCGGCATCGGCCAACTGGTGTCCATGTTCGTGTTCATCGTCCTGGGCCTGCCGTCCTCGGGCGCCACCGTCCCCCTCCAGGCCGTCCCCGGCTTCTACCGCTTCTTGTCCCACTTCGAGCCCATGCGCCAGCTCAGCGACGGCGTCCGCGCCATCCTGTACTTCGAGGCCCGCGGGGACGCCGGCCTGACCCGCTCCTGGATCATGATCGCGATCGGCGCGGCCGTGGGCCTGCTCTTCGGCTTCGCGATGACGCGCTACTACGACCGCAGGGGCCTCCAACGGCTGACGCCTCAGCCGGTCCCTGCCCGTACCTGACACCGGCGAGGTGTTGGTGGCATCTCAGTCTGTCCCGGGCCGCCGTAATCGTCTTGCCGCGGTGGGGTGCGCCGACCATGCTGGTCCGATGCCAGGGCAGCGGAAGCGAAAACGCCGACAACAGGAAGAGCGGCGGCGCGCCGCTGAACAGCTCGTTCCCGAGGCCGGCCACTGGAAGCCCGTCTTCGAGACGCAGGACGAGTCCGAGTTGCGGTCGCATCTCCGGCATCTTGAGGCGCAGGACCGGCCGATCGACGGGTCGACGGTACGCGTGGACATGTTCTGCGGACGGCTGAGGCATCCGACCACCTACCGGCTCAGTGTGTTCGTGCCGGCTTGCCGCCCCGGGTGAGGGGTGAGGGCGCGTGCAACCCTCTCGCAACCTCCGCCGTGCTGCCCTGGCCCCATGCATGAGGAGACCCCGCGCGTCGAGCTCACCCCCGCCGCCGCCGACCTGCTGCGCCGGCTGCGGGCCACACACGGCCCGTTGATGTTCCATCAGTCGGGCGGCTGCTGCGACGGCAGCGCGCCCATGTGCTACCCGGAGGGTGAGTTCCGCACCGGCGGCTCGGACGTGCTGCTCGCTGAGCTGCGGGTCGACGGGGTGCCGGAGCCGGTGACGTTCTGGATGTCGCGCAGCCAGTACGAGGTCTGGAGCCACACCCGGCTGATCGTGGACGTCGTAGCAGGCCGCGGCAGCGGTTTCTCGCTGGAAGCACCCGAGGGGGTGCGTTTTCTCACCCGTTCTCGCGTAGTCGGCGCATAGCCGTCCCGCGGACCACCACGATCTGATGCACTGCCCCTGAGACCTGAGACAGTTGACGATCCCTCAGGGGGAACTGTGACGCGTCATCAGAAGCGTTTCGCAGCAGGCAGATCCGAGGCAACGGTTCGGACGTCGGTCAGATCGGCACTGGCGTTTCTCACGGCATTCGGCGCGCTGGCCGGTGCGGCCCTGGTGGGGGCGGCACCGGCCAGTGCCGTGGAGAGCGGCACCGCACTCGCGCCGGGAGTCACCTACAAGCAGTTCGACGTCCAGGGAGCCAAGGGTGTGGCCCACGCGCATCTGCTCACCGTGGACCTGCGCAACAAGCACGTACGCCTCGGCCTGCTGTATCCGGGAGCCGTGGCCGCACGGGCCGCCGTCTCCAGGATGGCCGACGCGCAGGGAGCCGTCGCAGGCATCAACGGCGACTTCTTCAACATCTCCGAGTCCCAGCACCCGGGTGTCGAGGTGACGGGCTCGACCGACGGTCCGGCGATCGCGAACGGGCATGTGCTCAAGGCGTCGGTGCCGGACGGCCAGCGTTTCGGGCCGGCCCTGCCGCCCGGGACCACCACCCGGGACGTTTTCGGCGTGGGCGTGGACCGCAGGGCCCGGCTGGACCGTCTGACCCTCACCGGGTCGGTCCGCACCCCGGCGGGACGGCTGCGGCTGGGCGGGTTCAACCAGTTCGCGCTGCCGGAGAATTCGGTCGGCGCCTTCACCTCCGACTGGGGTGGCGTCTCCCGGGTCCGCGCCACCTGCGGCACGGACACCGACCGGGCGGCCGCCTGCAGCACGGACACCTACGAGGTGACGGTCCGCAGGGGCCGGGTCGTCGCCACCTCCGGCACTCCCGGCAAGGGCGCCATCGCCACGGGGACCACGGTGCTCGTGGGCCGGGAGGCGGGCGCGCAGCGGCTGCGGAAGTTCTTCAAGGGTGAGCCGGTGACGGTGACGCACCGGCTGGTCTCCACCACCACCCGCAAGGCGTACAGTTTCGCGCTCGGCGGCTACCCCGTCCTGAAGGGCGGCCAGCCCCTGGCGGGCCTGGACGACGCGACCGGGGCCGTGCGTACGGCCGTCGGCATCACGGGCGGCGGGAAGCGGCTGCTGCTGTTCGCCCTGGACGGTGCGCGCGCCTACCGCAAGGGCCTGACGATCGCCGAAGTGGCCGATACCATGCGGGCGTTGGGCTCGACCGACGCCTTCAGTCTGGACGGCGGCGGATCGACGACGCTGGTCGCCCGCGCGCCCGGGGAGTCCACCGTCTCCGTACGCAATCACCCGTCCGGCGACGCGGAACGTCCGGTCCCGAACGGCATCGGGGTGTTCTCCACGTCATGAACGGCGTCAGCGGCCTCCGCCCGTGAACCTCAGGGCCGGAGGCTGCTGACGATGCCCGCCGTCGCCGACACGCCGCTGTGAATGGTGGGCGCGATGTTCGTGCCGGCCAGGTAGAAGCCCAGCAGCGTGCACACCAGGGCGTGGGAGATCTTCAGTCCGCCGTTGCGGGTGAAGATCACCGCCAGGACCAGCAGCAGCACCACCACTGAAATGGAAATCGCCATTGTCAAACTCCTCCGCTGCGCCGCCACTTCCGGTTCGCGGCGTTCGGCCGCAAGTGTGGCGTAGCGGAGGGTTCGTCCGTGCGGCTGACCTGTCCGCCGAACGTGTGGTGTCTACGCCACCCGGTGGGTGTCCAGGAACGCCTCGAGCCCGGCGAGGTCGTCGGTGTTGAAGTAGTCGACACCGGCGGCGAGCAGTTCCGCCCACAGGGCGTCGCGGGCGGGACCGGCCAGGTCGGGGGTGTTCCAGAAGCGCACCTTCTGCCCGCGCGCGTGCGCCTGGCCGATGATGCCGCGCAGCTTCTGCCGCTCGGCGTCGGGGAACGTGCCCTCTCCGAGCCAGGTGAAGTTGAGCTGCCAGTTGTCGCTGATCAGCGGGATGAAGGAGGCGGGCGACGGGGTGCCGAGGTCGGTGAGCCGGCCGTCGTAGAAGGCCCGCCGTACGGTCTGGGCCTCCATGGGGACACGGGCGGCACGGTCGCCGGAGATCACGTTGGTGACCGCGCCGGGGTGCACACGGCCGTGGGCGTACGTCGTGAACAGGTGCTGGTAGCGCCGGAGATGGCGGTCGAGTTCGAGGTACGTCGACGAGCCCTCGGTCTTGATGTCGATGAGCAGCTGGAGCGGCCTGCGGTAGCCCCGGTACACGGAACCGTGGTTGGCCTTCACGATCGCGGCCAGCGGGTCGAGGTAGAGGGATTCGAGGGTTCGCTTCGGGTCGAGGTCGTCCGGGGTGTGGCCGATGAGAAGTTGGTCGCCGACGAGGAAGATGTCGGCCTCGACGCTGCCGAAGCGGTGGTCGAGGGCGTCGAAGAGGGGGCGCGGATGCTCGTAGTCGTTGTGGGCGTGAGCGTTCCACAACGGGGGGCGGTGCTTGTGATCACCGGCGAACGCGCTGCCGGCGGGCGGGGCGAGCGCTGCCGCGAGCGTGGCGCCGAACGCGGTGAGGGCGCTGCGGCGGGTGACGAGGGCCATGTTCTGCCTCCCTGTGGGGCGGGTCGGAACCACAGGGAGTATCGGGCGGAAACGGCCTCAATGGACCTGCACAGGCCAGGAGTTGGCCGGACTGCCGTTGTCCGTTCACTCCTTCCGCACGGCGGCATGGTGAAGCCCGCCCCAGGTGGGGCGGGCTTCACCGGGTGACGGTCAGGGGGCGTCAGGGTGCCTGGAGGTCGACGAGTTCGGCCACGGCGGACCGGTGGGCGCCGGCCGTGCCGTAGGCGATCGAGTCGGCCTTGGCCCGCTTGAGGTTCAGATGGATCGGGTGCTCCCAGGTCATGCCGATGCCGGCGTGCAACTGGAGCGCCTCCTCGGCGGCGTGCACCGCAACAGGCGCCGCGTAGGCCTGCGCCACGGCCACCGCCACCTCGACATCCTCTCCGGTGGCGAGCGCGTCTGCCGCGTTGCGGGCGGCGGCGCGGAGGTTGACGACCTCCAGCCACAACTGGGCGAGGCGGTGCTTGAGCGCCTGGAAGCCGCCGACGGGCCGGTTGAACTGCTTGCGCTCCTTCAGATAGCGCACGGTCTCCGTCAACGCCCAGTCGGCGAGCCCGAACTGCTCGGAGGCGAGCAGCCCGGCCGCGGACCGCAGGGCACGGCGTACGGCGGGTTCGGCGTCACCGAGCCTGCGCGCCCGCGCCCCGTTCAGGGTGACGGTCGCGAGCGGCCGGGTGAGGTCGAAGGACACCTGCGGGGTGACGGTGGCCTCGGAGGCGTCCACCGCGTACAGCCCGCCGTCCTCGGCCGGTACGAGCAGCACGTCCGCGGCAGCCGCGTCCGCGATGCCGGTCAGCTCCCCGTGCAGGGTGCCGTTCTCCAGTCGTACGGCGGGAAAGGCGGTGCCGGGGGCGCGGTGCAGGGCGACCGCGAGCGCGCCGATGGCCCGCCCGGAGGCCAGCCGCTCGAGCAACTCCTCGTCCCCGCACTCCAGCAGGGCCTCGGTGGCGACGACGGCGCTGGAGAGGTAGGGCACGGGAGCGACCGCGCGCCCCAGCTCCTCCAGTACGACGGCGACTTCGCGGTGCGTGGCGCCCTGGCCGCCCTGCGCCTCGGGCACCAGAAGGCCCGCCAGGCCCATGCCGTCGGCGAGGGCCTTCCAGGCGGCGAGGTCGTGCGGGGCGTCGGACTCGGTGCGTGCGATGACGCCGGGGGCGTCGCAGTGGTCGGCGAGGAGGTCCCGTACGGCCGACCGGAGGGCCTCTTCCTCCTCCGAGTAGAGAAGATCGGGCTGTGCGCTCATCGGGCGAGGTCCTTCCATGCGACGTCCTTGTCGGTGCGCGGCTCGGACGGGAGGCCCAGGACGCGTTCGGCGACGATGTTCAGCAGGACCTCGCTGGTCCCGCCCTCGATGCTGTTGCCCTTGGCGCGGAGGTAGCGGTAGCCGGCCTCGCGGCCGGTGAAGTCCACCAGTTCGGGGCGGCGCATGGTCCAGTCGTCGTACAACAGGCCTTCCTCACCGAGGAGTTCGACCTCCAGACCGCTGATCTCCTGGTTGAGGCGGGCGAAGGCGAGCTTCATGCCGGCGCCCTCGGGGCCGGGCTGACCGGCGACGAGCTGCTGACGCAGGCGTTCGGCGGTGAGCCGGGCGACCTCGGACTCCACCCACAGCTTCAGCAGCCGCTGGTGCAGGTCGTGGGTGCGCAGCTCGGGGCGTTCGCGCCAGGTCCTGGCGACCGGGGCGATCATGCCGCCCTCGCGGGGCAGCCGCATGCCGCCGATCGCGACGCGCTCGTTGTTCAGGGTGGTCTGCGCGACCCGCCAGCCGTCGCCGATCTCGCCGAGGCGGCGGGAGTCGGGGATGCGGACGTCGGTGAGGAACACCTCGTTGAACTCGGCCTCACCGGTGATCTGCCGCAGCGGACGCACGTCGACGCCGCGGTCGGTCATGTCGCAGAGGAAGTACGTGATGCCCGCGTGCTTGGGCACGTTCGGGTCGGTGCGGGCGATGAGGATGGCCCAGCGGGCGTTGTGCGCGCCGGACGTCCACACCTTCTGCCCGTTGACCACCCACTCGTCGCCCTCCCGTACGGCCCGGGTGCCGAGGGCTGCGAGGTCGGAGCCGGCGCCGGGCTCGCTGAACAGCTGGCACCACACCTCCTCGCCGATCCACAGCGGCCGCAGATAGCGCTGCTTCTGCTCCTCGGTGCCGTACTTGAGGATCGTCGGGGCGGCCATGCCGAGCCCGATGCCGTTGCGGCGGGCGTCGTTGTCGGGCGCGCCGGCGGCCTCCAGCTCGGCGTCCACGACGGCCTGCAGGGAGCGGGGCACGCCCAGTCCGCCGAGGCCCTGCGGGTAGTGCACCCAGGCCAGACCCGCGTCGAAGCGGGCCTTGAGGAAGTCCAGGCGGTCGGTGGTCGCCGGCGGATGGGCGGCCAGCAACTCCTGTGTGCGGCTGCGCAGTTCGGCTGCGTCGGTCATGCGGCGGCTCCGTTCTCCAGGGACGGCAGGACGGCCACCCGGCCGGTGGTCACGCCGTCGGCGACGCGCTGCACGGCGGCCGCAGCCCCGGCCAGCGGGACGCGCTCGCTGACCAGCGGCTTGATGGCGCCCCGGGCGGCCAGCTCGGTGAGCTGCTCGTGGCAGTGCGCGATCAGCTTCGGGTTCTTGGTGCCGTACAGGCCCCAGTGCAGTCCGAGGATCGAGTAGTTCTTCACCAGGGCGTGGTTGAGGCCCGGGCTGGGGATGACGCCGCTGGCGAAGCCGACGACCACGATCCGGCCCTCGAAGGCGACGACCTTCGTGGACTGGGTGTAGGCCTCGCCGCCGACGGGGTCGTAGATGACGTCGGCGCCGCGGCCGCCCGTGGCCTCCTTGACGGCGGCGATGACGTCCTCGCTCTTGCGGTCGATGACGACGTCGCAGCCCGACTCCCTGGCCGCGGCCACCTTGTCGGCGCCGCCGACGACCCCGATGACCCGCGCCCCGGCCGCCTTGCCGAGCTGCACGGCCGCGCTGCCGACCCCTCCTGCGGCAGCGTGGACGAGCAGCGTCTCGCCTGCTTCCAGGTGAGCCCGACGGTGCAGACCGAACCAGCCGGTCTGATAGCCGATGTGCAGGGCGGCCGCCTCGGCGTCGTCGAGCGAGTCGGGCGCGGGCAGGAGGGTGGCGGCGTCCGCTAGGGCGTACTCGGCGAAACCGCCGTGCGGCAGGGCGGGGTTGGCGATGACCCGCCGGCCGTCCTCGGTCTCCCCGCAGATCTCCACGCCCGGCGTGAACGGCAGCGGCGGGCGCACCTGGTAGTGGCCCCGGCACATCAGGACGTCCGGGAAGTTGATGTTCGCGGCACACACCTTCAGCAGCACCTGGCCGTCACCGGGCGTGGGCCGCTCCACCTCCTCGAGCCGCATCACCTCGCTCGGCTCGCCGTTCTCGTGCACTTGCCATGCCTGCATGCGGTGCCTCCAGGGGACTGCTCTGTCTGACCGGGGTCCATCGCATACTAAGCGGTCGCTTGCCCATGAGGAAACACTTCCACGGACAAGACTCCCGGCGGCCGGTTCACTCGGGCAGCACGCCGCGACCGTCACGGACCTCGAAGACCAGCTGGGTCTCCGTCTGCCGCACCATCGGATGGACGGTCACGTGCTCCAGGATCAGGTCCCGCAGCTCTTCCGGACTGGCCACGGCCACATGCAGAAGGAAGTCGTCGTCCCCGCCGACGTGCCACACCGTCAGGGCTCCCGGCACCTTGACCAGCCGGTCGTAGAGGGTGCGGACGTGTTCGCGGCTGTGGCTGCCGAGGCGGACCTTGATGATGGCGTGGATGGGGTGGCCGAGTGCGCCGAGGTCGAGCCGGGCGTTGATGCTCGTGATGACACCGGACTCCCGCAGCGCACGGACCCGGTAGGCGCAGGTCGACTCCGCCACGCCCACCCGGGCCGCGAGCGCCGCGTTGGTCATCCGGCCGTCCTCCACGAGCGCGACCAGGATGGCCAGATCGGTGCCGTCGAGCCCCGCGGCGGCGGGTTGTGTTTTCTTCAGTTGCTGGCCTGCCATGGGCCCTCCTCTTGCCGAATCTGCACCAATATCGGCCACGAGCAATGGCTCCCACAATGACTCTTGCGATGAGTTGTGGATCGCCTCACTCTCTGGGCATGACCTCGTCGTATCTGCAACCCGACTCCCTGGCCGTCCACGCCGGCCGTGAGGACCTGACAGAACTCGGCGTTCACGCGCTGCCCATCGACCTGTCGTCGACCAACCCGCTGCCGGACATCGAGGCCGGCGGACTGTCGTACGAGGCCATGGCGGGCGGAGGCACGCCGAACGCGGACGGCGGAGCCGTCTATGCGCGGCTCTGGAACCCGACCGTGGCGCGGTTCGAGTCGGCGCTGGCCCAGCTGGAGCACGCCCGGGCCGCCGTGGCGTTCTCCTCGGGCATGGCGGCGATGACCGCGGCGATCCTGGCGACCGTGCAGGAGACCGGCCGCCGCCATGTCCTGGCCGTACGTCCCCTCTACGGCGGGACGGACCATCTGCTGGCCTCGGGCCTCCTCGGCACGGAGGTGAGTTACTGCCCGGCGCCGGACGTCGCGGCCGCCATCCGTCCCGACACGGCGCTGATCGTGCTGGAGACGCCCGCCAATCCGACCCTCGAACTGGCCGACATCCGTGCCGTGGTCGAGGCCGCCCAGGGCGTTCCGGTCCTCGTCGACAACACGTTCGCGACGCCGGTCCTGCAGAATCCCGTCGACCTCGGTGCCGCGATGGTGCTGCACAGCGCGACCAAGTACCTGGGCGGGCACGGTGACGTGATCGCCGGTGTCATCGCCTGCGGCGAGGAGCAGGCAGCCGCGCTGCGCCGGGTCCGCGCGGTCACCGGCGGTCTGCTGCACCCCCTGGGCGCGTATCTCCTGCACCGGGGGCTGGCCACGCTCCCGGTTCGGGTACGGGCCCAGCAGGCGAACGCCCAGCGCATCGCCGCATGGCTGACGACCCACCCGAGCGTCGACCGCGTCCACTACCCCGGGCTCGACGGAGACCCGCAGGGGCTGCTCGGCCGACAGCTGAAGGGCACGGGCGCGATGATCTCCGTCGACCTCCGCGGCGGCTACGAACAGGCCGCGCACGCCACCTCGACGGTCAGCCTCTTCACCCACGCGGTGTCCCTGGGCGGCGTCGACTCACTGATCCAGCACCCGGCCTCCCTGACACACCGGCCCGTCGCCCCTCAGGCCCGCCCGGCCGCCGGCCTCGTCAGGCTCTCCATCGGCCTTGAGGACCCGGATGACCTGATGGCCGACCTCGACCGGGCTCTCACCACGCCCCGGCCGATTCCCGTGGCGGCGGGCATGTCCCACGCATGGACGGCCGACACGGCGTGACCTGGAGGTGGGACGGCAGGGCGGCCGAGAAGGGGCGTGTCGCTCAGTGCGACTCGCGGCTCACCTCCGAGCCGCTGGAGCCGACGAGGAAGTCCAGGTCGGCGCCCGTGTCGGCTTGCAGGACGTGGTCGACGTAGAGGCGTTCCCAGCCGCGGCGGGGGTTGGCGAAGCCCGTGAGGGTCTCCTTGTCGGGGGTTCGGCGGGCGAGTTCGTCAGCGGGTACCTCGACGTCGATGCGGCGGGCTTCGACGTCGAGGGAGATGACGTCCCCGGTGCGCACCAGCGCGAGGGGGCCGCCGGCCGCGGCTTCCGGGGCGACGTGCAGGACGACGGTGCCGTACGCCGTGCCGCTCATGCGGCCGTCGCAGACGCGGACCATGTCGCGGACGCCCTGTTCGAGGAGCTTCTTCGGGAGCGGCATGTTGGAGACCTCGGGCATGCCGGGGTAGCCCTTGGGGCCGCATCCGCGCAGGACCAGCACGCTGTCGGCGTCGACGTCGAGGTCCGGGTCGTCGATCCGGGCGTGGAAGTCCTCGATCGAGTCGAAGACGACCGCCCGGCCGCGGTGGCGCAGCAGGTGCGGGGAGGCGGCGGCCGGTTTGACGAGGGCGCCGTCGGGGGCGAGGTTGCCGCGCAGGACGGCGATTCCGCCCTCGGCGACGAGCGGTTCGGCGCGCGGGCGGATGACCTCCGTGTCCCAGATCGGGGCGTCGTCGAGGAAGTCGACCAAGGGGCTGCCCGTGACGGTCAGGGCCTCGGGGTCGAGCAGGTCGCGGACCTCGCGCAGGACCGCGAGGAGGCCGCCGGCGCGGTGGAGGTCCTCCATGAGGAAACGGCCGGCCGGCTGGAGGTCGACCAGGACCGGCACGCGGGAGCCGATGCGGTCGAAGTCGTCGAGGGACAGGTCGACGCCGAGGCGGCCCGCGACGGCGAGGAGGTGGACGACCGCGTTGGTGGAGCCGCCGACGGCGGCGAGCGCGACGATCGCGTTGTGGAAGGAGGCCTTGGTGAGGAAGGTTCCGGGCCTCCGGTCGTCGCCCACCATGTCCACCGCCAGCCGGCCGGTGCGGTGCGCGGCCTTCAGAAGCCGGCTGTCGGGGGCGGGAGTTCCGGCCGTACCCGGCACGACCGTGCCCAGGGCCTCGGCCACCAGCGCCATCGTCGAGGCCGTGCCCATGGTGTTGCAGTGGCCGCGGCTGCGGATCATCGAGGACTCGGAGCGGGTGAACTCCTCCTGGGAGAGGGTGCCGCCGCGGACCTCCTCGGACAGCCGCCACACATCGGTGCCGCAGCCCAGGGGCGTGCCGCGGAAGGTGCCGGTGAGCATGGGTCCGCCGGGTACGACGACGGCGGGCAGGTCCACCGAGGCGGCGGCCATCAGCAGCGAAGGGATCGTCTTGTCGCAGCCGCCGAGCAGGACGACGCCGTCGACGGGGTTGGCCCGCAGCATCTCCTCGGTGGCCATCGCGGCCATGTTGCGCCACAGCATGGCCGTGGGACGGACGTTCGTCTCGCCGAGCGACACCACGGGCAGGTCCAGGGGGATCCCGCCCGCCTCGTACACGCCGTTGCGCACGGACGCCGCGACCTCGTTCAGGTGGGCGTTGCAGGGGGTCAGATCGGATGCGGTGTTGGCGATGGCGATCTGCGGGCGGCCCGTGAAGGCGTCGTCCGGGGCGCCCCGCCGCATCCAGGCCCGGTGGATATAGGCGTTGCGGTCCTGGCCCTCGTACCACTGCGCGCTGCGGAGCGTCACCATGGCCTCTTCCACTAGTCGGTACGGCGCTCTAGAGTCCGGAACATCATGAAGCGTACGCAGACGTACGAGGGTGCGACAGACCCCGGCACGGACGGCTCGACCGGCGCCGACGGTGGCCGGCTCGTGGGATCGGACCGGGTGCTCGCCGTCCTCAAGGAGCTTGCCCGGTATCCCGAGGGCGTGGGACTCGAGGAGTTGACCCGGGTGATCGGCAGTCCCAAGCCGACCGTGCACCGGGCGCTCGCGGCCCTGCGCCGGGCGGGGTTCGCCGGGCAGGACGCCCGCGGCCACTACGCGCTCGGGGACGAGTTCCTGCGGATGGCCTTCGCCCACCACGAGGCCCGGCCCGACCATGTCCGCGTCCGCCCGGTCCTCGAGACGCTGGCGCAGCGGTTCGGGGAGACCGCGCACTACGCGGTCCTCGACGGCCGTGAGGTCGTCTACCGCGCCAAGGTGGATCCGCCCAGTGGTGCCGTCCGGCTCACCTCGATGGTGGGCGGCCGCAACCCCGCGCACGCCACGGGGGTCGGAAAGCTGCTGCTGGCAGGCCAGTTGGAGACCCTGGCGGAGGTCGAGGCTTGGATCGGCGGCGCTGCCCTGGCGCGCCGCACCCCGCGGACGTTGTGCACCGCCGGCACCCTGCACCGCGAGCTGCAGACGATACGTGAGCGGGGCTACTCCCTCGACGACCAGGAGAACGAGCCGGGCGTCAACTGCCTCGCCCTGCCCGTGTACGCGACCTCGCCGAGGACGCCGTCCGGAGCCGTCAGCGTCAGTGCGCTGACCTACCGGACACCGCTGAGCACCCTGGTGGAGGCGGCCGACGAGATCCGTGCCCTGCTCGGTCCCCTCGGCGAGCCCCACCTCTGAAGCCCCGCCGGGCCGCCCGCCCACCCCGCCGACCCCCCTGGAGACTGAGCTCGTGTACCTCATGCGCATCGGTGCCGCCGGCGCCGAAAAGCCCGTCGCCCGCATCGACGACGACACCTACGTGGACCTCTCGGACGTCGTCACCGACTTCGACGAGGCGTTCTTCGGCGCGGGCGGCCTGGACCGCATCCGCCCCGTCGTGACGGAGCGTGCGGCGGCCGGGCAGGTGTCCCGCTTCGCCGGGGAGCGCGTCGGCGCGCCCGTCGCCCGCCCGCACCAGATCCTGTGCATCGGCCTCAACTACCGCGACCACGCGGCCGAGAGCGGTATGGCCGTGCCCGACGAACCGATCCTGTTCACCAAGTCCCCCAACACCCTGGTCGGCCCCCACGACGATGTGCGGATCCCGCGCGGGTCCACCAAGACGGACTGGGAGGTGGAGCTCGGCATCGTCATCGGAAGGCGCACCCGCTACCTGGACTCGGTGGACGAGGCGCGCGAGGCCATCGCCGGCTATGTGGTCGTCAACGACGTCAGCGAGCGCGCCTTCCAGCTGGAGCGGGGCGGGCAGTGGGCCAAGGGCAAGTCCGCGGAGACCTTCAACCCCGCGGGCCCGTGGCTGGCCACCACCGACGAGATCGAGGACGTCCTCGCGCTCGACATGTGGCTGGACGTCAACGGGGTGCGCCGGCAGACCGGCAACACCAAGACGATGATCTTCGACCCGTACTTCATCGTGCACCACCTCAGCCAGTTCCTCGTCCTGGAGCCGGGCGACCTGATCAACACGGGCACTCCGCCCGGCGTCGGCATGGGCCTCACCCCGCCCGTGTATCTCCAGCCGGGCGACGTGATGGAGCTAGGCATCCAGCAGCTCGGCACCCAGCGTCAGCACGTCCTCGGGCCCCGGTGACCGGTCGCCCCATGCGCGCCTTCGTCCTGACCGGCCCCGGCGAGTACGCCGTACAAGAGGTCGCGGCACCGGTGGCGGGCCCCGGCGAAGTCGTCGTCGACGTCGAACGGGTCGGCGTCTGCGGCACCGACGTGGAGTTCTTCACCGGAGCGATGGCCTACCTCCACCAGGGCCACGCCGCCTACCCGATGCGGCTCGGTCATGAGTGGGCGGGGCGGGTGGCCGCGGTCGGCGACGGTGTCGACCCGGGCTGGCTCGGGCGCCGCGTCATGGGCGACACCATGCTCGGCTGCGGCGCGTGCCGCCGTTGTCTGCGCGGCCACCAGCACGTGTGCGAGAAGCGGCAGGAGGTCGGCATACGCGGGCACCGGCCCGGCGCCCTGGCCGAGCAACTCGCCGTCCCCGCCTCCTCGTTGCACGCCCTGCCCGACTCCGTCGACGCCGTGCTCGGGGCGCTGGTGGAGCCGGGCGGCAATGCCCTGCGGGCCGCCGAGGCCGCAGCGCCGCACCCCGGGGACCGAGTCCTGGTGCTGGGACCGGGGACCATCGGACTGCTGGCCGCGATGTTCCTCCGTACGACCGGTGCGGAGGTCCATCTCATGGGCAACACCGGCAGCTCCCTCGCCTTCGCCCGCGCACTCGGCTTCGAACACGTCTGGGCCGAGGACGCGCTGCCGGACCTGTCCTTCGACGCGGTCGTCGACGCCTCGAACGCCGCCCATCTGCCGCAAAGGGCACTGGAGTCGGTCGAGCCGTCCGGCCGGGTCGTGTACATCGGGCTGGCCGGCGAACCCAGCAGGATCGACACCCGCACGCTCGCCCTCAAGGACGTCACCGCGGTGGGCATCCTCTCCGCCTCCCCCGGCCTTGACGCCACGATCCGCGCCTACGCCGCCGGATCGGTCGACCCCAGGCCCCTCGTCGCCGCCACCGTGGGCCTCGACACGGCGGGCCCCGTGCTCGCCGGCGAGCGCCCGCACGGCGCCGGGCCCGGCCCCAAGATCCATGTGGATCCCCGCTCGGACTGAGGCGTGAAACCCGGACAAGAGCCCTGTCAGGGCCCAAGTGGGCCGATACGCTGGAGAACGGCCATGGACCGGGGGCGGGGCTGGGGGCGGGGGCATGGATCCACGGATGCAGCTGTCGGTGGGCGGTTACGTCTGCGAGCGTGAGCTGGGCCGGGGCGGGCAGGGGGTGGTGTGGCTCGCCCGGGACCGGGCCGGGCGGCAGGTGGTGGTGAAGTTCCTGCTGCCGGGCAAGGAGTACGACGAGGTCGCGCTCGCCCGCGTACGGCGGGAGTTCGGTGCGGCGAGCCGGGTCGGCGAGCTGGCCACGGCGCGGGTCCTCGATGCCGACCTGTCCGGGCGCCATCCGTACATCGTGAGCGAGTTCGTGCCGGGGCCCACGCTCCACCAGCATGTGGCCGCGGGCGGCCCGCTGTCCTCCGGGCGGCTGCAGTCGGTGGCGCTGGCCGTCGCGCACGCGCTGGCGCAGGTGCACCGGGTGGGTGTCGTGCACCGGGACATCAAGCCGTCCAACATCCTGCTCTCCCCGGACGGACCGCGGATCATCGACTTCGGTATCGCCCGCGACGACGGGCTGCTCGAGTCGGCGCTCACCACACCGGGCAGTGTGCTCGGCTCGCCCGCGTACATGTCGCCCGAGCAGGTCAGGTCGATGCGGGTCAGCGGCGCCACCGATGTGTTCTCCCTCGGCGGCACGCTGTACTTCGCCGCCACCGGGCGGCATCCCTTCGAGGGGGAGAGCGGCTACGAGGTGCTCGTCGCGGTGTGCGAGCGCGACCCGGATCTCGCGGCGGTGCCGGAGCCGGTCCGTTCGGTCGTCGCCGACTGTCTGCGCAAGGACCCGGCGGAGCGGCCCACCGCGGCCCAGCTCGTCACCCGGCTCGCGGGGGCGGAGGAGGGCATGCAGTCGCAGTCGGGGACGCCTCAGCCGCCGCCACCGTCCGGACCCGCGAAGGGCGGCTCCCGCCTCGGCACGAGCGCCAGGCAGCTACGGCTGTGGGGGTTCGCGGCGGGCAGCGCCGCGGCGGCGGTGCTTCTTGCCGTCGTGCTGAGCACCACCTCCTCGGGGGGAGCCCAGGGCTCGGGCTCCCCGTCCTCGTCGGGGAGGCCGAGCAGCTCCGCGGGCGCCCACCCCCTCTCGTACACCGACGACCTGACCGATTCGGGCGACTGGTCGCACAAGGACCCCACCCTGGCGAGGATCACGCACCAGGGCGGGACCATGCTGGTGGACCCCAGGACCGAGCTGGAGGTGTGGCCGCAGGCACCCTTCGAGCCGTCGTCGTTCGCGGTACGGCTGAGCACCCAGACGGAGTGGTACGGGGGCGAGGGCGGGGTCGGGCTGTGGTGCGACGGCTCGGGGGACTACCGGAAGGGCTCCCGCTGGGCGACCTATCTGACGACGGGCCAGGAGGCCCTGATCGTAAGGGAGTTCCGGTTCAAGGGGGCTTTCCAGCATGACCGGGTCGTCGAGGTCGACCTCGCGGATGTGGGGCTGAAGGTGGCGAGCCGGCAGCAGGTCGACATGTCGATGACCTGTTCCCCGGCCGGTGCGGGCCGGATCAGAGTCGAGCTCGGCGTGGACGGCACCCCGGTGGCCTCGTACACGGGGGCCGCCTTCGACGCCCGCGGCTGCGGGCTGGCCGCCTTCCACTACAGCGCGACCGACCCGCAGGGCACCGCCTTCCACGCGGGATTCGAGCGCTTCACCGCCTCCGAGCCGGCGGGAGGCTGACGGCCGGCACGAGCGGTGCCGCCACCGAGCGGCTGATTCCTCGGGCCGCGCGGCGTGTCCGGGCCGGCGGGGCGTCCGGCTCGGAGCAGGGTGGGCGGCACTGTCGTAGCGGAGGAGGAACCGTGAAGCGTCGTGTCGCCGCCGTCCTGGCCGTCGCCCTCGCCGGGCTGATGCTTGTTGCGGTACCAGCCACAGCTCGGGACGGCCGTGGCGACGTCGAGAGCAACGACTGGAACATCCCGCTCACCAACATCGGCATCCTGTAGAGGCGACGGACAGAGGCTGGCGGATGCGTGCCGAACCCTTGACGCCCTCTCTATGACTGCGTAGACATGACTGCGTAGACATGACAGCGCAGGCTCGATCGCCGGGAGGGACCATGACGCCAGGCACCGGGCGGGGCGCAGGCTCCGCCGCGCCGCGCAGCGTGGACGTCGCCCGGCTCGCGGGGGTCTCGCAGAAGACGGTCTCCCGGGTCTTCAACGACGAACCGTACGTCTCGGCCGAGGTACGCAGGCGGGTGCTCGACGCCGCCGAGCAGCTCGGCTACCGGCTCAACAACGCCGCCCGCGCGCTGGCCTCCGGGCGCACCCGCTCGATCGGCGTGGTGACGCTGGGCACGGCGCTGTACGGACCCGCCTCGCTGCTCATGGGTGTCGAGCGGGCCGTCCGGGACACCGGTTACGCCCTTCGCGTGGTCAACACGATGGAGGGCGACCCGGCGGGCGTCGCGGGCGCCATGGACTCGCTCCTCGATCAGGGCGTCGACGGCATCGTCATCTCGGAGCCGATCGACGAGCAGGCCGACGTCGGAGCACCCGCCCTGCGCCTCGACGTTCCGGTCCTCGTCATCGGCGCACCGCTGCCCGTCACCGCGCCCACGGTGCTGACCGCGGGCAACGGCGCAGACCTGATGGCCCGGTCCGCCACCGAACACCTGCTGGACCTCGGCCATATGACGGTCCATCACCTCGCCGGTCCGCAGCGGTGGTACGCCGCCCGGGACCGGCGGGAGGGATGGCAGGCGGCCCTGACCGCGCAGGACCGGGAGGTGCCTGCGGTCGTCGCGGGCGACTGGTCGGCCGCCTCCGGCTACCGGGCGGGACGGGAACTGGCCGAGGACGCCGGCGTCACCGCTGTCTTCGCGGCCAACGACGACATGGCGATCGGACTGATCCACGCGCTGACGGAGGCCGGCCGGCGGGTGCCGGAGGACGTCAGCGTGGTCGGCTTCGACGACATCCCGGTCGCCGCCCATGTGACCCCGCCCCTGACCACGGTGCGGCAACCGTTCGACGCCGTGGCCCAGGAAGGGCTCAAGCGCCTCGTGCATGCCATCGAGAACCCGAAGGCAGAGCCCTTGCCGCCGAGTGGCCCGCCGGTCGACCTCGTCGTCCGTGCCTCGACCGCACCGCCACCGTCGAGCCGGAAGACCCCGGCCCGCGGACGGCGCAGCGCCTCCCCTGCCGCCAGGACATCCCGTCCGCCGCTTGCGAACGGAGGCCCGTCCACCCGCCGCTGACCCCTCCGGTCCCGGACAGCATTCCTCCCTGATGCTCCGGCGGTACTGGCAGAGCCGTCTGGCCACCGGCGGCCGTCAAACAGTGGCCCAACCCCCCTCTTTCTTCGGAGACTTCGGAGGTTTCCTTCATGGCGGCCCTGCCTGCCCGCGTCCTGTTCGGTGCCGCGTACTACCACGAGTACCAGCCGTACGAACGCCTCACGACGGACCTCGATCTGATGGTCGACGCGCACGTCAGCGTCATCCGCGTCGGCGAGTCGGTCTGGTCGACCTGGGAGCCGGAGAACGGCCGCTTCGACCTGGACTGGCTGCGACCGGTGCTGGACGGCGCCCACGAGCGCGGCATCTCCGTCGTCCTCGGCACCCCGACCTATGCGGTGCCGCCGTGGCTGGCCCGCCAGTACCCGGAGATCACCGGCGAGCGGCACACCGGCGAGCGCATCGCCTGGGGCGCCCGGCAGGAGGTGGACTTCACCCACCCGGCCTTCCGCTTCCACGCCGAGCGCGTGATCCGCCGTGTCGTCGCCCGCTATGCCGACCACCCGGCGGTGATCGGCTTCCAGGTCGACAACGAGCCGGGCCTGGAGCTCTTCCACAACCACGGCGTCTTCCAGCGCTTCGTCGACCATCTGCGCGAGAGGTACGGCGACGTGGAGACCCTCAACCGCGAGTGGGGCCTGGTGTACTGGTCGCACCGGCTGTCCACCTGGGCGGATCTCTGGACCCCGGACGGCAACGCGCAGCCGCAGTACGACGTGGCCTGGCGCGCGTTCCAGGCCCGCCAGGTCACCGAGTTCATCGGCTGGCAGGCCGACATCGTCCATGAGTACGCCCGCCCCGACCACTTCGTCACCACCTGCCTCTCCTACACCCGCCCCGCAGTGGAGGACGACGAGCTCACCGACCGCCTCGACATCGCCTCCGGCAACCCGTACTACGACATGCAGGACGGCCTGCTGCTGCCCGACCCCACGCCCGACGGCCATGAGCAGAGCTGGAAGACCACCGGCGTGTGGGCGCTGTACCAGACCGCCGACTGGATGTTCTCCTCCCGGCAGGAGCCGTTCCTGGTCACCGAGACCAACGCCGGCTCCATCGGCTTCCCCTGGGACAACCGGCCCGCCTACGACGGCCAGTGGCGCCAGGCCGCCTGGGCCCTGGTCGCGCGCGGCGCCCGCATGATCGAGTACTGGCACTGGCACACCCTGCACTTCGGCGCCGAGACCTACTGGGGCGGCATCCTCCCGCACACCGGCCGGCCCGGCCGGACCTACGCCGAACTCGCCCGCCTGGGCGGGGAGTTCGAGACCGCGGGCGCGCTCGTCGCCGGGCTCGAACCGGACGCCGACATCACCATGGTGCACTCGACGCCGAGCAAGTGGCTGATGCAGAAGTACCCGCCGCTGGCCGGGCCCGACGGCCAACCGGACCCGGCCGCCTACCACCGCGTCTTCGATCCCTTCTACCGCGGCGCCTTCGACGCCGGCCGTCAGGTCCGCATCGTCCACGCCCGCCAGCTGCACGACCCGAGCGGCGAACGGGAGGGCTTGACTCCGCTGGAGGCCGTCCGACGTCACCCCGTCCTCGTCGTCCCGGCGCTCCACCTCGCCCACGACGAGACGCTCGACTGGCTCGCGGACTACGCCCGTGCGGGCGGCCACCTGGTCCTCGGCCCGCGCACCGGTTACGCCGACCACGAGGCGCGCGCCCGCCCCGAACCGGCCCCCGGGCGCCTCACCGGCGCCGCGGGCGTCAGCTACGACGAATTCAGCAACCTGGTGCGGGACATACCCGTGCGGTCCGCACCGGACAGCCCGCTCCAGCTTCCCGCGGGCGCCACGGCGACGAAGTGGGCGGACGGCCTGACCGTCGCCGACGCCGATGTGCTGGTCGCCTACGACCACCCGCACTTCGGCCGCTGGCCCGCGGTCACCACCCGCCGCCACGGCGCCGGCCAGGTCACATACGTCGGCACGGTGCCCGGTCGGGACCTGGCCCGGGCGCTGGCCGAGTGGCTGACGCCGTCGGCCCGCCACGGCTGGCGGGAGCCACCGGCCTCGGTCACCGCGACGACCGGCACCTCACCGGACGGACGCCACGTCCACATCGTCCACAACTGGAGCTGGGAGCCCGCGAGCGTGTCTGCACCGGTGAACCTCTCCGACGTCCTGGACGGCACAACGGTCCCCGCGGGCACGGCACTTGAGCTCGGCCCATGGGACGTACGGGTCCTCGTCGCCACCGACACCGATCCGACCCGTTCGTGAGCCCCCTGGGAGGGGCCATGCAGAGAGGAAGAGCCGCCAGAGCAGCACTGGGCACTTTCACCACGGTGTCCGCGCTGCTCGCGCTCCCCTGGCGAGCGCGCGGGCGTACGACCCGACGGGCGGCATCCTGTACCGGCTCGGGAACGAGCCGTGCCTGACGGGGCGGGGTGCTTCGGACTACGACTACCCGCTCGCCCTGGGCAGATTGGGCGACGGGCTGCTCCTGTCCCGGGGCGATCAGGTCGTGTCTCTGCACGGCCACCCGCGGCTGCTCGACACGGCGGCCGGCTGCATCGTCGCGGACTGGTCCGAGGTCCGCGTCCTTGCCAAGCCCACCTGCTTCGGCGGCCGCCGCGTGCCCACCCCCGTCGCCGCCCTCCACTCCGACGGCACCCGGCTCGCCCTCGCGCAGCCGGCGAGCATCGCGCTGATCCGGCTGCCGTGAGCCGGTCGACCGTGTGGACCCTGAACCGCGTGGCGTTGGCGTATCCGCCACCGTCATGACCGCTTCGGCCGGGCCCGCACATGCATCCGCTCCCCCTGCGGCCCGAACAGGCTCAGGAACTCCACCGGTCCCTCCCCCGTCGACCCGAACCAGTGCGGCACGCGGGTGTCGAACTCGGCCGCCTCGCCCGCTGCCATGACGACGTCGTGCTCGCCCAGCACCACCCGCAGCCGACCGGACAGCACGTACAGCCACTCGTAGCCCTCATGGGTGCGCGGTTCGGGCTCCTCGGTGCCCTGCGGTACCAGCACCTTGAAGGCCTGGAGGCCGCCGGGTTGGCGGGTGAGCGGCCAGAAGGTGCGGCCGTGGAGCACCAGGGGCTTGCCGCGTACCCGCGGGTCCCCCGCCGGCGGCGCGCCGACCAGCTCGTCCAGCGGCACCTGGTGCGCCCGCGCGATCGGCAGCAGCAGCTCCAGGCTGGGCCTGCGCAGTCCGGACTCCAGCCGGGACAGCGTGCTGACCGAGATCCCGGTCGCCGCCGACAGCCCGGCGAGCGTGGCACCCCGCTCCTTGCGGATGCGCCGCAGCCGGGGGCCGACCTCCGCGAGGACCTCGTCCGTGTCGTCGTCGTTCATGGACGACATTGCAGTTTCGGCAAACGGGTTTGTCAATGCGGCAGCGGTGGGGCGACCGTCGGGCGTGGAGGTGGTCACCCATGACCGAGAAGCACAGCGAGCAGTACGAAGTGATCGTCGTCGGAGGGGGTCCGGCCGGACTCTCCGCCGCGCTGGTCCTGGGCCGGGCCCGGCGCCGCACGCTCGTCGTCGACGCGGGCGAACCGCGCAACGCGCCCGCCGCCCATATGCACGGCTATCTGTCGCGGGACGGCATGCCACCCGCCGAGTTCCTGGCGATCGGCCGGGAGGAGATCGCACGGTACGGCGTGGAACTGGTCCGCGATCGGGCCGTGGACGTCACGAGGGGCGAGGAATTCGCGGTCGCCCTCGCGAGCGGCCGGACCGTGCACGGACGGCGGCTGGTGATCGCCACGGGCCTGCGGGACGAGCTGCCGGCCGTGCCCGGCGTGGCCGAGCGCTTCGGCCGGGATGTGCTGCACTGCCCGTACTGCCACGGCTGGGAGGTCCGCGACCGGGCCTTCGGCGTACTGGCAACGACCCCGCTGAGCGTCCACCAGGCGCTGATGGTGTCCCAGTGGTCGAAGGACGTGACGCTCTTCCTGCACACCGTGGCCGAGCAGGAGCTCTCGGACGACGACCTGCGCAGGCTGGCGGCGGCCGGGGTGAAGGTGGTGCCCGGCGAGGTCGCGGAGCTGGTGGTGGAGGACGACCGGCTCACCGGCGTACGTCTGACGGACGGTACGACGCATGCACGCGAGGCCGTCTTCACCGCGCCCCGGGCGGTCCCGCAGACCGGCTTGCTGGAGCGGCTGGGAGCCGAACTCCAGGAGACCCCCTTCGGCGCGTACCCCGTGGTCGACCCGACCGGGCTCACCTCCGTGCCGGGCGTCTGGGCGGTCGGCAACGCGATGGCCTTCGCCGAGCAGGTCGTGAACGCGGCGGCGGGCGGCTACCGGGCGGGGGCCTTCATCAACGGTGAGCTGCTGATGACCGACCTCGACGCGGCCGTACCGGCATAGAACCACCGGTGTCCGGGTGTGGAGCGCCCGCCTCCGTTGGAGGATGGCTGCATGCTGCTCGCCCGCCTGGCCCAAGTCTCCCAGGAGGTCGCCGCCACCTCGGCGCGGTCCCGGAAGATCGCTCTGCTCGCCGAGCTGTTCCGGGACGCCGAGGCGGACGACGTGCCGATCGTGATCCCGTACCTGGCGGGACGGCTGCCGCAGGGGCGGCTCGGCGTCGGCTGGAAGGTGCTCAGCCGCCCGGTCGCCCCGGCCGCCGAACCCACGCTCACCGTGCGGCAGGTGGACGCCCTCCTCGGCGAGCTGGGCAAGGTCTCGGGCACCGGCTCGCAGGCCGAACGGGCCCGGCTCGTCGGGGCGTTGATGGGGGCGGCCACCGAGGACGAGCAGCGGTTCCTGCTCGGACTGCTGACCGGTGAGGTGCGGCAGGGCGCCCTGGACGCCGTCGCCGTCGAGGGCCTGGCGCAGGCCACCGGGGCGCCGTCCGCGGACGTCCGCCGGGCGGTGATGCTCGCGGGCTCCCTGCAGACGGTGGCGCAGGCGCTGCTCGCCGAGGGCCCGGCGGCCCTGGACCGCTTCCGGCTCACCGTCGGCCGCCCGGTCCTGCCGATGCTGGCGCACAGCGCCTCCTCGGTGGCCGAGGCGGTCGACAAGCTGGGTGCGTGCGCGGTCGAGGAGAAGCTGGACGGCATCCGGGTGCAGGTCCACCGGGACGGCGACAGCGTACGGATCTACACCCGCACCCTCGACGACATCACCGCCCGGCTGCCCGAACTCACCGCCGCAGCACTGGAGTTGAAGGTCCGCCGGTTCATCCTGGACGGCGAGGTGATCTCCTTCGACCAGGACGGGCGGCCCCGGTCCTTCCAGGAGACGGCCGGGCGCGTCGGCTCGCGCGTGGACGTGGCGACGGCCGCCGAGACCGTCCCCGTCTCCCCCGTGTTCTTCGACGCGCTGTCCGTGGACGACCGCGACCTGCTCGACCTGCCCTTCGCCGAGCGGCACGCCGAACTGGCCCGGCTGGTCCCCGAGCCGATGCGGGTGCGGCGCGCCCTGGTCTCGGGGCCGCAGGACGTGGGCGCGGCCGAGGACTTCCTCGCCCAGACCCTGGAGCGCGGCCACGAGGGCGTGGTCGTCAAGGCCCTCGACGCCGCCTACAGCGCGGGCCGGCGCGGCGCGTCCTGGCTGAAGGTCAAGCCCGTGCACACCCTCGACCTGGTAGTGCTGGCCGCGGAGTGGGGCCACGGCCGGCGCACCGGCAAGCTCTCCAACCTCCACCTCGGGGCCCGCAACCCGGACGGCTCCTTCGCCATGCTCGGCAAGACCTTCAAGGGCATGACCGACGCGATGCTCACCTGGCAGACCGAACGCCTCCAGGAGCTCGCCACGGGCACCGACGGCTATGTGGTGACCGTGCGACCCGAACTCGTCGTCGAGATCGCCTACGACGGCCTGCAGCGGTCCACCCGCTACCCGGCCGGCGTCACCCTCCGCTTCGCCCGCGTGGTGCGCTACCGCGAGGACAAACGCCCGGAGGAGGCGGACACGGTCGAGACGCTGCTCGCGGCACACCCGGAGGTCCAGCCATGAGCGGCAGGCACAGCGCCGGCCTGCTGTTGTTCCGGCACACCGGTGGCGGCCTGGAGGTCCTGCTCGGCCACATGGGCGGCCCCTTCTTCGCCAAGCGGGACGCCGGGGCGTGGACCGTCCCGAAGGGCGAGTACGAGCCCGAGGAGGAGACCGCCTGGGAGGCGGCCCGGCGCGAGTTCCAGGAGGAGCTGGGTCTCGAGCCACCCCACGGGGAGGCGGTGGCGCTGGGCGAGGTCCGGCAGACGGGCGGCAAGACCGTCACGGCCTGGGCCGTCGAGGCCGACCTGGACCCGGCGACGATCGTCCCCGGCACCTTCCGGATGGAGTGGCCGCCGAGGTCCGGGCAGCTCGGGGAGTTCCCCGAGCTGGACCGGGTGGAGTGGTTCGGGCTGGACCGCGCCCGGGATCTGATCGTCAAGGCGCAGTCCGCGTTTCTCGACCGGCTGGCGGAGCACTCGGAGGACTCCGAGCAATCGGACTAACCGCACAGCCGCCCACGCGTTGCGGTCACCGGCAGCGCGCGGGAAGGTCGAACCAAGCCCGCCCCCAGGAGGTCAGCCATGCCCATCGCGACGGTGAACCCGGCGAACGGCGAGACGCTCAAGACATACGAGGCCATGGGCGAGGAGGAGCTCGAGCGCCGGCTCCAGCTCGCCGAGGCGACGTTCCGCACGTACCGGACGACGCCCTTCGCCGAACGCGCCCGCCTCATGCACAGGGCCGCCGGTCTCCTCGACGACATCCAGCAGGACATCGGCCGCGTCATGACCACCGAGATGGGCAAGCCGATCAAGCAGGCGCGCGCGGAGGCCGCCAAGTGCGCCAAGGCGATGCGCTGGTACGCCGACCACGCCGAGGAACTCCTCGCGGACGAGGAGCCGTCGGAGTTCGACGTGAAGGACTCGGGCGCCTCCCGCGTCCGGGTCCGCTACCGGCCGCTCGGTCCCGTCCTCGCGGTGATGCCGTGGAACTTCCCGGTGTGGCAGGTGATCCGGTTCGCGGCGCCCGCGCTGATGGCGGGCAATGTCGGCCTGCTCAAGCACGCCTCGAACGTCCCGCAGACCGCCCTGTTCCTGGAGGACCTCTTCCACCAGGCGGGCTACCCGGAGGGATGCTTCCAGACCCTGCTGATCGGCTCCGGCGCCGTCGACGACATCCTGCGCGACGAACGCGTCAAGGCGGCCACCCTCACCGGCAGCGAACCCGCCGGACGGGCGGTCGCCTCCACCGCCGGGGACATGGTCAAGAAGACGGTCCTCGAGCTGGGCGGCAGCGACCCGTACGTCGTCATGCCCTCCGCCGACCTCGACCGGGCCGCACAGATCGCGGTCACCGCGCGCGTGCAGAACAACGGGCAGTCGTGCATCGCCGCCAAACGGTTCATCGTGCACACGGACGTCTACGACGCCTTCGCCGAACGCTTCGTCGAGGGCATGAAGGCGCTGAAGGTCGGCGACCCCATGGAGGAGGACACCGACGTCGGGCCGCTCTCCAGCGAGCAGGGACGCGACGACCTGGAGGAGCTGGTCGAGGACGCACGGCGCAGCGGTGCGGAGGTGCTGTGCGGCGGCCACCGTCTGCGCCGGCCCGAGCTGCCCGGCTGGTACTACCCGCCGACCGTACTGACCGGGATCACCCGTGAGATGCGCATCCACCGCGAGGAGGCCTTCGGACCCGTCGCCACGCTGTATCGCGCCTCCGACCTCGACGAGGCCGTGCTCATCGCCAACGATTCGCCGTTCGGCCTGAGTTCGAACGTGTGGACGCGGGACGAGACGGAGGTGGACCGTTTCGTACGGGACCTGGAGGCGGGTGCCGTGTACGTCAACGGGATGACCGCCTCCCACCCGGCGTTCCCGTTCGGCGGTGTCAAGCGGTCCGGTTACGGGCGTGAGCTGTCCGGGCACGGAATCCGGGAGTTCTGCAACATCACGACGGTTTGGCACGGTGCGTGAGTGCTGCGCGGCTAACATCCCGGTTGTGAACCGCGAAGTGACTCTGCCTCTGATCGTCGATGACCGCGGTGTCTTGCAGGTGGCTGCGGCCGATGTGAGCAAGTTGTTGCGGACGGTGGGTGGACGATGGCTGCACCTTGTGGAGGCCGGGGAGGGCGGGCTCGATGAGGACACGGTCGCGGCGCTGACGATTGAGCTTGCGAAGCTCGCCGATCGTATCGATGTGGCGTGTATTGCTCACAGCAGCGGGACTGCGCCGTAGGGGGTATCACTCGGCCAGTTGCAGCAGCGTCGACCAGAACATCGACTCGTAGCTCTGCAGCAGGCGGCCGTACTCGTGTGCACGGTCCTCGTTCAGGAGGCCCGCGTCCAGGCCTGCCTGGACCGCTGCCGTTGCCCTCTCGTCCAACTCCGGGGCCGGCTGGGCGAAGAAGTCGAAGAAGGCGCAGGCGTCGTCACTGAAGCCGTAGTGGGCGCGCAGGGACTGGGCGATGGTGGCGCAATAGCCGCCCCATGCGGAGAAGTTCGCGGTGATGGCGAGGACCGCGTCGGTCGGGGAGGCGTTGAGGGCGAGCCAGGCGACGTATGACGGGTAGGCCTGGCAGCCGGGCAGCGGCTGGTAGGCGAGCGTCCTTGCCTCGTCGATGCCGCATGCCCGCGCGAACGGCCGCAGCCGTTCGGCTGCCAGCGCCTCGCCGTCGGCGAGCATCTCGAAGAACGCGGCGACCTCCGGTTCCTCCGTGGCGCGTTGCGCCAGATGGAGGAACGCGCGGCGGTCCGCCGGGATCACCCGGTGCTGTTCCAGGGCCAGCGTGGCGAGTGTGTCGCGGGAGGCCTCGCCCCGGGCGACGAGGGGCACGAGCGGGTTGGCCTGCGGGTCCGGGGCGAGCTTCGCGGTGGTCGTCTCCAGCAGTTCCGTGGCCGTACGCGTCATGGCGTCCTCCATGGGATCGGATGCGGGGCTCCTGCTTCGACCTTGGCACGGGGTCCCCGATACGGAGTAGTCCGGCGCGAGATCGTCGCCTCGTCGGGTGATCGTGGGTGAACCACCCCCAGAGGTGAACCCTTTTCGACCCGGGGGCCGAAAGCCTTCCGGACGGCGAAAGCAGGACGGTTCATGGCGACTTTGTGCAGACCCTCGGTGTCCGTCCCAGAGCATGTGATCACGATGGAGGAGACGCTGGAGCTCGCACGCTCCCGCCACGCCGACCATCCACAACTGCCGCTGGCCCTCCGGCTGATCGCGAACACCGGCGTTCGCACCCGGCACATCGTGCAGCCCATCGAAGAGACGCTGAAGCATCCCGGTTTCGAGGAGCGCAACAAGGTCTACCAGGCCGAGGCGAAGGCCCGGGTCCCCGCCGTCATACAGCGGGCCCTCGACGACGCGGAGCTGCTGACCAAGGACATCGACGTGATCATCTACGTGTCGTGCACGGGCTTCATGATGCCCTCGCTCACGGCCTGGCTGATCAACGAGATGGGCTTCGACAGCACCACCCGTCAGATACCCATAGCCCAGCTCGGTTGTGCGGCCGGCGGAGCCGCGATCAACCGGGCGCACGACTTCTGTTCCGCCTATCCCGACGCCAATGCGCTGATCGTGGCCTGCGAGTTCTGCTCGCTCTGCTACCAGCCCACCGACCTTGGCGTCGGATCCCTGCTCTCCAACGGCCTGTTCGGCGACGGGATCGCCGCCGCGGTGGTGCGCGGGCAGGGCGGCGAGGGCATCGAGCTGGTGCGCAACGGCTCGTACCTGATCCCCAAGACCGAGGAGTGGATCATGTACGACGTCCGGGCCACAGGATTCCACTTCCTGCTGGACAAGCGGGTTCCGGGCACGATGGAGCCGCTCGCGCCGGCGCTGCAGGAGCTGGCAGGTCTGCACGGCTGGGACGCCTCCGACCTGGACTTCTACATCATTCACGCCGGCGGCCCGCGCATTCTCGACGACCTCAGCAAGTTTCTGCAGGTCGATCCGCACGCGTTCCGGTTCAGCCGGGCCACGCTCACCGAGTACGGCAACATCGCCAGCGCCGTCGTCCTCGACGCGCTGCGCCGGATGTTCGACGAGGGCGGGCCGAAGCACCGGGCGCGTGGCCTGCTGGCCGGTTTCGGGCCCGGCATCACCGCGGAGATGGCGCTGGGCCACTGGCACAGTCCCCACGACAGGACGGCATGAGTACGGCATGACTGAAGAGACCCTCACCGAGACCCTCCCCCCGATCCGGCACTGGCCGGCCCTCGACCTGACCGGCGTCGACTTCGATCCGGTGCTGGCCGAGCTGATGCGTGAGGGCCCCGTCACCCGCATCCAGCTGCCCAACGGCGAGGGCTGGGCCTGGCTGGTCACGCGCTACGACGACGTGCGCATGGTGACCAACGACCCCCGCTTCAGCCGTGAGGCGGTGATGGACCAGCCGGTCACCCGGCTCGCCCCGCACTTCATCCCGCAGCGCGGCGCGGTCGGCTTCCTCGATCCGCCGGACCACACCAGGCTGCGCCGCTCGGTGGCCGCCGCGTTCACCGCCAAGGGCGTGGAGCGGGTGCGCGAGCGGTCGCGGCGGCTGCTGGACGAACTGGTCGACGAGCTGCTGCAGGACGGCCCGCCGGCGGACCTCACCGCGACCGTCCTCACCCCCTTCCCCATCGCGGTGATCTGCGAGCTGATGGGCGTCCCGGCCGCCGACCGGCACGGCATGCACACCTGGACCCAGCTGATCCTGTCCTCCTCGCACGGCGCGAAGGTCAGCGAGAAGGCCAAGAACGAGATGGGCGCCTACTTCGCCGACCTCATCGGGCTCCGGGAGGGCAGCTCCGGCGAGGACGTGACGTCCCTGCTCGGTGCCGCCGTCGGCCGCGAGGAGATCACCCTCGAGGAGGCCGTGGGCCTTGCCGTGCTCCTGCAGATCGGCGGCGAGGCGGTCACCAACAACAGCGGTCAGATGTTCTACCTCCTGCTGACCCGCCCCGACCTGGCCGCGCGCCTGCGCGCGGAGCCGGAGATCCGCCCCCAGGCCATCGACGAGCTGCTGCGTTACATCCCGCACCGCAACGCGGTCGGACTCTCGCGCATCGCGATGCAGGACGTGGAGATCAGAGGGGTACGGATCCGCGCGGGCGACCCGGTCTACGTCTCCTACCTGGCCGCCAACCGCGACCCGGACGTCTTCCCGGACCCGGAGACGATCGACTTCACCCGCGCCCCGAACCCCCACGTGTCGTTCGGCTTCGGCCCGCACTACTGCCCGGGCGGCATGCTGGCCCGGCTGGAGTCGCAGCTGCTCGTCGACGCGCTGCTGGACCGGGTGCCGGGCCTGAGGCTCGCCGTACCGCCCGGCCAGGTGCCGTTCAAGAAGGGGGCGTTGATCCGCGGTCCCGAAGCACTGCCGGTCACCTGGTGAGCAGCCGGTGACGGCGACGGAGGGACTGCTGGTACCGCCGGGCCACGGCCGGGTCGTGGAGACGCCGGCCCAGCGCGTGACGTTCAAGGTGACCGGCACGCACTCGCGCACGGCCTCCACCTTCGAGGTGGAGGTACCGCCCGGCTTCGACGTCGGCGCCCATGTGCACACGCGAAGCGAGGAGTTGTTCTACGTGCTCGAAGGCGAACTGGACGTCCTCGCCTTCGAGCCGCGGGTCCGGACCCCGGACAACTGGCAGCGCTGGGAGTCGAGTTCGGGGAACCGCGTGGTACGGGCCACCCCGGGCACGGTCATCGTCGTACCGCCGGGGTGCCCGCACGCGTTCGCCAACCCGACGGACACCCCGGCGAAGATGTTCTTCCAGGCGTCTCCGCCGCCCGATCACGAGCGGTACTTCGAGGAACTGCTGGAGATCCTCGGGACCGGAGGACCGCCGGATCACGAGGCCATCGAAGAACTGCGCAGCCGCTACGACATCGAGCAGCTGACGCCCCTGCGACATCGCTGAGCGTCCCCGCACTCCGGTCCGTCGCCACGCCCCGCCCGTCGCGCACGGGCGGGGTTTCGTGCGTGCGCCCTTGTCGGAGCCCTGGCCTCCGCGGATGCTGCCGTCCTCAACCAGGGGTGGACTTCGGGGGGTTGCTGTGAAGTGTCCGTCTGACGGCAGTGTGAACATCGAGAAGGTGTCACACCGCTGGAGGTCGCTGGCGGGAGACGCGGAGGCGAAGGAAGAGCTCGCACCGCCGGATGTGGTGGAGGCAAGGTACTTCGCCGTGCTGGCGGTGATCGCGGCGGGAATCTGGGTGATGGTGTCGGGCGGCGTCCTGCTCGGGCTGCTGGTGGCGGCGGGCGGTCTGGTGTGGGGGGTGATCATGTCACGGGAGCTGGCCGAAACGGTGGTGGCCCGCAACCGCTGGGCTCATGAGGTGATCTGCCTTACCTGCCTGCACAGGTGGGTGCCGTAGCCGCACATGTCACGGGCCCCCGGCCGATCTCGGCCGGGGGCCCGTGGACAGCACCGGCAGCGCTACCGGATCGGCATCCCGGACAGCGTGCGCGCGATCACGAGCCGCTGGATCTCACTCGTACCCTCGAAGATCGTGTAGATCGCGGCGTCCCGGTGCATCCGCTCGACCGGGTACTCCCGCGTATAACCATTCCCGCCAAGAATCTGCACCGCCTGCGCGGTCACCTTCTTCGCGGTCTCGCTGGCGAACAGCTTCGACATGGACCCCTCGGCAGCGGTGAACTGCTTGCCGTTGACGGCCATCCACGAGGCACGCCACACCAGCAGACGAGCAGCGTCGATCGAGGTACGCATGTCCGCGAGCTGGAAGGCGACACCCTGGTTGTCGATGATCGGCCGCCCGAACTGCTCGCGCGTCTTGGCGTAGTCGAGAGCGACCTCGTACGCGGCCCGGGCGGTACCGACCGCCATCGCACCGACCGCCGGACGCGAGGCTTCGAACGTGGCCATGGCGGCGTTCTTCACGCGCTCGCCGTTGCCCGCCTTCGCCCGCTCCCGGGCCCGGGCGAGGCGCTCGTCGAGCTTCTCCTTGCCGCCGAGCAGGCAGGAGCCGGGCACCCGGACGTTCTCCAGGACGACCTCGGCGGTGTGCGACGCGCGGATGCCGTGCTTCTTGAACTTCTGCCCCTGGGACAGGCCCGGCGTGTTCGGCGGGACGATGAAGGAGGCGTGGCCCTTGGAGCCGAGCTCCGGGTCGACGACCGCGACCACGACATGGACGTTGGCGATACCGCCGTTGGTCGCCCAGGTCTTGGTGCCGTTGAGCACCCACTCGTCCTTGGCCTCGTCGTACACGGCACGCGTACGCATGGAGGCCACGTCCGAACCGGCGTCGGGCTCGGAGGAGCAGAACGCGGCGACCTTGACATCGTCCACATCGCCGTACATCTGCGGGATCCAGGTGCCGATCTGTTCCTCGGTTCCGTTGGCGAGAACGCCCACGGCGGCGAGCCCGGTGCCTACGATCGACAGGGCGATGCCCGCGTCGCCCCAGAACAGCTCCTCCATGGCCATCGGAATGCCCAGGCCGGTGGGGTCGAAGTACTGCTGGGCGTAGAAGTCGAGGGAGTAGATGCCAACCTTCGCGGCCTCCTGGATGACCGGCCAGGGAGTCTCCTCACGCTCGTCCCATTCGGCGGCCGCAGGGCGGATGACGTCGGCGGCGAAGCCGTGCAGCCAGTCCCGGACCTCCTTCTGTTCGTCGTTGAGCTCCATGGTGAACTCGGCCATGTCCCCTCCAGCGGCGGTGGTGCTCTTGCATGTTACTAGCGGTAACTCCAGTGTGTTACTCGCGGGTAGGGAAAGTCAACTCCTGCTGACGGCAGGGACGGGTCGGCAGCCCGTTCGATGCAGGGGCCATGTTGAGTGTTAGTTTGCGCCAGGCGTCACCGAATAAGCACGGGTGGGGAGAGCTCATGGACACCACGCAGCGGACCGAGCAGCAGCGGTCCGCCGACCGACGTCGGCGCGAGTTGCTGGAGGCCGCGGACAGAGTGGTGCTGCGCGACGGACCGCAGGCCTCGATGAACGCCATAGCCGCGGAGGCCGGCATCACCAAGCCGATCCTGTACCGGCACTTCGGCGACAAGAGCGGACTGTACGCCGCACTGGCCAAGCGGCACACCGACGCGCTGCTGAACTCGCTCCGCGCGGCGCTGGACGCCCCGGCGGACCGACGGGAGCGGGTCGAGGCCACCCTCGACACCTACCTCGCGGCGATCGAGGCACGTCCGCAGGTGTACCGGTTCCTGATGCATCCGGCGGAGGGCAGCCCCGGCGGGGAGCAGGGCTTCGACGTCGGCAAGCATTCGATTCCGCTGCTCCGTCGGATGGGCGAGGAGTTGGCGCAGGTCATCGAGGACCGGCTGGATCTCGGGCCCGGAGGGCAGCAGCTGGCTCGGGTGTGGGGGCACGGGATAGTCGGCATGATGCATGCCGCCGGGGACTGGTGGCTGGGGGAACGGCCTTGTTCTCGGGGGGAGTTGGTGCGGAGCCTTGCCGATCTGCTGTGGGGGCGGCTGGCTGCGGCCGGCGACAGGATAGGCGGGCCGGGGTTCTGAGAGTTGCGTTTCGGCTGCGGGTGAGTGGGGGCTTGTCGCGCCCACGCGGCGGAGCCGCAGATCGACACAACCCCCGCGCCCCTGACTGCCCGTGAGCTCACCGGCGCCAAGTTGCTCGCGTCACCTGGCGCATCAGGCGGCGGTGGCGCCGGCCCGTCAGGTGGTCCGCGTACACCGTTCCTTCCAAGTGGTCGCACTCGTGCTGCAGGCACCTGGCGAAGAAACCCGTCCCGTGGACGGTGACCGGCTCTCCCGTCACCGTGAACCCCTCGACCACCGCATGGTCGTAGCGCTCTGTCCCCGCCTCCAGACCCGGCAGGGACAGACAGCCCTCCGGGCCGCGTACGACCACGCCGTCCTTCTCGACGAGTCGGGGGTTCACCACGTGCCCGACGTGGCGGACGTCCTCGTCGTCGGGGCAGTCGTACACGAAGACGCGCAAAGGTTCGCCGATCTGGTTCGCTGCCAGGCCGACGCCCTGCGCCGCGTACATCGTCGCGAACAGGTTCTCCACGAGAGCGGCTAGTCCGGGCCCGAAGTCAGCGACCTCCTCGCACGGAGTGTGCAGGACCGGGTCCCCGAGCAGGGTGAGGGGCCGGACACGCCCTCGGGCGCCCGGAATGGAGCTGTTTCGCATGGCCGTCAGGGTACGGCGGTTCGGGACTGTGAATGGATCTCGATAGGCTGAGGTCCACACCACGTTGCCGTCAGGCAGAGGCGCGGCGCGTACGCAAGGAGGATCGAGAACTCATGGCAGGCAACTCGGACCCGCTCACGCCGCGGGCCAAGCTGGCCGTGACCGCGGGCAAGGCGGTCGCGGCGGCATCGCGCGCCGCGGGGCGCGGGAGCGGTTCGGTGATCGGTGGCCGGGTGGCGCTCAAGCTCGACCCGGACCTCCTCGCGCGGCTCGCCCAGAACCTGGACGTCACCCTGGTCTCGGCCACCAACGGCAAGACCACCACCACCCGGCTGATCGCCGAGGCGCTGCGCGCCGCGGGCCCGGTCGTCTCCAACGCGCTCGGCGCCAACATGCCGGCCGGTATCACCTCGGCCCTCGCGGGCAGCTCGGACGCCCGGTTCGGGGTCATCGAGGTCGACGAGAAGTACCTCGCCGGGGTCGCCCGGGACACCGACCCGAAGTGCATCGCGCTGCTGAACCTCTCCCGCGACCAGCTCGACCGCGCCGCGGAGACCCGCATGCTCGCGGAGAACTGGCGCGAGGGCCTTGCCGGGTCGAAGGCGGTCATCGTCGCCAACGCCGACGACCCGCTGGTCGTGTGGGCCGCGTCCTCCTCCCCCAATGTGATCTGGGTCGCCGCCGGGCAGATGTGGAAGGACGACGCCTGGTCCTGCCCGTCCTGCGGTGGTGTGATGCAGCGCCCGGGCGACGACTGGTTCTGCGGTGAGTGCGGTTTCCGCCGGCCCACGCCGAGCTGGGCGCTCTCCGGGGACCACGTCCTCGACCCGCACGGGTCCGCGTGGCCCATCCATCTGCAGCTGCCCGGGCGGGCGAACAAGGCGAACGCGGCCAGCTCCGCCGCCGTGGCCGCCGTCTTCGGTGTGCCGCCGCAGGTCGCCCTGGAACGCATGTACCAGGTGCAGGCCGTCGCCGGACGCTACGACGTGGTGCAGTTCCAGCAGCGCGACCTGAGGCTGCTGCTGGCGAAGAACCCTGCGGGCTGGCTCGAAACGTTCAGCCTGATCGATCCTCCGCCCACCCCGGTGATCCTCTCCGTGAACGCGCGCAGCGCCGACGGCACCGACACCTCCTGGCTGTGGGACGTCGACTACACGCGCCTGTCCGGCCACCCGATCTGCGTGATCGGCGACCGGAAGCTGGACCTCGCGGTACGTCTGGAGGTCGCGAACCAGCACTTCCAGGTCTGCGACGACCTCGACCAGGCGGTCCAGATGAGCCCGCCGGGGCGGATCGAGGTCATCGCCAACTACACCGCCTTCCAGGACCTGCGCCGCCGCGTCGGCAACTGACACAGGGGACTTTTGTGAGCGACAACCAACTGCGGGTCGTCTGGATCTACCCCGACCTGCTCAGCACGTACGGCGACCAGGGCAACGTCCTCGTCGTGGAGCGCCGGGCCCGGCAGCGCGGCCTCGACGTGGCACGCCTGGACGTGCGCAGCGACCAGGCGATCCCGACCTCCGGGGACATCTACCTGATCGGCGGCGGCGAGGACCGCCCGCAGCGGCTCGCGGCCGAGCGGCTGCGCCGCGACGGCGGACTGCACCGGGCCGTGGAGAACGGCGCGATCGTCTTCTCCGTCTGCGCCGGCTACCAGATCCTCGGCCACGAGTTCATCAACGACCTCGGCCAGCGCGAACCCGGCCTCGGGCTCCTTGACGTGGTCTCGGTACGGGGTGAGGGCGACCGCTGCGTCGGAGACGTGCTCGCGGACATCGACCCGCGGCTCGGGCTGCCCCCGCTGACCGGCTTCGAGAACCACCAGGGCGTCACCCACCTGGGCCCGACGGCCCGCCCGTTCGCCAAGGTCAAGCTGGGCAACGGCAACGGCACGGGGGACGGCACGGAGGGCGCGTTCAACGACACCGTCTTCGGTACGTACATGCACGGACCGGTGCTGGCGCGGAACCCGCTGATCGCCGACCTGCTGCTGAAGCTGGCGCTCGATGTGAACGCGCTGCCCCCGACCGACGACCGCTGGTACGAGGCCCTGCGCAACGAGCGCATCGCGGCAGCCCAGCAGCCTGCCTGACACCTGGCCGCAAGGTCGGCTCGACCAGCCCGTCTGACGCCCCGTCCGCACAGGTGAGCGGGGTCGTCCAGCAGGCGGACGCACGGTGCGATCCCGCCCCCTTCTGCCGCTAGGGTGGCGGGGTTCGTGCCGGACGACGTGGTCCGGTCCCGGCCCACGTTGAGAAGGTTCTTTCGGGCTATGCGCATTGGTGTCCTCACGTCCGGCGGCGACTGCCCCGGCCTGAACGCCGTCATCCGGTCCGTCGTGCACCGCGCCGTCGTCGACCACGGCGACGAGGTCATCGGCTTCCGGGACGGCTGGAAAGGTCTCCTGGAGTGCGACTACCTCAAGCTCGACCTCGACGCGGTGGGTGGCATCCTGGCCCGCGGCGGCACCATTCTCGGCTCCTCCCGGGTCCAGCCCTCGCATCTGCGCGACGGGGTGGAGCGGGCCAAGGGCCATGTCGAGGAGCTCGGCCTCGACGCGATCATTCCCATCGGCGGTGAGGGCACGCTGAAGGCGGCCCGGCTGATGTACGACAGCGGGCTGCCGATCGTCGGCGTCCCGAAGACCATCGACAACGACATCGCGGTCACGGACGTCACCTTCGGCTTCGACACGGCCGTCGGCGTCGCGACCGAGGCCCTGGACCGGCTCAAGACCACCGCCGAGTCCCACCAGCGCGTCCTGGTCGTGGAGGTCATGGGACGGCACACCGGCTGGATCGCACTGCACTCCGGCATGGCGGCCGGCGCGCACGCCATCGTCGTCCCCGAACGGCCCTTCGACATCGAGGAGTTGGCCAGGCGGGTCGGCGAGCGGTTCGAGGCCGGCAAGCGCTTCGCGATCGTCGTGGCGGCGGAGGGCGCCAAGCCGAAGGCCGGGTCCATGGAGTTCGACGAGGGCGGCAAGGACATCTACGGCCACGAGCGCTTCGCCGGGATCGCCCGTCAGCTCTCCATCGAGCTGGAGGAGCGCCTCGGCAAGGAGGCCCGGCCGGTCATCCTGGGGCACGTCCAGCGCGGCGGCACGCCGACGGCGTACGACCGTGTGCTCGCCACCCGCTTCGGCTGGCACGCGGTGGAGGCGGTGCACCGGGGTGAGTTCGGCAAGATGACCGCGCTGCGGGGGACCGACATCGTGATGGTCCCTCTGGCGGAGGCCGTCGAGACGCTGAAGACGGTTCCCGCCGAGCGGTACGACGAAGCGGAGTGCGTGCTTTAGCCGTGCGGCGGGTGCGGATCGTGTGTGGCTGGCCGCGCCCACGCGGCGGAGCCGCACATCGATACAGCCCCGCGCCCCTCAGCAGGTTGCAGCCGACCCCGGTCACGGACGTGGCCGGGGTCGGTCATACCCTGGTTCGGACAACTAGCACAACCCCCACGAATCAGGAGCCGTTGGATGGATCACAGCGGGCACGGCATGACCATGGATCTGCCGCCGTTCACGCTGGGGCGGGGTCTTCAGTGGTCGGCGGACCCGTTCTTCCTCGTGGCCTGCGTGGTGGGGCTCGGACTGTACGCGTACGGGGTGGTGCGGCTGCGGCGGCGCGGTGACACGTGGTCGGCGGCGCGGACGGTGTCGTTCGTCCTCGGTGTGCTGACCATCGGGCTCGTGATGTGCACGAACCTCAACGACTACGGCATGGTCATGTTCAGCGTGCACATGGTGCAGCACATGGTCATCAGCATGCTGTCGCCGATCCTGATCCTGCTCGGCGCGCCCGTCACGCTCGCCCTGCGCGCACTGCCGACGGCGGGCAACGGCCGCAAGGGGCCGCGCGAGCTGCTGCTGATGCTGCTGCACAGCCGGTACATGCGGATCATCACGCATCCCGCGTTCACCATTCCGCTGTTCATCGCGAGCCTGTACGCGCTGTACTTCACACCGATCTTCGACTTCCTGATGGGCTCCAAGGCGGGGCACATCGCGATGATGGTGCACTTCCTCGCCGTGGGCGTCGTGTTCTTCTGGCCGATCATCGGGGTGGACCCCGGGCCGCAGCGGCCGGGTTATCTGATGCGGATGCTGGAGCTGTTCGCGGGCATGCCGTTCCACGCGTTCTTCGGCATCGCGCTGATGATGGCGTCGACGCCGATGGTGGAGACGTTCAAGAACCCGCCCGCCTCGCTCGGCATCGAGGCGCTCTCCGACCAGACCGCGGCCGGCGGTATCGCCTGGGCGTTCAGCGAGATCCCCTCCGTGCTGGTGCTGATCGCCCTGCTGTTCCAGTGGTACGGCTCCGAGCAGCGGCAGGCCAGGCGCAAGGACCGGGCCGCCGACCGTGACGGCGACAAGGAACTCGAGGCATACAACGCCTATTTGGCCTCATTGAACGCACGCGGGCATTGAGGGCCTCGCCATTCGGAAGAATTCAGTAGCATGAAGTGCATTGGGGGAACCGCCGGGGGGAGCGGTGATGACACTTCGCGCATTTATGCAAGGGGCCGGGAAATCGGCGATTCGCAGGCTCGCCGTCCTGCTCGTTTTCGTACTGGCGCTCAGCGGCTGTGATCGAAGTACGCCGCTGCTCGTGGTGAAGGCGGTGGCCGCGGGAGTTCCCTCTCTCGCGCCTTTCTTCGACGAGGGCAGCGGACTGGGCCGCGACGCCGCGATCAGGCCACAGGCGGTGCAGGGGAGTCTGCAGCAGGGTGACACGCCCGGTCTGTACGGGGGCACGCGGCAGCCGACCATCTGCGACATCAAGCAGCTCAAGGAATTCCTCACGGACCCCGGGAATCATCAGAAGGCACAGGCGTGGGCGACCGCGCTGGGCATCACCACGGATGAGATCCCGGGATACCTGGACCGGCTCACTCCAGTTCTCCTGCGTCACGACACGCTCGTGCAGAATCACGACTACAAGAAGGGAAAGGCTGTTCCCTTCGACTCCCTGCTGCAGGCGGGAATCGCCGTACTCGCCGATGAACAGGGACTTCCGGCTGTGAAGTGCTCGTGCGGAAATCCGCTGCGTCCCTTCACGGGTGACACGAACAGGATTTCGGTCAAGTTCGGGGACGGGAACAAGAAGTGGCCGGGATATCAGCGTTCCTCCGTGGTGGCCGTGCAGCCGGCGCCCCGGAAAATGCAGCGGCTCGTTCTGGTCGACGTCGGCGATCCCGCCCGCGGCATCGACCGGCCGGTCGGCACCACGGGGGCACAGGACAAGACCTTCGACACGCGCAGGGAACGGGCCGTGCCCCGGCTCACCGGGACGACGTTCGGGGACGCGAGCCGACTGCTGGCCGACGCGGGGCTCGCGGTCGGGTACGACGGAACGGCGCGACCGCCCGCCGACGCACGGGTGACGGCGTCTGACCCGCCGGCCGGGAGCAGGCTGGGGTTCGGGGCGTACGTGACGCTGAGCGTGGCCGGGGCGACGTCCCACGAGGCGACCGCTCCCCCACCGCCCTCGACGTCCGGGCCGTCCACCGCGCCGCCGTCCTCGCCGTCGTCGTCCCGGTCGTCACCAGGGTCCCCGTCATCGCCGTCGTCGCCGTCGGGCAGCGCTCCCGGGTCGTCGTCCCCCGCACCGTCGTCGAGTGCGCCGCCCGGTTCCAAGGCGCCCCCGTCGAGTGCGCCGCCCAGTTCGCCGCCGCCGGGGACCGGTTCGCCCGCGACGACCGCCGCCCCGGTCACCAGCAGCGCCCCACCGCCCAGCAAGCCGGCGACGAGCAGCGCGCCCGCGCCGAGCGCTCCGGTCACCACGAGCGCTCCGGCCACCGGCGGGCCGGTGAGCAGCGCGCCTGCCACGAGTGAGCCCGCGAGCTCCGGGCCCGCCTCGACCGCGATCACGTAGCGCCTCCGCAGAACCCGGGAGTCACCGGATGTATTCAGGATCACCTACGTCGGGAGTGGGCCGGGTCATCGCCGGCCGTTATCTGCTGCTGAACCGGCTGGGCAGCGGGGGCATGGGCCATGTGTGGCTCGCCCACGACCAGAGACTCGCCTGCGAGGTCGCGCTCAAGGAGATCGTGTTCCGGGACCCGGACCCGACCGGGGACGAGCGGGAGGCCCGGGTCGCGCGGGCGCGCGCGGAGGCCCGGCACGCGGCGGGGCTGCGCGGCCATCCGCATGTGGTGACGGTGCACGACGTGCTGGAGCACGAGGGGCTGCCCTGGATCGTCATGGAGTACGTGGCGGGCGCCGTCGACCTCAAGGAGCTGGTCGAGACGCGCGGCCCACTCGCGCCCGCGGAGTGCGCCCGTATCGGGCTGGCCGTGCTGGACGCGCTGACCGCCGGGCACGAGCGGGGCGTCATGCACCGGGACGTGAAACCGGCGAACATCCTGCTCGCCCCGGACCGCTCAGGGGCACCGTACGGGCGCATCCTGCTCACCGACTACGGCATCTCGGTGCAGCCGGACGCCGACGAGACGCGGTACACGCTGGCGTCCGTGCTGGTGGGGACGTCGGGCTATCTGGCGCCGGAACGGGCCACGGGCGGGCCGCCGACCCCGGCCGCCGACCTGTTCTCGCTGGGCTGCACGCTCTACCACGGCGTCGAGGGCCACGGCCCCTTCGAGCGCGAGTCGCATCTCGCCGAGGTCACCGCGGTGGTCATGGAGGAGCCGCGTCCGGCCGTGCGCGCCGGTGCGCTGGGCCCCGTACTGCAGGCGCTGCTGGTGAAGGATCCGGGGCGGCGGCCGTCCGCGCCGGAGGCCGAGGCGGCGCTGTCGCGGATCGTCACACCGCAGGCCGAGGCGTATGCCCGTACGCAGACCGACCCGGGTTCGCAGCCGCCGTGGACCGGGGTGGCAGGTGCCCCCGTGTCCCGTCCCGCCCACCGTCGCCGTGAGCTCCCTCGGGCGCTGCGGGCCGCCCTCGCCGTCTCGCTAGGTCTGCTACTGGCCCTCGGCGGGGTCTGGTACGCCATGGCGCACCAGAAGAGCGGCGGTGACGGGGCGGCCTCGCCGTACGGTTCGGCCGTGGGGCTTCCCGCGCCGCTCAAGGACGGGGAGTGCGTGCTCGCGGACTGGCCGGGCGACCGTTTCCAGGGGGTGCCGCGGCTGACGCCGGATCCGTCCTGCCGGGACCAGGCCCCCGACGGGCAGGTGATGGCGTTTGTGCCGGCCGGGTCCGCCGACGAGGCGCGCAAGCTGGGGCCGGCCCGGTGCGAGGAGCGGACGCAGGAGATCCGGGAGCGGCTGGCGGACGTCCGCAGCCTCGCCGTCGTACCGACCGGCTCAGGGTTCGAGGCCGCGGGACGGCGTACCGCCTGTGTGGTGCTGGGCGCGCACGGGCCGGTGTACGGGCCGCTCGGCGATCGGCGCAAGGTCGGCTCGGACTTCACCGACACGGCGAACATGCAGCGCCGTGACTGCCTGCAGACCCGTTCCAACCGGGACGCCCGGCTGGTGTCCTGCAGTGGCCCGCACGACGAGCAGGTGCTCGGTTTCACCCGGCTGGGCGAGGACGTCACGCTCACCGAGGCCCGTACGCGGTCGGACGCGGCCTGCGCGAAGGACGTGCCGCCGCGGGACTACGGCTTCGACCCGTCGGTGTACACCGCCGGTTCCTGGAGCAGCCAGGGCGCCTGGAAGTCGGGCACGCATTTCGTCGTCTGCACCGTACGGAAGCAGAACGGGGGCACCATGGAGGGGGACGAATCCTGAGGAGGGTGTTGCGATGCCCGGTTCTACGGACGGTTCTACGAAGGCGATGGGGGCGATCACGGTCGGCGGCCTGGTCGTGGTGACCGCCTACACGGTGGCCCTCGGCTCCAACGGCTGGCTGTGGTTCGGCTGGGTCGTGCTGGGTCTGCTCACCCTCGGGATGGTCGCCTCCCGCAGCACGTGACGCATCCGCGGCACGTGCCGTTCATTCCTCGCTCAGCCGCCCGGCCGAGTGCACCCCCGGCTGGTATTTCGGCAGCCGGGCGGTGATCTTCATGCCCGCTCCCACAGCGGTCTCGATGACGAGCCCGTAGTCGTCGCCATAGACCTGGCGCAGGCGGTCGTCGACGTTGGACAGTCCGATACCGCTTGAGGGGCTGACCTCGCCGGCGAGGATGCGGCGCAGCAGGCCGGGGTCCATACCTGCGCCGTCGTCCTCGATGACGACCAGGGCCTCGGCGCCGGCGTCCTGCGCGGTGATGCTGATGTGGCTCTTGCCTACGGGCGCCGTTTTCCCCTCCAGGCCGTGCTTGACGGCGTTCTCGACGAGCGGCTGCAGGCACAGGAAGGGCAGGGCGACCGGGAGGACCTCGGGGGCGATCTGCAGGGTGACGGAGAGGCGGTCGCCGAAGCGTGCCCGCACCAGCGCCAGGTAGTGGTCGATGGCGTGCAGTTCGTCGGCGAGGGTGGTGAAGTCGCCGTGCCTGCGGAACGAGTAGCGGGTGAAGTCGGCGAACTCCAGGAGGAGTTCGCGGGCACGCTCGGGGTCGGTGCGGACGAAGCTGGCTATCACCGCGAGCGAGTTGAAGATGAAGTGCGGGGAGATCTGGGCCCTGAGCGCCTTGATCTCGGCCTCGATCAGACGGGTGCGGGACTGGTCGAGATCGGCCAGTTCCAGCTGGACGCTCACCCAGCGGGCGACCTCCCCGGCGGCCCGGACCAGGACGGCGGACTCGCGGGGCGCGCAGGCGACAAGCGCGCCGTGCACGCGGTCGTCGACGGTGAGGGGGGCGACGACCGCCCAGCGCACCCGGCAGTCCGGGTCGGGGCACTTGAGGCGGAAGGCCTCGCCGCGGCCGGTCTCCAGCGGTCCGGCGAGGCGTTCCATGATCTCGCCTCGGTGGTGGCCGCCGACGCCGTCCCAGACCAGGACCTCCTTCTGGTCCGTCAGACACAGGGCGTCCGTGCCGAGGAGGGTGCGCAGCCGACGCGCGGACTTGCGGGCCGTCTCCTCCGTCAGCCCGGCCCGTAGCGGGGGTGCGGCCAGGGAGGCGGTGTGCAGGGTCTGGAAGGTGGCGTGCTCGACCGGGGTGCCGAGGCCGCCGAGGCTCTCGGGGCGTGCCGTGCGCCGGCCGAGCCAGAACCCGGCGGCCAGCAGCGGCAGGACGGCCACGCACAGCCCGGCGAGGAATCCGCTCATGCCTTCACCTCCGCGCGCAGTTCCTCCGGCAGATGGAACCGCGCCAGGATCGCCTCGGTCCCGCCCGGCACACGGCCCGGGGTGGCCAAGGACACCAGCACCATGGTGAGGAAGCCCAGCGGAACCGACCAGAGGGCGGGCCAGGCCAGTAAGGCGTGCAGCGAGCCCGTGCCCGGGAAGCCGGCCATCGTCGCGGCCACCGCCAGGAACGCCGAACCGCCGCCGATCAGCATCCCGGCGGCCGCGCCCGGCGGGGTCAGCCTGCGCCACCAGATGCCGAGGACGAGCAGCGGGCAGAAGGACGACGCGGACACCGCGAAGGCCAGCCCGACGGCGTCGGCGACGGGAAGCCCGCCGACGATGACGCTGGCGGCGAGCGGCACCGCCATGGAGAGCACCGTGCCGAGCCTGAAGTGCCGTACGCCGCGTGTCGGCAGGACGTCCTGGGTGAGCACTCCCGCGACGGCCACGGTCAGCCCGGAGGCCGTGGACAGGAACGCGGCGAAGGCGCCGCCCGCCACCAGCGCACCCAGCAGGTCGCCGCCGACGCCGCCGATCATGCGGTCGGGCAGCAGCAGGACGGCGGCGTCCGCATCGCCGGTGAGGGTGAGTTCGGGGGTGTAGAGGCGGCCCAGGGCGCCGTACAGGGGCGGCAGGAGGTAGAAGGCGCCGATCAGTCCGAGCACGGCGACAGTGGTGCGGCGGGCGGCGACGCCGTGCGGGCTGGTGTAGAAGCGGACGACGACGTGCGGCAGGCCCATGGTGCCGAGGAAGGTGGCGAGGATCAGCCCGTACGTGGCGTACAGCGGGCGTTCCTCGCGGCTCGAGGCCAGCGAGGTGGACATGCCGCCGTTGGTGCCGCGGTCAGCGGTCGGGACGGTGGTGCCCCTGGCGAAGGTCAGCCGGGTGCCGCGCTCGATGTGGTGGGTGCCGGAGGGGAGTCGGATCCGTGCGCCGTCGTGGGTGCGGCCGTCGACCGTGCCGGTCACGGTGACGGTCAGCGGCCGGTGCAGCTTCAGGTCGAGGCTGTCGTCGACGCGTACGACGCGCTGCTCGCGGAAGGTCGCCGGCTCCTCGAAGGCGTGGCGGGGCGCGCCGTCACCCTGCCAGGCGAGGACCAGGAAAAGGCCGGGCACCAGCAGGGCGGTGAGCTTGAGCCAGTACTGGAAGGCCTGCACGAAGGTGATGCTGCGCATCCCGCCGGCAGCGACGGTGGCGACCACGACGACGGCCACGATCAGCCCGCCGAGCGAGCCGGGGGCGCCCGTCAGCACCGTCAGCGTCAGCCCCGCGCCCTGGAGTTGGGGCAGCAGATACAGCCAGCCGACGCCGACGACGAACCCCCCGGCCAGCCGCCGTACCGCCTGCGAGGCCAGCCGGGCCTCGGCGAAGTCGGGCAGTGTGTAGGCGCCGGAGCGGCGCAGCGGGGCGGCGACGAACAGCAGCAGGACCAGATAGCCGGCGGTGTAGCCGACCGGGTACCAGAGCATGTCGGGGCCCTGGACCAGGACCAGTCCCGCGATGCCCAGGAAGGAGGCGGCGGAGAGGTACTCGCCGCTGATGGCGGCCGCGTTGAGGCGGGGGCCGACGGTGCGGGAGGCGACGTAGAAGTCGGAGGTGGTACGGGAGATGCGCAGGCCGAAGGCGCCGACCAGGACGGTCGCCACGACCACCAGGGCCACCGCGGGGACGGCGTAGTTCGAGTTCATCGGTCTTCGACGAGGCGCACGAAGTCCCGTTCGTTGCGCTCGGCGCGCCGGACGTACCACAGGGCGAGCAGGACCATGGGGGCGTAGAGGCAGAAGCCGAGGATCAGCCACTGCAGGCGGCGGGCGTCCGGTGTGGCGGCGAAGACCAGGGGAAGCGGGCCGATCAGCAGACCGAGGAACGCGAACACCGCGAGGGCGGCGCGTAGTTGGGTGCGCATGAGGGAGCGGACGTAGGTGTGGCCGAGGGTGGTCTGCTCGTCGATCTCGGTGCGCGGGCGGTAGTAGCCGGAGGCATGGGGGTACCGCCCGCGCGAGCGGAGCCGAGCGTGGGGGAGGGTGCGGCGCGGTGGGCCGGTGACGACGACGCGGCGCTCCGCGGGGTCCTGGTGGGGCACGGCTACGGCCTCCTCATCAGCAGGTCCCGCAGTTCGCGGGCATGGCGGCGGCTGACCTGCAGTTCCTCGGTGCCGACCAGGACGCTCACCGTGCCCGCGTCCAGGCGCAGTTCGCCCACGTGGCGCAGGGCGACCAGGTGGCGGCGGTGGATGCGGACGAAGCCGCGGGAGCGCCAGCGTTCCTCCAGGGTGGACAGCGGGATCCGTACGAGGTGGCTGCCCCTGTCGGTGTGCAGACGGGCGTAGTCGCCCTGGGCCTCGACGTGGGTGATGTCGTCGACGGCGACGAAGCGGGTCACACCGCCGAGTTCGACCGGGATCTGGTCGGGGTCGGGCTCGTGCACGGGGATGCGCGGGGGGTTGCCGGTGAGTTCGGCGGCGCGGCGGACGGCCTCCGCGAGGCGTTCCTTGCGGACGGGCTTGAGGACGTAGTCGACGGCCTTGAGGTCGAAGGCCTGTACGGCGAAGTCCTCGTGGGCGGTGACGAACACGACCAGCGGCGGATCGGCGAAGCCGGTCAGCAGCCGGGCCAGGTCGAGTCCGTCGAGCCCTGGCATGTGGATGTCGAGGAAGACGACGTCGATGGCCTCGGGGCCGCCCGGACCGGACTGGAGCGCCCGGTTGATGCGGCGCAGCGCCTCGGTCGCGTCCCCTGCGCCCTCCGCGCTGCCGATGCGCGGGTCCGCGTTCAGCAGATACAGCAGTTCCTCCAGCGAGGGGCGTTCGTCGTCGACGGCGAGGGCGCGCAGCATGAACCCGGAGTGTAGGTGGAATCCGCGCCTGTGGACATGTGCGGTGGCGCGGACGTTCGTGCTGGATACAGTGCCGACATGAACAGCAGGCCGGCGCCCTTCGACGAGCTCGACCGGAAGATCATCACCGCGTTGATGGCGAACGCCAGGACCAGCTTCGCCGAGATCGGTGCGGCCGTCGGGCTGTCGTCGACGGCGGTCAAGCGGCGGGTGGACCGGCTGCGCGAGACGGGCGTGATCACCGGGTTCACGGCCACGGTGCAGCCTGCGGCGCTCGGCTGGCGCACGGAGGCGTACGTCGAGGTGTACTGCGAGGGCGCGGCCCCGCCCCGGCGGCTCGCGGAGGTGGTCCGCAACCATCCGGAGATCACGGCGGCGATGACGGTGACCGGTGGCGCGGACGCGCTGCTGCACGTACGGGCGCGGGACGTGGAGCACTTCGAGGAGGTGCTGGAACGCATCCGCGTGGAGCCCTTCATCCGCAAGACGATCAGCGTGATGGTGCTGTCCCATCTGCTCCCGGAGAGCCCGGAGGCGGGCGCCACCCAACCGGCTCCCGAATGCTGAGTCATTCCGGGGGATGACCCCCGGGCCCCCAGCAGAAAAGCAGGTCAGCAGCGGCGGCCGGAGCGAACACAGGGACGCAAGCCGAATAAACGCCCGAACACGCAGCATCGCTGCGCAGAACCGACCGAAGACGCAGCATTCCTGCGCGGACACGCAATTCTCCTTCCTTGTGGCGCTGCTCCGTCACTTCCTACCTTGGTGTCAACCCACCCTCGACACCGCAGGAAGCGGAGGAACCCCTCTGTGTCCGAATCCCGTGTGCCGCGCCGGCGGCGCTTCCTCGTCTGCGAACCCAGACATTTCGCCGTGCAGTACGCGATCAACCCCTGGATGCAACCCGACGTCCGCGTCGACGTGGACCTGGCCCAGGAGCAGTGGCAGACGCTGATCGGCGCCTACCGGGCCCATGGCCACACCGTCGACACCCTGGAGCCGGCCCCCGGTCTCCCGGACATGGTCTTCGCCGCGAACTCGGCGGTCGTCGTGGACGGCCGTGTCTTCGGCTCCCTCTTCCACGCGCCCGAGCGGCGCCCGGAGTCCACCCACTACGACACCTGGTTCAAGGCGGCCGGCTTCGACGTCCACCGACCCGAGGCCGTCTGCGAGGGCGAGGGCGACCTGGTCTGGACGGGCCGCTACGTCCTGGCCGGCACCGGGTTCCGTACGACCCGCGAGGCGCACCGCGAGGTGCAGGAGTTCTTCGGCCACCCGGTGATCAGCCTGACGCTGGTGGACCCGCGCTTCTACCACCTGGACACCGCGCTGTTCGTCCTGGACGACGACAACATCTCCTACTACCCGGAGGCGTTCTCCCCGGGCAGCCGCGAGGTCCTGGCCCGGCTGTATCCGGACGCGGTGCTCGCCACCCTGGACGACGCGCTGGCCTTCGGCCTCAACTCCGTCTCCGACGGCCGCAACGTCTTCATCGCGCCCCAGGCCGAGTCCCTCGCCGGCGCTCTCGCCGACCGCGGTTATGTCCCCGTACCCGTCGACCTGTCCGAGTTCCGCAAGGCAGGCGGCGGCATCAAGTGCTGCACCCAGGAGATCCGTTCATGACCGCTCCCGTGACCACGCGTTCGTCCGCCGACCTCATCCGCGCCGAGGAACCGGTCCTGGCGCACAACTACCACCCGCTGCCCGTGGTCGTCGCCCGCGCCGAGGGCACCTGGGTGGAGGACGTCGAGGGCCGCCGCTACCTCGACATGCTGGCCGGCTACTCGGCCCTCAACTTCGGCCACCGTCACCCGGCGCTCGTCCAGGCGGCCCACGACCAGCTGGACCGCCTCACGCTCACTTCGCGCGCCTTCCACAACGACAGGCTCGCCGAGTTCGCCGAGCGGCTGGCCGGGCTGACCGGCCTGGACATGGTGCTGCCGATGAACACGGGCGCCGAGGCCGTCGAGTCCGGCATCAAGGTGGCCCGCAAGTGGGCGTACGAGGTCAAGGGCGTCCCCGCCGACCGGGCGACGATCGTGGTGGCGGCGGAGAACTTCCACGGCCGTACGACGACGATCGTCAGCTTCTCCACGGACGAGACCGCACGGGCGGGCTTCGGCCCCTTCACGCCGGGCTTCCGGATCGTGCCGTACAACGACCTGGCGGCGCTGGAGGCGGCGGTCGACGAGACGACGGCCGCGGTGCTGATCGAGCCCATCCAGGGCGAGGCGGGGGTCGTCATCCCCGACGAGGGCTATCTGAGCGGGGTGCGCGAGCTGACCCGCCGCAAAGGCTGTCTGTTCATCGCGGACGAGATCCAGTCAGGCCTCGGCCGCACCGGCCGCACGCTCGCCGTCGAGCACGAGGGTGTCGCCCCGGACGTCCTGCTGCTGGGCAAGGCGCTGGGCGGCGGCATCGTCCCGGTCTCCGCGGTGGTCGCCCGCCGGGACGTGCTCGGCGTACTGCGTCCGGGTGAGCACGGCTCGACGTTCGGCGGCAACCCGCTCGCGGCAGCGGTCGGCACGGCCGTCGTGGACCTGCTGGAGACGGGCGAGTACCAGCGCCGGGCGGCCGAGCTGGGCGTGGTGTTGCGCGGGGGGCTGGCCGCCCTGCTCGGCAAGGGTGTCGCCGGCTTCCGCGCCCGCGGCCTGTGGGCGGGTGTCGACATCGACCCGGCCATCGGCACCGGCCGCGAGATCAGCGAACGCCTCCAGCGCGAGGGGGTCCTGGTCAAGGACACCCATGGCTCCACCATCCGGCTGGCGCCGCCGCTGACGATCACCGGCGAGGAGCTGGAGTCCGCGCTCGGGGCGCTGGAGAAGGTCCTGGGTTCCTGACCGGGGCGGGGAGCGGCCGGACCCCGCTCCCCGTTTTCTCTGCGTCCTCACCGGTTGCCCGGAGGGTGAAGATGGGGACAAGAGGTGGTAGACCACTCTCAGCGACAGAGAGGTCGGCCGTGGGCACTGACGAGGAGCAGGACCTTGCCCGGCAGCGGTTCGACGTGGCCGATGCCGCGCCTCTGCTGCTTGACGCCCAGGGCGTGGTGACCAGCTGGACCCGGGACGCCCGGCGGCTGCTGGACTACACCGCCTCCGAGGTGGTCGGCACCCCGGTGACCGGCCTGCTGGCCGCGGAGGATGCCGCACGGGTGCCCGAGGTGGCCGAGCGGTGCCGCCGGGAAGGCGGCTGGGCCGGGCTGCTGACCGCCCGGCACAAGGACGGGCACCAGGTCCGGGTGATGGTCCGGATCACCCCGGCGGTGGGGCCGGGCGGTGGGGCGCAGTGGCTGGTGCTGCTCTCCGACATGGCCGGGGCACGCGGCTGGGACATGAGCCGTGCGGTGCTGGAGCAGATGGTGACCGGCTCCCCCGTCGGCATAGCGGTCGTGGACGCGGATCTGCGGTGCGTCTGGTCGAACGCGGCCCTGGAGCGGTTCGGCGGCGGCTCCCCCGCGGAGCGGCTGGGACGACGGCTGGCGGAGATCCAGCCGGGCATCGACTCCGAGGGCATCGAGGCACAGATGCAGCGCGTGCTGGAGACCGGGCAGCCGGTGGTCGGCTACGAGCACGTCGGCCATGTGCGATCCGCGCCGCTCCGGGAGACGGCACACATGATGTCGTTCACCCGCCTCGAGGACGACCACGGCCATCCGATGGGCGTCTACTACACGGTCGTCGACATCACCGAGCGGCACCGCGCCCGGCAGCGGCTGGCCCTGCTCGACCGGGCCGGCGAGCAGATCGGCCGCAGCCTGGACATCGTGCGGACCGCACAGGAACTGGCCGACGTGGCCGTGCCGGGCTGCGCCGACTTCGTCTGCGTCGACCTGCTGGAGTGGGTGCTGCGCGGCGCGGAGCCCCCGGCCGGACCGCTCAGCCCCACGGAGGCGGTGCCGCTGCGGCGGGCCGGGCACCAGTCGGTGAACCCGGGCGTCCCCGAAGCCGTCGTGGAGATCGGCGCGGTGGCCGCCTATCTGCCCGTATCGCCCCCGATCCGCTCCCTGGCCACCGGCCTGTCCTGGCGCGAGGAGCGGCTCGACCCGCTGGCCCGGGAGTGGGCCACCGACCTGCCCGGCGACCGGACGGCCACGTTCCTTGAGTTGGGGCTGCACACGGTGATGGTCGTGCCGGTCCGCGCCCGGGGCGTCACCCTCGGCGTCACCACGTTCTTCCGGCGCCGGCGTCAGGAGCCCTTCGACGAGGACGACCTCAGCCTGGCCGAGGACCTGGTCTCCCGGGCCGCGGTCTGCGTGGACAACGCCCGCCGCTACGCCCGCGAACGCAATGCCGCGCTGGTGCTGCAGCGCAGCCTGCTCCCGCGCCGGCTGCCCGAACAGGACGCCGTGGAAGTGGCCGCCTGCTACCGGCCGGCCGACGAGCTGACCGGCCTGGGCGGCGACTGGTACGACCTCATCCCGCTGTCCGGCGCCCGCGTGGCGCTCGTCGTGGGTGAGGTGCCGGGGCACGGCATCGACGCGGCCGCGGCCATGGGGCGCCTGCGAACCGCCGTACGCACCCTGGCGGCGCTGGATCTGCCGCCCGAGGAGGTCCTTGCGCACCTGGACGACCTGGCCGCACTGACCGGGCGCGAGGAGGGCGGCGACCCGGACGCTCCGGAGGACGTCGACGTGCAGGTCGCGGGGTCCGGCTGTGTCTACGTCATGTACGACCCCGTCGACGGACAGTGCACGATGGCCGCGGCCGGCCACCCCGCGCCCGCCGTCGTGCTGCCCGACGGCACCGTCAGCTTCGTGGACCTGCCGCAGGGACCACCGCTCGGCGTGGGCGGGCGGCCCTTCGAGGCGGTGGAGCTGGTGCTCGCCGAGGGCAGCACGCTCGCCCTGCACACCGACGGGCTGCTGGCCCGCGAGGGCGACGACCGGCCGGCCGGCGCGGACCGCGACCGACTGCGCCGGGCCCTGGAACGGATGGCGACCCCGCTCGACCTGCGCTGCCGGGCCGTGGTCGACGCGCTGATCCCGGACCGCCCGGACGACGACGTGGCCCTGCTGATGGCCCGCACCAGGCTGCTGGGCGCCGACCAGGTCGCCGACTGGGACCTGCCCGCCGACCCGGCCGTCGTCGCCGACGCCCGCAAGGAAGCCGCCCGGCAGCTGACCGAGTGGGGCCTGGAGGAGCTGGCCTTCACCACGGAACTCGTGGTCAGCGAGCTGGTCACCAACGCCATCCGGCACGCCGAAGGCCCCATCCGGCTCCGCCTGATCAGGGAACGCGCCCTGATCTGCGAGGTCTCCGACGGCGGCGCCACCGCCCCCCATCTGCGCCATCCGCGCACCACCGACGAGGGCGGCCGCGGGCTGCTGCTGGTCTCGCAGTTCACCCAGCGCTGGGGCACCCGCTTCGTCCCCGAGGGGAAGGTCATCTGGGCCGAGCAGTCCCTGACGGATCCCCCGGCCTGACACACCGGTACCGCACATACGCCGCATCACGTGGGAAAATGACGTGAACCCGGCGGTGAGGCGGCAGCCATGAACGATGGGGCGATCGACTACGCGGGAGTGTTCCAGTGCCTCCCGGGGATGGTGGCGCTGCTGACGCCCGAGCTGGTGTTCGCGGACGCCAACGAGGAGTTCCTGCGGGTGGCCGGGCGCACCCGCGAGCAGGTCGTCGGGCGCTATCTGTTCGACGTCTTCCCCGACAACCCGAACGACTCCACGGCCTCCGGCATGCGCAATCTCGAGGCCTCGCTGCAGCGGGTCCTGGAGACCGGTGAGCGCGACGCCATGGCTCTGCAGCGCTACGACGTCGAGAACCCCGACCGGCCCGGTGAGTGGGAGGAGCGCTACTGGAGCCCGGTCAACGCGCCGGTGCTCGGCCCGGACGGCAAGGTGATGCTGCTGGTGCACCGCGTCGAGGAGGTCACCGAGCTGATCAAGGCCAGGGGCAGTCCGCGGAGCAGCCGGGCCCGGGTGCTCGAGGCCGAGCTGTACACCCGCGCCCGCGAACTGCAGGACCTCAACGAGCGGCTCCGGCAGGCCCACGCCCGCGAGCGCGAGGTGGCCATCGCACTGCAGGAGGCGATGCTGCCCGCCCGCCGGCAGGCCCGCCACCAGCACGCCGCCGTGCGCTACCGGCCCGCCGTCGGCTCGCTCAACGTGTGCGGCGACTGGTACGACCTGGTCGACCTGGTGGGCGGCCATCGCATCGGCGTGGCGGTGGGCGACGTGGTCGGGCACGGTCTCGCGGCCGCCGGGGTCATGGGCCAGCTGCGCAGCGCGCTGAGCGCCGCCTCCCGGGTCGCCGAGGGTCCGGCCGAGGCGCTGAACGTCCTGGGGCGGTATGCGCACGTGGTCGACGGCGCCGAGTCCGCCACCGCCGTCACGACGTTCATCGACTTCGACGAGCACACCATCACCTACAGCAGCGCCGGGCACCCCCCGCCGGTCCTCGTGCACGCCGACGGCCGTATCGAGTTCCTCGACCAGGCCACCGACCCGCCGCTCGACGCCCGGCCCGACCCGATGCCGAGACCCCAGGCCTGCACGCGGTACGCCGAGGGCGCCACCCTCGTCCTCTACACCGACGGCCTGATCGAACGCAGACGCGAGGACATCGACACCGGCCTGGCCCGCCTCGCCGACGCGCTCGCCCGCCACCGCACCGAGGACCCCGAACAGCTGGCCGACGCGGTCCTGCTGGAGCTGCTGCCGCCGGGAGGTGCGACCGATGACACCGCCCTGGTCATCGTGCGGTTGTGAGAGGAGGCAGACGCGGCGGCGCGCCGCAAGAACCGGGCGTCCGCCAGCAGTTGAACGCGATCGCGCCATGATGTGTCATCAGGTTGCTGTCTACCAGTCGGTAACTGGAGGCTGGTGCGGCAGTTGTCCCCACGCGCGCGACGCGGCGTCCGCCGTGTTCCGGCGAACTGCGCCTGCACATAGACTGGCGACCCCACGACACGCCGGTTGACCTGCTGGAACGCGGCGGCCCAGGCGATCCGCCGGAGTGAGGAGCGACCTTTTGTTCTACTACGTGCTCAAATACGTGTTGTTGGGACCTCTGCTGAGACTGGTCTTCCGGCCTCGCATCGAAGGCCTCGAACACGTACCGGCCGAAGGTCCGGCGATCGTCGCCGGCAACCATCTGTCCTTCTCGGACCACTTCCTGATGCCGGCCATCCTCAAGCGCCGCATCACCTTCCTCGCGAAGAAGGAGTACTTCACCGGTCCCGGCATCAAGGGCCGCCTCACCGCGGCCTTCTTCCGCAGCGCAGGGCAGATCCCGGTCGACCGCACCGGCAAGGAAGCGGGCCAGGCCGCCATCCGCGAGGGCCTCGGCGTACTGAGCAAGAACGAACTGCTCGGCATCTACCCGGAGGGCACCCGCTCGCACGACGGCCGCCTGTACAAGGGCAAGGTCGGGGTGGCGGTGATGGCCCTTCGGGCCCAGGTGCCCGTGATCCCCTGCGCGATGATCGGCACCTTCGAGGCGCAGCCGCCCGGCAAGGTCATCCCGAACATCCACCCCGTCGTCATCCGCTTCGGCAAGCCCCTCGACTTCTCCCGCTATGCCGGCATGGAGAACGAGAAGGCGATCCTGCGCGCCATCACCGACGAGATCATGTACGCCATCCTGTCGCTGTCCGAGCAGGAGTACGTGGACGAGTACGCTGCCGTCGTCAAGGCGCAGCAGGCGGAGGCGGCGGGCGCCGCGGACAAGGAGCGCCGCTTCCCGCGGATGCCGCTGGGCTAGGACGGGCTGAGCACGCGGAAGGGGCGGCCGGAGTGTTCCGGCCGCCCCTCACGTCGTACCGCTGCCGGTTACGGCTTGGGCGTGGCGTGCGGGGTGCAGGTCACGTCCGCGGTGTCCAGCTTGCCGCTCAGGAGGTAGTCGTCCACCCTCTGGTTGATGCACGGGTTGACCAGGCCGGTCACACCGTGCGAGCCCGCGTCCTTCTCGGTGATCAGACGGGAGCCCTTGAAGCGGTTGTGCAGTTCGACGGCGCCGTCGTAGGGGGTGGCGGCGTCATGCGTGGACTGCACGATCATGACCGGCGGCAGGCCCTTGTGAGTCCTGACGTTCACCGGGGTCTGCTGCTTGACCGGCCAGGTGGCGCACGGCAGGTTCATCCAGGCGTTGGCCCAGGTCATGAACGGGTAGTTCTTGTTGAGCTCGGTGTTGTCCTTGTCCCACTTCTTCCAGCTGGTGGGCCACTTGGCGTCGGTGCACTCGACGGCCGTGTAGACGGCGTTGCCGTTCTCCGCGGTGATGTTGCCCGCGGTGTCGGACATGTCGGGGGCGGCCGCGTCGACCAGCGCCTGGGTGTCGCCGGCGAAGTACTTGCTGAACGCCGTGGCGACCGGCACCCACGAGGAGTCGTAGTACGGGGCGCTCTGGAAGAAGGAGATCAGCTCGGCCGGGCCGACGACCCCGCCGAGCGGGCTCTTCTTGGCGGTGGCGCGCAGCTCGAGCCACTTCGCCTGGACCGCGTCACGCGTGGTGCCGAGGTGGAAGGCGGCGTCGTTGGCGGCGACCCAGTCCTCCCAGTCCTTCCAGCGGCCCTCGAAGGCGACGTCCTGGTCCAGGTTGGCCTGGTACCAGATCTTCTCCCGCGACGGGTTGACGACGCTGTCCACGATCATTCGGCGCAGATGGCCCGGGAACATGGTGCCGTAGACGGCGCCGATGTAGGTGCCGTAGGAGACGCCCAGGTAGTTGAGCTTCTTCTCACCGAGCGCGGCACGGATCACGTCCAGGTCGCGCACCGTGTTGGGCGTGGTCATCTGCGAGAGCATCGCCTTGCCGGTGCGCTCGGCGCAGCCCTTGGCGTACTCGGCGGCCAGCTTGCGCTGGGCCTGCTTGTCGGCCTCGGAGTCCGGCACCGGGTCGGCCTTGGGCGCCTTCACGAACTCCTGCGGGTCGATGCAGGAGATCGGCGCGGAGTGGCCGACACCGCGCGGGTCGAAGCCCACGAAGTCGTACGCCTTGGCCACGTTGGCCCACACCGGGTTCTTGGTCGTGACCCGGCGTGGGAAGCGCATGCCGGAAGCGCCGGGGCCGCCCGGGTTGTAGACGAGCGCGCCCTGGCGCTCCTCCTTCGTCCCCGTGTTGCCGATGCGGTCGACGGCCAGCTTGATCTGCTTGCCGTACGGGTGCGCGTAGTCGACCGGGACGCTGACGTACCCGCACTGGATGGGCTTCTCAAAACCCCAGTCGGCGGGGCAGTCCTGCCAGTCGATCCCGGCCTTGGCGGCCCGCTCGGCCGCGATGGCGGCACCGCGGGCCTCGCGGTCCTGCCCTGACCGCGGGCCGGCGGTCGCGCTCGCACTCGGCGCCGCGACGGCACCGGCTATGAGCGTCGCCGCGGCGAGCACACCGGCCGAGCCGAGCGCGGCGGCCCGCTTATTTCGCCTCATATCCCTCAAGTGGGACCTCCCCCAACGTCATTGCGAATGTCAGGGGCGATCCTTTCGGCTGTGAACATGCCGAGAACAGGGGTCGTTGACCTTCTTTACCAATCCGATAAACGGTGACGCTGTCCCGCTCAGCGGAACCTCACGCCACGGCGGCCAGCGCCTCGTCCAGCACCCGCCGCAGCCGCAGGGCGTCGTCCGCCACGGCGCCGACGAGCACGGCGGGCCCGGCGAGCGGCATCACCACGGCACCCTCCCCCAGCACCCGGGCCGCCACGGGCTCCACCCCGAACTCGGGCCGTACGACGACCAGTTGTCCCACGGCCCGGTGTCCGCTTAGCACGGCCGGGCCGTCCCAGCCGCCCGGCGCTCCGGGCCCGCAGGCCAGCTCCTGGTCGAGGATCACCCGCCCCTCGACGCGTACCGTAAGACGACTGGTCAGCCGCCCGGGTTGCTCGCCGGCCCGTCCGAGCACCTGTTCCTCGCGCAGCACGAGCCGGGCGGTGCCGCCGAGCTCGACCCGCGTCCTGACATGCAGGTCGCTCCCGTGCGCGGAGATCAACTGCTCGGGCAGCCAGTCGAGTTCGCCGCCGTCGGCGACGTCGAGCCGTACGTCGTAGCGGGCCTCGCCCTTGGCCTGACCGGGCAGCGCGATGGTGGCGGCGGCCGACCCGACCCGCAGCCGTGCCCCGCAGCCCACCTCGGCCTCGACGGCGAACTCGTCCCCGCCGAGCGGCCCGCTCATCGCCCCGACGAGCATGACCCGCGCCTCGGCACCACTGCTCCGAGTCCGCCGCAGCGCGAGCGGCCCCTCCCCCTGCAGCACGGGCAGGGCCGTGCCGCCTCTTCCGTCCTCCCGGGCGACGATCCGAGCGGTGGCCCGCACCCCGCTCACGGTCACGCCGTCCACGCGGCGAGCTGCGCCCGCACCCACCCGGCGACGTCCCTCACCCCGGCCTCGCTCCTGAGCGACTGGAAGACGACGGGCAGTTCGGCCCGCTGCGCCTTGGCGTCGGCGGCCATCCGCCCGAGGTCGGAACCGACGTACGGCGCGAGGTCGGTCTTGTTGACGACGAGCAGATCGGCCGTGGTCACCCCCGGCCCGCCCTTGCGCGGAATGTCGTCACCACCGGCCACGTCGATGACGAAGATCTGGGCGTCGACGAGTCCCTTGGAGAAGGTGGCGGTGAGATTGTCCCCACCGGACTCGACCAGGATCAGATCCAGCGGCCCGACCTCGTCCTCCAGGTCCTCCACCGCCTCCAGATTGGCGGAGATGTCGTCCCGGATCGCGGTGTGCGGACAGGCCCCCGTCTCCACGGCGGTGATCCGCTCGGGCGGCAACACGGCTTCCCGAAGCAGGAACTCGGCGTCCTCGCGGGTGTAGATGTCATTGGTGACGACGGCGAGGGACAGCTCGTCGCGCAGGGCCCGGCACAACGCCGCCACGGTGGCGGTCTTGCCCGACCCGACGGGCCCACCGAGCCCGATCCGCAGGGCCCGCCGCGACCCGTCCGGACGACGAGCGTCGGCGCTGACGGCGGCAGGCCCGTGGTGGCTGTGATCCAGATGCATGACTACGGCTCCAATACTTCAGCACGGCGCATCCCAGCCCGTCCGGCGTTTGAGGACGAGGCCGTTCAGGCCGAAAAGGGGGGTCTGGGGGCAGAGCCCCCAGGTTCGGGAACGGGAAGGGGCGGCGGGGGCGAAAGAAACTACGAGGCGAACAACCGCACAGCCCAGCCGGCATGCACCTCCGCGGAAATCTCCAGCAACGGCGCGGAAGCCGCAGGCACCGCATCGACCCCCTCGTCGACAACCGCCCGCGCCGCCTCCACCGCCCGATCCGCAACAAGATCGACCTCCGGCGCCAGCCGAGCCAGCACCCCCGTCGCATCGAACGGATCAAGACTCAACAACCGCACCGTCGAACTGGCCGGCCCACTGACACTCTCGTACGCCGCACAGTAGGCCGCATCCACGGCCTCCAAGCCCGCCGCCCGAGCGGCCACCCCGAGCACCACCGGCTGATGCGCCCCCTTGGGGAACTCCCGCGCCAGTGCGTCGAGTTCAGCCGAGGGCCAGGCGGCCCGAGTGGCACGCATCAACTGCCGCCCCAGCTTCCGCCCGGCGACCCGCAACGCGGGCGACGGCGTCCGCGCATCCGCGGCCGCGTCCAGAGCCACAGGATCCACGCCGAGCACGGCGGCGGCCGCCAACGAGGCCGCAACCAGCCCCGCCGTGTGCAACCGCCCCCGGCAGAAGGACTCCAGGCTCGCGGCCCCACTGATCCGCCCGGCCTTCACGGCCGCCTCGGCCCCGCCGGAGTGCGCATGCCCTCCGGCGGGAAAGCGCCCGTCGGCCAGGACGAGAAGAGCTGCCCTGGACATCAGAAGAGGAAGTACCGCTGGGCCATGGGCAGTTCGGCAGCGGGCGTCGCCTCGACCAGTTCCCCGTCGATGTGCACGGCGAAGCTGTCGGGATCGATCTGCACCCGGGGCCGCGCGTCGTTCTCCCGCATGTCGGCCTTGGTGACCCCACGCGTCGACTCGATCGCGACGAACCGCTTCCCGAGCGAGAGCCGCTCCGGCAGCCCGTCCTCGATGGCGAGCGGCGCCACGAAGTTGAAGGAGTTCGAGGCGGGCGCCCGCCCGATCGCCCCGTACATCGGCCGCGGCAGGATCGGCTGCGGCGTCGGGATGGACGCGTTGGCGTCGCCCATCTGCGCGTAGGCGATCTGCCCGCCCTTGACGACCAGGTGCGGCTTGACCCCGAAGAACGCGGGCTCCCACAGCACGAGGTCGGCGAGCTTTCCGGTCTCCACCGAGCCGACCTCCCGGGCCAGTCCCTGCGCGAGCGCGGGATTGATCGTGTACTTGGCCACGTACCGCCGCACCCGCCGGTTGTCCGCGCGGCCGTCGCCCGGCAGCGCTCCTCGCCGCCGCTTCATCACATGCGCCGTCTGCCAGGTCCGCATGATGACCTCGCCGACGCGCCCCATGGCCTGGGCGTCGGACGAGATGATCGAGATGGCGCCCAGGTCGTGCAGGATGTCCTCGGCCCCGATGGTGGACGGCCGGATCCGCGACTCGGCGAACGCCAGGTCCTCGGGCACCGCCGGGTTGAGGTGGTGACACACCATCAGCATGTCGAGGTGTTCCTCGGCGGTGTTCACGGTGAACGGCCGCGTGGGGTTCGTGGAACTCGGCAGCACATGCGGCTCGGAGACGACGGTCATGATGTCCGGCGCGTGCCCGCCGCCCGCACCCTCGGTGTGGTAGGCGTGGATGCCGCGCCCACCGATCGCGGCGAGCGTGTCGCCCACGAACCCGGCCTCGTTCAGCGTGTCCGTGTGGATGGCGACCTGGATGCCTGTCTGGTCCGCCACGGTCAGCGAGGCGTCGATGACGGCGGGCGTCGAGCCCCAGTCCTCATGGAGTTTGAGCCCCAGTGCGCCGCCGCGGATCTGCGACAGCATCGCCTCCTGCGAGACGGTGTTGCCCTTGCCGAGGAAGCCGATGTTGAGCGGGTACTGCTCCATCGCCTCCAGCATCCGCGCGAGATGCCAGGGGCCGGGCGTGACCGTGGTCGCCTTGGAGCCCTCGGCCGGTCCGGTGCCGCCGCCCACCAGCGTGGTGATGCCGGCGGACAGCGCCTCGTCGGCGATCTGCGGACAGATGAAGTGGACGTGCGCGTCGATGGCGCCGGCGGTCAGGATCCGCCCGTTGCCCGCGATGACCTCGGTCTCGGGGCCGATGACCAGGTCGGGGTGGACGCCGTCCATGGTGTCGGGGTTGCCGGCCTTGCCGATCCCGGTGATCCGGCCGTCACGGATGCCGACGTCCGCCTTGACGATCCCCCAGTGGTCGATGATCACCGCACCCGTGATGACGGTGTCCGGGGTGCCCTCCGCACGCGTGGCACGGGACTGGCCCATGGACTCCCGGATGACCTTGCCGCCGCCGAAGACGGCCTCGTCACCGGCGAGTCCGGGGCCGCCGGAACGATCCTCCTCGATCTCGACGATCAGATCGGTGTCGGCGAGCCGGATGCGGTCGCCGGTGGTGGGGCCGAACAGGTCGGCGTACGCGGCACGCGAGATCTCAGGCATCGAGGGCACCTCCGGTCTCCCCGCGCAGCCCGGGCACCACACGGGCGCCGGCCAGCGGGACGAGTTCGACGTCGACGGGGATCCCGGGCTCGAAGCGCACGGCCGTACCCGCGGCGATGTTGAGCCGCTTGCCGCGGGCGGCGGCGCGGTCGAAGTCCAGGCCGGGGTTGGCCTCGGCGAAGTGGTAGTGGGAGCCGACCTGGACGGGCCGGTCGGCGGCGTTGAGCACGGTCAGCCGGGTGACCTCGCGGCCGTCGTTGTACACAACGGGCTCGTCCGCGAACAGGATCTCGCCGGGAATCATCGAGGCCCCCTCAGACGATCGGGTCGTGGACGGTGACGAGCTTGGTGCCGTCGGGGAAGGTCGCCTCGACCTGGACGTCGTGGATCATCTCGGGGATGCCCTCCATGACGTCGTCCCTGGTCAGGAGCTTGCGCCCGGAGGCCATGAGCTCGGCGACCGTACGGCCGTCACGGGCGCCTTCGAGGATGTGCGAGGTGATGAGGGCGACCGCCTCGGGGTGGTTGAGCTTGAGCCCGCGGGCCCGGCGCTTCTCGGCGACGTCGGCCGCCACATGGATGAGCAGCCTCTCTTGCTCGTGCGGGGTCAGTTGCACGTCCCACCTCACAGTCCTCGCCCGGACCGTGCGGGGTCCGGTTGCCGCAGCCACGGGGCAAAGTCCCTGGTGGCGTGGATCGGCAGGCTAGTTGGACCGAGTTTCAAGCAAGTTAACCGAGCTGTGATCCTGCACGCTCATCAACGCACGTAGACCATCGCGCAGGACGTCGCCGGAAGCGGGCCCGAACAGGGCCTGCTGCGCGAGGAAGCCCATGACGGCCGCCATCATCGTGCGGGCCACGTCGTCCGGGGACACGTCCGACCGCATCATCCCGGCTTCCTGGTACGACTCGACGATCCGCCCCCAGGTCTCCCGCACCGCGCCGTAGCCCTCACGCAGCAGGACCGCGAGTTCCTCGTTGCGGAGGGTCTCCGCCCACACCTGGACGACGAGCCCCGGAAAGGCGGGCCGCCCGTCCACGGTCAGTGACTCCTTGGCCGCGAGCACACGGCCGAGCACCGAGGACACCAGGCGGTCCGGAAGCGGGGGCGGGCTGGTGCGGGCCTCCTCCTCGAAGGCCTTGTGGACCTGGCCGAGCACTTCCGCGACGATCGCGGCGATCAGCTCCTCCTTGCCGCTGAAGTAGCGGTAGACGGCGCCCGCGGAGAGGTCGACCTCCTTCAGGACGTCCTGCATGGACGTGGCGTGGAAGCCGTTGCGTGCGAAGCACAGTGCGGCGCCGTCGAGGATCTGCCGGCGGCGGGCGTCGAGGTGTTCCTGGGATACACGGGCCATGGTCCCAAAGTAAAACGAACGTTCCTTCTTGACAAGTGGCCCCGGATGGCAGGACGGTGGCGGCACACCTAAAACGAACGATCCTTCTTTTTAACTCCGTCCGGAGAGGAAGCCATGTCCGCCACGTCCACCACCCCCGCAAGGACACGAACCCGCGGCCCGATCGCGGTCCTCGTCCTTGTCCCGCTGCTCGCCGCCCTGGCACTGTGGGCCTTCGCCTGGCCCGCCGCGCGTACCGCACCCCGCGACCTGCCGCTCGGCGTGGCCGGCCCCACGGCCGCGACGGCCCAGGTGGAGAGGCAACTGGAGCAGAACAAGGGCGCGTTCGAGATCCACCGCTACGCCGACGAGGCCGCCGCCCGGGACGCCATCGAGGACCGGACCGTATACGGCGCGGTCGTCGTCACGCCCCAGGGCCCCGAGCTGCTCACCGCCTCGGCCGCGAGCCCGACCGTCGCCCAGCTGCTGCGGCAGGCGGTGGCCGGGCACGCGGCCGCCGAGGGCACACAGATCCGTACGGTCGACGTCGTGGCCGCCCCGGCGAACGACCCTCGCGGTGCGGCCCTCAGCGCCAGCGTGCTGCCGCTGGCCCTGGCCGGGATCGCGGCCGGCTCGGTGGTGACCATGACGGGACTGCGCGGTCCGCGCGCCGTGGCCGCGCTGATCGGGGCCGCATCGCTGGTCGGCGCGGCCGCGGCCGGTATCGCGCACAGCTGGCTCGGGGTGCTCACCGGCGACTGGTGGGCGGAGGCCGGCGTACTGGGCCTGGCGACGCTGGCCGTGAGCGCCGCGGTCGCAGGGCTCGGCGCGCTGTTCGGACAGGCGGGCATCGGGATCGCCGCGGGCACCGTGATGCTGTTCGGCAACCCCTTCTCGGGCGCACCCTCGGCCCCGCAGCTGCTGCCCGAGCCGGTCGGCACGATCGGCCAGTGGCTGCCGCCGGGCGCGGGGACGACCCTGCTCCGCTCGGTGTCGTTCTTCGACGGCGCGGCAGCGACCGGCCCCGCCCTGACCCTCACCTGGTGGGCTCTCGTGGGCCTGGGCGCCGTACTGCTCGGCCATGCCCTCAAGGTGCGGACGAAGACCGCCGCGCCCGCCGCAGAGCGGAACCTCGCCCCCGTCGGCTGACCCTCCGTAGCACCGAGCGACCGTGCACCCCCGCTGCAGCGGACGGGGGCGCACGGTCTTTGCGTCGCCTAGGAGGCGCCGGTCCCGCGGTGGTGCGCCGCGATACCGAAGCGCTGCTGTTCGCGGGGAGCGGACGCCACCTCCCGGACCGTGGAGACCGCGCTGATCACCTGTTCCTCGGCGGGCTCCGGGACTTCCTGCAGCTCCTCCAGTCGCTCCAGGTCAGCGGCGGAGACCAGGGCGACGAGGGGCTTTCCGTGCCGTGTCACGACGACGCGCTCACCGCCGTACACCACCCGGTTGATCAGATCGGCGAGCTCAGCCCTGGCTTGCGTCACCGGAATCTCGTAGGCCATACCCCCATCATAACGTCATGTACGTCCTGTACATTTTTTACAGACGCAGAAGGAGGGGTACCGATGACCCGACCGTCCGCCCGTTACGTCCTGCCCGAGTTCACCGAGCGCACCAGCTCCGGCACCAAGACGATGGATCCGTACTCCAAGCTGCTGGAGGAGCGGATCGTCTTTCTCGGGACGCCGATCGACGACACCTCGGCGAACGATGTGATGGCCCAGTTCATGCACCTCGAGTACCAGGCCCCGGACCAGGACATCTCGCTCTACATCAACTCCCCCGGCGGCTCGTTCACCGCGATGTCGGCGATCTACGACACCATGCAGTACGTCGGCTGCGACGTGGAGACGATCTGCCTGGGGCAGGCCGGCTCGTCCGCCGCGGTGCTGCTCGGGGCGGGCACGCCGGGCAAGCGGTTCGCGCTGCCGGGCGCGCGCGTGGTGATCCATCAGCCGCTCCTGGCCGAGCCCGTCGAGGGGCAGGCCGGCGATCTGGCCATCCAGGCCGCTGAGTTGGGCCGGATGCGATCCCGGCTGGAGGAGATGCTCGTACGGCACACGGGACGCAGCCCGGAGCAAGTCGCGGCGGACATCGAGCGGGACAAGATCCTGAGCGCCCAAGAAGCCGTGGAATACGGCCTGGTGGACCGGATCATCCCCAGCCGCAAGGCCACCCTCGCCCCGCCCACCGGGCGGTGAGCGGCCGGTGCTCCCACCCGAACTTCCACCGCTGCCCGCCCTCACCCGCGCCGAGGGCGAGTTGATCGACCGTTACCTCGACGTGGTCGACCTGCTCGGCCGCATCAATCCGGCGCAGCACGGCGACACGTACCGCGGGCTGCGGGCCGCGCAGGCGCTGGTGAGCAAGGCGGCCCAGCTGCGCGACGCCCTGGCGCTGATGCACCAGCGGGGCGAGACGGAACTGCACGCCCCGACGCTGGGGCGCGCTCTGCGGGTGCTCGACGGGGAGCGGCGCACCGCCCGGGTCACGGTGCCGCCCGAGTCCGGCAGTTGACGCATGTACGGCCGGTCCGGACCTTCCGTTCTGTCGGCGGAGCGTCCGGACCGGAGGTCAAACGGACCAAAAGAGGTACCCCCATTCGGCGTAGTCGCGGCTCCTTTTTCGCGACCGTCAGGGTTGCGCAAGGCGCCCGCCCCGAGACCGGCTTCTGGTGCTCCGGTGCTGGTCCGAGCCTCCCCGGGGGCCTCAACGCGCCCTCGAACACAGGGGTGTCCACCCGAACGGGTGAGTGGTGAGTAACGACACAAACCCCCGGTTCCATTGGGATTTTCGGACTTGTATGGGTGAAGATCCCTGTCTGACGACAAGCCCCCGCCGCAGCGGCGGGGCGATCCGGGCGGACGCCGAGTCCTGCCGCCGCCCGGATGACCGGTCGACAGGAGTGGATCGGCAGGAGTGGAGGACCCAAGCAAGACGGGTCGCCGGAACGGTCACGCCATGACCGGGTCGAGCAGCCCTTGGGGTGAAGCCGCGTCAGCGGCCGGGCAACTTCGCCAGCCCGAATCCGACAGGTCATCCTTCACAGGCGGCTGACGAAGGGTTGCGCATGACTGCGCTCAATCGTGTCCCGTCGCTGATGGTCCGGGCCGGTACGGCCTCGGCCCTCACCATCGCCGCAGTGGGCGGCTCCATCGTGGTCCCGGGTGTCGCCTCCGACGCCTCGGCAGCCACCATGGCGACGAAGGCACTCCAGATCGCGGCTTCCAAAAAGGGTTCCCCGTACAAGTGGGGCGCCTCGGGGCCGCGCCGGTTCGACTGCTCAGGGCTCACGCTGTACTCGTTCAAGAAGGCGGGCAAGACCCTGCCCCGTACGGCGGCCCAGCAGTACAACAAGACGAAGCACATCTCCGCGAAGAGCCGCAAGGCCGGAGACCTGGTGTTCTTCCACTCGGGCTCCAACGTCTACCACGTCGGCATCTACGCCGGGAAGGGGAAGATCTGGCACGCCCCGAAGACCGGGGACGTCGTCAAGCTGCAGAAGATCTGGACGTCCAGCGTGTGGTACGGCCGGGTCAGCTGACTCTCCCGCGGGGGCGACGGCAACCTGACACGCCGCCGCCCCCGCGGGGCATCAAGCGGCACCGGAGCGCTCCCGGGCGCAGTTGCCGGGCACGGTTGAGCGACTACGGCTCCTGCTGCCCCGCTGCCGTCACCGGCTGGGCCGGTACGGTCCACGGGAGTTCGATGGTGACCGTCTTGCCGCCCTCGCGCGTGGGGCGGACATGCAGTCGGCCACCGCATTCCGCAGCCAGCCAGCGGATGATCACCATCCCCCGGCCGTTGTCCTGCTGCACCGCGGCGGGCAGGCGCTTGGGGAAACGGGGATGGCTGTCGGTGACACCGATGCGGAGCTGCTCGTCACGGTGGAGTTCGATGTCCACCGTGAAGGTGGGTGACTGACCGAAGGTGTGCTGTACCGAGTTGGTGGCGAGTTCGGAGACGACGAGGCGGATGGTCTCGGCGGCCTCCGTGTCCGCCGGCAGTCCCCACTCGGCCAGCGTGGTGACCACGAAGCCGCGGGCCGCGGAGACCGAGGCGGGATCGCTCGGCAGAGTGACGGATGCTTCCAAATGGTCTGCCATGGCGAGGTCGTCCCTTTCCCACGGGACCGGAGTCCGACACGGAGCGGATGGTTCGAGTACGGTCCCGGACTGGTGCTTCGTCGCCAGACTGCCATTACCGCGCCCGTCACGGGTGGCGATCCACCAAGATATGCATATATCTGTCCCTCAAAGCGGTGAACTCTGCGACGGGAGACCGTATTTGGGTGGCACGGAAGGAGTAAGGAGAAGCGCATGCAACACGGTCCCGCGGTGCGCCGCCGGAAACTGGGCGCCGAACTGCGTGCGTTGCGCACGAGCGCGGGGCTCACCAGTGGTGAGGCCGCCCGGCTCGTGGGCTGGCACCAGTCGAAGGTGAGCCGGATCGAGACCGGCGCCAGCGGGGTGAAACCGGCCGATGTGCGGTTACTCCTGGACGCCTACGCCGTGGCGGACGGCCAACTCCGTGAATTGCTCCTGGTGTTGGCGGGCTCCGACGAGGGAGGCGGCCGGCATCACTGGTGGCACGCCTATCGCGGGGTACTGCCGCCGACCTACCGCGATTTCATCAGTCTGGAGTCCCAGGCGAGCGCGATGAGCACGCTGGAGACGTCCGTCGTGCCCGGCCTGCTCCAGACGCCCGCCTATGCACGTGCGGTGACCCGGGCGGCGGTCGGCGGGCTGGACGACGAACGGCTGGACGCCCTGGTCGAGGTGCGGCTGGCCAGGCAGGACGTACTGCGTTCGGATCCGCCGCTGGAGCTGAGCGCGGTACTGGACGAGGCGGTGCTGCGCCGGGAGATCGGCGGCCCCGACGTCATGAAGCAGCAGCTCGAGCGGCTCCTGGAGGCGGCGCGGCTGCCTCAAGTGCGGCTTCAGGTACTGCCGTTCGCTGCCGGGGCACATGTCGGCGTCACTGGACCTTTCGTAATCTTCTCATTTTCGAGCACTTCCGATCTGGACGTGGTTGTTCTCGACCACTTGACGAGTAGCCTCTACCTCGAACGGAAAGAAGACCTCCGGGCCTACACCGAGGCCTTCAACGCCCTTCAGATCCACGCCCTTTCGCCCGAGGACTCGTTGGATTACATCGCCGGGATAGGTGCCGGCGCGTAAGGAGGCACCATGTCAGCACTGCCTCGGAACGTACCTTCCAGTACCGATCTGCATGACGTGCAGTGGCTGCGCAGCAGCTACAGCACGGGTGCGAACAACTGCGTCGAGACGGCACGGCCGCTCTCCGGCCCCTGGGCCGGGCTGCTCGCCGTGCGCGACTCCAAGGACCCGGCCGGGCCCGCCCTGCTCCTCTCCCCCGAGAGCTGGACGGACTTCACGGCCGCATTCAGGTCCTGACCGTCCCGATCGGCCTGGTCAGTTCCGATCAGTTCCACATCGTGCGGCACACGGCCGTGTCACGCCGACTCATGGTCGCGTCTCGCCGATCACACGTACAGCGCGTTCGATCTGCGCCTCGGAGAGGTCCGCGCGGGCGGTCAGCCTGAGCCTTGAGACGCCGTCGGGCACGGAAGGAGGACGGAAGCAGCCCACGGCGAGGCCTGCCGTACGACAGTCGGCCGCCCACTGCACGGCCCCCTCCGGGGACGGAGCCCGCACGGAGACCACCGCGGCGTCCGGTCGTACCGCCTCGTGACCCGCGGCGGTCAGGCGTGCGTGCAGTTCGGCGGCGACGGCACGCGCGCGTGCCGCACGCTCCGGCTCGCGGCGCAGCAGTCGCAGTGCCGCCAGGGCCGCGCCCGCGGCGGCGGGCGCGAGGCCCGTGTCGAAGATGAAGGTGCGGGCCGCGTTGACGAGGTGGTCGATGACCCGGGCGGGGCCGAGGACGACTCCGCCCTGGCTGCCGAGCGACTTGGACAGCGTGGCGGTCACGACCACGTCGTCGGCGCCCGCGAGGCCCGCCGCGTACGGGGCGCCGCGGCCGCCGTCGCCGAGGACGCCGAGGCCGTGCGCGTCGTCGACCAGCAGTCCCGCGCCGCGCTCCCGGCAGACGGCGGCCAGCTCGGCCAGCGGGGCCGCGTCGCCGTCGACCGAGAAGACCGTGTCGGAGACGACGACGGCGGTCGCCGCACTGTCCTCGTGTGTCTGCAGCGCCTTGCGCACCGCCTCCGGGTCGGCGTGTCCGACGACCTGGGTGGTGCCCCGGGCCAGCCGGCAGCCGTCGATGAGGGAGGCGTGGTTGCCCGCGTCGGAGACGATCAGCGAACCGTGCGGGGCCAGCGCGGTGACCGCGGCGAGGTTGGCCGCGTAGCCGGAGGAGAAGACGAGTGCCGCCTCGAAGCCGCAGAAGTCGGCGAGCTCGTGCTCCAGCTCGGTGTGGAGTTCCGTCGTACCGGTGACCAGTCGAGAGCCGGTCGAGCCGCCGCCCCAGGTCCGCGCGGCCTCCGCCGCACCCTCGGCAATGGCCGGATGGTGGGTCAGGCCCAGGTAGTCGTTGCTCGCGAGGTCCAGCAGCGGGGAGTCGGCCGGCCGCGGGCGCAGGGTCCGTACGAGTCCGGCGCGGCGCCGCAGCCGCGCCTGTTCGTCGATCCAGCCGAACGCCATGACTCCTCCGGGGCTTTTGTAGGCAGTGGACAGACACTAGCCGGACCGGTCGCACCCCATGGTGTGGCAATACACACACGACGAAGTGTCCCTGTTGTTCATTCTCTCCTTGGCCGGGAGCGCTTCCGTAAGACAGGATCGGCTCTCATGGACCTGCTGAACACGCTGGTGGACAAGGGGCTTCGGCGCGAGCTGCCGACCCGCGAGGAAGCTCTGGCCGTCCTCGCCACTTCCGACGACGACGTGCTCGATGTGGTGGCCGCGGCCGGAAAGGTGCGCCGGCACTGGTTCGGCCGACGGGTGAAACTCAACTACCTCGTCAACCTGAAGTCCGGACTGTGTCCGGAGGACTGCTCGTACTGCTCCCAGCGGCTCGGTTCCAAGGCCGACATCCTGAAGTACACCTGGATCAAGCCGGACGAGGCCTCGCAGGCCGCGGCGGCCGGTCTTGCGGGTGGCGCCAAGCGGGTGTGCCTGGTGGCGTCCGGGCGCGGGCCGACCGACCGGGACGTGGACCGGGTCGCCGGCACCATCAAGGCGATCAAGGAGCAGAACGAGGGCGTCGAGGTGTGCGCCTGTCTCGGTCTGCTCTCCGAGGGCCAGGCCGAGCGGCTGCGCGAGGCGGGCGCGGACGCCTACAACCACAACCTGAACACGTCCGAGGCGACGTACGGGGACATCACGACCACGCACACGTACGCCGACCGGGTGGACACCGTGAACAAGGCGCACGCGGCCGGTCTGTCCGCCTGCTCCGGTCTGATCGCGGGCATGGGCGAGAGCGACGAGGACCTGGTGGACGTGGTCTTCTCGCTGCGCGAGCTGGACCCGGACTCGGTGCCGGTGAACTTCCTGATCCCGATGGAGGGCACCCCGCTCGCCAAGGAGTGGCACCTCACCCCGCAGCGCTGCCTGCGGATCCTGGCGATGGTGCGGTTCGTGTGCCCGGACGTCGAGGTGCGCATCGCCGGCGGCCGCGAGGTGCATCTGCGCACCATGCAGCCCCTGGCCCTGAACCTGGCCAACTCGATCTTCCTCGGCGACTACCTGACCAGCGAGGGCCAGGCCGGCAAGGCCGACCTGGAGATGATCGCGGACGCCGGCTTCGAGGTGGAGGGCGCCGGCGAGGTGACGCTGCCGGAGCACCGGGTCACGTCGGGCGGCGGCTGTGGTTCGCACGCCGGGGCGGGCTGCGGCTCCCACCAGGACGGCGGGTGCGGTTCGCACGCGGACGGCGGCGTCTGCGGTACGGCTGCCCCGGCGCCCGCGGCCGAGCCCCGCACCGACCTGGTCGCCATGCGCCACCGCGGCGTCGGCACGGACCTCGCGCCCAATGCCTGACCTGCCCGTCTCCGAACTTCTGGAGCTCGACCGGCGGCACGTCTGGCATCCGTACGGGCCCATGCCCGGCCGCGTCGAACCGCTCGTCGTCGAATCGGCGAGCGGGGTACGGCTGCGGCTCGCGGACGGCTCGGGCGAACTGGTCGACGGCATGTCGTCCTGGTGGTCGGCCATCCACGGCTACAACCACCCGGTGCTCAACGAGGCCGCGCGCGAGCAGCTCGGCCGGATGAGCCATGTGATGTTCGGCGGGCTCACCCACGAGCCCGCCGTCCGGCTCGCAAAGCACCTTGTCGGCATGTCGCCCGACGGTCTGGAGCATGTCTTCCTCGCCGACTCCGGGTCGGTGTCGGTCGAGGTCGCGGCCAAGATGTGCCTTCAGTACTGGCGTTCACTGGGCCGCCCCGGCAAACAGCGGCTGCTGACCTGGCGCGGCGGCTATCACGGCGACACCTGGCAGCCCATGTCGGTGTGCGACCCCGAGGGCGGGATGCACGAGCTGTGGAGCGGGGTGCTGCCGCGCCAGGTGTTCGTGGACGCGCCCCCGGCCGAGTACGAGGAGTCGTACGCGGAGCGGTTGCGCTCGGCGATCGAGCGGCACGCCGACGAACTGGCCGCCGTGATCGTCGAGCCCGTGGTCCAGGGCGCGGGCGGGATGCGCTTCCACTCCCCCGCGTATCTGCGGGTGCTGCGGGAGGCGTGCGACGCGCATGACGTGCTGCTGGTCTTCGACGAGATCGCGACCGGGTTCGGCCGCACGGGCGCCCTGTTCGCGGCCGACCACGCGGCCGTGACGCCGGACGTGATGTGTGTGGGCAAGGCGCTGACCGGCGGCTATCTGACGATGGCGGCGACCCTGTGCACGTCCCGCGTGGCCGACGGCATCTCACAGGGCGAGGTGCCCGTCCTGGCCCACGGCCCGACCTTCATGGGCAACCCCCTGGCCGCTTCCGTCGCCTGCGCCTCGATCGAGCTGCTGCTCGGCCAGGACTGGCTCGGCGAGGTCAAACGGATCGAGACGGGACTGCGGGACGGGCTGGCACCGGCCCTCGACCTCCCGGGCGTGCAGGACGTACGGGTCCTCGGCGCCATCGGGGTCGTGCAGCTGGACCACGCCGTCGACATGAAGGCGGCGACGGACGCGGCCGTGCGCGAGGGCGTGTGGCTGCGGCCGTTCCGCGACCTGATCTACACGATGCCGCCGTACGTCACCGGGGACGCCGACGTGGCACGGATCGCGCGCGCGGTGTGCGCGGCGGCGCGGGAGGGATGAGAACGGCATGACGATCCTGGTGATCACGGGTACCGGTACGGAGGTCGGCAAGACGGTCACGACCGCCGCGGTCGCCGCCTGCGCGCTCGCGGCCGGCCGGTCGGTGGCCGTGCTGAAGGCCGCGCAGACGGGCGTGGGGCCGGACGAGCCCGGGGACGCCGCCGAGGCCGCCCGGCTCGCGGGTGGCGTGACGACGGCCGAAATCGCCCGCTATCCCGAGCCGTTGGCGCCGGCGACGGCGGCCCGGCGGGCGGGGATGACCCCGGTGCGTCCGCAGGACGTCGCGGAGGCCGCCGCCAAGCTGGCCGCCGAGCACGACCTGGTGCTGGTGGAGGGGGCGGGCGGGCTGCTCGTCCGCTTCGACCAGGAGGGCGGGACGCTGGCGGACGCGGCGGAGCTGCTGAGGGCGCCGGTGCTGGTGGTGGCGTCGGCGGGCCTGGGGACGCTGAACACGACGGAGCTGACGGCACGTGAACTCCGGTCCCGCCGGCTCGGCCTGGCCGGGATCGTGATCGGCAGCTGGCCCCACTCCCCCGACCTTGCCTCCCGCTGCAACGTGGCGGACCTGCCGGAGGTGGCGGGCGCGCCGCTGCTGGGCGCTTTGCCCGCCGGGGCGGGCTCACTGCCGGCCGCCGGCTTCCGTACGAGTGCGCCGAGTTGGCTGGCACCGCGGCTGGACGGGACCTGGGACGCGGAGGCGTTCCGTGGCCGGGAGGCGCCGTAGAGCCGCTGCCCCGCTGACTCAGCCGGAGCGCTCGTCCGCCTCGACGAGCCGCGCGAGGTTCGCCAGGGCCATGCGCGTGCCGGTCTCGTTGTCGGCGGCCGGCACGGCATCGGGGATCCCCTCGTGCACGATGAGGACGTCGGTGCCGCCGTCCGCGGCGGTGAGCGTGGTGGTCATCGTCATCGTGCCCCGCAGCGCGGGGTCCGCGGTCTCGAACTCGAGCACCTCGACGACCTGCTCGTCCGGTACGAGCTTCGCGAAATGGCCGTGGTAGGTGTCGGTGTGCGCGGCCGACTTGCCGGTGCCGACCGGCGCGTCGTAGGTGAGCGAGACGCGGAAGCGCCCGCCTTCGCGTGCGTCGAATTCGTGCACGTGGCTGCTCATACCGTCCGGCACGCGCCATTCGGCGATCGCGTCCGCGTCCAGCAGAGCCCGGTAGACCGCCGAAGGCGGGGCTTGCACATGCCGTGAGACCTGCGCCGAGTACATGGGGCCAACATAGTCGTCGGCCCGTGCTCACGCCTCGATCAGGGCAGCTGCCGCGCGATCCCGGGTCGGACCGGTGCCCGCCGCCTGATTGCCGGTCGGCCGTTGGTGCTGTCGTCGGTCAGTGCCCGGATCAGCCCGTGGTCGGGGGAGAGTCGGCAGGCGGGGTCCGTGCGGGCTGCGTCGGCCGTCAGGGCGTAGGCCTGGCAGCGGCAGCCGCCGTGGTCCTCCTCCCGGCGGGGACAGCTGCGGCAGGGGTCGGCCATCCAGTCGGTGCCGCGGTAGCGGTTGAAGGCCGGGGAGTGGTCCCAGATCCAGGCCAGCGGATGGTCCCGGACGTTCGGCGGGTCCAGGTCCGGCAGCGAGGCCGCGGCCGGGCAGGGCAGGACGGTGCCGTCCGGGGTGATGGTGAGCGAGACCGCGCCCCAGCCGCCCATGCACGGCTTGGCCGCACCGTCGAAGTAGTCGGGGACGACCCAGACCAGCTCGGGGCCGTCCGGCGTGAGCCGCTCCCGCCACCGCTCGACGGCGTCCCTGGCCCGGGTGAGCTGCTCGGGCGTGGCGAGCAGGGCGGCGCGGTTGAGCAGCCCCCAGCCGTAGAACTGCGCGTTGGCCAGTTCGATGCGGTCCACGCCCCAGGACAGGCCCAGTTCGACGACGGCGTCGATCGCGTCGAGGTTCTCGTGGTGCAGGACGACGTTGAGGCCCAGGGGCAGGCCCGCGGCCCGTACGAGTGCGGCGGCCCGTTCCTTCTCGCCGAAGGAACGACGTCCGGCGATCCGGTCCGAGGCGCGCGGATCGGCGTGCTGCACCGACAGCTGGACGCTGCGCAGCCCGGCGGCGGTGAGCGCGCCGAGCCGCTCCCGGTCCAGGCCCACACCGCTGGTGACCAGCTGGGTGTAGATCCCGGCGGCCTCGGCCGCGGCGACGATCTGCTCCAGGTCCCGGCGCAGCAGCGGCTCACCGCCCGAGAGATGGGTGTGGACCACGCCGAACCCGCCGGCCTGGTGCATCACGTCCGCCCACTGCCCTGTGGTCAGCTCACGCGAACGCCGGGTCAGCTCCAGCGGGTTGGAGCAGTACCCGCAGTGCAGCGGGCAGGCGTGGGTGAGTTCGGCCAGCACCGCCCAGGGCCGGGCCGGCGCGGGCGCCCGAGGGGCGGGGGCGGTCGGATCGGTGAGGGTCATCGCAGCCAGCCCTCCTTGCGGAGCCGTTCGAGGAAGGGAGGGACGTCGGTGGCCACGGGGGCGGCCGGGAAGCGTTCGGACAGTTCGTCGACGATGTCGCGCACGCTCCGGGCGCCGTCGCACAGGGCGACGACCGCGCCGGCCCGGCCCTGCAGCACGACGACACGTTCGGGAAGGAGCAGCAGGTCCGTGTCCCGGGTGCGGTCGTGCCGCAGGAGAACGGCGGGTGCCGGCGCGGGCCGCCAGTCGGTCACCGACGCCGGACTCACCCCTGCTCCCGGCGGCCCGCCTGGTCCACGGCGTCCAGCAGCGACCACAGGACGTCGCACTTGAAGCGCAGTGCCGCCAGGGCCCGCTCCTGGTCCTCCCGGCTGCGGGCCCAGCCGAGCACCAGGTCGAGGGCCTCGCGGCTGTCGCGCCTGCCCTGGGAGACCCGGGTGCGGAAGTAGGCGAGGCCCTGGGGTTCGATCCACCGGTAGTGGCGTTGGAAGGCCTCGATGCGGGTGCGCATCAGATCCGGGGCGGACAGTTCCGTCAGTGACGCCGCGACGGCTTCGAGGGGCGTGCGCAGCCGGCAGAAGTTGACGTATCCGTCGACCGCAAGGCGTACGCCCGGCAGTACGCCGTCGCCGGCGAGCAGCGTCTCACGGGGCAGGCCGGCCGCCTCACCGAGCCGCAGCCACCGGTCGAGACCGCCCTCGCGGTCCTGCTGGCCGTCGTGGTCCTGGATGCGGCGCAACCACATCCGGCGCAGCACCGGGGTGTCCAGCTTGGCCGTGATCAGGGCGTCCTTGACAGGGATGTGGCGCTGGTAGTGGAAGCGGTTGACAATCCAGCGGCGCAGTTCGTCCTGGCTGAGATCGCCGCTGTGCATACGGAGGTTGAAGGGGTGGCTGTCGTGGTACCGCTCCTCCCCCACCGCGCGCAGCCGTGCCTCGAACTCGGCGGGACGCCAGGGGTCCGCGAGCGGGTCGGGTGCCGTGTTCCGTGCGGTCGTGTTCAGTGCTGTCGTGCTCATGGGTCGATCACCATCCCGTCGTACGCCACCTCGAGGCCCAGCCGTGCGAGCCGCTTGTGCTGGGGCGCGGCCGGGTCGACGAGGGGGTTGGTGTTGTTGAGGTGGGTGTAGAGGCAGCGGGCGGAGAGGCGTGCCAGGCGTTCGGCGGTTCCGTCCGGTCCCTCGATGGGCAGATGGCCCATGCCGGTGGCGGTGCGTTCGGAGATTCCCGTGCGGCGGGGCTCCTCGTCGTCCCAGAAGGTGCCGTCCACGATGACGCAGTCGGCCTCGGCGGCGGCCTGCTGGAAGCGGTCCGGCCAGGCGGCCAGGGCGGGTGCGTAGAGCGCGGTGGCGCCGGAGGCCGGGTCGTACAGGCGCAGCGCCACGACCCATGCGTCGTCGTCCGGGGCGTCGGCGGCGTACCGCGGGCGCTTGCCCGACACCGGGATGCCGCTGATCTGCAGGCCAGAGGCGTCGCGGTCCAGCGGTTCGGCGCCGCGCGGCGGCAGCTCCCGCCAGGTGAGGGAGGTGTACGGAGCCAGTACGTCGCCCAGGTGCAGACGGTCCAGGAGCGCCCGCCGGACCGGGGCCGTCGAGATCACCTCGAGGGCGTCCGCCTCGCGCAGCCGTGCGATGCCCAGGGTGTGGTCGAGTTCGGCGTCGGTCAGGACCAGCCCGGCGAGCGGCGTCTGCCGGGGGCCCGGCCCCGGGTGGAGTTCGGGCCGGGACTCGATCTGGTCGCCGATGTCGGGTGTCGCGTTGACGATGTACCAGCGGCCGTCGTCGGTCCGTACGGCGAGGGAGGCATGGCGGCGGCGTCGGCCCGGGTGGGCGCGTGCCCCGGAGCATCCGGGGCACGCGCAGTTCCACTGGGGGATGCCGCCGCCGGCGGCGGTGCCGAGTACCAGCAGTTGCATGGCGTCGGTTAGCGGGAGCTGAGCGAGTAGGCGGTGACCTCGAGCGCGGTGTCGACGACCTCGTAGGCGGGCGTCTGCCAGCCGGCCCCGTCCGTTTCGCGCGAGGCGATCTGCTCGACCGGCTTGAGTTGCTCCGTGGCTTCGTTCATGGTGATACGTCCTCTCCGGTGGGATTTCTGGGGTGCAGGGAGGGTCACTTGAGGGAGACGCGGAGGATTCTGTCCTTGCCGTATCCGAGGTCACTGGTGCCCACCCACAGTTCGTCAGCGCCGGGCACCTTGGCAATGGCGCGCAGACGGCCGAACCGGCCGGGGTAGAAGTCGACCGGCGTGCCGGTGAACTCGCTGTCCCCGTCGATCGGGATGCGCCACAGCCGCTTGCCGCGCAGCGACGTCACGTAGATCACGTTGTCCACGATGGCGAGTTGGGCGGGCACGCCCCACTCGGGGTGGAAGACGACCCTCGGGGTGGTCATGCCCTTGACGTCGCAGGCGCCCTCACAGGCGGGGAAGCCGTAATTGGCGCCCGGTTTGATCAGGTTGATCTCGTCCCAGGTCTGGTCGCCGACCTCCGTCTCCCACAGGCGGCCGTTGCGGTCCCAGGCCAGGCCCTCCGGGTTGCGGTGGCCGTAGCTGTAGACGCGGGTGCCGAACGGGTTGCCGGGGGCCGCCGCACCGGTCCTGGTGATGCGGAGGATCTTTCCGTTGAGCGACTTCTTGTCCTGCGCGAGCTTCGGCTGGTAGGCGTCGCCGGTGGTGACGTAGAGGTAGCCGTCGGGACCGAAGGCGATCTGGCCGCCGTTGTGGTTGCCGACCCGCTTGATTCCGCCGAGCACCACCTTGTAGTTCGACAGCGAACTGCCGTCGTAGTCCATGCTCACGACCTGGGTCCGGGTCTTCGAGGTGTGCACGAAGAACACCTGCTTGTCGGTCGTGCCGTTCCAGCTCGGGGACGGGGCGACACCCAACAGACCGCCGGGGCCGTCGTCATAGGGTTCGGGGACGGTGTTCGGCACTTCGCCGACCCGTGTCTTACGCCCGTCCCGGTCGAGGCGGTAGACTTGGGCGGTGAGCCGCTCGGTCACCAGCGCCGAGCTTCCGTCCGGCATGAACTTGATCTCCCAGGGCGTCTGCCATCCCGTGGAGAGCGTGCTGACCTCGTCCGTCGGGGCACCGCCGTCCGCGGCGGCAGCCGTGAGCGCGGAGGTGGCCGGCGCCGCGGCGGCGGGCGCCGACTGCGGGAGCCCGGCCGCGAGCAGTGCGGCCGCAGCGGCGAGCGAACCCAGAACGATCCGGGATGGACGCCGCACTGAGCGGCCTGGGTCTGTCATGTCGACGCCCTTCGTCGTTCCTCGAGTGAACCGTCGTGACGCGGCGTGTCCACACGCTCGCGAAGGGCAGCGTATTTCCCGGACATAGCTACAGCCTGTATTGAAATCATGACAATTGGCATCACGTACGCCATTCGAGTGAGCCTTCGACTCTCGCGCCACGGGTGCGGCGAAGGGCACGACCGCGCCGCGGGCTGACTGCCGAGGAGCGGTCCCATTGGCGGGCCGGTCGAGCAAATGACCTACAGTCCAGGGGACTTGACGATCAGCTGGAAGGAGCGCAATGCCTCCCCTTCGCCCAACTCGCCGTGTCCTGCTGGCCGGTGGCCTGGGAGCAGTTGTCGCCGGAGCCGTGGTGTCCCCTGCCGTCGCTTCGCCGACGGCCGGTTCGCTGCCTCTCCACCTCGCCGGGCCGACCGGGCCCGCGCCGGTGGCTGCTGTGGAGTTGCATCTGATCGACCCGTCGAGATCCGACCCGTGGTCGGAGCCGGGGCAGCCGCGCGAGCTGATGGTGACCGTGACCTATCCGGCGGCCGAGGTGCACGGCCGCACGATGCTGCCGTGGCTGCCGACAGGCGCCGAGCGTGCGCTGAAGGCGCGTTACGGGGGCGCCCTGGACGGCTTCACCCTGCCCGCGACGCACACGGCGGACTCGGCGCCGGCCAGGGGCGGCCACCGTCCCGTGCTCCTCTATTCGCCCGGCTATGCCGCGGACCGCACCTTCAACACCCTCGTCGTCGAGGATCTCGTGTCGTGGGGGTACACCGTCGTCACGGTCGACCACCCCTACGACTCGGGGGAGGTGGAGTTCCCCGACGGCCGTGTCGTCCTCTCCCGGCCCGACGGCGACGACGACGCCCGGCGCAGAGCGGTCGCGGTGCGCGCAGACGATCTGCGTTTCGTGCTGGACTGCCTGGCCGAGCTGAACCGGGGCGGCAACCCCGACGCTCAGCGGCGGCCCGTACCACGCGGCCTGCGCGGCAGCCTCGACCTCACCCGCACCGGGGCCTTCGGGCACTCCCGCGGCGGGGCGGCGGCAGCGGCCGTCATGGACCTGGACCCGCGGGTGCGGGCCGGTGCCGACCTGGACGGCGCCTTGTTCGGGCCGGTGGTCCGGCGCGGTCTCGACCGGCCGTTCCTCCTGATGGACACGGCGGTCCACGACGGCCTGAACGAGGACGCGTCCTGGGCCGCCTTCTGGGAGAACCTGCGCGGCTGGCGGCGCTGTCTGCGCCTCGCCGACGCCGAACACCTCTCCTTCACCGACCTCGTGGCACTCGCCCCGCAGTTGGGCGGAGCGCTGCCCCTGCCGGTCGGCACGATCCCCGCCGACAGGGCGGTGGCGGGCGTACGGGCCACCGTGCGGGCCTTCTTCGACACCCATCTGCGCCGCCACCCCGACACGTCGCATGTGCTCACGGGCGCCTCACCGCGCTACCCGGAGATCCGCTACGTCGCCGGTTGAGCGGCTCGGCGGCCGAGTCGCCGGTGACCGCCGCGAACATGGCGAGGGCGGGGATGCGCGGGGCCCGTACGGGGGAGAATCGCGGTAGGCCCGTCCTGCCGAGGAGGTCCTCATGCCGCTACGGTCCCCCGGCGCCGCCAAGCCGGCGCGGGATCCCGTGCACCATCCGCTGTTCGCCCGCTACTACGCCCGGATCAGCGTGACCGCCGAGACCCGGCTGGGCATGGGCGGCGTCCGCGACCGGCTCCTGTCCGGACTGTCCGGGCGGGTGATCGAGATCGGCGCCGGCAACGGACTGAACTTCGCGCACTACCCGAGGGCCGTCTCGGAGGTCGTGGCGATCGAACCGGAGCGCCGGCTGCGGCAGTTGGCCCTGGACGCGACCCTCCGCTGCGAGGTGCCGGTGGATGTCGCTCCGGGTGCCGCCGAGGCACTGCCCGTCAAGAGCGAGGCCTTCGACGCGGTGGTGATCTCGCTGGTGCTGTGCAGTGTGCGGGACGTGCCGCGGGCGCTCGGCGAGATACGGCGGGTGCTGCGGCCCGGCGGCGTGGTGCGGTTCTTCGAGCACGGCCGCGGCGGCGGACCGGCGATGACCTTCACCCAGCGCGCCCTGGACCGCACCCTGTGGCCGCCCCTCAACGGCGGCTGCCATCTGGCCCGCGACCCGGTCGCCGCGCTGCGCGAGGCCGGGTTCGAACTCGGCCCCTACCGGCGGATGCTGATGCCGGAGAAGGGGCCGAGGCTGCCCACCTCGTACTGCGTGCTTGGCACGGCGTGGCGGCCGGAGACCGGCGGGGCGGCCACCTGAGACACCCCGCTCACATGGTCCAGCCGCGCAGCTCCGCCGCGATGTCGTACACCGTGGCGTTGCCCCGCTTGACCAGGCGGGCCAGGTCGCGCACCTGCACCGGCGACGTGGTGACCCTGAGGCCGCTGGCGACGAGGTAGGCGTAGGCGACGGCCGAGGCGAAGAGGGCGTTCGAGCGCTCCAGGGCAGGTACGTGGATGAGGAGTTGGAGCAGAGCCGCCGCGCGTGCGTGCGGGTTGTCGTAGACGGGGACGTCGAATATCTCGGCCTCGTGGCGCGCGACGGCCGCGACGAGGGCCCCCCAGTCGGTGACCTGGGGGTCTCCGGGCGTCTTCTGTTCGGCAAGCATGAGAAGCCAGGCGAGATCGATGCTGAGGTTGCTCAAGGGATCAGCGGCGAGCTTCGCGCGTGCTGTCGTCCTCGCCGGCGAACTCCTCGGCGAAGACCGCCTCGTACTGCTTCATGAAGTCGGCAGCGGCCTCGACGAACGTCTGGCCGACCTCCCCGGTGTCCTGTTTCACGAGTTCCTCGATGTAACGGTTGACGCTCATGCCGCGAGCCAGAGCACGCTCGCGGGCGGCACGGGCCGTGCCCTCGTCCACTCTCACGTTCAGCTGGGTCTTCGCCATACTGTGAAGCTAGCGCTGAAGTGCTAGCACGGCAAGAGACCGTCCAGCGGGCGGACGTCATCCAGAGGGTGGAGAGTGTCCCTTACACCCATACCGGTGGCACGACCTGCGGTGGAGACCGCCTCGGCCCCATGGGGGATACCGGGTGTGCGGCCGGTCACACTAGCTTTGCACCCATGAGTGCCCGGCCACCGAGGAGGCAGCGTTGTCCACATCTGCTGCGCGGGACGCGGCCCGCGCCCGCGGTCTGACCAAGGCGTACGGCTCCGGCGAGACGACCGTGCTGGCCCTGGACTCGGTGGACGTGGACATCGCGCGCGGCCGCTTCACCGCGGTGATGGGGCCGTCGGGCTCCGGGAAGTCCACGCTGATGCACTGCCTGGCGGGGCTCGATTCGGTGTCGGCAGGCCAGGTGTGGCTCGGCGACACGGAGATCACGGGGCTGAAGGACCGCGAGCTGACCCGGCTGCGCCGGGACCGGATCGGGTTCATGTTCCAGTCCTTCAACCTCATCCCGACGCTGAACGCGGCCGAGAACATCACCCTGCCCATGGACATCGCGGGCAAGAAGCCCGACGAGAAGTGGCTGGACCAGGTCATCGACACCCTCGGGCTGCGGGACCGGCTCAAGCACCGGCCCTCGCAGCTGTCCGGCGGCCAGCAGCAGCGGGTGGCGTGCGCGCGGGCGCTGGCCTCCCGGCCGGAGCTGATCTTCGCGGACGAGCCGACCGGCAACCTCGACTCACGGGCCGGGCTCGAGGTGCTCGCCTTCCTGCGCGAGGCCGTCGACACCCTCGGCCAGACCGTCGTCATGGTCACCCACGACCCGGGCGCCGCCGCCCACTCCGACCTGGTGCTCTTCCTCGCGGACGGACGGATCGTCGACGAGATGGAGCGCCCGACGGCGGAGGCGGTGCTCGAACGCATGCGCCTCTTCACCGGGGGAAGCCCCCAGACCCCGGGGTCCGACGTGATCGGCAGCCTCCTCGACGAGAGCGCCGCTCCCGCCGAGGAGGACTGACACCGTGCTCAAGGCGACGCTCCGCAGCTTCCTCGCCCACAAGGGGCGGCTGCTGCTCTCCGCGCTGGCGATCATCCTGTCCATGGCGTTCGTCGCGGGCAGTCTGATCTTCTCCGACACGGTCACCCGCACCTTCGACCGGCTCTTCCACTCCACCTCCGCCGATGTGACCGTGGAGCCGAAGCAGGACCTCAAGTCCCGGGTGCCGACCGGCGCGGCCGAGACGGTGCCCGCCTCGCTCGCGGCGCGGGTCGCGAAGGTCGACGGGGTCGCCTCGTCCCACGCGGACGTCAGCGTCCAGAACATCACCGTCGTCGACAGCAGGAACAAGTCGGTCGGCCCCACCACCGGGGCGCCCACCATCGCCTCCGACTGGTACCTCACCGACCGCAGCCCCGTGAAACTGACCTCGGGTCACGCCCCGCAGGGCGGCGGCGAGGCGCTCCTGGACGCCGACACCGCCGACAAGAAGCATGTGAAGATCGGCGACACCCTGACCGTGCTCGCCCAGCCGGGCACCTTCAGGGTCAGGGTCGTCGGTATCGCCACCTTCACCACGACCAACCCGGGCGCGGCCCTGGTCTTCCTCGACCCGAAGACGGCGGCGGCCCAACTGCTCGGCTCGCCGGACAAGGCCACCAGCATCCAGGCGAACGCGGCGAAAGGCGTGAGCGACGCCCAGCTCAAGAGCCGTGTCGCGGCCGTGGTCGACACCGCCGCCTACGACGTGAAGACCGCCGACGAGCAGGCCAAGTCGGCCGCTTCGGACCTCGGCGGCTTCCTCGACGTCATCAAGTACGTGATGCTCGGCTTCGCCGGGATCGCCGTCCTGGTGGGCATCTTCCTGATCGTCAACACCTTCTCCATGCTGATCGCCCAGCGCACCCGGGAGCTGGGCCTGCTGAGGGCCCTCGGCGCCGACCGGCGGCAGGTGCGGCGCTCCGTGCTCACCGAGGCGCTCCTGCTCGGCCTGGTCGGCTCGACGCTGGGCCTGGCGGCCGGCATCGGGCTGGCGGCCGGGCTGATCAAGCTGATGAGCGTGTTCGGGATGAACCTCAAGACCACGGAGATGGTCGTCGGATGGGGCACCCCCGTGGCGGCGTACGTCGTGGGCGTCGGCGTCACGTTCGTGGCCGCGTATCTGCCGGCCCGGCGCGCGGCAGCCGTTTCCCCGATGGCCGCGCTCGCGGACGCCGAGATCGCCGGGATCGGCAAGCCGCTCAGGACGCGGGCGATCGTCGGCTCGGTCGTGGGAGCGCTCGGCGCGGTGGCCCTGGTCGGCTGCGCCACGGCGACGAAGACCGCCTCGTCGGCCTCGCTGCTGGGACTCGGCGTGGTGCTGACCCTGATCGCGACGGTGATCGCGGGCCCGCTGCTGGTCCGTCCGGTCATCCGGGTCCTGGGCGGGGCCTTCCCGGCCCTGTTCGGCTCGATCGGCCGTATGAGCCAGCGCAACGCCCTGCGCAACCCCCGCCGTACCGGCGCCACCGCGGCCGCCCTCATGGTGGGTCTCGCGCTGGTCGGCGGCATGTCCGTGGCCAGCGCCTCCATGTCGAAGTCCTTCGACCAGCAGATCGACAAGACACTGGGCGCCGACTTCATCGTCCAGAACACCAACTTCGTGCCCTTCAACAAGGAGGTCACCGACAAGGTCCGCGCCACACCGGGCGTCGGCCTCGTCGTACGGCAGCGGTTCGCACCCGTGGCCGTACGTCTCCCGGACGGCAAGCGCATCGAGACCACCGCCGCGGGCTACGACGACAAGGTCGACGACGTCGCACACGTGACGTACGCGGCCGGGAACACGGCGGCGGCGCTGGCGGGCGGCAGCATCGGCATGGACGTCAAGTTCGCGAGGAAGCACGGCGTCAGGCTGGGCAGCACCATCCCCGTCGAGTTCCCGGCCGGCCTGAGGACCGAGCTGAAGGTCGGGGCCCTCACCGACCAGGACCAGGCCGAGGGCTTCGGCATGCAGGGCGGGCTGTTCTTCGGGATCGCGACGGTCGAGAAGTACGTGCCCGGCGGGCAGGACTCCGCGCTGTACGTCAACAAGGCCTCCGGCACGAGCGCCGACCAGCTGCGCAGGAACCTGGAGCACACACTCAAGCCGTATCCGCAGGTCCAGGCCCGTGACCAGGCCGACTACAAGAAGCTGGTGCACGACCAGATCGCCGTGCTGCTCTACCTCGTGTACGCGCTGCTGGGGCTGGCGATCATCATCGCGGTGCTGGGCGTGGTCAACACCCTCGCCCTGTCGGTGGTGGAGCGGACCCGGGAGATCGGGCTGCTGCGGGCCATCGGGCTCGCCCGGCGGCAGTTGCGCCGGATGATCCGGCTGGAGTCGGTGGTGATCGCGGTGTTCGGGGCGGTGCTCGGGCTCGCGCTCGGTCTGGTGTGGGGCGTGTGCACCCAGCAGGTGCTGGCACTGCAGGGCATGAAGGCGCTCGCGATCCCGTGGACCACGATCGTCGCGGTGGTGATCGGCTCCGCGGTGGTGGGCATCGTGGCGGCCCTGCTGCCCGCGTTGCGTGCCTCCCGCATGAATGTGCTGGCGGCCATCGCGCACGAGTGACGGAATCGCGGCAGAGGCTCAAGTCCCTTACAGGTGAGGAGAGTTCATGCCCGGTCCGTTCCGTTCGGTGTCAACCTGCTCGACTCCGCGCCCGCCGAGGAGTGGCAGGCCAGGTGCCGCCGCGCCGAGGAACTCGGCTACGACGTCATCCAGGTCCCCGACCGCCTCGGGATGATCGCCCCGTTCCGGGCGCTGGTCGCCGCGGCCGCGGTCACCGAACGGCCGCGCTGACCGGCGGCCGCCTGGAACTCGGCCTGGGCACGGGCCCACGGGCCGAACACGACCGGGCGGGGCTGCCCTTCGGCTCTCCGCGGGAGCGCGTGGACCAGCTGCAGCGCACCATCGAGGAGTTGGACCGGCTGCTCGGCTCCGACGGACTCCCCCACGCGCAGGGGGTTCCGCTGATGATCGGCGGCGACGGCGACCGGATGCCGAGGCTCACCGCCGAGCACGCGGACATCGCTGCGGTCACAGGTGCGCGCCTGGTTCCGGGCAGCACCACGGGACAGCTGCTGCCGGTCGGGGCCGGGGAACTCGAGGAGAGCGTGGCGTGCTACCGGCGGCTGGCCGCGGGCCGCAAGGAACCGGCCGAACTGAACCTGCTCATCCAGCAGGTGACCGTGACCGACGATCGCGCCGACGCGGTGCGGCCGCTGGTGGAACGGGTACCGGGAGCGACCGTGGAGGGGGCACTGGAGCTGGCGATCCTGCTGGTCGGCACCGTGGACCAGATCGTCGCCCAGGTGCCGGCGCAGCGCGAGCGGTACGGCTTCACGTATCTGACGGTTCTGGAGCCGTACATGGAGGCGTTCGCGCCGGTCGTCGCGGAGCTGGGCGGGCACTGACCTGAAAACGCCCATGCCGGATGCACAGCCATCCTCCGCCAACTGCCCATATGATCAGCCCGGGTTCGCGCGTGCCGCGCGCGGGGGAGGGGTGGGGATGAGAGAGCTGGAGCTGCTGGGTCTGGCCGTGGTGCCCTTTGCCACCTATTACGGCGTGGCCCGGCAACGCCGCTGGCGCATCCTGGTGTCGGCGTTGTACTCCCTGGTCGGCGTGCTGCTTTACGTCAACGACGACATGCACGGCTGGCGCATGGCGTGGTATCTCGCCGACCTGGTCGCGATGCTGCTGATACTGCGCTTCCTGAACAGCCCCGAGCGGGTGGACCGGCTGGTGGAGAGAATCTGGGCGCTGACACCGCCCGAGGAGTCCGACAGAACCGGGGTGGAGCAGGAGCTGCACCGTCTGTCCCACGAACCTCGGCTGCACTGGATGTGCCTGGAACTCGACACCGGTGGCGATCTGTTGGTCACCACGAACCTGAACGGCCGGTCGGCGCGGCGCCGGTTCCGTGTGGCGGAAGAATGCCCCCATTGCCTCCTGGAAGGGCTTCTCGCGTCATTCGTCGCCGTCGAGCCGGTCGAAGAAATCGAGTTCTACCGCACGGGAACTTCTCAGGGCGAGGGATACGCCGCGTACGTCTACTTCGACAGGTCCACGGCAGGCGTACGCATCGACGTCGCTCAGACCACCCGTATGGTGGCCCTGCCGGCCGGCGACTGTTCCGTTCACGCCCTGTGAGCCGCGCAGCGCCACGGCGACCGGTTTCCGGGCGCCCGTGTCAACTGCCGCCGAGAGTCCGGTGCCGGTGCGCGAGGTGCCGCAACCGGGCGACCTCGACCTGCTCCCGCAGTCGGGCCTCGACACGCTCTCGGGCGGCCGGGTCCTGGCTCTCCTCCCACCACGCCTCGCCCGTCTCGACCCGCCGCTCCTCCGCTGCGTTCGGGGGTGCCCCCAGACGAAGACGTTGGCAGCGGCAAGGGCGGTAGCGGGGGCGGTCGGGATGGTCCGTGCCCGGATCCCATCGGGCGAGGAGGAGGGCGACGTCCGTCGCGTCGTGGTGCTCGGCCAGACCTCGCACGCGATCGGCGTACCTCAGCACCTCCAACTCCCGGTACAGCGCGCAGCACCGGCACCAGGGCACCAGTTCCCCGTTGGCGCGGACCAGGTCCGCGATGGCGTCGGCCAGCGGCCGGGGCAGATGGCCGTGCGCAGCGAGGTGGGCCAGTTGCAGGAGGTCCCTGACGGGATGGGGTGCTTCCCAGGCCGCTGAGATGTGTCCGGCAGCCAGGACCGTGTCGTCGGCGTCGCGGCGGGCCAAGAGGCGAACGTCGAACAGAGCCCGCACCTCCCCCGCGGCCCCGGCATCCCGTTCCGACGGATCCATGTCCCACCAGAGGTGATACTCCGAGGCGTCGTCGGCAGCTGACCCGGCTTCGAGCGGCAGATGGAGAACGTGTGACGACTCCGCACGCACGCGTGGGGTCATGTCCTCCCACCGGCCACCGGGCGGCAGAGCCGAAGAAGGTGGCAACCGGCGGCGCAGTGAGGTGATGCGAGCGCGGAACAGTCGCAGCCGCAGAACGGTCTCGGACGCGGGGGCGAGGTCGGCCGGGGGCCGCACGACGATCACGGCGTGCCCTGCGAGGACACCGGCCGGCTGCTCCATCTCAAATCGCAGGTCCAGCACCCGGGCTCCACTGTCGAACATCACGGGCACCCCCTCCTCGGTCGCAACGCGCCATCGGAACACCTGGTACGCCCGTGTTCCCTCCGGGCGAAGCTACGGGTCGGACGCCCGGGTCGGCAACGCCGCGACAGCCCCTGGGCGCCGAGGGCAGTCAGACGGCGGGCGCGCCCTCACGGCTGACGCTCCTCCTGATCCACTGCCTATACCGGCCCAGTCAGCAATCCCAAGGACCAGGGCGTCGGAATGTCGACTCCCCGGCACAGAATCCGATCGCCAGAGAGGCGAACCATCTGCTTGGCTCACCGCATGACTGACCTTCACATCCGGTGTGCCACCCTCTCGGACATCGCTGCCGTGCTGCAGTTCTGGCGCGAAGCGGCGGAAGGAACGAGCATCAGTGACGACCACGACGGAGTGACCCGGCTCATCACACGGGACCCCGAAGCCCTGCTCCTCGCCGAGTACGACGGCCTCCTCACCGGAACGGTGATAGCCGGCTTCGACGGATGGCGCTGCTCCGCCTACCGACTGGCCGTACACCCCGACCACCGCAGGCAAGGCATCGCCACCGCCCTGCTGCAGGCGGCAGAGCAACGCTTCGCCGCCCTGGGCGGACGGCGCGTCGACGCCATGGTGCTGGAAGCCAACGAAAGGGCCCACCACACCTGGGCTGCGGCCGGCTATCAGCGCGAGGACCACTGGCGGCGCTGGGTCAGGCCGCTGTAGGCGGTGTTCTTGAGGGGGCAAGGCTTCGCCGGCCGAAGGAACGGTTCGTACGGCTCGGAGACCGGCGCGGGGGCGCGGTGGTTGCTGGTGCGCGACGAGACCGGGCGGCATGCCGGGCGGGCGGCCGGGTACACGCCCGAGGAACACGGGTGACGGTGGGTGAAGCACCTCACACGCTGATCACCTTTGCCGATCCTTTACTATTGGAGGACCGTGTCCGGACCCTTTCCGGCCCTCCGATGAAAGGTGTGAGCGTCCGCCCATGGGCGAGCCTCCCAGTAGTGCGCGCAGTACACGACATCGCGCGTTCCTCCCGCCCCTGTCCGACGATGGGACGGAGGTGACCCGATGACCGAAGTGCTCCTCCTGCTGGTGGCGATCCTGCTGTCGCTCGCCTGCGGCGCCTTCGTCGCGGCCGAGTTCTCGCTGACCACGGTCGAGCGGGCCGAGCTCGAACGGGCCGCGGAGCGCGGCGAGCGCGGCGCGGCGGGCGCCCTCAAGGCCGTCCGGAGCCTGACCTTCCAGCTCTCCGGCGCGCAGCTCGGCATCACCGTCACCAACCTGGTCGTCGGCATGCTCGCCGAACCGTCGATCGCCAAGCTGATCGCGGGCCCGCTGGAGGCCCTCGGCATCTCGCGCTCGGCGTCGACCTCGCTCGCCCTGGTGCTGGGCACGGCCCTGTCGACCGTCTTCCTGATGGTCGTCGGCGAACTGGTGCCCAAGAACTGGGCCATCTCCTCCCCGCTGGCCGTCGCCAAGCGGGTCGGCAATGCGCAGCGCCTGTTCAGCGCGGTCTTCCGCCCCTTCATCAGCCACCTCAACAACACGGCGAACCACGCGGTGCGCCGCCTCGGCCTGGAGCCCACCGAGGAGCTGGCCTCGGCGCGCGGCCCCAAGGAGCTGGCCGCGCTGGCCCGGCACTCCGCCAAGGAGGGCGCCCTGGAGGCGGACACCGCGGAGCTGTTCGTACGGACCCTGAACCTCGCCGACCTGACCGCGGAGAACGTGATGACGCCCCGCGTCCAGGTCATCGCCCTCGAGGTCCAGGCCACCTGCGAGGACGTGGCGAACGCGACCCGGGCGACCGGGCTGTCCCGCTTCCCGGTCTACCGCGGCAGCCTGGACTCGGTCGTGGGCACCGCGCACATCAAGGACGTCCTGGCGATACCCGCCCACCGCCGCACCCACACCCGGGTCTCCGAACTGATGCGCGAGCCGCTCCTGGTCCCCGAGACCCTCACCGTCGACCGGCTGCTGGACCGGTTGTCCGGCAAGCGCACCATGGCCGTCGTCATCGACGAGTACGGCGGCACGGCGGGCGTGGCCACCCTGGAGGACATCGTCGAGGAGGTCGTCGGCGAGGTGCGGGACGAGCACGACCCGCACGAGACGCCCGACCTGGCCCCCGCGGGCAGCGACGACACGGGCCGCGCCCTGTACTCGGCCGACGGCTCGGCCCGGGTGGACCAGCTCGTGCGCGTCGGCCTCAGGGCGCCGGAGGGGCCGTACGAGACGCTGGCCGGCCTCGTGGCGACGGAGCTCGGGCACATCCCTTCCGTGGGCGACTTCGTCGAGGTCGGCGGATGGCGGCTCGACGTGGTGGACGCCTCGGGGCGCAGGGCCGCGCGGGTGCTGATGCACGCGCCGTTCGATGACCAGGCGGACGGTACGACGAACCGGGAGGCCACGAAGTGACCGCCGTACAGCTGCTGATCGGCCTTGCGACCCTCGTCGTCAACGCCTTCTTCGTGGGCGCCGAGTTCGCGCTGATCTCCGTACGGCGTGCGCAGATCGAGCAGCAGGTGGAAGGGGACGCCGAGGGCGACCGGCGGGCCAAGAGCGTGCTGTGGGGCCTGGAACACGTGTCCGCGCTGATGGCGGCCGCGCAGCTCGGCATCACGCTGTGCACGCTGGTCCTGGGTGTGGTCGCGGAACCGGCCATCGCGCATCTGCTGGAGCCGGTGTTCCACGCCGTGGGCGTGCCCGAGTCCGCGGGACACGCGGTGTCCTTCGTGGTCGCGCTGACCCTGGCGACGTATCTGCACATGCTGCTCGGCGAGATGGTGCCGAAGAACATCGCGCTCGCCGAGCCGGTGCGCAGCGCGCTGCTGCTCGGGCCGCCACTGGTCGCCCTGGCGCGGGCGCTGCGCCCGGTGATCTTCGCGATCAACGCCTTCGCCAACACCCTGCTGAAGCTGTTGCGGGTGGAGGCCAAGGACGAGGTCGCGGCCACCTTCTCGGACGCCGAGCTGGCCCGGATCGTGCGGGACTCGGGAGAGGCGGGCCTGATCGACGACCGCGCGCTGGAGCGGCTGCACGACGCGCTGGAGCTGGGCCGCCGTCCGGTGCGCGATGTGGTGCTCCCGCTGGAACGTGTCGTCTACGCGCGCGTGGGCGTCACCCCGGAGGAGCTGGAGCGGCTGTCGGCCCAGTCGGGCTTCTCCCGCTTCCCGGTGGTGGACGAGGGCCGTCGCATCGTCGGCTATCTGCACGTGAAGGACGCGTTGGACGCCTCTCCGCGGGATGTGCCGTTCCGGGTGCGGGACATGCGGCCCATCGCGCGCGTACGGGAGGGCACACCGCTGGACGACGTGCTGACCGCGATGCGGGGCAGCCGCACACATCTGGCGGCCGTGCTCGGCAGGGACGGCCGGCTGGCCGGTCTCGTGACCATGGAGGACGTGCTGCAGGAGCTGTTCGGGCAGCGGGCCTGAGCCGTCCGCCCCAGCGAGCAGGGCCGACCGACCGACGGGTATGGAGCCGGGATACCATCTCTTCCGCCATGCAGAAGAACCCCATACACACCAGCCTGGTCGCGGTCGGCGACTCCTTCACCGAGGGAATGTCGGACCTGCTGCCGGACGGCTCCTACCGGGGCTGGGCCGATCTCCTCGCCGGGCGGATGGCCGCCGTCACCCCCGGCTTCCGGTACGCCAACCTCGCGGTGCGCGGCAAGCTGATCGGGCAGATCGTCGACGAGCAGGTCGACGTGGCGGCCGCCCTGCAGCCCGATGTGATCACGCTGGTGGGCGGCCTCAACGACACCCTGCGGCCCAAGTGCGACATGGGGCGGGTACGGGGCCTGCTCACCGAGGCCGTGGAGCGGCTGGCCCCCGCCTGCAAGCAGCTCGTGCTGATGCGCAGCCCGGGCCGCCAGGGGCCGGTCCTGGACCGTTTCCGGCCGCGCATGGAGGAACTGTTCGCCACGGTCGACGAGCTCGCGGCGCAGCACGGTGCGGTGGTCGTCGACCTGTACGGGGCTCCCTCGCTGTCCGATCCGCGCATGTGGGACGTCGACCGGCTGCATCTGACGGCGGAGGGGCACCGCCGAGTCGCCGAGGCCGTCTGGCAGACGCTCGGCTACGACCCCGAGGACGCCGAGTGGCACACGCCCATGGCGGCGACCCCGCCTCCGGGCTGGGCCGCACGACGGGTGGCGGACGTCCGCTTCGCCCGGCAGCACCTGCTCCCGTGGATCGGCCGCCGCCTCACGGGCCGCTCCTCGGGCGACGGCCGCCCGGCCAAGCGCCCGGAACTCCTGCCGTACGAGGGCCCGGCGGCGTAAGAAGCCGGGAGCTCCTTTCAGCCCGTCCGGCGTTTGAGGACGAGGCCGTTCAGGCCGAAAGCGGGGGTCTGGGGGCGGCAGCCCCCAGGGACGGGACGGGTAGGGGCGGCGGGGGCGAGAACATTCGTAGATTCCACCGAACGCACCCGCGGCGCTGGCCTGCACGAATCGCCAGTAGAATCCGTACACGTGACTTCCGCTCCCGCCAAGCCCCGCATCCCGAACGTCCTCGCCGGACGCTACGCCTCCGCCGAGCTCGCCACGCTCTGGTCCCCCGAGCAGAAGGTGAAGCTGGAGCGGCAGCTCTGGCTCGCCGTGCTCAAGGCCCAGAAGGACCTCGGCATCGAGGTGCCGGACGCGGCGATCGCCGACTACGAGCGCGTCCTCGACACCGTCGACCTGGCCTCGATCGCCGAGCGCGAGAAGGTCACCCGGCACGACGTGAAGGCCCGGATCGAGGAGTTCAACGACCTCGCGGGGCACGAGCACGTGCACAAGGGCATGACCTCCCGCGACCTCACCGAGAACGTGGAGCAGCTGCAGATCCGCCTCTCGCTGGAGCTGATGCGCGACCGCACGGTGGCGGTCCTGGCACGGCTCGGCAAGCTGGCGGGCGAGTACGGCGAACTGGTCATGGCCGGCCGCTCCCACAATGTGGCGGCGCAGGCCACCACCCTCGGCAAGCGCTTCGCGACCGCCGCCGACGAACTGCTCGTCGCGTACGGCCGGGTCGAGGAGCTCCTGGGCCGCTATCCGCTGCGCGGCATCAAGGGCCCGGTCGGCACGGCGCAGGACATGCTCGACCTGCTCGGCGGCGACGCGGGCAAGCTGGCCGACCTGGAGAACCGGATCGCCCGGCACCTGGGCTTCTCGCAGGCGTTCACCTCGGTCGGCCAGGTCTACCCGCGCTCGCTGGACTACGAGGTCGTGACCGCCCTGGTGCAGCTGGCGGCGGCCCCCTCCTCGCTCGCCAAGACGATCCGGCTGATGGCAGGGCACGAGCTGGTGACCGAGGGCTTCAAGCCGGGCCAGGTCGGCTCCTCGGCGATGCCGCACAAGATGAACACCCGCTCCTGCGAGCGCGTCAACGGTCTGATGGTCATCCTGCGCGGCTACGCGTCGATGACCGGCGAGCTGGCCGGAGACCAGTGGAACGAGGGCGACGTGTCCTGCTCGGTGGTGCGCCGGGTCGCGCTGCCGGACGCGTTCTTCGCGCTGGACGGCCTGCTGGAGACGTTCCTGACGGTGCTGGACGAGTTCGGTGCGTTCCCGGCGGTCGTGGCCCGTGAGCTGGACCGCTACCTTCCGTTCCTGGCCACGACCAAGGTGCTGATGGGTGCGGTGCGCGCGGGAGTGGGCCGCGAGCTGGCGCACGAGGCCATCAAGGAGAACGCCGTCGCCTCCGCCCTCGCGATGCGCGAGCAGGGTGCCGAGCGCAACGAGCTCCTGGACAAGCTGGCCGCCGACGAGCGCATCCCGCTCGACCGCGCCCAGCTGGACGCACTGATGGCCGACAAGCTGTCCTTCACGGGCGCCGCCGCCGACCAGGTCGCCGTGGTCGTCGGCCGGATCGAGGAGATCGTCAAGCAGCACCCGGAGGCCGCGGGCTACACGCCGGGGGCGATCCTCTGACCCGCTTCACCGCGGCGGAACTGGAGGCCGCCCGCGACCGTCTCGTCCCTGACGTGGTCGCGGACGGCCTTTCTGTGCTCTTTTGCGGCATCAATCCTGGCTTGATGACGGCGGCTACGGGACATCACTTCGCCCGCCCCGGCAACCGCTTCTGGCCGGTGCTGCATCGGTCGGGCTTCACGCCCCGGCTCTTGAAGCCGTCGGAGCAGGGCGAGTTGCTGTCGTACGGTCTCGGCATCACGAACGTCGTGGCCAGGGCGACGGCGCGGGCCGACGAGCTCGGTCCGGAGGAGTACCGCGAGGGCGGACGGCTGCTGGCGCTGAAGGTGGCACGGCTGCGGCCGCGCTGGCTGGCGGTGGTGGGCGTCACGGCGTACCGGGCGGCGTTCGACGACCGCAGGGCCCAAGTGGGGCCGCAGGAGCGGACGCTCGGTCAGACACGGGTGTGGGTGCTGCCCAATCCGAGCGGGCTGAATGCGCACTGGACGGTGGAGACGATGGCCGAGGAGTTCGCGAGGCTACGGGTCAGGGCGGGGCTATCTCAGTGACCATGAGGAGGAGTTCGGGCTCCTCCTCGGGGTCGCGGTCGGCGACGGCCAGGTTGACCCAGCGTCCCGTGCCGGTCGCCTCCCAGGTACGCAGGTCGTCCGCCCGGGTGCTGAGCACGTCCCAGGGTTCCGGTATGTGCTCTCCCCGGCGGCGCCGCTCCTGGAGCGTCACGCCGCCCCAACGGAGGGCCTTCCCCCATCTCTCGTCGTACCGCTGCATCAGCGCGACCTCGTAGGCGTACACATCGTCCGCAGTCGGCCAGGGGCCCGTCCCTAACGGGGTGATGTAGTAGCCGGGTCCGCCCGCGGCGATCCGCGGCCCGCTGTGGTCCGTCGGAAAGTCCTCGGTGCACAGCAGGTCGGTCAGGGCCAGGTCCTTCGCGATGTCCATGTGATCCAGTAAAGCGGCCGGCACTGACAATTGGTGAGGTGTCAGACGTCCCGGCGCCGCCCCGGGCCGGTAGGAACGCCGGCGCCGCAGACGAAAGACAGCCCACCGCGGCACTGCCAAGCGGCCCAACCCGGCGGAGCGACCCGGTACGATCCGGCCAACACGCGCACGAGCTGGGAGGACGGGACGTTGGGGCGGCTGACCGGCGGGGATCCCTCGCTGCTGCGAAGGATCAACTCCGCGGTGGTCCTGCACGCGCTGCGTGCCACGGACGCGGCGACACTGACGGAGATCACCCGGGTGACCGGGCTGTCCCGGCCGACCGTCGAGGGCGTCGTCGAGGGCCTCATCGAGGCGGGTTACGTCGTCGAGAAGGCGGCCGACGAGAGCCTGGTGCGACGCCAGGGGCGGCCGGCGCGGCGCTTCCGGTTCCGGGCGGAGGCGGGGCATCTGCTGGGCCTGGACATCGGCTCCCACCGGGTCGCCGCGCTCCTCGCCGATCTGGACGGCCGGGTGCTCGGCTCGGTCGCCAAGGACGTCGACGAGACGGCCCCGGCGGACGAGCGCCTGGAGCGGCTGCGCACCGCGGTGGCCGAACTGCTGCGCCGGGCCGGGGTCGCGCGCGGCTCGCTGCGCGCCGTGGGGGTCGCCACACCCGGCATCGTCGAGGCCGACGGCACGGTGCGGCTGTGCGCGGCGCTGCCCGAGTGGACGGGGTTGCGCCTCGGCGAACGGCTGAGCAGGTCGTTCAAGTGCCCGGTGCTGGTCGAGAACGACGCCAATGCCGCGGCCGTCGCCGAGCACTGGAAGGGCGCGGCCACCGAGTCGGACGACGTGGTGTTCGTGCTGGCAGGGCTGAGCCCTGGCGCCGGTTCGCTGATCGGCGGGCAGCTGCACCGGGGGTACGGCGGGGCGGCCGGCGAGATCGGCGCACTGCATCTGCTGGGCCGCGAGGTGACGCCCGAGACGCTGCTGTCCACCACGGACGAGCCGCTGCACCCGCTCGACGAACAGGCCGTCGCCGAGGTCTTCGCACAGGCCCGCGAGGGCGACCAGCGGGCCCGCGCGGCCGTCGACCGCTTCATCCAGCGGCTCGTGCACGACGTGGCCGCCCTGGTCCTCGCGCTCGACCCGGAACTCGTCGTCATCGGCGGCTGGGCGGCCGGTCTGGACGGCGTCCTTGCGCCCCTGCGCCGGGAGTTGGCCCGCTACTGTCTGCGCCCGCCGAAGGTGGCCCTGTCGCTGCTGGGCGAGGCGGCGGTGGCGACGGGGGCGCTGCGGCTCGCCCTGGACCACGTGGAGGAGCAGCTGTTCGCGGTCGAGGGCACGGCGACGGCGCGGCGCTGAGCGGGCGGCGCCGCAACGTGCTGTGCCCCGGAGCGGTTCCGGGGCACGGCAGGTCCGCAGAGGACGGGGCTCAGGAGGCCTGGCGCTCGGGCCCCTGGTGGATCTCCACGCCGCCCGAGTCACCGAAGGTCAGCCGGCAGGTGTCCGCACGGTAGGTGGCGACGGAGAGCGCCGCGGTGCGGCCGTCGGCGAGGAACCGGGTGGTGACCACGAGGACGGGCGCCCCAGGGAGGCGGTCCAGCTCCTTGGCGTCGTCCGCGCGTGCGGAACCGAGCTCGACGGCGCTCTCGCGGCCCTCCAGCTCGAGGCGCTGCAGTTCGCGCAGCACGGCACGCGCGCGTGCCGGTCCGGACGGCGCGTCTATGGCCGAGAGGTCCGGCACCGAGGACGCCGGGACGTACAGCAACTCCGCGGCCACGGGCTGGCCGTGGGAGACGCGCGAGCGGCGCACCGTGTAGACGGTCTCCTCCGGGCCCGTCCCCAGTGCGGCGGCGACCGCCGCGGGCGGGGCCGCGGCTGTGCAGTCGACGGCCTGCCAGACGTCCTCGGAGGCCCCCGGCCAGGCGTGCTGCTCGGTGCCGACCGCGACGCCCACGCGCGGCGGGGCGACAGTCGTCCCGACGCCGCGGCGGCGCTGCAGCCTGCCTTCCAGTTCGAGCTGCTCCAGGGCCTGCCGAAGCGTGGCGCGCGCGACGCCGAAGCGGGCCGCCAGGTCGCGTTCGTTGGGCAGGATCTCGCCCACGGAGAACTCGGAGTCCAATGCCTCACTGAGCACGGTCTTGAGATGCCAGTACTTCGGTTCCGGCACCGATTCCAACTGCGTGGTCCCCACCCTGTCCTCCGCAATCGCCGTGGTCCGGCGGCGTTTTAGCGCCCTTGTTTATTAAAGGTTGTTGCACTTATCTGCGACCATAGGGCGGCCCAAACCCTTGGTCAAGACCAATCCTGGATCCCATGGGCGGGACACAGGGGCCTCGTCGCGCAGGGTTCACACGGTGTTCGTACGCGACCGTCCTCGTCGCCTACGCGGAGGGCAGCGAGAGCAGCTTGTCCGGGTTGCGGATGATGTAGAGCGACTGGATGCGCCCCTCGAAGACGTCCACCTGGAAGACGCTGTCCGGCTTGCCCGCGGACAGCACGACGACCGCGAGGCCGCCGTTGAGTTCCATGAACCTGAAGGACTGGTCCGGCACGCCCTTCCGGGCGGCCCCGACGAGGAAGCGGCCCACCTTGTCGGCGCTCTGAAGGACCCGCAGCGGCGCCCTGGACTTGCCGCCGCTGTCGCCCACCAGTCGCACGTCGGGCGCCAGCAGTGCCATGAGACCTTCCAGGTCCCCCTCAGCGGCGGCGGCGAGGAACCGTTCGGTCAGCTCACGCCGCCGGGCGGGGTCGACCTCGTAGCGCGGCCGCCGCTCCTCCACATGCTTGCGGGCCCGCCCGGCGAGCTGGCGGACCGCCGCCTCACCACGGTCGAGCATCACGGCGATGTCGGCGTACGGGTAGCCGAACGCCTCGCGGAGCACGAACACCGCCCGCTCCAGCGGCGACAGCGACTCCAGGACCACGAGGACGGCCAGCGAGACGGAGTCGGCGAGCACGGCCCGCTCGGCGGTGTCCGGGACGGTGTCCCCGAAGTCGGTCACATAGGGCTCGGGCAGCCACGGGCCGACGTATGTCTCGCCCCGCGCCTTGATCTGGCGCAGCCGGTCGACGGCGAGGCGGGTGGTGATGCGCACCAGGTAGCCGCGCGGTTCGCGCACCTCGCTGCGGTCGGCGCCGGACCAGCGCAGCCAGGCCTCCTGGACCACGTCCTCCGCGTCGGCCACCCGCCCCAGCATGCGGTAGGCGACCCCCAGCAGGACGGGGCGGTGCTCTTCGAAGACGTCGGTCTCGGTGTCGGTGGTCACCGTCCCATCCCATGCGACGCATCCGGACATGTCCAGGAGAAATCCGCGTGTCCCGGGAGCAGAATGACCAGCGGGCCGCCGGCGGTCGGCGGCGGATGTGCGGAGGTGGCGATGCGGTACGCGGTTCTGGGCACGGGTGACGTGGGCCGCACGCTCGGCGGCAGGCTGGCACAGCTGGGCCACGAGGTGACGCTGGGCTCGCGCACGAAGGACAATCCCGCGGCCCTGGAGTGGGCGGGGAGCGCGGGCGCCGGGGCGCGGGCCGGCACCTTCGCGGAGGCGGCCTCGTCCGCCGAGGTGGTGGTGGTCGCCGTCGGCGGGCGGGTGGCGCTCGCCGCGCTGGAGGCGGCCGGGGCGGCGCATCTGGACGGGAAGGTCCTCGTCGACGTCTCCAACCCGCTGGCCTTCGAGGACGGCGAGGTGCGACTGTCTCCCGTGGAGTCGGACAGCGTGGGCGAGCAGATCCAGCGCGCCTTCCCGCACGCGCGCGTGGTGAAGACGCTCAACACGGTCAACTGCAAGGTGATGGTGGATCCCGCGCTGGTGCCGGGCGAGCACCAGGTGTTCGTGTGCGGTGAGGACGCGGAGGCCAAGGAGCAGGTCCGGGGCATGCTCGGGGAGTTCGGGTGGCCGCCGCACCGGGTGCTCGACCTGGGCGGCATCCGGTCGGCCCGCAGCGTGGAGATGCTGCTGCCGCTGTGGCTCGATCTCTTCCGGCATCTCGGGCATGCGGAGTTCAACCTGGAGGTGCGCAGGGGTCATTGAAAGCGGTGCGGCCCGGTGATCGGCCACCACCGGGGGCTACCCGTCGGTAGCAATTGCTGACAAGCTGTCTACACGGCGTCCGCCGGCGAGCCCAGACGAGGAGCACCCCCATGTCCGCCACCGTCTCCTTCAAGGTCCCCTCTCCAGGGGGCCCGCAGCCCGTGACCGTCTCCTACGCGCGCGTGGGCAGCGGCGAACCTCTGCTCCTGCTGCACGGCATCGGTCACCACCGGCAGGCCTGGGACCCGGTGGTGGACATCCTGGCGACCGAGCGCGATGTGATCGCGGTGGATCTGCCCGGCTTCGGCGCCTCCCCGGCCCTGCCGGACGGGCTCGCCTACGACCTGCCCACGACCACGGCCGTCTTCGGCGCGTTCTGCGAGGCGCTGGAACTCGACCGTCCGCATGTGGCGGGCAACTCGCTCGGCGGTCTGCTCGCCCTGGAGCTCGGCCGCGGGCAGCTCGCGCGGTCCGTGACCGCTCTTTCCCCGGCCGGCTTCTGGTCCGAGGCCGAGCGGCGCTACGCCTTCGGCGTGCTGCTCGCCATGCGGCACATCTCCCGGCGGCTGCCGCTGCCCCTGGTGGAGCGGCTGTCCCGCTCGGCGGCCGGCCGCACCATGCTGACGAGCACCATCTACGCCCGCCCGGGCCGCCGCTCACCCGAGGCCGTGGTCGCCGAGACGCTGGCCCTGGCGCAGGCGACGGGCTTCGACGCGACCCTACGGGCCGGCGGCACCGTGCGGTTCACCGACGACATCCCCACCGTCCCGGTCACCGTGGCCTGGGGCACCAGGGACATGCTGCTCGTACGCCGTCAGGGGGTGCGCGCCAAGCAGATCGTCCCCCGGGCCCGGCTGGTGCGGCTGCCCGGCTGCGGGCACTGCCCCATGAACGACGACCCGGCGCTGGTCGCCCGCGTCATCCTCGACGGCAGCCGCCGACCCGGCACGCCTCAGGCTCAACGCGCCTGATCCAAGGGCGACCCCGGCGCCGACCAGCGCACTGCCGACGGCCTGGGCGGCCCCGTACGAGCCCGTTCCGACAAGCGGGGCCGTGCAGGCGGCGGCGACCGGGATGAGGCCGGAGAACAGCGTGGCGCGCTCGGCGCCGAGCCGCTGCATGCCCTTGTACCAGCAGACGAAGCCGACGACGGTGACGACCGCCGCCTGCCACAGCAGCGCGGCGGTCTCGCCGGCGTCGGGGCGCCGCAGCCACGCCGTACCGTCCGCGAGCAGTCCGGCCGCCGCGGACTCGACCGCCGCCAGACCGCACACCGTGGCGGACAGCAGCCGGGGGCCCAGGGGCCGCAGAACGGGCACGGCGAGTACGGCGAAACCGACCTCGCCGACCAGCGCGCAGGCCGAGAAGGCGATCCCCGTGCCGTCCGTACGCCCCCACCCCTGAACCATGAGGGCACCGCAGGCGACCAGCAACGCCCCGTGCAGGACCCGGCGTTGGGGACGGCGACCGTCCAGGAGCGGGACGACGACGGCCACCACCACGGGAGCGCAGCCCACGAGGACGCCGGGCACCGCCGGTTCCGCGGAGCGCTCGGCCGCGATGACGGCCAGGTTGAAGCCGACCATCCCGACGGCGGCGAGCAGGGCGAGGCGGGCCCACTGGCGGGGCGCGAGCAGCCGCAGCCGCGCCGACGCTCCCGCCCCGGTCAGCGGGAGCAGCAGCAGACAGGCGAGGCCGTAGCGCAGGAACTGGCCGCCCGCGTACGGGTAGTGGCCAAGGACGCTGTTCGCGGTGAAGGACCCGCCGACCAGGGCACAGGCGAGGGCGGCGAGGAGGGCTCCACGGGCGGTGGTGGCGTTCATGGCAGCGACGCTAGGCAGCGCCGCGGTCCGGTTTAAGGTCCATTCCCATGACGCCATCGGAGACCAATCGGGCCGGCACTCCCGCCTGGGAGCTGCTCCTGCCGGCCGCCTCCGCGCCCGCACGCACGCGTGGACGTTCGCTGCAGGCGGCGCTGCGTGAGGCGGTGCGCACGGGGAGGCTCGCACCGGGGACCCGGCTGCCGTCGAGCCGGGATCTCGCCGCCGATCTCGGGGTGTCGCGAGGGCTGATCACCGAGGCGTACGAGCAGTTGACGGCGGAGGGCTATCTGCGCAGCGGGCGGGGCGCGGGCACCTGGGTGGGAGGCGCGGTGCGCTCCGCGCCGCCCCGAGCGCGTGACCTCGCCCCGCGCTCCCCCGGTGCGCGCGCCGACTTCGTGCCCGGCACACCGGATCTGTCGCTGTTCCCGCGCGCCGCCTGGGCCGCGGCGCAGCGCGCCGTCCTGGCCGAACTGCCCCACCAGGACCTCGGCTACCCCGACCCGCGCGGACTGCCCCGGCTGCGTACGGCCCTGGCGGAGCTGCTGGCGCGCCGCCGGGGTGTGGTCGCGGATCCGGAGCGGATCGTGGTCCTCTCCGGGGTGGCCCAGGCGACGACGCTGCTCGGATTCGTGCTCCACGCGCGCGGGTTGCGCACGGTCGGCGTCGAGGATCCCGGCAGCCCTGAGCACGACGCGCTGTACGCCTCGGCCGGTGTCACCACCGTGCCCGTGCCCCTGGACGGGGAGGGGATCGACGTCGGAGCGCTGCGGGCGTCGGGCGTGCGGGCCGTCGTGACGACGCCCTCCCATCAGTTCCCCACCGGGATCGCCTACTCCGCGCGCCGCCGCACCGAACTGCTCGACTGGGCGCGGTCCGTGGACGGACTCGTCCTGGAGGACGACTACGACGGCGACTTCCGATACGACCGTGCCCCCGTGGGGGCGCTGCAGGGGCTGGACCCGGAACACGTGGCCTACACGGGCTCGGTCAGCAAGTCACTCGCCCCGGGCCTGCGGCTGGGCTGGCTGCTGGTGCCCGAGGCGTTGGCCGAGGAGGTCGTCGAGCGCAAGCGCACGATGGACCTCGGCCACCCCACCCTCGACCAGGCGCTGTTCGCCCGCTTCGTGGAGCGCGGCGACTACGACCGCCAACTGCGCCGTTGCCAGCGGGCGTACCGCGAACGGCGTGATGCGCTCGTGGCCGCGCTGCAGGAGCACTTCCCGGGCGCACAGGTCGCCGGGATCGCGGCGGGACTGCACGTCATCGCCCGGCTGCCGGAACGGTACGGACCCCTGGAGCGGTTCCTCGCTCGGGTGACGGCGGCCGGAGTGGCCGTACGCGGGCTGGCGGACTACACGCACGGGCCCGTCGAGACCGGGGACGTACAACTGGTTCTGGGGTACGCGCATCAGCCACCCGCGCGAATCCGGGACGGCATACGGCTGATGGCCCGGGCCACCGCCGTATGACCACCGGCTGACCGGCAGATGGCCCCACCCTTGCGGCGACGGGGTCACTGATACCGCACACCGGTTCCCTTGCCCCAGTGGCCAGTTGTTCACCCGTGGTTTGCGTGTGCGCTGCGGCGCACGAGTAGTTGTGGCACCGCACACTGGCCGGATCCCGTCCTGGAGGCCCCCTATGTCCCTTTCGCTCCCTGGCCGTCGCAGCGTCCTGCGCGGCTCCCTCGCCGCGTCGGCGGCCCTGACCCTGCCCAGCACGCTCGGCGCGGCACCGGCGTTCGCCCTCTCCGGCCGGCCCAGCGCGAACTGGGGGGTGCAGGCGGGCGACGTGACCTGCGGGTCGGGCCTGGTGTGGGTGCGTTCCGACCGGCCGGCCAGGATGATCGTCGAGACGTCCGCGACCGAGTCCTTCCGCAACCCGCACAGATGGCACGGTCCGCTGCTCGGCGCCGACTCGGACTTCACCGGCACCACCCGGCTGCACGGGCTACCGTCCGGCGAGCAGATCCACTACCGCGTGCTGCTGGCCGACCCGGACGATCCGCGCCGCACCGGCGAGCCGGTGACCGGCACGTTCCGTACCGCCCCGGCGAAGCGCCGCCAGGGCGTGAAGTTCGTGTGGTCCGGCGACCTGGCCGGACAGGGCTGGGGCATCAACGAGTCGATCGGCGGCTACCGCATCTTCGACGCGATGGCGAAGGTGGACCCGGACTTCTTCCTGTGCAGCGGCGACAACATCTACGCCGACGGGGTCATCTCCGCGACGCAGGCGCTGCCCGACGGCACCCTGTACCGGAACATCACCACGGAGGAGAAATCGCACGTCGCGACCACCCTGGACGACTACCGGGGCAACTTCCGCTACAACCTGCTCGACCGGGCGCTGCGCCGGTTCAACGCCCAGGTGCCGAACATCATCCAGTGGGACGACCACGAGGTCCGCAACAACTGGTACCCGGGCGAGGTCATCGGCACGGGCACGCCGTACCCGGCCGGCACCCGGCTCGACGACCTGGCGCTGCGCTCCCGGCGGGCGTTCTCCGAGTACTTCCCGATCTCGACGATCAGCGGACGCCCGGACGGGCGGATCTACCGCAAGGTCAGCCACGGCCCGCTGCTGGACGTGTTCGTGCTGGACATGCGCACCTACCGCAACGCCAACTCGCCGGACGACCGGGCCACGGACCCGGTGGGCATCCTCGGCCGCGAGCAGTTGGAGTGGCTCAAGCGGGAACTCGCCAGGTCCCGCGCGGTGTGGAAGGTGATCGCCAACGACATGCCGCTCGGCCTTGTCGTGCCCGACCCGGTCGAGGGCAAGCCGAACTTCGAGGCGGTCGCGCAGGGCGACCCGGGCGCCCCGCTGGGCCGTGAGCTGCAGATCGCCGAACTGCTGCGGTTCATCAAGCACCGGCGGATCACCGGCACCGTGTGGCTGACGGCGGACGTGCACCACACCTCCGCGCAGCACTACGACCCGTCACGGGCGGCGTTCAAGGACTTCGAGCCGTTCTGGGAGTTCGTGTCCGGCCCGCTCAACGCCGGCGCCTTCCCGGCCAACGCACTCGACGGCACCTTCGGTCCCGACCGGGTGTTCGTCAAGGCGCCGACGACCGCGAACGTCTCGCCGGCCCAGGGCTACCAGTTCTTCGGCGAGGTCGACATCGACGGGGACAGCGGCGAGTTGACGGTGCGGCTGCGCGAGTACGACGGCACCGTGCTCTTCACGCAGGTGCTGCAGCCGGGCCGGGTCGGCCAGTAACTCCCGTACGCTTTCCCGTGGGCCGCGCACCGGCGTCATCCCCCGGTGCGCGGTGCCACTCCGTACGCGTGTTCGTAGCCACTAATGGGACATAACGACACTTTACCCATCAGTCACAAAGCGTTCGTGATCACGCAACACCTTTCCTTCACAGTGGTTGCATGAGTCGAGAAATGTCTGATGTGACCCGTGCCAGGCACGGCCGTCCCGTGCACCACTGGCGGCGCGACGTCGTCGAACTCGCCGCCCTGTTCACGTCCGTCGCCGTGGCCGAGGGCGTGGCGAACCTGGTCGGGCACGGGCCCGACGGTCCGGCGCTGCTGGTGATCTCGGCGATCGCCCTGGCCGCCACGGCGACCTTCCACACCTGGTGGACACGCCGCCACGGTCATGCACCTCCGGCCGGCGATACCGACGCCCGGTCGCTGCCGCAGGGGCAGCAGGCCGGGCCGTCCGACGAGCCGTCGACGACGCCGGAGACCGAGCCCGGGCAGAGCGCGCTGTGGCGGATGCGGACGACGGTGAAGGACGAACCGGGGTCGCTGGCCGCGCTGTGCACGGCGCTGGCCGGGCGGCAGGTCGACATCCTGAGCCTGCAGACGCATCCGCTGGCCGAGGGCACGGTGGACGAGTTCCTGCTGCGGGCCCCCGGCGGGCTCATGGCCTTCGAGCTCACCAAGGTGGTCTCGCTGGCCGGGGGCGCCGACACGTGGATCGAGCGGGCCGACGCCCACGATCTGGTGGACGCCCCCACCCGGGTCCTGGGCCTGGCCGCCCGCACCGCCCTGGACGCGGCCGAACTGCCGCTCGCACTCAGGCAGTTGCTGGGTCGGTGCACCATCCGCCAGCTGCCCGCCACGCCGGTCGGCGGCGGCCGGGGTCCTGGAGCGGTGCCCGTGGAGGGTGCGCTGGAGGACACCGTGATGCGGCTGCGGGCGCCGGAGGGCGGAGTGATCACCGTGGAGCGGCCGTATCTGCCGTTCACCCCGACCGAGTTCGCCCGGGCGCGGGCGCTGGTGGAGCTGGACGCCCGGCTCGGTCCGCGGGTGCCGCACAGCGAGCACGTGCTGACGCTGCCCGAGGGCAACGAGATCACCGTACGGCGGGCCGACGCACGTGACCTGGAGGCCGCGAAGGCGATGCACGAGCGGTGCTCGGCGCGGACGCTCGGCATGCGCTACCACGGGCCGGTCGGCGACGCGGACCGCTATCTGAGCCACCTGCTCAGCCCGCGCTTCGGCCGCACCCTCGCGGTGCAGACCGCGTCGGGACGCCTCGTCGGCCTCGGCCATCTGCTGTGGGACGGGGACGAGACCGAGGTCGCGCTGCTCATCGAGGACAAGTGGCAGCGCCGCGGCGTCGGCGGTGAACTGCTGGAGCGGCTGGTGGCGATGGCGTCCGAGGCGGGCTGCGAGAGCGTCTACGCCGTGACCCAGGCCTCCAACACCGGCATGGTCGCGGCGATGCGGGGCCTCGGGCTCCCCCTCGACTACCAGATCGAGGAGGGCACCCTGGTCATCACGGCCCGCCTGCAGACGGGCCGGGACGGTTCGCGGCTGCCGTACGAGGTGGCGCAGGAGCAGGTCGGCGAGCGGCTCGCACGGGACTAGCTCCCGGCACAGGACATCCAGGGACGGCCCGGCGGAGACGCCGGGCCGTCTCGCGTACGAAGGTTGTCTCGGAGCGCGTCCTACGCCCTCGGCTCAATCCGGATGACGTGCGGCGGCCCCTCGTATGAGGATGGACCGCATGTCACAGACCACGAAACCGTTGCCCCGCGAGGTCGCCGACGCATACGTCGACGAGCTCATCGCCCTCGACCCGGTGACCGGAACGTACCTCGGTGTGAAGGAGAGTTCGAGCAGGCTGCCCGACCTCTCGCCCGCGGGCCAGGAGGCCCTCGCGGAACTGGCACGGCGGACCCTGGCGCGGCTCGACGAGGCCGAGCGGCAGCCCGGCGCGGACAGTGACATCGAGCGGCGCTGCGGCCGGCTGCTGCGTGAGCGGCTGAATGCCGAACTGGCTGTGCACGAGGCCGAGGAGGGGCTGCGCCGCGTCGGGAACATGGCGACGCCCGCGCACTCGGTGCGCGAGGTGTTCACCGTGACGCCGAACCAGTCCGAGGAGGACTGGGCGGCGATCGCCGAGCGGCTGCGTGCCGTGCCGGCCGCGTACGCCGGTTACCGCGAGTCCCTCTCCCTCGGTCTGGAGCGCAAGCTGTACGCGTCTCCGCGTCCGACGGCCACGTTCGTCGGGCAGCTCACCGAATGGTCGGACACGGACGGCAAGGGCCGCGGCTGGTTCGAGGACTTCGTCTCGGCGGGCCCCGAGTCACTGCGCGCGGAGCTGGACGAGGCGGCCCGCAAGGCGACCGCGGCCGTCGTGGAGCTGCGCGACTGGATGCGCGACGTGTACGCGCCGGCGATCGAGAGCGCGCCGAACACGGTGGGCCGGGAGCGCTACGGGCGCTGGACGCGCTACTTCAACGGCACGGACCTCGACCTGGACGAGGCGTACGCGTACGGCTGGGCCGAGTTCCACCGGTTGCTCGGCGAGATGAAGCAGGAGGCGGAGAAGATCCTGCCCGGCGCCGAGACGCCCTGGGTGGCGCTCGCGCACCTCGACGAGCACGGCAAGCACATCGACGGGGTCGACGAGGTCCGCGACTGGCTGCAGGGCCTGATGGACCAGGCGATCGACGAACTGGACGGCACGCACTTCGAACTCGCCGAGCGGGTACGGAAGGTGGAGTCCTGCATCGCCCCGCCCGGCGGCGCGGCAGCCCCGTACTACACACCGCCCACGGAGGACTTCTCCCGCCCGGGCCGCACCTGGCTGCCGACGATGGGGCAGACCCGCTTCCCGGTCTACGACCTCGTCTCGACCTGGTACCACGAGGGCGTCCCCGGTCATCACCTGCAGCTCGCGCAGTGGGCGCACGTCGCCGCGGACCTCTCCCGCTACCAGGCCACCATCGGCGGGGTCAGCGCCAACGTCGAGGGCTGGGCGCTGTACGCGGAGCGGCTGATGGACGAGCTCGGCTACCTCACGGACGCGGAGCAGCGGCTCGGCTACCTCGACGCGCAGATGATGCGGGCGGCCCGGGTCATCGTCGACATCGGCATGCACCTGGAGCTGGAGATCCCCGCGGACTCCCCGTTCCACCCCGGCGAACGCTGGACCCCCGAGCTGGCCCAGGAGTTCTTCGGCGCCCACAGCAGCCGGCCGGCGGACTTCGTGGAGAGCGAGCTGACCCGCTACCTGACCATCCCCGGCCAGGCCATCGGCTACAAGCTCGGCGAGCGGGCCTGGCTGCAGGGCCGGGCGAAGGCGCGTGAGCGGCACGGCGACGCGTTCGACCTCAAGGCCTGGCACATGGCGGCGCTCTCGCAGGGCTCGCTCGGCCTGGACGACCTGGTGGACGAGCTCGCCCAGCTCTGACGGCTCGGCGGCTCAGCGGCGGAAGCCGCCCTCCGAGTCGATCACCTGGCCGGTGATCCAGTCCGCCTCGTCCGTGGCGAGCCACGCGATGAGGCGGGCGGGATCGTCGGGCATCCCCCAACGCCCGGACGGGAAGCGGGAGGCGATCGCCTCATACGTCTCACCGGTCGCGTAGTCCGTGTCCACCGGACCGGGGTTGACGGTGTTCACCGTGATCGCCTGCTCGGCGAGCGTCGTCGACAGGGAGCGGGTGATTGAGGCGAGGGCGCCCTTCTGGAGGGCGTAGGCGATCTCGCCGGGCATGCCGCCCGCGATGTCCTGGCCGGAGGTCATCATCACGACGCGTCCGCCCGGGGTGCGGGGCGGCAGTGCGGCGCGGTGCCGGGCGTAGGCCTGGACGAGGAGCAGTACCGAGCGGGTGTCGACCGCCCAGTGCGCGTCCAGCATCGCGGCGTCGATGGTGTCGAGGGTGCCGTCGCTGCCGCTGAGGGCGTGGTTGGCGACGAGGATGTCGAGCCGTCCGCCCAGCGCGGAGGCGGCCGTGGCGATGAGTGCGGCGGGCGCGGCCGGGTCGGCGAGGTCGCCGGGTCCCTCGACGATCCGGGCCGCGGGATCGCCGAGTGCCGTGCGCACGGAGGCGACCACGTCCTCGATGCGGTCGGCGCCCCAGGGCATGGCGGTGTCGTGCGGGACGTGGTGGTGCAGATAGACGCTCGCTCCGTACGCGGCGAGCCGCCGGGCCACGGCATGTCCGATGCCGGCACGTCTGCCGGCCCCGGTCACCAGAGCGGTACGGCCGCGCAGCGGCAGCGGCTCACGACGCAGGTCTTCAGGGGCGGGGTGCGGCAGTCGGGGCATGGACGACCATGATGGGCAACGCCTCGACCCGGCGCACGCGATTATCCGCGCTCGACCGTCGGTGCCCGTTCGGGCTCGGCTATTCCTGCTCGATGCGCCGCAGTTGGACGAGGCCCAGCCAGGTCTCCGGTCCCGGCTGGACATGGGCCGCGCGCACGGCGTACCGCCCCGGTTCCAGCACGACCCGCAGGCAGTCGGTCCGCTCCGTTTCGGATCCGGGCCATGCCGAGTCGAACAGCACGACCGTGCCGGGCACTTCCCAGCGCACCTCGTGTCCCCAGTGCGCCGTGGCGAGGGCCGCGGGGACCTGGGCCAGGAGTTCGGCCTCGGAGTTCGCCGCCCACCACCGTACGAAGGTGGCGTGCTCGGGCAGGAAGGTGGTGGAGGCGGGTTCGTCGCCCAGGACCAGGGCGGCCGAGTCACCGACCGGGAGCAGCCCGACGAATCCGTCGACCTCGCAGGCCCGGTCGTAGTCGGAGGCGTTCTCCTCGCCGTCGGCGCCCGACCAGAACGGCAGCACCGTCTCCGGCACCGCAATGAGCGGCCCGCCGCCCGACTCGACCCATTCCAGCGCACCGGGTTCCGCGTATCGCACCATGGCGCGAACCGTACACGGCCGCGGAACCGATGAATCCGCCGTCCCCCGTCCCTCCCCGTACACGGTCCGGTTCAGCAGCCGCAGTCCTCCGCGTCCGCCGGCGCCGTCAGCGGGTCGGCGGGGCGCCGCTCGCGGCCCTGCCAGGTCTCGTACTCGAAGCCCTCGCGCGCCCAGTACTCGAAGCCGCCGAGCATCTCCTTGACCTGGTAGCCGAGTTCGGCGAGGGCCAGCGCGGCGCGGGTGGCGCCGTTGCAGCCGGGGCCCCAGCAGTACGTGACCACCGGAACCGCCTTGTCAAGGAGCTGTTCGGCCTGCTCGGGGATGAGCGCGGTCGGCAGGTGGACCGCGCCGGGGAGGTGGCCCTGGTCCCAGGACTCGGTGGAACGGGAGTCCAGGACGACGAACCCGGGGTGGCCGTCGGAGGCGAGGGCGGCGGCGACGTCCGACACATCGGCGTGGAAGACGAGGCTCGCGCGGAAGTAGGCGGCGGCCTGGGCCGGGGCCGCCGGGGCCACGCGCAGGACAGGGTTGACGGCGGTCGCGGTGCTGCTCATGGTCTGGCCTGCTTTCTCCGAGGTTGTCGCTGTGCCAGAAATCTACGGGCGCGGATGATCTCCCAGAAGGGGCATTCACCGGCCCACACCTTGCCCGGCCGTGGATTCCCCTGCTATTTCTGCGTCATGACCGCGATTTCCCCGGACGCCACCGACTGGCGCATTCTCGACGTCCTCCAGCGCGAGGGCCGGGCCAGCTTCGCCGAGCTGGCACGCGCCGTCTCCATGTCGCCGAGCGCGGTCACCGAACGGGTGCGCCGCCTCGAGGAGGCGGGCGTCATTCGGGGGTACGCGGCCGTGGTGGACCCCGAGCGGCTGGGGCTGCCGATCCTCGCGTTCGTACGGCTGCGCTATCCGAACGGCAACTACAAGCCTTTTCACGACCTGGTCGCCGTGACGCCCGAGATCCTCGAGGCCCACCATGTGACGGGCGACGACTGCTTCGTCATCAAGGTCGCCGCCCGCTCGATGCGTCATCTGGAGGAGGTGTCGGGCAAGATCGGCGCGCTCGGCTCGGTGACCACGAGCGTCGTCTACTCGTCCCCGCTGCCCCGACGGCCCCTCGGTCACTGACCTCGCTGGCGGACCGCCGAACCCGATCTCCCCTTGACGACCTCCAGTTGTGCGTGGACACGGCGTCTCAGGTCGGCGACATGGCTGACGATGCCGACGCTGCGGTCGCGCTCGCGCAGCGAGTCGAGGACGTCGAGGACCTCGTCGAGGGTCTGGTCGTCGAGGCTGCCGAAGCCCTCGTCGATGAAGAGCGTGTCCAGGCGGACTCCGCCGGCCTCGTCGGTGACGACGTCCGCGAGGCCGAGGGCGAGCGCCAGGGAGGCGAAGAACGTCTCGCCGCCCGACAGCGTCGCCGTGTCCCGCTCGCGTCCGGTCCATGCGTCGACGACATGTAGTCCGAGACCGCTGCGACCGCGTCCGGTCCGGTCGTCGGAGTGCACGAGGGTGTAGCGGCCGGAGGACATGCGCTGCAGCCGCACGGTCGCGGCGGCGGCCACCTGCTCCAGGCGCGCCGCCAGCACATACGACTCCAGGCGCATCTTCCGCTCGTTGTCCGCGGAGGTGCCGGCGGCGAGGGAGGCCAGGCGGGCCACCCGCTCGTGCTCCTCCCGGAGCGGTGCGAGTCGCCGTACCCCCGCGGCGGACCGGGCGGAGAGCCGGTCGAGTTCGGTACAGCGACGGGCGGCCGCGTCCCGTGCGGAGGCGGCGTCCCGCAGCCGCTGAGCCGCGACGGCGGCGGCCCGTTCCGCCGAGGCGAGGTCGGCGACCGGCTGCTGGGCTGCGGCCGCGGTGTCCGCCTCGGCGAGAACGGCGCGCACGGCGGCCTCCTCGGACTGCCAGGCGTCCAGACGGCGTTGCAGCTCGCGGTGGGCGGCATCGTCCAGCAGTGCGGCGGCCGCGGCCTGCGGGGTGTCGAAACCGGCGCGGAAAGCGGCGTCGGCGAGCCGGGCGTCGGCGTCCTTGAGCCGCTGGGCGGTGTCCTCGGCCACCCGCGCGGTCTCGGCGCACTCGGTGAGCAGCGCGACCTGCCGCTCCAGCTGCGCCGCCCGCGCGGCCACGCTCTGAGCCGTGCCGCGCGCCTGCGCCAACTCCCCTTCCAGGTCACTTCGTTCGCGATCGAGCCGCTCGCGGTGGCCCACCCGCGAGGCGGCTCGGACCGCGGCCTCCTGCCGGACCGCGGTCCGCCGCTCGTGCTCCTGCTCGGCCCGCCGCAGCTGCTCGCTCGCCGGGTGCAGGTCGCAGGCGGCACCGCGCACCTGCGCGTACAACCGCTCCAGCTCCTCGACCTCTTCGGCGAGGCGGACCGTGGGCGTGTCGCCCGCCTCGGCCGTCGCGGCGGCCAGCGCCTCTCGGACGACGCCGAGGCGCCGCTCGTCCTCGGCACGCTGCTCGTCGGCGCGCTGGTACGCGGCGAGGGCACGCTCCTCGGCCTCGCGGTCGACGTGCCCGGCGACCTTGCGCGCGGGGGCGGGGTGCTCGGTGGCTCCGCAGACGGCGCACGGCTCGCCGTCGGTGAGGCTCGCGGCCAGCTCGGCCGCGATGCCGTTCAGGCGCTGTTCCTTGAGGTCGAGCCAGTGGGCGCGGGCCTCGGCGGCGCGCTCGCGGGCGGCGAGCACGCGCGCGTGGGCCTCGTCCGTGTCGCGGGCGAGCTGGTCGCGCTGGCGGGCCGCGCCGAGCCTGCGCTGTGCGGGCTCGCGCTGCACACCGAGCTGCTCGGCCCTGGTGGCGGCCTCCTGCGCGGACTCGATACGGGCCTGAAGGCCTGCGCGGGTCGCCTCCCAGTCCGCGAGCCAGGCCTCGGCCTCCTGCAGCACGTCCTCGTCGGCGCGCTCCTGCCGGTCCAGACCGGCACGCTCCGCGACGAGTTCGGCCAGTCGCTGTTCGGCGCGCCGGGCGGACTCCAGTCCGCCGAGCTCTTCGGCGCTCCGGCGGGCGGCGGCGGCCAGCCCGGCGGCACCGGCGTCGGCGAGAGCACCGGGCGGGTCGAGGACCGCGTCCCGCGGCAGCGCAGAACCGGACCCCTCGCCGGGTGCGGGCTTGTCCTGGCTGGTCGCACGGCTCCCCGCGCCAGTGTCGCGGTCGTCGGGGAGAGCACCGGGCGACTCCGCGCGTGGGGTGGCGTCCCCTGCGAGTCCGGTCGCACCGGCCCCGGTGTCAGCATCCCGCGGCAACGCAGAACCGGACCCCTCGCCGGGTGCGGGCTTGTCCTGGCTGGTCGCGCGGCTCCCCGCGCCAGTGTCGCGGTCGGCGTCCTGCCACCCCGCGAGCCCCGTCGCGTCGCCCTCGCCAAGGGCATCTCGCGGCCACGCGCTCCCCGCCGCACCCGCGTCGGAGGTGCCCGTCCGGAAATCCACCTGCCCCGCAGCGAGAGCATCCCGCAGCAGTGCACGGGCGCGTGCCTCCGCCTGTGCGGCGCGTCGGTGTTCCGCCTCCGCGGCCTCCCGGAGTTCCAGTGCGGGCGCCACCGCCTCGGCCTTGCGGGCCCGCTCCATGCGTGCCTGTGCCTCCCTGTGGGCGGCGGACCGCTCCTCCAGCCGTGCGGCCCGCTCGCGCGCCTCGGCGAACCGCTGCTGCAGCCGGGCCACTTCGCGTACGTCGCTCAGAGCGCGCTCGGCGGCCGCCTGCGCCGACTCCACGGCCCTGAGGCGGCAGTGGGCGATGGTCAGCTGTTCCCGCGCGGTGCTGCGGGCGACGGCCGCGGCGCTGAGGACGGCTTCCGCCAACCCCGGCTCCCCCGGCTCCAGTTGAGGCAGTTCCATCGCGCCGTCCGCCGCCTGCTGCATGCGGTGTGCGTCGGCCAGCAGTGCGGCGTCCCCCTCGCGCACCTGCGCCTCGGCCGCGCGACGGCGCTCCGCCAGCCGCTTCTCGACCTCGGCGAAGCGGTGGGTGTCGAAGAGGCGGCCCAGCAGCTTGCCGCGCGCCTCGGCGTCGGCGCGCAGGAACCGCGCGAAGTCGCCCTGGGGCAACAGCACGACCTGGCAGAACTGCTCGCGGCTCATGCCGAGCAGCTGGGTGATCTCCTCGCCGATCTCCTGGTGCGAGCGGCTGAGGTCCTTCCAGGCACCGGCCGTCGCGTCGTACTCGCGCAGCGAGCTCTGGGCCTTCTCCAGGGTCGTGCCCGAGCCGCGCTTCTTGGAGCGCTCCCAGGGCGGCTGCCGGCTGACCTCCAACCGGCGTCCGGCCACGGTCAGTTCGAGGGTCACCCCGGTGCGCGTACCGGATGCCGCGTGGTCGCTGCGCAGGGCCAGGCCCTGACTGCTCTGGCGGGCGCCGGGCACGGAGCCGTACAGCGCGTAGCAGACCGCGTCCAGGACGGACGTCTTGCCCGCTCCCGTCGGCCCGTGCAGCAGGAAGAGCCCGGCGGCCGACAACTCGTCGAAGTCGACGCTCTGGGAGCCGCCGAACGGCCCGAACGCCGTGATGTCCAGCCGGTGCAGCCTCATCGCGCCACCTCCCGCACGGCCTCGTCGGCACGCACCGCGTCGAACGCGTCCCGCAGCACGGCCTGTTCGCGCTCGTCGGGTCCGGCGCCCCGCACATGGGCGACGAAGTCCTCGGCGATCTCCTGGTCGCTGCGGCCCGCGAGCCGGCTGGCGTACGACACGTCCGGGTCGTCCGGTGCCCGCTCGGGGTCGAAGACGAGGCTCAGGGTGTTCGGGAAGCGCTCGGTGAGCCGGGCCATGGGATCGGCCGGGCGGACCGGGTCGGTGAGGGTGGCCTCGACCCACGCCTCCTCGTGCCGGGCGAGCCCGGGATCGGCGAGCAGTTCCTCCAGGGTGCCCCGGATCCTGGCCAGGGCGCGCGGCACGGGGCAGTCGACGCGCTCGGCGGTGACGGAGCCGTCGGCGTCGAGGTCGACGAGCCACATGGTCTTGCGATGGCCGCTCTCCGAGAAGGAGTACGGCAGCGGGGAGCCGGAGTAGCGCACCCGCTCGGTGATCGTCTGGCAGCCGTGCAGATGGCCGAGTGCCGCGTAGTCCACACCGTCGAAGACCCCGGCGGGCACGGCGGCGACCCCGCCGACCGTGATGTCCCGCTCGCTGTCGCTGATCTCGCCGCCGGCGACGAAGGCGTGCGCGAGGACGACGGAGCGGGTGCCCCGCGCGCGTGTGGCGAGATCGGCGCGGACCCGTTCCATGGCGGCGGCGAGCACCGCCTCGTGTCCCGCTTTCTCCACGCCGAACTCGTCCTTGACCAGGGCCGGTTCGAGATACGGCAGCCCGTAGAAGGCCACGTCCCCGTGGGCGTCGGACAGCACCACCGGTGTTCCGCACGCCGACGGCTCGGTCCGCAGATGGATGCCGGCCCGCCCGATGAGACCGGCGCCGACACCGAGGCGGCGGGCCGAGTCGTGGTTCCCGGAGATCATCACCGTGGGCACACCGAGGTCGGCGAGGCGGTGCAGCGCGTCGTCGTACAACTCGACCGCGGCCAGTGGCGGCACCGCCCTGTCGTACACGTCCCCCGACACGACCACCGCGTCCACACCGCGCTCACGCACGGTCGTGACGAGGTGACCGATGAACTCGGCCTGGGCCCCGAGCATGTTCACGCGATGGAACGCCCGGCCCAGATGCCAGTCGGAAGTGTGCAGCAATTTCATGAAATCGCTCTGACCTGCACGTTTGCCCCCCACTGCACCTCAAAAACCAGCACGAACCAGCACGGGGCTCGCCGTTGACACCCGCCACGCTAACGCATGCCGCCCACCAGTCCGGTACCGCGAGCCGGGCGGCGGAAGGGAACGGTGGCGGAAGTCCCGGCTGTGGCGGCCCGGCACGGTACTGGCCGGGGACGCGGCGTGCTTCGTCGACCCGGTGCTCTCCTCCGGCGTGCACCTCGCCACGTACGGTGCCCTGCTCGCGGCCCGCTCCATCAACGCGGGCCTCGGCGGGACGTTGGACGAGGGGCGTCTGTTCGACGAGTTCGAGGCCCGCTACCGGCACGAGTACCGCCTGTTCTACGAGTTCCTGGTCTCCTTCTACGACATGCACCAGGACGAGCGTTCCTACTTCTGGAAGGCCCGCAAGGTCACCAACGTGGGCGCGACGGAACTGGAGGCGTTCGTGGAACTGGTGGGCGGTCTGGCCTCCGGCGACGCCGGCTTCGGCGGGCTCGGGCAGGCGGAAGCCCGGCTGACGACGGCCTCCTCGGAACTCGGCACGGCGGTGGGCCGGCTGCCCGACGCCGACGGCCTGCGCAACCCGCTCTTCGAGTCCGCCACCATCCGCGAGGTGTTCCAGGAGGGTGCGGTTCTGCAGGAACGAGGCGTGTTCGGCGGGCCGTTGGAGGAGGAGAGACCGGTGCGGCCGGACGGGCTGGTGGCTTCGGAGGACGGGCTCACCTGGGTGGATCCTGATCGGCCACGGCCCTGAGGCTCGCCACCGTCCCCCGGACCGTCGGGTGACGGTACAGCTCCCGCAGCCGCAGCGACGGCAGGCCGCGGGCGCGCAGGGCGGCACCGATACGGACGGCGAACAGGGAGTTGCCGCCGAGCTCGAAGAAGTCGTCGTCCGGGCCCACGGGCATGCCCAGCACGTCGCTCCAGATCTCCGTCAGGCTTGCGGTGAGGTCGTCGACGGCGGGTGCCTCCGGAGCCGTGTCACGCTTCGGCGGGCGTGCGGCGGCGGGTGCGGGGAGCTGGGCCGCATCGAGTTTGCCGTTGGCCGTCAGCGGGAGTGCGTCCAGCGCGGTGACGGTGGCGGGGAGCATGTACTCGGGCAGGATTCCGGCGGCCCGCTCGCGTACTCCGGCGGGGTCGCCGCCGGGCGTCAGGGTCACGTAGGCGTCGATCCTGGCCGTGGCGGCGCCCGCCGTCTCGTCGCGGCGGACCAGGACGGCCGCGGTGCGCACGTCGGGGTCCTCCAGCAGTACGGAGCGGATCTCGTCGAGCTCGATCCGGAAGCCGCGGATCTTCACCTGGCTGTCGATCCGCCCGAGGTGTTCGAGCCGCCCGTCGGGGCGCAGCCGTCCGAGGTCGCCACTGCGGTACATGGTGCCGCCGGTGCGCGGGTCCGGTACGAAGCGCTGTGCGGTCAGCTCCTTCTGGCCCAGGTAGCCGATCGCCACGCCGGCACCGCCGACGCATATCTCGCCCGCCACGCCCGGCGGCAGCAGCCGTCCGGCCGGGTCCACCACGTACAGGTGCCAGCCGGGCAGGGCTGCCCCGACGGAGCGGGTGGCGAGGAGCGCCAGTCTGCGGGTGAGGGTCTGCTCGGTGACATGGACGGTGGTCTCCGTGATGCCGAACATGTTCACCACCCGGCAGGACCGCTCGGGGTGCCGGTCGAACCAGGGCAGCAGCATCCGCGCGTCCAGCGGCTCACCGCCGAAGACGACGAGCCGGACGGACACGTCGGTGTGGTCGACGTCGAGGAGCTGGGCGAAGGCCGACGGGGTCTGGCTGAGCACGGTGACCTTCTCGGCGACGAGCAGGTCGCGGAAGAAGTCCGGTTCACGGGAGACGAAGTACGGCACCACGACCAGCCGCCCACCGGTCAGCAGGCAGCCCCAGATCTCCCACACGGAGAAGTCGAAGGCGCTGGAGTGGAACCAGGTCCACACGTCCGCCTCCGAGAGCCCGTACTCGTCGCGGGTCGCGTCGACCAGGGCGATCACGTTGCGGTGCGGTACGACGACGCCCTTGGCACGGCCGGTGGAACCTGAGGTGTAGATGACGTAGGCGGCGTCGTCGGGCGAGGGGGGCGTCGGGCTCGTGTTCTCCTGTGGCCACGGCCACCCGGTGCCCGGCGCGTGCAGCAGTTCGTCCGGGGTCACCTGCACACAGTCCGCCACGGCCGGGAACTGAGGGAGCCGGGTGATCACCACGCCCAGACCCGCGTCCCGTGCCGTGTGCGCGAGCCGCTCCGCCGGGTAGGCGGGGTCGACGGGCACGTAGGTGGCGCCGGCCGTCAGCACGGCGAGCAGGGTGACGACAAGTTCGGCGGAACGTTCCAGACACACGCCCACCCGATCGCCTGCGCCCACTCCGCGTGCGCGCAGGCCGGACGCCAACCGGGCTGCCCGCTCGTCGAGTTCGCGGTAGGTCAGGCCGGTGTCGCCGTCGGTCACGGCGATGCGGTCCGGCGCCGCCGCCACGATCCGGGCGAGCGCCGCGGGCACGCTCACCGGGCTGGTGGTCAGCGCGCGGGGCGGGCGGCCGAGCGCCGCCGTGCGGGCACACTCCGCCTCGTCGAGGAGCTCGACGTCGTCCGGCTTGGTCTGCGGGCGGTGCAGGACCTGCTGGTGTACGTGCACGAGGTGCCGTACGAACTGGGCGGCGATCTCCGCGGAGAAGTGACTGCTCAGGTGGTCGCAGCGCAGCCGCAGACCGCCCGAGTCCCGGAGGATCGAGACGGTGAGCGGGAACGGGGGCGCGAGGCAGGGTACGTACTCGGTCTCGCCCTCTGCGGGCAGTTCGGTGGCGTCGAAGAGCAGACCTGTCAGCGCAGGGCCGGTCGTGGAGGAGGGCTTCGACTCGCCGAGCGTGGCGGCCGGTTCGACGGTGAAGCTGCCCCGGTCGGTGCCGATGACCGGCGGGGAGTCGGGATCGTAGCGGCGCAGGGTGACGGCGAGTGCCGTGAGCCAGCTTGCCTCGTCGCCGCCATGGTCCAGGGCGAGGACATGGGGGGTGGTGGGGCGGTCGTCGCCGAGCCCCCAGGCGGGCGCGGGCACGGCGGGAGATGTCTCGGGAGCCGGGGGTGCGTCGTTCGGCGCCACGGGATGCCCGGCTGCCAGCCGGTTGAGGGCTGTGCGGTCCCAGCGCCCGCGCGGGGCGACGACGATCAGGTCACAGAGGCCGTCGGCGTAGCGCAGGAGGACGGTGCGCGGATCGCGGGCGGGCCGGGCGAGTTCGGTGTCGCGTCGGCGCTCTGCAAGGGGGTCCGTCGCTGGTACGGAGATGTCCTCGATCCACAGCCCCGGTCGGGAGGCGGGGTCCGGTGAGTGGCCGGGCCGGACGCGCAGCGCATGGCAGTGGGTCGCGTGGAGGAGGGGGTCGGACAGCAGCGCGGACACGGGCCGTACTCCTTGTTGTTCTCGTGGTTTCCGTTGGCCGGGACGGGGGTCTCAGCGGATGCTGAACCCGCCGTCCACGGTCAGGACCGACCCGGTGATCTGCCGGGACTCGTCCGAGGCGAGGAAGACGATCGCGGCGGCGACGTCCTCGGGTTCGATCAGCGCGTTCATGGGCTGTGCCTCGACGAAGGTCTTCTCATGCTCGTGGACGGGCACCTCCAGGGCCCTGGCGATCTCGGCGAGCATCCTGCCCTCGGCCCACGCGTCGTCGCGAACGGACCCCGGGCAGACCGCGTTCACGCGCACCTTCGTCGGCGCGAAGTCGAGCGCGGCGGCTTTGGTGAGGCCGACGACGGCGTGCTTGGCGGCGACGTAGCCGGCGAAATGGCGGTAGCCGACGAGTCCGGCGGTGGAGGCGACGTTGACGATGCTGCCGGCGCGCCGGGCGCTCATCGCCCCGCCGACCTCGCGGATCACCCGCCAGGCGCCGGAGAGGTCCACGTCGATCATCAGGGACCACTCGTCCTCGTCGATCTCGTGCACCGGTTTGCCGGAGGGGGCGGCGATGCCCGCGTTGTTGATGGCGACGTCGATCCGGCCGAACCGGTCCTCGGCGCGGGTCACTGCCTGCCCTATGCCGTGGGTGTCGCGGATGTCGGCAACCGCGGTGAGGACGGCGGCGCCGGCTTCGCGGCACAACGCGGCGGTGTGCTCCAACTGCCCCGGGGTGCCCAGCGGGTAGGGCACGCCCGGTAGGTCGGCACAGATGTCCAGCAGGGTGAGGTCGGCGCCCTCGGCCGCACAGGCGACCGCGGCCGCTCTGCCGAGTCCGCGGGCGGCGCCGGTGACGAGGACCGACTTGCCGTGCAGACGCATCGGGTACTCCCTTGAGGTCGTGAAGGGGCGAGGGGGTGAGGCGGGCGGCTAGGCCAGTTTCGAGGCGATCAGGCGGACCAGGGCGGGCGCCGACTCGGTCAGATACATGTGGCCGCCGGGGACCTCCACGTGCTCGAAGTCGCAGCCGGACGCCTTGTTCCAGGACGCGGCCTCGTCGTGGGTGACCAGTGTGTCGTCCTCGCCGCGGATGACCGTGAGGGGCGCGTCCAGCGGAAGGGAGGTGCTCGGTACGTAGGTCTCGTGCATCTCGACGTCGGCGCGCAGGGTGGGCAGGAGCATCTCGCGCATCTCCGGGTCGTCGAGGGCGGGGTGGCTGTAGCCCGCGAACTCGCCGACGCGGGCGAGGAAATCGTCGTCGGACAGGCCGGTGGCCCGCTGTTGACGGCCCTGGCCGGGATGCGGCGAGCCGCTGACGAACACTCGGACGAGCTCGATGCCGGGCTCGGTCACCAGGCGGTGTGCGAGTTCGTAGGCGAGCACGGCGCCGAGGCTGTGCCCGAACAGTGCCACCTTGTGGTCGCCGCTGCCGAGCCGTTCCAGCAGCTGGGGAAGGAGTGCGTCGGCGGCCTTGTGCACGTCCCGGTAGGGCTCCTCGTCGATCAGCCTTTCCCGGCCCGGCAGTTGGAGCGGCACGATCTCCAGTGCGTCCCCGGCCAGGTCGGCCCAGGGGCGGTAGAACGAGGCGCCCGCTCCGGCATACGGAAGGCACACCAGCTTGGTCGCGTCCCCCATTGCCTTGATCAGGCTGTGGGGACGCATGTCGGTCCAGTGCTCGTTGACGTAGTCCACGCAGGACTGACGGCTCGCACGACCATGGACGACGGTCCAGCCGGCGGGGACCTCGGCGAAGGCGGGCCACAGGGAGTGCTGGCCCTCGTCGTTCACCAGGACCAGGTGCTCGATGCTGTCGTCGTCGAAGGGGTTGGTGGTCATGACGGTTCTTTCTGTGGTGGGCGGTTGCGGCCGAGGTGTGCGGCGCGTTCGGGCTACTTCCGGAGCCGGCTGTCCAGCACCGGGCCGATGCGGTCCAGTGACGTGGGCCGGGTCATCTCTCCGTGTGTGCAGGGGATGTCGTGGTTGTCGACCCGGCCTTCGATGTACGGCTGCCAGGAGCGGTGCCGGCCCGGCACCGCGTCCGGGTCCTGTGCGGCGGTGAAGAAGAGCAGGTCACCCCGGTAGGGCCCGGGGGCGAACTCACCCAGCAGACGGCGGTTGTTGGCCGTCACGTCGACCAGGGCCGCAAGTTCGGCGTCGTCGAGGCTGCCGGGCATGTCGGGTACGCGGCGCACCAGCTCCGCGAACCGGCTGTCGGTCAGCGGCGCCGTGTCGTCCTCCGGCACCGGCCGGCCGAGGATGGTGAGGAGGCTGCGCAGCAGCGCCGGGCGGTCCGACAGGGCGGGGGCCTGTCGGATCCAGGCCCCGGGGAAGGAGTCGAGCAGCGCGAGGAGTGCGACCTGTTCCCCGGCCTCCTGGAGGCCGACGGCGACGTCGTAGGCGACGAGGCCGCCCATGGAGTAGCCGAGGAGGTGGTAGGGGCCGTGCGGCTGTATGTCGCGGATGAGGGCGGTGTGCTCGGCGACCGCCTCGGCCAGGCTGCCGGCCCTGTCCTGGCCCGGGATCAGGCCACGGGACTGCAGGCCGTACAGCGGGCGGCCGGCGTCGATGTGGCGGGCCAGACCGGCGAAGCCCCAGGACAGGCCGGAGGCCGGAGGAAGGCAGAACAGGGGTTCGTGCTCGCCTCGGGTGCGCAGCGGGAGCAGGGGTCCCACGGGGGCCGTACCCGAGCCGCCGGAGTGGCGGGGCCCTGCGGGGCGGGCCGGCTCGGCGGGGTGGTCGGCTTCGGCCCCGTGTCGGGCCAGTGCCGCCACGGTCGGTGTGTGGAAGAGGGCGCGCAGGGGCAGTTCCACGCCGAGTTCGGCTCGGATCCGTGCGGTCAGTCGGGGGGCCAGCAGGGAGTGGCCGCCGAGGTCGAGGAAGCTGTCGTGGACGCCGATCCGGTCCGGGGCGAGGCCGAGGACCTCGGCGAAGATTCCGCGGAGGGTCTCCTCCCGCTCGGTACGCGGGGCCGTCTTCGCGGCGAGCGGTGCGTCGGGTGCGGGCAGCGCCTTGCGGTCCAGCTTGCCGCTGGCGGTGTGCGGGAGCGTTTCGAGAACGACGAAGGACGAGGGGATCATGTGGGCGGGCAGGGTGCGGGCGAGGTGGTCGCGAAGGCCGTCGGCATCGGTTGCCGGTGTTTCCCGCTCGGCGGGTACGACGTAGGCGACCAGTTGCTTCTCGCCCCGCCCGGCCTCCCTCACCGTGGCCGCCGCCTCGGCGACGGCCGGGTGTGCGGCGAGTACGGCTTCGATCTCGCCCAGTTCGATCCGGAAGCCGCGGAGCTTCACCTGCTGGTCGGCCCGGCCCAGGAAGCGCAGCTGCCCGTCAAAGCCGCGCACCGCCAGGTCGCCCGTGCGGTACATGCGCTCCCCGGGTCCACCGAAGGGGTCGGCGACGAACCTCTCGGCCGTCAGCCCCTGCCTGCCGAGGTAGCCGCGGGCGGGGCCGCCGCCCGCCACGTACACCTCGCCGACGGCCCCGTCGGGTACGGGATGCAGCGCATGGTCGAGGAGGTGGACGAGGTTGCGGGCGAGGGGGCGGCCGATGGGTGGCGCGGTCTTGTCGTACGGGTCGGCGTCGGACTGCCAGGCGGTGGTGTAGATGGTCGCCTCGGTGGGCCCGTAGAAGTTGACGAGCCGTGCCCCGGGGAAGGCGGTCTCGATGCCGGCCCGGAGCTGTTCGGGGATCGGTTCGCCGCCAAGAGCCACCGTGTGAGGTGTAACGGCAGGCCGCTCGGCGAGCACGCTGGCCATGACCGTGGGTACGCCGCTGATGAGACCGACGTCCCGTGGAGTGCGATCGGTGAGTGCGAGGAGGTTCTCGACGATCTCGATACGGCCGCCGCACAGCAACGGCGAGAAGATCTCGAACACCGACACGTCGAAGTTGAGCGAGGTCGAGAACAGCACCTTGGCCAGCCGCTCGGGACCGAACTCCGCATGGGTCCACTCGACGAACTCGACGGCATTGCGGTGCGTGGCCAGAACACCCTTGGGGCGGCCGGTGGAGCCGGAGGTGTAGGTGATGTATGCGAGATGGTCCGGCGTCAAACTCCTTGAACAAGAGTGAATTTGACGATGTGTCACCTCACTTCCGGGGTTGAGCAGCGGTGTGCCCTGCGGCAGCGCCCCCGCCGTCTTCTCGGTGGCGAGGACGACGACCGGGCAGGCGTCGGCGACGATGTACGCCAGGCGGTCGGCCGGGTAGGCCGGGTCGAGCGGCAGATAGGCGGCACCGGACTTCAGTACGGCCAGTACGGCGACGACCAGTTCCGCTGTGCGGGGCAGCGCTATGCCCACGACCCGCTCCGGGCCGGCTCCGAGGGCGGTCAGGCGACCGGCCAACTGCTCGGCCCGGGCATCGAGTTCGCGGTAGGTGAGACGGGTGCCGCGATCCAGGACGGCTTCGGCGTTCGGGGTGGCCGCGACCTGGGCCGACCAGAGGTCGGTCAGGGTGCGGGTCGAGGGCGGCGTAGACAGGGTTCGCCGCGGGAGTTCCTGAGGCGCCAGGAGCCCCAGACGGCCCTGCGGGAGTTCCGGGTCGGCCGCCATGGCTTCGAGGACGCGCACCAGGCGGGCGAGCGTGGCGTCGGCCCAGTCGGCGTCGAAGAGTCCCGGGTGGTAGGCCAGCCGGAAGCGGGGGCGGGGGCCGGGAAGCGCCACGAGGGTCACGGGGTAGTGCGTGGCGTCGCGACCGCTGGAGCCGACGAGGCAAAGCCCGCCGCCGTCGTTGTCGGGTCGGTTGCCTGCCGCCTCCGGATCCACCGGATAGTTCTCGAAGACGACGAGGCTGTCGAAGAGCTCCGGGACGCCCACGGCCCGCTGGATGTCGGCCAGGCCGAGATGGTGGTGGTCGAGAACGCGCACGTAGCCGTCCTGGACCTGGCGGAGCAGGGCGGCCAGGCTCTCCTCGGGCCGCAGCCGGACCCGCGTCGGGATGGTGTTGATGAACAGGCCGACCATCGACTCGACGCCGGAGAGTTCCGGCGGCCGCCCGGAGACGGTGGCGCCGAAGACGACGTCGTCGCGGCCGGTCAGGCGGCCGAGCAGGATCGCCCAGGCGCTCTGGACGAGGGTGTTCACGGTCACGCCGAGGCTCCGGGCGCATGCCGTGAGGGCGGCTCCGCTCTCCGCCGACAGCTCGGTCCGGGCCTGTGCGGGCTCGGTGACGCCCGGCACGGTGGCCGGGGCCAGTCGGGTCGGTTCCGTCACGTCGGCCAGCGCATCCCGCCAGGCGGCCTCGGCGAGGTTGCGGTCCCTGCAGTTCAGCCACTCCAGGAAGGTGCGGTACGGCGGGGCGGGCGCGAGCGCGGCCGGGTCGCCATCGGCTGCGTACAGAGCGAGCAGTTCCCGTAGGAGCACGGAGACCGACCAGCCGTCGAGCAGGATGTGGTGGTGGGTGACGAGCAGCCGGTGGCGGCTCTCGCCGGTACGGACCAGGGTGCAGCGAAGGAGTGGAGGGGTGGCGGGGTCGAAGCCGAGGGCCCGGTCCTCGTCGAGCAGTTCGGTCCACGCCTCCTCGGTGTCGATGCTTGGACCGGTCAGATCGGCTTCCGTCCACGGCAGCGTCGCCCGGTGTGGGACGACCTGCACCGGCTGACCGCCACGGCGCCGCCGGAAGGCCGCGCGCAGGTTGGGGTGGCGGTCCAGCAGTGCCTGAGCGGCCGCGCGCAGGCGTTCGGCGTCCACCGGGCCTTCGAGTTCGAAGACCAGCTGTACGACGTACACGTCGAGGGCGTCCCGTTCGTGCTCGTACAGGGCATGGAAGAGCAGGCCCTCCTGGAGCGGGGTCAGGGGCAGTACGTCGACCGGCCCGGGCTGCGTCATTTCGCCTCGTCTCGCTGTGTTCTGGAGCTGGTGGGTCTTCTCGGAAGGTCGGCTGGGCGGGGCGGGGGCCGTATCCATGTGCGGCTCCGCCGCGTGGGCGCGGCCAGCCGCGACGGCTCGGCACACGAACACCGCCCCATCGCGGACCCTCCCGCGGAGCACTCAGTCGAGGCCCGCTGTCAGCTCGTCCAACTCGTCCCGGGACAGACCCGCGACCGACAGACCGGCCCCGTCGCCGGCCCGGGACACGAGTGCGGTGAGCGCGGTGAACCAGGCCTCCGCCAGCCCCCGTGCCTCAGGTTCGGTCAGCACGCCCTCGGGCCACGCCCAGTCGGCCACCAGCCGCGGTCCGGTGGCCGTGTCGTGGACGACCGCGTTGATTTCGAGGGCGTGGGCGGCGGCAAGGCCGGGGTCGCAGCCGGTGCCGAGTGCCGACGACTCGGGGGCGAAGGCCCATGGCTCCGTGCCGGTGGTGCCGGGGCCGGTGAACCGGCCGAGGTAGTTGAAGCCGATCGCCGGTGTGGTCGCCTTGGCCAACTCGGATGCCGTGTCGGGGTTGAGATGGCGCAGCAGGCCGTGTCCCACGCCGTGGTCGGGCAGTTCGCCCAGCCGCTCCGCGACCCGGCCGGCTGCGAGGTCGGCGGCGGGTCCGCCGCGCAGGGCGTCGGCCACGTCCACGCCCTGCAGATCCAGATGGACCGGGAAGAGGGAGGTGAACCAGCCGACGGTGCCTGACGGTTCGAGCCCGGGGGTCAGTTCCTCGCGGCCGTGCCCCTCGACGTCGACGACGACGTGCGGGGACCCCTGCCGATCGGCGACGGCCAGCGCGAGGCCGGTGAGCAGGACGTCCTGGACACCGAGGCGGAAGGCGGCCGGGACGCTGGTCAGCAGCGGTCCCGTGGTCCCGGGCGGCAGGGTGAGCCGCAGCGAGCGCGTGGTGGCGGCGGTGTCCCGGTCGGGGTCGAGCGGGCGCCGGCCGAGCGGGGTGCGCGGGGCGTCGGCGATACGGCGCCACAGCTCGGCCTCGGCGACTCGCGACGGAGTGCGCGCCTGCTCGCCCAGCGTCAGGGACCAGCGGCGGAACGATGTGCCCACGGGCGGCAGTTGAGGGCGGCGCCCAGCGGTGATGGCGTCCCAGGCGGCTTTCAGATCGGGTACGAGGATGCGCCAGGACACGCCATCGACCGCCAGGTGATGGACGACCAGCAGCAGCCGCCCCGCCCGGTCCGGTCCGGCGTCGAACCACACGGCCCGGACCATCGCCCCGGCCATCGGATCGAGCAGTGTCACCGCCCGCTCGAACTCCTCGGCCACGCACGTGCGGAGCCCGTCCGAGCCGGATACGTCGGAGACATCCCGCCGGTCGAGCAGGTCCGCGGCGAGGATGCGGCCGACCGGGCCGACGTCGAGTTCCGGAGCCGGGGTGAGCCGGGAGCGCAGCATGTCGTGGTGGTCGAGCACCGCCTGCAGGGCATCGGTCAGCTGCGGCAGACCGGCGTCCGCCGGGACCGTCAGCAGGACGGACTGGCTGAACCTCCCGATGGGGCCGCCGCGTTCGAGCAGCCATCGCATGATGGGGGTGAGCGGGACCGGGCCCACTCCGTCGGCAGCGTGGACGCCGGCCGAGCCGTCGACGCCACCGCCGACCGGCCCACGGGCCACCGCCGCCAGTTCCTTCACCGTCTGGTGCTTGAAGACGTCCCGGGCGCTGATCACGACTCCGGCCTCGGCTGCCCGGCTCACCAGCCGGATCGAGGTGATGCTGTCACCGCCGAGGGCGAAGAAGTCCTCGTCGAGCGGGACTTCGGGCAGCTTGAGCAGCTCGCCGAAGAGCCCGGCGAGGATGCGCTCGGCCGCGGTCGCCGGTTCCTGTCCCCCACCGGCACCGGGCGCGGCCGGTGCCTCTCGGACGTCCACGGAGGCCGTATTCGCCCGACCGCGCCGCTGCCATTCGTCGTCCTCCGGGAGATCCACGTCCTGCACGCACAGGGCGGGATCGGCGGCGACGGCGGCCAGGAAGCGGACGAGCCGCCGTGTGAGCAGTTGGACCGTGGCCGGGTCGAACAGGTCGGTGCTGTACTCGGCGATGCCGTCGATACCGGCCGGGGTGCCGTCGTCGTGGGGGCGCTCGCTGAGGTACAGACAGAGGTCGAAGCGGGCCGCTCCGGTCTCGACGGGCTCGCGTACCACGCCCAGACCGGGCAGGGACAGCGGGACGTCCGAGGTATGAGCGGTGAAGGCCAGCATCACCTGGAACAGCGGATGGCGGGCGAGGGTTCGCTGCGGGCTGAGGGCATCCACGAGGAGATCGAACGGCACGTCCTGGTGGGCGTAGGCGGCGAGGTCGAAGTCCCGGACACGGGCCAGGAGTTCACGGAAGGTGGGGTTTCCCGAGGTGTCCGTGCGCAGCGTGAGGCTGTTGACGAAGAAGCCGACCAGGTCGTCCAGCCTGGAGTCGGCGCGTCCGGCGACCGGCGTGCCCATGGTGATGTCGGTGCCCGAACCGACCCCGGTCAGCGTCGCGGCGAGGCCCGCCTGGAGCACCATGAACAGGGTGACCCGGGAGGCGGAGGCGAGGTCGGCGAGTGCCGCGTGCAGCTCCGCGTCGAGGGTGAGTTCGGCGCGGTCGCCGTGTCCGCTGGGCTCTGGGGGCCTGGGACGGTCGGTGGGGAGCGGCAGCTCCTCGGGGGCGCCCGCCAACGCATCGCGCCAGAAAGCGGTCTGACGTTCCAGCAGGCTGGGTGCGCCGTCCGTCGACGCGCCGAGCAGGTCGCGCTGCCAGTGGGCGAAGTCGGCGTACTGGACGGGCAGGGGCCGCCACTGCGGGGCACGTCCGCAGGTCCGGGCGGCGTACGCGGTCTCCAGGTCGCGCATCAAGGGCGCCATGGACCAGCCGTCGACGGCGATGTGGTGGGCGAGCAGCAGCAGGACGTGCGTGTCGTCGCCGAGGGTGAACAGGGTCGCGCGCAGCGGGGTTTCGGCGGAGAGGTCGAAGCGGTGCCCGGCGGCTTCGGTGAGCAGCGCGGGCAGTTCCGCCTCGGTGACAGGTACGAGGGTGAGGTCCGGGCGTCCCGCCTCCGGGTCCAGGATTTGCTGGTAGGGGATGCCCTGGAAGTCGGGGTGGAGGGTGCGCAGCGGTTCGTGGCGGGTCACGACGTCGGCGATCGCCGCCTGAAGCGCCTCGCGGTCGAGGGGGCCGGTGAGGCGCAGGGCCCAGGGGACGGTGTAGGTGTTGCTGCCGTCGAGGCGGCTCAGGAACCACAGTCGCTGCTGGGCGTACGACAGCGGAATCGGAGCGTGCCCGCGTTCCCGCGCCGTGAGTTCGGGACGCCGGGCGCCGCCCTCGCCTTCGCCGATCCGCACGGCCAGTCCGGCGGGAGTCGCCGCCTCGAAGACCGCCCGCACGGGCAGCGCGCTGCCCAGTACGCCCCTGATGCGGTCCGTGAGTCGCATGGCGAGCAGGGAGTCGCCGCCGAGGTCGAAGAAGCCGTCGTCCGCACCGACCCGGCGCGGGTCCAGGCCGAGGACGTCGGCGAAGAGCCCGCACAGGATCTCCTCCTGCGGGGTGCGCGGGGCGCGGCCGCCGCTCGACACGGAGGGTGCCGGAAGGGCGGCGCGGTCCAGCTTCCCGTTGGCGGTCAGTGGCAGCCGGTCGAGGACGACCACGGCTGAGGGGACCATGTGATCCGGCAGCATCCGCGCCGCGTGGCGGCGCAGGGCGTCCGCGTCGAGGTCTCCTCCGACGGCGTAGCCCACCAGCCGTCCGTCCCTGACGAAGACGATCGCCTGCGCCACGTCGGGGTGGTCCGCGAGTGCCGCCTCCACCTCGCCGAGTTCGATGCGGAAGCCCCGGATCTTGACCTGGTCGTCCGCGCGGCCCTGGTACTCCAGCTCCCCGTCGGCCGACTGCCGCACCAAGTCGCCCGTGCGGTACATGCGTTCACCGGCAGCCGCGAACGGGTCGGCCACGAAGCGCCCCGCCGTCAGCCCCGGCCGCCCCAGATAGCCGCGCGCCAGGCCCGCACCCGCCACGTACAGTTCGCCTGTCGCACCCGGCGGGACCAGCCGCAGGCCAGCGTCCAGGACGTATGCGCGCAGGTCGGGGATGGTCTGCCCGATGCCACTGGCCTGCGGCCGGTCGCCCGCCGCGGCCTCGGTCAGCGGCAGGCCCGTGACATGGACCGTCGTCTCGGTGATGCCGTACATGTTGACCAGTACGGCCGCGTCCTGCGGGTGCCGGGTGTACCACTCGGCGACCCGCGCGAAGTCGAGCGCCTCACCGCCGAAGACCACGTACCGCAGGGCCAGTTCGCGCCCGACTGCGGGCAGGGCGGCGTCCACGCGCAGGAGTTCGCCGAATGCGGAGGGCGTCTGGTTCAGCACGGTGACGCGCTCGCGCACCAGCAGCCGCAGGAACTCCTCCGGGTCACGGCTCGCCGCGTGCGGGACGACCACGAGCGTGCCGCCGTGCAACAGCGCGCCCCACAGTTCCCACACCGAGAAGTCGAACGCATAGGAGTGGAACAGCGTCCACACGTCGTCCGGGCCGAAGCCGAACCAGTGTCGGGTGGCCGAGAAGAGCCGTACGACGTTGCGGTGCGGGACCGCGACGCCCTTGGGGCGGCCGGTCGAGCCCGAGGTGTAGATGACGTAGGCGAGGTGGTCGCCGGTCAGGCACGGCGCCTCGGGCGCCGTGGCGGGATACGCCGACGCCTCGTCCGGGGTGACCACGGGGATCTCGCACGGGGGCAGGGCCGCTGACACGCCCGGCACCGTGAGCAACAGCACCGGATCGGCGTCGGCCAGCATGAACTCCAGCCGGTCCGCGGGGTACTCCGGGTCCATCGGCAGGTATGCGGCGCCGGTCTTCAGGACCGCCAGCACGGCCACCACCAGCTCCGGCGAACGCGGCAGCGCGAGAGCCACCAGGCGTTCCGGGGCCGCCCCACGGGCCGCCAGCAGGTGCGCCAGGCGGTTGGCCCGCGCGTCCAGTTCGGCATAGGTGAGGCGGGTGCCCTCGTGCAGCACGGCCGTGGCGTCGGGGGTACGGGCCGCCTGGTCCGCGAACAGCTCGGGCAGGGTCGCCGAGGACGGCGCGGCAGGGCCGGCAGCCCCGCCCAGCAACCGCTGCCGCTCCCCCGGCAGCAGGACCTCGACCTCGCGCACGCGCCGCGCCGGACCGGCCACGAAGGCCTCCAGTACGGCGGCGAACCGGTCCAGGAGCTGCCGGGCGCCGGTCTCGTCGTACAGGTCGGGCCGGTAGGACAGACGCAGCGCGAGGCGGCGGGCGGGCAGGACTGCGAGGGTGAGCGGGTAGTGGGTGGCGTCGCGGCCGGTGAGCTGGGTGACCTTGGAGGCCCCGGAGCCGTTCGTGGCCGGGTGGTTCTCGAAGGCCAGCAGGGTGTCGAAGAGTTCCCCGCTGCTGCCTGCGGAGCGCCGGATGTCGGCGAGTCCGAGGTGCTGGTGCGGGAGCAGGGCCGCCTGCCGTTGGTGGAGCGCGGTGAGGAGGTCCATGACGCTGCCGTCCTCGTCCCAACGGACGCGGGTGGGAACGGTGTTGATGCAGAAGCCCACCATGGAGGCGATGTTGGGCAGTTCGGGCGGGCGCACGGTCACCGTCTGGCCGAAGATTGTGTCGGTGCGGCCGGTCAGGCGGCCGAGCAGTACACCCCAGGCGCCCTGGACGAGCGTGTTGAGGGTGATCCCGAGCGAGCGGGCGGTGGCCTCGGCGGAGCCGGTCAGTTGCTCAGGGAGTTCGACGACGAGTTCGCGGGGCAGCACGGCGGTGGTGGCGCCGGTTGCGCCCGGCGCGAGCAGGGTGGGCTCGCCCGCATCCGACAGGGCGTCGCGCCAGGCCGCCTCGGCGGCGGTGCGGTCCTGCCGCTCCAGCCAGGCGAGGTAGTCCCGGTAGGCGGGCGCCGACGGCAGGGCGGTGGGGTGCTCGCCCGCGTGCAGGGCGGTGAACTCGCGTACCAGCAGCTGCTTCGACCAGCCGTCCAGCAGGATGTGGTGATTGGTGACGAGCAGGCGGTAACGCTCCGCGGACCACTTGACCAGCAGGTAGCGCAGGAGCGGCGGCTTGCCGAGGTCGAAGCGGCGAGCGCGTTCCTCGTCCAGCAGCCGTGCCCACTCCTTGTCGCGCTCGCTCTCGCCAAGGGCCGTCAAGTCGGCCTCGGCCCACGGAAGTTCGACGTCCGCGGGCACGATCTGCAGGGGCCGTCCGGCATCCCGGCGGCGGAAACAGGCACGCAGGTTGGGGTGCCGGTCGAGCAGGGCCTGTCCGGCGGCGCGCACGGCGGCGGGGTCGACGGGACCCTCCAGCTCAAGGATCTGCTGGGTCGCATAGACGTCGGGGGACTGCTCGTCGTCGTACAGGGCGTGGAAGAGCAGACCCTCCTGCAACGGCGACAGCGGCAGGATGTCGGCGATTCCGGAACCGGACCGAGTCACCTGGGTTACCTCCACTCATTGCCGAACTCGGCTTCGAGTTCGTCGATCTCTGCTTGGGACAGCGACACCAGGGGCAGGTCGGACGGGGTGTGCCCGCCCGCCGCGCCGGTGCCGCCCTCGGCCTGCGCGGTCAGTTCTGTCAGCCAGCGGTCCGCGAGGGCGTGTACGTCGCGTTCGGACCAGATGCCGGGGGCCCAGGACCAGGTGGTGTCGAGCCGGCCGTCCTCGGTGGTCACGGCGGTGATCTCCAGGCCGTGGGCAACGGGCATGGCGGGGTCGTGCACGGCGCCCAGGTTGCGCAGCGGTTCCGGCGCGAGGGCCCAGTCGCCGCCGGTCGAAGGGGCCGTCCGGCCCAGGTAGTTGAAACCGATCTCCGGCGCCGGAAGGGCAGCGAGGAGCGGCCCGTTCGAGGGGTCGAGATGGCGCAGCAGGCCGTGTCCGATGCCGTGGTCCGGAACGGACCGCAGCTGTTCCTTGACGGTCTTGAGGACCTGGGCCGGATCTGCGAGGTCGACTCCCGTGAGGTCGAGCCGGGCGGGCACGACGCTGGTGAACCAGCCGACCGTCCGTGAGAGGTCCACTGCGTCGGCGATCTCTTCGCGGCCGTGTCGCTCGACGTCCAGGAGCAGGGCCGGGTGGCCGTCTTTGGCGTGCCGCCAGTGCACGAATGCGGCGGTCAGCGCGGCGAGCAGGACGTCGTCGGGGCCGGCGTGGAAGGCGGCGGGCACAGTGGTGAGCAGCGCGTCGGTGGCCTCGGCCGGGAGCTGCCGGGTGAGGTGGCGCATCTCGCCGACGACGTCCCGCTGAGGATCGGGCCGACGGGTGCCCAGCAGAGGGCCGGGGTCCCGCAGCACGTGGCGCCACGTGTCCAGTTCGGCCGTCCGTTCCGAGGCGCGGGCCTCCCGCTCCAGCAGGCGGGCCCAGTGCCGGAAGGAGGTGCCCTGCTCGGGCAGGTTCTCCTCGCGCCAGGCCGCGGCCAGGTCGGAGCACAGGATGCGCCAGGACACTCCGTCCACGGCGAGGTGATGGATCGTCAGCAGGAGCCGCCCGGGACGGTCGAGGCCGGCATCGCACCACACTGCCCGCAGCAACATGCCTCGCTCCGGGGCGAGTCGTGACGCCGACTTGTTCAGCACCTGTGCGAAGTCGGCCGGTTCGGCGATGCGTTCCAGCACCGTGGCCGCGTCGACGGTCCCGGGGGGCGGAATCTCGGCCGCCCGTCCGTCGGACGTCAGACGCATCCGTAGGACGTGGTGGTGGTCGAGCAGGGTCTGCAGCGCGACGGTCATGCGCTTCTCGTCCGCGCCCGCCGGGGTGACGAGCAGCACCGACTGGCTGAACGCCCCGATGGGGCCGCCGCGTTCACCAAGCCGGTGCATGGCCGGGGTGAGGGGAAGCGTGCCGATCGGTGCGTCCTGCTCCGGGTGCGGGCCGGGCGCCGGACGATCGGCCGCCGCGGCGGCGAGACCGGCGACCGTGCGGTGCTCGAACACGTCCCGCGGGGTCAGCCGCAACCCCTCGGCCAGCGCGCGGCTCACCAGGTGGATGGAGGTGATGCTGTCGCCGCCCAGGTCGAAGAATCCGTCGTCGACACCGATGGCATCGGCGGGGGCTCCGAGGACCTCGGCGAACAAGTCCCTGAGTGTCTCCTCCTGGGGGGTGCGCGGCGCCCGTCCCGTCGCCGTCTCCCGGGTGGCGGCCGGTGCGGGCAGGGCGGTGCGGTCCAGTTTGCCGTTGGGGGTCATCGGCAGCGCGTCGAGCGCCACGAGCGTCTCGGGGACCATGTGGGCAGGCAGGTGACGGGCGGCATGCGCGAGGACGGCGGGGCAGTCGACCTCGGTGGCCCCGACGACGTATCCGACCAGGCGGCGCACGCCGGACCGGTCTTCGCGCACCAGCACCGCGGCCTGGGCGACGGCCGGATGGGCGGTGAGCACGCCCTCGACCTCGCCGGGCTCGATCCGCAGTCCGCGGATCTTGAGCTGGCCGTCGGCCCGCCCGCGCAGTTCCAGGGTGCCGTCGGCCCGCCACACGGCCAGATCACCGGTCCGGTACATGCGCCCGCCGGCCGGATCGAAGGGGTCGGCGGCGAACCGCCCGGCGGTCAGACCGGGCCGCCTCCAGTAGCCGCGGGCCACGTGATCGCCGGAGACGTACAACTCGCCCTCGACACCGACCGGTACCGGGTTCAGCCGGGCATCGAGCACATACGCCCGGGTGTTCCACATGGGGCGGCCGATGGGCACCGGCCCGGTCGGCAGTTCGTCGCCCGGCTCGATGCGGTGGTCGGTGCAGCCGACGGTGAGTTCGGTCGGGCCGTAGTGGTTGATCAGGCGTACGTCGGGGTGCTCGCGGCGCCAGGTGCGCAGGGCCTCGCCGACCAGTGCCTCGCCGCCGAGCATGAACTCCTCGGTGGGCGAGAGGTCGTGCGGCAGGGCGGGCAGCAACGGAAGGTGGCTGGGCGTCGCCTTGAGGAAGCTGTAGCCGCCGCTCGCCGGGGCCGCGCCGGCGTCGTGGAAGCCGGCGATGTGCACGCGGCCTCCGGCGGCGAGCGCCCCGTGCAGCGTGGTCACCGTGGCGTCGAAGGACATCGTCGCGTGCAGCAGCGAGGTGCCGCGCAGACTCGGGTAGGTCTCGACACAACGGGCCACATAGGTGGTGAGGTTGCGGTGCTCGACGACGACGCCCTTGGGGCGGCCGGTGGTACCGGAGGTGTAGATCAAGTAGGCGGGATCGGCGGGCCGGGCCTCGGGGAGAGGCGTGTCCGGATCGTCCGGGGCCGCATCGGGATCCACGACCGCACAGCCGACGCCGCAGTCGGCGGGGAGCCGGTCCCGGACGATCAGACACACCGGATCGGCGTCCGCGAGCAGATAGGCGGTGCGCTCGGCCGGATGTTCCGGGTCCAGCGGCAGATACGCGGCGCCCGCCTTGAGGACGGCGAGCACGGCGACCGCGAGGTCGACCGACCGGGGCAGCGAGAACGCGACGATCTGCCCCGGACCGGCTCCCTGCGAGGTGAGGACGCGCGCCAAACGATCGGCTCGCACGTCAAGTTGACGGTACGTCAGCGAGTTGAGGTCGTCCTCGACGGCGACCGTGTCCGGCGCCTCGGCGGCGCGCGCCTGGAAGAGCCGGGGAAAGGTGGTGTCCGGCACGTCGCGTGCCGTGTCGTTGAACTCGGTCAGGAGCCGGCGGCGTTCGCGGTCGTCGAGGATGTCATGGCTGCCGATGGCGCGGTCGGGGTGGCGGACCGCGCCCCGCAGCAGCCGCTCAAGGCGGGCGGCCAGGTCCTCGGCCGTGCGGCGGTCGAAGAGGTCGGCGCTGTACTGGAGGGTGCCCTCGATCCCGTGCGGGGAGCCGTCGGGGGCGCGGTGCTCGCCCAGGTTGAAGGTCAGGTCGATCTTGGTGGCGCCGGTCTCCACGGGCAGCGTGCGGGTGTGCAGTCCGGGGAGGTCGAGGCGGGGTCCGGCGGTGGGCCGGAAGGCGAGCATCACCTGGAACAGCGGGTGCCGGGCGAGCGAGCGGGGCGGGTTGAGGGCCTCCACGAGCTGCTCGAAGGGCAGCTCCTGGTGGGCGTAGGCCGCCAGGTCGGTCTCCCGGACCCGAGCCAGCAGTTCGCGGAAGCTGGGGTCGCCCGAGGTGTCGGTGCGCAGCACAAGGGTGTTGACGAAGCACCCGACGACGTCGTCGAGCGCCTCGTCGGCGCGGCCGGCGACCGGCGTGCCCAACGGGATGTCGGTGCCCGCGCCCAGCCGGGTCAAGAGGGCGGCAAGAGCCGCCTGCACCACCATGAACACCGTCGTGCCGGTCTCACCGGCCAGTGCCCGCAGTCGCCGGTGCAGATCCGCGTCCAGCCGGACGGGGATGTCGCCGCCCCGGTGGGTGGCGCGGGCCAGGCGCTGGCGGTCGGCGGGGAGCGGGAGTTCGTCGGGAAGCCCGGCGAGCGCCTGGCGCCAGTGGTCGAGTTGACGGTCCTGTTCCTCGCCGAGCAGCTCGTGCTGCCAGAGACAGTAGTCGGCGTACTGGACGGGCAGGGGCGCCCAGTCCGGGTCCCGGCCCGCCAGCCGGGCGCGATAGGCGGTTGTCAGGTCGAGCAGCAGTGGGTCGAGGGACCAGCCGTCGGCGGCGATGTGGTGCAGGACGAGGAGCAGGACGTGGTCTTCGGGACCGAGGACGAGGAGGCGCGCGCGGAACGGGACGCCCGCCGAGATCTCGAACCCCTCCCCCGCCAACTGGGCCAGCCGCCGCGGCAGTTCGGACTCGGTCACCTGGTCGGCCTGCAGATCCGGCACATACGGCTCCAGCAGCCGCTGGCACGGCAGGCCGTCGGCGTCCGGGTAGACGGTGCGCAGGATCTCGTGCCGGGCGACGAGGTCGGCGAGGGCCCCGCGCAGGGCATCCACGTCGAGGCCGGCACCGGTCAGCCGTACGGCAAGGGGGATGTTGTAGGCCGCGCTCGGGCCCTCCAGCCGATGCAGGAACCACAGCCGCCGCTGGGCGGACGACAGCGGGGCCTCACCGAGGACTGTGCGCGCAGCCGGCCGCAGGGCGGGACGTACGGCCGCCCCGGCTCCTGCCGGCAACCGGGCGAGCCCGGCCGGAGTGGGCGTCTGGAAGACGTCGCGCAGGGTCAGTTCGACGCCGAGGGTTGCCCGGATGCGCCCGATGAGCCGAAGGGCGAGCAGGGAATGCCCGCCGAGCGCGAAGAAGCTGTCGCGGGGGCCGACGTCCGGGAGGCCGAGCAAGTCGGCGAAGAGGGCGCACAGGACCTCTTCGTGGGGCGTGCGAGGCGCGTGGGCCTGCGCGGCGGCAGCGGTGGGCGGGGCGGGCAGCGCGACCCGGTCGAGTTTGCCGTTGGGGGTCAGCGGCAGCCGGTCGAGGACGACGACGGCCGAGGGGACCATGAAGTCGGGCAGCCGGGCGGCGAGGTGGTCGCGCAGGGCTTCGGGGGTGGGCACGGCACGGTGGGAGGGCTGGGCGCCGAGGTCGGCCGCCGGGGCCCCGGGGATGAGGGCAGCAGCTTCTGCGGGCGAACCTCCGAGGGTGGCCACGATGTCGCCGGGAGCCGAGACATCAGGGTTCGATACGACGCCCTCGACCCGGGGAGCCTCCAACCTTGATACGGCACGCGCAGCCCCCGCAACCGGCCCTTCGACAACCGACACGCCCGAAGCCGGCGCGGCGCCCTCACCCCCCTGCTCCCACACCACATCCGCCGCACGCCCGGCCGCGCACACCGAAGAGGCACCTTCAGCTCGCCGGGCACCCGGCGCGGACTCGGCAGCCTTGGGGGACTGGACGGCCGAGGCCGACGTTGCGGCTGCAGCGTCGGCGGGCAGCGGTTCGGCCGTCGTCGGGGCCTTGTCCCCGGTACAGACCGCGTACGCGACCAGCCGTCGGTCGCCCGGCCGGTCCTCGCGGACCACGGCCACCGCCTGGGTGACCGCGGGGTGGGTGGCGAGAGTCGTCTCGATCTCGGCCGGTTCGATGCGGAAGCCGCGGAGTTTGACCTGGCCGTCGGTGCGGCCGTGGTACTCCAGCTCACCGTCGGCCGTCACGCGCGCGTGGTCGCCCGTGCGGTACATGCGGGACCCGGGCGGGCCGTACGGGTCGGCGGTGAAGCGTTCGGCGGTGGCGCCAGGGCGGCCGAGGTAGCCGCGGGCCACGCCTGGGCCCGCGATGTACAACTCCCCCACCGTGCCCGGTGGGAGTGGCTGCAGGGCCCCGTCGAGGACGTAGGCGCGCATGCCGTCCAGGGGGCGGCCGATGGGCAGCGGGTCGGGTACGTGCTCGGCCGCCGTGCAGGGGCGGGTGGTGGCGAAGGTGGTCGTCTCGGTCGGGCCGTAGCCGTCGGTGACGGTCAGCCCGGGGCAGGCCGCCAGGACCCGGCGGACCGCCGGTGCGGGCACGGCCTCTCCGCCGGTCCAGACCTGGCGCAGCCCCGCGAAGCAGCCCGGGTTCTCCTCGGCGGCGAGGCGGAACAGCCCGGCGGTGAGCCACAGAGCCGTCAGGCCGTGGCGCTGCGTCAGGCGGGCGACCTTGGCGGCGTCCACGTCCTGCTCCGGCCCGGCGACCACGGCGGTGCCGCCGTTCAGCAGCGGTACCCACATCTCGTAGGTGGAGGCGTCGAACGCCGTCGGCGAGTGCACCAGCACGCGCGCGTGCGCGCCGTCGGCGAACGCCGAGTCCGCGGCCAGGGTGGTGACGTCGCGGTGGGTGACGGCGACCCCCTTGGGGGTGCCCGTGGAGCCGGAGGTGTAGCTGACGTAGGCGAGCTGGGCCGAGTGCAGGAGCACCGCGGGGTCCGTGTCCGGTTCGGCGGCGAGCGTCGGGTCCTCGGGTCCGACCGTGGTCACCCCGTGGTACGGCTCGGTCGGCTCGGTGTCGGTCAGCAGGACCTGCGCGCCGGTCTCGGCCAGGATCTGCCGGGTGCGGGCGGCCGGTGCGCGCGGGTCGAGGCCGACGTATGCGGCGCCCGCCTTGAGCACCGCCAGGAGCGCGGCGAGGAGCCGGTCGGAGCGGTCCAGCAGGACCGCCACGCGGTCCTCCGGGCGGACACCGAGGGCGATCAGCCGGTGTGCCAGCCGGTTGGCACGGGCGTTCACCTGCCGGTAGGTGGTGATGCGTTCGCCCTGGATGACCGCCGTGGCGTCCGGGCCGGCCGCGACCCGGGCCGCGAAGAGTTCCGGCACGGTCGTCGCCGCTCCCGCGGGCGCGGCGGCGCCGGCGAGCCGGGCGTCCGCCCGCTCCTCGGGCAACGTCGCCTCGACCCGGCCGACCGGCGTGCCGGAGGTGAGGACGGCTTGGGCGAAGTGCTCCACGAAGCGGGCGAAGCGCCGGTGATGGGCGGTGAGTTCGGTGTCCGTGTAGTGGTCGGGGCCCGCGTCGAGGTCGATGCGGATGCCGTCGCCGTCCGCGCGGTCGTACACGTTGACGGCGAGGTCCTCGACGGGCCCCGTGGACAGGTTGTGTCGGGTGGTGGCGTGACCGGCGAACCGCAGCTCCGGGCCGAACGCCATGATGTTGACGACGGGCCCGAAGAAGCGCGGCCCGTCCTGCGGCCCATCCTGGTCCCGGCGCAGGTCCTCACCGCGGTACCGCTGGTGCGCCAGCAGGTCGCGGGTGGCGGACGCCGTCCGGCGTACGAGGTCTTCGGCGACGCTGTCGGGCCGTACGGACAGCCGCAGCGGAAGCACGTTGGACGCCATGCCCGGCGTGGCGAGTTCGGTCCCGCTCTCGCGGGCGGTGACGGCGAGGCCCAGGACGATGTCCCGGGCTCCGGTGAGCCGGTGCAGATAGGCGGCGGTCGCCGCGAGCAGGACGCGCGACCAGCGGGTGCCTGTCTGTTCGGCGGCCGCGTGCACCAAGTTCCCCGCCGTCTGCGGGAGATGGCCGGTACGGCGCAAGAAGCGCCCGGCGACGTGTGGCGGGCGGGCGGACAGGCTCACCGGGTCGGGGCGGTCGCCGAGCGCGGACGTCCAGAACTCCCGGTCCGCCGCGTGCCGTTGGCCGGTGCGGTAGGCCTCGTCCGCGGCGACCAGTGGGGCCAGGGGTGCGGGCGGCGGGGTGTGCGGTGTGCCCGCGACGAGGGCGCTGTAGGCGTCGGCGACCCGGCGCGCGAGGAGGGAGCAGCTGTAGCCGTCGACGGCGATGTGGTGGTAGCGCTGGTACCAGATCCAGCGGGTGGCCGTGAGGTGCAGCAGGGCGTACCGGAAGAGCGGTGACCGGCCGAGGTCGAACGGTGTGGCGAAGTCGGCGGCCATCCAGGCCTCGGCGGCCGACCGGGGGTCGGGTTCGCCCGTGAGGTCGATGACGGGCAGGTCCCAGGCGGGGTCGGGGTCGACGAGCCCGAGGACGGTGTCACCCTCGGCCGTGAACCGGACCCGCAGTGTCTCGGTGGCCGCCACCACCTGCTGGATCGCCGTCCGGAAGCGATCGGGGTCGACAGGGCCGTGGATCTCGGTGTACTCGCCGACGTTGTAGGCCGGCCCGGCGGGATCGAGCCGCTGCCCGAACCACATGGAGCGCTGGGCGGCGGACAGGTCCAGAGCGTGGGGGACGGTCATCGGGCGGCCTCCGTGGCCGCCGCAAGACCGGTCAGCTGCCGGGCCACGAGCTCGGCCACGTGCCGCGGGCCCTCGTCGCGTCCCGGCCAGGGCACCCGCAGCCAGGGCTCGGCGGGAGTCAGCGGCAGGTCGCGGGACTGTCGGGCCCGGCCGCCTCCGGTGATGTTGAGAAGGACGAGTTCGTCACGGCGGATGCGGCCGTCCCGTACGGCCTCGGCCAGGGCGGCCAGGGCCACTCCGGCGCCCGGCTCGATGTCGATGCCCTCGACCTCCTCGAAGAGCGCCATGGCCGCGAGGGCTGCGACGTTGTCGGTGCACAGGACGTCGCCGCCGCTCTCGGTGAGCACGTCACGCACGCCGCCGCGGACGGTGAACGGCGGGCGCCTGTTGGTCAGTTCGCGTGCCAGCGGCTCGAGCTCGCGATCGCTGTCGCCGTCCCGGTCCGGGTGCGCGGGGGCCGCGCCGGTACATCGCCAGGCCTCGTACAGCGGCGCGAACGGCGCGTTCTGACACATCAGCAGGCGGGGCAGTGTCTCCCCGTCGGCGCGCAGCCTGCGGGCGGCCTCGTGGGCGCCGATGGCTCCGGTGCCGCTGCCGACGGCCTGCACATAGGTCTCCGGCAGCCGCCCGAGGGCTTCGGCGGCGGCCAGCATGACGGTGCCCAGGCCGTCGCGGCGGCCGACGTTGCGTGCGCCGCCCTCGGCGTGGTGGCCGGGCAGGGCGGACAGCAGGTCGGCGCAGGCGATGGTGTCGCTGTAGGTGGCGGCGCCGTCCAGGACGACAAGGCGGACGCAGGGGTCGAGGGGTGCCGGGAAGCGCATCCGCTCCAGGGCCGGTGCGGGCACGACGAGCAGGCAGGGCACCTGGTGGCGGGTGGCGGCCCAGGCGAAGGCGGCGGCGGTGTTGCCCGCGGAGGGGATCACCAGCACGGGCGGCTCGGCGGGCAGTCGGCCGAGCACCGTGTAGGCCTCGAGGTCCTTGAACGTACAGGTCGGCAGGGCCGCCCCGCGTTCGGGCCAGTACCCGTTGAAGGCGACCCACAGCCGGTCGAGGCCGATACGGCGCCCGAGCCGCTCGGCGCGGTGGACGACCGGACCGGCAACGCCGGGGAAGGTGCGCGCCACCGGCAGCAGCGGGGCGTGCCGGAACAGGCCGCTGCTTTCGCCGACGCGGATTCCGCTTGTGTGGTGGTCGCTGTCGTACTCGGTGCGCAGGAATGCCGGTTCGTGCCGGCGGGAGCAGTCGAGGCGGAGACCATCGTCCTCGTAACGGTTTCCGCAGGAGGAACAGACAACGGTGTAGTGACGTGTTCCCGGGCGTACTCCGGACATCTTCGCTTGCCTTCCGCAGTGCCGCGTCTCGTTGATCAATTGGAACCGGCGCTTCAGGAAGGGCGGGCGACGCATGAATTACCTTTTGGCGACGCCTGGTTGACCACAGGAAGCGCTTACCCTCCTCTTAAGCGGAACGGCGGACTGTTCAGTTCCACTTCATCCGCCCTTATCTGCCGGGCAGTTGAGAAAGCGCATACCCGTGGAGATCATCCGAAGCACGAAAGCCGTTCGGAAAGGGTGTGGCGGATACATGGGCAACAAGCCGACGGGGCCGCGAGCGGGGAATGAGGCGGAGGCCTCGCACTGGCTTCCCTCCCCGGTTCCGGTTTCCCTTCTGCCCTCGGATGGCGGAACGGCGAGCGTGTCGTACTCCGAGCCTCCGGCCGAGGCGCTGCTGACGGCGTACCGGAAGATGGTCGTCGGGCGCCGCTTCGACGAGCAGGCGACCGCGCTCGCCCGGCAGGGCAGACTCGCGGTCCATCCCTCCAGCCTCGGCCAGGAGGCCTGCCAGGTGGGTGCCGCGCTCGCCCTGCGTGCCACCGACTGGCTGTTCCCCACCTACCGGGACTGTGTCGCGCTGGTCAGCCGCGGGATCGATCCCGTCGAAGCGCTGACGCTGCTGCGCGGGGACGCGCACTGCGGCTACGACCCGGTGCGGCACCGCACGGCACCGCAGTGCACCCCGCTGGCAACCCACGCCGTGCACGCCACGGGGCTGGCCCACGGCGAGCGGCTCAAGGGGGCGGACACGGTCGCCCTCGCGCTCGTGGGCGACGGCGCCACCAGCGAGGGCGACTTCCACGAAGCCCTCAATCTGGCGGGCGTGCTGAAGGCTCCGGTGGTGTTCCTGGTGCAGAACAACGGGTACGCCATCTCGGTCCCGCTGGCCGAGCAGTGCGCGGCACCGAGCCTGGCGTACAAGGGGGTCGGCTACGGCATCCGGTCGGAACAGGTGGACGGCAACGATGCCGCGGCCCTGCTCGCCGTGCTGACCACGGCGGTCGAGGACGCCCGGGCGGGCCGTGGGCCCTGGTTGGTCGAGGCGCACACCTACCGGATGGCCCCCCACACCAGCGCCGACGATCCCTCCCGGTACCGCACGACTGCGGAGGCCGACGGCTGGCGGGAACGTGACCCGATCGCCCGGCTGGAGTCGGCGCTGCGCGCGCGGGGCCTGCTGACCGACGAGGGGGTGAAGAGCGTGGCCGCCGAGGCGGAGGGATACGCCACCGACGTACGCGAACGGCTCGGGGAAGAACCGGAGTTGGACCCAGCAGCTCTCTTCGACCACGTCCTCTCGTTGCCTACCCCCCACATGGCCGATCAACAAGCCCTCCTGCGGGCCGAGTTGGAGAACTGCTGACATGACCGCGGTCGACACTGGGATGGCCCAGGCACTCAACGCCGCCCTGCGGGACGCACTGGGCGCGGACGAACGGGTCGTCGTCTTCGGCGAGGACGTCGGGCGCCTCGGCGGCGTCTTCCGGGTCACCGACGGGCTGCGGGACGCCTTCGGCGACGGCCGCTGCTTCGACACACCCGTCAGCGAGGCCGGTATCGCGGGCCTCGCGGTCGGCATGGCGATGGCGGGCTGGCGGCCGGTGGTGGAGATGCAGTTCGACGCGTTCGCGTACCCGGCGTTCGAACAGATCACCTCCCACATGGCGAAGATGCGCAACCGCACCCGCGGCGCCGTCGCACTGCCTTTGGTCGTCCGGATCCCCTACGGCGGCGGCATCGGCGGTGTCGAGCACCACAGCGACTCCAGCGAGGCGTACTACGCGCACACGGCCGGCCTGAAGGTCGTCACCCCGGCGACGGCGGCGGACGCGTACTCCCTGCTGCGCGAGGCGATCGACGACCCGGACCCGGTGATCTTCCTGGAGCCGAAGCGCCGCTACTGGACCAAGGAGCCCCTCCAACTCCCTCTCCGGACGGGGTCGTTCGGCACCGCCGCCGTACGCCGCGCCGGAGCCGATGCCACGCTCGTGGCCTACGGCCCCTCGGTCTCCGTAGCCCTGGAAGCGGCCGACCTGGCCGCCGCGGAAGGCCTGGACGTCGAGGTGCTGGACCTGCGCACCCTCGTGCCCCTCGACGACGATGCGCTGACCGCGTCGGTGCGGCGGACCGGCCGGTGCCTGGTGGTACACGAGGCGCAGGGTTTCGCCGGGGTCGGCGCCGAGATCGCGGCGCGGGTGCAGGAGCGGTGTTTCGACGCGCTGCGGGCTCCGGTGCTGCGGGTCACCGGATTCGACATCCCGTATCCGCCGCCGTTGCTGGAGGACGCCCATCTGCCCGGCGTGCGCCGGGTGCTCGACGGCCTGTACCGCCTGCTGCCCGCCTCCTCGCGACGGGCCCGGCACACCCTTGCCGCCACCGGCGCCCCCGCGGCCGGCCGTACGTTCCTCCTGCCCGACCTGGGTGAGGGGCTGGCCGAGGCGGAGGTGCTGGAGTGGAGGGTCGCCGTGGGCGATCCCGTCGAGCACGATCAGGCCGTTGCGGAGGTCGAGACGGCCAAGTCCGCGGTGACGCTGCCGAGTCCGTTCGCGGGGACCGTCACGGCCCTGCACTGCGGGGCGGGTGACGTCGTCGAGGTGGGAGCGCCGCTGCTGACCGTGCAGGAGTCGGCAGAGGCGTCCGGTTCGGGCGCCGTCCTGACCGGTTACGGCACGTCGGGCCGATCTGGTCGTCAGCCGTCACCCTGCCCGGCGATCACGACCGGGACGGCCGACGCCGTAGACGCGTCGAACCATCCGGCCCGTGCGACGGCGTCCGCCACCCGGATCCCGCTGGGACCCTCCGCCGACAAGTTCGTCCGCGGGCACCGCGACACTCCTGCCGTGACCATCTGGGCGGACACCGACGCCGGCAGCCTGCTCGCCGCCCGCACCACCCTCGGTACGGGCCTGATGGCCCTGCTCGCCTGGGCCTGCCTCGACGCGCTGGCCGCGTTCCCGGAGCTCAACTCCCGGGTCGATGCCGACCGTCAGGAACTCGTCCGCCATCCGCAGGTGCATCTCGGCTTCGCCGCACAGACCGACCACGGCCTGGTCGTCCCCGTGGTCCGGAACGCCGACCGCCTCTCGCTCGACGGCCTGGCCGCCGAACTACGGCGGCTGACCGGCCTCGCCCGACGCGGTGCACTGCCCGCCGAGCACCGCACCGGCGGCACGTTCACCCTCAACAACTACGGCGGCTTCGACGTCGACGGCGCCACCCCGATCCTCAACCACCCCCAGGCGGCGATGATCGGCGTGGGCCGCATCACCGACCGCCCCTGGGTGCAGAACGGCCGCGTCGAGGTCCGCAAAGTCGTCAACGTGTCCCTGACCTTCGACCACCGCGTCTGCGACGGAGGCACGGCGGCCGGCTTCCTGCGGCACGTCGTCGCCGGCCTCAACGGTCCCGCCTGAGCGTCAAGGGCGCGGCCGGAAGAGGCTGGTCCGACTGCGGGATCTGGTTGTCGGCGACGGAGAAGGTGCCCCGGTCGGCTAGCTCCCGGGCGGCGCTCAGCAGATGGCGGTACATCGCGCGGGCGATGCTGCCGCCGACGTGACCCGCCGTACGCCGAGTTCACGCAGGTGGTCCAGTGACAGCGTGCCGCCGTTCAGGCCCATCACCACGTTGAGCGGGCCGTCGAGTTCGCGCACCAGGGTGCCGATGGTCTCGGCATCGGCGGCACCCGGCACGAACACGCAGTCCGTCCCGGCCGCCAGGTACGCATTGGCCCGCCGGACGCACTCGTCGAGCGTGCCCCCGACCAGCAGCGCGTCGGTCCTGCCAACCAGGACGAAGGGCTCGCCGGTTCCACGGCGGCGCGGGCGGAACGGATGCGGTCGGCCGCACAAGCGGCGCAACACGGTGGAGAGGTGCTTCAGCCGCTTGAAGCAGTGGCGAGGTCGGTTACTCCCGTATCGCCCGTCATAACCCGTCCCGTACCGGTCCGTTACGCCCTTTTCATACCGGTCTTCAGGTGTCCCCGTAGGCCTCCCCGCCCAGTTCGAACCCGGCCGTCCCGGCGGTCGCGTCGGCTAGCCAGGCCCGGAAGGCGTCCACGTCGGAGTCCGGCAGGCCGACCTCGATGGTGACCGCCTCGCCGTAGCGCACGTCGCGCACCTCGCGGCCCGTCGCGTGCAGGTCGTTCTGGACCTTGCCGGCGCGCTGGTGGTCGACGGTCAGCGTGGCCAGCCGGAACCTGCGGCGGGTGAGGGTTCCGAGGGTGTCCAGGGCCTCACCCACCGCGCCGCCGTACGCCCTGATGAGTCCGCCCGCGCCGAGCTTGACGCCCCCGTAGTAGCGGGTGACGACGGCGACGACGTACCGCATGTCGCGGCGCAGCAGCATCTGCAGCATGGGGACGCCCGCGGTGCCGCCCGGTTCGCCGTCGTCGCTCGCCTTCTGGACGGAGGCGTCGGCGCCGATGACGTAGGCCCAGCAGTTGTGGGTGGCGTCCGCGTGCTCCTTGCGCACGGCGGCGATGAAGTCCTGGGCCTCCTGCTCGGTGGCGGCCGGTGCCAGGGCGCACAGGAAGCGGGAGCGGTTGACCTCGGTCTCGTGCACGCCCGCGTGGGCGACCGTGCGGTACTCGTCCTGCATCCGGCCAGCCTATGCGGCGCGGGTGCGCCCGCCCGCGACGGAGGGGCGGGCCGATGGCTGCCCTGGTGAGCAGCCGGCCGGCTCCGCCCTACTTGCCCTCGTCCTTCTTCCTGCCCCGCGGGACGAGCATGCTCGTCAGCAGTGCCGTGCCCGGGGCGAGCGCCTCCCAGGCGGGCCCGCGCCAGGCCAGCACCGCGATCGCCGAGGTCGGGAACTTCAGCCGCACCTCGTCCAGGGCGTCGTCGAGGCTGTCGCCCGCCAGGTCCAGGACGAGTTCCTCAAGACCGGGGTTGTGCCCGACCAGGAGCAGCGTCTCCACCTCGGCGGGCACCTCGTGCACGGCGGTCAGCAGGTCGGACACGTCGGCGGCGTACAGCCGCGGGTCATGGCGAACCGGCGGGGGTGTACCCCACTGGGCGGAGGCCAGTTCCCAGGTCTGCCGGGCGCGCAGGGCGGTGGAGCACAGGGCGAGGTCCGGCAGGCAGTCGACCTCGGCGAGGGCGCGTCCTGCGGCCGGCGCGTCCCGGCGGCCGCGCGCCGCGAGCGGGCGTTCGTAGTCGGGGACGCCCTCGGGCCAGGCCGACTTGGCGTGCCGCAGCACCACCAGGCGGCGCAGTGGGCCCGCTCCGGCACGCGCGATCACGCCGGCGACCCGAGGTCGCGGGTGAGCTCCACGCCGAGCAGCCGGTCCGCGTAGGCGTACGTCTCGAACCGGGCGCCGTCCGGCAGCTCCGGCTCGGTCTCCACCCAGGTCAGCACGTCGAGCACGGAGGGGATGTCCAAGTCGTCCTCCCAGGCGGTGCGCAGGCGGGCGCGCGCCTCGTCGGGAATCGGCCGCGACGGCTGTCGCGCCCAGACGGCGACCGCCCGGCGCCAGCGCGCAAGGGTTGCACGGGCCTCGTCCAGGGCGGCCGCGTCGAGCCGCAGGGGTGTGCTCCGGCTCCGGGAGAGCAGGGCAAGGCGCAGGGCGGCCGGGTCTGCGCCCCGCGTGGTTTCGGGTGCCTCCGAGTGGACGGGGGCGACGGCGACCTGGACGCCGTCGGGTGTCGCGCCGCCCTCCCCCACGACGTGCAGGACCTGGGCCTCGCCCAGTCCCGGACCGACGTCCCGCCGGTCCTCGAAGGGCCGGATGCCGAGCGCGGCCGCCTCGGACCGCAGCTCCGCCTGGCCCCGTTCAGCGGTCAGCACTCCCCACACCGGGGTGCCGCCGAGTTCCAGGACCCGCACGAGGAGGTCGGCGACGAGCAGCACGCGCAGGGCGCCGGTGTGGAAATCCGGCACATGGGCTTCCACCCGGGTCAGCCCCCGGCGGACCGGGGCGGCGTCGACGGACTCGCCGGTTCGGGCGTCGGTGATGCGCAGCACGGGCTGAGCGTAGGCGGGCGGACGGCCGCGCGCAGGCATCCGGCGCGAATTCCGCCCACGGCGGCGGATTTCCACCACGCGCGCGTACCGCCGCCCCGACACGGAGGTGAGGTACGCGCGCGTGCAGCCTTCAAGCCGCGGCGGAAGCCGGGGAATCATCGCGAACTCCCGGCCGTTGTCGGGCAGAAGGGCGTGTCCACGAGGCGCAGGGAGGCTGCGGTGTACGGCGACGAGGCAACGATCCGTAGGATCCTCACCGGGTCCGGCGACACCTGGGCCGTGGTGGGCCTCTCGTCGAACCGAGGCCGCGCCGCCTACGGCGTCGCCCAGGTGCTGCAGCGCTTCGGCAAGCGCATCGTGCCCGTCCACCCCAAGGCGGAGACGGTGCACGGTGAGCAGGGGTACGCCTCTCTCGCCGACATCCCCTTCGACGTGGACGTCGTCGACGTCTTCGTCAACAGCCACCTCGCCGGACCGGTCGCCGACGAGGCGGTCGCCAAGGGCGCCCGGGCCGTCTGGTTCCAGCTCGGCGTGATCGACGAGGCGGCGTACGACCGCACGCGGGCGGCGGGCCTCGACATGGTGATGGACCGCTGCCCCGCCATCGAGATACCGCTGCTCGGCTGAATCAGCCGGGACTCATCCGGCCCCGTATGAGCCGCTGTCAGACAGCAAGCGCTCCCAGGCGGCCGCCATTTCACTGCGGATTCTGTGGGCGGTCCCACGGGTGACAGCGGTTTCCACTCCGTACAGAGCCCCTGAAGGGCTGTCCAGGAAGCTCCCGACGGTTGGTCAAAACTTCACCATGTGTCTTCTGCCCGACCCCTGATGTTTCCTAATCTGCGACGTCGCACGCACTGAAAACAAGTATTCAAATCGTGAGAGGTCGCTGAAAATATGGTGAGCGTCGAGCAGACCTCCGTGGAGGAGGCCAGGGGTCCCGGTGGCCTCAGGCGTGACGTCGGGCTGATCGGTCTGATGTGGGCCTCCGTCGGTTCCATCATCGGCTCGGGATGGCTCTACGGAGCCCATGACGCAGTCATCCAGGCCGGCCCGGCGGCGATCATCTCGTGGGTGATCGGCGCGGTCGCGATCGTGCTGCTGGCGCTGGTCCACGCCGAGCTGGGCGGCATGTTCCCGGTGGCGGGCGGTACGGCCCGTTACCCGCACTACGCGTTCGGCGGACTGGCCGGCATGTCGTTCGGCTGGTTCTCCTGGCTCCAGGCCGCGACCGTCGCCCCGATCGAGGTCGAGGCGATGATCGGTTACGCCGGTCACTGGTCCTGGGCACAGGGCCTTCAGCACGCCGACAAGACCCTGACCGCCAGCGGTCTGCTGGTGGCGGTCGTACTCATGGCCGTCTTCGTCGGGGTGAACTTCTTCGGCGTACGGGCGCTGGCGCACACCAACAGCGCGGCGACCTGGTGGAAGATCGCGGTCCCACTGGGTGCGATCTTCATCATGGCGGCGACCCACTTCCACCCCGCCAACTTCCACTCCGAGGGCTTCGCGCCGCTCGGCGCCAAGGGCGTGCTCGCCGCGATCAGCACCAGCGGCATCATCTTCGCGCTGCTCGGCTTCGAACAGGCCATCCAGCTGGCGGGCGAGAGCCGCAACCCCAAGCGGGACCTGCCGCGTGCCACGCTCGGCTCGGTCGCGATCGGCGCCGTCATCTACGTCCTGCTCCAGGTCGTGTTCATCGGCGCGCTGCCGCACAGCAGCTTCGCGCACGGCTGGGCCCACCTCGCGTTCAAGGGCGACACCGGCCCGTGGGCCGGTGTGGCGACGCTGGCGGGTCTCGGCTGGCTGGCCTTCGTCCTCTACGTCGACGCGATCATCTCCCCCGGCGGTACCGGCCTGATCTACACCACCGCCACCTCCCGCGTCTCCTACGGCCTGGCGAAGAACGGCTACGCGCCGAAGATCTTCACCAAGACCGACGCGCGCGGTGTGCCGTGGTTCGGCCTCATCATGTCCTTCGTCACCGGCGTGATCTGCTTCCTGCCGTTCCCCAGCTGGCACAAGCTGGTCGGCTTCATCACCTCGGCGAGCGTCCTGATGTACGCGGGCGCACCGCTGGCGTACGGCGTCTTCGCCGACAAGCTGCCGCACCTGGAGCGTCCGTACCGGCTGCCCGGCGGCAAGGTGATCTCGCCGGTGTCGTTCGTGGTGGCCAACCTGATCATCTACTGGTCCGGCTGGGACACCCTGTGGCGGCTCGGTCTGGCGATCGTCCTCGGCTACCTGCTCCTGGGCGGCTATGCCTGGTGGGCCAACTCCACCGACCAGCCCGACGCGCCCCGGATGGACTTCAAGGCCGCCCAGTGGCTGCCGGTCTATCTGCTGGGCATGGGCGTGATCTCCGCCGAGGGCGGCTTCGGCGGCTCGGGCAACATCGGACTGTGGTGGGACATCCTGGTCATCGCCGTCTTCTCCCTGGTGATCTACTACTGGGCCCGGGCGACCTCCTCGAAGCGCGAGGACATCGAGCGCAGCATCGACGAAGTCGTCGTCACCGACGCCCCCGCGCACTGACCGAGCGCCCGTCGCTCGACCCGGCCCGTCGGCCGCGGCTCCCCTGCCGTGGCTGACGGGCCACCGTCATAATGCTCCGGTGACTTCCCTCCCCCACCCCAACTCCCCCTCCCCGCACCGTTTTCCGGTGGTGATCGTGGGCGCCGGGCCCGCCGGTCTCACCCTCGGGAACATCCTGCGGGCCGCGTCGGTCGACTGCCTGGTCCTGGAGGCCGAGACGCGCGAGTTCATCGAGCAGCGGCCGCGGGCCGGTGTGCTCGAGGAGTGGGCGGTGCGCGGGCTCCAGGAACGAGGCCTCGCGGACCAGCTGCTGGAGCACGCGCAGCAGCACACGCAGTGCGAGTTCCGCGTCGAGGGGCGACGGCTCCGGTTCTCCTACACCGATCTGACCGGGCATCACCACTTCGTCTATCCGCAGCCGTTGCTGGTGACGGACCTGGTGCGCGAGTACGCCGACGTGCGCGGCGGCGCCATCCGCTTCGGGGTGCGGGACGTGCAGCTGCACGGCCTGGACACGGACCGACCGGCGGTGTCGTACCTCGACCCCGAAACCGGTCGACGTGCCCTCGTGCACTGCGATTTCGTGGCGGGCTGCGACGGAGCACGCGGGGTGACCCGGACCGTGCTTCCGCAACAGGCCCGTGTCGCCCGGCACGACTACGGCATCGGCTGGCTGGCGCTGCTGGCTCAGGCGCCGCCGTCCAGCGACTGCGTGGTGTTCGGCATCCATCCGAACGGCTTCGCCGGGCACATGGCCCGCAGCCCCGAGGTCACCCGCTACTACCTTCAGTGCCCGCCGGGCGACGATCCGGAGAACTGGCCGGAGGACCGCGTCTGGGCGGAACTGCAGGAGCGGCTCGGCGCGGCCGACCGGCCGCCGCTCACGGAGGGCAGGCTGATCGAGAAGCACGTCCTCGACATGCACAACTACGTGGTCGAACCCATGGCGTTCGGCCGTCTCTTCCTGGCCGGGGACGCGGCCCATCTCACCGCGCCCATCGCGGCCAAGGGCATGAACCTCGCCCTGCACGACGCCTTCCTGCTCGGCGACGGGCTCGTCGCCCACCTCACCAAGGGCGACACCGACGGCCTCGACAGTTACTCGGCGGCCTGCCTGGGACGGGTGTGGGACTACCAGGAGTTCTCACAGTGGCTGTCGGAGGTGTACCACGGCGCGTCGTCGGGCGACGCCTACCGCACGGGCACGACGCTGGCCCGGCTGCGCCGCCTCTTCGAATCCCCCGCTGCCGCGACGGCGTTCGCGGAGCAGTACCTCGGCCAGGGCTCCGCGTCCTGAACCCCGTGCCCCTCAGTCGTGCAGCGGGCGGTCGCTGAGGCGATGGTCCGCCACCTTCAGCGCCTCGTCCACGAGCCGCCGCAGATGGCCGTCCCGCAGTGAGTAGACGACTCTGCGGCCCTCCTTGCGCGTGTTCACGAGGCCGGCCAGCCGCAGCCGCGCCAGGTGCTGGCTGACTGCGGGCCGGGCCGCCCCGCTCACCTCCGTGAGGGTCGTGACGTCGGCCTCGCCGCCGGTCAGGGCATGCAGCAGCGCGAGGCGGGTGCGGTCGCCCAGCAGGGCGAGGAGTTCGGCGGCGAGTGCGAACTGTTCCTCGCCCGGGGTGCGCGGGTGCGCATCCTTCGCAGTTGATAGGTGCATGCGTGCGCTCATACGCACATAATGGCCCCGTGGGCGTCCCGCGTCCACCACCGCGCACCGGAAGGGGCCCCACGTGAGCGAACGGCACCACCACAACGAGCACCACCACGAGCACCCGCATCACCACCACCCCACGGGTCTTCGCCACCGCCTCGGCCACCTCTTCACCCCGCACTCCCACGAGACCGCGGACAAGCTCGACTCCGCACTGGAGTCCTCGGCCCGCGGCGTGCGCGCGCTCTGGGTCTCGCTGGCCGTCCTCGGGGTGACGGCCGCGGCACAGGCGGTGGTCGTGGTCCTGTCCGGTTCGGTGGCCCTGCTCGGCGACACGGTGCACAACGCCGCCGACGCGCTGACCGCCGTACCGCTCGGGATCGCGTTCGTGCTGGGTCGACGGGCGGCCACACGCCGCTTCACCTACGGCTACGGCCGGGCCGAGGACCTCGCGGGAATCGCGATCGTGCTGACGATCACCGCGTCAGCCGCGTTCGCGGCCTGGGCGGCGGTGGAGCGGTTGCTCGATCCGCGTCCCGTGGCGCACATACCGGCGGTGGCGGTGGCCGCGCTGGTCGGCTTCGCCGGGAACGAGTGGGTGGCCCGCCACCGGATCCGGGTGGGCCGGGAGATCGGCTCGGCCGCGCTGGTAGCCGACGGACTCCACGCCCGCACGGACGGGTTCACGTCACTGGCCGTACTGCTGGGTGCCGGCGGTTCGGCCCTGGGCTGGCAACTCGCCGACCCGCTCGTGGGATTGGCGATCACCGCGGCGATCACGCTGGTGCTGCGGGACGCCGCACGGGAGGTGTTCCGGCGGGTGATGGACGCCGTCGACCCGGAGTTGGTGGACCGGGCCGAGCGGGCGCTGCGCGAGGTGCCGGGCGTGCGGGCGGTCGGTGAGCTACGGCTGCGCTGGATCGGGCACCGGCTGCGCGCCGAGGTGGCGGTGGTGGTGGACGGCGAGGCGACTGTACGTGCGGCGCACGGAATCGCGGTCCAGGCCGAACACGCCCTGCTGCACGCCGTACCGAGGCTGACGGCGGCCCTGGTCCACGCCGATCCGGCACCGACACCGGGCGAGGAGGACCCCCACTCGGCCCTGGCGCATCACGCAACGCACTAGGCGACCTCAGCAGATTGCTGTGCGGTCCTGGAGCGCCCCCGAAGGGGCGCGGGGCTGTATCGATATGCGGCTCCGCGGCGTGGGCGCGACCAGCCACGACGAAGCCGCAGACAAAAGAGGGCACACCCCGCGGGGCGCGCCGCGCCGTCAGACGCCGAGCCCCTCCACCACCACCGCCCCCGGCAGTTCCGCGAAGGCCTTCCCCGGCACCAGCAGCTTGCCCCGGCGCCGCCCGCTGCCGACCAGCACGTAGGAGAGTTCGGCGACAGCCGAGTCCACGAGCACCGGCCAGCCGTCCGGGAGGCCGATCGGGGTGATGCCTCCGTACTCCATCCCGGTCTCCCCCGTCGCGATGTCCATGGGCGCGAACGAGGCCTTGCGGGCGCCGAGTTGGCGCCGGACGACGCCGTTGACGTCGACCCGCGAGGTGGAGGGCACGAGGCACGCGGCGCGTGTCGTCTCGCCGCCCCGCCTGCCGGCCACCACCACGCAGTTCGCCGACTGCTCGAGCAGTTCCTGCCCGTAGTGCTCCACGAAGACGGCGGTGTCGGCCCACTGCGGGTCGGTGTCGACGTAGACGATCTGGTCGGCGGGGACGCTGCCGCTCCAGTGGCGTACGGCGTCGGCGACCGGGCGGGTCAGGTGGTCGAGGGCGTCGGGGGCGGGGATCGCGAGGTCGAAGTGTCCGATGGGTGGGCGCATGGGCGCACGGTAACAGGGAGTCCGGGGCCGCCTCAGTGCACGGGCGGGACGGAGACCGCCAGCACCAGCTCCACCGGTACATCGCCCTGATTGCCGTAGCTGTGCGGGGCGTTGGCCTCGAAGGTGACGCTCGCGCCGGCCGGGACGCGGTACTCGGCGCCCTCCACCGTGAGGGTCAGCTCACCGGCCGTCACATGGGCGATCTCCACCGTGCCGGCCGGGTGCGGGTCCGAGGCGCTGCTGTCGCCCGGCATCAGCCGCCAGTCCCACATCTCCAGCGGCCCCGGCGCCTCGGTGCCGGCGAGCAGGCGACTGTAGCTTCCCGCGTCGGTGTGCCACAGCCGTACCACCTGATCGGCCGGGACGACCCGCACCTTGGGGCCCTGCTCGTAGTCGAGCAGAGTGGTCACGCTGACTCCGAGCGCGTCGCCGATCTTGACGACCGTGCCGATGCTCGGGTTGGTGCGGGCCTGCTCGATCTGGATCAGCATGCCGCGGCTGACACCGGCGCGGGCAGCGAGCGTCTCCAGGGTGAAGCCGCGCTCACCCCGCCAGCGTTTGACGTTGCGGGCCAGGGACTGGGTCAGCAGATCGAGGTCCGACACGTTCCGTCCATATCCATATACTGCGAGACCAATATTCTGGATGACAGGGTTCACTGTACTGAACTACGGTGTTGTGCACCCGATCGTTCACCGAACTGTACTGCGAGGCGACCCGTGACAGCATTCTTCGCCCTGGCCACCAGCCTGCTGTGGGGCCTTGCCGACTTCGGCGGCGGACTGCTGACCCGGCGCACGCCGGCGCTCACGGTGGTCGTCGTCTCGCAGGGGATCGCCGCGGCCGTGCTCGGGTCGATCGTGCTGGCCACGGGCGGCTTCAGCGAGGCGGGTCCCCGGCTGTGGTTCGCCTTCGCCGCGGGGCTGGTGGGTCCGGTCGCCCTGTTCTCCTTCTACAAGGCCCTCGCGCTGGGTCCGATGGGCGTCGTCTCCCCGCTCGCGACCCTGAGCGTGGCCGTCCCGGTGGGCGTGGGCCTCCTCCTCGGCGAACGCCCCGGCCTGATGCAGGTCGCGGGCATCGCGGTCGCGGTCACCGGCGTCGTCCTCGCGGGCGGACCACAGCTCAAGGGTGCCCCGGTGCAGCGCCAGGCCATCCTGCTCACCCTCGTCGCGGCCCTCGGCTTCGGCACGGTGTTCGCGCTGATCACCGAGGCGTCCACCACCGTCACCGGCCTCTTCCTCGCCCTCTTCGTGCAGCGCCTGACCAATGTGGCCGCGGGCGGCATCGCGCTCTACGCCTCCGTGAAACGAGGAGGCGAGGCCCTCCCGGTCGGCGGCTTCCCCTGGGCGTCCCTCCCGGCGCTCGGCTTCGTCGGCCTCGCGGACGTCGCGGCGAACGGCACGTACTCGGTCGCCGCGCAGCACGGCCCGATCACCGTGGCCGCCGTCCTGGCCTCGCTCTACCCGGTGGTGACCGCACTCGCCGCGCGCGGCTTCCTCAGGGAGCGCCTGCGCGCCATCCAGGCGGCGGGCGCGGGCCTCGCCCTGGTGGGCACCCTGCTCCTGGCGACGGGCTAGGCCCGGCCTACGACTCCGGTTCCAGCTCGGCCAGCCTCGCCACCGTCTCCTCGTCCAGCTCCGCGAGGGCTCGTAGCTGGTCGGGGGTGACCCCGTCGGGGATCGGCACCGGCGCGGGCGTCCTGAGCGGCGGCTGCCAGCCGTCGGTGGTGGTCCAGCGGCGTACGACACGGGCGGGCGCCCCCGCCACCACGGCATGGTCGGGCACGTCACCGCGGACCACGGCACCGGCGGCCACCACCACGTTCCGCCCGATCCGTGCGCCCGGCAGGATCACCGCACCGGTGCCGATCCAGCAGCCCGGCCCGATCTCCACCGGCTCCATGCGCGGCCACTGCTTGCCGATGGGCTCGTGCGGGTCGTCGTAGGAGTGGTTCGTGGACGTCACGTAGACATACGGCCCGAAGTAGCAGTCGCTGCCGATGGTCACCGTGGTGTCGGCGATGACATGGCTGCCGCGGCCCAGCACGACACCGTCGCCGATGCGCAGGATCGGGTCCGGGCCGAGGTCGAGGTCGGGCATCAGGCCCGCGGTGAGGGTGACCTGCTCGCCGACGATGCAGTGGGAGCCGATGTGGATCCAGGCTTCGCCGAAGACGGTGCCGAGCGGGAAGGCGAGCCGGGTGGCTTCACCGATCGAGCCGAAGCGGAAGCGGCCGGGGCGCTCGGCCGTCACCGAGCCCGTGCGCTGGACCCAGGACCAGCCCGAATGGACGGCGCGCTGCGCGAGGCTCCGCCGCCAGGATGAGAACGTGTTCTTGCTCTTCGGCACGGAGTCACCGTACTGAGCGTGCGGCGCCCTTATGAGACCGAGGGCTTGTGATCTTCGCCCCACCGGGGTGGCGTACCGTGCGGTGGTACCGACAACAGGGAGAGGCAATGGGGCACAAAGCGTTGATCACGGGAATCGGCGGCAGGGAACCGAAGATCGACGGCGAGGCCTTTGTCGCGCCGACGGCGTCCGTGATCGGGGACGTGACGCTCGAGGCCGGGGCGAGCGTCTGGTACGGGGCCGTGCTGCGGGGGGACGTCGAGCGGATCTCGGTCGGCGCTCAGGCCAATATCCAGGACAACAGCACGCTTCATGCCGATCCGGGGTTTCCCGTCAGCATCGGCGAGCGGGTGTCCGTGGGGCACAACGCGGTGGTGCACGGGGCGACCGTCGGGGACGACTGTCTGATCGGCATGGGGGCGACCGTGCTGAACGGGGCCGTGATCGGGGCCGGGTCGCTGGTCGCCGCGCAGGCGCTGGTGCCGCAGGGGATGCAGGTGCCGCCGGGGTCGCTGGTGGCGGGGGTGCCGGCGAAGGTGAAGCGGGAGCTGAGTGCGGAGGAGCGTGAGGGGGTCACGCTGAACGGCACCTTGTATGCGGAGCTCGCCAAGTCGCACGCGGAGATCCACCAGGCATAGTGCGGGCGGTGGGCGCTGGTCGCGGCGGCCCTTCAGTCCCCGGCGGGTACGGGTTCCGGCTCCTGATGAGCCGCCTGCGCCTTCTTGGCCTTGCGCCTGATGATCAGCATCGACGTGAGACCGATCAGCACCGCGACCACCAGGCCCAGATACGAGAACCTCTTCAGCCAGTCCTCGGCGACCACGCCCACGTAGTAGATGACCGCCGTCGTGCCGCCCGCCCAGCAGATCCCGCCGAGGACGTTGGCGGTCAGGAACTTCCAGTACGGCATGTGGAGGACGCCCGCGAGGGGTCCGGCGAAGATGCGCAGGAGGGCGACGAAGCGGCCGAAGAAGACCGCCCACATGCCCCACTTCTCGAAGGACTTCTCGGCGGTGGCGACATGGCCCTCGCTGAAGTGCCGGGGGAACTTCCTGCCGAGCCAGGCGAGCAGAGGCCGGCCGCCCTTGCGGCCGATGGCGTACCCGATGGAGTCACCGACGACGGCTCCGGCGGTGGCGCACGCGCCGAGCACGATCGGGTTGATGCCGGAGTGCTGGGAGGACAGCAGGGCGGCCGAGACCAGGACGATCTCGCCCGGCAGCGGGATGCCCAGGCTCTCCAGACCGATGACCAGTGCCACCACGGCGTAGACGGCTGCCGCGGGCACCGTGTCGAGCCACTCCTGGACGTGCAACGCCGGTTCCTCCCGATTCGTAACCCTTTGGTTCCTGTGTTCCCGGCGTGCGCCGCACGGGGGCGCACGCCGGGAAGCCTACCGGGTCAGCCTGCCGGGGCGCTGTCCCACAGATCGCACTGGTGTTCCTGATGGACAGTGGTGCTCAGGGTGTTTCCGCCCTTGGACGCGGTCTTCAGGGAGAGGACCACGCCCGGGCCGGTGGGCATCGGAGGCTGCCCCGCGGCCCGCGGCACACCGTCCCGTACGAAGGATCCCCAGTACTGGACCATCTGCCGCGACAACGCCTTCTGCTCGGCGTTCAGCGGGCTCTCCAGTCCGAAGTGCTTGAAGAGGTACTGGATCTCGTTGACGTGTGTCGCACCGAAGTCGAAGTCCGTGTGCAGGTTGCGCAGGGAGGCGAAGGGCGGAGAGGTGCGGTCCGCGAACTCGTACGAGTAGACCGGACCGCGGGTGGCGAGCAGGCCGTCGAGTCGCAGCGCCGGGCAGCTGAACAGGACGTCGCCCAGTGCGGTGGCGAAGCCGATGGTCGGCGTCGGGTAGGCCGACATCGGATAGCGCTGCAGTGCCTGCTCGCCGAAGTCGTTCCGCATGACCTGCGGGTACTGCTCGGCGGTGAGCGGTGTGCCGTTCAGGTCGAAGCTGGAGAAGGCGAACAGCCGGGCCTCGTCCTTGTTCGCGCCGTTGATCACGGGCACCCGCGCCGCGGTCCCCTGCGCGACGGCCTGTTCGGGCTGTACGGGCAGGAAGGCGCCCCCGACCACCGGGTTCCAGTCGAAGTCGCCTTGTGCCTCCAGTACCTCGCGGGCGGACTTGGCGCGCAGACACGCCAGGGTGGTGCAGCCGAGCTTCTTGGCGAAGTCGGCTCCCTGGGCCACCGCGTCCTGGTGCGTACGGGCGGCGCAGTCGCCGTAGGCACCGCTCTCGATGATCGCGCCGCGGAACAGGCCCCTGGCCGTGGGTGAGGCCAGCTGGGTGCAGACCGAGCGGCCGCCCGCCGACTCGCCCGCGATGGTGACTCGGCCCGGGTCGCCACCGAAGCGGCCGATGTTGGCCCGCACCCAGCGCAGCGCGGCCTGCTGGTCGAGCATGCCGAAGTTGCCGGAGACCCCGTCGTGCGTCTCGCCGTCGAGACCGGAGGTGGCGAGGAATCCCATCGCGCCGAGGCGGTAGTTGACGGTCACGACGACCGTCCCGGTCTGCCGTGCGAAGGTGTCCGGGACGACGTCCTGGCCGGCGCCGGCGGTCAGTCCGCCGCCGTGGAACCAGACCAGGACCGACCGTCCGGCGGAGTCTTCGGGGACGTACACATTGAGGTCGAGACAGTCCTCGGTGTACGAGGGCCGGTCGTAGTCGGGATCCCAACTCGATGTCTGGACACACTTGTTGCCGAAGTCCTGCGCGGAACGCACCCCTTTCCAGGGACGTACGGCGTGCGGCTCGCGCCACCGGAGCCTGCCGACCGGCGGCTCGGCGTACGGGATGCCGAGGAACTGCCGTCCCTCGGCGGTGGTTTCGCCGCGCACCAGACCCGCTTCGGTGCGGACCACCGGGCCGCCGCCCGACGGTGCGGCCTGCGCCGCCGGGACGGGTGCGACGAGGGCCGCCGCGAGGGCTGCCAGGCCGATGACGATGCGCCGTATCACGTGCCCACCTCCACGTTCACGTTTGTACGCAACCGGAGATCACGCGAGGACGCCCCGACCCACACGGTGCGCCGGCCGGTCCCGAGCACCCAATCGTGACGCTTCGCGTCCCATGAGGACAATGTGCGCGCGGTGACTTCCACGGCGATCCGCCGCCGCTCACCCGCCCGCAGGGTCAGCCGCCGGTAACCGCCCAACACCCGTACCGCCTGGTCGAGTCGGAGGTCCGGAGACGGCCCGACGTACACCTGCGGCACGGCCACGCCCTCGCGCCGGCCGGTGTTGCGGACGGTGAAGGAGACCTCGATGCCGCCTCGGGTCCGGCGGGCCCGCAGGTCCTCGTACGAGAAGGAGGTGTACGACAGCCCGTGCCCGAAGGGGAACAGGGGCCGCACTCCTTCGGCGTCGTACCAGCGGTAGCCGACGTGGATGCCTTCGGAGTACTCCTCGGTGCCGTCCACGCCCGGGTAGCGGCGCGGGTCCCCGGCGACCGGGTGGTGCTCGTCGTCGACCGGGAAGGACTGGGTGAGGCGGCCTCCGGGGTCGCACTCGCCGTACAGGACGGCGGCGGTGGCGGCCGCGCCCTCCTGGCCCGGGTAGTACATCTGGAGCACGGCGCCGGTGCGCCGCAGCCAGGGCATCGAGGTCGAGGACGAGGTGTTGAGGACGACCGTGGTGCGCGGGTTGGCCGCGGTGACGGCCTCGATCAGCTGCCGCTGGTGGCCCGGGAGGGCGATCGTGGTGCGGTCCTGGCCCTCGGTGGCGTCCTCGTAGGCGAAGAGGACGACGTCACGGGCGGCGCGGGCGGCCCTGACGGCCTCGGCGACGTCCTGTGCGCGGGTCGCACCGGTGCTGCGCCGCAGCCGGAACAGCAGACCGTCGGCTCCTCCCTGCGCGGTGATCTTCAGGGTGTGGGCGCCCTTGGCGAGGGTGAGGGTCCTGCGGCGCACGGACAGCCCGTCGGGGGCTGCCGAGACCAGTCCGCCCGTGAAGAACTCGCCGTATCCGGAGGCCTGCGGGAACAGTTCCGTGCCGTCGAGGAGGACCTTGGGGCGGGCCGTGGGCGCGGAGGAGAAGTGCAGGACGAAGGTCCACTCGTCGTCCTCGGGGACGGTGAGCGTCCCGTCGTACGTCCAGACCTTGCCTGCGTCGACGCCCTGCCCCTCGCTGTTGAATGCGGGGCTCAGCGCCGACGGCGGGACCGGCTTGCCGTACAGATCCTCGCCGAGGGCGTAAGTGGCCTTCCCCGCCCGGGACTTGATGGCGTCCAGGGGGCTGTCGGCGTGGTCCGGCACGACGTGTGCGCTGCCGCCGCCGCTGACGAAGGGCAGGGTGCCGGTCGGGCCGATCACCGCGACGGTGCCGCCGCGGGCCAGGGGCAGCGTGTGCTGCTCGTTGCGCAGGAGGGTCGCACCGGCCTTGGCGACCTCCAGGGCCACGGCGGCGCCGGCCGGGGCGTCGCGGTCGGGGCGCGGCGGGGCACTGCCGTCGAGGAGGCCGAAGCGGTCCATGACGCTGAGGATGCGGCGTACGGAACGGTCGACGTAGCGCTCGGGGACGCTGCCGCTCTGCACGGCCGACTTGAGCGCCGTACCGAAGTGGGTGCCGTCGGGCATCTCCATGTCGAGGCCGGCGGTGATCGCCGCGACGGTGCTGTGCGCGGCGAACCAGTCGGTCATCCCCCAGCCGTCGAATCCCCACCGGTCGCGCAGGATGTCCGTGAGCAGGGTCTTGTTCTCGCAGGAGAACGTGCCGTTCACCTTGTTGTAGGCGCCCATCACCGCGCCGACGCCGGCGCCGACGGCCGCCTCGAAGCCGCGTAGTTCGATCTCGTGCATGGTCTGCTCGTCGACGCGCACGTCGATCGACATGCGGTCCTTCTCCTGGTTGTTCAGCGCGTAGTGCTTGACGGTGGCGATGAGGCCCTCGCCCTGGATGCCCCTGATCTCGGCGGCGACCATGCCGGAGGCGAGCAGCGGGTCCTCGCTGAAGGTCTCGAAGTTGCGGCCCGCGTACGGGGTGCGGATGAGGTTGACCATCGGGGAGAGCAGGACGTCCTGGCCGAGGGCGCGGCCCTCGCGTCCGATGACCTGTCCGTAGCGGCGGGCCAGCTCCGGGTCGAAGGCGGAGGCCAGCAGGACGGGGGCGGGCAGCGCGGTGGCGTGCCGGGTGACGCGGACGCCGGCGGGGCCGTCGGCGAGGCGCAGCGGAGGGATCCCGAGGCGCGGGACGGCGGGGACGTAGCCCGCCTGGCCGAGCGACTTCGCGTCCGTGGCGCCGTGCAGGAGGGAGATCTTCTCGTCGAGGGTGAGCTTGCCGATCAGGCCTTCGACGCGGGCGCCGGCCCCCGCCTCGGGTCTGTCCAGTGCGTGCGCGGGGAACGTGAGTCCGCTGGTGGCCGCCGTGGCGACGGCGATCGCGCCGCCCAGCAGACGCAGTGCGGATCTCCGCGAGACAGTGTCGGTCATGGGCCGTCACTCCTTCGGTGTGCGGGCACGACGTTGTGAACCGCAGGCGCGCCCGGCGGCCCGGACTGCGTTCGGCATCTGAACGCAGTCTGCTGCAGGACCGACCCGGCACCCCGTAGGGCACCGTGGGCGCGGCGGGAAAACTATGACCGCTACTGACTCGTGTCAATGAAGCGAACAAGAATCACTCTGATGTCGCCAAGAAACGAAGCTGGGGCCGCTCCGAAGGGCGGCCCCAGATGAGGTGTATGTCGCTGTATCTCCTGCATCTGCGTTGATCAGCGCAGGACGGTCCCGAGCTTTGCGGCGCTGCCCACGACGGCGGTGACCGTGCCCAGCGCGTCGGCCGGGAGGGTGCGCACCCGGTCAAGGGGCGCGGGCGGGCCGGAAGGCTCGGTTTCGCTGCCGACCTGGGTGAACCGCTCCTCGTACTGCCCGTCGTAGGGCTCGCTCCCGGGCTTCCGCTCCGGGGCCGGTGAGCCGGGCGGCTTGGTCACGCCGCCGGGAGAGTCCTGGCCCGTGGGGCGACCGCCGTCCTGCGTTCCGCCGTGCTTGTCCGTGCGGCCCGTGTCACCGAGGCCGGCTTCAAGCGTCCACCGCTGCCCCCCGGAACCGTCCCGTGCGGTGACGAGGACGTCCGTCCGCCTGCCCGGTGCCACGAGCAGTCCCTTGCCGCCGCGCAGCAGGAGCTCCCCGCGGACCGTGAGGTCGTAGCGCACCTCGCCCGCGTGCGCCGCGCAGTCGGCCAGGGTCACCGAGTCCCTGTCGGCATCCGAGTCGAGACACAGGGCGGGGTCGGCGCCGCTGCGCAGCAGGCCGTCGTCCCGGTACGACCACTGCTGCGATCCGGCCGCGGAGCAGGCCGCGAGCACGGCCGTGGCACCGGGCCTGGGCCTGCCGCCCTCGACGTCGAGGCAGAGTCCGGCCTTCGGGTTGCGGAGCCTGCCGCGTCCGACCTCGACGGACTGCTCCGCGGACGCGGGCGAGGGGGAGCGCACCGACGAGGTGCCGGCCGCGGGGGGCGAGGGATGCAGGGTGCTGCTGCTGGGCGCTCCCCAGGTGACGCCGGAGCCTGGGACAGCGTTGTCGTCGGACCAGCCCTTGCTGACAAGCACCGTGGCGAGCAGGACGAGCGTCGTCAGACCGACCCCCACGACGACGGCCTTGGTGTGCTTGCGCGACGGGTCGGGCCGGTGCCGCCCGCCGCCGGAACGCGCTGCGCCGCGCCCCGGCGTGAACGCCAGGTCCCCGCCGCGGCCGGGGCGGGAGTCGAGATACCGCCGGGCGCCCCAGCCGAGCACGGTCTCCGCGAGCAGCACCTCCAGGCCGTCCTCGAAATGACTGAGCTGTTCGGCCGCGTGACGGCAGTACCGGCACTCCATCAGATGCTGCTGGACATCCGGGAGCAGGGCACCACCGCGGCGGATCGGGACGTCGAGGAGGCGGTTGTAGAAGCGGCATTCCTTACCGGGTGCGAGTTCCCGGTGGGCGCGCACACAGCCCACCCGGAATTGCTCACGCGCCTGCTCCAGAGCGGCCGAAGCGGTAGGCGCATCCACCCCCAACAGACCAGCCGGTACGGTTATGGGTTCGGCCTCGACCTCCGCGTGCCACAGCAGGCATTGCGAGGCTCCCGGAAGGGCCCGGAACGCCCGTTCGGCGATGTGCCGCCTTTCGGGCGTCGCGGACCGCGCGGCACGCAGTCCGCGCCCGCCGGTCGGTTTGCGGAGTTCCGGCAGAAGAGCGGAAATACCGTCATCCGAGGCCCACTCCCTGACGGTGTCCCGTACGGCCATGAGGAGTTGGGGCCGCAGGGCGCCGCCGCCCGGCCGGCCCAGCACCCGGTGGAACGCGGCGGCCGCGGCCATGGATGCCGGACTCTCCCCGGAGGCAAGACATATGACTGCGTAGTCGTACGTGGCCCGCCAGTGCCTGGCCAGCAGCAGCGCACCCGCACGGGCACCCTCGGCATCCGGGCCCAGCTGCGCGATGAGGTTGCGATCGGACTCCGCAGAGCCCGATCCGGGACGGGGCGGGTACGGCGGTCGTGGGGGGTTGGGGGATTGCACTGAACCATTTCCTTCCAAGCCGCAGGACGGTAGGCGGATTTCGCGTCCATCGGAAAGCAGGCGCCTCTTTGGTGCATACCTATGTCGGGTCAGGTTCTGGGACCGCTACAGGGCCGCTCACTTTTGCACAATTAGCGCACAGGAAACAAGGAGTTCGAGTGACGAAAGTTCAAAACGCAGCAACTTCAGATAAGTTACCGGCGGTATCCGCACCCTTATTCGAAACCACCGTAGGCGGCTGTCGAGTTGTGTGCACCCCGCGGGCACTCGGTACACGAAACCTCCACTGCCGGGCGGATGCACAGCGGGATCCCACGTTTCTCTCTGCGGGCTCTCATCCGAGCCCGCCAGCATGGGCCGCATGATCGTCCCCCACGCCACTTCCCCCCGTGCGGTCACCAAGGCCGTGATCCCCGCCGCCGGCCTCGGCACGCGTTTCCTGCCCGCGACCAAGGCGACCCCGAAGGAGATGCTGCCGGTCGTCGACAAGCCGGCCATCCAGTACGTCGTCGAGGAGGCCGCCGCGGCCGGGCTCCACGACGTCCTCGTGGTCACCGGACGCCACAAGCGCGCCATCGAGGACCACTTCGACAACGCCTTCGAACTGGAACAGGCCCTTGCGGCCAAGGGCGACGCGGCACGTCTGGACGCCGTGCGCGACCCCGCCCGCCTGGCCGACATCCACCACATCCGCCAGGGCGAGCCGCTCGGACTCGGCCATGCCGTCCTGTGCGCCCGCCGCCACGTCGGCGACCAGCCCTTCGCCGTCCTGCTCGGCGACGACCTGATCGACCCGCGCGAGACCCTCCTCAGCCGCATGCTCGACGTGCGGGACCGGCACGCGGGCAGTGTCATCGCCCTCATGGAGGTCCGGCCGGAGCAGATCCACCTCTACGGCTGCGCCGCCGTCGAGCCGACCGGCGAGGACGGCGTGGTCCGCGTCACCGGCCTGGTCGAGAAGCCGTCCCGCCAGGACGCACCCAGCGGCTACGCGGTCATCGGCCGCTACGTCCTCGACCCGGCCGTCTTCGGCATCCTGGAGCGCACCCCGCCCGGCCGCGGCGGCGAGATCCAGCTCACCGACGCCCTTCAGGAACTGGCCGCGGGCGGCACGGTGCACGGCGTCGTCTTCGACGGTCTGCGCTACGACACCGGCGACAAGGCCGACTATCTGCGCACCGTGGTCCGCCTCGCCTGCGACCGCGACGATCTCGGCCCCGAATTCACCGCCTGGCTCAAGGAGTTCGTCGCCGGGCTGGAGACAGGCACCCGCCCCGGACGCCGTCCGCTGGCGGCCTGAGACCGCGCTCCCTCGGGGCCAGTGGCCTCAGCGGACTCGCCGCGGGGTCACCGACCCGAAAGAGCGCCGGGCCCGGAGGCGAGACACCTCCGGGCCCAGTGCCCAGACAGTTCTCAGCCGTTGGGACGCAACGTCCACACCACGGTCATCTCGCCGGTGACGGCACCATCCGCGCGCCGGATCTCGATCGACACCGGGAACTCGGGCCGCTCCCCGGCATCCAGCTCCGCGACGACATCCGCCACCGGGCGGCCGAGGGTCGCGGTGGCGGTGACGGCTCCCATCGCCAGCTTCTTGTATGCGATCTCGGCGCGCACCGCGAGCGGCACGGCCCGTGCGAGCTGCTCCCCGAAGGCGGCCAGCACGATCGACCCGCTCGCGGTCTCGCCGAGGGTGAACATCGCGCCGGCGTGCGGCCCGCCGACGTGGTTGTGGTACTCGCCCTGGTCCGGCAGGGTCACCACGGCCTTCTCGGGCGTGGTCTCCAGGAACTGGATGTTCAGGGTCCGGGCCATCGGCACCGTCGCGGCGAGCATCTCACCGATCGACATCTGGTCTGCGCTCATGACCGGCATGTTACCCACGAGTAGTCTTCGCTGGCCAGAGGGCTGTTCCGGCGGCGGGGGCGCCGAGCGCCCTGGACGGTTCAGCCGATTCCGAACGCCCCGTGGGGCGGCTCGGGTGACGGCACGGCGTCCTCGTCCCGCACCGGGCGCGCACCGGCGACGAAGGCGCGGATCCCGGGCCCGTACTCGACCCGTGCCGGAAAGGCGTCGGCTGCCGTGAGCCGGGCCAGGGCGGCCGTGTCGACGGGGTGGTGCGCGGCGACGAGTACGGCGTTGCCGAAGCGCCGCCCGCGCAGGACGGCAGGTTCGGCGATCATCGCCAGCTCCTCGAACTCCGTTGCGAAGGTGGCGAGTTGGGAACGGAGAAAGGCGAAGGGCGCGGCGTCGGCGAGGTTGGCCAGATAGACGCCGGTGTCGCGCAGCACCCGGGCGGCCTCGCGGGCGTAGGAGACGGAGGTGAGGTGTGCCGGGACGCGAGAGCCGCCGAAGACATCGGCGACGATCACGTCCGCCGAGTCAGAGGGGGCCGCCTCCAGCCAGGTGCGGGCGTCGGCGGTGTGCAGGGTGACGGCCGAGCCGTCCGGGAGCGGCAGGTGCTCCAGGACCAGTTCCAGCAGGGCGCGGTCCGCCTCGACGACGTGCTGTCGCGAGCCGGGCCGGGTGGCGGCCAGGTACCGGGGCAGGGTGAGCGCGCCCCCGCCGAGGTGCAGCACGTCCAGTGGGCTGCCCGGTTCGGCGACGGTGTCCAGGACGTGCCCGAGCCGTCGCGCGTACTCGAACTCCAGGTGTGCCGGCTCGTCCAGGTCCACGTACGACTGCGGCGCCCCGTCGACCGTCAGCAGCCAGGCCCGCTTCCGGTCGACGTCGGGCATCAGCTTGGCGGTGCCGTGATCGACGTCTCGGGTCACGGGTATCGGCTCGTCCACGGGTCCATTGTCGCCGGTACGGGCACGCGCCGGTGCGCAGACGCCCTGCAGGGGTGCGGGGCCGCATCGATGTGCGACCCCGCCGCGGGGGCGCGACCGGCCACCACCGGCCGGCCGCTCCCCACCCCTCTCAGCGCCTACGGTCCGACGTGCGCACCGCCGTCAGCCGACACGGGTCACCGTGCCCGCGCCGACCGTGCGGCCGCCCTCGCGGATCGCGAAGCCGAGCCCCGGCTCCAGCGGTACGTCACGGCCGAGCTCGACCGTCATGGTCACGGTCTCGCCGGGCCGGGCGACGGCCGTCTCGCCGAGGTCGACGTCGCCGACCACGTCCGCGGTGCGGATGTAGAACTGCGGCCGGTAGCCGCTCGACACCGGGGTCGAGCGTCCGCCCTCGCGCGTCGACAGGACGTACACACGCGCGGAGAAGCGGCGGTTCGGCGCCACGCTGCCGGGCGCCGCCACGACGTGTCCGCGCCGGACCGCGTCCCGCGGGACCCCGCGCAGCAGCAGCGCCACGTTGTCACCGGCCTGCGCCTCCTCCATGGGCTTGCCGAAGGTCTCCAGGCCGGTGACCACGCTCTCCAGCCCGGCGCCGAGCACTTCGACCCGGTCGCCCAGGCGGACGACACCGCGCTCGACCGCGCCCGTCACCACCGTCCCACGGCCGGTGATGGTGAGGACGTTCTCGACGGGCATGAGGAACGGCGCGTCCAAGTACCGCTCGGGCATGGGCACATATGTGTCCACGGCGTCGAGCAGCGCCTCGATGGACGCCGTCCACCGCGGGTCGCCCTCCAGGGCCTTCAGCCCCGAGACCCGTACGACGGGCACGGCGTCGCCGCCGTAGCCCTGCGCGGTGAGCAGTTCACGGACCTCCAGTTCCACGAGGTCGGTGAGCTCCTCGTCGCCCGCGTCGGCCTTGTTGAGGGCGACGACGATGTGGTCGACGCCCACCTGCCGGGCGAGCAGGACGTGCTCGGCGGTCTGCGGCATGATCCCGTCGAGCGCGGAGACAACGAGGATCGCCCCGTCGAGCTGCGCGGCGCCGGTGACCATGTTCTTGACGTAGTCGGCGTGGCCCGGCATGTCCACGTGCGCGTAGTGGCGGGTGTCGGTCTCGTACTCGACATGCGCGATGTTGATGGTGATGCCGCGGGCGGCCTCCTCCGGGGCGCGGTCGATGCGGTCGAACGGCACGAAGGTGCCGGTGCCGCGCTCGGCCAGCACCTTGGTGATGGCGGCGGTCAGCGTGGTCTTGCCGTGGTCGACGTGGCCCATGGTGCCGATGTTCAGATGTGGTTTGGTGCGCACGTATGCCGTCTTGGGCATGGCGATACCTCGAAGCCTCTTCGTAGGAAGGATCAAGAGATGGGGACCCCGAGGACTCGCCGACCCTCCCCCTGCGGGGTCCGCCGGACGATCCGGAGAGGGTCAGCTTCGGGCGCCGTCGACTGCGGCGACGAGAGCGGGAACGGCAGCCTTCGGGGCATCCGCGACTGCGGATGCTGCGAGGTGGAAGGCGTACCGGAACATGAGGTCGATCATTGCCGACGCTCTGCCCGGCGTCGAATGATTTTTCAGGTCATGGGAGTTCGGGCACCGAAACGGCTCGGGCCCCGATGTTCTTCAGTGCCTCCCGGACCGACAGCGGCGCGAACCGGCCGCGTTCCCGGGCCAGGAAGGCCCGTACGGCCTCCGGGTCGGTCTTGGCGTACTCGCGCAGGCACCAGCCGATGGCCTTGCGGATGAAGAAGTCGGGGTGCCCGGACTGGCGCAGGCAGTAGGCGAAGAGCCGCTCGGTGTCGGTGCGTTCCTTGTAGCGCAGCTGGTGGAGCAGGGCGGTACGGGCGACCCACAGGTCGTCGTCCGCGATCCAGGTGTCCATGTCCGCCGTGAGCCGCGGGTCGGCCGCGACCAGCGCACCCACGACATGCGCCGCGAGCGCGTCGACGGTGTCCCACCAGGAGACGGTGGCGACGAGGTGCCGGGCCACCGGCAGGAAACCGGAGGTGCACACGCGTGCGTGGCGGCGCAGACAGTCGACGGCGAAGTACTGGTACTCGCGCTCGGGCAACTGCCGGCAGCGCAGGGCGATCGCCGCGCAGTCGTCTTCGTCGGGGCGCGGCAGGCCCGCCACGACGGTGCGGGACAGGGGCCGGCGCACGGGCGTCGAAAGGCCGAGGAAGGGGGCCACGTCCTTCATGTACGCGCCCATCGCCTCGGCGCGCTCCGGGTCTGCCGCGGCGGCGTAGGTGGCGGTGAGCCGCTCCAGCACGGTGTCGGCGAGTGTGCTGAACGGCACATGCGGTGTGACCTCACCTGTGACGCTCATGGGACGAACCATACGGCGATCACACACATTTGTCGGTTAGTGTCACCGGATGCTCGATGCCACCACCCGCTCTGGGGGCACCGCCACGGCCTCTCCCCGGGCCGCCGCCACGGAGCTCGCCGTCGCCGCACCCGTACCACCGCCGGGCCTCGGCGCGCGCTGCACGCGCGTGCTGCTCTCGCCGTGGTCGCGGCTGTCCCTGCTCGTCGTCCTGCTCGCGAGTGCCGCCGGTGCCGTGCTGCTCTTCCAGCCGCAGCGGATGCTGGCGAACGGCTGGCCGCCGCAGCTCGGCGGGGCAGCGGCGGCCATGGTGTTCGCGGCGGCGTACGGGCTGTGCACCGTGGCGTTCGTGCCGCGGCCGCTGCTGAACCTCGGGGCGGGCGCGCTCTTCGGCTCCCAACTGGGGACCGGGACGGCCCTTGCCGGTACGGTGCTCGGCGCCGGGGTCGCCTTCGGGCTGGGCCGGATGCTGGGCCAGGACGCGCTGCGACCGCTGCTGCGGGGCCGGCTGCTGAAAGCCGCGGACGGGCAGCTCAGCCGGCACGGGTTCCGCTCGATGATGGCGGCCCGGCTGTTCCCCGGAGTGCCGTTCTGGGCCGCGAACTACTGCGCCGCCGTCTCCCGCATGGGCTGGGTGCCCTTCGTGCTCGCGACGGCGCTCGGCTCGGTGCCGAACACCGCCGCGTACGCCGTCGCCGGTGCCCGCGCCTCCGCGCCGACGTCCCCCGCCTTCCTGATCGCCATGGCCTGCATCGCCGTACCGGCTCTGGTGGGCGCGGTGGTGGCCTGGCGCAAGCGGCACCAGCTGCGCGGACGCTGACGGCCCGCTACACGCCTTCCAGGACCATCGCGTTGGCGAGTCCGCCCGCCTCGCACATCGTCTGCAGGGCGTAGCGTGCGCCACGCGCGCGCATGGCGTGCACGAGGGTGGTCGTCAGACGGGTGCCACTGGCCCCGAGCGGGTGGCCGATCGCGATCGCCCCGCCGTGCACGTTGACCTTGGCGAGGTCGGCGCCGGTCTCCTGCTGCCAGGCCAGGACGACGCTGGAGAACGCCTCGTTGACCTCGAACAGGTCGATGTCGTCGAGGGTCAGGCCGGCCCTGTGCAGCACCTTCTCGGTCGCCGGTATGACGCCCGTGAGCATCAGCAGCGGGTCGGAGCCGGTGACGGCGAAGCTGTGCAGCCGGGCGAGCGGGCGCAGGCCGAGGCGGGCCGCGGTCTCGCTGGAGGTGATCAGCACGGCGGAGGCGCCGTCGTTGACGGGGCTGGCGTTGCCCGCGGTGACGTTCCACTCGATCTGCGGGAAGCGCTCGGCGAAGACCGGGTCGTGGTAGGCGGGCTTGAGGCCGGCGAGGATCTCGGTGGTGCTGGACGGCCGTACGCACTCGTCGCGTGTGACGCCCTCCAGGGGCGCGACCTCGGCGTCGAAGAGCCCGTCGGCCCAGGACTCGGCGGCCTTGCGGTGCGAGGAGACCGCGAAGGCGTCCATCTGGTCGCGGGTGATCGACCACTTGGCGGCGATCAGCTCGGCGCTGATGCCCTGCGGGACCAGGCCCTCCGGGTAGCGCTCGGCGACGCCCGGGCCGAAGGGGTCCTTGCCGGGCGGCACGTTCGACCACATCGGCACCCGGCTCATCGACTCCACTCCACAGGCGACGACGAGGTCGTAGGCGCCCGAGATGACGCCCTGCGCGGCGAAGTGCACGGCCTGCTGGGAGGAGCCGCACTGGCGGTCCACGGTGGTCGCCGGGACGGTCTCCGGGAAGCCCGCCGACAGCACGGCGTAGCGGGTGGTGTTCATGGCCTGCTCGCCGACCTGGTCGACGGTGCCGCCGATGACGTCGTCGATCAGTGCCGGGTCGACGCCGGAGCGGTCGACGAGGGTGCGCAGGGTGTGGGCGAGGAGTTCGACGGGGTGGACGTGTGCGAGGGAGCCGCCCGGCTTGCCCTTGCCGATCGGGGTGCGTACGGCTTCGACGATGACTGCGTCACGCATGTGCATGCCTCCACGGCGGATGGACGGGAACTACTCGTGAGTAGGAAATCCAAACTCACCATAGCTCCGAAGGTTGGAAAAACAAACCCTCCCCTAGACTGGGCGTCATGGCCGCCATCAAAGACCCGCGCCCCTGCTCCATCGCCGACACCCTGGCGCTGGTGGGCGAGAAGTACTCCCTGCTCGTCGTACGCGAGGTGTGTCTGGGCAACGGGCGCTTCGACCAGCTGGTGCGCAACATCGGCGCCCCGCGCGACGTCCTGGCCGCCCGGCTGCGCCGCCTGGTGGACGCCGGGATCCTGACGAGGCGCGCCTACAGCGAGCGGCCGCAGCGCTTCGAGTACCGGCCCACCCAGGCAGGGCTCGAACTGGAGCCGGTCCTCATGACCCTCAAGGAGTGGGGCGACCGCCACGTCCGGGGCGGGGTCGACCTGCCCATGGCGGTCGAGCACATCTGCGGCAACGAACTCGTCCCGGTCGTCACCTGCCGGGCCTGCGGCGATCCGGTGCACCACGAGGACCTCACCGCCCACCCGCAGGCCGAGGGGTGGACGGTGAAGGGGCCGACGGCGGCCTGACCCGGAGAAACCGGGATCAGCAGGCGCCCTCTGCCCCACGGCTGCCGATCGTGCGGCAAACCCGGCTCACGAGAGCCCGGGAGCGATCTATGATCCGAGGCGCCCGTCCCCTCCGCTGCGCCGCCACAGTGCGGGCTGCCCACGAGAAGCAGGTCCCCCCAGTGAACAGCCCAGCCGGCACCGACAGCCCTGTCATGAGCGCACCATGGCTCCTCGCCCGCTTCGCGCAGGCGGCGATCGCCGCGGCAGCCGTCGCGGACGTCTTCCGGGCACTGGCCCTCAGAGCTCATGATCTGCACCCCACGAACGCGTCGCTGAACGAGTCGGGTTTCCGATCGATGGTGTTCGTGAACCTCATGACCGCGGCGGCCGTGGTCTTCCTGGTGTGGTTCAGCCGCTGCCGGCGAAACGCACGGGTACTTTCTCCGGGGGCCGCCTCGCAACCCGGCGTGTGGGCCGTCGTGGCCTGGCTGATACCGGTGGTCAACCTGTGGGTTCCGCGCGGACTCGTCCTGGAGGTCCACCGTGCGAGCAGCCTCGGGACGACGGACAAGGACCGCGACGAGGTCCTGGTGAACGTCTGGTGGGCGGCATGGGCAGGGCACACCGTGATCGCCATGGCATCCCAGTTCGGGGGCGGGACCTCGATGCCCCTCCTGGTGGTCACGGAGGCGCTCAACCTGGCCGCGGCCGTGCTCGCGATGTTCGTGATCCAGCGCATCACGGGACTGCAGAGCGCAGCACTGCGCACCGCATCACCGACTCCTGTTGCAGCGCCCTGAGTCGGAACAGCGCGGCCTAGTCGGCCCGGTACACGTCCAACCGCCCGCACATCCCGAACTTCCCCCGTGCCGAGGGCAGCTCGGCCCTGACGACGGCCTCCGCGAGATGGCCGACGTCGCCCCTTTCCAGGCGGTCGAGCTGATCCCCCGTGGCTGCGGCGGCCGCCTCCGCGCCCTGCCGCCAGCGTTCGCGCCACTCGGCGAGCCGGGGGCGTACCAGTGCCGCGGCGGCGCGGTGGAAGGCGGCCAGTGGCTCGGGGCCGTCCGCCTCGCGCAGGGCCCGGTAGCCCTCCAGGGCGAGGTCTCTCCGGGCGCGGGCGAACCGCTCCTGCTCCTCCTCCGGCACATCCGTCGGAATCCTGGTCGCGGCGGCGTACGTCTCCGCGTCGCTCAGGTACCGCGGCGGCAGCGTCAGGACCGCGTCGCCCGCCTCCGGCAGACCGCTGTTCTGCATCAGCACCGTGATGCGCAGATCGTCCTCGTTGACCAGGCGGTGGATGGTGCCCGGTGTGAACCAGGCGACCGTGCCGGGCACGAGGGGCGTGACCTCGTACCCGGACGACGTCAGGGTCTGCACCGCACCCCGGCCGCCGGTGACGACGTACGCCTCCGAACAGGTCAGGTGCATATGGGGAGTTCCGCCGCAGACACCGTCGACGGCCGGCCAGTCGTAGACGGACAGATGCGAGACGGCGACCGAGCCCGGCAGTCCCGTGAACTCCCCTGTGCTCACCACGGATGCGCCTCCAGGTACTTGGTGATCTCCCCCCGCTCCCACGATCCGTCGGCCACCACGATCCGGTAGCGGCGGGTGAGGGTGTCGCCGGGAGCGAGTTCGAGTTCGTCGTAGAACGCCCAGGACGGGGCGACGGCGGCGAACGGCTCGTTGCGTACGAACCAGTGGGCGGGGTGGGTGCCCCGCTCGCCCAGGTGGTCGTTCTCGGGAGCGTGGGCGAAGACGAGGGTCGCGTGGCCGTCGCTGCCGTCGTGTTCGCCCGAGAAGGCGAGCCACGGCGCCTGCTCGCCCATCAGGCCGGGGCCCTCGGCGTCGGGGCCGATGATCCGGCCGTCACGGAAGGCGCGCGGCCCGCGCCAGAACAGGCCGGTGTAGCCGGCCATCTCTCGCCCCGCGGTGGTCGGGCTGCCGAAGCACAGCGGCTCGTCGCGGCGGTTGGTGACGGCGCTGGTCCAGGTCAGCGCCCAGGAGCCGGACTCCGCGTCCACGTCGTGGATCTCGATACGACGCTCCTCGTCGGCCCACAGCTCCCCGCTGTACGGGTGCCAGGTCAGCCGTTCCGCGATCACTGCGCGGTCGTCGTGCACCGCCACCTCGTCGAAGGCCACGTGCGCCATCGAGCCGACGCGTTCGGGCAGTTCGAGGTAGCCCTCGCCGTGGACGTAGGAGTTGCCGCCCCAGAGGTTGGCGCCCGACAGGTGCGAGGCCGTCAGCTGCAGGCCCTTGTGCCAGCGGTGGTCGTTGGGCCGGTAGTCGGTGACGACGTCGCCCGCCAGGGTGCGCAGCGGGTGGATGTACGGCTTCGGGGACTCCCAGGCCGCTTCCGGGGCGTACACATAGCTCAACAGCTCGACGCCACCGGCCCGTTCGCTGACCGTGATGCGGTCGCCGTGGGCGTGCACGACCCGCAGCCCGGTCATGCGGACACCTCCTCGGCCGCCACGGGAGCAGCGGGTGCCCAGCCGGGCGCACCGCCGTGCATCGCCGCGTGGAACGGGTCGCCGGGGCCGATCTCGCCGGCCCTGACCGTGGTGTCCGTGAAGGCCGCCTTGTAGATCGCGGCGATCAGCTCCAGGCTGGTGCGCCCGTCGGCGCCGCTGCTGCGCGGGCGCTCCCCCGCGCGCATGCTCGCGACCAGCTCCCGCAGCTGCTCCAGGTGCGAGCTGGGCACGTCCGCGCCGAAGTCCTGCCAGGCGGCGGCCTCCTCGCCGGGCACGCCGGGGGCCGGGGTGATGCGCCAGTTCGCGTTGGAGTGGCCGTAGAGGTGGGTGAGCTCGACCGTGGCGCGCTCGCAGTCGATGCGGATGCGGCTGACCTCGTCGGGGCTCAGCACGCTGTTGACGACCGTCGCCAGCGCCCCGTTCTCGAAGCGGATCAGGGCGGTGGAGACGTCCTCGGTCTCCACGTCGTGGACCAGGCGCCCGGCCATCGCCCGCACCTCGCTCCACGGGCCGAGCAGGTCCAGCAGGAGGTCCATCTGGTGGATGCCGTGGCCCATGGCGGGACCGCCGCCCTCGGTCGCCCAGCGGCCGCGCCAGGGCACGGCGTAGTAGGCGGTGTCGCGGTACCAGGTGGTCTGGCAGTGCGCGACCAGCGGCCGGCCCATGGCCTGCTCGGCGAGCAGCCGGCGTACGTGCCGGGACGCGGAGCCGAACCGGTGCTGGAAGACGATCGACGCGTACGGGCCGCCGTCCTTGCCCTCCTCGGCCTCCACCGCGTCGTAGTCGGCGAGGGTCGGCACCGGCGGCTTCTCGCACCACACCCACGCCCCGGCGCGCAGCGCGGCGACGGTCTGCTCGCGGTGCAGCGTCGGCGGGGTGCAGATGCTCACCAGGTCGGGGCGCTGCTCGCGCAGCATCTGCTCCAGGTCGGTGTAGGCGTGCGGGATCCCGGTCGCCCGGCAGAACTCCTCGACCGCGGTGGCATCGATGTCGACGGCGGCGACGACCTCCGTCTCGCCCTCCTCGGCGAGCCTGGCCAGCGCGGGCAGGTGCGAGCCCCGCCCGATGGCGCCGGTGCCGATGACGGCGGCCCGGATGCGCCGGCCGGCGAGCGGGGCGGCGGGGGCCCGGGAGGTCCCGGGATGGGTCTCGGACGTGGACATGGACCTGATCAGCACTCCTCCGGGATACGAAAAGCTACGAGGAGGAGCAGCGTCAGCAAGCGCTTTCTCCTCCCAGAAACGTAAGCTCCGCCCCCACACCTGGTCAACCACCCGCCCCCCAGGGCCGCCGACTGCCCCGAAACCCCTGTGCCGGGCCTGTCGGCGCCGGAGGTTAGGCTGCCCTGCACACCCGTGATCACGACGCCCGCCGGCGTGACCTCCCGTCGCGCCTGCCACGATCAGCACTTGGACGCCGTATCCCCATGTCTTGGTTTGAATCCCTCATCCTCGGACTCGTCCAGGGGCTGACCGAGTTCCTCCCCGTCTCCTCCAGCGCGCATCTGCGGCTGACCGCCGCCTTCTCCGGCTGGAAGGACCCCGGCGCGGCCTTCACGGCGATCACGCAGATCGGCACGGAGGCCGCCGTGCTGATCTACTTCCGCAGGGACATCGGGCGGATCGTCGCGGCCTGGGCGCGCTCGCTGGTGAACAAGGGGATGCGCCGCGACCACGACGCGCAGATGGGCTGGCTGGTGATCGTCGGCTCGATCCCGATCGGCGTGCTCGGGCTGCTGTTCAAGGACCAGATCGAGGGCCCGTTCCGCGATCTGCGGATCACCGCGACGATGCTGATCGTCGTCGGTGTGGTGATCGGCATCGCCGACCGGCTCGCGGCACGCGACGAGACGGGCGGCCGGCACCGGGCGCCCAAGCAGCGCAAGAAGCTCGAGAACCTGGGCGTGAAGGACGGCCTCGTCTACGGCCTGTGCCAGTCGGCGGCCCTCATCCCGGGTGTCTCCCGCTCCGGAGCCACCATCAGCGGCGGCCTGTTCATGGGCTACCGGCGCGAGGCCGCGGCCCGCTACTCCTTCCTGCTCGCCATTCCCGCAGTGCTGGCCTCCGGTCTGTTCGAGACCAAGGACGCGCTGGAGAGCGGCCATGTCGCCTGGGGCCCCACGCTGTTCGCGACGGTGATCGCCTTCGCGTCCGGGTACGCCGTCATCGCCTGGTTCATGAAGTTCATCTCGACCAAGAGCTTCATGCCCTTCGTCTGGTACCGCATCGCGCTGGGCATCGTCATCATCGCCCTGGTCACCGCGGGCGTACTGAGCCCGCACGCGGCGGAGTCGGCGGGCTGACCACGGCCCGCCGTGCCGGCGGCAGTGCGGACCTCAACGCTCCGCCTCGACACGGAAGTTGCAGCTCCGGGCGGTGCCGCGAAAATCCGTGACCAACGACATACGTCATGGGTAGCCGACCGGTAGCGCAGTGTCAGTGCTTGCCCCTAGGCTTGTGCGCATGTCCCCCCATTCCTCAACCCCTGGTTCCGTGCGCTCCGCCGCCGAGGTCAACGAGCAGATCCGTGCGCTGTGGATGCGCGCGGGCGGCTCCCTGTCGGCCCAGGAGCGCGCGGAGTACGAGCTGTTGGTGATCGAGTGGGCGGCGGCGATCCAGAGCGACGTCATCGAGGCGGCCTGACGCGGGAGGCGTCCTCCTCCGGGCCTCACCGGGCCGGGGCGGCGTACTGCCTGACGAGTTCGTACGACCGCAGGCGCGCGGCCGTCGCGTGGACCGGTGTGACCAGCATGAGTTCGTCCGCGCGGGTCACCTCCACCAGGCCCGCCAACTGCTTCGCGACGAAGCCCGGTTAACCGCGGGCCTGTTGGCGCGGAAGCCGGCCAGTGCCCGCTCTTCCTCCACGGTGAACGAATGGGCGGCCGCCTCCTCGGGAGTGGGGAAGGGGATGTCGCCCCGCCCCTTGAGCAGACCGGCCCTGACGACATCCATCGGGCCCGCCAGCCGGGCCGCCTCCTGCTGCGTCTCGGCGCACACCGCTTCCACGCAGACCAGCACCCGGGGGCGCTCGCACCAGCGGGACGGCGAGAAATGCGCCCGGTAGTGATCGAGTGCGGCGAGGGTGTTGTCCGGGCGAATGTGGTGGGCGAAGGCGATCGGCAGTCCGAGTTCCGCGGCGAGCGCCGCACCGGCCGTACTCGAGGCAAGCAGCCACGGCTCCGGGAGCGGGCCGAGCGCGACCTCGTCCAGCAGGAACCGCAGGGGCGCCGCCACGTCGTCCCGGTACTCGTCGTCCGTCGTCGGCCCGGCCCCGCGCCGCAGGGCCCGCGCCGTCGGCTCGTCGAGGGTGCCCGGGCCGCGGCCGATGCCCAGGTCGATCCGGCCGGAGTGCAGTGCGGCGAGCGTGCCGAACTGCTCCGCCAGCATGAGCGAGCCGTGGTCCGGGGCCAGCACTCCCCCGGAACCGAGGCGTATGGACGAGGTCAGCGCGGCCGCGTGCGCGGTCAGCACCACGGGCGGGAACGCCCCGATGGCCGGGGAGTGGTGGTGCTCGGCACACCAGAGACGCAGGTAGCCGAGGTCTTCGATGCGCCGGGCGAACGCGCCGGTGTCCCGTAACGTGTCCGCGGCCCGGGCGCCGGACTGGATCATCGCCACTTGGAGCGCGCCGACAGGAACGGTGATCATTCGGTCAGTACAGGAATCGCCGGTCGGCACCCGGACGTGCCGGACGTGGAACGGCGGGCGCGGGCAAGGAAGTTGGACGGCGCCGGCAACGAAACGTGTGTCGTCGCCGCACACCCCTTGGCCCGGCACGTCCCATGCCCAACACTGAGCCGATGACGCAGCGCGTGGAGCTCGCGACCGTGATGGACCGGCTGGCCGTCGACGAAGTCGTCACCGACTACGCGGCGGCCGTGGACGACGGTGACTGGACGGCCTACTTGGGGCTGTTCACGCCCGACGGGCGCGCGGACTACCGCTCGGCCGGCGGCATCGAGGGGGGTGCCGGGCAGGTCGCCGCGTGGCTTGCCGAGAGCATGCTGCTGTTTCCGATGCGGCAGCATCTGATCGTCAACCGACGGGTGTGGTTCGGGATGCTGGAGCAGGACATCGGCGACACCGCACGCGTACGGGCGGACTACGTCAATCCGATGCGGTTCGCGGCGGACGGGGAAGGAGCGGCCGTTCCCGACTTCGTGTGCGGCGGCCGGTACGCCTTCGGGCTGCTGCGGACGTACGAGGGCTGGCGGCTGCGCGAGGTCGTCGTGGAGGAGAAGTGGCGGCGCCTTCCCGAGCCGCGGGTGGCGCCCGCGGCCGAGTGATCCGGGGCCGTCTGTCCACGGTCGCCGAAAGAACGCACACTGGAGCCACCACCGGGTAGGGAGGAGCCGTATGAAGACCTTCGGTCAATGGCTCGCTTCCCCGTGGCGGCGCTCGACGATCGCCGCCCTGGCGGGGGCCCTGCCCGTGTTCGCGTTCCCCGCCCCTTCGCTGTGGTGGTTCGCCTACGTCGCCCTGGTTCCCTGGATCGTGCTGGTCCGCTCCGCGCCCACCGGTAAACGGGCCGCCTGCGACGGCTGGTGCGGCGGGTTCGGCTACATGGTGGCCGTGCACCACTGGCTGCTGCCGAGCCTGAACGTGTTCATCTTCCTCATCGCCGCGCTGCTGGGCGCGCTGTGGGCGCCGTGGGGCTGGCTGGTGCGGCGCTTGTTGGGCGGGGAGCCCGGGACCGGGACCGGCGTGGCAGCTCTCTTCGTGCTGCCGTCGGCCTGGCTGATGGTCGAACTCGTGCGTTCCTGGCAGGGGCTGGGTGGCCCGTGGGGCGTGCTCGGCTCCAGCCAGTGGCAGGTGGAACCCGCGCTGCGGCTCGCCTCGGTCGGCGGGGTGTGGCTGCTCAGCTTCCTGGTGGTGGCCGTCAATGTCGCCGTCGCAGGCCTGGTGTGGCCACGGGTCGGGGGTGTGCCACCTGCCACCGTGGTCTGGGTTCCGGCCATGGCGGGCCTGGTCGCGACGGCCGCCGCGACCTCGGCGGCCTGGGTGTGGTCACCGCGTCCGGACGTCGACGGCCGGACGCGGATCGCCGTGGTGCAGCCGGGCGTCATCGACGGCCCCGACAAGCGCTTCGACCGCGAGGAACAGCTCACCCGCCGGCTCGCCGGGCAGCACCCGGACCTGATCGTCTGGGGCGAGAGCAGCGTCGGATTCGACCTCGGGCAACGCCCCGACCTGGCGAACCGCATCGCGGCCCTGTCCCGCGAGACGGGGTCCGACATCCTGGTCAACGTGGACGCCCGGCGCTCCGACAAACCCGGCATCTACAAGAGTTCGGTGCTCGTCGGACCGGACGGTCTGACCGGCGACCGCTACGACAAGATGCGGCTCGTGCCCTTCGGCGAGTACATCCCCTTCCGTTCGGTGCTGGGCTGGGCGACCTCCGTCGGCAAGGCGGCGGGAGAGGACCGCAGGCGCGGCTCGGAACAGGTCCTGATGAACGTCGGACACGGGCTGCGCATCGGCCCGATGGTCTGCTTCGAGTCGGCGTTCCCCGACATGAGCCGCCATCTCACGCAGGACGGCGCCGAGGTGCTGATAGCCCAGTCGGCGACGTCGACGTTCCAACAGAGCTGGGCGCCCGAGCAGCACGCCTCGCTGGCCGCACTGCGGGCCGCGGAGACCGGGCGGCCGATGGTGCACGCGACGCTGACAGGGGTGTCGGCCGTGTACGGGGCGAGCGGGCAGCGGCTCGGGTCCTGGATGGGGACGAGCTCCAGCGCGGCAGCGGTATATGACGTTCCGCTGGCCCACGGCACCACCCCGTACGTCCGCTACGGCGACTGGCCGGTGCACGGCGCCCTGCTGATCCTCGCCGTCTGGTGCGCGGCCGAGGGCGCGCGGGCGGTCCGGCTCAGGCGGCCCGGTCCTCAACCGCACGTACCACCCGCTCGCACAGTTCGTGAGTCGCCAGTGCGTCCCGGGCGCTGAGCACCTTCCCCGCCCGTACGGCGTCGAGGAAGGCCAGCACCGCCTGTTCGATGCCGCGCTGCCGGGCCACCGGCACCCAGTCGCCGCGCCGCCGCACGGTCGGCTGGCCCTTGTGGTCGATCACCTCGGCGAGGTTGAGGACCTGCCGCTTGGTGTCCTGTCCGGACACCTCGAGGATCTCCTCCGCCGAACCGCTGAGCCGGTTCATCACGCCCAGCGCGGTGAATCCGTCCCCGGCCAGCTGCAGCACCACATGGTGCAGCAGACCGCCCTCCACGCGCGCGCGTACCGTCACGTCGTCGACGGGCCCCGGTACCAGGAAGCGCAGCGTGTCCACGACGTGGATGAAGTCGTCGAGGATCATCGGGCGCGGCTCCTCCGGCAGCCCGATGCGGTTCTTCTGCATGAGGATCAGCTCGCGCGGGTGCTCGGCGCACTGTGTGTACCCGGGCGCGAAGCGCCGGTTGAAGCCGACCGCGAGCGAGACCTCGCGCTCCTCGGCGAGCGCCACCAGCCGCTCGGACTCGGCGAGTTCGTAGGCGAGGGGCTTGTCGACGTAGGTGGGCACGCCCGCCTCCAGCAACCGGGTCACGATCTCCGGGTGGGTGAGGGTGGGCGCGTGCACGAAGGCGGCGTCGAGGTCCTGGGCGAGCAACGCGTCCAGAGTGGCGTGCCGGTGGTCCACCGGCAGATGCAGGCTGTCGCCGACCCGGTCGAGCGTGGCGGGCGTACGCGTGTGCAGCTGCAGTTCGATCCCGGGCAGGCAGGCGAGCACCGGAAGGTAGGCCTTCTGCGCGATGTCACCGAGTCCGATGCAGCCGACCTTCACGGGGTGGTCTCCTCTGGCGAGTGTCTGCCGGGTCCTGCCGGAAGCATACGGCTGCCGCGGCGGCCACCGTCCGGCGAGGGAAACGAAGCTGCGCAGGAGGAGCGCCGGCCGCGCCTTGGCAGTGCGGCGGTGGCGGTGGCGGTGCTGCGTACGTGCGCGGCGGTCGTCGAGCAGGGCGACCCGGGCAGCGGCTGGGCGAGATGGTGCGTGCCGTGGCGCAGGGCGTCCTCGGGTCCGGTGGCGGCGCGGACCGAGCGCGGCGCCCACCTCGGCGGAGTGATCCCGTCCGCGGCACGACCGGGCCGCCGAAAACCCGTGGTGTGTTCGGTTGCCGTGGGGAAAGGATGCGGTCATGACGACCGAGCGCCGCGAACCCCCGACCACCGCCGACGAACGCACCATGCTGGACGGCTGGCTGGACTACCACCGCCAGACTCTGGCCTGGAAGTGCGAGGGCCTGACCGACGAGCAGCTGAAGACGGCCGCCGTGGAGCCCTCCGCACTGTCCCTGATGGGGCTGGTGCGGCACATGGCCGAGGTGGAGCGCTCCTGGTACCGACGGGTCCTCGCGGACGAGGACGCGGGCCCGATCTACTTCACCGACGAGGACCCGGACGGCGACTTCCATCTCACCGAGGCCGACACCTGGGCGGAGGCCTACGCCACCTGGCAGGCCGAGATCGAGGCCGCCCGGCGCAACGCGGCCCGCTTCGCCCTGGACGACATCTCCAAGGGCAGGCACCGGCGCACCGGCGAGCGCTTCAACCTGCGCTGGATCCACACCCACATGATCGAGGAGTACGCCCGGCACAACGGCCATGCCGACCTGCTCCGCGAACGCCTCGACGGCAGCACGGGCGACTGACGTCACCCGGAGCGCGCCCCCGGCCCCCGTACGGGGCGGGAGATCACCCGCGCGGGGCATCCTTCGCCCGGACGCCGCCCCCGGGGCCGCCCGACCCGACATCGTTGCGCGGGTGCATCGAACGACGACCACCGCAACGCTCCTGGTCACCGTGGCCGTCTCGGCCCTCGCCGGCTGTGTGACGATCGAGCGCCCGCCCGTGTCCGGCCCGCCGCCCGCAGCGTCCCCGCCGTCGGCGCCGTACCCGGACGACCAGGGGACTCCGCAGATCGTGGAGGCGCCGGCCCGTGAGGCGCTGGAGCGGACCGCTCCGTCCGGGCGGCCGGAGCGCAAGGCTCCCGAGCGGCAGGAGCGGCCGGCCGCGCAGCCGCCTCACCCGCACCCGCGGCCCCGTCCCGGGCCGCCGCACCCGGAGCCCGGGCACCACGGGCGGCCGCGCGTCGAGATCCCCGACGTGCCCAGGCCGCTCCCGAAGCAGACGGACGTGTGCGCCCTCGGCCGGACGTACGGGGGCTGGCGGCCCGACAGCCCGGAGGCGGTCATCTGCAGACAGGCGTACGGGCGTTGAGGCGGCCGTAGCCGCCGCGGACACGCTCTACGGCCGCTGCCGTGGCGGCCCCCACCGGCCGTCGCCGTCCGGGCCCCGCTCCCCCAGTCGCAGCTCCAGCCGCCCGATCGCCGCCCGCACCCCGTCCCCGTAGCTGTCGTCCGCCAGCGCCTCGGCCGCGCTGCGGGCCTGGCGCAGATGGGTGCGGGCGGCGCCGCTGCGGTCGAGCTTCACATAGTCGGCCGCCAGGTTCAGATGCAGCGAGGGGTAGAGGGCGCGCACCGCCAGGGTTCCCTCGTGTTCCGCGAGGCGGTCGTCCGTGAGTTCCTCGGCCGCGGTCAAGGCCCGAAGGTCCCATGCCAGTTCGTCCGCGGGGTCGTCCTGGGTGTCGGCCATGTAGTGGGCCAGCGTGCAGCGGTGCAGCGCGTCGCCGTGCTCGCCGATCTCCGCCCACAGCTGGAGGAAGCGGTGCCGGGCCTCCTCGCGGTCGCCCGCGTGATGCAGCATGACGACCTGCCCGATCCGCGTCATCACGGCGTCCGGCGCCGCCTGCTCCTGTCCGTTGGCCACCGCGTCCTCCGCACACACTCGCCGGCTGGTCGGCTGTCCCGACCGACGCTAATCGCCGCCCGCGGCAATCCCGGTCAGGCGGCACCGGGCCGATTCGGTGCGGAACCGGCCCGGCGGGGTGGTCAGCCCAGATTCGGGATGGCCCAGTCGATGGGCTGGTGCCCCTGGAGGGCCACGGCCTCGTTGATCTGCGTGAAGGGGCGGGAGCCGAAGAACTTCTTCGCCGACAGCGGGGAGGGGTGGGCGCCCTTGACCACCACGTGCCGGGTCTCGTCGATCAGCGGGAGCTTCTTCTGCGCGTAGTTGCCCCACAGCACGAAGACCGCCGGGTCGGGCCGGTCGGCCACTGCACGGATCACGGCGTCGGTGAACCTCTCCCAGCCGCGGCCCTTGTGCGAGTTGGCCTCGCCGCCGCGCACCGTGAGCACCGCGTTGAGCAGCAGCACGCCCTGCTGGGCCCAGGGCATCAGATAGCCGTTGTCCGGGACCGGCAGGCCGAGCTCCTCCTTCATCTCCTTGTAGATGTTGCGCAGCGACGGCGGGGTTCTGACGCCCGGACGGACCGAGAAGCACAGGCCGTGGCCCTGTCCTTCGCCGTGGTACGGGTCCTGGCCGAGGATCAGGACCTTCACCTGGTCGTACGGTGTGGCGTCCAGCGCGGCGAAGACCTCCTCGCGCGGCGGGTACACGGGACCCTTCGCCCGCTCCTCCTCGACGAACTCCGTGAGCTCCTTGAAGTAGGGCTGCTGCAGTTCGTCGCCCAGGACCCCGCGCCAGGACTCGGGCAGCATGGCGATGTCGGTCACGTCAACTTCCTTACGATGTGCGGTAAACCGGGTGCGGTCGCTTCCAGGATCAGAACCTACAGGCGACCACTGACAACGGCCCCGCGCTCCCCGAAAGCCACCGCCTACCAGCTGGTCTTTCGGGACAGCTCCCCCATCAGCATGATCGTCGACGGGTCCAGCGCCTGCTCCGCCCCGGAGATGTCCTCGCTCGCGGCCACGTACTGCTTGCCCTGCCACAGCGGCAGCAGCCGCGCGTCGCGGACCAGGATCTGCTGGGCCTGCTCGAAGTCGGAGACCACGTTCGCGCGGTCGCTCTCGCTGCGGGAGCGGGGCAGCAGCTTCCCGGTGATCTCGGGCGCCGGATAGGGCGTGCCGAGCGCGTTCTGGTTGCCGACGAACGGCGCGATGAAGTTGTCGGGGTCCGGGAAGTCGGGGAACCAGCCGCGCCCGAACACCGGGTACTCGCCGTTCTGGTAGCCCTTCACATAGGTGTTCCAGGGGCGGCTCTTCAGGGTGATCGTGAACAGGCCGGAGTCCTCCAGCTGCTGCTTGATCTCCGCGAACTCCAGCTTGGTGGAGGAGCCGTAGCGGTCGGTGGTGTACCAGAGCGTGAGCGGGACGCGCTGCGTGATACCGGCGTCGGCGAGGATCTTGCGGGCCTTGGAGGTGCTGGGGCTGCCGAAGTCGTCGAAGAAGTCGGTGGTGTGCCCGGTCAGGCCCTTGGGGATCATGGAGTACAGCGGCTCGACGGTGTCCTTGTAGACCTTGTGCGCGATCGCGCCGCGGTCCACGAGCTGGGCGATCGCCTTGCGGACGGCGAGCTTGCCCGCCCAGGGGTCCTTCGGGTTGAACACCAGGTAGTTGATCTCGATGCCGGAGCCCTCGATGAGCTGGAGGCTCCCGCTCGCGTCATGACGTTGCAGGTCGACGATGTCGTTCGAGTTGAGGCCGCGGAAGGCGACGTCGAGCTGCTTGTCCTTCAGCGCGGTGACCATGGTGGACGAGTCCTGGAAGTAGCGGATGGTCACCGCGTCGTTCTTGCGCTCGGCGTAGCCCTTGTAGGTGTCGTTCCTGACGAGCTCGGCCTTCTTGCCGTCCTGGTACGACTGGAGGGTGTACGGCCCGGAGCCGTCGATGCTGTCGCCCTTGCGCAGGGATCTCTCGGGGTACTCCGCGGGGTCGACGATCGACATGGCGGGGGTGGCGAGCACGAACGGGAAGGTGGCGTCGGGCTTGTTGAGGTGGAAGACGATCTCCCGGTCGCCCAGCGCCTGCACCCGGGCGAGGCTGCCGAGCAGTCCGGCGGGCCCGCCGTTGACGTTGATCTTCAGGATCCGGTCGATGGAGTACTTGACGGCCTTGGCGTCGAGCGAGTGCCCGTTGGAGAACTTCAGGCCCTCGCGCAGCTCACAGGTGTACGTCGTGTTCGAGCTGTCGGAGAAGCGGCAGCTGTCCGCCGCGTCCGGCTGCGGGGTGGTCGCTCCGGAGGGGTAGCTGAGCAGCGTCTGGTAAATGTTGCGGAACAGTTCCCAGGACTGGTCCCAGGAGGCGGCGGGATCCAGTGTGCTGGGCGCGCTGGTCGTCCCGACCACGATGGGGCCCTTGCCGTCGGAGGAGTCCGCCGAGAGGACTCCGCATCCCGCCACCAGCGACGATATGGACGCGATGGCCGCCGCCTGCCACAGGCCTCGGTTCCGGTTGAACACGCGCTCGCTCCTCGATCTGCCGTACCAAGGGTCGGCAGACCATACCGCAGTGTCACGAGGGTTGAACCCGGTCGGTACAAGGGCCTTGATCAGCTTCTTTATGACGACGTTGTCATTCCGCCGTACCTCTCCTGTGCGACGACAAGGGCGCCGTTTCCGTCAAGGAAACGGCGCCCTTGTGCGCCCGATCGTTACGAATGCAACCGCTTGCCTCAGGCGACGCCGGCGTTGAGGAAGATGCCGCCGTCGACGACGAGCGTCTGCCCGGTGACCCAGGCGGACTGCTCGGAGGTGAGGAACGCGGCGGCGCCGCCGATGTCGGAGGGCACGCCGAGCCGGGCCAGCGGGTAGGCCGCGGCCGCCTCCGCCTCCCGGCCCTCGTACAGGGCCTTGGCGAACTGGGTCTTCACCACGGCCGGGGCGATCGCGTTGACCCGCACCTTGGGCGCGAACTCGTGCGCCAGCTGCTGGGTCAGGTTGATCAGCGCGGCCTTGCTGACGCCGTACGCGGCGATGAAGGGCGAGGGCGCGAGGCCCGCGACGGAGGCGATGTTGACGATCGCGCCGCCGTTGTCCTTCTGCCAGGCGTGCCAGGTCTTCTGCGCGAAACCGAGCGCGGAGATCACGTTGGTCTCGAAGACCTTGCGGGCCACGTCCAGGTCGAGGTCGGCGATGGGGCCGAACACCGGGTTGGTGCCGGCGTTGTTCACCAGGTAGTCGACGCGGCCGAAGGCCTCCATCGTGCGCTCGACGGCCTCGGACTGGTGCTCCAGGTCGTGCGCCTTGCCGGCGATGCCGATGACGCGCTCGGCGCCCAGCTTGTCGACGGCCTCCTTGAGGGCGTCCTCGTTGCGGCCGGTGATGGCGACGCGGTCACCACGGGCGACGAGCGCCTCGGCGACGCCGTAGCCGATGCCTCGGCTGGCGCCCGTGACGAGGGCGACCTTGCCGGAGAGGGCGGGCAGTTCAGTCATGGTGCGTGATCTCCTAGTCGAGCGGTCCGCCGGCGACGTACAGCACCTGGCCGGAGACGAAACCGGCCGCCTCGCCCGTGAAGAAGGCGATGGCGTTGGCGATGTCGTCCGGCTCGCCGACCCGGGCCACGGGGATCTGGGTGGCGGCAGCGGCCTTGAAGTCCTCGAAGCCCATGCCCACGCGCGCGGCGGTGGCGGCGGTCATGTCGGTGGCGATGAAGCCGGGGGCGACGGCGTTGGCGGTGATGCCGAACTTGCCGAGCTCCTTGGCGAGGGTCTTGGTGAAGCCCTGCAGGCCGGCCTTGGCAGCGGAGTAGTTCACCTGGCCGCGGTTGCCGAGCGCCGAGGACGAGGACAGGTTGACGATCCGGCCGAAGCCCGCGTCCACCATGTGCTTCTGGACGGCCTTCGACATCAGGAAGGCGCCGCGCAGATGGACGTTCATGACGGTGTCCCAGTCGGAGACGCTCATCTTGAACAGCAGGTTGTCGCGCAGCACGCCCGCGTTGTTGACGAGGATCGTCGGCGCGCCCAGCTCCTCCACGACCCGCGCGATCGCGGCCTCGACCTGCGCCTCGTCGGAGACGTCCGCGCCGACCGCGAGGGCCTTGCCGCCCGCCGCGGTGATCTTCTCCACGGTGTCCTTGCAGGCGGCCTCGTCGAGGTCGATCACGGCGACCGCGCGGCCCTCGGCGGCCAGTCGTACGGCGGTGGCGGCGCCGATGCCGCGCGCTCCGCCGGTGACCACAGCGACCCGCTGCTCAGTGGTGGACATTGCTGCTTCTCCTCGCCCTCGAGAAAGTACGCCCGCTTGAAAGTACGTCCGTCGTCAGTGCGCCCGCTCGGTGAGCGACCGCTTAGTACCTTCGGCAGACGTGACGCTAGAAGGCCTGGCACTCGGTGTCAACGGCACGCGGCGCGGGTGTGATCCATTACCTCACCAGCAGCTCGAGCAGGCGCTCCGTCTCGGCCGCCGGATCGGCGGTGAGCCCAGTGTGCACCGGCCCGGGCTGGAGGACCGTGGAACGCGGCGCAATCAGCCATCTGAAGCGCCGTCCGGCGTCGTCGCCCGCGGCCTGGCCGGCCGCCTCCCCGCCGCCGCACACCCGCTCGACGGCCCCGAGGGCGGCCCGGATGCCGGCCACGTCCGCCCGCGGGTCCAGGGCCAGGAGCCGCGCCTCGTCGAGGTGGGTGCGGGCGCCGACGTAGGCCTTGGCGCGGCAGTAGACGAGCACTCCGGCGTTGATGCACTCGCCGCGCTCCACCCGCGGTACGACGCGCAGCAGCGCGTACTCGAAGACGTCCCGGCCGCCGCCCTGGCCGCCGCGGATGATGTGCCGCTCGACCACCGAGCCGGCCATGTGGATGTGGCGCTCGCTCACTTGCCCCCCTCGATTCCGGTGACGCGCTCGTGGACGACGGCGGCCCGGGCCAGCAACGGCCGCGCGTAGGCCCGCCGGAGGTCGTCCGGGGTGTCGAAGCCGGGTTCACCGGCCAGCCAGACGTCCGGGATCTCGGCGGTGACCTCGGCGAGGAGTTCCTCGGTGACGCGGGGCGCCAACTCGGCGGCGGCGCCCGCGAGATCGGGGGCGAAGCGGGCGAGGGCGTGGTCCGAGGCGTCGTAGGAACGGCCCGCGGAGGCATCGGCGCCCGGCCAGTTGTGGTGCCAGATCATGGTGGCCCCGTGGTCGATGAGCCACGGATCGCCGTGCCACATCAGCAGGTTGGGGTTGCGCCAGGAGCGGTCGACGTTGTTGACCAGGGCGTCGAACCAGACGATCCGGCCGGCCTCTTCGCGGCTCACCGTGAAGGCGAGCGGGTCGAAGCCGAGGGCGCCGGAGAGGAAGTCCATCCCGAGGTTGGTGCCGCCGCTGGACCGCAGCAGGTCCTGCACCTGCTGCTCGGGTTCGCCGAGTCCCAGCACCGGGTCCAGGTCGACCGTCACGAGCCGCGGTACCCGCAGGCCGAGTCGGCGGGCGAGTTCGCCGCAGACGACCTCGGCGACCAGGGTCTTGCGGCCCTGTCCCGCGCCGGTGAACTTCAGGACGTAGGTCCCGAAGTCGTCGGCCTCGACGAGTGCGGGCAGCGATCCGCCCTCCCGCAGGGGCGTGATGTAGCGGGTCGCGATCACTTCCTTGAGCATCGCCCCAGGTTACTGGCCGACAGCGAAACGACAGCTCTGGCTTACCGCCCCCTGATCCCGAACCCGTCAAGCTCTCGACGTCGTCTGAACAACCCTTGCTCGGCGACCGTACCCCTGGACAGATCTTCGAAGCCTGCATGGAAGGGAACGTCAGCATGACCAGCGAACCGCTCCATCCCGTTCCGGCACCCGGCCGCCGTACCGTCGTGGCGGCGGTGGGCGCGACGGGGCTCGCCGTCGCGCTGACCGCGTGCGGATCGGACAACGGGTCCTCGGACTCCTCGTCCTCCAACACCGAGGCGGGCGCCGACGCGAGCGGCGGTGGCTCCGGCGCGAGCAGCAGCGCCTCGTCCGGCTCCGGCGGCGGCACCGCGCTGGCCAAGACGGCTGACATCCCGGCGGGCGGCGGCAAGATCTTCAAGGAGCAGGGCGTGGTGGTCACCCAGCCGACGGCCGGCACGTACAAGGCGTTCTCGTCGAAGTGCACGCACCAGGGCTGCGCGGTGTCCGAGATCTCCAACGGCGTGATCATCTGTCCGTGCCACAAGAGCGAGTTCTCCGTGACCGACGGCAGTGTGAAGAAGGGTCCCGCGACCCAGCCGCTGCCCGCCGAGAAGATCACCGTGAGCGGGGACTCGATCACGCTGGCGTGATCCGCCTGCGCGGGGGCCGCTTGAAGCAGCCCAGGACCTCGTCGGTGGTCACGACCGTGGCGACCAGTGCGAGGGTGTGGCGGATCATCGCGGAGGTGTACTCCGAGGGCACTCCCGCGATGGCGTCGGACGGCACGACGGCGGTGTAGCCGCGGTTCACCGCGTCGAACACGGCGTTCGGGATCGCCACATTGGCCGAGACCCCGGTCACGACCAGGGTGCGGCAGCCCAGGTTGCGCAGCAGCGCGTCGACGTCGGTGCCCTGGACCGGGGACAGTCCGTGGAGCCGTCGTACGATCAGGTCCGCCTCGGTGACCTCGATCGGGGCGGCGACGCGCACCGCCTTCGTACCGGACAGCTGCTGCACGGGAAGGCGTTCGGCGGCGCGGAAGAGGCGGGCGTTGCGGCTCGCCCCGCGGCCGTCGGGGCGGCGCTCGGCGATGGCGTGGACGACCTGGATCCCGCTCTCGTGCGCGGCCGCCACCAGCCGGGCGACGTTGGCGAGGGTCCCCGAGGAGCGTGCTTCGCGGGCGAGTTGGGGCAGCGCGCCGTCCGGGCCGACGACCCCCTGCTGGCACTCGACGGTCAGCAGCACGGTGGTCGCCGGGTCGAGGAGTTCGCTGAGCTGTTCGTACGACGGCACGGTTCCCCCTGGTCGGCGGCGGTCCGGAGCGGGCGAGCGTAACGGCCATTGCGTACGGGCGGAAGACGTCCCATCCTTTTCAGACCGTCCTTTTCTGACGTGATGTCAGAGGATCACTGGAGTTCCTCTGACACGACGTGAGAGAAGAGGGGGCCGCATGACCGTCACTCAGCGTCGGGGCCGGAAGATCATGATGACGCCCGGTGAGCTGGACGAGTTCCTCGTCACCCAGCGCACCTGCCGGGTCGCCACGGTGTCCGCGGGTGGAGCGCCGCACGTCAGCACGTTGTGGTTCGCCTGGGACGGCACCTCGATGTGGCTGTACTCCGTCGTGCGCAGCAAGCGCTGGACCGATCTGCGGCGCGATCCGCGGGTCGCGATCGTGGTCGACACCGGCGAGGAGTACGACGAGCTGCGCGGCGTCGAGCTGTCCGGAACGGTGGAGTTCGTGGGCGAGTTCCCCCGCATCGGGGAACTGTGCGCCGAACTCGACGTCCCGGAGACCCTGTTCGCGCGCAAGAACTTCAACCTGGAGGAGATGCCGCACGACGGCCGGCACGCCTGGGTGCGGTTGACCCCGGAGAAGATCGTGTCCTGGGACTTCCGCAAGCTGGGTCCGGCCTAGGCCACCTCGCGCCCTGCGTCCTGAAGCGCCTCCACCGCCGCCCGGATCGACGGGCGGCGGTCGGCGTCCGCACGCCAGACGGCGTAGACCTGGCGCCGCACCGACTGCCGCACGGGGACGGCCCGCACCCCCTCCGGAAGCGGTCCGCGCCCCAGCCTCGGTGCCACGCACACCCCCAAACCCGCAGCGGCCAGCGCGAGTTGAGTGGGGTGCTCCTCGGCGCGGTGGGCGACGCGCGGCTCGATGCCCTTGGAGCGCAGGGTGTGGATCAGCCACTCGTGGCAGAACTCGTTCTCACCCCAGGTGATCCACTCGTCGTCGGCGAAGTCCTCCAGGTCCACCTCGGTGCGGTCCGCGCAAGGGTGGTCGACGGGCATCGCGATGTCCGCGGTGTCGTCGAGGATGACGGCCTTGACCAGCCCGTCGGGCATGGGCAGCGGTCTGTTGTACCAGTCCAGGACGACGGCGACGTCGAAGTCGCCGCGCATCACGGCGAGGACGGCGGGTTCGGGCTCCGTCTCCCGCGAGGTGACGCGCAGTCCGGGATGCGCCTTGCGCAGCTGGGACAGCGCGGTCGGGAACAGACCCCGTGCGGCGGTCGGGAACGCCGCCAGCCGCAGCTCCCCCACCGCCTCCCCGCGGTGCGCCTCCAGGTCGGACTGGGCGAGCTCGACCTGCGACAGGATGCGGGCCGCGTGCTCGGCGAGCAGCCGGCCCGCGTCCGTGAGCCGCACGCCCCGCCCGTTCTTGGCCAGCAGCGGCTGCCCGACCTCCCGCTCCAGCTTGGCCAGTTGCTGGGAGACGGCCGAGGTCGTGACATGCAGCCCCTCGGCGGCACCGCTGACGGAGCCATGCCGGGCGAGGGCGTCGAGGGTGCGCAGACGCTCCAGATTCAACATGTAAGCAATGCTACGAGGTACCGCATGCAAATTCTCGATTGTGCTACGAGATGGCGTGCATCATCGTTGCGCCCATGAGCCTCACCGCACCCCACAGCCGCCCGGCCCTCGACTGGCGTCTGCGCTTCGGCGCCCTCTCGCTGATCTGGGGATTCAGCTTTCTGCTCATCAAGGTGGGCACCGAGGGTTACGCCCCCTTCCAGGTCACGCTCGGACGGCTGGTGTTCGGTACGACAGTGCTCGCGGCAGCCATGGCGGTGAAGCGGGAGCGTCTGCCGCGCGGGGCACGCACCTGGGGGCATCTGGCGGTGGCCGCGTTCCTGCTCAATGCGCTGCCCTTCTCCCTGTTCGCGTACTCGGAGCTGACCATCCCGTCCACCCTGGCCGGCATCTGCAACGCCACCTCACCGCTGTGGGGCATGGTGCTCTCCCTGGTCGCGCTGTCCGAGGACCGGCCGACCCGCGTGCGGGTGGCGGGGCTCGGCCTCGGTTTCCTGGGCGTTCTGACGGTCCTCGGTGCCTGGCAGGGCTTCCACGGGCTGGACGCCACCGGCACGGCGATGGCGCTGCTGGCCTCGCTCAGCTACCCCGTCGGCTGGATCTACGTCCGCCGTACCCTGGCCGGGGCGGGCCACTCCCATCTGTCCATGACGGGGGCTCAGTTGCTGCTGGCCGCGGTGCAACTGGGTGTCGTCACGCCGCTGTTCACCTCGCTTCCGGCGCGGTTTCCGCTGGTGCCGCTGATTGCCGTCGCCGCGTTGGGGGTGCTGGGGACGGGGCTGGCGATCCTCATCCAGTACGGACTGGTGGCCGAAGTCGGGCCCACCACGGCCCAGATGGTCACGTACTTCATTCCGGTGATCGCCACGGCTGCGGGGGTTGTTGTTCTCGGGGAGTCGTTGCGGTGGTCCACTCCCGTGGGGGCGGTGATTGTTCTGGCGGGGGCTGCACTCACGCAGGCGCGGACTCGTGGGGGTTCAGGTGCGCCTCATGGGAAGGAGGTTGAGGAGGGTGTGCGGGTGCGGGCCGTCGGTGGCTGGTCGCGCCCACGCGGCGGAGCCGCACATTGATACAGCCCCGCGCCCCTGAAGGGCGCGCCCCCGCCTAGACGTAGCTTCGGGTCGGCGAGGGGCCCAGGGCCCTGGCGATCGCGTCCGCCAGGAGGTTGACCTCCTCCGGCGCCAGGGTCGCGACCGTGACGCGGATGCCCGGTGGGGCGCTCATGCGGAAGCGGGCGCCCGGGGCGACCGCCCAGCCGGCGTGGAGGAGGGCGGCCACCGCGGTGGTTTCGTCGGGGACGGGGATCCAGACGTTCAGGCCGGTGCGGCCGTGGGCCTCGACGCCGCGTCGGGCGAGGGCGTCGATCAGGAGGTCGCGGCGGGTGCGGTAGGCCGCCGCGACCGCGCGGGTGTCCAGCGCTTCGTCGGCCCACAGCCGTACCACCGCCCGCTGGATGAGGTGGCTGACCCAGCCGGGGCCGAGGCTGTGCCGGCCGCTCACCCGGTCGACCGTGGTGGTGTCGCCGGTGAGGACGGCGAGGCGCAGGTCGGGGCCGTACGCCTTGGCGACCGAGCGCACGAAGGCCCAGTGCCGGGTGTGGCCGGCCAGGGGGTGCAGCGGGAGGTCGACGATGCCGTGGCCGTGGTCGTCCTCGACGAGGAGGATCTCCGGGTGGTCGCGGAGCACGGCGCGCAGGGCACGCGCGCGCGTGGCGGTCACCGCGGCGCCGGTCGGGTTCTGGGCGCGGTCGGTGACGATCAGGGCGCGGGCGCCGGCCCTCAGGGCCCGTTGCACGTCATCGGGGAGTGGACCCTCGTCGTCGACTCCCACCGGGGCCGTGCGCAGGCCGAGCGCCGGGACGAGGTCGAGCAGACTGCCCCAGCCGGGGTCCTCCACGGCGACGGTGTCGCCCGGTTTGAGATGCGCCGCGAGCACGCGCTCGATGGCGTCCAGGGAGCCGGAGGCGACCGTCAGCGGTCCCTCCGGCACCCCGTCGGCGTCCAGGTCCGCGCGCGCGATCCGCTCCAGCTCCGGTTCGACCAGGTCGTGTCCGTACAGCACGGGCTCGCGGTCGCCCCGCTCGCCCACGGCCGCGAACACCTTCGCCAGCGAGGGCAGCAGCACCGGGTCGGGGTTGCCGTTCGCCACGTCCCGCACACCGGCGGGCACATCCATCCGGACGTGGTCGCGTCCCGTGGTGGCGGGCTTGGGCCGCACCCTGCTGCCGCGCCGCCCGGACGTCTCGATGACCCCACGCTCCCGCAGGATCCGGTACGCGGACGCGACCGTGTTCGCGTTCACGCCCAGCTCGGCCGCCAACTCCCGCATGGGAGGCAGAAGTTGCCCCGGCTCCAGCTCGCCGGACCCCACCGTTCGCTCGACGCTCGCCGCAATCTCCGCTGCGCGTCGCCCTTCGATCCGATATCCTTCTAGCACAAAACTTATTTTGCACTAGTGCAATGGAGAGCGCAATGCAGGGGACCCAGCAGCAGCCGACGTCGCACCCCGCCGCCTACACGCCGACCGACCGCACCGTCCCCACCCGCTCCGCGGACCGGGCTTCGTACGACAAGGAGCTGGTGCACGCGATACTCGACGAGGGTTACGTCTGCCATCTGGGCTTCGTGCGGGACGGGGCACCGGTGGTGCTCCCCACGCTCTACGGGCGGGTCGGCGACCGGCTGTATGTGCACGGCTCGACGGGTTCGCGCCCACTGCGCATGACCGGCAAGGCCGACCCGGGGCTCGCCGTGTGCCTGACCGTCACGCATGTGGACGCCCTGATCCTGGCCCGCTCGGCCTTTCACCACTCGATCAACTACCGGTCCGTGGTGGTGCACGGCATCGCGCACGACGTGACCGATCCCGAGGAGAAGCGGGCCGCCCTGGACGCCCTGGTCGACCACGTCGTACCGGGCCGGGCGGCCGACTCCCGGCCGGCGAACAAGAAGGAGCTGGCCGCCACCGCCGTGATCCGCCTCGACCTGAACGAGGTCTCCGCCAAGCTCCGCACGGGCGGGGTGAACGACGAGCCCGAGGACCTGGCCCTGCCGCACTGGGCCGGCGTCGTCCCGCTGCGGAAGGGGTACGAAACCCCGGTGCCGGACGCCGACCTGATCCCCGGCATCACGCTCCCCGAGTACCTGGCGGTGCCGTGATGCTGATCCACCCGTGGGACGCGGCTCGTGACGACGCCGAGTGGCAGCAGTGGCTGGGCTCGCACGACTTCGGGCAACTCGCCGTCAACGGTCTGCCGGGAGAGCCGCCGCACGTGCAGCCGCTGCACTTCGCCTACGACGCCGAGCGCGGCGAGGCCGTCACGCACCTCGCCCGCCCCAACCCCCTGTGGCCGGCGCTGGAGGCGAACCCGGACGTCCTGCTGAGCGTGGTCGACGACTACGTGTACGTGCCCGGCCCCTGGCAGGCCCCACCGGACGCCCCGCCCGAGCACGGCGTCCCGACGAGTTTCTACACCGCGGTCCAACTCCGCTGCACGGCCCATGTCGTGGACGATCCGGCCGAGAAGGCCGCCCTGCTCAACCGCCAGGTCGGCCACTTCCAGCCCGAGAGCGGTTCCGCGTCGGCGGCGGTGGACGAGGAGCCGTACGGCAGGTTTCTCTCCGGCATCCGCGGTCTGCGGCTCGAAGTGGTCTCCGTACGGGCGAAGTTCAAGTACGCGAGTCACAAGCCGGAGCAGGTCCAGGACCGGCTGGTGGCGGAGCTCGCCGCGCGGGGCGGCTCCCGCGACGCGGCTGCCCGGGAGCACCAGCTGCGGCGGCGAGGGGTGTGGTCGGGGGCCCGGTGACGCGCCTGCTCGACGACCGTGGAAGGGGGCGGGGTCCGGTTACCGGCCCGCCCCCTCGGCCTCACACCGGCACCGGATCCTCCGCCACCGTGCCGCGTGCCTCCGCCAGTGCCAGCCCGGCCACCGAGCCCAGCATCAGCAGCGTGCCCGCGAGGGTGGCCGGAGTGAGCCGCTCGCCGAGCAGCGCGACCGCCAGGACCGCCGCGCCGACCGGTTCCAGAAGCATGATCACGGATACGGTGGCCGACCGGACGGCCGCCGCACCCGCGAAGTAGAGGCCGTAGGCGAGAGCTGTGGGGACGGTGGCGAGGTAGGCCAGCAGCCACACCGTCAGGGCGGGGTGGGCCGTGTGCGGGACGATCCCCTCGGCCAGGGCGAACGGCAGCAGACAGAGGCTGGTGACCGCGAACGCCTCCACCGACGTACTGGACGCGTCGACCTCACCGCCCCTGCCCCACCAGCGTGTGAACAGCGTCAGCGCGCTGTACCCGGCCGCGGACAGCAGGGCGAACAGCACACCCGACAGGCGCACGGTCGCTCCGCCTCCACCGAGGACGAGCACGCCCAGCCCCGCGAGGGCCCCGGCGACGGCGGTCAGACCGCCGCGGCCCAGCCGCTCCCCCATCGTCAGCCGGGCACCCAGCGCGATGAGCACCGGGCCGGTGCCGAGCGTGACGACGGTGGCGACGGCGAGGCCGGTGGCGGACACGGCCGCGAAGTAGGCGGTCTGGAACACGGCGAGCCCGACGCCGCAGACACCGGCCCGAAGCGCCCTGCGACGAAGCGGTTCGCATACGGCGGCCCGTCCGCGCGGACGCAGCAGACGGGCGACGAGCAGCAGGACGAGGCCGGCCGCGCAGCGCCAGAAGGAGAGCGCGGCACTGCCCATGTCACTGGCCCGGTAGACCAGGGAGGCGGTCGCGCCCGCGGTGCCCCAGGCGGCACCGGCGACGATCAGATAGCACAGGCCTCGCCCGACGGGCAGGCCGGAAGCAGCATTCGACGACACGAAGGTCTCCGCAGAAGTTTCGGAAGGGACCCGGCATCGGCCGGGCCGTGGACTTCTTCTGCGGGCAGCACCGTTCAGCCCGGCACCGGGCCGGGCGTTGACTCCGGAGGGCCCGCCTCAGGCGGCCGGAGGCGGAAGAACGAGTGCGTTCGAATGCATGATCACTACCCTAGGCGGCGCTTTCGCGAGAGGACAACCGCCTTTACGGGCGCCCCCTCGCCACCGGCCGCCAGGGGCCTCTTCGCAGGCGTCGACGACTGGGCGATGAACGCGCCCACCAGCACGACCACACCACCGACGATCTGCGGTGCCGACAGGTGCTCGCCCAGCAGCACCCAGGCCAGGACCGTGGCGACGACCGCTTCGAGAGAGGCCACGACGCCCGCCACCTGCGGGGAGAGCAGGCGCACGGACACCACGCCGGTGACGTAGGCGAGGACGGTGGAGATCAGGACGATCCAGGCCAGCAGGGCGACAGCGGCGACCGGGGTGCCGTTCATCCGCACGGTGCCGGTCAGCACGGACCAGTGCATGGTCCAGGGGCGGACCAGGACGCTCAGGACGAGCGCGCCGATCAGCAGGCCGTAGGCGATGACGCCGAGCGGGTCGGGCGCGTCGTCGCCGGCGTCGCTGTCCTGGTCGGACAGGACGAAGTAGCCGACCTGACAGCAGGCGGCGCCGAGCGCGAGCACCAGGCCGACGGCGTCGAAGCTCAGACCCGACCAGACCTCGACCACACAGGCGAGCCCGCCGACCGCGAGGACCACGCCGAACACGGCGGCGCGGGTCACCGGCCGCCGCTGCACGAACCGCACCCAGCCCAGGATCAGGGCGGGCGCGAGGTACTCGATGAGCAGTGCGACGCCGACGGGTATCCGGGAGAGCGCCCCGAAGTAGCAGGCCTGCACACCGGCCACCGCGAGCAGTCCGAAGCCGGCGAGCAGCGCCGGGCGGCGGCGCAGCAGTGGGCGGTGGCGCACGGCGACCGGCAGCATCACCAAGGCAGCGCCCGCCACCCGCAGCCACACCACGTGAAGCGGGTCCAGTCCCGCCTCGATCAGGGGCTTCGCCGCGACCCCGGATCCTCCGAAGGCGACCGCGGAGCCGAGGGCGAGTCCGAGTCCGACACGTTTGCCGGGGCCGGCCTGGCTGCTTTCCGAGGTGTGCACGGGCCCATGATGACAGGCGAGGACATGAGCGTCACACCAGATGACACCTGTCTCAGCGGTTGGACCACCTCGGCCGCGCCAGCCGGTTGTCGATGCGTGCGAGCACGGTGGCCGTTGCGATGCCGGCTCGGTCGAGTACCTCCACGGCCCGTGACTGCGGGTCGACGACGATCGCCGCGAGGAGGTCGATGCCGCGGGCCGGTTCGGCGCCGCGGGCGGCGGCACATTCACGGGCGTGGTCCATCGCGCCCGCGGCCAGCGGCGAGAAGCCCTCGGCCGCCGCGACCACAGGTACGGCGCCGGAGTCCTCGACGGAGCCCTGCCAGCGCAGGCCGTAACCGATGCTGCGCTGCACCAGGTAGCCGAGCAGCCGGGCGATCTCGGGCCCGTCGTCGAAGACGGCCCGCACCTCGGGGTCCTGCTCCAGGAGCGAGTGCAGCAGATGGGCCGTGTCGATCTGCCGGTCCCCGTCACGCACCGCACGGCGGCGGGCACCGGAGACCACCGCTGCCAGTTCGGCGCTGAGCCTGGCATCGTTGTCCACGCGGGGGCCGACTGCCTGCTCGCCGACCGACTGCCGGGGGATACGGGGTTGCACAACCCCCACCCCATCAATCTCCTCGCCTCCGGTCATCCCCGAGGGGGAGCATTTTCGCGTCCCACAGAGAGTGGACCCGACGGTGAGGAATCTCCTCCTTACGGATGAGATCTGGCCGTTCTGCCGACAGGGGCGCGCGCCGCCTTGCCATGCGCCCGGCGTGCAACCACAGCGCCCCGTCGCACGTCCAGGAAGTGCGTGGAGTGCGGGTGCTGGCTGGTGTCCCTGCCGGCCGTCGACGGCAAGCAGTACGTGTACCGGGTGGACGCCCCGGAGGACGCGCTGCCCGCCGACCTGTTCTGGGACGCCTGGCACTGCCACGACGAGAGCGCCCTCCCGCGCGCCTGGGATCTCTTCGACGCCGCGGTGATCCGCCGGGTCGGCTGACCGCTCGGGGGCGCACCGGAAACGCCCACATTTTCTGACGGTTCATCAGTATTGAATGTTCCAGGCCCTGCGGCTACGTTCCGCGACACCACAGCCCGACACGAAGAGGTGGTCGCATGCCCGAAATCAACGCGGAGGCACGGATCGAGGCGCCGGCCGAGAAGGTGTGGGCACAGCTGATGGACTGGCCCGCGTACGGCGAGTGGAACGCCACCCACACCAGCTTCCCGCAGGGCGGTCCGGCGGCGCTCGAAGTGGGCGGGACCTTCCAGGAGAACATGAAGCTGATGGGGTTCCCGGCCGAGGTCGAGTGGACCATCTCGGAACTGGAACCGGCCCGGGTGTTCGCCATCGAGGGCAAGGGCCCGATGGCGGTGAACGTGGCCACGCGCTACACCCTGACCCCCGACGGCGAGGCCACGAAGGTCCGTATCGACGGTGAGTTCACGGGCGCCGCGGTCACTTTGATGGCGGGCAGGCTGAAGGACTCGGGGACTGCGGCGTTGAACGAGTCGCTGCGCAAGCTGGCCGGGCTGGTGTCCTGACCGCCGGACACGGGAAGGCGCCCCGCGGAGTGCTCCGCGGGACGCCTTCGTCGCCGTAGGGACTGTCAGCCCTCGTCGGCGAGGATCAGATACAGCTTCTTGCGGGCTTCGTTGATGACCGTCAGCGCCTTCTCACGCTGCTCCTTGTCGCCGGTCTTCCAGACCTGGCCGAAGGCCTCCATCAGACCGAAGCCGGCCTGGCGGATCTCACCGAGCGCCTCGAAGTCGATACCGCGGGAGGCCTCCTCCCAGGGCGCATCCGGGCCCTCGTCGGCCGCGGCGCGGCCGGACTCGGTGAGCGAGAAGAGCTTCTTGCCACCCTCGCTCGCGCTGGTGATCAGGCCCTCGTCCTCCAGCAGCTGGAGAGTGGGGTACACCGAACCGGGGCTGGGCTTCCACGCCCCGCCGCTGCGCTCGGCGATCTCCTGGATCATCTCGTAACCGTGCATGGGCCGGTCCTTCAGCAGGGCCAGGATCGATGCCCGTACGTCACCGCGCCGCGCCCTGCCCCTCGGTCCGCCGCGCCCTCGTGGCCCCCAGGGGCCAGGGCCGAAGCCGGGTCCGCCGAAGCCGAAGCCGCCCGGACCGCCGCCGGGTCCACCCGGCCCGAAGGGGCCGAAGGCACCGCGCCGACCCTCGAAACCACCCCGCCCGCGAGGGCCGGGTCCACCGTGTCCACGTTCGTATCCATGGGAACGCATCACAATCACTCCATTCCATCGTTGATCTGTCGCGATGCTTCAACGATATATCGGAACCCTTCGCATGGCAAGACCCGTCGAAACACCTTGGTGGGCGCAAATCTCAGTTGAGCCCTGGATCCTGGCGCGTGAAGACTGTGCTGTCATGGCCATGCATGTCGACCAAGTGGACGTGACCACCGAGATCGTCGCGACCTTGATCCACGAACAGTTCCCTCAGTGGGGCGACAAGGCGGTCCGGCCCCTGTCGTCGACCGGGACGGTCAACGCCGTCTTCCGCATCGGGAACGACCTGGCCGCGCGTTTCCCCCTGCGGGTGACCGATGCCGCGGAGGCGTCGGCGGTTCTGGAACAGGAAGCCCGGGCGAGCGCTGAGCTGGCTCGGGTGTCCCGGTTCCCCGCCCCGCACCCCGTCGCCCTGGGAAAGCCGGGAGCGGGTTACCCCATGCCGTGGTCGGTACAGACCTGGCTGCCGGGAACGGTCGCCTCCGATGCAGACCCGAGCGGGTCGGACGCTTTCGCCGAGGACCTCGCGTTCTTCATCGCGGCCCTGCGGGAGGCCGACACGCAGGGCCGGCTCTTCAGCGGCGACAACCGCGGCGGCGTTCTCAGCCACCACGACGACTGGATGGCGAAGTGCTTCGAGGAGAGTGAGGGGCTGCTCGACGTGCCCCGGCTGCGCCGGCTGTGGAGCCACTTCCGGGAGTTGCCACGCACGGGTGCGGACGTGATGAGCCATGGCGACTTGATTCCCGGCAACGTACTGGTCGCGGGAGACCGGCTCGGCGGCGTACTCGACACCGGCGGCTTCGGCCCTGCCGACCCCGCGCTGGATCTCGTCAGCGCCTGGCACCTGTTGCAGCCGGGCCCGCGGGAAGTGCTGCGCCGGACACTGGGCTGCGACGACCTGGAGTGGGAACGCGGCAAGGCATGGGCGTTCGAGCAGGCGGTGGGTCTGGTCTGGTACTACGTCGAGAGCAATCCGGCGATGAGCAGACTGGGGCGCCGGACACTCGACCGCATTCTGGACTCGATGGAGTGATGACGCCCCAGTCGTAGGCCCGGCCCGGGTGAGGGCCGGGACCATGCGGCGCTCAATGGCCGCGGAACGCCTCCTCCAGCCACCAGGAACCGTGCTCGCGGGTCACCTTGGCGTCGATCAGCAGGGGTGCCGAGCGCGGTCCGGCGACCCAGTCCTGTACGGCCTTGAGGTCGGCGGGCGTGCGGACGGTGACCGCCTCGAAGCCGTAGCCGCGGGCCACGGCGGCGATGTCCGTCTCCGGGAAGGTGACCGTGTCCAGCGGGTAGCCGTCGGGGCCGAAGTGGTGCACCTCCGCTCCGTAGGCCTCGTCGTTGTGGACGACGACCACCATCGGCAGCCCGAGCCGGCGCACGGTGTCGAGTTCCACCGCGCTCATCAGCGCGCCGCCGTCGCCGAGAGCGGCCACCGGGAGCCGTCCCGGTTGGGCGAGGGCCGCGCCGATCGTGGTCGCGAGGCCCAGGCCGATCGACTGGAAGGCCTGGGTGAAGCAGAACCCCTGGTGGTCCGGCACCGAGAGATACGCGCTCGGGTAGCCCATGAAGTTGCCGGAGTCGACGCCGACGACCCGCTCGGCGGGGAGGATGTCGTCGAGCGCGATGCTCAGCGTGCGCGGGTCGATCCGCTCGCGGGTGCCCTCGTCCTCGTAGGGCACGTCCCGCCACCGGAGCCGTGCGCCGAGGGCCTCGGTGACGTCGGGCGTGCGGTAGCCGGTGCGGCTCTCGCCGCCGGCCTCCAGTGCCCGGCGGGCGGTGCGTTCCACGTCGCCGGTGACGCCCAGCGTGACCTCCCTGTGCGCGCCGAGCGCCGCCGGATCGTCGTCGACCTGGACGACGGTCGCGTCCGAGCCGATCAGACTGCCGTGCCGCATGGTCCACATGTTCAGCGCGCAGCCCCAGCCGACGATCAGGTCGGCGCCCCGGATCAGTTCGACCGCGAGGGGCGAGGCGAAGCCGCCGGAGACGTCGAGCGAGTAGGGGCTCGCGTGGAACAGGCCGCGGGCAACCGCGGAGGTCGCCAGGAGCGCGCCGTACCGGGCGGCCAGGGCGAGGAGCGCGTCGCGGCTGCCGGTGGTGCGCGCGCCCCGGCCGGCGACGAAGACCGGCCGCCGGGCCCCTTCCAGGGCCCGCACCAACTCCGCCACCCCGGACTCGGACGGCTCGACCGGTTCTCGTACGGGCATGGGGTGGGCGTCCAGGAGGGCCGCGTCGGGCACGTCGAGGGACTGCACCTCCAGCGGCAGGTTCAGCAGAACCGTGCGTCGCTCGTGCCGGGCCCGCTGGAGGGCCGCGCGGGCCTGTTCGACGGCGTCGTGCGCGGTCGTCACGCGCGCGGTGACGGCTCCGACGGAGTGCGCCAACAGCGCTTGGTCGATACGGAAGTTGGAGCGCTGCGCGGTCGCCTCGGCGGCCAGCACCAGCAGCGGGGTACGGCTCTTGGCGGCCTCGGTGATGCCGGTCAGGGCGTTGGTCAGGCCGGGGCCCTGGTGGACACTGAGCGCGGCGGCCGTCCCGCTCGTGCGCGCGTACGCGTCGGCCATGGTCGCCGCGCCGCCCTCGTGCCGTGCGGCGACGAACCGCGCGCCCGCCGCCACCATGGCGTTGGTCAGATGGAAGTTCCCCGAGCCGACCACGCCGAAGACCTGGTCGATCCCCGACGCGACCAGGGCCCGCCCGACGGCTTCGGCGACCTTCACGACCGCTCCACCAGGGCGAGGACGCGTGCGGGCGATCCGGAGCCGGAGACGATGGGCAGTGGTCCCGCGATGACGACGGCGCCGGTCGGGGGCAGGGAGGCGAGGTTCTGCAGCTGGGTCAGCCCGTACTTGTCGGCGCCCAGGAAGTAGGAGTGGCAGGGGAAGGCCGGATCGAAGGAGTGCGCCCGTCCCGCGTCCGTGCCCACCGTCTCCGTGCCGAGGCCGAGCACCGGGGTCTCCTCGGCGACCCAGCGGGCGCACTCCGCGGACAGGCCGGGGGTGTGCGGGCCGTTCTCGTCGGCGTTGAGGAACGCCTCCTGCGACTGCGAGCGGGCGTCCCAGCCGGTGCGCAGCAGCAGCCAACCCCCTTCAGGCAAGGGCCCGTTGTCGGCCTCCCAGGCCTTGACGTGGTCCACCTCGACCAGGAAGTCGGGGTCCTTGGCGGCGTGCTCGGAGAAGTCGAGTACGACCGCCGGGGCGATCAGCCGGCCCACCGGTACCGAGGCGACATCGGCGAGGTCCTTCCCGGTGACCCAGTGGACGGGTGCGTCGAAGTGGGTGCCGGTGTGTTCGCCGCTGCGGAAGTTGTTCCAGTACCAGGCCGGTCCCCGGTCGTCGTACCTGCTGATCTCTTCCAGCTCGAAGACCTGGGTCTGGCCGAACTGGGGCGGCAGTTGGATCACCGGTGTGGTCGACGACAGCGGCGAGGTGAGGTCGACGACTTCGATCGATCCCCCCTGGAGCCCGGCGAGCAGGGCGGAGAGCACGGACGGCTGTGGCATGACGGCCTCCTGGGCAAGGGCTGGACGGTCAACGACAGGGTGTCAGCCGAGGGCCGCTTCGCTAAGGCACGCGGCCCGGAAATCGGTCCACCGGCCCCGAATTGGCCTTGGTGGAAGACTCCACTCCGCCCTAGCGTCGAAGCCATGCGAATCCGAATCGTCGACGCCTTCACCGACCGCCCCTTCGCCGGCAACCCCGCCGGCGTCCTGCTCCTCGACGACTTCCCCGACGACGACCGGCTCCAGAAGATCGCCCTGGAGGTCAACCACGCCGAGACCGCGTTCGCACACCGGCTGCCCGAGGGCGGGGACGCCGACTGGGCGCTGCGCTGGTTCACGCCCGCGACCGAGGTCAACATGTGCGGGCACGCGACGCTGGCCACCGCCCATGTGCTGCACACGACCGGCGCTCACGAGGGCACGGTGCGGTTCGCCACCCGCAGCGGCGTCCTCGTCGCCACACCCCGGGAGGACGGCTCGATCACCCTGGACTTCCCGACGGCGCCGCTCACACCGGTCGAGGTCCCGGACGGCGTCGCCGAAGCGCTGGGCGCGGAGCCGCGCGCCGCCTTCGACACCGGCCCGAACGTCGGCGACCTGCTCCTCGAACTCGCCGCAGAGAAGACGGTCCACGCCCTCACCCCGGACCACAAGGCACTCGGCGCCTACTCCGAGCGCGGCATCATCGCCACCGCCCGCGCCGAGGACCTCACCCGGGGCTACGACTTCGTCTCCCGCTGCTTCTTCCCGAACGCCGGCATCGACGAGGACCCGGTCACCGGAAGCGCCCACACCGCCCTCGCGCCCTTCTGGTCCGAGCGGCTCGGCCGCACCGACCTCACCGGCCTGCAGGCCTCGCCCCGCTCCGGCCGTGTCCACACACAGCTGCGCGGCGACCGCACACTGCTGAGCGGACGCGCGGTCACGGTGATCGAGGGCGAGCTGCTCGCCTAGCGTGCCGGGCTGCCGGCGCTCAGGCCGTCGGCAGCCAGCCCACCTTCCCGGCCAGCAGCGCGTACCCCACGAACGCCCCGATGTCGAGCAGGGAATGCGCCACCACCAGGGGGCCGACGCGCCCCCAGCGCCGGTACAGGTACACGAACACCACACCCATCACCATGTTGCCGACGAAGCCGCCGATGCCCTGGTAGAGGTGGTACGAGCCGCGCAGTACGGAACTGGCCACCAGCGCGGTCCCCGGTGTCCAGCCCAACTGTCCGAGCCGGCGCAGCAGATAGCCGACGACGATGACCTCTTCGAGGATCGCGTTCTGCATCGCCGAGAGGACCAGCACGGGGTACTTCCACCACACGTCGGGCAGCGCCTCCGGCACCACCGTGAGGTTGGCGCCGAACCCGCGTGCGGCCAGGTAGAAGGCGATTCCGGTGCTGCCGATCACCGCCGCGACGCCGGCGCCCCGGCCGAGGTCGGGCCACGGCCGGGTGCGGTCGAAGCCGAGGGTGCGCAGGCCCTTGCCCTCGCGCAGCAGGAGGTGTGCGACGAGCGCGACGGGCACCAGGGCCGTGGCGATCCCGAACAGCTGCCAGGCCAGATCCAGCCAGGGGCGGCCCGGCGCGGCCGAGGCGTTGAGGGTGGCCGCCTGTTCCTTGAGCCCTCCTGGTTTCGTGACCGATCCGACAAAGCTGATCAGGGCGGACACACCACTCGCACCGAGCGAAAGCCCCAGAACGAGCAGCGTCTCGTCACGGAGGATCCGTCGCGAGGGCCGTTCCGGCGGAAAGGAATCGGCCACCGGGCCCGCCTCTGCCTGCACACCTGCCTCCAGTTGAGTAATCCAGCCTCATCCCCACCGCCACCCCGCTAAGGTCTCGAAAGAACTTACGAGGATCGTGCGCTGGGCCAGGGAGGGGCACCACCGTCATGGGACGTCACAGCTTGCCCGATCAGTATGGGGCGGGCGGCAGCGACCCCCGTCCACGGGCGCGGCGCCGCACGGTGGCGGTGGCCACGGTGCTCGTCCTCGCCGTCGCCGGCGGCACTGCGGGCGCGGTCAAGAGCGGCCTGCTGTCGTTCGGCTCTTCCTGCCAGGACAACCCGGTGCGCCTGAAGCTCACCGCCTCGCCCGACATCGCCCCTGCCCTCACGGACGCGGCCGAGCAGGCCCGGCGCAGCGACATCACCTCCGACGGACGCTGTCTCGCCGTCACGGTGACCGCGCGCGACTCGTACAAGGTCGCGGACGCGATCGCCGCGGGCAAGAAGCCGGACGCGCAGCTGTGGGTGCCGGACTCTCAGCTGTGGATCGACCGGATCACGGCGGACAACGGCCCGATCGACGTGACTCCGGTGGGCGCGGTCGCCTCGACGCCGATCGGGGTGGCCATGATGCCGGCGGCCGCCAAGTCGCTGGGGTGGCCGAAGAAGACGTACAGCTGGGTCGACCTGGTCGGCGCCGCCCTGCAGGACAAGTCGCTCAGGCTGGGCGCGGCCGACCCCGCGCGCAGCGCCACCGGGCTGCTCGCGCTCACCCAGCTCAGCACGGCCGCCGCCGGAATCAAGGGTGGCGACACCCAGGCGGCAGCCATGATGAAGACGCTGTCGCAGCGCACCTCGGACAGCGACAGCCAGGTCGTGGACACCCTGCCCCGCGACACCTCGGGCACCGAGCTGGGCAACCCGAAGCGCAACCAGGCGCTGGTGCTGTCCGAGCAGGCGGCGTACGCCTACAACTCCGCGGCCGGCGGCGGCAGCCTGGACATGTTCTACCCGAAGGACGGCTCGCCGCGGCTCGACTACCCGTTCGCGACGGTCGACGAGCTGACGACCGACGAGAGCCGGGCCGCGCTGCGGTTCGTCAACTACCTGCGGCAGCCGGCGCAGCTGCGGCTGCTGCAGAAGTACGGCTTCCGCACCTCCGACGAGGAGGCGCCCGAGGCGGTGGTCGCCGAGGCGGGCGGCAGCAGCCCCCAGCCGTACACCGAGCCCACGCCCCAGCCGGCCTCGGCCGCGGCTCTCCAGGAGACCCTCGGTACCTGGACGATCACCGTGCAGAGCGCCCGGCTCACCACGGTCGTGGACGCCTCCTCGTCCATGGCGCAGCCGGTGCCGGGAACCGGGCAGTCCCGCATGGACGTCACCAAGGGCTCGCTGCTGCGGGCCCTGGCCACCTTCACGCCCGAGGACGAGATCGGCCTGTGGGAGTTCTCCACGAAGCTGGACGGCGCCAGGGACTACCGCGTCCTGGTGCCGACCGAGCGCCTGGGCGACCAGAAGGGCGACGGAACCCAGCGCGACCGCCTCTCGGCGGCCTTCAACGCCCTCGAGCCGGTCCCGCACGGGGCGACCGGGCTCTACGACACCACGCTCGCCGCCTACAGGGCGGCGACCTCGTCCTACGCCATGGGAAAGTTCAACGCACTGGTCGTCCTGACCGACGGCGTCAACCAGGACCCGGGCAGCATCTCCCGCTCCGCACTCATCACCCAGCTGCAGAAACTCACCGACCCCGCCCGCCCGGTACCCCTCATCATGATCGCGGTGGGCCCCGACGCGGACCGCCAGGAGGCCGAACAGATAGCAGAGGCGACAGGCGGCTCGGGCCAGTCGGTGAGCAACCCGTCCCAGATCCAGTCGGTGATGCTGAAGGCGATCGTCGCAGCAGGTTCCAGGGGGGACGACTAGCGCCCCGAAGAGCTAGCCGAGCGGCACGGGCTCCGGCAGCCCGACGGGCCAGGTGTGCACCGGCTCCCCCACCCGCATCAGCTCGCTGTACCTCCGAGTCGTCGCCGCCAGCGCGGCATCCCGCGACAACCCGGCCTCCAGGGCCCGGTGGAACGTCGCCGCCTGCCACGTCGCACCGTTCACCCGGCGTCGGCAGCGCTCGTCGATGACGCCCAAGTAGAGGTCGCGGTCGGCGGGTTCGACCCCCCACGCGTCCAGCCCCGCCTCGGCGAGCGGCAGCAGTTCGTCGCGTACCAGGCTCACCGCGTCGACCTGCACGGTGCCGCCGTACCGGCCCCGCCGCGGCCACTCCAGGCGCGCGTCGATGCCATGCTTGCAGGCTGCGTCGAAGTTCGCGGCGGCCGCCTCGAAGGGCAGCCGGGTCCACACGGGCCGCGACTCCTCGGCGAGGGCGCGCACGAGACCGTAGTAGAAGGCCGCGTTGGCGATGACGTCGGTGACGGTGGGCCCGGCGGGCAGGACGCGGTTCTCGACGCGCAGATGCGGGACGCCGTCGGCGATGCCGTAGACCGGGCGGTTCCAGCGGTACACCGTGCCGTTGTGCAGGACGAGTTCGGCGAGTTTGGGGACGCCGCCTTCGTCGAGGACCCGCAGCGGGTCCTCCTCGTCCGAGATCGGCAGCAGGGCCGGGAAGAACCGCACGTTCTCCTCGAACAGGTCGTACGCCGAGGAGATCCAGCGCTCCCCGAACCAGGTGCGCGGGCGCACGCCCTGCGCCTGCAGCTCCGGCGGCCGGGTGTCGGTGGACTGCTGGAACAGCGGGGGCCTGGACTCGCGCCACAGTTCACGGCCGAACAGGAAGGGCGAGTTGGCGCCCACGGCGATCTGCGCGGCGGCGACGGCCTGCGCGGCGTTCCAGACGTCGGCGAAGCGGCCCGGAGTGACCTGGAGGTGCAGTTGTACGGAGGTGCAGGCGGCCTCTGGTGCTATCGACTTCGAGGTGCAGGTGAGGCGCTCCACGCCGTCGATGTCGAGGACGAAGTCCTCGCCTCGGGCGGCCACGATCTGGTCGTTGAGCAGCGCGTAGCGGTCCACGTCGGAGAGGTTGGAGGAGACCAGGTCGTCCCGGTCGAGGGTCGGCAGAATGCCGATCATCACGATTCCCGCGTCGAGTTCACCCGCTTTTCGGTGGGCATATGCCAGCGAGGTCGTGAGTTCCTCGGCGAGCCGGTCGAATACCCGGCCACCCAATCGATGTGGGGCAATGTTGACTTCCAGATTGAACATGGCGAGTTCTGTTTGGAAATCACGGCTTGCGATCCGCTCCAGAACCTGTGCATTGAGCATTTTCGGCATGCCGTCACCACCGGCGAGATTCAGTTCGATCTCCAGCCCCATGAGGTTCTTCGGGCGATCGAACCGCTTCTCGTCCAGGAGTCGCTCCAGCCCCGTCAGACACCTGCGGAGCTTGTCGCGGTAGTGCTGCCGATCGGACAGGTCGAACCGGCCTGCCACGACCTTCTCCCCCATCGAACGTCCCTCCTCGCGTGGGCGGCCCGAAGGACCGGCCGCCCGGTGTCGGGGTCACGTGGGATGATGCCCCGCCTCGGCGATCGATAACGTCCCCGCGGACGGACGTCGCCCGCTACTCTGATGCGCGTGACCGTTGGCACATTCACCGGGCATGGGGCACAGCGCAGTTTCGGGCCGGCGACGAACTCGTGAAAAACGCCGACGAGAATTGGCCGACCGCTCCCCGGCTATTTCACGAGGTCATCGGCGTAGGGCGGGACCGGAATCGGGATGATTCCTACGTATCGCCGACCGGATATGCCCTTGCCGAGTGCACCGGAAACGGCTAGACGAAACACGGTCTGAACACATGTCGTATAAACTCCGCGAACAAGACAGAGGGTCGGCGCCCGCGGTCATGGAACCTGCCGTCGAGGTGACGTGCGGCAGGCCTCAGCCACACTCCTCGTTCCCACGCCCCGGCCCCCGCCCCTCTGGCCACGTGAGCAGACAGCGCCGTCCGCCCCCGCCCTCGCGCCACCGTGCCTGTCGAATGAGAGGCGACCCACCATGCCGCTGCATGTCCCCCCGGCTCCCGCGCCCGCCCTTCGTACCGTCCTGACCGCGCTCGGTTCCCCCACCGCGGTCCGCGAGGCCCGAACTCCCTCCCTGCTGCGCTCCCAGGGCCCCGCCACCCCCGAACTCCCGCTGCCCGTACACGTACTGGACGAACTCAGCCCCGCGGGCGTGTCCGCCACCAGGCTGGCCGGGTGGCGCTTCCTGATCCGCTGCGGCGAGCGCTCGGTGGCCGCCGCCGACACCATGCTGACCCCCGACGGCTGGGCCTTCTCGCACTTCTTCGAGGGCCCCTACATCGCCTCCACCGAGCGCGCCCTGCGCCAGGCCGAGACGATGAGCCAGGCCTACCAGCCACGCCTTCTGTCGGTACCGAGCCTGTACATGCTCACCCTGTGGCTGCACGGCGACTGCACCGCGGACGGCGCCACCGGCCACCCCGCCGCCACGGATCTGCTGGTGCCGCTGGCGCCGGCGCCGCCCGGCATCGCCGCCCACCGCCCGCACCGCGTCGCCGAACTGCTCCCGGTGCTGACCCATCGGGCGACTCCCGTCCCGCTCTTGGGCTCGCCCGCCTGACCGCCTCTTGTCGCCACACCTTTCGTACCCCGCCCCGGAATTCCGGGGCGGGGTACGACGCTTTTCCGTCCGGAGATTCGCTCTTACGAGCAGTCAATTGCTCGTAAGAGCCCCACAGGGTGCTTGACCTGGAAGGACTAGCCCCATCCGGCCACCGAGAACCACCCGAAGTGACAGTACGGTTGGGCTGAACCGTCCGCACGGGGAATGCGTCCTCAACCTGTGAGAAGCGGTGCTGCGAAATCCCTGCGGATCGACGTCCGTGGGGCAACACTGGGACTGGACCGACTTATCACTACGGGGGGCGGCCATGAACGGAGCTTCAAGCCGCGGGACAGACAAGACAGCCATTTCACCCATCACGACAGAGCGAAAGATCCCATCAATGTGCCAGCACCAGCCACCGTGTCCGACAGCCCACTCCGCCGACCGGGAATCCGCCCGACTCGTGGCGCACCACCCGGAGCAGGGATGGAGCCTGCTGTGCAACGGCGTTCTGCTCTTCGAGGACACCGGTGAGCTCCTGCCCGACGGCCAGATCATCGCGCCGCACCGCCCGCTGGGCGCCGGCCAGGTGATGACGGCCGCCTGAGCGGCACCGGGCGGCGCGCCACACCGCCCGGAGACCTGAGGGGCCGGTCGCAAGGACACCCTGCGAACCGGCCCCGACGCATGTGCGGGGGCGATCACTGCGCGTAGTGGCGTGTGCCGGTCACGTCGACGGAGTGGGGAATTGACGACGGACGAGGCCAGGACCGAGGCACCGATCGAGGTTCGCGGCAGGGTCACGATCACGGAGATCGCCCGACGGGCCGGGGTCTCGTTGCCGACCGTGTCCCGGGTCGTCGACGGCCGCTCCGACGTCTCGCCGCGGACCCGCGCCCGTTCGAGGATCTGCTGCTGCGGCACGGCCACCGCAGGCGCGCCGTCGGCCGCGCACGCGGCGGGGTCGGCACCGTAGTGGCGCTGGTGGTGCGGCTGCAACGCACTCCTCGCCCTGCCCGAAACGCCGACGTCGACGACCGCCCGGAGGTGCGGTGGTCGGCCCCGCCGCTGGCCGGCATGGGCAAGCCGGCCGTCGGCACGGTGCTGTGCCCGGCCCGCGGTGAACAGCCCGGGGCTCACCACAGGTGGCGCTGGTGGTGCGGTCGAGCACGGCACCCCCGGCGCCCTGAGCCGGGGGTGCCGGACCCCGGCGGTGCTCCCCACTGCACCGCCGGGGCGGTCTCTACTTGCCGCCCAGCGCCCCTCTGATCGCGAAGTACGCGGGCTTGGGCTGCAGTTGCTCGTCCCACGGCAGCGCGGCGCCCTCACCGGGGAAGAACGCCGGGATCCAGGAGTACTTGTCGGTGTAGTCCCACACGGTGATGCCCACGCACCGCCGCACCGCGAGGCACGCCTCGGTCAGGTCCCGGTACCACTGGGCCTGCTGCGTCAGCTTCTCGTCGGTCGCGGGCAGGATCATCCGTACGTCGACCTCGGTGAGCGCGGTGTCGAGGCCGAGCCGCGAGAAGCGGCGCAGGTTGTCCTCCAGGGTCGTCGGATAGCCGTACTGGAGGGCCAGATGGGCCTGGAGTCCGATGCCGTCGAGCGGGACCTTCCGGGCCTTGAGGTCCTTCGCCAGCTGGTAGTAGGCGTCGCTCTTCGGGCCGACCGCCTCGATGTTGTAGTCGTTGAGGTAGAGCTTGGCGTGCGGGTCGGCCTGGTGGGCCCAGCGCAGGGCGTCGGCGATGTAGCCGGGGCCGAGCGTCTTGTACCAGAGGGTCTCGCGGTAGGTGCCGTCCTCGTTGAACGCCTCGTTGACGACGTCCCAGGAGTAGACCTTGCCGCGGTAGTGCCGTACCTCCGTCTGGATGTGCTTCTTCAGTACGGCCCTGAGCTCGTCCGCGGTCCATTGGCGGCCGGTGAGCCAGTCGGGCAGCTGGCTGTGCCAGACCAGGGTGTGGGCGCGGACCCGCTGGTGGTTCTTGCGGGCCAGGTCGACGATCTGGTCGCCGTTCGTCCAGTCGAAGACGCCCTGCTGGGGCTCGGTGGCGTACCACTTCATGCCGTTGCCGGGGGTGATCATGTCGAACTCGCTGCCGAGCAGGGCCGTGTAGGCGGTGTCGGTGAGCTCGGGGTTGTCGGTGGCGCTGCCGAAGTAGCGGCCGTGGCGCTGGGCCAGTTCCGCGAGCGTCGGCTGCTTGGGGCTCGCCTGGGCCGCGGGGCCGGTGGCGATCCCGGCGGCGACCAGGACGGCGGCGAGGCCGCCGGCGAGTCTGAGACGGGTGGTCTTGCGCATGGTGCGACTCCTCACGGTGTGGGGTGCGGGGCCGTACGGACGCCGGTGCGCCTCATCCCTTGGTGGCACCGGCGGTGAGGCCGCCGACGAGCTGCCGCTCGGCGACCGAGTAGAAGGCGAGGGCGGGAACCATCGCGAGGACGAGGTAGGCGAAGACGCGCGCGTACTCCGACGAGTACTGCCCCTGGAACTGCGCGACGCCGAGGGGCAGCGTCCACCACTTGGAGTCGGTGAACACCAGCAGCGGCAGCATGAAGTTGTTCCAGCTGGCGACCACGGCGAGGACCGAGACCGTGCCGAGCGCCGGCCGTGCCATCGGCAGCAGCACCCGCCAGAAGAACCCGAAGGCACTGCACCCGTCGAGGGTGGCCGCCTCCTCCAGCTCGCCCGGGATCTGCCGGAAGAAGCCGCGCAGGATGATGATCGTCATCGGCAGCGCGAAGGCCGCCTGCGGGAGGATCACACCGAGCGGGTTGTCCAGCAGGCCGAGATAACGCAGGAGGAGGAACAGCGGCAGGGCGGCCACCGCGAAGGGGAACATCAGCCCCATCGTGAAGAGGGTGAACAGCACCTCCCGGCCGCGGAAGGCGAACCGCGCGAAGGAGAAGGCCGCGAGCGCGGACACCGTGACCACCAGCAGCGTCGTCGCCACCGCGACCAGGGTGCTGTTGCCCAGCAGCCGCCAGAAGTCACCGCCGCCGAGGATGTCGGTGTAGTTGCCGGTCAGCCAGTGCTCGGGCAGCCCGAACGGGTTGCGGGACAGCTCGGCGGTCGATTTGAAGCCGGACAGCACGGCGTACAGCAGAGGTACGACCATCACCGCGCCGACGGCGACCAGGACGACGTGCAGCGGCAGCTTGCGCAGGGTCTTCACCTGCCGTCTCCCCTCATGTTCGTGGTGGCCCCTTCCAGGTCGCGGCGGAGCACGAACCGCTGGTAGCCGAGGGCGAAGACGAGGCAGATGCCGAACATGACCACGCTGATCGCGCTGGCGTAGCCGACCTGATAGCGCTTGAAGCCGTACTGGAACATGGTCACGGCCATCGTCTCGGAGTGGTGGTCGGGGCCGCCCTGGGTGATCACCCACACCAGGTCGAAGAGCTGGATGGCCCCGATGACGGAGAGGAAGACGCTGATGCGCAGGGTGGGCGCGAGCAGCGGCAGGGTGACGTTGCGGAACCGCTGCCAGGGCCCGGCGCCGTCGATCAGCGCCGCCTCCGTCAACTCCGCCGGGATGGACTGGAGTCCGGCCAGGTAGAGCATCATGTGGAAGCCGAAGTACTTCCAGGTCATGACCAGGAACAGGGTCGCCATGACGTAGGAGGGATCGGCGAACCACTCCCCGCCGAGGCCGTCGAGGCCCACGGCGCCCAGGACGTGGTCGGCGAGTCCGTCGCCCGGCGCGAAGACCATGCTGAACAGCACGCCGGTGATGGCCTCGGACAGGACGTAGGGCGCGAAGAACAGCATCCGGTACACGGCCCGGCCGCGCAGCCGCTGGTTGAGCGCCACGGCCATGGCGAGCGCGAACGGCAGCTGCAGCGCGAGCGACAGCACAACCAGGAGCAGGCAGCGCCACAGGTCGCCCAGGAAGACGTCGTCCTGGAAGAGCCGGGTGAAGTTGTCCGTGCCCGCGTAGTCGGAGGGCATTCCGAAGCCGCCCCACCGGAAGAAGGCCGTGTACAGGGCGAACAGCATGGGCAGCAGGACCAGCCCGATGAACAGCACCAGGGCGGGCACCTGGAAGCCGACCGCGGTCAGCCAGTTGAGCAGGCGCCGCCGGGCCCGCCCCCGCGCGAAGTCCGCGGCGGGAGGCGGGAGTTCGACGCTCGGTCCGCTCCGCTTGTCCGGAAGGAACGTGGAGGACGTGGAGGTCATCGCCGGTTACTGCTCTTCCTTCGCGGTCTTCGTGATCGACTGCGTGACCTGCTCGGGGGACTTGGAGCCCGCGATGAGCGCGGCGACGCTGTCGTTGACCTCCTGGCCGACGGCGGGGGCGTACGCCTGGTCGAGGAAGAGCTGGAAGCCGGTGGCGGACTTCAACTGCGCCTCCACGGCCTTGATGTTGGGGTCGGACAGGGCGCTCTCCGCAGCCGGGACGACCGGGATGGTGTTGGTCTTCTTGACCAGTTCGATGTCGGTGGCGTTGGAGGCGAAGAACTTCAGGAAGTCGACGGCCGCCTGCGGTGCGCCCTTGCGCAGGGCGTGTCCGCCGCCCCCGCCGAACACCTCGGTGATGGTGCCCTTTCCGCCCTCGACCGCGGGGAACGGGAAGAAGCCGAGGTCCTTGCCGAGTCCCTTGCCCTGGTCCGCCTGCACGCTCGGGGCCCACTGGCCCATCAGCTCCATGGCCGCCTTGCCGTTGCCGACGGTCGCGGCCTCTCCGGTGGGCGTGGAGTAGGCCGCGCCGAGGAACCCCTTCTGGAACGGCTGGAGTTGGACCAGGTCCTTCAGGTGCTGCCCCGCCTGGACGAACCCCGGCCCGGTGAAGTCCTTGGTGTCGCTGGCCTTCTGCAGCGCGTCGATGCCGGCGGTGCGCATCGAGAGATAGGCCCAGTAGTACATGCCGGGCCACTTCTCCTTGCCCGCGAGGGCGAGCGGCGTGATGCCCTTGTCCTTCAGCTTGCGCACCGCGTCGAGGAAGCCGCTCCAGGTGGTCGGAGGCGTGCTGATGCCTGCCTGCTTGAAGAGCGCCTTGTTGTACCAGAAGCCGACCATGCCGATGTCGAACGGGATCGCGTACGTCTTGTCGTCGAGGATGTACGGCTTCTTGGCGACCGGCAGCATGCCGTCGGCCCAGGGCTTGGTCTTGTCGGTGAGGTCCTCGACGAGCCCGGCGTCGACCTGCTGCTTGAGGACGCCGCCGCCCCAGGTGTGGAAGATGTCGGGGAGCTTCCCGGAGGCGGTCAGCGCCGTCATCTTCGACTTGTATGCGTCGTTCTCCAGTTGGACGATCTTCACCTTGACCTTGGGGTTCTGGGCCTCGAACTTCTTGGCCAGAGCGGCCCAGACGGTCTTCGCCGGCTCGGTGGTGGAGATGTTCCACCACTCGATGGTGGTCGTCCCGTCCGACGACCCTCCGTCCGAGTCTCCGCCGCATCCGCTCAGTGCCGTCATGCCCAGACCGGCCGCGGCGGAGGCCGCCAGGAAGCCGCGGCGGGACAGTGCCCGGTCGCCCATCATGCGCTCCTTGGGTAGGGACGGCGCGTCCACGACCGTCCGCTGGGACCGAAAGTTTCGGAGATGATCCAGAAAGCTGCGTTGTTGCCGCACCCTAGAGACAGCTCCCAAACGGTGGCAACCCCTTGTACGCGGTGAATCTGCGGGCAAGTCCTTTGACACTGCGCTGCATTGATCTCCGCCGCATGCGCTCCGTGCCCAGGAGGCACGAAACATTCGGCGCGCACGGCGAACCTTACGAAGCAACCGGGACCGTTCAGCGCGCGGTGCGGGCCGTTCCTGAATACATGCGTCCACCGACCACCGAAGGGGTAATCGCGAGGCGCTACTGATCACGCGTCCCTGTGATCCATATCACAGGGGAAGCGAAAGATGAGCACACCCACCTCGAACCCGGAACCCGTCGCCGAGTGTTCAACGCGGACCTGATCACCGACAAGCAGCCGGCCGCCGTGATCCTTCCCCTCGCCCTCTTCTACGGCGGGCTCGCCCAGCTGCTCGCCGGCATGGAGGAGTTCCGCAAGGGCAGCACCTTCGCCGCCCCCGCATGCGCCTCCTTCGACTCCTTCTGGCTGGCGTACGCGGCCTACGCGAAGTTCGTCGCGGGCACCCTGCCGGTCTCCACCGCGACATCCGCGATCGGCTGCCGTCGGCGGGGGTGGTCGCCGGAGCGGTTCATGGCGCCGGAAAGGATCAGTCGGTACTGGGTGTGACGGGACCCTTGCGGCCGTGCGAACGCCCGGGTCGCAGCCCACGCCGGTCAGAACAGGCGGAAGCGCAGACGGCAGATCACCGCGTCGGTCTCCTTGCGCACGGCATGGGCGACGACCGCGCCCCGCTGGTTCTGCAGCAGCCGCTGCCACAAAGGATCAGTCGGTACTGGGTGTGACGGGACCCTTGCGGCCGTGCGAACGCCCGGGTCGCAGCCCACGCCGGTCAGAACAGGCGGAAGCGCAGACGGCAGATCACCGCGTCGGTCTCCTTGCGCACGGCATGGGCGACGACCGCGCCCCGCTGGTTCTGCAGCAGCCGCTGCCACAGCCGCTCGGGCTCCGCCTCCGGGATCAGCACGGTGACCCGCGTGGCCGGCTCCGCCGCCGACACCTCGCGGACGTAGGCGGCGATGGGGCGGCCCAGACTGCGCCGCCCGCAGGTCAGCCGGACCAGGGGCACGCCAGGGTCCCACTGCGCCCAGGCCCGCTCCAGGGCGTGCAACTGCGCCCGGTCCTCGGGGTCGGGGTAGCAGACGGTGACCGCGCGGACCTCGTCGCCGAGGGAGGCCGCCGCCGTCAGGGCCTCCGAGGTGAGACGGGAGAGGGAGGACACCGGCACGATCACGACCGATCGGTCGCGGTGCGGGTGCTCGGGGATGCGGCCGAGGCCGAGCCGCTCGCCGATGCGGGCGTAGGCGCGGTGCACGGTCTCGAAGGCCGCGACCAGCAGGGGCAGGGCGATCACGATCAGCCAGGCGCCCTCCTCGAACTTCGACGCCGTGACGACGACCGCGGCGAGGCCGGTGAGGACGGCGCCGAACCCGTTGAGCAGCGCCTTGCCCCGCCGGCCCGGCCCGCGCTCCAGCCGCCAGTGCCGGACCATGCCGACCTGCGCGACGGTGAAGCCCACGAAGACGCCGATCGCGAACAGCGGCACCAGCGTGTTGGTGTCGCCGCCGGAGAAGACCAGCAGCGCGCCGGAGACGGCGGCCAGAGCCAGCACGCCGTGCCGGTGCACCTGGCGGTCGGCCCGCAGCGCGAAGACGTGCGGCGCGTAGTTGTCCCGGGCCAGCAGCTTCAGCAGCACCGGCAGACCGCCGAACGACGTGTTCGCGGACAGCGCCAGCAGGATCATCGTGGCGAACTGGATGACGTAGAACGCCCCGTTGTGGCCGAGCGAGGCGTCCGCGAGCTGGGCGAGGACGGTGACGCCCGCGACCGGCTGGAGGTGGAAGCGGGAGATCAGCGCCGCAAGCCCGATCAGCATCAGGCCGAGTACCGCGCCGAGGGCGACCTCCGCCCGCTGGGCGCGCCTGACGCGCGGGACACGGAAGGAGGGCACGGCGTTGGCGATGGCCTCGACACCGGTCAGGGCGCTGCAACCGGAAGCGAAGGCCTTCAGCAGCAGGAGGGCGCCCACGGTGGTGCCGTTGTCGGCGAGAGCCGAGGCGTGACCGGCCGCGGCGGCCGTGCTCACCGGCCCGGAGCGGAACAGGCCGACGACGATCAGCACGAGGATCGAGCCGACGAACACGACGGTCGGCACGATGAACGCCTTCGCGGACTCGACGATGCCACGCAGGTTGACCGCGGTGATGAGCAGGAGGACCAGCAGGCACAGCCACAGCCGGTCGCCGTACAGCGCGGGGAAGGCCGACGTCAGCGCCGCAACTCCCGCTGTGACGGCGACGGCGACGTTGAGCACGTAGTCCAGGACCAGCGAGGCCGCCGCCACCAGGCTGGTGCGCGCACCCAGATGCCTCTTGGCGACGCCGTACGAACCACCGCCGTCCGGGAAGGCCGCGATCACCTGCCGGTACGAGGCGACCAGCACCGCGAGCAGACCCGCGATGGCCAGCGTCACCGGCACGGTGAACCCCAGCCCGTGGGCGCCCGCCGCGGCCAGCACCAGCACGATCGCCTCCGGCCCGTACGCCACCGAAGCCACGGCGTCCAGTGAGAGGGCGGCGAGGCCGGTGACGGCGGTGAGCCGGTGCCGCTCGCCGGTATCGGGCGGCTCCTCACCGGCGGGAACGGCGCCGGATTCGGTGGTCAGTACGGACATGGGTGCGTGCTCCTCGGTGCGACCTGCGGGCGGGGCGGACGGCCGTGCGCGACCGTCGCCTCCGATGCACCAAGCCTGTGTCCCGGAGCGCCGGCCGCTGAGCCTCCCTTGCGCGTTCTTCGCGGCGAACACACCGTCTTTGACGCCTCCTTGATGCAGGTGTGACCCGGGCCACGGCAGACTCACGTTGCTGGGCCGTCAAGAAAGCCCGCGAGGCGTATGCGTCCCGTCAAGACCCGTTCCTCCGCGTGGCGGGGACTCCTACCGTCAGGCGTATGGGACACCACGACGACGCGCGAGGACACGGATCGAGCGCCTCCGAACCGGAGTCCGGCGCCGTGCTCCACGATCGCCGCTGGACAGGGGATCTGATCAGCGCGAGCCGCTGCGCCGTCGTACTCCTCGGCCTGCTGCTCCTGACCGACTGGAGTGCGGACACGCTGTCCCTGGGGCGCGCCGCGCTGTGGTCCGCGCTCGCGGTGCTGCTCTTCCTCCTGCTCTGCCCCGACCGCATCCGCGCCGGCGAGGGCTGGCTGACCTCACGGCGGCTGCTGCGCACCCGAAGGATCCGCACCGACCTGCTGGTCTCGGTGCGCTGCCTCGACGGGATCACCCGGCGGCTCGAGCTCCGGGACGCCCTCGGTGAGCGCGTCGAGCTCGATCCCCAGGTCCTGGTGGACAATCCCGACCTCTGGTACCGGCTCCACGAGGACGCCCGCGCGTCACTGGCCCTCGGCACCCTGCTGTGCGGGCCCGCCGCACTGGAGCGGATCTCGGAGCGGGTGGAGCGCGAGACGGCGGAGAGGGTGTTCAGGGTCTCCGACCTGAGGTGACGGTGTGCCGAGCGGGTCGGGTCGATGTGCGGCTTCGCCGCGGAGCGCGACCATCCGTGGCGATGCCCTCCACGAGAGCCGGCGCATCGCACAGCGCTCGGCCGGATCACCGCCGCCGGTCCGCGGGATGCGGCCGTACCCCCGTCATCAGGATGTCCAGGCCGCGCCGCGTCGTCGCCAGGACGACGCGGTCACCCGCCCGCAGGAGCCGTCCCTGCGCGGGACGCCAGTCGAAGCCCGTCCGGCCGGGATGCGGTCCGGTGAGGCCGTCCACGGCCTCCGCCGCGGGAAGCGGCCCGGCGGCGGCCCCGACGGCCAGCACCCGCCATGCGTTCTCCCGGAACGCCTCGTGGACGGAGCGTCCCTCCAGCTCGGGGTGCCCGGCCACGTCCACGCAGGTGAACAGCAGCGAGCCCCGCTCCACCGGCATCACCCCCAGCACATGGCGCCCCATCATCGCGGCGGCGAACGAGGGCGCAGCCAGCGCCGAAACGCTTCTGCTCCGGGTGAGGGCGTCCGGGTAGGAGGCGCGCAGGGTGCGCTGGACGGTGGCCGCGAAGGCGTCGTCGTACAGGCGGGTCACCACCCGCACGGCGGGGTTGGTCTCGCGCACGGCCATGACGATGTCGAGGTTCTGGCCGTCGTCACGGGTGAGGACGAGCAGCGAGCCGCTGTGCCGGACGCGGGCCAGTTCGAGCACACCGGGGGCCGTGGCGTCGTCCAGGATCAGCGGGATGCCGAGTTGGCGGGCTAGGGGGACGCCGCGGGCGCGCGGGTCGCGTTCGATGGCCACCACCTGGTGGTCGGTGGCGCGCAGCCGGTCCAGCACCCGGGTGCCGACCATCCCCAGACCGACCAGCACGATGTGGCCGTGCACGCCGTCGTCGGGCGGATGGCTCGCCGAGGCGGTGCGGAAGGCCTCGGTGGCGTTCATGGTCGCGGCGACCACGAGCGGGAGGACGGCCAACCCCACGAAGCCGGCCAGGAGTTGGAGCACCCGCCGGGCGACCGACTCCTCGGTGGCCGGGTCTCCCATGGTGAAGATGTCCAGCAGCGGCAGATAGAAGTTCTTCCACCACGGATGCTCGTCGGCGAAGAGCGCGGTGGCGGTCGCCAGCGCGAGGACGACCGCCGTCAACGCTCCGTAGACGGCGGCGAGTTGGTGCGAGAGGAACACGGCAGATGCGCGAGCCGTGCCCGAAGCCACCGCCGGGGATGCAGGCGCCGGGGGCGGGCGGTCGCCTCGGAGGCGTGGTGGGTGACCTCCTCCAGCATCAGCCGGCCGTGCGTGGACTGCCGGTGGTGGGCGGTCCGGCTGTCGGGCAGCAACTGGGTGCCCTCCTCACCGGGCGTCTCGGCGCTGTCCTGGCTGGCCGGGTCGTCCTGGTGGGCCCCGGACAGGACGGCCAGGGTGGCCAGGTCGGTGACGTTCGACGGGGACCCCGCGGGCCGTACGACACCGCGGAACACCTTGCCCTCGACCTGGAGGGTGTGCCCGTGGCCGACGGCGGCCGCCGCCACCAGCTCCGGTACGGCGGTGTCGGCGTCGGAGAGCACCGTGGTGGAGGTGTCCTGGGCGGGGTCCTCGCACAGCCCCGCCGCCCGGTCCAGCAGCCGCTCCAGATGGCGGCCGCGCTCGCGGTCGAACATGCGGATGACCAGCCGCACCGAGGGGTTGATGGTCCGGGCGAGCAGCGCCGCGGTCATGTTGACCTGGTCGTCCCGGTAGGTCAGGGCGAGCGCGGCGGCCCGCTCGACACCCGCCGCCAGCAGGGCCCGCTCGTCGGGGCGGACGGAGAGGTGCAGCTCGACCGGGGAGTGCGGGTCGTCGTGCAGCGCCGCGATCTCCGCGCCGCGCTCGTCGCTCGCGGAGGGCAGCACGACGGTGACGATCTCGCCGCACACGGCGTCCAGTTCGACGGCGAGCCGGTGCGCAAGAGCGTCGTCGCCGCAGATCACCATGTGCTGCGATCTCTGGCCGGGTGGTGTGCGGAGAGGGGGAGTCGACGTCACACCAGGCAGAACGCCGCAGCTCGCGAGGGCAGTTCCGGCGGGGTGGCGTCCAGGACCCAAGATTTCGCCAAGAACATGCCAATGCCATCGGCCCCCCGACCCGCCGCACCGGCCCGGTCACCCCCCTCGGTGCACTTCAAGAGCGTGGGCACTGTCTTGACGTGCGGGGGACGGATAGGGTGAAAGCGGTGTGCCGGGAAGTCTGGTCGGCCGGGAGCCACGGTCGTTCCCGTGAAGGCCCCAGGGGGAAGGCATGCGCAGCGTAGGGACGGTACTCGCACTGGTCGTACTGGCCACCGTCGTGGCCACCTTCGCTCACCGCCGGCGCATCCCCGCACCGTCCCTCCTGGTCGTCGCCGGCCTCGTCGTGGCCCTGCTGCCGGGCACTCCCGAGATCCGGACCAGCCCCGAGATCATCGGCCTGGTCGTGCTGCCGCCGCTGCTGTACGCGAGTGCGGAGGATTTGTCCTGGCGTGAGCTGCGGGCGGTGTGGAAGCCGGTCGGAATCCTCGCGATCGGGCTGGTCCTGGCGTCGGCGGCGGCGGTCGGCGCGGTGGCTTCGCTGGTGACGCCGCTCTCGTGGCGGATGGCGTTCGTGCTGGGCGCGGTCCTGGCCAGCACCGACCCGGTGGCGGTCACGGCGCTCGGCAGACGCCTGGCCCTGCCGCCCCGGGTCCAGGTCCTGGTCCAGGCGGAGAGCCTGTTCAACGACGCCACCTCGCTGGTCCTGTTCCGGGTCGCGGTGAGCGTGGCCGTGGCGTCCGCGGCGGCGAACTGGGGCGCGGCGGGCGGCGAGTTCGCCGTGCTGGCGGGCGGCGGCACGCTGATCGGCGCGGCCGTCGCCCACGTCGTCACACTGATCCGGCGGCGCACCGAGGACCCGGTCCTGGAAACGGTGATCGCCCTGGTCACGCCGTACGCCGCCTACGTCCTGGCCGAAGCGGCCCACACCTCCGGCGTCACCTCGGTCGTGGTCGCCGGAGTCGTCCTGGGCGGACGCGGCGAAAAGCTCACCAACGCACACATCCGGCTCCAGCTGCACGCGGTGTACGGCACCGTGGTGTTCCTGCTGGAGAGCGTGGTGTTCTCGCTCATCGGCCTGGCCCTGCCCGCCCAGGTGCGGGCGCTGTCCCCCGGCGACCGGGCCTGGCCGCTGTACGCGCTCGCGGTCGCCGGCACCCTGATCGCCGTACGGCTGCTGTGGCTGGCCCCACTGTCGTCGGTGGTACAGCGCAAGGGCGGCATCCGCCCCGTGAACTGGCGGGTCCCCATGGTGCTGACCTGGGCGGGCACCCGGGGCGTCGTCCCCTTGGCCGCGGCCCTGTCCATCCCGGAGACCACCAAGAGCGGCGCGACGCTCGCGGACCGCGCCCTGGTGCTGGTCCTGACCACCTCGGTCGTGGTCGTCACCCTGGTCGTGCAGGGCTTCAGCCTGGCCCCCGTGGTCCGCCGCTCCGGCATCGCCCTCGAACCCGACCACACCGAGCGTGAGGAGGCCGCGGCCCGCTGCCGCCTGGCCGACGCGGGCATCCGCCGCCTGGAGGAACTCTCCGAACTGCAGGCCGTCCCCGAGGTCGTTCTCGACCGCCTCCGCCGCGGGCTCACCGCCCGTCTCGACGACGCCCGCGACCGCCTAACCGACCACACCGGCCAAAGCGCCCCCGCCGAATCCGCCGACCTGGTCTACCGCCAGCTCCGCCGCGACGTCATCGCCTTCGAGGCTTTGGAACTGCAGCGCCTGTACGACGAACACGCAATAAGCGACACGACGCGCAGGAGGCTGCAGCGGTCCTTGGACCTGGAGGAAGCCCGCCTGACGGACATCTGAGCCACGGCAGCCGCGCGATCGACCAGTGGCACCGGTGTCGTCATCCCACGCGCCATGACGCTGGGTGTCCGGCCCCGATCGTCGAACCCCATCCCCCGGACGGCCCAAACAGCCGCGAACCGCTACAGAAGCTGACTTCCTGGGCGCCGCTTCCGTCGAGCAGCGAGTCTTAACGGAAGCTTGACGCCGTCACGGCCCTCATCCGTGGGCCCATGCGTCACTCTCCGCTTACGCTGGTGCCGCCGTCCGCGTGATGGCCGGAATCCACACGCTGAGCCGCACCTCAGGAGCACGCCGATGGCCACGACCGAGCACCCGCCTCCCAGTCGCCTGCGCGCCTGGATGCTGGAGGGCCTGGCCGACATGGGCAAGGGCATCCAGCAGGCGCCGCACGCCCAGCCGGAGCCCGCGCACAAGGGGCAGCGCTGGTACCGCGTGATGTGCCTGACCGGCGTCGACTACTTCTCGACCCTCGGCTACCAGCCCGGCATCGCGGCTCTGGCCGCCGGCCTGCTGTCGCCGGTGGCGACCATCGTCCTCGTGATCGTGACGCTCGCCGGTGCGCTGCCGGTCTACCGCCGGGTGGCCGAGGAGAGCCCGCGCGGCGAGGGCTCGATCGCGATGCTGGAGCGGCTGCTGTCGTTCTGGAAGGGCAAGCTGTTCGTCCTGACCCTGCTCGGCTTCGCCGCCACCGACTTCCTGATCACCATCACCCTGTCGGCCGCGGACGCCTCGACCCACCTGGTCGAGAACCCCCACCTGACCAGCACCCTGCACGACCAGCAGATGCTGATCACGCTCATCCTGGTGGCCCTGCTCGGCGCGGTGTTCCTCAAGGGCTTCCTGGAGGCGATCGGCGTCGCGGTCGCGCTGGTGGTGGTGTACCTCGGTCTCAACGTCGTCGTCGTGGCCGTGGGGATGTACCACGTGATCACCGCGGGCCATCTGGTCACCGACTGGACGAGCGCGCTGACCACGGAACACGGCAACATCTTCGCCATGATCGGCGTCTCCCTGCTGGTCTTCCCCAAGCTCGCGCTCGGTCTCTCCGGCTTCGAGACCGGCGTCGCGGTCATGCCGCACGTCCAGGGCGACCCGGGCGACACCGAGGAGAACCCGCAGGGCCGCATCCGCGACACGAAGAAGCTCCTCACGGCCGCCGCGCTGATCATGAGCGTGTTCCTGATCGCGACGAGCTTCATCACCACGGTGCTGATCCCGGAGAAGGAGTTCAAGTCCGGCGGCCAGGCCAACGGACGCGCCCTCGCCTACCTCTCGCACGAGTACCTGGGCAACGCCTTCGGCACGGTCTACGACATCTCGACCATCGCCATCCTGTGGTTCGCCGGCGCCTCGGCCATGGCCGGCCTGCTCAACCTGATGCCCCGCTATCTGCCCCGCTACGGCATGGCACCGCACTGGGCCCGCGCCGTGCGCCCCATGGTGATCGTCTTCACCCTGATCGGCTTCCTGGTCACCTGGATCTTCAACGCCGACGTCGACGCCCAGGGCGGCGCCTACGCCACCGGTGTGCTGGTCCTGATGTCCTCGGCCGCGATCGCGGTGACCATCGCCGCCCGCCGTGCCCAGCAGCGGGGCTGGACCATCGGCTTCGGAGTCGTCTCGGCGGTCCTCCTCTACGTCACCGTGGCCAACGTCATCGAGCGCCCGGACGGCGTCAAGATCGGCGCCTGCTTCATCGCCGGCATCATCCTGGTCTCCCTGCTCTCCCGGCTGGCCCGCGCCTTCGAGCTGCGCGTCACCAGCGTGACGCTGGACGACATGGCGGAACGTTTCATCCGGGACATGGCCAGCCGCAAGATCCGCTTCATCGCCAACGAGCCGGACCAGCGGGACAAGGCCGAGTACCGCGACAAGATCGAGCAGATCCGGAACGACAACGACATCCCCGGCGAGGACTTCGTCTTCGTCGAGGTCACGGTCGTCGACCCCTCCGAGTTCGAAGCGAGTCTCACGGTGCGCGGCGAGGTCCTGCACGGCCGCTACCGGGTGCTGACACTGGAGTCCTCCTCCATCCCGAACGCACTGGCCGCCCTGCTCCTGCACGTCCGCGACACCACCGGGTGCACCCCGCACATCTACTTCGAGTGGACCGAGGGCAACCCCTTCGCCAACTTCCTGCGCTTCTTCCTCTTCGGCCAGGGCGAGGTCGCCCCGGTCACCCGAGAGGTCCTACGCGAAGCAGAACCGGACCGCGTCCGCAGGCCTCGCGTTCACACGGGCTGAGGCCCCGCCGCGAAGGGGCGCGGAGCTGTGTCGATCTGCGGCTCCGCCGCGCAGGCGCGGGCAACACGACGACGGCGCGGATGATCACGGACCCGGTACTCAGCACCTCGGGCCCCTTCTGAGGAACCCACGCCGCTGCGGACGCACCGACACCTGCCCGAAGTTCATACGGCCGTGAATCTCGACGCGCAGTTCCGCCGGCACACCCGAGCCGCCCGCCGAACGGTTCTTGACGCCCTCGTACTCGATCACCAGCGAGTCGGTGTCCACCACCACGCCCGGCCGGGTCGGCAGCTTCAATGCGCCTCCGCGCAGGTCCACTTCGATGTGCAGGGGGTCGTGCCTGATCACCGCCTCGGTGAAGTCGAGCGTCACCTCGCCCACTCCGAGTCGATCTCCAGCCGCCGCGGTACCACCCAGCCGCCACGGCGCCGAGCGGAAGCGCCGCGTTGCTCGATGCGGTCGACGTCCTTGCCGGTGACCTCCGCGACCGATCCCGGCAGGTCCACCGTCAGAACGGCGAGTTCGCCCAGCGTCCGGGCAGTCAAGGCGGCCTCGACCCGCTCGTCCAGCTCCTCCGCGGTCAGCCGACCGTCCCCGGCCGCCACCCGCGGCACCTCCACGACCCGGTCCCGGTCCGCATGCGAGGCCCGCGGATCCAGCGCCGCCACGCCACTGCCCGAAATCTCAGCCGCCATACCCGCACCCCCGAATCCCGGTCACCCAACTGACGCTGTATCGCGTTACATGCCACGCTCAAGCCCCCGTCCACCCTGGCCCGTTCCCGGCCCTATCGTGACCGCATGCAGAGCTACACCATCGGCCAGGCCGCACGACTGCTCGGCGTGAGTCCGGACACCGCACGCCGCTGGGCCGACGCCGGCCGGGTGGCGACCCATCGCGACGAGGGCGGCCGACGGCTCATCGACGGCCGGGACCTGGCCGCCTTCTCCGTGGAACTCGCCAAGGCGGGCAGCGCCGAGGAGGAGACCTCCTACACCTCGGTCCGCAACGCCTTCCCGGGCATCGTCACCGCGATCAAGCTCGGCGACGTGGCGGCCCAGGTCGAGATCCAGGCCGGCCCGCACCGCCTGGTCTCACTGCTGACCCGCGAGGCCGTGGAGGAGCTCGGCCTCGAGGTCGGCATGGAGGCCACCGCCCGCGTGAAGTCGACCAACGTGCACATCGACCGCACGTGACCCAGGAACAACTCCCCCTACGGCAGGCCCGGCTCATGCGATTCCGCAGCCGGGCGCCGGGTCCGGGCAACGGCCACGGCGACGCAAACACGAGCGTACCCGGCATAACACCCGGCCGGGGCTACGGTGGGCCCGGGCACAAAGCCCTCAACCCGCCACCCCCTGCGAGGCGTTCCCCATGAGCCCCATGAGCCTGAGCATCCGCAACCAGATCCCCGGCACGGTCACCGCCATCACCTCCGGAGAGGTCATGTCCACCGTCAAGGTCCGTCTCACCGGCGGCCAGGAGATCACCGCGGCGATCACCCTCGAGTCCGCCGAGGAACTCGGCCTCGCCGCGGGCGCCGCCGTACGCGCCCTGGTGAAGGCGACGGAGGTCTCCCTGGCCACGGCCCCGGTCGAGGGCCTGTCCATCCGCAACCAGCTGCCCGGTACGGTCACCGACGTGACCACCGGCGGTGCGATGGCCTCCGTGAAGGTCGCCGTCGAGGGCGGCGAGCTGACCTCCGCGATCACCAAGGACGCCGTCACGGACCTCGCCCTGGCCACCGGCACTCCCGTCGTGGCCCTGATCAAGGCGACGGAGATCTCACTCGCCACGGCGTAACGGGAAAGGGCCCCGCCGAAGCGGGGCCCTCCTCCACGACCACTGCCTCAGTCGTCGTACGCGTCCAGCGGCGGGCACGAGCAGACCAGGTTCCGGTCACCGAAGGCCTGGTCGATCCGGCGCACCGGCGGCCAGTACTTGTCGGCGGCCGACACCCCGGCCGGGAAGACGGCCTCCTCACGCGAGTACGCGTGCTCCCACTCCCCGCCGAGCGCGGCGGCGGTGTGCGGCGCACCCCGGAGCGGGTTGTCCTCGGCCGGCCACTCGCCCGCCCCGACCTTCTCGATCTCCGCACGGATGGCGATCATCGCCTCGCAGAACCGGTCCAGCTCGATCAGGTCCTCGGACTCGGTCGGCTCGATCATCAGGGTGCCGGCCACCGGGAACGACATCGTGGGCGCGTGGAAGCCGTAGTCGATGAGCCGCTTGGCGACGTCGTCCACGCTCACGCCGGTCGCCTTGGTCAGCGGCCGCAGGTCGATGATGCACTCGTGCGCGACCAGCCCGCCCGGGCCGGTGTAGAGCACGGGGTAGTGCGGCTCCAGCCGCTTGGCGATGTAGTTGGCGCTCAGCACGGCCACCTGCGTGGCCCGCTTCAGCCCCTCGCCGCCCATGAGCCGGACGTACGCCCACGAGATCGGCAGGATGCCCGCGGAACCCCAGGGAGCCGCGGAGATCGGCCCGACGCCCGTCGCCGGTCCCGCGGCCGGCTGCATCGGGTGGTTCGGCAGATACGGCGCGAGGTGCGCGCGTACGCCGACCGGGCCGACGCCCGGCCCGCCGCCGCCGTGCGGGATGCAGAAGGTCTTGTGCAGGTTGAGGTGCGAGACGTCACCGCCGAAGTGGCCCGGCTTGGCAAGCCCCACGAGGGCGTTGAGGTTGGCACCGTCGACGTACACCTGCCCGCCGGCCTCGTGCACCTGGGCGCAGATGTCGGCGACATGCTCCTCGAACACACCGTGCGTGGAGGGGTACGTGATCATCAGCACGGCCAGCTCGTCGCGGTACTGCTCGATCTTCGCCCGCAGGTCCTCGACGTCGATCTCACCGTCCTCGGCGGTCTTCACGACGACGACCTTCATCCCGGCCATCACGGCGCTGGCGGCGTTCGTACCGTGCGCGGACGACGGGATCAGACACACGGTCCGCTGCTCGTCCCCGTTGGCCCGGTGATACCCGCGTACGGCGAGCAGTCCGGCCAGCTCGCCCTGCGATCCGGCGTTGGGCTGCAGGGACACCTTGTCGTACCCGGTGACCTCGGCGAGCCGCTCCTCGAGTTCACGGATGAGGGTGAGGTAGCCCTGCGCCTGCTCGGCGGGCGCGAAGGGGTGCAGCTGCCCGAACTCGGGCCAGGTGACCGGCTCCATCTCGGTGGTGGCGTTGAGCTTCATGGTGCAGGAGCCCAGCGGGATCATGCCCCGGTCGAGCGCGTAGTCACGGTCGGCGAGCCGGCGCAGGTAGCGCAGCATCGCGGTCTCGGAGCGGTGCTGCTGGAAGACCGGGTGGGTCAGGTAGTCGTCGGTGCGCAGCAGTCCTGCGGGCAGGGAGTCCTCGGTCGCCGCGTCCAGCGCCTCGATGTCGCCCTCGACCCCGAACGCGGTCCACACGGCGCCCAGTTGGGCCCGCGCGGTGGTCTCGTCGCAGGCGATCGACACATGGTCGGCGTCGACCAGGTGAAGGTTGACTCCGTTCTCCCGCGCGGCGGCCACCACCTCGCCGGCGCGGCCCGGCACCCGCACGGTGAGCGTGTCGAAGTAGGAGCCGTGCACGACCTCGACACCACCGGCCTCAAGGCCCGCGGCGAGGATCGTGGCGTACCGGTGGGTGCGCCGCGCGATCGCCTTGAGCCCCTCCGGCCCGTGGTACACCGCGTACATCCCCGCCATCACGGCGAGCAGCACCTGGGCCGTGCAGATGTTGCTGGTGGCCTTCTCCCGCCGGATGTGCTGCTCACGCGTCTGCAGCGCGAGCCGGTAGGCCTTGTGCCCGTCCGCGTCCACGGACACGCCCACCAGCCGGCCGGGCAGGCTGCGCGCGAACTTCTCGTGCACCGCCATGTAGCCCGCGTGCGGCCCGCCGAAGCCCATCGGCACACCGAAGCGCTGCGTGGTCCCGACCGCGATGTCAGCACCGAGCTCCCCGGGCGACTTCAGCAGCGTCAGCGCCAGCAGATCGGCGGCGACGGTGACGAGCGCACCGAGCTCGTGCGCCTGGTCGATGAGCGGCTTGAGGTCGCGTACGGAACCGGAGGCGCCGGGGTACTGGACGAGCACGCCGTTGATCTCACGCCCGGCGACCTCGGCGGGTATGCCGTCGCTGAGGTCGGCGACCACGACCTCCGCACCGGTCGGCTCGGCACGCGTCTCGATCACGGCGATGGTCTGCGGCAGCACGTCCGCGTCGATCAGGAACAGGCCCTTCTTGTTCCTGCCCATGCGCCGGGACAGCGCCATCGCCTCGGCGGCGGCCGTGCCCTCGTCGAGCAGCGAGGCACCGGAGGTGGGCAGCCCGGTCAGATCGGCGACCATGGTCTGGAAGTTGAGCAGGGCCTCGAGCCGCCCCTGAGAGATCTCGGGCTGGTAGGGCGTGTAGGCCGTGTACCAGGCGGGATTCTCCATCACGTTGCGCAGGATGACGGGCGGGGTGAAGGTCCCGTAGTACCCGAGCCCGATCATGGAGTCGAGCACCTGGTTCCGGTCGGCGAGCGACCGAAGCTCGGCCAGCACCTCGGCCTCGGTACGCGCACCCGGCAGCTCCAGCTCATCCGAGTTCTTGATCACATCGGGCACCGCGGCGGCGGTCAGCTCGTCCAGCGAGCCGTATCCGACCTGCGCGAGCATCTTGGCCCGCGCCTCGTGATCAGGCCCGATGTGGCGCTGCTCGAACGGGATTCCCTGTTCGAGCGCGGAGAGCGGAATGCGATGGGCGGTCATTGCGGAGGCCTCCTGGTCTGACACGACCTTCGAGGGGCACCACGGCACGGGTACCCGGACGGCCTCCCCCTCTGTCATCTCAACCTGAGAGCTTCACCGGAACACCCGAGGGCGCCCGGCTTTCACCGTCGGTGAGAGCGGAAGCCATCGATACCCGCCCTGCTTTCCAGAGTGACCTCGTCCGCGCGGTACGTGAGCCTGAGAGATTCCGGGGAGGATTTGCTCCTTCGGCGCCTCCGATGGTGTCTGGAGGACTCTCCCGCACGGGGTCAGCAGCCGCTGTCAGCCTACCAGCGAGCACACCATCCGATCCTTCGAGTGGCCGTCATCACCAATCTGCTCTTTTGTAGTGCTTACGGATGAGGTGCGACCAAGTGGAGGGCCCGTGCAGACCGACATCGATCCGCGCAACCTGATCGGCCGCAAGGCGTTCGACCGCAACGGCACCAAGCTCGGCACCATCGACGAGGTCTACCTCGACGACGCGACCGGCGTGCCGGAGTGGGCGGCCATACGCACCGGCTTGTTCTCCCGAGACGCCTTCGTCCCCCTGGAACCCAGCGAACTGATCGAGGGCACCCTCCACGTCCCCTTCGACCGTTCCCTCATCAAGGACGCCCCCGACTTCGGCGTCGGCCGCCATCTCTCCCCCGAACAGGAGCTCCAGCTCTACCACCACTACGGGCTGGACGTCCCCGCTTCTTCCCCCTTCCCGGACCACGACTTCGGCAAGCTCGCGGGCACGGAGGACGCGGACGCCTAGACCCGTCGCCTGGATCCATGACCCCGCTCGGGACGGCTGCAAGGCGCACCTCCCGGCAGCGGTTCCAAACGGCAGGCCCTGACCCACTCCCACGGTGCCCGGCCCCCGCGCGGACCAGCGCCCTCCCCGGTCAGGCGCCGACCCCCTGCACGGAGGCCCCGGGTCTCCGCGCCACCAACGGCAACGGATCCGCCGGCTCCAGCTCAGGGTCATCGGTGCGAAACGTCCGCACCCGCCCCGGCTCCGAGTCCGGCGTCTCGAACCGCACGGTCACCCGCCCGAGCCCGCTTCCCTGCACCCACCCATGCCCGAACTCGGCATGCCGCACATCGTGCCCGGCGGGCCACCGCCGTTCGACAGCGACCTTCTGTTCCTCGGCGGGTTCCTCGTCCGCTTCGTCCGCCAAAGGCTCCGCACCGTCCCCCGCTGCCTGCGCGAACAGGTCCTCCTGCGTGTAGTCGGCCAGCCCGCTCACCCCGACCCCCAGCAACCGCACACCCCCCGTCGTGTCCACCGAGTCCAGCAGCCGTGCGGCAGCCTCCCGCACCACCGCCGGATCGTCCGTCGGCCCGCGCAGCGTCTCGGAACGAGTCAGCGTCGAGAAGTCGTAGCGCCGCACCTTCAGGACGATGGTCCGCCCCGAAAGACCCGCACCCCGCAGCCGCCGCACACAGCGGTCGGCCAGCCGCTGCACCTCGAGCCCCACCCTCACCCGGTCGTGGATGTCCACGTCGTACGTGTCCTCGACCGACACCGACTTGGCCTCCCGCTCGGCCACCACGGGCCGGTCGTCCTGCGCCAGCGCCATGGCGTACAACGCGTGTCCATGGGCCTTGCCCAGCAACCGGACGAGCTCGTCCTCACCGGCCTCGGCGATCTCGTCGACCGTGGTGATGCCGGCCCGCCGCAGATGGTCCCCGGTGGCCGGCCCCACCCCGGGCAGCATCCGCACCGACATCGGTCCCAGCTTGGCCCGCTCGGTCCCGGGCTCGACCAGCACCAGCCCGTTCGGCTTGGCCTCCTCGGAGGCGATCTTCGCGAGCATCTTGCAGGCGGCGAGGCCCACGGACCCGGTGAGCCCCGTATCCGCCCGTATGTCGGCGCGCAGCTTCTCCCCCACCAGCCGCGCCGACGCCGCGTCCCAGGCCGCCTCCCCGGCCTCCAGGTCCACGAAGGCCTCGTCCAGGCTCAGGGGCTCCACCAGCGGCGACAGCGAGTGCAGCAGCCCCATGACCTGCTCGCTGATCGACCGGTAGAACCCGAAGCGCGGCACCAGATACGCGGCGTTCGGTGCCAGCCGCCGCGCCTGCGCCATCGGCATCGCCGACCGCACCCCGAAGACCCGCGCCTCGTACGAAGCGGTGGCGACCACCCCACGCGGCCCGAGCCCACCCACGATCACGGCCTTCCCGCGCAGACTCGGCTTGGATGCCTGCTCCGCCGAGGCGTAGAAGGCATCCATGTCGAGATGCAGGATCGTGGGCGCGTTTCTCACATCTCCGATGCTGCCCTACGCCACTGACAATGCCGCCCTACGACCGCCGAAGGGCCCCGAGAAGCCGCTGAGAACGCCGTCAGACCGCCCGGTTCCGCCGTCGTGCCAGCTCGTCCGCCGGGTTGTGCCCGACCAGGGTCTCACCGGTGTCGATCCGCTCACCGTGCAACTGCGAGAGCGCACTGTCGACGTCCCGCCACACCACACCGACGGCGATCCCGAAGATCCCCTGGCCGCCCTGGAGCAGCGCATGGACCTCGTCGGGCGAGGTGCACTCGTAGACCGTGGCGCCGTCGCTCATCAGCGTCATGCGCTCCAGGTCCCGGAAGCCGCGCTCCCGCAGGTGCATCACCGCGGTACGGATGTTCTGCAGCGACACCCCGGTGTCCAGGAACCGCTTGACGATCTTCAGGACGACGACGTCCCGAAAGCTGTACAGCCGCTGCGTGCCCGACCCGTAGGCGGGCCGCACGCTCGGCTCGACGAGCCCGGTACGGGCCCAGTAGTCCAGTTGCCGGTAGGTGATGCCGGCGGCCGCACAGGCCGTCGGACCGCGATAGCCGATCTGCTCGGACGCCATGGATGCCGCCCCTCCGCTGCTCGGCACGGCCGCCGGCCGCTGCGAAGCGTGATCGGCCGCGCTGCCAGGATGGGGGTCCCCCCAACTCGAACGAAGTTGAGAGCTCGGGGGAGGGTACGGACCGCTCTCCCCGAGACTGCGTCCGGGGCCACCCCCAGCCGTACCGTCGCCGCTGCTTCTCACGCCGACCTCCGTCCTTGACCTGCCATCTCGACGGTAGGCAGTCACTAGGGGTGCGTCAACGATCGCCACACTCGGCACGCCGAGTGATAATCACCCTAAGAGTGGTTTCCCGCACCCCACCGCGGGGAAAGGCTAGCCGAATGCGCTCGCAGGGGGCCGCAGGACGCTCTCACTCGCCGTTGGCACTTGCCGGAGTTCGAGACTCACTGGCTGCTCGTCCCGAAGTCCTCCGGGGAGATCTGGTCGAGGAACTCGCGGAACTTCTCCACCTCGTCCTCCTGCTCATCCGGAATCGCGATGCCTGCGTCGTCGAGCACACCGTCGCTGCCGTAGATCGGCGTTCCGGTGCGCAGGGCCAGCGCTATGGCGTCGGACGGACGGGCACTGACTTCGACCCCGCTGGCGAAGACCAGCTCCGCGTAGAAGACGCCCTCCCGCAGATCCGTGATGCGCACTTCGGTCAGCTCCTGACCGACGGCCTCCAGCACGTCCTTGAACAGGTCGTGGGTCAGCGGCCTGGCGGGGGCCATGCCCTGCTGAGCGAAGGCAATGGCAGTCGCCTCCCCCGGCCCGATCCAGATGGGGAGGTAACGGTCGCCTCCCACTTCACGCAGGAGCACGATCGGTTGGTTGGAGGGCATTTCGACCCGGACACCTACGACATCGAGCTCGTTCACACAGCAACCCTAGGACCTGCCCGGGACGTTTGGGTAGTCGAGCCGGGAACGGGGGGTCGATCCGGCCTCCGCAAAGCGCCGGACTCAGGGCAGTCTCACACCGAGAGCGATCTGCACGAGGGCGGCGTGCAGCTTCACCGTGAGCGCCGCCAGCTCCTTTGTCCGCGCCTCGGCATGCGCCCTGGTCTGCGGATTACGGTGGCGCTTCAGCGGGGCCACCACCTGGTCCACCAGCCCGGCCTCACGCTCGGCGGCGGCCTTCATGGCCCGGAGGTGCCGCGGCTCGATCCCGAACTGCCCGAGCTCCACGACGAGCGACGCCACGGTCACCGTCTCCGCGTCGTACGCCCCGTCCGGCAGCGGCGCGACCAGGCCGTACGACTCCCACTCCTCGAGTTCCTGCTCGCCGATCCCGGCGGCCGCGAGCAGCTCGGCCCGCCCGATCCGAGCCGCAGTGGGCCCCTCGGGTGCCTCCAGGAGGGACTCGCCGTCCCGCTGGCGTCCCACCACGGGCAGTGGGACTGCCTCACCGCGCTCCAAGGCGTCCAGATGCTCCCGGATCACCTTGAGGGGCAGATAGTGGTCGCGCTGCATCCTCAGCACATGGCCGAGGCGCTCGACGTCGTCCGCGCTGAACTTGCGATACCCCGACGGGGTGCGCTGCGGCTCGATGAGCCCCTCCGACTCCAGGAAACGGATCTTGGAGATGGTGACTTCGGGGAACTCGTCGCGCAGCACGTTCAGCACCGTGCCGATGCTCATCAGACCACTGTCCGGGCCGGCGGTGCCGTGCCCGGCACCGCCGCTCGGTGTTCGAAGCATGGACATTCCCTTGGGGTCCCCCCGGACGGGGTCTGGGGGAATGGTCAGTAGCCCCGCTGGCTTGCGTAGAAGACCAGCCGGTACTTTCCGATCTGCACCTCGTCACCGTTGTTCAGGGCGACCTGGTCGATCCGCTCGCGGTTGACGTAGGTGCCGTTCAGACTGCCCACGTCTGCCACCGTGAACGAGCCGTCCGCACCACGGCGGAACTCCACGTGTCGGCGCGAGACCGTCACGTCGTCCAGGAAGATGTCGCTCTGCGGATGACGCCCGGCCGTGGTCAGGTCGCCGTCCAGCAGAAAGCGGCTGCCCGAGTTCGGCCCGCGGCGCACCACCAGAAGCGCGGAGCCCAGCGGCAGCGCGTCGACGGCCGCCTGTGCCTCGGGAGAGAGCGCCGGCATCTGCGTCTGACCGGTGACCTCGGCGTCGTAGGCCTCGATGCCGGAGATCGAGATCGTCGACGTCGTCTCGGACGGCCGCTCGGACGCGCCGCCGGCCCGCAGCGGGGCGCCACAGTTGGAGCAGAAGCGGCTGTTCTCCGCGTTGCGGTTACCGCACCTCGTACACACCAGGGCCGACATAGGGGAAAACCCTCCACCCGTACTTGAGGTTGACGGTTGCCCGAAACCTATGCCGCCGGACTGCGCAGGGTCAACAGACGGCGCGCCCTGACCTCCGGGAATGTCACCACCCGGCCCAGGGACCTGGTCCCGGAACAGTGGGCGCTGGCCCTCTGCATCGGGCTGTGCGCGATGACGAGCGGTCGCGTTGTCGCTACCCTCTCGCGCGCTCTTGCCGAACAACTTCGCAAACAACTTCACGGGCGATTCCCCTTGACCGAAACAGACCCGCCCGTGGGGCAGGACGAACCCTGATTGCATACACCGGCCGACCCGGACATCCTCACAACGTCCGTATCCACCAGACAGTTTCCACCACGCACCACCCATTCGGTGCGCCGACCCCCCGCAACCTCATGCCCCCGCCGGACGTCGCCCATGCACCGCCTGTTCACTGGGAGGACGACCGAGCGTAGTCAGGCCGCTTCGCTGCTCGCAAGGCATTCACAACGATCTTGTTCGACCGCTCGACGGCAACGGTGGCCTGCTCCTTCTCCAGAGTCTGCACCACGCCCCCAGGGATGTTGAGCGCCGGTTCGAGGTCCGCCGGCTTGCCGATGACCTTGAAACGGAAGGGAGCGTTGATCTTGTTCCCGTCGACGCTCACGCTCTTGCCCGAGTCGGTGAGGTAGGTGTTGGCGACGACACGTACGTCGTTCACCTGGATCGCCTCCGCCCCGGCCGCACGCAGCTCCTGGATCGCATCGAGCAGCATGTCCGCCTGGACCGACCCCTTCGTGTCCTCGATGGTCATCGTGATGCCGGGCCCCTGCGCGGCCACCGTGCCCGCCAGAATGCCGAGTTGCTTCTCCTTCTCGACCGTCTGCTTGCGTGCCTCCTCGGCCTGGTTGGAGCTGTTCTCCAGCTCGTCGCGCTGCTTCTCCAGTCCCTGCTTCTCGTCCTCAAGACGCTGGGTACGGTCGTCGAGTTCATCCAGGATGCGAACGAGATCTTCCTGACGCGCGCCGCGCAGGGCGCTGTCGCTGTTGCTGTTCGAGGCCACCTGGACGGCCAGACCGAAGCCGAGGCCGAACAGCAGGACGGCGACGATGAGTTGGGCGCGGGTGAGGCGCGGCGGCCACAGGCCCTGCACCAGCCGCTGCCGCCCGGTGAGAGGCAGCTGCTTCTCCTCGGAGGACTGCTTCTCCTCGGAGGAGTGCCTTTCCTCAGAGGGCTGCTTCTCCTCGGGAGCCGCCGCCGTCACGTCGGGCTCCGTCGTGGGAACCTCCTCCGGAAGTTCCTTGCGCAGCCTGTTCTCCGGCGTCTCTTCGTTGTCGCTCATCGGCCTCACGCCCGGAACACGTGCCGGCGGATGGCCGCGGCGTTCGAGAAGATGCGGATCCCGAGGACCACGACGACACCGGTGGACAGCTGAGCGCCCACACCCAGCTTGTCGCCCAGGAACACGATCAACGCGGCAACGACCACATTGGACAGGAACGACACCACGAAGACCTTGTCGTCGAAGATCCCGTCGAGCATGGCCCGCAGACCACCGAAGACGGCGTCGAGCGCCGCGACCACGGCGATCGGCAGGTAAGGCTCGACGACCGCCGGAACCTCAGGCCGGACCAACAGGCCGGCCACGACTCCCACTACGAGGCCCAGTACGGCGATCACGATGTGCCCTTCTCAGTCTTCTCGGTTGTCGGCTGTGCTGTACGTACGATCACACTCGGTGCGGCAGGCAGCCGGAGGTCGCCTTCCACGGAGATGCTGGTCCGGATGCCGTAGGTCTCCTGCAGGGCATGCAGATACAGCCCGTCGGCGCTGTTCTGGAACCTGCTGCTCAGCTGCCTGCCGTTCCCCACGGCCAGCACCGTATAGGGGGGAACCAGCGGCTTGTTGTCGACCAGTATCGCGTCCCCGGCGGCCCTGATCGCCGAAAGCGCCGTCAGCCGCTGCCCATTGATCGAAACGGCCTCGGCCCCCGACTCCCACAGCCCGTTGACCACACGCTGCATGTCGCGGTCCCGCACTCGACCGGTGTCGGAGAAGTCCGAGGTCTCACGCGGATTGCCGTTGCCGCCGCTGGTTGCTTCCTTGGCGTCGTTCACGACCAGTTTCACGCCGGGACCGTGTACTTCGACGGCGCCCGACAAAATCCCCACCAGCTCCGACTGATCTCCACTGCCGCTCTTCTTGAGAGCCTCCCGCTGGCGCGCGCTCACATCGTCGCGCAGCTTGTCGACGGAGCCCTCCAGCTTGTCCGCCGTCGTGGTCTCCCGGTCGATGCGGTGGATCAGTTCCTCGCGCTCCTTGGCGACGACGGGAGCCGCCACCCGGGCCTGCGCCGCACCCACGGTCACGACCAGGGCCGCGAGCACCAGCCCGGCGGCCAGGCCGAGCCTGGCCCGAAGGGTCTTGGGCAGAGCGCCGTCGCCCGCGGCCTTCTTCCTGGCGGCCGCCTCGGCGTAGCCGTCGTCCAGGCTGTGGTCCATGACGTTGGTGAGCAGCGACATGGAGGCGTCCGGACGCGAGGGTCGCGTGGGTGTGCTCCGAACGGGGGGCTGCTGCGGCATGCCGCACATCGTCGCATGTCGCGACCACTACCTCCGAATGGCCCCACCGGCGTGCCGGACGGGCCCCCTTGGGGACACCTGTCCGGCACGCGCGTGTGCTGCGTTTTTCAGCGGCCGGCGCTGTCCACGACCGCCGACCACTCGTCGAGCAGGGCCTGCGCCGAGGCGTCGTCCGGCCCCTCAGCCCACAGGTGAGTGACCGCCTCGGCCGGGTCGGGCAGCACCATCACCCAGCGCCCGTCCGTCTCCACGACCCGCACACCGTCGGTGGTGTCCACGAAGCGGTCTCCGGCCGCCTCGACCACACGCCGCATCACAAGTCCCTTGACGGCCCAGGGAGTCGCAAGATCCCGCTTGAGGACGTGTGCCCGCGGAATCCGGGCGTCGATCTGGCTGAGGGTGAGCTGCGTCCGCGCAACAAGCCCGATCAACCGTACAAAGGCCGCCGTGCCGTCGAAGACACTGCTGAATTCCGGGACGATGAAGCCGCCCTTGCCGTCACCACCGAAGATGGTCGAGTCGTCGCCGCCGACCCTCGTCAGGTCGTCGGGCGAGGTCGTCGTCCACTCGACCTGTGTCCCGTGGTACGCCGCCACCTGCTCGGCGATCCTCGTCGTGGTCACCGGCAGCGCCACCCGCCCACTGCGCCGCTCCGCGGCCACCAGATCCAGCATGACGAGCAGCGCCCGGTCGTCCTCGACGATCCGCCCCTTCTCGTCGACCAGCGACAACCGCTCGCCAACGGGGTCGAACCGCACCCCGAAGGCGGCCCGCGACGACGCGACGATCTCACCGAGCCGCACCAGCCCCGACCGCCGCACCTCGGCGGACTCCGTGGGCCGCGACTCGTCGAGCCCGGGATTGATGGTCAGCGAGTCCACGCCGAGCTTGCCCAGCAGGCTGGGCAGCACAAGCCCGGCGCTGCCGTTCGACGCGTCGACGACGACCTTCAGTCCGGACTCGCTGATCCCGGTCGTGTCGACATTGCGCAACAGCGAGCCGGTGTACGAATCGAAGACGCTGGCAGGGAAGTGCAGATCTCCGATCTCCCCGGGGAACGCACGCCGGTACTCCTGCCGCGCGAACACCCGGTCCAGCTTTCGCTGACTGCCCTGCGAGAGATCGGCACCGTTCCCGTCGAAGAACATGATGTCCACGGAGTCCGGCACCCCGGGCGTGGTCCGGATCATGATCCCGCCGGCGCTGCCCCGCGCCGTCTGCTGCCGGGCAACGGGCAGCGGTACGTTCTCCAGGTCCCGTACGTCGATGGCGCTGGCCTGCAGGGCGGAGATGACCGCCCTCTTCAGCGCACGGGCACCACGGGAGTGGTCGCGGGCGGTGGTGACAGTGGAGCCCTTCTTCAGAGTCGTCGCATAGGCGCCGGCCAGGCGCACGGCGAGCTCAGGCGTGATCTCCACGTTCAGGATGCCGGACACCCCGCGAGCACCGAACAGATGCGCCTGGCCCCTCGACTCCCAGATGACCGAGGTGTTGACGAAGGCGCCGGCCTCGATGGTCTTGAACGGGTAGACCCGCACATTGCCCTGAACGATCGATTCTTCACCGATGAGGCACTCGTCGCCGATGACCGCGCCGTCCTCGATCCGCGCGGCCCGCATGATGTCGGTGTTCTTTCCGACGACACAGCCACGCAGATTGCTGTGCTGCCCCACGTAGACGTTGTCGTGCACAACGGCCTTGTGCAGAAACGCACCGCTCTTCACCACGACGTTCGAGCCGACTACGGTGTGCTCACGAATTTCGGCACCGGATTCGACCTTGGCGTAGTCGCCGATGTAGAGCGGGCCGCGCAGCACTGCGTCGGGATGCACCTCGGCACCCTCGGCCACCCACACTCCCGGGGACATCTCGAAGCCGTCGATATCGACGTCGACCCTGCCCTCCAGAACGTCGGCCTGCGCCTTCACATAGCTCTCGTGCGTACCGACGTCCTCCCAGTACCCTTCGGCGACATAGCCGTAGATCGGCTTGCCCTCCTTCATCAACTGCGGGAAGACATCCCCGGACCAGTCCACGGGCACATCGGGCTCGACATAGTCGAAGACTTCGGGCTCCATCACATAGATGCCCGTGTTCACCGTGTCGGAGAAGACCTGGCCCCAGGTGGGCTTCTCGAGGAAGCGCTCGACCTTTCCTTCTTCGTCGACGATCGTGATCCCGAATTCCAGCGGATTCGGCACACGCGTCAGGCAGACCGTGACGAGCGCACCCTTTTCCTTGTGGAAATTGATCAGCTCGGTGAGGTCGAAGTCAGTCAGGGCATCACCGGAGATGACGAGGAAGGCATCGTCCTTCAACGCCTCTTCGGCGTTCTTGACGCTTCCTGCGGTACCGAGTGGCTTCTCCTCGTTGGCATAGGAGAGCTCCATTCCGAGCTCTTCGCCGTCACCGAAGTAGTTCTTGACCAATGAGGCCAGGAACTGGACAGTTACGACGGTCTCGTTCAGCCCATGCCTTTTGAGCAGCCGCAGCACATGCTCCATGATCGGGCGGTTGGCCACGGGCAGGAGCGGCTTGGGCATGCTTGAGGTCATGGGGCGAAGGCGTGTGCCTTCACCTCCGGCCATCACGACGGCCTTCATGTCGGAAGCGTCCTCCTCAAAAAGACGACGGTCTAGCCGACTTCACCCGCCCAGATTGTCCCGCACTTTTCCGCCGAGGGCCATCCAGGCACTGCGGCCGCAGCAATCGGCGAGGTTCAATCGGCCATGGCGTCCGCGCGGACGAGGCGGCGGACTTGTACCACGTAGAGGACTCCTGCCCACCAATAGAGCGTTGTACCCCATCCAGCGAACGCCCATCCGAAAATAGCAGCGAGTGACGAGATCCATCCAGTTCCGTCACTGAGCAGGAGCAAGGGGAAGGCGTACATCAGGTTGAAGGTGGCCGCCTTCCCCAGGAAGTTCACCTGCGGCGGCGGATAGCCGTGGCGCCGGAGGATGCCCACCATCACCAGCAGGACGAGCTCGCGCGCCAGAAGTACAGCGGTCAACCAGATTGGCAGAATCTCGCGCCAGGTGAGGCCGACCAGCGTCGAGAGAATGTAGAGCCGGTCGGCGGCGGGGTCGAGCAGCCGGCCGAGACTGCTGATCTGGTTCCAACGCCGTGCAAGCTTGCCGTCCAGGTAGTCACTGACTCCGCTCAGAGCCAGCACCAGGAGCGCCCACCCGTCACTCTTGGGGCCTCCGAACTCAGGCCTGAGGATCAGCCACAGAAAGACCGGCACGCCGACGAGACGCGCCATGCTGAGGATGTTGGGGATGGTGAGGACCCGGTCCGTCTGAACGCGGGTCTCCTGGACCTCCACCCGGGGGCCTCCTGTGAGAAACGTGCCAACGATGCCCCCTGACCTTACCTCAACGCAAAAAAGCTCCGGCTCTTGGGCTGTTGCCCAAGAGCCGGAGCTCTAAAAGGAGTTCGGCGGCGTCCTACTCTCCCACAGGGTCCCCCCTGCAGTACCATCGGCGCTGTAAGGCTTAGCTTCCGGGTTCGGAATGTAACCGGGCGTTTCCCTCACGCTATAACCACCGAAACACTATGAAGTTACGACCGGACGAAACACAGTCGTTGCCTCAGAACTAACACAGTGGACGCGAGCAACTGAGGACAAGCCCTCGGCCTATTAGTACCGGTCACCTCCACACCTTGCGGTGCTTCCAGATCCGG
>NZ_JBITLY010000001.1:1521548-1560379 GCF_044465725.1 Streptomyces sp. NPDC049541 | reverse complement strand
TCACGAGAGCGGAACCGCCGGGCGGAACAAGCCCGGGCGGTTCACAGCGTCCTCGCTGTGTTTTTTCAAAGGAACCTCGCCACCAGGAAACTTCCCGGTGTCGGGGTATCAACATATCTGGCGTTGATTTTTGGCACGCTGTTGAGTTCTCAAGGAACGGACGCTTCCTCTGTACTTACCCTCTCGGGCTTTCCTCCGGGCGCTTCCCTTCGGTCTTGCGTTTCCGACTCTATCAGATCCTTTCGGGCCTGATTCCCTGTCGGCGGGGCCTTTCGACATTCACTACGTTAGCCGATTCCCCCGGCCAACTCATAATCGAGTTCTGCGAGTCCGAATTCAGGCATGCGGGCACACCGAATTCGACCCCGCCGAGGGGTGATCGTAGGTAGTGGTTTGGCCGCTTCCGGCTGCTGGCGATTGCCGTACCCGGTTCAAGCGGCTCGGGCTACATTACGCATCTTCCAAGGACGCGTCAACTTGAGCGGCGCCTCGGAACGTGGGCCCGATAGGGGCTCACCGTCGGGTCGTTGGCGATCCAGAAGCGCCACGGGTGCACGCCCCCGTCACCGGCCACGCCGGTACGTGGACCGTTGCGTACCTGGTCGGGGGTGACTGCGGTGCCCGTCAGGATCCGCAAAGGGGTGTCTCCCGGGGCGCACGCGTCCGTGCCGTCAAGATCGCGGGCCACGTCCAGGGCTGTGGCCAGGCGTGCGGGCCCTTTGGCCAGTTCCTTGTCGTTTCGGGCCGAGAGTCGACGTTTGCGAGCGAGCTCGGCGCCCTCGATGACCTCGCCGGCCCGGAGCAGGACCGCGCTCGCCCTCCCTTCGGGGCCGCACACCAGGTTCATGCAGAACCACATGCCGTAGGTGAAGTAGACGTATACGTGCCCGGGCGGTCCGAACATCACGCCGTTTCGGGCCGTGCGGCCGCGATAGGCGTGGGAGCCGGGGTCGTTCTGGCCGTCGTAGGCCTCGACCTCTGTGAGGCGCAGGGCGATCGGACCGTCGGGTGTCGTACGCACGAGGATGCGGCCCAGGAGGTCGGGGGCGACTTCCAGGACGGGGCGGTCGAAGAACTCCCTGGGGAGTGGCGTACGGTCCGGTGGCGCGATCATGGGGCACGAGCCTAGTCCAGACGGGTGGAGACCAAGGGCTGGTCAAGGTTCCCTCTCCTTGCCAGGGTGTGGGGCGGAACCGGCCGTACCCGGATCGCGTTTGTAGGGATCAAGGGTCCACACGTATAGGGAGAGACATGGCGTTCAAGAAGCTGCTCGCGAGCCTGGGGGCCGGCGGGGCTTCGGTCGAGACGGTGCTGACCGAGGTCAACGTCGTTCCGGGCGGCGTCGTCCAGGGTGAGGTGCGGATCCAGGGCGGGTCCGTGAACCAGGACATCGAGGGCCTGTCGGTCGGACTGCAGGCCAAGGTCGAGGTCGAGAGCGGCGACGAGGAGTACAAACAGAACATCGAGTTCACCCGGGTGCAGCTCGGTGGCGCCTTCGAGCTGCAGGCCGGGGCCGTGCACGCGGTGCCGTTCGGGCTCGAGATCCCCTGGGAGACGCCGGTCACGATGATCGACGGGCAGGCCCTGCGCGGTATGAACATCGGTGTGACCACGGAGCTGGCGATCGCGCGGGCCGTCGACTCCGGCGACCTGGACCCCATCAACGTGCACCCGCTGCCGGCGCAGAAGGCGATCCTGGACGCGTTCATCCAGCTGGGCTTCCGCTTCAAGAACGCGGACATGGAGCGCGGACACATCCGAGGTACTCGGCAGAAGCTGCCGTTCTACCAGGAGATCGAGTTCTACCCGCCGTCGCAGTACCGCGGTCTCAACCAGGTCGAGTTGAGCTTCGTGGCCGACGAGTACGCCATGGACGTCATCCTGGAGATGGACAAGAAGCCCGGTCTGTTCAGCGAGGGCAGTGACACCTATCGGTCCTTCCAGGTGGGGCTGCAGGACTTCCACGGGACCGACTGGGCGGCGTACCTCAACCAGTGGCTGTCCGAGGTCGGCAGCAAGCGCAACTGGTTCTAGGCTCGGAACTGCTGATTCCGCCATCGATCAGGAGGTACCGAGGTGACCGAGCTCAAGCGGCGGCCGCTCCCCCATGACTTCCATCCGCCCGTGCCGTCGTTCACGGTGACGAGTGAGGACGTCGCGGAGGGCGCCACGCTCAAGGACGCTCAGGTCTACGCGGGCGGCAACATCTCGCCGCAGCTGCGGTGGGAGGGCTTCCCCGCCGAGACCAAGAGCTTCGCCGTGACCTGCTACGACCCGGACGCCCCCACGGGCAGCGGGTTCTGGCACTGGACGGTCTTCGACATCCCGGCCTCGGTGACCGAGCTGCCGGCCGGTGCGGGCAGCGGCAAGTTCGAGGGGCTGCCCGAGGGTGCCGTGCAGGTGCGCAACGACTACGGGAGCAAGGACTTCGGCGGGGCTGCTCCGCCGCCCGGCGACGGGCCGCACCGGTATGTGTTCACGGTGTACGCCGTGGACCAGGAGAAGTTGGGGCCGGATTCCGATGTCTCTCCCGCCGTCGTCGGTTTCAATCTGCGGTTCCACGCGATCGCGCGTGCCCAGCTGATCGGTGAGTACGAGGTGCCCGCCGAAGACTGACGTTCATGGAACGTTTGCCCGCCTCTGGTCTTGGAATTGATCAGGGGCGGGCAGTTTTTATTGCGTTGTCCATCTCGGCGTGCCCGGCCAGAGTTGATCCAAGCCCGCCAGGGGGTGGGCCGACTGCACGGGAGGTGGGCTGGGATGCGGGACACGCTGGTACTGAATGCGAGCTTTGAGCCGCTGTCGACGGTGACGTTGAATCGAGCCGTCGTTCTGGTGCTGCAGGACAAGGCCGTTGTCGAGCAGGCCCACCCCGAGCTGCGCATGCGTGGAGCCGCGGTCGACATACCCGTGCCCCGGGTGATCCGACTGTGCCGGTATGTTCGGGTGCCGTTCCGAAGACAAGCGCCGTGGTCGAGGCGGGGGGTGCTGGTCAGGGACCGGCACCGGTGCGCGTACTGCGGCCGCAGGGCGACCACCGTGGACCACGTGGTGCCGAGGGCGCAGGGTGGTCAGGACTCGTGGCTGAACACGGTGGCCTCGTGCGCGGAGGACAACCACCGTAAGGCGGACCGCACTCCGGAGCAGGCGGGTATGCCGTTGCTGCGGCAGCCGTTCGAGCCGACGCCTCAGGACGCGATGCTGCTGACGCTTGGCAGTGAGGACTTCGAGGCGCTTCCGGACTGGCTGGCCCAGCCCGCCGCCTAGGCCGTACGCAGAACTCGGGGCTCACCTCCGTCGGAGGTGAGCCCCGGTGTCGTACAGGACGCGTCAGTCGATCGACGGCTTCTCTCGGCGTTCCGGAGCCTTCTCCGAGCCTCCGCCGCCTGAGTTGCCGCCGAACGGGCCGAAGTTGCCCATGGCGCCGGAGAGGCCCTTGAGGGCGTCGCCGATTTCGCTGGGGACGATCCAGAGCTTGTTGGCGTCGCCCTCGGCGATCTTCGGGAGCATCTGGAGGTACTGGTAGCTGAGGAGCTTCTGGTCGGGGTCGCCGGCGTGGATGGACTCGAAGACCGTGCGGATCGCCTGGGCTTCGCCCTCGGCGCGCAGGGCGGCGGCCTTGGCCTCACCCTCGGCGCGCAGGATCTGGGACTGCTTCTCACCTTCGGCGGTGAGGATTGCGGCCTGGCGCGTACCTTCGGCGGTGAGGATCGCTGCGCGCTTGTCACGGTCGGCGCGCATCTGCTTCTCCATCGAGTCCTGGATGGAGGTGGGCGGTTCGATGGCCTTGAGCTCGACGCGGTTGACGCGGATGCCCCACTTGCCGGTGGCCTCGTCGAGGACGCCGCGCAGGGCCGCGTTGATCTCCTCGCGGGAGGTCAGGGTCCGCTCGAGGTCCATGCCACCGATGATGTTGCGGAGCGTGGTGACGGTGAGCTGCTCGATCGCCTGGATGTAGCTGGCGACTTCGTATGTCGCGGCCCGGGCGTCGGTCACCTGGTAATAGATGACCGTGTCGATGTTGACGACCAGGTTGTCCTGGGTGATCACCGGCTGCGGCGGGAACGGTACGACCTGTTCGCGCAGGTCGATGCGGTTGCGGATGGTGTCGATGAACGGGACGACGATGTTGAGGCCCGCGTTCAGCGTCCGCGTGTAGCGGCCGAAGCGCTCCACGATGGCGGCGCTGGCCTGTGGGATGACTTGGATGGTCCTGATCAGGGCGATGAAGACCAACACCACCAGAATGATCAGGACGATGATGACCGGTTCCATCGTCGTTCCCCGTACCCTTCTCCGCCTCGGCGCTTTCGGAAGATCTTATGGTTGTTGAAGATCTTGCTGGTCGAGTCTGACAGACCGTCGTACAACTCGTGGGCTGTTCGCTTCAGTTGAGTCCTACGAGGTCAGATGACGATCGCGGTGGCCCCTTCGATCTCCACGACATCCACTTCCTGCCCCACTTCGTAGGCGCTGCCGGCGTCGAGCGAGCGAGCCGACCAGACCTCGCCGGCCAGTTTGATCCGGCCTCCGGAGCCGTCGACGCGCTCGAGCACGACGGCCTGCTTGCCCTTCAACGCCTCGACTCCCGTGGCGAGTTGGGGGCGTTGCGCGCTGTGCCGGGCCGCGATGGGACGTACGACGGCGATCAGGGCGACCGAGACGACGACGAAGGCGAGTACCTGTGCCACGGAACCGAAGCCCACTCCGGCCATGACCGCGGCGGCGACGGCGCCCACGGCGAGCATGCCGAACTCCGGCATCGCGGTGACCACGAGCGGGATTCCGAGCGCAGCCGCGCCGACGAGCCACCACACCCATGCGTCGATGTCGTTCACGTGGTCATGGTAGGACCGCGGGTCCTGCCTCGGACAGGGCGCGATGTGGCTGGGTGGGGTTCTTGCCCGTGTCTTCGCGCGGGCTTCACACGGTCAGGACAGCGGCAGGCCCTGAGCGGTCCAGCGGTCGCCGACCTGTTCGACGACGAGCGGGAGGCCGAAGCAGAGGGACAGGTTGCGGGAGGTGAGCTCGAGCTCCAGCGGCCCGGCGGCGAGAACCTTGCCCTGGCGGATCATCAGGACGTGGGTGAAGCCGGGGGCGATCTCCTCGACATGGTGAGTGACCATGATCATCGAGGGGGCGATCGGATCGCGGGCGAGTCGGCCGAGGCGGCGGACCAGGTCCTCGCGGCCGCCGAGGTCGAGGCCGGCGGCGGGCTCGTCGAGGAGGAGGAGCTCGGGGTCGGTCATCAGGGCGCGGGCGATGAGGGTGCGCTTGCGCTCGCCCTCGGAGAGGGTGCCGAACCTGCGGTCCACGTACTCGGTCATGCCGAGGCGGTCGAGGAAGGCGCGGGCGCGCTGCTCGTCGATGTCCTCGTAGTCCTCGTGCCAGCCGGCGGTCATGCCGTAGGCGGCGGTGAGGACGGTCTGCAGGACGGTCTGGCGCTTGGGGAGCTTGTCGGCCATGGCGATGCCGGCCATGCCGATGCGGGGGCGCAGTTCGAATACGTCGACCTTGCCGAGGGTCTCGCCGAGGATGGAAGCGGTGCCGCTGCTGGGGAAGAGGTAGCTGGAGGCGACGTTCAGGAGGGTCGTCTTGCCGGCGCCGTTGGGGCCGAGGATGACCCAGCGCTCGCCTTCCTTCACCGACCAGGAGACCTGGTCCACCAGAGCCCGGCCCTCCCGGACCACGGATACGTCCTGAAGCTCCAGAACATCGCTCATGAGCGCGTTGTCTCCCCTTGCAGTGTGACCGGTCTCGGCGTCTCGGCTGTCGCGTGCGCGCTTTCGGGCGCAGCCCTCGATGAAATCTACGCCACCGGCCGCCCGGCCCATTCCATCGGTCCGGTCCTTAGGGTGGGGGCATGCTCTCGGAACCGCGTTCAGGACGCTTTGCCGCTTGGGGAAACGCCCTTTTGGCCGGACTTGTCTCGCCGGACGACGCCGTGCTGGCGATCGTCGGGGACGATGCCGTGCATCGCATGGAGGGGCTGCCCGGTGAGTCGGCGCCCGTTGGGCTCACACTGGCGCTGGGCCGGCTGAGGGCGCTCGGCGCCACGGGTCTGCGGGTCGCGCTGCCTGCTCCGGGGCATCCGCTGGGGCTGAGCGGGCCGCCGGAGTTCAATGCGTGGGCGATGGAGGCCGAGGAGGCGGTGGTCTGTCATGGCGCCGCGTTCGGCTTGGTGCCCGAGGTGTACGAGGCCGGGCCCGACGGCGATGTGCACGTGGAGGTCGTGTGGCACTGCCTGCCGGTGCGGGAGGCTCCGCCGGCCGATGTGCCCTCGCTGGGTGAGGCCGAGCGGGAGCTGGCGGAGGCGTTGCGGGAGGCGACGGAGGTGCTCTCGCGGCTGGACGTGGCCGGGTCGGGGCCGGTGGCGGAGGCGGCGATCGATGCGTACCGGGCGCGGGCCGAGCGGGGGCGTGAGGTGCTGGCGCCGGGTTATCCGCCGCGGGCGGTGCGGGTGCTGGAGTTGGCGCAGCGGGTGGGGCTGCTGATTTCCCTTGCTCGCGGCAACGGGCACGGGGGTGCGGTGAGCGCCGGTGAGATGGGGGCGCGGGCCGAGGCTCTGCGGCCGGTGGAGCGGACGGCTCGGCGGGCGCAGGTCGCCGCGTACAACTCCGTTGTGGAGGAGCGGGAGCGGGGGGTGCGGTGAGCGCCGGCGGTTTTGTGGCCGGCGGTTGTCGTCGCGTCTGGGGGCTCTGCCCCCAGGCCCCCGTGTCGGACTGAACGGCCTCGTCCTCAAACGCCGGACGGGCTGAAAGGCGGACCCCGGCCGACGCGGTGAAAAACTGACCGGCCTCCCGGGGTGCCCGGGAGGCCGGAGTCAGTGCGTGCGGTGTGGCCTGTGTCAGTGGTTGACGGCCAGGTTGCCGAAGGCGGGGTTCAGCACGCCGACGACGTTCACGCTGTTGCCCGAGACGTTCACCGGGATGTGCACCGGGGCCTGGACCACGTTGCCCGAGACGATGCCGGGCGAGCCCACGGCCGTCCCGTCGGCGTGCGCACCGCCGGTGGTGGCGGAGGCCATTCCGGCTCCAGCGGCGAGCAGACCGCCGGTCACCATCGTCACAGCCGCTGCCTTCTTCAGGTTCTTCACTTTCCAAGCCCTCCCTAGCGGTTGCTGCGGCAATCGCCGCAGCACGCACTGAAGAACGGCGGAGATCCTCGGAGGATGCGCCATCCGGGGGACATTCCCACGACGGTATGAATCTCAGTCCGGAACGGAACCCTCCGTATTGCCGCGACACGCCGGCGTGCGGTGTGTTTCAGCCGGTCACACCGTGGCGGACGGCCCACAGGGCCGCCTGGGTGCGGTCCGCCAGGTCGAGCTTCATCAGAATGTTCGAGACATGGGTCTTCACGGTCTTCTCGGACAGGACGAGGGCGCGCGCGATCTCGCGGTTCGAGCGGCCGTCCGCTATCAGGCCGAGCACCTCGCGCTCCCGTTCCGTGAGTGAACCGCCGCGCCCCTGGCCCGAGTTGGCCTCCTCCTGGGAGAGCAGGGCGCCCGCGACCTCGGGCTGGAGCAGGATGTGCCCGGCGTGGACGGAGCGGATGGCGCCGGCCAGGGCGTCCGGGTCCACGTCCTTGTAGACGTATCCGGCGGCGCCCGCGCGCAGGGCCGGGACCACCGTGCGCTGTTCGGTGAAGCTGGTGACGATCAGCACGCGCGCGGGGTTGTTCAGCTCGCGCAGCTTGCGCAGGGCGTCCACGCCGTCCATGCCGGGCATCTTGACGTCCATCAGCACGACGTCGGGCTGCAGTTCCTCGGCACGCGCGACTCCTTCGGCGCCGTCGGCCGCCTCGCCCACGACCTCGATGTCGTCCTGCACTTCGAGGAACGTGCGCAGGCCGCGGCGGACCACCTGGTGGTCGTCGACGAGCAGCACCTTGATTGCGTCAGCCACCGGGGACCTCCATCTCGATCGTGGTGCCCTTTCCGGGCGCCGACTCCACGGTCAGCACGCCGCCGACCCCGCTTGCGCGGTCCCGCATGGACACCAGGCCCAGGTGGCGCCCCGCGCGACGTATCGACTTCGGGTCGAAGCCGCTGCCGTCGTCCGTGACGCGCAGGACCGTTCCGGCCTCGCGCCGGGACAGGGTCACGTCCACGTGCCCGGCCCCGGAGTGGCGCAGGGCGTTGTGCAGTGCCTCCTGGGCGACCCGCAGGACGGCCTCCTCCTGGGCGGCGGGCAGGGCGCGCACGCCACAGCTGTCGAAGGTCACACTCGCGGTGTGGGCGCGGTCGAGGACCTGGATCTGGGTGCGCAGGGTGGCGACCAGGCCGTCCTCGTCGAGGGCCGCGGGACGCAGCTCCACCACGGCGGCGCGCAGTTCGTCGGCGGCCTCGGCGGCGAGTGCGGCCACCTGTTGCAGCTCGCCCTTGGCTCGGGAGGGGTCGCGGTCGACGAGGGCGGCGGCGGCCTGTGCGGTCAGACGCAGGGAGAAGAGCTTCTGGCTGACCGCGTCGTGCAGCTCGTGGGCGAGGCGGGAACGCTCCTCGGCGATGGTCAGCTCGCGGCTGCGCTCGTACAGACGGGCGTTGGTGAGGGCGATCGCGGCGTGCTGGGCGAGGATGGCGAGCAGGTCCTCGTCCTCCTCCGTGAAGCCGCAGCGTCCGTCCGCCTTCGGGCACGGGGGGTTCTCCCCCGCAGCGCGCAGCTTGTTGGCCAGGAACAGGGCGCCGATGACCTCGTCACCGTCCTTGATGGGCAGGCCCAGGAAGTCGGACATCTCGGGGTGGGCGGAGGGCCAGCCCTCGAAGCGGGGGTCCTTGCGGACGTCGGCGAGGCGCTCGATCTTCGCTTCCTGCAGCATCGCGGCGAGGATGCCGTGCTGACGCGGGAGCGGGCCGATGGCCTTCCACTGCGCGTCGCTCACGCCGTCGACCACGAACTGGGCGAAGCCGCCGTGGTCGTCGGGGACGCCGAGGGCGGCGTACTGCGCGTCGAGCAGCTCGCGGGCCGAGGCGACGATCGTCTTGAGGACGTCGCGCACCTCGAGATGCCTGCTCATGGCCAGCAGCGCGGTGCTCACCGCGGTGAGGCCGGACCGGGGACCGTGACTCATGCCCTCAAGGTACCGGCGGGGTGTGACAACGGGATCGGACCAGTGACGGCGGAGCCTGCGCCGGTGGGCCTAGGGCGGGCGGACTAGGTCCGGGGCCCCGGACGGGCGGCTTAGTCCGAAGGGCCCCGGCCGGTTGGGGCCCGCGTCCGAGGCGGGGCGGGCGGTCCGGTTCCTAGGTTGAGGTCACCGCCGATCGACGGGCGGCCGAGACGAGGGGACGTGTCATGCCGGTAGCGATCATCACGGGGGCTTCGAAGGGGCTGGGGAGGGCGCTGGCCGAGGCACTGGCCGCGCGCGGCTGGGATCTGGTGCTCGACGCGAGGACGCAGGGGGCTCTCGCCGAGGCTGCGGAGGCCGTGTCCGCGTACGGCACGCGGGTGAGCGCCGTGCCCGGGGATGTCACGGACGCCGCTCACCGGGCGGAGCTGGTGGCGGCCGCGGAGAAGCTGGGCGGCATCGATCTGCTGGTGAACAACGCCAGCGCACTGGGCGCCGAGCCTCTCGTACGACTGGAGGAGCTGCCCCTGGAGGGGTTCAGGCGGGCGCTGGAGGTGAACGTGGTGGCCGCACTGGGCCTGGTGCAGGAGGCGCTGCCGCTGCTGCGGACGTCCGAGGCGGGCACGGTGATCGCGGTCAGTTCGGACGCGGCCGCCGAGGCCTATGAGACCTGGGGCGGGTACGGCGCCTCGAAGGCGGCCCTCGACCATCTCGCGGCGGTGTTCGCCGAGGAGGAGCCGGGGCTTCGGGTGTGGGCCGTCGACCCCGGGGACATGGCCACGGACCTGTATGCGGCGGCCGTACCGGACGACGGTGATCCGCGGCCGGCACCGGCGAGTGTGGTGCCGGCGTTCCTGCGGCTGCTGGACGAGCGTCCGGCGAGCGGCCGGTATGCGGCTCCGGCGCTGCTGGAGGTGCAGCGATGACGGTGGCGGTGCGCGTACCGGAGGAGCTGTCGGCCCGGATCCCGGTCGAGCAGCGCGGGGCGGGGCTGGAGCGGGATGCCGTACGGCTGCTCGTGTCGCGCGGCTGCGAGGTGTCGCACCATGCGTTCGTGGAGCTGCCGCGGCTGCTGCGGGCCGGGGATCTGCTCGTCGTGAACACCTCGCCCACGTTGGCCGCCGCCGTGGACGGGCGGGCCGGGCACGCGCGCGTGGTGGTGCACTTCTCCACACGCGGGGACGACGGGCGGTGGGCGGTCGAGCTGCGGGATCCGGACGGGAAGGGCACCACGCGCGCGCGCACCTCCAGGCCCGCGGGCCTGGAGGTGCGACTGCCCGGTGGCGTGCGGCTGGTCCTGGAGGAGCCGCTGAGCGCGCGCGGCGACCGGTTGTGGTGGGCGCAAGTGTCGGGGGCCGGGGTCCTCGGGCTGCTGCGGGAGCACGGGCGGCCCATTCGCTACTCCTATACGGAGCGGGACCAGCCGCTGTCCGTGTACCAGACGGTGTTCGCACTGCCGACCGCCGACGGGACGGGCAGTGCGGAGATGCCGAGTGCGGCGCGGCCCTTCACGGCCCGGCTGGTGGCGGAGCTGGTGAGCCGGGGCGTGCAGTTCGCGCCGATCACCCTGCACACCGGGGTGGCCTCGGCGGAGGCGCACGAGCCGCCGTATCCGGAGCGGTTCTCGGTGCCGGAGGCGTCGGCTCGGCTGATCAATGCCGCCCGGGCGGGCGGTGGACGGGTGGTGGCGGTCGGGACGACGGCCGTACGGGCCGTGGAGTCGGCGGCGGGTCCGGACGGCGTCGTACGCGCGCGTGAAGGGTGGACGGATCTGGTTGTCACCCCGGAGCGCGGGGTACGGGTGGTGGACGGGCTGCTGACCGGGCTGCACGAGCCGGAGGCCTCGCATCTGCTGATGCTGGAGGCGATCGCCGGGCGGGCCGCGATCGAGCGCAGCTACGAGGAGGCGCTGCGCGGGCTCTACCTGTGGCACGAGTTCGGGGACCTGCACCTCATCCTCCCGTAGGAGAACCCTCACGCAGTGCATTGCTCAAGCAACTCATGGTGAGACTGTCGTGGCGGCGATGTGAGCCCGCGCATAGGGCGCAGATCACGTACGAAGGGCAATAGGAGACAGACCCTCCCCGCATGAGCGGGGCGAACGGTCCAGTCTGTCCGTTTTTGCCCTCACCCGATCCACTACCGGGGATCGTACGTCACACCTTTGCCACGACATTTTGCGGCCGCTAAGAATGGCTGCCGTCGCTCAGCGCCGCGGGTTCCCCCCGCGGCGTTTGTGCGGGCCGGACCCGTGTCCCCCGCAGGACGTTGAGCGACCTCCGCGCTATTCGAAGAGGTCCGTCTGCCATGCTCAAGAACACCAACATTCGCCGTCTCAGTCGCTCGCTGACCCGTCACCAGAGGGTCGCGATGGCCGGTGTCGCCACCCTCGGTGCCGCCGCTCTCGCGTTCTCCGCGGTACCCAGCAACGCCGAGACCACCACGAACGAGGCCACCGTCTCGACGGCCAAGGTGGAGTACGGCTCCAACCAGATCAAGGACGTCAAGGCCAGCGTCACCGACCAGCTCGCCGGTGCCAGCCTGAAGGCCGAGGCCATCAAGGCGAAGGCCGAGGCCAAGGCCAAGCAGAAGGCCGCCGCCGCGGCTGCCGCGAAGAAGGCTGCCGCCGCCGCGGCGGCCAAGAAGGCCGAGGCCGCGCGCAAGGCGAAGGAGGCCGCGAGCCGGGCCGCCCAGCGTGCTGCGATCAAGCCGGTCGCCAAGACCTACCCGAACAACCTGGACGGCTGGATCCGGAACGCGCTCGACATCATGCAGGCCAAGGGCATACCGGGCAGCTACAACGGCCTGTACCGCAACATCATGCGGGAGTCCTCGGGCAACCCGAACGCCATCAACGACTGGGACATCAACGCCATCAACGGCATCCCGTCGAAGGGCCTGCTGCAGGTCATCCCGCCGACCTTCAACGCCTACCACGTGGCCGGCACGTCCTGGAACATCTACGACCCGGTCGCCAACATCACCGCCGCCGCCAACTACGCGGCCGACAGGTACGGCTCGATCGACAACGTCAACAGCGCGTACTGAGGTCGGCGCGGACCTCTTCACGCAGGCATCGAAGGGCGGCACCCACTGGGGTGCCGCCCTTCGGCGTCGTACGAGAGCGTCGTAGCGGACGGACTACTTGCGCATGACCTCCGGCTCGTGGCGGCGCAGGAAGCGGGCCACGAAGAAGGCGCAGATCACACCGAGCGCGATCAGGGCGATCATGTCCATGGTCCAGGCGCCCACGGTGTGCTCCCACAGCGGGTCGTTGGGCTTGCCCTTGCCGGGCGGGCTGATCCGGTTGAAGTCGAGCGTGGCGCCCGCGGCGGCGACGGCCCAGCGCGAGGGCATCAGATACGAGAACTGGTTGACGCCGATCGCGCCGTTCAGCGCGAAGAGGCAGCCGGTGAAGACGACCTGGACGATCGCGAACATCACCAGCAGCGGCATGGTCTTCTCGGAGGTCTTCACCAGGGCGGAGATGATCAGGCCGAACATCATCGAGGTGAAGCCCAGGGCCATGACCGGGAGGGTGAGCTCGAGCAGCGGCAGATTCTTGAGAACCAGCCCCTCCGTCGGGATCTTCCGGCTGGCGAAGCCGATCATGCCGACCATCAGTCCCTGCAGCACCGTGATGAAGCCGAGCACGAAGACCTTCGACATCAGGTACGCGGAGCGGGACAGGCCGGTCGCGCGCTCCCGCTCGTAGATGACCCGTTCCTTGATCAGCTCACGGACGGAGTTCGCGGCACCGGCGAAGCAGGCGCCGACCGCGAGGATCAGCAGGACGGTGGTGGCCGTGCCGTTCGGGACGGGCTGCTGGGTCGTCGGGTTGATCTCGGTGTTGACCAGCAGGTCCTTGCCCGAGTCGATGAGCAGGCTCACCGAGCCGAGGACGAGCGGCAGGATCACCGTCAGGGCGAGGAAGCCCTTGTCGGAGGCGATGACCGAGACATAGCGCCGCACCAGGGTGACGAACTGGCTCATCCATCCCTGTGGCTTCGGCGGCTTCATCGCCTGCATCGGAGGCATCTGTACGGACTGCGGTGCAACGGCGTCGATGTCCGCGGCGTACATCTGGTAGTGCTGCGAGCCCTTCCAGCGTCCGGCCCAGTCGTAGTCGCGGTAGTTCTCGAAGGCGGAGAAGACGTCGGCCCAGCTGTCGTAGCCGAAGAAGTTCAGCGCCTCCTCCGGAGGGCCGAAGTAGGCGACCGCGCCGCCCGGGGCCATCACCAGGAGCTTGTCGCACAGGGCCAGCTCGGCCACGGAGTGGGTGACGACGAGGACCGTACGGCCGTCGTCGGCGAGGCCGCGCAGCAGCTGCATGACGTCGCGGTCCATGCCCGGGTCGAGACCGGAGGTCGGCTCGTCCAGGAAGATCAGCGAGGGCTTGGTGAGGAGCTCGAGGGCCACCGAGACGCGCTTGCGCTGGCCGCCGGAGAGGGAGGTGACCTTCTTCTCCTTGTGGATGTCCAGCTTCAGCTCGCGCAGCACCTCGTCTATGCGGTTCTCGCGCTCCTGTGCCGTGGTGTCGGCGGGGAAGCGGAGCTTGGCCGCGTACTTGAGGGCCTTCTTGACGGTCAGTTCCTTGTGCAGGATGTCGTCCTGCGGGACCAGACCGATGCGCTGGCGCAGCTCGGCGAACTGCTTGTACAGGTTCCGGTTGTCGTAGAGGACATCGCCCTGGTTGGCGGGCCGGTAACCGGTGAGCGCCTTGAGCAGCGTCGACTTGCCGGAGCCGGACGGCCCGATGACCGCGATGAGCGACTTCTCGGGGACGCCGAAGGAGACGTCCTTGAGGATCTGCTTGCCGCCGTCGACCGTGACGGTCAGGTGGCGGGCCGAGAAGGACACCTCACCGGTGTCGACGAACTCCTCGAGGTGGTCGCCGACGATCCGGAACGTGGAGTGGCCGACGCCGACGATGTCGGTCGGGCCGAGCAACGCCGAGCCGCCCTTGGGGATCGGCTGGCCGTTGACGTACGTGCCGTTGTGGGAGCCGAGGTCGCGGATCTCCATGCGGCCGTCGGGCGTCGAGTGGAACTCGGCGTGGTGCCGGGAGACCTGCAGGTCGGAGACGACCAGCTCGTTCTCCAGGGCACGGCCGATGCGCATCACACGGCCGATGGAGAACTGGTGGAACGTGGTCGGGCTGCGGTCACCGTAGACCGGCGGCGCCCCCGCGCCGACGCCGGGGCCCTGCTGCTGCGGAATCGGCGCGGCGGCCTGCTGCGGCTGCTGCCAGCCGGGCTGCGGGGCCTGCTGCGCGGGCGGTGCCTGCTGCGGTGTCTGCTGGGCCCAGCCGGGGCCGGCGCCCTGGGCGGCGTACGGCTGCTGGGGCTGGGCGACCGCGGCCGCCGCGCCGGTGACGTTGACCAGCGGGCCGTCGGTCGCGTTGCCGAGGTGCACCGCGGAACCGGGTCCGATCTCCATGTGATGGATCCGCTGCCCCTGCACGAACGTGCCGTTGGTGGAGCCCTGGTCCTCGATGACCCAACTGCGGCCGCTCCAGCTGATCGTGGCGTGACGCCAGGACACTCTGGCGTCGTCGAGCACGATGTCCCCCTGCGGATCACGTCCGAGGGTGTACGTCCTGGACGGGTCGAGCGTCCAGGTACGTCCATTCAATTCCAGTACGAGTTCCGGCACTCCATGCCCCACTGAGTAGTCCCCCGAGTTACCCCCGACACAGGGAGTCTAGGGAGGTCGAACATCGTCGGGAACTATTTCAGGCTCGCCCCCCTGACCGAAAGTCGGGCCTTGAGAACCACCACGCACATGCGCATCGGTTGGTTCCGTTGACGGGGTTGAAAACGGCCCGGAGAGTGGTAATCCACGCGAGGGGGACATGCGCGGCCACCGTGCCGCAGTGCGGATCGGGGGGTCTGCCATGAGTGCGTCCATGGGCACGTCGTCGAGTGTCGAGTCCGTCGGGAGCGGCACCAGGGTGCCGTGGGGGGACGTCCTGCTGTCCGCGATCGCCTCCGTGAGCTGGGCGTTGATCGGGATGGCGGGCACGGCGGCGCTCGGCCTGCATCTGCTGGAGGCGGACGCGTCGGGCTCGCTGGGGCCGATGACCGCGGCGGTCGTGGCACTTGGGGCGGGTGGTTCGGTGACGCCGTCCGGCGACGTGTCCGCGTTCGGCCTGACAGGTGCTCAGGCGCATACGGCCGTCACGATCACGCCATTGGGGGTGAGCCTTGTCGGCGCGCTCCTGCTGTCGTGGTTCTTCCTACGGTCCTTGCGGGCGGCGGGAGTTGTGATCGCGCCGGCCGAACTCCTCGCGCGCGCGGGCGCGGTGGTCGCGCTGTTCGTGACGACGCTGGGCGGGCTGGCCTGGGCGGGGCACGACGTCATCACCATCGACGGCGGTTCGCTGGGTCTCGACAAGCTGCCCGGCGGAGGCGGGGGTGGCGGCGGCGTCAACATTCCCGGTCTCGGCGACATCGGGGACATCGGCGGGCTGCTGCCCGACAACATCGGCAACCTCATCGACGCGAAGGCGGCGGTCGGCTTCACCGTCGACACCGCGCCCACGCTGCTGGGCGGTCTCGGCTGGTCGGCCGGCATCCTGCTGATCGCCCTGCTGGCCTCGCGCCGCACTCCCCTGCCGCGCGGCTGGGAGGCCGTGCACCGGGTCGTACGGCCGGCGGCGTCGGCGATCGTCACGGTGATGCTGGTGGCGGTGGCGGCGGGGTTCGCCGCGGGGGCGTACGCGGCGATCGGTGACGACCACCCGAAGCGGATCTTCGGCGCCGCGCTGCTGGGCGCGCCCAACGGCACCTGGTTGGGCATCCCGATCGGTCTGTTCGTGCCGTTCGACGGCAGGGCGACCGGCGTACTGACGAAGTTCCTGCCGGATCCGCTGGACAACCTGCTCAGCGCGAAGACCGATCAGTCGGTGACGCTGGGGCGGCTGGCGGACCTGGACGGGCGGGTGTGGCTGCTGGGGGTGGCGGCGGCCGTGATCATGCTGCTGGCGGGGGTGCTGGCCGCGGTGCGGACGCCGGTTCGGGCCGGGGCTTCGCAGGCCGGTCCGGGCGCCCTCGCCTTCGCCGGGCGGTGTGCGGTGCGGCTGGGGATCGTCACGGCGCTGGCGTTGCCGCTGCTGGCGTGGCTGACGGAGGTGTCGGTGGACGCCTCGCTGTCGGTGCTGGGCTTCGACGCGTTCGGCGCCGGGGTCCAGTTGCACGGCCACCTCGGCATGGCGCTGCTGCTGGGCGCGCTGTGGGGTGCGGGAGCGGGGGCCGCCGGGGCGCTGCTGGCCCGGGCGACCGGGGCGGCGGGGCGGCGGGCAGCGCCGTTGGCGCTGGGCGGCGGTTCCGCGGAGGTGTACGCGCCCGAAACCGGGGGCGGGATGCCTGCCGCCGGGGGCGCGCCGGGTCCGTACACGCCCAGTACGCCGTACCGGGCGCCGAACCCCACCACCAATCCGTATCTGCAGCTGCCGGACGGGCTGCGGGAGCCGGAGGACGCCCGCCCGCCGGACCGGCAGACCCCGCCGGGTGCCCCCGGCAGCGGACGGCCGCCCGCCGGCTCGCCGCCGCCCGGTACCGCCAACAGCGACGTGTACGGCGCACCGACGGTGGCACGTCCGATGGACGGCCTCCCGCCCCGCCGTCGCGGGAACCGGCCGAATCCCGGCCCGAACGAGGGTCCGCCCCCACCGCAGCCACCGCCGCCTCCGGGTCGGCCGAAGGACGACCGCTGAGGCACACGTCGGCCGCCGTGGGAACGGGGCAGTCCGGCGCGCGTGTGCCGCTCGGGGGACAGAGGCCGCCGACCAGGCAGCGGAGCGGGATACACCGCTCCTGACGCAACCGGGCGGCCCGGCCCGACGCGCCGCGAGCAGCACTCGCCGGGGCGCGGTGCGGCGGCTGCGGCCGGTGCGGTTGTGGCGTACGCGTCTGCCGCCCACCCGCCGAGGGGACGCTGAGCCGCATGCATCGCCACCAGGCGGTACCCGGCTGCCCGACGTACGTATGCCGCTCTGAGCCGTCCGCCGGGACTCGCAGCGGCCGGGGCAAGGAGCCCGCCCAGGCCGAGGAGCTGCCGGGGCCGTCTCAGCACGGTGGTCAGCGCGTAACGCTTTCAACATCCGCTCGACACCCACTGTTCCGTGTCCGGCAGGCGGACCGCGGCGGCGGGCGGCACTGGGTGCCGGATACGGTGGGTACACCATGAGCGCATCGCAGACCTCGACCTCTGACGTCCCCACCCTCCTCGTCAAGATCTTCGGCAAGGACCGGCCGGGCATCACGGCCGGCCTGTTCGACACCCTCGCCGCCTACTCCGTCGACGTGGTCGACATCGAGCAGGTCGTCACCCGTGGCCGGCTCACGCTGTGCGCGCTCGTGACCCCGCCGCCCCACGGGCTGGAGGGGGATCTGCGGGCCACCGTCCACAGCTGGGCGGAGTCGATGAAGATGCAGGCGGAGATCATCTCCGGGCGGGGCGACAACCGCCCGCGCGGCCTCGGACGCTCACTGGTCACGGTCCTCGGTCACCCGCTCACGGCGCAGGCGACCGCCCGGATCGCCGCGAAGATCGCCTCCGCGGGCGGCAACATCGACCGCATCTTCCGCCTCGCCAAGTACCCCGTCACCGCGGTCGAGTTCGCGGTGTCCGGTGTCGAGACCGAGCCGCTGCGCACCGCTCTGGTGACGGACGCCGCGGCACTGGGTGTCGATGTGGCGGTCGTCGCGGCGGGGCTGCACCGGCGGGCGCAGCGGCTGGTCGTCATGGACGTCGACTCGACGCTCATCCAGGACGAGGTGATCGAGCTCTTCGCGGCGCACGCCGGCTGCGAGGACGAGGTCGCCGAGGTGACCGCGGCCGCGATGCGCGGGGAGCTGGACTTCGAGCAGTCGCTGCACGCGCGTGTGGCGCTCCTGGAGGGGCTCGACGCGTCCGTGGTGGACAAGGTGCGCAGCGAGGTGCGGCTGACGCCGGGGGCGCGGACCCTGATCCGTACGCTCAAGCGGCTCGGCTACCAAGTGGGCGTGGTCTCCGGAGGGTTCACCCAGGTCACGGACGACCTGAAGGAGCGGCTCGGGCTCGACTTCGCGCAGGCCAACACCCTGGAGATCGTCGGCGGCAAGCTCACCGGCAGGGTCACCGGCGAGATCGTCGACCGCGCGGGCAAGGCGCGGCTGCTGCGCCGGTTCGCCGCGGAGGCGGGCGTACCGCTCGCCCAGACCGTGGCGATCGGCGACGGCGCCAACGACCTGGACATGCTCAACGCGGCCGGCCTCGGCGTCGCCTTCAACGCCAAGCCTGTCGTACGGGAGGCCGCGCACACCGCGGTGAACGTGCCCTTCCTGGACACGGTCCTGTATCTGCTGGGCGTCACCCGCGAAGAGGTCGAGGCCGCGGACACGCACGACGAGGAGTAGTCGCCCGAGTTCCACACGTCGAGGGGCCCGGCACCGTGGTGGTGCCGGGCCCCTCGGTCGTCGTGTCGCCTGCTCGCTTCGTCGGTCGTCTGTCGGTTCCGCCGTCTCGGCTACTCGGTCGGCGCCCAGTAGTCCAGCAGCGTGGCCACGCCCGGCTCCAGGCCCTTCCAGGGTCCCTCGAAGGAGAGGACGGCGAAGGCGGCGGCCGGGAAGCCGCGGCGGTTCATCCGCTCGCCTGCGTCGCCCTCGGACGAGCCGGCCAGGATCTCGGCGAGGCCCTGCACGCCCGGGTTGTGGCCGATGAGTACGGCGTTCTGCACGTCGTCGGGGGTCTCGTTGAGCAGCGCGATCAGCTCGCCGGGTGAGGCCTCGTAGATCCGCTCCTCGTAGACGGTTTTCGGCCGGTGCGGGAATTCATGGACGGCGAGCTTCCAGGTCTCTCGGGTCCGGATCGCGGTGGAGCACAGGGCCAGATCGAAGGGGATACCGGTGTCGGCCAGCTTGCGTCCGGCGACTGCGGCGTCCGTGCGGCCCCGCTCAGCGAGGGGGCGCTCGTGGTCGGTCACCTGTGGCCAGTCGGCTTTCGCATGCCGGAAGAGGACGATCCTGCGGGGTTCTGCGACGCTCATGGAACCCAGCTTCGCATGAAACAGGCCATGGGGCGCAGGGAGTTGACCGGCGGCCGAACCGGTGCTCAGCGGGCCATGAGCTGCTGTGCCCGCTCGAAGAGGTGGGTGATCGCCGGGTCGCCCGTCGCCGCCTGTGCGTCCGAGGGGTTCAGCATCAGAGCGAGCAGCACGATGAAGGCGAGCGTCGGCAGGGCGAGCGCCCACCAGGGCAGCCGGATGTCGACGCCACCCGTGGGCGCCGGGTGGGGCCGGGTGTGCGACTGGGCCGACATGGGTGCCTCCGCTGGTCTTCGGGTCTCGGGTGATCCGCCTTGCGCGGTCACACCTCGAAGTTACGGAATCCGGAGCCCTCAACCCATCCGGAGATCCACCCAGTTGACCCTGACACTCACCCCCTAGGGGATGGTGGTGCTAGCCCCACCATCGGGCCGCCCGGCGGACGGTCATGGCGAGGCGATCGTCGCGATGACGGCGATGATCACGAAGATGGCGAGGAACGAGCCGAAGACGAGCAGCATCTTCTTCTGGCCGTTCTGGGGGTTCGGGTCGAGCACTGGCATACGGCAAGTCTCGCACCCGGCGCCCGCGGCGGTTCGGGCGGGGTCAGCGGCCCGCCTCGTCCTCCACCGTGCGGTTGCGCCCCGCCAGGACGCCGACGACCATCTGCGGGACCATCAGGGCGGACATCAGCGCGATCGGCAGCCCCCAGCCGCCGCTGTGCTGGTAGAGCACGCCCACCAGGAGCGGGCCGGGGATGGAGATCAGATAGCCGGTGCTCTGCGCGAACGCCGACAGCTGGGCGACGCCCGCGCCGGTCCTGGCCCGCATGCCGACCATGGTGAGGGCCAGCGGGAAGGAGCAGTTGGCGACGCCGAGCAGCAGCGCCCAGGCCCAGGCACCGGCGGCCGGTGCGAGGTACAGGCCGGCGTAACCGGCGAGCCCACAGGCGCCCAGCGCGACCACGATCGGCCCCTGCTGCGGCAGCCGGGCGGCGACGCGCGGGATGACGAAGGCCAGCGGCACGCCCATCACCATGGTGACGGCGAGCAGCAGCCCCGCCGTGCCCGCGGGCACGCCCGCGTCCCGGAAGATCTGCGCCATCCAGCCCATCGTGATGTACGCGGCGGTGGCCTGCAGCCCGAAGAAGACGGCGAGCGCCCAGGCGGTACGGCTCCGGGTGATCCGCAGCGCGGGCGCCACCACGCGCGCGTGCTCCCGCCGCCCGGCCGGCTCCTCGGCGGGCGCCGCGCCCCGCTGCCGTACGAACGGGATCCACGGCAGTACGGCAGCCGCCGCGAGGGCCGCCCAGACCGTGAGTCCGGACTGCCAACTGCCCCCCAGCGCCTCGGTCATGGGCACCGTCACCGCGGCCGCCGCGGCGGTGCCGAGGGCGAGGGCCATCGAGTAGAGGCCGGTCATGGAGCCGACCCGGTCGGGGAACCAGCGCTTGACGATGACCGGCATCAGGACGTTGCTGACGGCGATGCCCATGAGGGCGAGCGCGCTGGCGGCCAGGAAGCCAGCCGTACCGCCCGCGTACGGCCGTATGAGCAGGCCCGCGGCGATGGCGGCCATGCCGGCGCACACCACCGCGCCCGGTCCGAAGCGGCGGGCGAGGCGGGGGGCCGTGACGCCGAAGACGGCGAAGCAGAGCGGGGGCACGGAGGTGAGCAGACCGGCCACGCTGCCGCTCATGCCGAGCCCGTCACGGACCTCTTCGAGGAGCGCGCCCAGGCTGGTGATGGCGGGGCGGAGGTTGAAGGCCGACAGGACGATGCCGAGCACGAGCAGTCTCGTCCGCCACGCGCGCGTGGCGGGTCGCCGGGGCTCGTCCGCGGCGGAAACGGCCGCGGTGAACGTCGTCGTCCGGGTTTCCTCACGTGCCATGCCGTCCATCATAGAATCATTGGATGATTGGTTGTCCATCCCCGGGTCGCCCGGACCCGCCCGCCGCGTGCGAAGGTGTGCCATGCCCCTGAGTCATCCCCGCCGTTCCGCGCTGTCGGAGCAGGTCATCGCCGCGCTACGGCACGAGATCACCTCGGGCGAGTGGCCGGTCGGCTCCCGCATCCCGACGGAGCCCGAGCTGGTCGAGCAGCTCGGGGTGGCCCGGAACACGGTCCGTGAGGCCGTCCGCGCCCTCGCGCACAACGGCCTGCTGGACATTCGCCAGGGCTCGGGCACCTATGTCGTGGCGACGAGTGAGCTGGCGGGCGTGATGCACCGCCGCTTCGCCGACGCGGACCCGCGGCACATCGCCGAGCTGCGCTCCACGCTGGAGTCGGCCGCCGCCAGGCTGGCCGCCGGGCGGCGCACGGAGAAGGATCTCAAGCAGCTGGACGCGCTGCTGGTGCGGCGCGAGGAGGCCTGGGAGTCGGGCGACACGGAGACCTTCGTGACGGCGGACTCGACCTTCCACATGGCGGTGGTGGCGGCCTCGCACAACGACGTGATGACCGCGATGTACGCGGACCTCGGCGAGGTGCTGCGGGACTGGCTGCGTGAGGACGTCGGCCAGGAGCTCTCCCCGGAGACGTACATGGAGCACACGCGCCTGGTCGACGCGATCCGCGCGGGCGACGCCGAGGCGGCCGGCGCGGAGGCGGCGAGCTATCCGTTCCTGTGCCGTCCGGGACGGTTCAGCGCCTCTGGTGACTGACCCACACCGAGCCGACTTCCTTCCAGCACCGGCCGGTGAGCCGTACGGTCATCGCCGGCCCGGTGTCGACGGGGGTGCCGTCGGTGTCGAGGTCCCACCAGCGGGCGCACTCGACGTGCAGGCTGACGCCGTCGGTCAGCGGATAGGGGTTGTGGCAGTACGCGGTCACCTGGGAGCCGGTCACTTTGGTGCGGCACTCCGCGCCGAAGAGCTGCGGCGCCGGCGGCTTCCCGGGCTTCACGCGCGCGTGGGGCATCGCCTCGTACGGCAGGGACATCACAAGAGCGACGGCGACGGTCACTGAGGCCAGGTTGCGGAAGATGCGCACAAGGGGGACCTCCTCGGCCGTGCTGGGGAGGGAATCACGTGCCGGACCCGTCTTCCAGGGTGCGCAGCGGTGGCCCGGCTCCGCCCCGCCGGATGGGCCGAACGGGTGACATCCCGGCGAGGGCGGGGCACGCACTGAGGGCCCGCACCCGGCGGGGTGCGGGCCCTCAGGTGTCGACCGAGGCTCAGCGGCAGCGTCAGGCGCCGATGGCGTGCAGACCGCCGTCCACATGGACGATCTCGCCCGTGGTCTTCGGGAACCAGTCGCTCAGCAGGGCGACGATGCCCTTGCCAGCCGGCTCCGGGTCCTTGAGGTCCCACTCCAGCGGGGAGCGGCTGTCCCACACGGAGGCCAGGTCGCTGAAGCCCGGGATGGACTTGGCGGCCATGGAGCCGATCGGGCCCGCGGAGATCAGGTTGCAGCGGATGTTCTGCTTGCCCAGGTCACGGGCGAGGTAGCGGCTGGTGGCCTCCAGGGCGGCCTTCGCCGGGCCCATCCAGTCGTACTGCGGCCAGGCGTACTGCGCGTCGAAGGTGAGGCCGACGACCGAGCCGCCGTTCTGCATCAGCGGCAGACAGGCCATGGTCAGCGACTTCAGGGAGTACGCCGAGACGTGCATGGCCGTGGCCACCGACTCGAACGGCGTGTTGAGGAAGTTGCCGCCGAGCGCGTCCTGCGGCGCGAAGCCGATGGAGTGCACGACGCCGTCGAGGCCGCCGAGCTCCTCGCCGACCAGGTCGGCCAGGCGGGCCAGGTGCTCGTCGTTGGTGACGTCGAGCTCGATGACCTTGGTGGGCTTGGGGAGCTTCTTGGCGATGCGCTCGGTCAGCGTGGGCCGCGGGAACGCGGTCAGGATGATCTCGGCGCCCTGCTCCTGGGCCAGCTTGGCGGCGTGGAAGGCGATGGAGGACTCCATCAGCACACCGGTGATCAGGACGCGCTTGCCCTCGAGAATTCCGCTCATGGTGATCAGTGACCCATTCCCAGTCCGCCGTCAACGGGGATGACGGCTCCAGTGATGTACGAGGCGTCGTCCGAGGCGAGGAACCGCACCGTCGCGGCCACCTCCTCCGGCTGCGCGTAACGGCCGAGCGGCACCTGCTTGACGATGCCCTCGCGCTGCTCGTCGGTGAGCACCTTGGTCATGTCGGTGTCGACGAAGCCGGGCGCGACGACGTTGAAGGTGATGTTGCGCGAACCCAGCTCGCGGGCGAGGGAACGCGCGAAGCCGACCAGGGCGGCCTTGGAGGCGGCGTAGTTGGCCTGGCCGGGGCCGCCGTACAGCCCGACGACCGACGAGATCAGCACGACGCGGCCCTTCTTGGCGCGCAGCATGCCGCGGTTGGCGCGCTTGACCACGCGGAAGGTGCCGGTGAGGTTGGTGTCGATGACCGAGGTGAAGTCCTCCTCGGACATACGCATCAGGAGCTGGTCCTTGGTGATGCCGGCGTTGGCGATCAGGACCTCGACCGGGCCGTGCTCGGCCTCGATCTCCTTGTAGGCCTGCTCCACCTGCTCGGTGTCGGTGATGTCGCACTTGACGGCCAGGAAGCCGGCCGGCGGCTCTCCCGAGCGGTATGTGATCGCGACCTTGTCGCCGGCGTCGGCGAATGCGCGGGCGATGGCGAGGCCGATGCCCCGGTTGCCTCCGGTGACGAGAACCGAGCGGCTCAACGGATCACCCTTTCGATAGCGGTCTGATACCACCCGCCCGAACACCTGGATGACAGGCGGCTTCCTCGAAAACCTATCGGTCCGGGCGCTCCCGCGGACAATCGGGCACCGACAGTGGCTTACGGGACTCACTGTCGGGTCCCTACAGAAAGTTCCCGGTACCGGCTCGAAACCTGTGGTCCGCGGCCCGGTCACGCGAAATGATCGGGGCAACCGCCGGTCCGATCACAGGTCACGACAGCAAGGAGAGACCTCGGTGCCTCATACCATCGACGAAGCCTTCACGGCACTTCCCCTACGGGCCCTGGCCGACGCGGCACTGGCACGCGCGCGTGCCCTGGGTGCCGAGCATGCGGACTTCCGGTTCGAGCGGGTGCGCAGCGCGTCCTGGCGCTTCCGGGACGCCAAGCCCGCCGGCTCGTCGGACACCACCGACCTCGGGTACGCGGTACGGGTCGTGCACGGCGGCACCTGGGGCTTCGCCTCGGGCGTGGATCTGACCATGGACGCGGCGGCCCGGGTCGCCTCGCAGGCGGTGGCGATGGCGAAGCTCTCCGCCCAGGTGATCAAGGCGGCCGGTTCGGACGAGCGGGTGGAGCTCGCCGACGAGCCCGTGCACGCCGAGAAGACCTGGACCTCGTCCTACGAGATCGACCCGTTCTCCGTGCCCGACGAGGAGAAGTCGGCCCTGCTGGCGGACTGGAGCGCGCAGCTGCTCGCGGCGAACGGCGTCAACCATGTCGACGCCTCGCTGCTCACCGTGCACGAGAACAAGTTCTACGCCGACACGGCCGGGACCGTGACCACACAGCAGCGCGTGCGGCTGCACCCGCAGCTGACGGCGGTGTCGGTGGACGAGTCGAGCGGCGAGTTCGACTCGATGCGGACGATCGCGCCGCCGGTCGGACGCGGCTGGGAGTACCTCACCGGCACCGGCTGGGACTGGGAGAGCGAGCTCGAGCAGATCCCGGAGCTGCTCGCCGAGAAGATGCGCGCACCGAGTGTCGAGGCGGGCCTGTACGACCTGGTCGTGGACCCCTCCAACCTGTGGCTGACCATCCACGAGTCCATCGGCCACGCCACCGAACTGGACCGCGCCCTTGGCTACGAGGCCGCCTACGCCGGCACCTCCTTCGCCACCTTCGACCAGCTCGGCAAGCTGAAGTACGGCTCCGAGCTGATGAACGTCACCGGCGACCGCACCGCCGAGCACGGACTTGCGACCGTCGGCTACGACGACGAGGGCGTCGAGGGCCAGTCCTGGGACCTGGTGAAGGACGGCACGCTCGTCGGATATCAGCTGGACCGGCGGATCGCGAAGCTGACCGGGTTCGAGCGGTCCAACGGGTGTGCGTTCGCCGACTCCCCCGGCCATGTGCCGGTGCAGCGCATGGCCAATGTGTCGCTGCAGCCGGATCCGGCCGGGATGGCGACGGAGGACCTGATCGGCGGGGTGGACCGGGGCATCTACGTCGTCGGTGACCGTTCCTGGTCGATCGACATGCAGAGGTACAACTTCCAGTTCACCGGTCAGCGGTTCTTCAAGATCGAGAACGGTCGGATCACCGGGCAGCTGCGGGATGTCGCCTACCAGGCGACGACCACCGACTTCTGGGGCTCGATGGCCGCGGTGGGCGGCCCGCAGACGTATGTCCTCGGGGGTGCCTTCAACTGCGGCAAGGCCCAGCCGGGCCAGGTCGCCGCCGTCTCGCACGGCTGCCCGTCCGCGCTCTTCAAGGGCGTCAACATCCTCAACACCACGCAGGAGGCCGGTCGATGAGCGCCCGCAGCAACAAGCCGCACGAGATCGTCGAGCGGGCGCTGGAGCTGTCCACCGCCGACGGCTGTGTCGTCATCGCCGACGAGCACTCGAGCGCCAACCTGCGCTGGGCGGGAAACGCGCTCACCACGAACGGCGTCACCCGCGGGCGTACCCTCACGGTCGTCGCGACCGTCGACGGCAAGGAAGGCACCGCCTCGGGTGTGGTCTCCCGCTCGGCCGTGACCCCGGACGAGCTGGAGCCGCTGGTGCGGGCCGCCGAGGCCGCCGCACGCGGCGCCGGACCTGCGGAGGACGCACAGCCGCTGGTGACGGGCGTCGCGCCGTCGCCGGACTTCGTCGACGCGCCCGCCGAGACCTCGTCGGCCGTGTTCGCCGAGTTCGCGCCGGCGCTCGGCGAGGCGTTCGCACGCGCGCGTGCGGGCGGCCGCGAGCTGTACGGCTTCGCCAACCACGAGCTGCGGTCGAGCTATGTGGGTACGTCCACGGGCCTGCGCCTGCGGCACGACCAGCCCAACGGGACGCTGGAGCTGAACGCCAAGTCCCCGGACCGTACCCGCTCGGCCTGGGCGGGCCGCTCCACGCGTGACTTCAAGGACGTCGACCCGGCCGCGCTGGACGCGGAACTCGCGGTACGCCTCGGGTGGGCCGAGCGGCGGATCGCTCTGCCCGCCGGGCGGTACGAGACGCTGCTGCCGCCGACCGCCGTCGCGGACCTGCTGATCTACCAGCTGTGGTCGGCGTCCGGCCGGGACGCGGTCGAGGGCCGCACGGTGTTCTCCAAGCCGGGCGGCGGCACGCGCGTGGGCGACAGGCTCAGCGAGCTGCCGCTCACCCTGCGCAGCGACCCGAACGAGCCGGGCCTGGAGTCGGCACCCTTCGTGATCGCGCACTCCTCCGGCGGCGACCAGTCGGTGTTCGACAACGGCCTGCCGCTCACGGCCACCGACTGGGTACGGCAGGGCGAGCTGGCCCACCTGACCACCACCCGGCACAGCGCGGGCCTGACGGGGCTGCCGGTGGCTCCCTCGATCGACAACCTCATCCTGACCGGCGGGGACGACCGCTCCCTCGAGGAGATGGTCGCGAACACCGAGCGCGGGCTGCTGCTGACCTGCCTCTGGTACATCCGCGAGGTCGACCCGGCCACGCTGCTGCTCACCGGCCTGACCAGGGACGGCGTCTACCTCGTCGAGAACGGCGAGGTGAGCGGCGAGGTCAACAACTTCCGCTTCAACGAGTCGCCGGTCGACCTGCTCGGGCGGGCCACGGAGGCCGGGCGCACGGAAAAGACGCTGCCGAGGGAGTGGAGCGACTGGTTCACTAGGGCTGCGATGCCTGCGCTGCGGGTGCCCGACTTCAATATGAGCTCTGTCAGTCAGGGCGTATAACCTCGTAGCCGGTGGTCGCGCGACCGCCCGAAGATCATCAAGGAGATACGAGAACCGTGACGGACATCGTCGACGAACTGAAGTGGCGCGGGCTGATCGCCCTCTCCACGGACGAGGACGCATTGCGCAAGGCGTTCGCGGACGGTCCCGTCACGTTCTATTGCGGCTTCGACCCGACCGCGCCCAGCCTGCACCTCGGCAACCTCGTGCAGATCCTGACGATGCGCCGGATCCAGGACGCGGGCAACCGTCCGCTGGGCCTGGTCGGGGGTGCCACCGGCCTGATCGGTGACCCGAAGCCGAACTCCGAGCGCACGCTCAACGCCCCCGAGACCGTCGCCCAGTGGGTCGAGCGGCTGCGCGCGCAGATCGCCCCGCTGCTGGACTTCGAGGGGCCGAACGCCGCGGTCATGGTCAACAACCTGGACTGGACGCAGGGTCTGTCGGCCATCGAGTTCCTGCGGGACATCGGCAAGCACTTCCGCGTGAACAAGATGATCGCGAAGGAGGCCGTGGCCCGGCGCCTGGAGTCCCAGGAAGGCATCAGCTACACCGAGTTCAGCTACCAGATCCTGCAGGGCATGGACTTCCTGGAGCTGTACCGGCGGTACGGGTGCACGCTGCAGACCGGCGGCAGCGACCAGTGGGGCAATCTCACCTCGGGCACCGACCTGATCCACCGGGTCGAGCCCGAGGCCGTGGTGCACGCGCTGGGCACTCCGCTGATCACCAAGGCCGACGGCACCAAGTTCGGCAAGACGGAGTCCGGCACGGTCTGGCTCGACCCCGAGATGACCACGCCGTACGCCTTCTACCAGTTCTGGCTGAACGCGGACGACCGGGACGTCTCCAAGTTCCTGCGGATCTTCAGCTTCAGGTCCCGCGAGGAGATCGAGGAGCTGGAGAAGCAGACCGAGGAGCGTCCGCAGGCCCGTGCCGCCCAGCGCGCGCTGGCGGAGGAGCTGACGACGCTGGTGCACGGCGCCGACCAGACGGCCGCGGTGATCGCCGCGTCCCGCGCCCTCTTCGGGCAGGGCGAGCTGGCGGAGCTGGACGAGCGGACGCTGGCGGCGGCCCTGTCCGAGCTGCCGCACATCGAGGTCGCCGAGCCCGGCCCGGTGGTGGACCTGTTCGCCGAGGTCGGGCTGGTGGCCAGCAAGTCGGCCGCGCGGCGGACGGTGAAGGAGGGCGGGGCGTACGTGAACAACGTGAAGGTCCCGTCCGAGGACGCCGTTCCCGCCAAGGAGGATCTGCTGCACGGGCGGTGGCTTGTGCTTCGGCGGGGCAAGAAGAATCTTGCCGCCGTCGAGGTCACTGGAGCGTAAGCGCGGTAGGGGTGCGGGAGTCTGCGGGCTGCGGCTTTCGTCGTGGCTCGTCGCGCCCACGCGGCGGAGCCGCACATGGACACAGCCCCGCGCCCCTGATCGGGGCGCTGCAGCTCACGCCCGTTGTTTGTGTTTGCCCAGTGTTGCCATGTATGCCATGTCGACCAGGAAGACGATGATGACGGCGGCCACCAACTGGAAGGCGTGGCGGCTCCAGTCGATGCCTCGGGTTGATTCGACGCCGAAGCCGCGTGCGACGGCGTTGCCGGCGATCGCGCCGAGCATGCCGCAGATGGTGGTCAGCCAGAGCGGGCTGTGCTGTTTGCCGGGGATGACCGCCTTGGCGATCAGGCCCAGTACGAATCCCACGATGATGGCCCACAACCAGCCCATGGCTGCCTCCTCGTACGGCTCGATATGAGCCTTGCGCCCAGTGTCGGCCCGGGCACCGTACGGCGCATGCCGGGTGGGGCTGTACGTGCCACGGCTGAGGCCGTTCGGCCAGGTGGGAGGTGACCCGGTCTCGTAGGCGGCGCAGGCGCGGCGTAACGTTGGAGGTGTCCGGGCGCCGTTCCCCGACCGGGGGCGGACCGGGCGCGGGGACGGGGACGGGCCGATGCGGGCGGATGGTGGAATGTGATGCGGAAGCTGCATGGCGTCGGCAACAGCCAGGTGTTCCGGATCACCGGGGCTCGGGCGAGCCTCGATGAGGACGTGCGCGGCCGGCAGCGCCGGTACGTCATCTCGATGTCGATCCGTACGGTGTCCGTGATCCTCGCGGCATCGCTGTGGAACGTCGAACGGCCGGTCGCGATCGTGGCGTTGGTCCTCGGAGCAGTCCTCCCCTATATCGCCGTGGTGATCGCCAACGCTGGCCGGGAGAACGCGCCGTCGCTTCCGTCGACGTTCGTGAGTGTCCCGATGCGTCCGATGATTGCGCCGCCGCGGACGAACGACGGTTTCGCGGAACCGGTCCCGGAAGATGTCGCGGCCGAGCCCGCACCGGGCGCACGAAGCGAGCCGCACGACCGGGCGTGACCATGGTGCAGGGGTCGCAAACGGAAGGCGGCTCCGCACCAAGCTCAAGAAAAGCTCAGATCAATCATGTTGTTCCGGTGCCGGGCGACGGGTTACCCGTGACATACTTCGTAGGCGCTCCGCATCCCCCGTCGGAGCGACAGACCGACGCCGGGCAGCTCCCCCCGTGGCTGCTCGGCGTCGCCTTGTTCGGCGGCTTTTTCCGCGCCTTGTTCAGCCCGGTTGTGAGACGAGCCTGTGAGTGACGAGAACCCGATCTGCTCCGCCAAGGGCTGCCGTGCCGATGCCGTGTGGGTGCTCGCGTGGAACAACCCGAAGATCCACACGCCGGAGCGGCGCAAGACGTGGCTCGCGTGCGAGGAGCACCGGGAGCATCTGTCGCAGTTCCTCGGGGTGCGGGGCTTCCTCAAGGACGTCGTGAAGTTCGACGACTGGGAAGCGCCCGAGAACTCCTAGCCGCCGATAGCCGACATCGGGCGGTCCGGCTGGACGAACGACGGGTCGTCCAGGCCCGCTCCCGCCTTCTTGCCCCACATGGCCAGTCGCCAGATGCGGGCGATCTCCTCGTCCGGGGCGTCGGAGCGCAGGGCTGCGCGCAGGTCGGTCTCCTCCTGAGCGAACAGGCAGGTGCGTATCTGGCCGTCGGCGGTGAGGCGGGTGCGGTCGCAGGCCGAGCAGAACGGGCGGGTGACGGAGGCGATGACACCGACGCGGTGCGGGCCGCCGTCCACGATCCAGCGCTCGGCGGGGGCCGAGCCGCGCTCGTCCGTGCCCTCCGGAGTGAGCTCGAAGCGGGTGCGCAGCGAGGCCAGGATGTCGCCCGCGGTGACCATGCCCTCGCGCTTCCAGCCGTGCTGGGCGTCCAGGGGCATCTGCTCGATGAAGCGCAGCTCGTAGTCGTTTTCCACGGCCCAGGCGAGCAGGTCCGGGGCCTCGTCCTCGTTCAGTCCCGGCATCAGGACGGTGTTGACCTTGACCGGGGTCAGGCCTGCGTCGCGGGCGGCCTGAAGGCCCTCGATGACGTCCTTGTGCCGGTCGCGGCGGGTGAGGGTCTTGAAGGTGTCGGGGCGCAGGGTGTCGAGCGAGACGTTCACCCGGTCCAGGCCCGCTGCCTTCAGGGCCGTCGCCGTGCGCTTGAGTCCGATGCCGTTCGTCGTCAGGGACATCTGGGGGCGGGGGTACAGCGCGGCGACCCGCTCGACGATGCCGACCAGGCCCGGGCGCAGCAGGGGTTCGCCGCCGGTGAAGCGGACCTCCTTGATGCCCAGGGAGGTGACGGCGATGTCGATCAGGCGGACGATCTCGTCGTCGGTGAGCAGGTCGGGCTTGGCCAGCCACTGCAGGCCCTCCTCGGGCATGCAGTACGTACATCGCAGATTGCACCGGTCGGTCAGCGAGACCCTCAGGTCGGTGGCCACTCGGCCGTAGGTGTCGATGAGCACGTGGGCCCCCTCCCTCGTAGCTGATCAGATTGGGATCAGTGCCGGTCCATCATTTCCGTCACTTGTGAGCCTACGTGACGTCACTGACAACAACAGCGACCCGATCCCACGAGGTACGGCGCGGCCGCGTCGTAGGGACCTACGACGCGGCCGGGTAAGGGGCCGTTTCCAGCGGTCGTCAGTGGGCGCCGGTGCCGGTCAGGGACCGGACCTCCAGCTCCGCGTACTTGCCCTTGTCGGGCTCCTCCTTGGACAGGTAGGTGCCGATGACACCGAGCAGGAAGCCGACCGGGATCGAGATGATGCCCGGGTTCTCCAGCGGGAACCAGTGGAAGTCGACGTGGGGGAACATCGACGACTCCTTGCCGGAGACCACGGGCGAGAACAGCACCAGGCCGACCGCCGTGACCAGGCCGCCGTAGATCGACCACAGGGCTCCGGAGGTGGTGAACCGCTTCCAGAAGAGGCTGTAGAGGATGGTCGGCAGGTTCGCTGAGGCGGCGACCGCGAAGGCGAGGGCGACGAGGCCGGCCACGTTCAGGTCGCGGGCCAGGGCGCCGAGGCAGATCGAGACGGCACCGATCGCGACCGTCGCCCAGCGGGCCGCGCGCAGTTCCTGCTTCTCGGTGGCCTCGCCCTTCTTGATGACGTTCGCGTAGATGTCATGGGCGAACGACGAGGAGGAGGCGAGGGTCAGGCCCGCGACGACCGCGAGGATCGTGGCGAAGGCGACCGCCGAGATGGAGGCGAGCAGGATGGCGCCCCAGTTGGAGTCGACACCGCCCAGGTGCAGGGCCAGCAGTGGTGCCGCCGTGTTGCCGGCCTTGTTGGAGGCGATGATCTCGTCCGGCTTGATGAGCGCCGCGGCGCCGAAGCCCAGCGCGAGCGTCATCAGATAGAAGGCGCCGATGAGACCGATCGCCCAGTTCACGGACTTACGGGCGGCCTTTGCCGTGGGCACCGTGTAGAAGCGGATCAGGATGTGCGGCAGGCCCGCGGTGCCCAGCACCAGGGCGATGCCCAGGGAGATGAAGTCCAGCTTGGACGTCGAGGTGAGGCCGTACTTCAGGCCGGGTTCCAGGAACGCCGATCCCTTGCCGCTGTTGTCGGCGGCCTTGCCGAGCAGGTCGGAGATGTTGAAGTTGAACTTCAGCAGCACCAGGAAGGTCAGCAGCAGGGCGCCCGCGATGAGCAGCACGGCCTTGACCATCTGGACCCAGGTGGTGCCCTTCATGCCGCCGATGGTGACGTACACGATCATCAGGACGCCGACGAGCGCGACGATGCCGATCTTGCCGGCGTCGCTGGTGATGCCGAGCAGCAGCGAGACCAGGACGCCCGCGCCCGCCATCTGGGCCAGCAGGTAGAAGATCGAGACGACGATGGTGGAGGTGCCGGCCGCGGTGCGGACGGGCCGCTGGCGCATCCGGTAGGCGAGGACGTCGCCCATGGTGTAGCGGCCCGAGTTGCGCAGGGGCTCGGCCACCAGGAGCAGCGCCACCAGCCAGGCGACCAGGAATCCGATGGAGTACAGGAAGCCGTCGTAGCCGGCCAGCGAGATCGCGCCCGCGATGCCGAGGAAGGACGCGGCGGACATGTAGTCGCCGGAGACGGCGAGGCCGTTCTGGAAGGCGGTGAACTGGCGGCCGCCCGCGTAGAAGTCGGCGGCGTCCTTGGTCTGGCGGCCCGCCCATACGGTGATGACGAGGGTCGCGGCGACGAACACCGAGAACAGGGTGATGATCAGCGGCCGGTGCTCGCTGGCCTCACCCGCGGCCAGCACGGTCTGCTGCGCGATGCTCATGCGTCGCCCTCCATACGGGACTTGATCGCCTCGGCCTTGGGGTCGAGCTTGGCGGCGGCGTGCCGCGAGTACCACCAGGCGATGAGGAACGTGGTGAGGAACTGGGCGAGGCCGAGCACCAGGGCAACGTTGACGTTGCCGAACAGCTTGGTGCCCATGAAGTCGTCCGCGTAGTTCGACAGCAGGACGTAGAGCAGATACCAGGCGATGAAGCCGACGGTGAGCGGGAAGGCGAAGGAGCGGTGGGAGCGGCGCAGTTCACCGAACTCCGCACTCTCCTGCTCCGCGACGAACTCCTCGGTGGAAGGAAGTCGGGCTTGGGTCTTCGAGGGGGGCGGTGTCTCGGTGGCCACGGAGTCTCCTCGCGTTGCGGGTGCGGTTGTGACGGGGATCGGGGGCGAGTGTCCTCGTGCTCCCTGTCCAAGGTCACGGCGCCACGCGAGGACAGGTTCAACTCCCTTGACCTGTTTCCGAACTCACCTTGGGCAACTCATTGCTGACCAGCGGCGCCGGGAGATAGCTTCGGCCTGCACCGCCCGTCATGTACCTGCCCGAGCAGCACCTGCGTCTCGGGCGGTTTCGTTTCCGGATGATGTGGAGACCCCATGGCTCATCTGCGTTCCAGACGCCGGCTCGCACTCGCCGTACCGGTCGCGCTGTCCCTGACCGCCTCGCTCGGCTTCCTGCCGGCGGCCGCGCAGGCCGCCCCGCGCGCGGCGTCCGCGGCACGGGCGGCCGACGCGGAGAACTTCGCGTATCTCGTCAACACCAGGACGGACCATCGCACGAACGAGTCGGTCAAGAAGGCGATAGCCAAGGCCGGCGGCACGGTCGTCGTCGCGTACGACAGGATCGGCGTGATCGTCGTCCACTCCACGAACCCCTCCTTCGCCCAGCAGATACGCAAGGCGCCCGGAGTGCAGTCCGCGGGGGCCTCGCGCACCTCGCCGGTGACGGCGGCGGGGACGACGGACGAGGGGGCGGTGCAGTACCTCTCCAAGGCCGAGGCCGCGAAGATCGCGGGGGGTTCCACGGCCGGCGAGGAGCCGCTCGAGGCCGACCAGTGGGACCTCCGGGCGATAGGCGCGGACAAGGCCGCCAAGGTCGACCCGGGCAGCAAGAAGGTGACCGTCGCCGTGATCGACGTCGGCGTCGACGACACCCATCCCGACATCGCCCCGAACTTCTCGCCCTCGCAGTCCGCGAACTGCGTGAGCGGCAAGGCGGACACGACGTACGGCTCCTGGCGGCCGGTGGACGCCGACCACTACCACGGCACCCATGTGGCGGGCGAGATCGCCGCGGCCCGCAACGGCATCGGCGTCGCGGGGGTCGCGCCCGGTGTGAAGGTCTCCGGCATCACGGTGGCCCAGCCGGACGCGAACCAGCTGTTCTTCCCGGAGAGCGTGGTGTGCGCCTTCGTGTTCGCCGCCGACCACGGCGTCGCGATCACCAACAACAGCTACTACGTTGATCCGTGGCAGTACAACTGCATGGACGACCCCGATCAGCGTGCCATTGTTGATTCGGTCAACAGGGCGCAGCTGTATGCACAGCGCAAGGGCACGCTCAATGTCGCGGCCGCGGGCAACTCCAACAACGACCTCGACTCGGACGCGCTCGTCGACGCCTCCAGCCCCGACGACTCGACGCCGGTCACCCGGACGGTCGACCCGCACAAGTGCTTCGACGTGCCGACCCAGCTGCCGGGTGTGGTCACGGTCAGCGCGACCGGTGTCACGGGCGCCAAGTCGTACTACTCCAGTTACGGCGACGGTGTCGTCGACGTCGCGGCGCCGGGCGGCGACAAGTACAAGATCCCCGACACGCCGTCGAAGAACGGCCGAATCCTCTCCACGCTGCCGAACAACTCCTACGGCTTCCTGCAGGGCACGTCGATGGCCACACCGCATGTCGCGGCCGTCGCCGCGCTGCTGAAGTCGACGCACCCATGGGCAACTCCGGCCCAGCTGCAGGCCCTCCTCAAGGCGCAGGCCGACAACCCGGGCTGCCCGACCGACCCGTACGACGGGAACGGCGACGGCGTCGTGGACGCCACCTGCGTGGGCGGCAAAAAGATCAACGGATTCTACGGTTTCGGTATCGTCAACGCGCTGCGCGCAGTGAAGTAGATCCAGTGCCTGCTCGGGCGGCGCGGTGACAGGGACCGCGCCGCCCCGGACCGCCCGCACGGTCCGTACCCACCGCTCGCACCGCGAACGAACTGGAGACACCGACACATGACAGCGCCTCACCCGCGCTACCGCCGCGCGCTCGCGATCCCGCTCGGCATGGCGATGGCGACGGCCCTCGCGTTCCTGCCGAACGGCACGGCCGCGGCGGCGGGCAGCGCGCCGGCGGCGACCGCCGCCGACGCGAGCCCGCTCAGCTATGTCGTCAACGTCCGCCCCGGGCATGGAGCCCCGGCGTATGTGAAGAAGGCGATCGCCGAGGCCGGCGGCACGATCGTGACGTCGTACGACGAGATCGGCGTGATCGTCGTCCACTCGGCGAACCCCGGCTTCGCCAGGACCATCCGCACCGTGCACGGGGTGGAGTCGGCCGGCAACACCCGCAACGCACCGCTGCCCGCCCAGTCGACGACCGACGTGGGCGCCCCGAGGGCGCTGACGGCCGAGGAGCTGAAGGGCGTTCAGGCCGCCGCCGGGCAGGACCCGCTGGAGCCCCTGCAGTGGGACCTCGCCGCCATCAAGGCGGACAAGGCGCACGAGAGGTCGCTCGGCAGCCCGAAGGTCACGGTCGGCGTGATCGACACCGGCGTCGACGACACGCACCCCGACATCGCGCCGAACTTCAACCGGAACGCCTCGGTCAACTGTGTGTCGGGCAAGCCGGACACGACCGACGGCGCCTGGCGGCCCAGCGCCTCGGAGAGCCCGCACGGCACGCATGTGGCGGGCGAGATCGCGGCCGCGAAGAACGGTGTCGGCATGACCGGTGTCGCTCCGGGCGTGAAGGTCGCCGGCATCAAGGTGGCGAACCCGGACGGCTACTTCTACACCGAGGCCGTGGTCTGCGGCTTCGTGTGGGCGGCAGAGCACGGCGTCGACGTCACCAACAACAGCTATTACACCGATCCCTGGTACTTCAACTGCACCGACGACCCGGACCAGAAGGCGCTCGTGGACGCCGTCACCCGGGCCGCACGGTTCGCCGAGCGGAAGGGCACGGTCAACGTCGCCGCGGCCGGGAACGAGAAGTACGACCTGGCCTCGGACTCGATCACGGACCCGTCCTCGCCGAACGACGGCACCCCCTCCGACCGGGTGGTCGACCCGTCCACGTGCCTCGACATACCGACCCAGCTGCCGGGTGTGGTGACTGTGGCGGCGACCGGCGCGAAGGGCATCAAGTCGTCGTTCTCCAACTACGGTCTGGGCATCATCGACGTGGCCGCTCCGGGCGGCGACTCGACCCGCTACCAGGCCCCGGCCCCGCCGGCCACCAGCGGACTGATCCTCGGCACGCTGCCGGGCGGCAAATGGGGCTACATGGCCGGTACGTCGATGGCCTCGCCGCATGTGGCAGCGGTCGCCGCATTGATCAAGTCAACCCATCCGCACGCCTCTGCCGCCCTGGTGAAGGCCCTGCTGTACGCCGAAGCCGACCGCACGGCGTGCACGGACCCGTACGACATCGACGGGGACGGCAAGGTCGACGCGGTGTGCGAGGGGCCGAAGAACTACAACGGCTTCTACGGCTGGGGCACGGTGGACGCGCTGGACGCGGTCACCGAGTAGATCGCTCCGTCCCTCCATATGTTGATTCAGTCAATGATGCATAGTGCAGTCATGACTGCAATCAAGTTCGCATGGTCTGCGCTGGGCGGCGACGCCGCCCTTCTCCCGCGGGTCTCGGGCGTGGTGCGGGAGGGCGCTCTCCAGGGGCGCCTTCCCGTACGGGAGTTGGCGCGGGCCTGCGTCGGGGCCTGCGCGCTGGCCGCTGCCGAGCTCGGGGCACGGCGCAGCGGGCTGCGCGAAGTGCCCGCGGTCCGGGTGGACGACGGCGCTGTCGCCGCGGCCTTCCACAGCGAACGGCATCTGCTGGTCGACGGCCGGGCGCCGGTCGGCTTCGCGCCGTTGTCGCGGTTCTGGCGGACGGCGGACGGATGGGTGCGGACGCACGCCAACTATCCGCACCACCGGGCGCGGCTGCTGGACACCCTGGGCGTTCCGGAGGACGTGGCCGCCGTCGAAGCCGCGTTGGCCGTGCGGTCCGCGCCGGAGGTCGAGGAGGCGGTGTACGCGGCCGGGGGCCTGGCCGTGGCACTGCGCACCCCCGAGGAATGGGCTACGCACGAGCAGGCCGTACAGGTGGCCGCGCGGCCCCTGGTGGAGCGCGCACGGCTCGGCTCCACGCACGCGCGCGTGCTCGCCCCGCTCAACGGGTCCCCCCTGCTGCCCGCGGCCGGGCTGCGCGTCCTCGATCTGACCCGGGTGCTGGCCGGCCCGGTCGCCACCCGCACGCTCGCCCTGCTGGGCGCGGACGTGCTGCGCGTGGACCCCCCACAGCTGCCCGAACTGCCCGACCAGCACGCCGACACGGGCTTCGGCAAGCGGTCGACGACGCTGGACCTGACGGCCGACCGGCGCACCTTCGAGGAACTGCTCGCGGCGGCGGACGTGGTCGTCACCGGGTACCGGCCCGGCGCCCTGGACCGGTTCGGGCTGTCGCCGCACGCGCTCGCGGAGCGGCGGCCCGGGGTGATCGTGGCGCAGGTGTCGGCCTGGGGCGCGTACGGGCCGTGGAGGGAGCGGCGGGGCTTCGACAGCCTGGTGCAGGTGGCGTCGGGGATCGCCGCCCTCGAGGGCTCGCCCGAGCAGCCGGGGGCGCTGCCCGCGCAGGCGCTCGACCACGGGACGGGCTATCTGCTGGCGGCGGCGGTGCTGCGGGCGCTGACCGAGCAGTCGTACGAGGGTGGCGGCCGGCTGGTACGGCTGGCGTTGGCGCGGACCGCCGAGTGGCTCGTGAACGGCATCGGTGCCGGTGCCGCGGGCGTCGACCCGTACGAGGGGCCCGGTCCCTGGCTCGCCGAGACGGACAGCTCGCTGGGGCGGCTGCGGTACGCGCTGCCGCCGGTGTCGTTCGCGGGCGGGCCCGTCGACTGGGCGCGGCCGCCGGTCCCCTGGGGGACGGACTCCGCGCGCTGGGTCTGAGTCACGGGAGCACCCGAAAGCGTACCTGTGAGCAGAATGCCTTACCCCAGTTGTCTTACTCCACTTGCCCGGTTCTGCGACGGCTGGCGAACATCGTGAGGTGACCTTGACAGGACCCACGGCGGGGGAAGCCGAGGCCGGGGAGCCCGTACGGCGCCCCCGGGCCGGCCGCGCCGTCGCCGTACTCGTCCTGGTGGCCCTGGCCGCGCTGATACCGCTGCTCGGGCCGTCCGTCGCGCTGCACGGCACGGGGGAGGCCGCCGCACCCGGGGTCAGCGGCATCGCCCTGCTGCGGGCGGTGCTGTTCGCCGCGTTGTGCGTGCCGGTGGGCGAGTTGTTCGTCAAGCGTCTGGCCCGTTCGCTGCCCGGCGCCCCGCAAGCCGCGCCCCGCAGCTGGGCGCCCTATGCGGCCGCGGCCGGTTTCGTCGCCGCACTGGGTCTCGCCTCGGTCGTGTCCACCGGCAACCTGGTGCCGCACAGCCTGGCCGACATCAACGTCGGCGGGCTCTACGACTCGCGGGACGGCAGGCTCGCGCTGGTCGAGGTCAACGCCTTTCTCGCGGCCGGCCTCTGCGCCCTCTCGCGCCGCCCCGCCACCCAGGTCTGGCCGCTGGCGGCGATCATCACCGCGGAAGCCCTGCGCGCGCACCCCACGACCGAACACAGTCCGCTGCTCGGTTCGGGGCTGACGGTCGTGCACCTGACGTGCGCGACGCTGTGGTCGGGCGGTCTGCTGCACACACTGCGGACGCTGCGCCGGTGGGGGCCCTCCGAGACGGGCGCGGCCCTGCTGGGGCTCTACGCGCGCGTGGCGGCCGTTCTGCTCGCCGCCATCACCGCGACCGGGGTGTGGAGTTCGCTGCGCCGTATGCCGTCGCACACGATCCTGGACCAGCTGGCGACGACGGCGTACGGGCGCACTCTGCTCGGCAAGGTGATCCTCGTGGCCGTCGTCGCCCTGCTCGCCCTGTGGGCGCGGATCCGGCTGCGCCGCGCCACCGACCCGCTGACCGCCTGCTCCCCCGCGCGCATGGAGGTCGCCGCGCTCGGGGTGGTGGTCCTGGTGTCGGGGCTGCTGACGGCGCTTCCGCTGCCGATCCGCTGGTCGTGACGGTCA
>NZ_JBITLY010000001.1:1291485-1521450 GCF_044465725.1 Streptomyces sp. NPDC049541 | reverse complement strand
GAGTCGCTGGTCGGTCAGTCGCTGGTCGGTCAGTCGCTGGTCGGTCAGTCGCTGGTCGGTCAGTCGCTGGTCGGTCAGTCGCTGGTCGGTCAGTCGCTGGTCGGTCAGTCGTTGGTGACGAGCACCTTGAGTGCCGTGCGCTCGTCCATCGCCTTGTAGCCGTCGGGGACGCCCTCCAGACCGACCGTCAGATCGAAGACCGGTGAGGCGTCGACGGTGCCGTCCAGGACGTCGGGCAGCAGCTCCGGGATGTAGGCGCGGACCGGTGCGACACCGCCGCGCAGTGCGATGTTCCGGTCGAACATGACGCCGAGGTCGAGGCCGGTGCCGCTGCCGTGCGGCACGCCGACGAAGCCGATCGCACCGCCGTCGCGGGTGATGTCGACCGCCGTACGCATGGACTGTTCGGTCCCCACGGCCTCGACGACGGCGTGTGCGCCCTGGCCGCGGGTGAGTTCGCGCACGGCCTCGACGGCCGCTTCGCCGCGTTCGGCGACGACCTCGGTGGCGCCGAAGCGGCGCGCGATGTCGGTGCGGACCTGGTGGCGGCCGAGGGCGATGATCCGCTCCGCGCCGAGCCGCCTGGCGGCGAGCACCGCGCACAGGCCGACGGCTCCGTCACCGACGACGGCGACCGTGGCTCCCGGGCGGGCGCCCGCGCCGAGGGCCGCGTGGTGGCCGGTGCCGAGGACGTCGGAGAGGGTCAGCAGGGCGGAGAGCAGGTGGTCGTCGGAGGCAGCGTCCTTGGGGAGTTGGACGAGGGTGCCGTCGGCGAACGGCACGCGCACCGCCTCGCCCTGGCCGCCGTCGTACCCCACGGAGCCCCAGAAGCCGCCGTGCTCGCAGGAGGTGGTGAGGCCCTCGCGGCAGTAGTCGCAGACACCGTCGGACCACATGAAGGGCGCGACGACGAGGTCACCCCGCCGGACGGACGAGACCTCGCCGCCGGTCTCCTCCACGACGCCGAGGAACTCGTGCCCGATGCGCTGCCCCGGCTGCCGGGCCGCCTCGCCGCGGTACGCCCACAGGTCGCTGCCGCAGATGCAGGCGCGCAGCACCCGCACCACGGCGTCGGTGGGCAGCTGCACCACGGGCTCGGGCACGTCCTCCACGCGCATGTCGTACGGGGCGTGGATGGTGGTGGCGCGCATGGCGGGGGTCCTTCTCGTGCGGTGTCAGGGTGCGCTCGGGGGGTGGTCGGGCGCACTTCACGGTACGCCGCCGCGGACACCCGCCGCTCGCCGAGGGCGGCGCCGACCAGCGGGAATCGGGCCTGCTAGACCCCGGCCGCCCCCAGCAGCGTCCCGGCCGCGTAGGTGACGCCCATGGCCAGCGCTCCGCCCGCGACGTTGCGCAGCACGGCCGGCCCGGGCCGGGCGCCGCCGAGGCGTGCGCTGGTCCAGCCGGTGAGGACGAGGGCGGCCAGCACGGAGACCACGGTGACCGGGAGCCGCCAGGGAACGGGCGGCAGGACGATCGCCAGCAGCGGCAGCAGCGCGCCGACGGTGAACGCGAGGAAGCTCGCCCACGCCGCGTGCCAGGGGTTGGTCAGCTCGTCGGGGTCGATGCCGAGCTCCACGCGCGCGTGCGCCCTGAGTGCGTCCCGTTCGGTCAGCTGCTCGGCGGCCTCCCTGGCGACCTCGTGGGACATGCCCCGCTCCTGCAGCAGCCCGGTGAGTTCCTCCAGCTCGGCCTCGGGCTGTTCGCGCAGCTCCCGCCGTTCCAGGGCGAGTGCGGCCATCTCCGAGTCCCGCTGGGTGGAGACCGACACGTACTCCCCGGCAGCCATCGACATCGATCCGGCGAGCAGACCCGCGAGGCCGGCGGTGAGCAGGGCCGAGCGGTGGTCCGTCGCGCCGGCCACACCGACCACCAGGCCCGCCGTGGACACGATGCCGTCGTTCGCGCCGAGCACGGCCGCGCGCAGCCAGTTCAGCCGCTCACCCAGTGCGCCCCCGTGGGCCTCGCCGGCGTGCGTTGGTTCCGTCACACCGGGAGGATCCCACCGCGGGGGTCACCACAACCGTACCGACGCTCCCTGGGCGAACGCCGGGCCGGTCGCGTCCGCCGGCGGTTCGGTGAGCGGCTCGGCCAGTTCCGCCACACGGGGGCATGTTGTCGACGCCGATCTCGTAACGCTGGGCCATTTCACGGCGCTTGGTGTCGGTCGCGCAGATGAGGACCTGGCGGTCCAGGTACTCGTGCGGCGGCCGCTTCACCTCCTGGAACGGCGAGGGCTTCCTGCCGCCGTGCGCGCCCAGGAAGAGGCGGCGCCTGAAGGTCCATCACGCACGCCCCCGGGGAGGCGCGTCGAGGATCTGCCACGAATCGTCGTCACGCTGGTGGATGTACGGCAGCAGGGCCTGGGCGCTGACTCCCACGCCGTGGGCACAGACATTCGCGCCATTCGCGGCACTCGAACAGACCGGCGGGGAAGGCCACCTGACGGACAGGACTGTCAGTGCCGGGCCGTATCCTCAGGGACCATGCTCGAAGACCTTCCGACCGCAGTGTCCTCCCCCACGGCGTGGCCGGCCGCGTATCCGCAGGGATACGCGGTCGTTGACGTGGAGACCACCGGCCTGGCCCGGGACGACCGGATAATCTCCGCGGCTGTCTACCGGCTGGACGCGCGCGGCGAGGTCGAGGACCACTGGTACACGATGGTCAACCCGGAGCGGGACCCGGGGCCGGTGTGGATCCACGGTCTGACGAGCGAGGCGCTCGAGGGCGCGCCCCTTTTCCAGGACATCGCCGAGGAGTTCGCGACCCGGCTCGAGGGCCGGGTGCTCGTCGCACACAACGCGGTCTTCGACTGGCAGATGATCGCGCGGGAGTACGCGCGTGCGCAGCGCGAGGCGCCGGTGCGGCAGCGGCTGTGCACCATCGCGCTCTCCAAGGAGCTCGGGCTGCCGCTGCCCAACCACAAGCTGGAGTCGCTGGCAGCCCACTTCGGCGTCGTACAGCAGCGCGCGCACCACGCGCTGGACGACGCGCGGGTGCTGGCGGAGGCGTTCCGCCCGAGCCTCGCGGCCGCGGCGGCCGGTGGTGTACGGCTGCCGCTGCACGAGTGCCGGCCGCTGACGGAGTGGGCGGACCGGCCGGCCCCGCACATCGGACAGCAGGGCAGCGGCTACGGCAGCTATCGGCCGAGCAGTTGGCGCCCCTCCCGTAAAAGGCCCGCATGCCCGTATCCCAACCCAGGGCGTTATGAAGACGGCAAACCGCTCAAACAGGGCATGCGGATCGCCTTCTCCGGGGACACCTCCGTCGAGCGGGAGCTGCTGGAGGACCGCGCGGTCGAGGCGGGGCTGCATGTCGCGACGAGCCTGTCCCGGCTGACCAGCCTGCTCGTCACCAACGACCCGGACTCGGGTACGTCGAAGGTGGTCAAGGCCCGGCAGTACGGGACGCCGGTGGTGGACGAGGCGGCCTTCGGGCAGCTGCTCAGGGATGTGGAGCCCGCCGACGGATGACCCGTACGGACGGGTGATTGCCGTGCGACTCGCCCGCCGCCCGCTCGCCCGCGCAGCGGCGACGGCTCACCCTGTGGCGCATGGCGACCTGTGAAGTATGTGGCAATGACTACGGAATGACCTTCGAGGTGCATGCGCAGGGAGCGGTGCACGTCTTCGACTGCTTCTCCTGTGCGATCCACCGCATGGCACCGGTGTGCGAGCACTGTCGTGTCCAGATCATCGGGCAGGGGGTCGAGGTCGACGGTCAGTGGTTCTGCGGAGCGCACTGCGCCCGCGAGGAGGGCAAGGTGGGCATCGTCGACAAGGTGTGACCCGCCACCCGGCCTCATGCACCCCGCGACCGAGTTGTACGGTCGTGGGGTGTACCGCTTCCTGTTGTCCCGGCAGTGGGTGATTCTCACCCTGATCGCCCTCCTCCTGATCCCCACGATGATCAGGCTGGGCATCTGGCAGAAGCACCGCTACGAGATGCGCACCGCCCGCAACGACCTGGTCTCCGCGGCACTGCACGCCAAGCCGGTCCCCGTGGAGCAGCTCACCTCCCCCGGACACGCGGTCACCAGTGCCGACAAGTACCGCACCGTCACCGCGACGGGCACCTTCGACACCGCCCGCGAGGAAGTCGTCAGGCGCCGCACCAACGCCGACGACGAGGTCGGCTTCCATGTCCTGACCCCGTTCGTCCTGACGGACGGCAAGGTGGTGCTGGTCAACCGCGGCTGGATCCCGGCGAACGGGGCGCAGACCACCTTCCCGAAGATCCCCGCACCGCCCGCCGGCAAGGTCACCATCCAGGGGCGGCTGAAGGCCGACGAGACGACCGCGGCGAGCGGCATCAAGGAGATCAAGGGGCTGCCGGACCGGCAGGTCATGCTGATCAACAGCGAGGAGCAGGCCCGGCGGCTCGGGGCCACGGTCCTCGGCGGTTACATCGAGCAGACGGCACCGGAGGCGAAGGGCGGCAGTCCCGAGCAGATCTCCGACCCCGGCAGTGAGGACGCCCCGCTGAACTACGCGTACATGATCCAGTGGTGGCTGTTCGCCGCCGGTGTACCGGTGGGCTGGTGGGTGCTGGTTCGGCGCGAGCGCCGGGACCGGGAGGAAGCGGCCGCCAAGGAGCAGTCGGAGGAAGCGGAACCCGCAGCGGTGTAGCCGGCCGCCGGTCACTCCCCCGGCCCCACCCCGGATTGCCCCGCGGCCCTTGCGGGAACCCGCACCTCCGTGCACCCCCGTATCGAGGACTACGCCCTCATCGGCGACGAACAGACCGCGGCCCTGGTCGGCCGGGACGGCTCCGTCGACTGGCTGTGCCTGCCCCGCTTCGACTCGCCGGCCTGCTTCGCCAAGCTGCTCGGCGACAAGGAGAACGGCCACTGGCGCATCGCGCCCAAGGGCGCCGGCCACTGCACCCGCCGTGCCTACCGCCCCGACACCCTCGTCCTGGACACCGAGTGGGAGACCGACGAGGGCGCGGTGCGCGTCACCGACCTGATGCCCCAGCGCGACCGCGCCCCCGACCTCGTACGCATCGTCGAGGGCCTGCACGGCGAGGTGACCGTGCGCAGCACGCTGCGGCTGCGCTTCGACTACGGCTCGATCGTGCCGTGGATGCGCAGATCCGACAGCCGGCGGGTGGCGATCGCCGGCCCGGACTCGGTGTGGCTGCGCACCGAACCCGCGGTGCACACCTGGGGCGAGGACTACGGCACGCACTCGGAGTTCACCGTCAAGAAGGGGGAGAAGGTCGCGTTCGTGCTCACCTGGCACCCCTCGCACCATCCGCGTCCGCCCCGGATCGACCCGTACAAGGCGCTGCACTCCAGCGTGAAGGACTGGCAGAAGTGGTCCGCCGCATGCCGCTACGACGGTCCCCACCGCGATGCCGTGATGCGCTCCCTGATCACTCTCAAGGCCCTCACCTACGCGCCGACCGGCGGCATCGTCGCCGCCCCCACCACCTCCCTGCCGGAGGAGCTCGGCGGGGTGCGCAACTGGGACTACCGCTACTGCTGGCTGCGCGACTCCACCCTCACCCTCGGCGCGCTCCTGGCCTGCGGCTACCACGAGGAGGCCGAGGCGTGGCGGGACTGGCTGCTGCGCGCGGTCGCGGGCGACCCGGCCGACCTGCAGATCATGTACGGCCTGGCGGGCGAGCGGCGGCTGCCCGAGTTCGAGCTGCCGTGGCTGTCGGGCTTCGCGGACTCGACGCCCGTACGGATCGGCAACGGGGCCGTGACCCAGTTGCAGTTGGACGTGTACGGCGAAGTGCTGGACTCGCTGTGGCTGGCCCGGAAGGCGGGCCTGTCCGTCAAACCGCACATGTGGGCGATCCAGGCCTCCCTGATGGACTGGCTGCACGCCGAGTGGCGGCAGCCCGACGAGGGGCTGTGGGAGGTGCGCGGCGGCCGGCGCCACTTCGTCCACTCCAAGATCATGGTGTGGGTGGCCGCCGACCGTGCCGTGCGCACGCTGGAGGAGAACCCGAAGCTGCGCGGCGACCTGGACGGCTGGCGCGCACTGCGCGACGAGGTGCACCGCGAGGTGTGCGAGAAGGGCTTCGACGCCGAGCGGAACACGTTCACCCAGTCCTACGGCTCCCGCGAACTCGACGCCGCGCTGCTGCTCATCCCGCGCGTGGGATTCCTGCCCCCGGACGACCCGCGGGTGGCCGGCACCATCGACGCGATCCGCCGGGAACTGGACCACGGCGGCTTCCTGCGCCGCTACAGCACCGACGAGACGACGGTCGACGGGCTGCCCGGCGACGAGGGCACGTTCCTGGTGTGCTCGTTCTGGCTCGCGGACGCCCTGCACATGACGGGCCGCACGAAGGAGGCACGGGAGCTGTTCGAACGGCTGGTGGGGCTCACCAACGACGTGGGTCTGCTCTCCGAGGAGTACGACCCCGTCGACGACCGCCAGCTCGGCAACTTCCCGCAGGCCTTCAGCCACGTCGGCCTGGTGAACACCGCCCTCGCCCTGTTCGGGGACGACGAGGCAGGATAGGGGCCATGGATCTTGGACTGAAGGACCGGGTGTATGTCGTCACCGGGGCCACGCGGGGCCTCGGCAACGCCGCCGCGCGTGAGCTCGTCGCGGACGGCGCGAAGGTGGTCGTCACGGGGCGGGACGAGGCGCGTGCGCGCGCCGCGGCGGAGAAGCTGGGGCCGAACGCTGTCGGGCTGGCCGTCGACAACGCCGATCCGGAGGCACCGGCGCGGCTGATCGCGGCGGCGCGTGAGCGGTTCGGGGGGTTCGACGGGATTCTCGTGAGTGTGGGTGGGCCGGCGCCGGGGTTCGTCGCCGACAACACGGACGAGCAGTGGCGGGCGGCCTTCGACTCGGTGTTCCTGGGAGCGGTACGGCTCGCTCGCGCGGCGGCCGGTGAGTTGGAGGCCGGGGGTGTCATCGGGTTCGTGCTGTCCGGGTCGGTGCATGAGCCGATTCCGGGACTGACGATTTCCAACGGGCTTCGCCCGGGACTCGCCGGGTTCGCCAAGTCGCTCGCCGACGAGCTCGGTCCGCGCGGAATTCGCGTCGTGGGTCTGCTGCCGTCACGTATCGACACGGACCGCGTGCGCGAGCTGGACGGGCTGTCCGCGGACCCCGAGGCGACACGGGCCGCCAACGAATCCCGTATTCCGCTGCGGCGTTATGGCACCCCGGAGGAGTTCGGGCGGACGGCTGCCTTCCTGTTGTCCCCGGCGGCTTCCTATCTGACGGGAATCATGGTCCCGGTCGACGGCGGAATGCGGCACGGATTCTGAAAGCCCGCCGAAAGCAGCGCAAAGAGGTCAACTCACCCTTTCCGCGCGGTGTTTGACGCCTTTCATCCGCACCTCTGCGGGAAATGCGGCGAGACCCGCGGAATTGCGTGCGTGCGTCAGGGCCCGGGTCGTGAGGTCGTGCAGGGCCGTTCCCGGGTCCACGTGCGGTTCCAGGTGGAGTCGCACGCGTGCCTCGGGGGCGGTGCGGCGACCGGTCAACTGGACGTGGGCATGCGCCACGCCCTCCAGCGCGCCCGCCTCGCTCGCCAGTACGCCCTCCAGGGCCCGGCCCCGCAGCAGTGCGCCCTCGCCGTCGCCGGTGTCCACCAGGACCTCGGTGAGGCGGCGCCGGCGCAGGACCGCGGTCAGCCACCACAGGGCGAGCAGCACCAGGACGGCCAGTGCCGCGATGACGGTCGGCCACCACCAGCCGGAGCCCTGCCAGCGGGTGCGTTCGGCATCGCTGAGCAGGACGTCGTGCCGGCCGTGGTGGATCCACCAGGACGGGGGCGGAGCGCCCAGCCCGACGGCCAGGACCGAACCGCCGACCACGAGCAGGACGAGTCCGACGATCCCGATCAGCACCCGGTTGACGATCCTGGGCACCGCCCTCACCCCTTCCGTCCGGGACGCCGTACGTGCACGGACAGCGCGGGCGGGTGGGTGAGCCCCAGGCCGCTGATCGCCTCGTCGAGCGTGGCGATCAGGTCGGCGCGTACGTCGCCCAGTTCGCGGAAGTGCGAGAGGGCGTACACATCGGCGCGGGTGCGGCGCATCCGGACCCGTACGGACTGGACGCCGGCGACCTCCATGGCGCGGTCGCGCAGCACGAAGGCGGCCGCCTCGCGGTGCAGTCCGGCGCGGACGTCGACGTGGGTGCGCCGCATCGGCAGGACCCCGCGCAGGCCGGGCGTGAGCGCCAGCACGAGCAGCCAGAGGCCGAGGGCGGCGGCGACCCCGGCGCCGACGAGCACCCAGGTGTCGTCGAGGTGGCGCTCTGCGAGCTGACGGGCGAGTTCGCGCCGCCAGGCCATCGCGGGCCGGTGCGCCCGTACGGCCGCGATGTCGTACAGGAACAGGCCCGCGACCGACAGGACCAGCAACGACACGATGCCCGCGGGGACGCGGCGCGCCGACCAGAAGCGGCCCTGGTCGCCGTCGCGGCCGGACGGCGGGGGCCCGTAGGCCGGTTCGTCGGCGGGTGCCTTCTCGATGACCGGCAGTCGTTGTGTGGTGCCCTCGGAGCCCTGGGGCTCGCTCATCGCGTCCTCCCCTGTGCCACGCCGTGCGCCGGGGTCAGATGCAGCCGCTCCACGTGGACGGCGACCTCCGGCACCTCCATGCCCACCAACGCGCCTACCCGCGAAGCGACATGTCGACGCACATCCGCGCAGCGGGCGCCGATGTCGCAGGGATAGTCGAGTTCGATGTGGACGCGCACGTGTGCGGCTTCATGGTGGACGACGACGGTGGCGTGCGCGGGTGAGCTGTCCTCGGTCTGGTCACTGAGGCTCTCCCTGGCCGCCTGGGAGGCGATCTTCGCGACCACCCGGTCGGCGATCCTGGTGGCCCCGCGCTCGCCGGGCGCGACGGCGGCCGGGGGTCTGCGCAGCTCACCGACACCGCCGCTCACCGTGCTCACCGCCGACGGTCGTCACGCGTACGGAAGAAGTCGCCGATCTCCAGATCCCCCTCCAGGAACCGGCCGACGACGAACCCGATGGCGCCCAGGGCGGCCACCAGCACGAAGGCGCCGAAACCGCCGAAGTATCCGGCGAAGCCCAGCGCCATTCCGGCGATCATGCCGACCACGGCCCTGCTCATCGTGCGCTCCCCTCAGCGGTGCGGTTGTCCGGTCGTCGGCAGGTCATTGAAGCCGGGTCTCCGGCTCCTCGTCCTCTTCCTCCGGCAGCTTCACATCGCTCACCGCGATGTTGACCTCGACGACCTCCAGGCCCGCCATCCGCTCCACCGCTGCGATGACGTTCTCCCGCACGGCGTGGGCGACGTCGGAGATCGAGACGCCGTACTCGACCACGATCTCCAGGTCGAGCGCCGTCTGCACCTCGCCGACCTCGACCTTCACGCCCCGCGTCACGGACTTCGACCCTCCGGGCACCCGGTCGCGCACGGCTCCGAAGGTGCGGCTGAGCCCGCTGCCCAGGGCGTGTACGCCGACCACGTCCCGGGCGGCCAGCCCGGCGATCTTCTCCACGACCCCGTCGGCGATCGTCGTCCGCCCCCGGGTGGCGGGGTCTCCTCCGCCGCGCCGCGTCGGCTGCGCCTTGCGCATCGTCGGGGGGTCCGTCACCTCGCTCGTCCCTTGCGGGTTCCTCGTCCGGCCCTGCTCCGTCATATCGGTCATCGCCGCACGTCCCTTTCGGTTCGTCGTCCTACCACCACGGTAAGCGGGGTTCCGCCGCCGCGCGCCGGGGATGCGGCAGGCTGGAGGAATGACGACGGAACAGTGGGCGCACGCAGTGCGGCATCAGTTGGGCCTCGGCAGACTCCTGCCGCTGGGCGGACCTCACGACGGCGCGTGGATCTCGGAGGAGGCGGCCGAGGCGGTGCTCCGGCGCGCGACCCGGGAACTGCGCGGGGTACGGCTGGACGCGCTCCGCATCGCGCTCGCCGCCCCGGACACCGCCGACGACCCCGCCGTACCGCCGCCGCCGAGCGCCCTTCCGCCCGGACCGCTGCGTGTGACGGCGGACTTCGCCACGACGGCGTCCGAGCCACTGCCGACGACGGCGGCCCTGGTGCGTACGACGTTGGAAGCCGCGGCGACAGAACTCCTCGGCCTGGCGGTGGCCGAGGTCGACCTGCGGGTGACGGCCCTGCTGGACGAGGACCCGGAACCCGCCCCGGTACGAGCACCGGCACCGCCGCCCGCCGCGGAGCCCGACGACGCGGACGAACTGCGCGCGGCGACCGCCGCCCTGATGGTCCCGGGCGTCACCCGTCTGACGGGCGGCCTGGGCCGGGCAGCGGTGCACATCACGGCCCTCCATGAGGAGGGCGCACTCCCGCACCGCCACGCGCGCGTGGAACTAGCGGTGAGCGCGAACCACCGGGCATCGGACGTGGCCCGGCAGGTCCGCACAGCGGTCACCGCCTCGCTACCGGATCACCCGACGGTGGCGGTGCTGGTAACTGCGGTCAGCTGACGCGCCCCAAAGGGGCGCGGGGCTGTGTCAATGTGCGGCTCCGCCGCGCGGGCGCGACCAGCCACAACGGCGCCGCAGACAAATACCGCACCACCGCCGGAGGCTCACTCACCGAGCCCGGCAAGATCCCGCAGCCGCCGAGCCTGAGCGGCCCGCTCGGCGGCACGCTGCTCATCGAAGGACCGCCCCTGGGCCCCACGGATCAGCGCCTTGGTCTCGATCACGGCATCCCGCGGCGCAGCCAGAATCGCCGACGCCAGATCCCTCACCGCCCCGTCGAGCTGGTCGCCCGGCACCGCGAGGTTGGCGAGACCCGTGCTGACGGCCTCCTCGGCCAGGACGGCGCGCCCGGTCGCACAGATCTCCAGCGCGCGGGCATAGCCGACCAGTCCCACCAGCGGATGCGTCCCCGTCAGGTCCGGCACCAGCCCGAGGCTGGTCTCGCGCATGGCGAACTGCACGTCGTCGGCGACGACGCGCAGGTCACAGGCGAGTGCGAGCTGGAAGCCCGCGCCGATGGCGTGGCCCTGGACGGCGGCGATGGACACGAGGTCGCTCCGCCGCCACCAGGTGAAACCGGCCTGGAACTCGGCGATGCTCGCGTCGAGTTCACCGTCGCTGCTGCGCGCGAGGTCGATGAACGTCGGCTCGCCCTCGATTCCCTCGGGCGTGAACATCTGCCGGTCGAGCCCGGCCGAGAAGGACTGCCCCTCGGCGCGCAGCACGACGACGCGGACGGAGCCCGGCAGGACCCGCCCGGCCTCGGCGAGCGCACGCCACATCGCGGGGCTCTGCGCGTTGCGCTTGGCCGGGTTGGTCAGCGTCACCGTGGCGATCGCGTCGTCGACGGTGAGCCGTACGCCGTCCTTGTCGAGTACCGGACCGAGGTCCTGGGCGGGCGAAGCCATGGAGTGCCTCCGATGAGTGCGGTCAGCAGAGCAAGCTAAAGCGCAAAGCTAAGTGACTGCACAGTAACCACCCGGCCGATCTGCCGACCGACCGGGTGGCCACCATCGAAGCCGATGGGCCGCCCGGGATCAGGACGAGGCGGCCTTCTTGCCCCGCGTCGCCCCGCCACGCCCACGGAGCGTGACGCCCGACTCACTGAGCATCCGGTGTACGAAGCCATACGAGCGGCCGGTTTCCTCGGCCAGCGCCCGAATGCTCGCACCGGAGTCGTACTTCTTCTTCAGGTCTGCCGCGAGCTTGTCGCGCGCGGCGCCGGTTACCCGGCTGCCCTTCTTCAGAGTCTCGGCCACCCGTGCCTCCTCATGGGAAGTGCGCTCTGGTCCCCTCATGATCACCCCTCCGGGCTTTCATGGCCACCCATTCGGCAAGGTCCGTGAGACAGGGTTTTGACGACAGGAGCGCATCCCCACAAGCGGAATCCGTAATTCCTCCCGGCTGCGTTCGTACCGCCGAACGGGTTCTTTTATGAAGTGCCAGGTCAGGGACGTACGGCGGCCGAGCCCTTGTCGATAAAGGGCTCGGCCGTGAAATGGATGTAGGACACACCTCGGTACGAGGAGATCTCACACAGATGATGGATCACGGATCGGCCGAATGATCCATACGCTGTGGATCACGCCTTCGATCAAGCTGCGCTGACGATCCACCGCGCTCAGGCGAGGGCGACCAGATCCGCGTAGTCCGCGCCCCACAGGTCCTCGACGCCGTCCGGCAGCAGGATGATCCGCTCGGGCTGCAGCGCCTCGACGGCGCCCTCGTCGTGGGTGACCAGGACGACCGCGCCCTTGTAGGTGCGCAGGGCGCCGAGGATCTCCTCGCGGCTGGCGGGGTCGAGGTTGTTGGTCGGCTCGTCGAGCAGCAGGACGTTCGCGGAGGAGACGACCAGGGTCGCGAGGGCCAGGCGGGTCTTCTCGCCGCCGGACAGCACGCCGGCCGGCTTGTCGACGTCGTCGCCGGAGAACAGGAACGAGCCGAGCACCTTGCGGACCTCGACGAGGTCCAGGTCGGGGGCGGAGGAGCGCATGTTCTCCAGGACCGAGCGCTCCGGGTCGAGGGTCTCGTGCTCCTGCGCGTAGTAGCCGAGCTTGAGTCCGTGGCCCTGGACCACCTCGCCGGTGTCGGGCTTCTCGACGCCGCCGAGCAGGCGCAGCAGGGTCGTCTTGCCGGCGCCGTTGAGGCCGAGGATGACGACGCGGGAGCCCTTGTCGATGGCCAGGTCGACGTCGGTGAAGATCTCCAGCGAGCCGTACGACTTGGACAGTCCCTCTGCGGTGAGCGGCGTCTTGCCGCACGGCGCGGGCTCGGGGAAGCGCAGCTTGGCGACCTTGTCGCTCTGGCGCACCGCCTCCAGGCCGGAGAGCAGCTTGTCCGCGCGCCGGGCCATGTTCTGCGCGGCGACCGTCTTGGTGGCCTTGGCGCGCATCTTGTCGGCCTGCGAATGCAGGGCGGCGGCCTTCTTCTCGGCGTTGGCCCGCTCGCGCTTGCGGCGCTTCTCGTCGGCCTCGCGCTGCTGCTGGTAGAGCTTCCAGCCCATGTTGTAGATGTCGATCTGGGCGCGGTTGGCGTCCAGGTAGAACACCTTGTTGACGACCGTCTCGACCAGGTCGACGTCGTGGGAGATCACGATGAAGCCGCCGCGGTAGGTCTTCAGGTAGTCGCGCAGCCAGACGATCGAGTCGGCGTCGAGGTGGTTCGTCGGCTCGTCGAGCAGCAGGGTGTCCGCGTCGGAGAACAGGATGCGGGCCAGTTCGATACGGCGGCGCTGACCGCCGGAGAGCGTGTGCAGCGGCTGGCCGAGCACCCGGTCGGGCAGGTTCAGCGCGGCGGCGATGGTGGCGGCCTCGGCCTCGGCGGCGTACCCGCCCTTGGTGAGGAACTCCGTCTCCTGGCGCTCGTACTGCTTGAGGGCCTTCTCGCGGGTCGCGCCCTGGCCGTTCGCGATGCGCTGCTCGTTCTCGCGCATCTTGCGGATGAGTACGTCGAGACCTCGCGCCGAGAGGATGCGGTCGCGGGCGAGGATGTCGAGGTCTCCGGTGCGGGGGTCCTGCGGGAGGTAGCCGACCTCTCCGGAGCGGGTCACCGTGCCGCCGGCCGGGATGCCCTCGCCGGCCAGGACCTTGGTGAGGGTGGTCTTGCCGGCGCCGTTGCGGCCGACCAGGCCGATGCGGTCGCCCTTGGCGATACGGAAGGAGGCGGACTCGATGAGGACGCGGGCACCGGCGCGCAGCTCGATACCGGAGGCGGAGATCACGGACAGGCTCCTGGGCAGAAAGGGTTGACGGGTGGGCGGCTGAGGCGTTCCCGCCGTCTAATGCGCGAGGAGAATGGCCATGGGCCAAGTCTAACGGGGCCGTGCAAGCACTTTTTCTGTGTTCGGGTGTTCGGACCGCCTGCCGGGGACGTCGTTGCCGGAGGCTGTGCGGTGCGGGGTGATCCGGCCCAGGTCGTCGACGGCGATGAGCTGGGGCGTCCATGACGACGCCGGGCAGGGCTGGGCGACGGTCAGCGCCTCGGCGTGACGTACGGCACGCAAGGGCGGGTGCGGGGCGGCGCCTGGCGCCCAGCGATGCGCCGCGGTATGCCGTCGTGCGACTGCGGCGCCGTCGTGGCTTGTCGCGCAGTTCCCCGCGCCCCTGAAAGCCGCTGCCGACCACCAACCTGAAAGCCGCCGTCCGACCGCCGACCTGAGAGCCGCTGCCCGACCGCCGGACCCAGAAGCCGCCGCCCGACCGCCAACCTGAAAGCGCCGCCCGACCACCGGACCAGAAGCCTCCGCTGGGCCGCCGGACGGAAAGCCGCCGTCCGACCGCCGACCTGAGAGCCGCTGCCCGACCGCCGGACCCAGAAGCCGCCGCCCGACCGCCAACCTGAAAGCGCCGCCCGACCACCGGACCAGAAGCCTCCGCTGGGCCGCCGGACGGAAAGCCGCTGTCGGGCCGCCGAGGATCTTTGTCCCTGCTCAGCTGCCGCCGGTGTGCACTTGGAAGGCGGCGCGGCGCACGGCCTTTGCCAGGGCCGGGTCCGGGTGGGCCGCCGCGAGCGCGACCAGGACCTGGACGGTGCGGGGGTGGCCGACCGCGCGTACCTCTTCCAGGAGGAGGGGGACCGTCGGCTGTACTGCCGACTCCAGGTGGCGTACGAGCATCGGGGCCTCGCCGTGGTCGGCGACCGCGGCGGCGGTGTCGACCCACAGCCAGGTGGCCTCCTCACGGGTGAGGACCTCGTGGGCGTCCTCGGGGTCGACGCCGTCGTGCTCGGCCAGCCAGAGGAGGGCGTACGGGCGCAGGGTCGGCTCCTCGGCCACCGCACGGACGTCTGGCTCGGCGGGCGCGCCGACCACGCGCAGGGCCTCGAAGGCGAGGCCGCGCAGCAGGGCGTCGTCGCCGCGGGCGGCGGCGATGAGCTCGGTGACGGCGCTGCCGACGGGACGGGCGGCGAGCCAGGCGCGGTATTCGGCGCGGGCGGCGTTGGGGCGCAGCTGGGCGCAGCCGCGGAGCATCACGTCGGCGGCGACCTCGATGTTCCCGGCGGGGCTCTGCGCGGCGACGCAGATCTGCTCCAGCTTGACCCAGACGGCCCAGCTGCCGAGCGGGGTGAGGGTGGCCTGTCCGCCGCCGTAGGTGAGGGCGCCGACGGAGGCGAGGGCGTGCAGGGCCCAGTCGAGGAGGGGTGCGAGCGGGGCGTCGAGGGCCGCGGGCTGCTCGGCGGGCTCGGGCTGCGGGCCGTAGGGGATCTCGCAGCGCTCGGTGCGCAGTTCGGTGACCCGCTGCTCCAGGAGGTCGAGGAGCTGGTCGACCGGGACGGGCCCGGCGGACAGCTGGAGGAAGGAGAGCACCTGGGGCATGGCCGAGACGACCTCGGCGACAGCGGCGGGCTCGTGGTCCGCGGGCTCGCCGTGGGCGAGGGACCAGGCGTCGAAGAGGGCGACCCAGCCGCGCAGGACGGCGCTGTCGTCGCGGTTCCAGGCGCGCAGCCGCCAGCCGGGGCGGGCGCTGTCACCGTGCACCTCGACGAGGCCCGCGAGGCGGGCGGTGTCCCAGTCGGCGCGGACCTGAGCCACGGTCAGGCCGAGGTCCCGGGCGGCCCGTTCGGCGGTCGCGTCGGCGAGGGTGGCCTTGCCGTCGGCGGTCGCGCCGTCGCTGCCCGGGCCGAGCGCGGCGTCGGCCCAGCGGGCGACACGGGCCGCGGCGGCCAGCTGGGAGCGAGCCATTCTGGCCAGCTCCGCGGGTGCCGGGGTGCCCTCCGGAGGGCGGGGTGCGGCGCGGCGTGGGCGGCGCTGGTTCACGGCTCTGGGGGCGGCGGACAGGGTTCGCGGGCCGACGAGTCGAAGCCTGGAGTCGCGCGGGATACGGGACGTCACGGGTGCAGTCTTCCGGTTGACGGTCCGAAAACCCAAACGGAATGTCACGGCGGGCGACGGGACTGGCCAACGCACGGGGTCCGGCGGGCGGCGCGGGGACGGGAACAGGCCAGTGGTAGGGCCTTAAACGGAATGGTGCCGACTGTTCAGTTCCGCTCCGGCCCGACGCCGCGGGCGGGGGCGCCGGACGGGGTCGCGCGAGCGGTGCGGGAACGCGGCGAGAGGCCGGCGGGAGCGGTCACATCAGCGGGGTCAGGAAGCGGCGCAAGGCTTCTTCGTAGGCCTCCGGGTCGGCGTTCCACATCGCTGAGTGGGGAGCGTTCGGGACCGTGCGCAGAGCGATCAGGTTGGGACGGGCGTGGGCGAGCCGGCGCGAGTGCTCCCAGGGGGCGAGGGTGTCGTCCGGACCGTGGAATATCAGCGTCGGCACGGTGAGCCGCTCGGCCTCGGCGGTGCGCTCGCGCTCCATGCCGGTACGCCCCTGGGCGGCCCGCACGGCGAGCGGCAGCAGTGCGCCCGGTGTGCGGCGGGCGGCGGCGAGGGCGCGCAGCGTCGTGGCCCAGCTGAGCACCGGGGAGTCCAGGACCAGTCCGGAGATGCTGTCGCGCAGTCCGGAGTGGGCGGCGGCGCGCAGCGCCATGGTGGCGCCGGTCGACCAGCCGTGCAGGACGACCTGTCGGGCGCCGTGGCTGACGGCGTGCCGGATCGCGGCGTCCACGTCGCGCCACTCCGTCTCGCCGAGGTGGCTCAGGCCGTCCTGGGAGCGGGGCGCGCCGGGGTCGCCGCGGTAGGCGAGGGCGAGCACCGGGAAGCGCTGGCGGTGCAGGAACTCCATGATGTTCATGGTGAGTTCGCGGGTGGCTCCCAGACCGTGCACGGCGATCACCCAGGTGTCCCGCACACCGGGCACGAACCAGGCGGGCAGGGAGCCGAGTTCGCCGGGGATGGCGACGTCGGTTTGGGGCAGGCCGAGGGCGCTTCCGGGGTCGCCGGTGTGCAGGTTCGGGGTCAGCCAGACCTTGTCGCCGGGCTCCAGGGTGCCGTGGGTGACCCGCTCCAGGCGGCGGACGACGGTGTCGGCGGAGTGCGTTGCCGTGGCGAGGACGGGTCCCACGACCGCGTGGGTGCCGTCGCCCGCGAGGCCGTAGGTGCCGGGCCGCATGGCCGCCAGGTCGCGGGTGAGCGCGATCTGTCCGGCGGCCGTGGCGTGCACGGTGAGCTGGGGTTCGGTGGGCAGGGGCCGGCCCGGTGGCGCCTTGAGCGCCGCGTCGCTCGCGAACCGGCCGGCGGCCACGCTTGCCGCGCCGGCCGCCAGGGCTACGGTGACGGCTGCGGCCGTCGCTTTGACTGTGCGCACCCGTCCAGTGTCCTGGCGGACCCGGCCACCGGCCAGCGGGAGGACGGGGCGGGGTGATGCGGATCGCGGCGGGGTGTGCCCGCTCGCCCCGAGTGCGGTGCCCCGGGCCTCACTTCCGTTGCCCGTAACCCCGCAGCTTCTCCCCCGCCTCCGCCATCTGCTCGCGGGACAGCAGTGTCGGGGACAGGCCCGGCACCGAGGAGGCCGTCAGCCACAGGCGGCACATCCACTCCAATTGGGCCGTGCGGTCGTAGGCCTGGTCGAGGGTGGCGCCGTAGGCCATCGTGCCGTGGTTCTGCAGCAGGCAGGCGGTGCGGTCGGCGAGGGCGTGGAGCATGTTCTCGGCCAACTCGTCGCTGCCGTATGTCGCATAGGGGGCAACTCGGACGGGTCCGCCGAGGGCGCCGGCCATGTAGTGGATCGCCGGGAGCTCGGGGACGAGCGTCGAGACGGCCGTCGCGTGCACGGCGTGGGTGTGGACCACGGCGCGGGCGTCGGTGGTCCGGTGGATCGCGAGGTGCATGGGGAGTTCGCTCGTCGGGACGAGGGTGCCGAGCACCTGGCGGCCGTCGAGGTCGACGCCGGTCAGGTCCTCGGGCGTGAGCCGGTCGTAGGGCACGCCCGAGGGTGTGACCAGCACGGTGTCCCCGACGCGCACCGAGACATTGCCGGAGGTGCCGACGACGAGACCGTCGGCGACCGTGCGGCGGGCGGTCGCGACGAGCGCCTCCCAGGCGTGTCCCACCTCGGCACTCACGCCCCTCCCCCAGCGCTCCGGCACGTCCTGCACACCGTCCCGCGCATCCCGTTCGCCTCGCTGGTCCCGCCGCTGCTCAGCCATGCCGCGATCCTGCCAGGCGCACCTCCGCCGCGCCGTCGGGCGGGGCACTTTAGGGCGGAAGCCACGCCTCCGAAAGGCCCCTTACAGGGACATATCAGCCTCTCTCCATTCTTGGCCGGAGATCACCGGGCATTCGACGACCTTCCAGTAATCTCCCGTTGTTTTGTCGTGCACGTCGCCATTCCGGGGGGAAACATGGCTCGTGATCACAAACCGCTGCGCCGCCGCACCCGCGTTCTCGCGGTCTCCGTGGCGGCGCTCACCGTCACCGGGGCGGCTCTCGCCGGGCTTCCGGCCTCGGCGGCGAGTCTGCCGCAGGGGCACGACGTCTCCTCGCACCAGAAGAACGTCGACTGGTCGGGCGCGAAGGCCAAGGGCGCCAGGTTCGTCTACGTCAAGGCGACCGAGTCCACGAACTACCGCAACCCGTACTTCGGGCAGCAGTACAACGGCGCCCGCAGCGCCGGCATCATCCGCGGCGCCTACCACTTCGCACTGCCGGACAAGTCGTCGGGCAGGGCGCAGGCGGCGTACTTCGTGAACCACGGCGGCGGCTGGAGGTCGGACGGCTGGACGCTGCCGCCCGCCCTCGACATCGAATACAACCCGTACAGCCCCAAGCACGGGTGCTACGGCCTGAGCAAGGCGCGCATGGTCGGCTGGATCAAGGCGTTCAGCGGCGAGGTGAAGCGGCTCACCGGCCGCCACCCCGTGATCTACACGACCACCCACTGGTGGAACACCTGCACCGGCGGAAGCAGCGCGTTCGCCTCGAACCACGCGCTGTGGATAGCCCGTCACGGGTCCGGGACCTCCGGTTCCCTGCCGGCCGGCTGGTCGTTCTGGACCTTCTGGCAGTACGACAACAGCGGCGGACTGCCGGGTGACCAGAATCTCTTCAACGGGTCCCGGACCCAGCTGAGGAAGTTCGCCCGGGGCTACTGACCAAGGGGCACCGCGGGAGCGGGGGTCGCCGGGACCAGGGCGGAGCGGCGACCCCCTCATCCAGACATCGTGCAGCCGCCCTCAGTTCATCTTCCGTTCACCCAGGTTGCCTACGGTCAACCGACCGTTGACTTCGAACGATTGCCTGGGTAAATGGAAAACTTCTCGCTGATCCTCGCGATTGTGGTGGTAACCGCACTCGCGTTTGATTTCACGAACGGTTTCCACGACACCGCCAACGCGATGGCCACCACCATCTCGACCGGCGCGCTCAAGCCCAAGGTCGCGGTGGCCATGTCCGCCGTGCTGAACCTTGCGGGTGCCTTCCTCTCCGTGGAGGTCGCCAACACGATCTCCAAGGGTCTCGTCGACGAGACCGGCATACGTCCCGAGGTCATCTTCGCGGCGCTGGTCGGCGCGATCCTCTGGAACCTGCTGACCTGGCTCGTCGGGCTTCCCTCCAGTTCCTCGCACGCCCTGATGGGCGGCCTGATCGGCGCCACCATCGCCTCGGCCGGCATGGGCGCGGTGCACGGTGACGTGCTCGTCACCAAGGTGCTCATCCCGGCGCTCGCCGCCCCGATCGTCGCGGGCCTGGCAGCGCTGCTCGCGACCCGGCTCTCGTACACCCTCGGCAAGAAGGCCGACGGCAAGGCCGCCGAGAAGGGCTACCGCGTCGGCCAGATCGCCTCCGCGGGCCTGGTCTCGCTGGCCCACGGCACCAACGACGCACAGAAGACGATGGGCATCATCACCCTCGCCCTGGTCGCCGGCGGCGCCGTCGCTCCCGACTCCGACCCGCCCACCTGGGTCATCCTCTCCGCGGGCCTCGCCATCGCGCTCGGCACCTGGCTCGGCGGCTGGCGCATCATCCGCACCATGGGCAAGGGCCTGACCGAGCTCCAGCCGCAGCAGGGCTTCGCCGCCCAGACCAGTGCGGCCACGGTCATCCTGGCCTCCTCGCACCTCGGCTTCTCCCTCTCCACCACCCACTCGGTCTCCGGTTCGGTGATGGGCGCCGGCCTCGGCCGCAAGGGCGGAGTGGTCCGCTGGTCGACGGCCACCCGCATGCTCGTGGCCTGGTGCCTGACGCTGCCGGCCGCGGCGCTGGTCGGTGCGGGCGCGGAGTCCGTGACGGATCTCGGCGACTGGGGCACCGCCGTCGTCGCCGTCTTCCTGGTCGTCGCCAGTGCGGCCATCTGGAAGATCTCCCGGCGCGAGGTCATCGACGCGTCGAATGTCAACGAGAGCGAGGAGCCGCCCGGCGTGGTGACCACGGCGATCGCCGCCGTGACCCCGCCCCCGGCGGGCACGGTGACCGAGGACCTGACGGCCACGATCCCCGCCCCGGCCCCCGTGAGCGCCGTCCCCGACCCGGCGACCCCGCCGGCCGCGGCCGTCTGAGCCCGCCCACCCGGTACGAAGGAAGAGAAGCAGCATGAAGATCGACTGGGCAGCCCTGGGCTCCGTCTTCGGCGTCAGCCTCGCGGTCACGGTGGGCCTCGTGGCCCTGTTCACCCTCGGCATCATGGGCCTGTCGCGCCGCGAGCGGGCCGTGGCGCAGGGCAACTCGGCATCCCTGGCGGTGGCCGGCGCATACGTGGCCTTCGCGGGCTGCGCGGCGGCCGTGGCGTACGGAATCCATCTGGTGATCGCCAAGGCCTGAGGCCGCGGCCGGACCGGCTTTCTCCACGTCCCGGGGGGGGGGGGGGGGGGGGGGGGGGGGGGGGGGGGGGGGGCGCGGGGGGGGGGGGGCGGGGGGGGGGGGGGGGGGGGGGGGGGGGGCGGGGCGCCGCCCCCCCCCCGCCCCCCCCCGGCGCCCCCCCCCCCCCCCCCCCCCCCCCCCCCCCCCCCCCGCGGGTTTCTCATGCAGGGTTCAGGGCGCCGGGTGTGGGCCTCAGCACACTCCCCCGTCGCAGGTCAACGGCAAGTTGACTGCCGTTCGGGCGCGTGGTGGACTGCCGAAGCCAGCTACGGCGGCGCGAGAGGAAGCCGGTGCAAGTCCGGCGCGGTCCCGCCACTGTCACCGGGGTAGTAAGCCCCGGGAGCCAGGAACTCTCACCGCCGGTCTCGTCGAACCAGGGCGTGGACACCCTGAGTGAGGACATGTCGCCATGCCAGCCTGCCGTGTGACGTACAGGACCAGTACCAGGTCGCTGCCCCACCCCACGGCCGGCTGAGCCGATGCGTGCCGATCGCGTCTTCGCGTACGGCGCCGCCGCCGGCCTCCTCGGTGACCATCTGCTCGGCGATCCGCGCCGTGGGCATCCGGTCGCCGTGTTCGGGCGGGCCGCCGGGGCCGTGGAGCGGGTGTTGTGGCGGGACCACCGCGGGTGGGGCGCGCTGCACACCGCCGTGTGCGCCGGGAGCGCCCTCGCGCTGGGTGCTGTGGCGCAGAGGGCCGTACGTCCGTCCCGTGCCGCCTCCCTCGCCCTGACCGCGGCCGCCACGTGGGCCGTCGTCGGGGGGACTTCGCTCGCGCGCGAGGCCCGCGGCATCGGACGGGCGCTGGAGTCCGGGGACGTCGAGGCCGCCCGGGCCCGGCTGCCGCATCTGTGCGGGCGGGACCCGCAGGCCCTGGACGCCGACGGGATCGCGCGGGCGGTGGTGGAGTCCGTCGCCGAGAACACCTCCGACGCCGTCGTGGGGGCGCTGGTGTGGGGGGCCGTGGGCGGGGTGCCGGGGCTGCTCGGATTCCGGGCCGTCAACACGCTCGACGCCATGGTGGGGCACAAGTCGGCCAAGTACCGGCGATACGGGTGGGCTTCCGCGCGACTGGACGACGTGGCGGGGTGGCCGGGGGCCCGGCTGACCGCCGTGCTGGCCGCCGCTGCCGGGGGTGACGGCCGGGGGGCCGTACGCGCCTGGCGTTCTGACGCCGCGAAGCATCCGAGCCCCAACGCCGGGCCCGTGGAGGCGTCGTTCGCGGGGGCGCTGGGGGTTCGGCTCGGGGGGACCTTGTCGTATGGGGGGCGTGTTGAGCATCGGCCTGTGCTGAACGGGGAGGGGCGTGCGGTGGAAGTCGGCGACATTGAGCGTGCCGTGCGGTTGTCGCGGCGGGTGGGGTGGCTGGCGTTGGGGGTCAGCGCGGCTGGGGCGGTGTCACGTGCCCGGGTCGCACGGCGACCGGTGGTGGGGGCTGTGCCCACCCGTTCCGCCCTGCGGAACGACTGCCCACAGCGGTCGGGGCGGGTGTCATGACCGGCGGGGGGCTTCTTGTCGCCGGTACCACCTCGGATGCCGGGAAGAGTGTCGTCACCGCCGGGATCTGTCGTTGGCTGGTGCGGCAGGGGGTCAAGGTCGCGCCCTTCAAGGCGCAGAACATGTCCCTGAACTCGTTCGTGACGCGAGAGGGTGCCGAGATCGGGCGGGCTCAGGCCATGCAGGCGCAGGCCTGCCGGATCGAGCCGACCGCGCTGATGAACCCCGTGCTGCTCAAGCCCGGTGGCGAGCAGAGCAGCCAGGTCGTGCTGATGGGCAAGCCCGTCGGCGAGCTGAGCGCGCGCGGTTATCACGGTGGGCGGCAGCAGCAGCTTCTGGGGACCGTGCTCGACTGCCTGGCCGAGTTGCGGGGCACGTATGACGCCGTGATCTGTGAGGGGGCGGGTTCTCCCGCCGAGATCAACCTGCGGCGGACCGACATCGTGAACATGGGGATCGCCCGTAACGCGCGGCTTCCCGTGCTCGTGGTCGGTGACATCGACCGCGGCGGGGTCTTCGCCTCCTTCTTCGGCACCGTCGCCCTGCTCTCCCCCGAGGACCAGGAGCTGGTCGCCGGGTTCCTCGTCAACAAGTTCCGCGGGGACGTCAGCCTCCTGGAGCCCGGGCTCGACATGCTGCACGGACTCACCGGACGGCACACCTACGGCGTCCTGCCCTTCCAGCACGGCCTCGGCATCGACGAGGAGGACGGGCTGCGGGTCTCGCTGCGCGGGACGGTACGGGAGTCGAACGTCGCGCCGCCCGTCGGTGAGGACGTGCTGCGGGTCGCCGTGTGCGCGATCCCGCTGATGTCCAACTTCACCGACGTGGACGCCCTGGCCGCCGAACCGGGCGTCGTGGTGCGGTTCGTGGACCGGCCCGAGGAACTCGCGGACGCCGACCTCGTCGTCATCCCGGGGACCCGCGGGACGGTGAAGGCCCTGGAGTGGCTGCGCGCGCGGGGACTTGCGGACGCCCTGGTCCGCAGGGCCGCCGAACAGCGGCCCGTCCTCGGCATCTGCGGTGGCTTCCAGGTCCTCGGCGAGCACATCGAGGACGAGGTCGAGAGCCGACGCGGGCATGTCGAAGCGCTCGGAGTGCTGCCCGTGCGGGTGCGGTTCGCCCGCGAGAAGACCCTCACCCGGCCCGTGGGGGAAGCCCTCGGCGAGCAGGTCGAGGGGTACGAGATCCATCACGGCGTCGCCGACATAGCCGGCGGGGAGGCCTTCCTGGACGGCATCCGCGTCGGGCAGACGTGGGGCACGCACTGGCACGGTTCGCTGGAGTCGGACGGTTTCCGGCGGGCCTTTCTGCGCGAGGTGGCGGCCGCCGCGGGCCGTCGTTTCGTACCGGCGCCCGACACCTCTTTCGCCGCGCTGCGCGAGGAGCAGCTCGACCGGCTCGGCGACCTGATCGAACAACACGCGGACACGGACGCGCTGTGGCGGCTCATCGAGTCGGGCGCGCCGCAAGGACTGCCTTTCATTCCACCGGGAGCGCCCGCATGAGCACAGTGCTGTTGTTGTCGACCGCCGACACGGATCTGTTGGCCGCTCGGGCCGCGTCCGGTGCCGACTACCGGATCGGCAACCCGACCCGGGTGGATGTGACCGAGGAGCTGCCCGGCCTCCTCGACGGCGCCGACATCGCCGTCGTACGGCTGCTGGGCGGAAAGCGGGCCTGGGAGGACGGGCTCACCGCGCTCAAGGCGTCAGGGATCCCGACCGTGCTGCTCGGCGGGGAGGCCGTCCCCGACGCCGAGTTGATGGCCGAGTCGTCCGTGCCCGCCGGTGTCGTGGCGGAGGCGCTCAGGTATCTCGTCGAGGGCGGGCCCGCCAACCTCACCGAGCTCGCCCGGTTCCTGTCCGACACGGTGCTGCTGACCGGCGAGGGGTTCGTCGAGCCGCAGAAGATGCCCGAGTACGGCATCCACGGCGAGCGTCCGTTCGTGGACGGTCGGCCGACCGTCGGCGTGCTCTTCTACCGGGCGCACGAGCTGAGCGGCAACACCGCCTTCGTGGACACCCTGTGCGACGCGATCGAGGCGAAGGGCGCCAACGCCCTTCCCGTGTACTGCGGTTCACTGCGTGGCGCGGACGCCGGGCTGTACGAGATCCTCGGCCGGACCGACGCCCTGGTCGCCACCGTCCTCGCCGCCGGCGGCACACACGCCTCGCAGGCCTCGGCCGGCGGTGACGAGGAGGCCTGGGACATCGGCGCGCTCGCCGACCTCGACGTGCCCGTCCTGCAAGGCCTTTGCCTGACGTCCTCCCGTGAGGCCTGGGACGGGTCGGACGCCGCCCTGTCCCCCATGGACGCGGCGATGCAGGTCGCGATCCCCGAGTTCGACGGGCGGCTGATCACCGTCCCGTTCTCCTTCAAGGAGCAGGGCCCCGACGACGTGCCCGTGTACGTCGCCGACCCGGAGCGGGCCGCGCGGGTCGCCGGGATCGCCGTACGGCATGCGCAGTTGAAGCACAAGGCGAACGCGGACAAGAAGCTGGCGCTCGTGTTCACCGCGTACCCGACGAAGCACTCGCGGGTCGGCAACGCGGTCGGTCTGGACACGCCCGCGTCCGCGGTGCAGGTCCTGGACGCGCTGAAGGACGCCGGGTACTCGCTCACCGAATACCCCTCCGGCGGCGACGAGTTGATCCACCGGCTGATCGCGGCCGGCGGTCACGACGTCGAGTGGCTGACCGAGGAGCAACTGGCCGCCGCGCCCGCGCGCGTGCCGCTGGCCGACTACCGGGCCTGGTTCGACAAGCTGGACCCTGAGCTCAGGGACGGGATGCTGGAGGCGTGGGGCGAGCCGCCGGGCAACTTGTACGTCGACGGGGAGGACATCGTCCTCGCCTCCCTCCAGTTCGGGAACGTCGTCGTGATGATCCAGCCGCCGCGCGGCTTCGGTGAGAACCCGATCGCGATCTACCACGACCCCGACATGCCGCCCTCGCACCACTACATGGCGGCCTACCGCTGGCTCGACGCTGCAACATCGGAGGGGGGGTTCGGCGCCGACGCGATCGTCCACATGGGCAAGCACGGCACGATGGAGTGGCTGCCCGGTAAGGGGCTCGGGCTCAGCGGCGGCTGCGCGCCCGACGCGGTGCTCGGTGAGCTGCCGCTGATCTACCCGTTCATCGTCAACGACCCCGGTGAGGGCACCCAGGCCAAGCGGCGCGGGCATGCCACGGTCGTCGACCACCTCGTACCGCCGATGGCCCGCGCCGACACCTACGGCGATCTGGCCAAGCTGGAGCAGCTGCTCGACGAGTACGCGCTGGTCTCCGACCTGGACCCGACGAAGGCGCCCGCGGTGCGCGCGCAGATCTGGACGCTGGTCAAGGCGGCCGAGCTCCACCACGACCTGCATGTGGACGAGCAGCCGGACGAGGACGAGTTCGACGAGTTCGTCATGCACATCGACGGCTATCTGTGCGAGATCAAGGACGTGCAGATCCGCGACGGACTGCACATCCTGGGTGGCGGGCCGGTCGGCGAACCGCGGGTGAACCTCGTACTGGCCGTGCTGCGCGCCTCGCAGGTGTGGGGCGGGCAGGCGAACGCGCTGCCGGGGCTCAGGGCTTCGCTGGCCGCTCATTTCGGGCTGGTCGAGAAGGAGTTGCTGGCCGAGCCCGGTGCTCCGGTGAAGGTGCCGGTCGAGCTGAGCGATCTCGTCGAGGGCCCCTCCCGTACGGCCGCCGACGCCATCGACCTGCTGGAGCAGCTGTGCCGGCGGATCGCGGAGGGCATGGAGGCTCGGGACTGGGACGTCACGCTCGCCCCGGCTCTCGTCCGCGGGGTGCTCGGCACCGAGCTGCCGGACGCGGTCGCGGTGGTGGAGTTCGCCTGCACCGAGGTGGTGCCGCGGCTGGCCCGTACGACGGACGAGATCGGCCACATCCTCAAGGCGCTCGACGGCGGTTACGTCCCTGCGGGTCCCTCCGGTTCGCCGACGCGCGGGCTGGTCAACGTCCTGCCGACCGGCCGGAACTTCTACTCGGTCGACCCCAAGGCCATCCCCTCCAGGCTGAGCTGGGAGGTCGGCCAGTCCCTCGCGGACTCCCTCGTCCAGCGGTATCTGCAGGACACCGGCGCGTACCCGAAGTCCGTCGGCCTGACGGTCTGGGGCACGTCCGCGATGCGCACCCAGGGCGACGACATCGCCGAGATCCTGGCGCTGCTGGGCTGCCGGCCGGTGTGGGACGACGCCTCCCGCCGGGTGACCGGGTTCGAGGTGATCGGCCTGGCGGAGCTCGGGCGCCCGCGCATCGACGTCACCGTCCGTATCTCCGGGTTCTTCCGGGACGCGTTCCCGCACGTCGTCGGGCTGATCGACGACGCCGTCCGCAAGGTCGCCGAGCTGGACGAGCCCGCCGAGCAGAACTACGTGCGCGCCCACGCGGACGAGGACACGGCCCAGCACGGCGACCGGCGGCGCGCGACCTCCCGGATCTTCGGCTCCAAGCCGGGCGCCTACGGTGCCGGGCTGCTGCCGCTGATCGACGCCCGCAACTGGCGCTCCGACGCCGACCTGGCCGAGGTGTACGCCGTCTGGGGCGGCTACGCGTACGGACGCGGGCTCGACGGCCGGGCGGCACGCGGGGACATGGAGACGGCGTTCAAGCGGATCGCCGTGGCCGCGAAGAACGTCGACACCCGCGAGCACGACCTCGTCGACGCCGACGACTACTTCCAGTACCACGGCGGCATGGTCGCCATGGTGCGGCATCTGACGGGCGAGAGCCCCGAGGCGTACGTCGGCGACTCCGCGACCCCCGACCAGGTGAAGACGCGGACGCTGGGCGAGGAGACGCACCGCGTCTTCCGTGCGCGGGTCGTCAACCCGCGCTGGATGGCGGCCATGCGGCGGCACGGCTACAAGGGCGCCTTCGAGATGGCGGCGACCGTCGACTACCTCTTCGGCTACGACGCCACGGCCGGCGTCGTCGACGACTGGATGTACGAGAAGCTCAGCGCCGAGTACGTCTTCGCCCCGGAGAACCGGGAGTTCATGAAGCAGTCCAACCCATGGGCGCTGCGCGGCATCACCGAACGCCTGCTGGAGGCCGCCGACCGCGGCCTGTGGGCCGAGCCGGACGCTGAGACGCTGGAGCGGCTGCGCGCCACGTACCTGGAGCTGGAAGGCGACTTGGAGGGCGACCAGTGACCACCCCCTTCCCCTTTACGGCCGTCGTCGGCCAGGACGACCTGCGGCTCGCGCTGCTGCTGAACGCCGTGTCCCCGGCGGTCGGCGGTGTGCTGGTGCGCGGCGAGAAGGGCACCGCCAAGTCGACGGCCGTGCGGGCGCTCTCGGCGCTGCTGCCCGAGGTGGCCGTCGTCCCGGGGTGCCGTTTCTCCTGCGACCCCGCGGCACCGGACCCGTCCTGCCCGGACGGCCCGCACGAGGCCGGGCCCGGTACCGAACGGCCCGCGCGGATGGTCGAGTTGCCGGTCGGCGCCTCGGAGGACCGCCTGGTCGGCGCCCTCGACATCGAGCGGGCACTGTCTGAGGGTGTGAAGGCCTTCGAGCCCGGTCTGCTCGCGGACGCGCACCGCGGGATCCTCTACGTCGACGAGGTCAACCTGCTGCACGACCATCTCGTCGACCTGCTGCTGGACGCGGCCGCGATGGGTGCGTCGTACGTCGAGCGCGAGGGCGTCTCGGTGCGGCATGCCGCACGCTTCCTGCTCGTCGGCACGATGAACCCCGAAGAGGGCGAACTGCGGCCGCAGCTGCTCGACCGGTTCGGACTGACAGTCGAGGTCGCCGCCTCCCGGGAGCCGGACCAGCGGGTGGAGGTCGTACGGCGCAGACTCGCCTACGACGACGATCCCGCCGGTTTCGTGGCCCGCTGGGCGGACGAGGAGGCTTCCGTACGTCAACGGATCGTCGCCGCACGGAAGTTGCTGCCGTCGGTGCGGCTGGGCGACGGGGCGCTCCGGCAGATCGCGGCGACCTGTGCCGCCTTCGAGGTGGACGGCATGCGGGCCGACATCGTGATGGCGCGTACGGCCGCCGCGCTGGCCGCCTGGGCCGGGCGGACCGAGGTGCTCGCCGAGGACGTACGGCAGGCGGCCCTGCTCGCGCTGCCGCACCGGCGCCGTCGTAACCCCTTCGACGCGCCCGGACTCGACGAGGACAAGCTCGACGAGACGCTGGAGGAGTTCTCCGGCGACGACGATCCCGACCCGGACCCCGACGGCGGCGGACCGGGCGGCGGCGGGCAGCCGCCCTCCGGGGACTCCGACGGTCCGCAGGGCGGTGACACCGACGCGCGGCCCGAGGCCGGGGAGGGCGGACAGCCGCAGGCCTCGGGAGCTGCCGAGCAGTCCGCCGTACGGGCCTCGGAGCCCTTCCGCACCAAGGTGCTGAGCGTGCCCGGAATCGGTGAGGGGGCCGCCGGGCGGCGCTCGCGGGCGCGGACGGAGCACGGGCGGACGACGGGGGCACGGCGGCCCCAGGGGGCGCTCACCAAGCTGCACCTGGCGGCGACCGTGCAGGCCGCCGCGCCGCATCAGCGGGCTCGGGGGCGGTCGGGGCCGGGGCTGGTCGTACGGCGGGACGATCTGCGGCAGGCCACCCGGGAGGGCCGCGAGGGAAACCTCGTGCTGTTCGTGGTCGACGCTTCGGGGTCGATGGCGGCCCGGCAGCGGATGAGTGCCGTGAAGGGGGCCGTGCTGTCGCTGCTGCTGGATGCGTATCAGCGGCGGGACAAGGTGGGGCTGGTGACGTTCCGGGGCTCGGCCGCCGAGGTCGCGCTGCCGCCGACCTCGTCCGTGGACGCGGCGGCGGTGCGGCTGGAGTCGTTGCCGACCGGCGGGCGGACGCCGCTCGCGGCCGGGCTGCTGCGCGCGCACGACGTGCTGCGGGTGGAGCGGTTGCGGGATCCGGCGCGGCGGGCGCTGGTCGTGGTGGTGACCGACGGGCGGGCCACCGGCGGCCCCGAGCCGGTCGCGCTGGCCGGGCGGGCCGCTCGGCTGTTCGCGGCCGACGGGGTCGCCTCCGTGGTCGTCGACTGTGAGTCCGGGCCCGTGCGGCTCGGGCTCGCCGGGCAGCTCGCGGGTGAGCTGGGCGGAACGGCGGTGACGCTCGACGAGTTGCGGGCGGACTCGATCGCCGGGCTGGTCAGGGACGTACAGGGTGGGACGAAGAGGAGGGCCGCGTAATGCCGCAGGGGCAGCCGAGTGTGGTGCCGGACGACGGGCTGACGACTCGTCAGCGTCGTAACCGGCCGCTGGTCGTCGTGCACACGGGGATCGGCAAGGGCAAGTCCACGGCCGCCTTCGGGCTTGCGCTGCGGGCCTGGAACCAGGGGTGGCCGATCGGGGTGTTCCAGTTCGTCAAGTCGGCGAAGTGGAAGGTCGGCGAGGAGAACGCGCTGCGGGTGCTCGGCGCCTCGGGCGAGGGCGGGACCGTCGACTGGCACAAGATGGGCGAGGGCTGGTCCTGGGTGCAGCGGGACTCCCAGATGGACAACGAGGAGAAGGCCCGCGAGGGCTGGGAGCAGGTCAAGCGGGACCTCGCCGCGGAGACGTACAAGCTGTATGTGCTGGACGAGTTCGCCTATCCCATGCACTGGGGGTGGGTGGACACCGACGAGGTCGTGGACGTGCTGCGGAACCGGCCGGGGACCCAGCATGTGGTGATCACCGGGCGGAACGCGCCCGAGAAGCTGGTCGAGTTCGCCGATCTCGTGACCGACATGTCCAAGGTCAAGCATCCGATGGACGCCGGCCAGAAGGGGCAGAGGGGCATCGAGTGGTGATGTCGTCGTGAGTTCCTCCCTGTCCTCCGTCCCCCGGCTGGTCATCGCCGCGCCCTCCTCGGGCAGCGGCAAGACCACCGTCGCCACGGGGTTGATGGCCGCGTTCGCCGCGCGGGGGCTTGCCGTGTCCCCGCACAAGGTGGGGCCGGACTACATCGACCCCGGGTATCACGCGCTCGCCACCGGGCGGGTGGGGCGGAACCTCGACGCGTATCTGTGCGGGCCGGAGCTGGTCGGGCCGTTGTTCCTGCACGGGGCTCGTGGGTGTGACATCGCCGTCGTCGAGGGTGTGATGGGGATGTTCGACGGGGCCGCGGGGGAGGGTGAACTGGCGTCCACCGCTCATGTGGCGAAGCTGCTCGGGGCGCCTGTCGTGCTGGTCGTTGACGCGTCGTCGCAGTCTCGGTCCGTGGCGGCGTTGGTGCATGGGTTTGCGTCCTGGGATCCGGAGGTTCGGGTCGGGGGCGTGATCTTGAACAAGGTCGCTTCGGATCGGCATGAGGAGCTGTTGCGGGAGGCGTTGGATTCGGCCGGGGTGCCTGTGCTCGGGGTGTTGCGGCGGGTGGCTCAGGTGGATACGCCTTCGCGGCATCTGGGGTTGGTGCCGGTTGCCGAGCGGCGGGCTGAGGCGGTGGAGGCGGTTGCCGCCATGGCGGCGCAGGTTTCCGCCGGGTGCGATCTTGAGGCGTTGGCGGGACTGGCGCGGAGTGCTGGTGCGTTGTCGTGTGCGGTCTGGGATGCGGCTGAGGCGCTTGCTTCTTCGCCCCCGCCGCCCCTTCCCGTCCCGACCCTGGGGGCTGCGCCCCCAGACCCCCGCTTTCGGCCTGAACGGCCTCGTCCTCAAACGCCGGACGGGCTGAAAAGATCGAAATCAGCCCCTTGGGGATCCCCCCACGCCCTTAGGGCAGTGGGGGAGTTTGAGGAGCGGGGGTCCGGGGGCTGGCCCCCGGGTCGGGACGGGAAGGGGCGGCGGGGGCGAAACTCCCAGGCGGTGAGGGTTGCCCTTGCCGGTGGGGCCGCGTTCACGTTCTCCTACGCCGAGCACAGTGAACTGCTCGCTGCCGCGGGTGCCGACGTCGTTGTCTTCGATCCGCTCCGGGATGAGCAACTGCCCGACGGGACACGCGGGTTGGTCATCGGTGGCGGGTTTCCCGAAGTGTATGCGAGCGAGTTGTCCGCCAACGAGCCGCTGCGCAAAGCCGTCGCCGCGCTCGCGGAGGGCGGAGCTCCCGTCGCCGCCGAGTGTGCCGGGCTGCTGTATCTGTGCCGGGAGCTCGACGGGCAGCCCATGTGCGGGGTGCTCGATGCGAGGGCGCGGATGAGCGGGCGGCTGACCCTCGGGTATCGGGACGCCGTGGCCGTCGGTGACAGCGTGCTGGCGCCCGCCGGGACCCGGATGCGGGGGCATGAGTTTCACCGGACGGTCGTCGAACCGGGGGCGGGGGCGGCTCCCGCCTGGGGTGTGCGCGCCCCTGTGCCGCGGGTCGAAGGCTTCGTACAACAAGGTGTGCACGCCAGTTATCTGCACACGCACTGGGCGTCCGAGCCCGGTGTCGCCCGTCGGTTCGTGGAGAGGTGCCGGACGTCATGAGCAGCAGCAACAGCAGCAGGTTGATCGGGGTCGGGGTGGGTCCCGGCGACCCCGAGCTCGTGACCGTCAAGGGCGTCAATGCCCTGCGGGCCGCCGATGTCGTCGTCGTGCCCGTCATGGACACACTGGAGCGCGGGCGGGCCGAGGCCACCGTGCTGCACTACGTGCCCGCGGAGAAGGTCGTGCGCGTCGTGTTCGCGCTGAACGAGCGCAGTGACCGCGGGCGGCGGGAGGCGGCCTGGGACGCTGCCGGAGAACGGGTCGCGCAGTTGCTGCGGGAGCGGGGGGTCGTCGCGTTCGCCACCATCGGCGATCCCAACGTCTATTCGACCTTCACCTATCTCGCGCAGACCATCGCCGAGCTGGTGCCGGGAACCGGCATCGAGACCGTGCCGGGGATCACCGCCATGCAGGATCTCGCGGCGCGCTCGGGTGCCGTGCTCACCGAGGGCACCGAGCCGCTCACCCTCGTGCCCGTCACCGCGGGGGCCGCCGTGCTGAAGGACGCCCTGAGCGGGCCCGGCACGGTCGTCGCCTACAAGTTCGGGCGGCAGGCCGGCGAGGTCGCCGAGGCGTTGCGCGAGACCGGCCGGATCGACGATGCCGTGTGGGGCTCCGCGCTCGGGCTGGAGTCGCAGTCCATCCGGCCGGCGTCCCAGCTCGACGGCGAGCCCCTCCCCTACCTCTCCACGCTCATCGCGCCCGCGCCGCGCGACGGCGGCCGGGGCGGCAAGCTGTGACCCCCACCGGCTCACCCGGCCAGGCCCACCACCAGCCAGATGAACGCCGCACCCACCACCGTGCACAGCAGCGTCGAGCGGGCGGGGTGCTCGTGGTGCGCCTCGGGGAGGATCTCGGCGGCGGCGAGGTAGAGGAGTACGCCGCCGAACAGGCCGAGGTAGCCGCCGAGCAGACCCTCCGGGATGGTGACGAACGCCGCCGAGGCCGCGCCGGCCACCGGGGCCACCGCGTCCGCGAACAGCATGGTCAGGGCCTTGCGGCGGGCGTTTCCGTACAGGCTGGTGATCGTGTACGTGTTGAAGCCGTCCGCGAAGTCGTGGGCGACCACCGCCAGCGTGACCGCCGTTCCCATGCCCCCGCCGACCTGGAAGGCCGCGCCGATCGCCACGCCGTCCATGTAGCTGTGACCGACCATCGCCGCGGCCGCCGTGAGGCCCACCTCGGGCGCGCGTCCGTTGCTCTCCTCCCCGCCGTGGGCGGCCTGGCGGGCGGCCAGCAGGCGTTCCACCAGATGGGCCAGCAGAAAGCCGGCCACGAACAGCAGCAGGGCCGCCGGTACGCCGAAGACCTCTTCGCCCGCCGCCTTGAGCGCCTCCGGCAGCAGGTCCAGGCCGACGACACCGAGCATCAGTCCGCCGGCCAGGCCCAGAACCAGGTGGCGGCGGTCGGTCACACGCTGTGCCGTCCAGCCGCCGGCCAGCGTCATCAGGAACGCGCCGAGCGCGACGAAGACCGCCATACGCCCTTGCTATCCGATCAACCCCCGTTCACGCACGTCCGACGGCAATAACCACACCGCACTCGTGACACCACACCAAGAGCCAGAACCCAGAGCTTTGCTAGAGAGGACCGTTCCCATGGCCGATGCCCCCACCGGCAAGGTGACCTTCGTCGGTGCCGGCCCCGGCGCCGCCGACCTGCTGACGTTCCGTGCCGCGCGCGCCATCGCCGAGGCCGACGTCGTGATCTGGGCCGCGAGCCTGGTGCAGGCGGAGGTCCTCGAGCACGCGCGCGAGGACGCGGAGATCCTCGACTCGGCGACCATGTCCCTTGAGGACGTCGTCGCCGTCTACGAGCGCGCGCATCGCACCGGTCTGAAGGTCGCCCGTATCCACTCCGGAGATCCCGCTCTGTGGGGCGGTACGCAGGAGCAGCTCGACCGGTGTGCGCGGATCGGCATCGAGACGGAGGTCGTGCCCGGTGTGTCCGCGTTCTCGGCCGTCGCCGCGCTCGCGCAGCGCGAGTTGACCATCCCGGAGATCGCGCAGTCCGTCGTGCTGACCCGTCTCGGCGGCGGCAAGACGCCGATGCCTCCCGGTGAGGAGGTGCGGGAGTTCGCCAAGCACGGCACCACCATGGCGATCTTCCTGTCGGCCGCCCGCAGCGGGCAGCTGGTGCGGGAACTGCTGGAAGGCGGCTATCCGACGTCCACGCCGGTCGTCGTCGCCTACCAGGCGACCTGGCCGGAGGAGCTGGTCGTGCGGTGCACGATCGGGACGCTGGAGGAGACGGTCAAGGAGCACAAGCTCTGGAAGCACACCCTCTTCCTGGTCGGCCCGGCCCTGGACGCCGAGGGCACCCGCTCGCACCTGTACCACCCCGGTCACTTCCACGGCTACCGCAAGGCCGACCCGGAGGCCCGCAGGGCCCTGCGTGCGCGGGGTGCCAGTACGTGATCACGGTCGTCGGTACGGGGACGGGCGCGCCCGTTCCTCTCGAAGCGGTGGCGGGGGCCGAGCTCGTCGTGGGCGGGCGACGGCACCTGGACGCCGTACGGCTGCCCGAGAGTGCCGAGCGGATCGTGCTCGGGCCGCTGGCGCCCGCCCTGGACGCCATGGAGGAGTACGTCGGCAAGGACCGGCGGGTGGTCGTGCTGGCCTCCGGCGACCCCGGGTTCTTCGGGATCGTGCGGGCGCTGGCCGAGCGGTTCGGCGCGGAGCATCTGGACGTACGGCCGGGTGTCTCGTCCGTCGCCACCGCCTTCGCGCGGCTGGGGCTGACCTGGGACGACGCGGTCGTCGTCAGCGCGCACGGGCGGGAGCCGCGCACGGCCGTCAACGTGTGCCGGGCGCACCCGAAGGTGGCCGTGCTGACCGGGCCCGGCGCCGGTCCGGCCGAGTTGGGGGCCGCGCTCGCCCGTACCGCTCCCGGCCGGGTCCTCGTCGTCGCATCCGCGCTGGGCTCCGACGAGGAGTGCCTGGAGCAGGTCTCCCCCGCCGAGGCGGCGGGCCGCGACTGGGGTACGGCGGTGAGTGTCGTCCTGTGTCTCGACGAGACGCGCGTGCTCGGTCCCGTACGGACGCTGGCGGGAGCGGCCGTACGCCCCTCCGGATGGGCTCTGGACGAGGGCGGCTTCGCGCACCGCGACTCGATGATCACCAAGTTCGAGGTGCGGGCCCTGGCCCTGGCCCGGCTCGGGCCACGCCCCGGCGACCTGGTCTGGGACGTCGGCTCCGGCTCCGGTTCCGTGGCCGTGGAGTGCGCGCGGCTGGGCGCCGCCGTCAGCGCCGTCGAGAAGGCACCGGACGGGGTGGAGCGGATCCGCGCCAACGCCGGTGCGCACGGCGTCGACGTGCATGTGGTGCACGGGACGGCACCGGACGCGCTGGACCGACTCGACGATCCCGACGCCGTGTTCGTCGGCGGCGGGGGGCGCGAGCTGCCGGACATCGTGCGTGCGTGCGCACGGCGGGCCCGACGGACGGTCGTGGTCGCCATGGCCGCACTGGACCGGGTGCCCGCGGTGCGCACGGCGCTCACCGAGGCCGGGTTCACCTGCGACGGGGTGCTGCTGCAGTCCTCGCGGCTCGCACCGCTGCCGGGGGACGTGACCCGGCTGGCGGCGACCAATCCGGTTTTCCTGCTGTGGGGGGCCACAACCCCCGTTTCCCATGAAGGAGTTGCCCTGTGATCGGCCTCATTTCCGCCACCGCGGCGGGGGCGGCGGCGCGCGACCGGCTGGCCGCGGCGTGGCCGGACCGCACGCGGGTGTACGAGGGTCCCGTCGGGGACGCCGTACGGTCCGCGTTCGCGGAGTGCGAGCAGCTCGTGTGTTTCCTGGCGACGGGGGCCGTCGTACGGCTCGTGGCGCCGCTGCTCGGTGACAAGGCGTCCGACCCGGGGGTGGTGTGCGTCGATGAGGGCGGGCGGTTCGCCGTGTCGCTGGTGGGCGGGCACGGCGGGGGTGCCAATGAACTCGCCGAGCGGGTGGGCGAGTTGCTGGGGGCCGAGCCCGTGGTGACCACCGCGACGGACGCGGTCGGCATCCCCGGTCTGGACACGCTCGGCCTCCCCGTGGAGGGCGACGTGGCCGGTGTGACGCGGGCGCTGCTGGACGGTGAACCGGTCGCGCTGGACGCCGAAGTGGCGTGGCCGCTGCCACCGCTGCCGTTCGCGGCGGAGGGCACGCACACCGTCCGGCTGACGGACCGTGCGGTCGAACCCGCCGACGGTGAGGTGCTGCTGCGTCCGCCGTCCCTCGTCGTCGGCGTCGGCGCGTCCAAGGGTGCCCCGGCCGAGGAAGTGCTCGGGCTGGTCGAGGGCGCGTTGCGGGACGCGGGGCTGTCTCCTCGTAGCCTCGCCGAGATCGCGACCGTGGACGCCAAGCGGGAGGAGCCCGGCATCGTCGAGGCGGCCGCGCGGCTCGGAGTGCCCCTGGTGACGTACTCCCCCGAGGAGTTGGCGAAGGTCGAGGTCCCCAACCCCTCCGACGCCCCGCTCGCCGCCGTGGGCACTGCGTCGGTCGCCGAGGCCTCCGCGCTCGTCCGTGGCGGTGAACTCCTCGTCCCCAAGCGGAAGTCGGCCCGTGCGGACGGGCACGCCTCGATGGCGACCTGTGCCGTCGTACGGCGCCCTGCCCGCGGCCGACTGGCAGTCGTCGGGCTCGGCCCCGGCGCCCGTGACCTGCTCACCCCGCGCGCCACGGCCGAACTGCGGCGCGCCTCCGTGCTCGTCGGGCTCGACCAGTACGTCGACCAGATCCGCGATCTGCTGCGGCCCGGCACCCGGATCCTGGAGTCCGGGCTCGGCGCCGAGGAGGAGCGGGCCCGGACCGCGGTCGCAGAAGCCCGGAAGGGGCAGGCGGTCGCGCTGATCGGCAGCGGCGACGCCGGCGTGTACGCCATGGCATCCCCCGCGCTCGCCGAGGCCTCAGACGACATCGACGTGATCGGCGTACCGGGCGTCACCGCCGCGCTCGCGGCCGGGGCGATCCTGGGGGCGCCGCTCGGCCACGACCACGTGTCCATCAGCCTCTCCGACCTGCACACGCCCTGGGAGGTCATCGAGCGGCGGGTGCGCGCGGCGGCCGAGGCGGACCTGGTGGTGACCTTCTACAACCCCCGTTCCCGAGGCCGGGACTGGCAGCTGCCGAAGGCGCTCGCGATCCTCGCGGAGCACCGGGAGCCGAGGACGCCCGTCGGTGTCGTACGCAACGCGTCACGACCGGACGAATCCAGCCGGGTGACCGACCTGGGCTCCCTGGATCCGGCGACGGTCGACATGATGACGGTCGTGACCGTGGGCAACACGGCGACCCGTGAGATCGCGGGGCGCATGGTGACGCCGCGCGGCTACCGCTGGCAGGAGGCAGCCCAGTGAACCGTGTGGTCCATCCGATCGAGGAGGAGTCCTACCGGCGGCTGCGGGCCCGCCTGGACACCTCGCACTTCCCGCCGCTGACGCGGGCGGTGGTGGAGCGGGTCGTCCACTCCGCCGCCGACCTCGACTACGCGACCGATCTCGTCATGGACGAGGCCGCCCTCGAAAAGGCGTACGCCGCGCTGCACGGCGGGGCGCCCGTCGTCGTGGACGTGGAGATGGTCGCGGCCGGGATCACCCGGCGCGAGACGGTGTGCCGGCTCAGGGACGCCGTCGCCGGTCCCGGACTGACCCGCTCGGCGCACGCGATTCGGCTCGCCTACGAACAGGTCGGCCCGGGAGCCCTGTGGGTGATCGGCAACGCGCCGACCGCCCTGGAGGAGCTGCTGACCCTGGACGCCGCCCCCGCACTCGTCATCGGCCTGCCCGTCGGCTTCGTCGGCGCGGTCGAGTCCAAGGCCGCGTTGCGCGAGAGCGGGCTGCCCGCCGTGAGCAACGTGTCCGAGAAGGGCGGCTCGGCGGTCGCGTCGGCCGCCCTGAACGCCCTGCTGTACCACCCCACTTCGTACTCCGAGGAGACATCGTGACCACCCCGCCGCCCGCCCTGCTCATCGCCGGTCACGGCACCCGGGACGAGGCCGGAGCCGAGGCGTTCCGCGACTTCGTACGGCAGCTGGGGGACCGCCACCCCGACCTGGCCGTCGCGGGCGGCTTCATCGAGCTGTCTCCGCCCCCGCTCGGCGAGGCGGTCGCCGAACTGGTGGAGCGGGGGGTGCGGCGTTTCGCCGCCGTACCGCTGATGCTGGTCTCCGCCGGGCACGCCAAGGGCGACATCCCGGCGGCCCTGTCCCGCGAGAAGGAGCGCCACCCGGGGATCTCCTACACGTACGGGCGCCCGCTGGGCCCGCACCCCTCGCTGCTGTCGGTCCTGGAGCGGCGCCTTGACGAGGCGCTCGGAGGGACCGCGCGGACGCCTCAGGACCGGGCCGACGTGACCGTGCTGCTGGTGGGGCGCGGGTCGACCGACCCGGACGCCAACGCCGAGGTGTACAAGGCGGCGCGGCTGCTGTGGGAGGGGCGCGGGTACGCGGGCGTGGAGACGGCGTTCGTGTCGCTGGCGGCGCCGGACGTGCCGAGCGGCCTGGACCGGTGCGCGAAGCTGGGCGCGCGCCGGATCGTCGTCCTCCCCTACTTCCTGTTCACCGGCATCCTGCCGGACCGGGTGCGGCAGCAGACCGAGGGCTGGGCGGCCGCGCACCCGGAGGTCGAGGTGCGCTCCGCGGACGTCATCGGCCCGGAGCCGGAGCTGCTCGATCTGGTGATGGAGCGGTACGAGGAGGCCGTCAAGGGTGATCTGCGCATGAACTGCGACTCGTGCGTGTACCGGATCGCGCTGCCGGGCTTCGAGGACAAGGTGGGGCTGCCGCAGCAGCCGCACTTCCACCCGGACGACGACGGCCACCATCACCACGGTCACCACCACCACGGCGGACACGCCCATGCGCACTGAGCACGATCTCCGTCACCACGGCGACGCCGAGGTGCGCGACGACGGCTCCGCCCTGGTCGACCTGGCGGTGAACGTCCGCGCCGACACCCCACCCGCCTGGCTGCGCGAGCGCATCGCCGGCTCGCTCGGCTCCCTCGCGGCCTACCCGGACGGACGGGCCGCGCGGGCGGCGGTGGCGGCACGGCACGGCCTGCCGGTGGAGCGGGTGCTGCTGACGGCGGGCGCCGCCGAGGCCTTCGTACTGCTGGCCCGTGCCCTGAAGGTCCGTCAGCCGGTCGTGGTCCACCCGCAGTTCACGGAGCCGGAGGCGGCCCTGCGGGACGCGGGCCACACGGTGGACCGGGTGCTGCTGCGCGAGGAGGACGGCTTCCGCCTCGACCCGGCGGCGGTACCCGAGGACGCCGACCTGGTGGTGATCGGCAACCCCACGAACCCGACATCCGTCCTGCACCCCGCCGCGGCCGTCGCCCGACTCGCCCGCCCTGGACGGACGTTGGTCGTGGACGAGGCGTTCATGGACGCGGTGCCAGGTGAACGGGAGACGCTCGCCGGGCGGACGGACGTGCCCGGACTCGTGGTCCTGCGCAGCCTCACCAAGACCTGGGGGCTGGCCGGCCTGCGGATCGGCTACGTCCTCGCCGCCCCCGACACGATCGCCGCACTGGAGCGCGCCCAGCCCCTGTGGCCGGTGTCCACACCCGCGCTGGCCGCCGCCGAGGCCTGCATGGGACCACAGGCCCTCGCGGAGGCGGCCCACGCGGCCCACCGCATCGCCGCCGACCGAGCCCATCTCATCACCGGCCTGGGCGAGTTCACCTCGGCCGGACTACGCGTGACACAACCCGCCGAGGGCCCCTTCGTCCTCGTACGACTCCCCCAGGCGGCCGCCGTACGCGGACACCTGCGGGACCTGGGCTTCGCGGTACGGCGCGGCGACACGTTCCCGGGGCTGAGCGGGGAGTGGCTACGCCTGGCGGTGCGGGACAGGGCGACGATCAACAGCTTCCTACAGGCCCTGGACCGCGCCCTGACGCTGGCGTCGTCGCCGGGTCGCTGATGGCCGCGGGCGGGGGCAGCGCCCCGTAAGGGGCGCGGGGAACTGCGCGAGCAGCCCCCACGAACCCGCAGACAAAAGCCCCCTCCCCGCGGAGCGTTCAGCTACGACCCCGCCGCGCCAGCGCCACCGCTCCCCCACCCGCCAGGACCAGGGCGATCGCACCACCCGCGACATACGGCGTCATGGAGTTGCTGCCGGTCTCGGCAAGCCCGGCCTCCCCACCCTGCGCCTTGGCGCCACCGGAACCCGCGGCGCCCGGCGCCGCCCCCTGCGCACCCGCCGGAGGCGCCTCACAGGTCGCCTTCGCCAGCGTGACCGTACCCCCCACCTCGGCCACGTTCAGCTTCAACGGGTTGACGGACAACTTGAGTTCAAGGGCGGTGGCGGCCGCCGTACGCGACGTGGTCTCCGTCCTCGACAGGTCGAGTCGCACCTCACCGATGCCGGCCACCTTGACCTCCGTGGTGCCGCCGCTCGTCAGGGTGACCTTCTTGCCCAGAACGGTCACCGAGCCGCCCAGGTTCGAGGAGGCGACGGGCTTCTTCCCGGCCTCGCAGACCGCCTTCGAGGTGACCTGCTCCAGCTCGATGAGGGACAGCAGCGGCAGCCCCGGGACGTGGACGCTGGCGTGGGCGAGGCTGGTGTAGCCCTCGGCGCGGTCGGAGGTGACGCTCGCCGCGGACTTCGCCGTCCTCGCGTCCAGCACGCTGAAGGCCCTGCCGCCGTTGACGCCGTCCAGTTCGGCGCTCAGCGCCGTCTTCTCGGCGCTGCGGGGTGCCTCGACCTGGTTGAGCGAGACCGAGAGGGGGACGTTCACGGTCTTGTTGAGCAGGGAGACGTCGAGCCCGGTGCGCAGGACGACGGCGCTCGCCCGGCCCTGGTCGCCGGTCGCGTGCGCGGCGCCCGCGCCGGCCAGTGCCGCGGGACCTGCGGCGAGGGCCGTGGCCGTCGCGACGGTGGCGAGACGGCGTGCGGGCATGCGGAGGTTCTTGCCGTTCAAGGTGGGGACCCCTCAGAGGATTCTTGCTCGGGACCCGTCAAGAATTGCGCACCGGGGGTGCCCTGACGGCATACCGGCGCCACTTCACCCCATCGTGTGTTCGCCGTGAACGTTTTCGAATCCCCAGACACAGGCGTTCCGCGCTTTCACCGCCGTATCGCCTTGCTTCCCGCGTCGACCGGCTGCGCTAGCCGACGACGTGTCCGTTCACCACCACCCGCCGTGGGGCCTCGAGTACCCGTACGTCGGCCCGAGGATCGCTCTCGTACACCACGAGGTCGGCCGGGGCCCCCTCCTCCAGGCCGGGGCGGCCGAGCCACTTCCGGGCGCCCCAGGTGGTCGCCGACAGCGCCTCGACGGGCGGGATGCCGGCGGTGACCAGCTCCGCCACCTCGCCCGCCACCAGGCCGTGCGCGAGGTGACCGCCGGCGTCGGTGCCGACGTAGACCGGGATGCCGGCGTCGTAGGCGTTGCGCACGGTCTCGTAACGGCGTTCGTGCAGCCGCCGCATATGGGCCGACCACGTGGGGAACTTGCCCTCGCCGCCGTCGGCGAGCTGCGGGAAGGTCGCGATGTTGACGAGGGTCGGGACGATCGCGACGCCGCGCGCGGCGAAGAGGGGGATCAGGTCGTCGGTCAGGCCCGTGGCGTGTTCGATGCAGTCGATGCCGGCCTCGACCAGGTCCTGGAGGGAGTTCTCGGCGAAGCAGTGCGCGGTGACGCGGGCGCCGAGGCGGTGGGCCTCGGCGATGGCCGCCTGCACGGCCTCCCGGGGCCAGCTGGGGGCCAGGTCACCCAGGTCGCGGTCGATCCAGTCGCCGACCAGCTTCACCCAGCCGTCGCCGCGGCGGGCCTCCTGGGCGACGTAGGCGGTGAGTTCGTCCGGCTCGATCTCCCAGGCGTAGCCCCGCATGTAGCGGCGGGTGCGGGCGATGTGGCGTCCGGCCCGGATGATCTTCGGGAGGTCCTCGCGGTCGTCGACCCAGCGGGTGTCCGAGGGCGAGCCCGCGTCGCGGATGAGCAGGGTGCCCGCCTCGCGGTCGGTGAGCGCCTGCTTCTCGGCGACGTTTTGCTCGACCGGCCCGTGGGGGCCCAGGCCCACGTGGCAGTGGGCGTCGACGAGTCCGGGGAGGACCCAGCCCTCGACGGTACGGACGTCGTCCGCGCCGCCGGGACGGTCGTAGGAGATGCGGCCGTCGACCACCCACAGCTCGTCCCGGACGTCCTCGGGGCCGACGAGCACCCGCCCTTTCACGTGCAGCACCGCGCGATCGCTCATGTACCGCACCTTAGTGACCGGCTAGTCGGCCTTGCCCACCTGGTCCGAGGTCTCCTCCTCCACCTGGGCCATGGCCGGGTCGAGGAGCCGGGACAGGAAGTGGCGGGTGCGTTCGTGGGCGGGGGCGCCGATGACCTGGTCGGGGGTGCCGTCCTCGACGATCCTGCCGCCGTCCATGAAGACGACCCGGTCGGCGACCTCGCGGGCGAAGGTCATCTCGTGGGTGACGACCATCATGGTCATGCCCTCGTCGGCGAGCATCCGCATCACGGCCAGTACGTCCCCGACCAGCTCGGGGTCGAGTGCCGAGGTCGGCTCGTCGAACAGCATCACCTCGGGGCCCATGGACAGCGAGCGGGCGATCGCCACGCGCTGCTGCTGGCCGCCGGAGAGGGAGGCGGGGTAGGCGTCCGCCTTCTCGGAGAGGCCCACGCGCGCCAGGTTCTCGGCGGCCACCTGCGCGGCCTTCGCCTTGTCCCGCCGAAGCACGCGGCGCTGCGGCAGCGTGAGGTTCTCGGTCACCGTGAGGTGCGGAAAGAGGTTGAACTGCTGGAAGACCATGCCGATACGGCGGCGTACGGCATCGATGTCGACATCGGGGTCGGTGAGTTCGGTGCCGCCGACGAAGACCTGGCCCTTGGTGGGCTCCTCCAGCAGGTTCACACAGCGCAGCAGGGTCGACTTGCCCGAGCCGGACGGGCCGATGACGCAGACGACCTCACCCTGGCCGATGTCCAGGTCGATGCCGCGCAGCACCTCGTTGTCGCCGAAGGACTTGTGCAGGCCGCGTACTTCGATTTCCGGACGGCTCATTTGACGGCCTCCTGGGCCTTCGCCTCCATACGGCGTACGACGAAGCCGAGCGGGATGGTGATCAGCAGGTAGCACAGGCCCGCGACCAGGATCGGCGTCGAGTTGGCGGTCGTACTGGCCAGGTCACGGCCGTACTTGGACAGTTCGCGCTCCTCCAGGGTGACACCGAGGAACAGGACGAGCGAGGAGTCCTTGAAGAGCAGGACGAGCTCGTTGGTCAGCGGCGGGAGGATGATGCGGAAGGCCTGCGGGATGATGATCGAGACCATGGCGCGGCCCGGCGAGAAGCCCAGCGAACGGGCCGCCTCCATCTGGCCCTTGGGCACCGCCTGGATGCCCGCGCGGATCGTCTCGGCCATGTAGGCGGCGGCGACCAGGCCGAGCGCGAGGGCCACCTTGCCGTAGGTGCCGCCGACGATCTCCGTGCCGGGGAAGGCCAGCGGGACGGCGACGCCGATGAAGATGAAGATCAGCAGCGCGGGCAGGCCGCGGAAGATCTCGATGTAGATGCCGGCCAGCCAGCGGTACGGGCCCACGGAGGACAGCCGCATCAGCGCGATCACCATGCCGAGCGCCAGTCCGACGACGAACCCGGACAGCGTGTACAGCACGGTGTTCTTCAGCGCCATCGTGATGACGTCCGGGAACATCTGCCGGGCGATGCTGCCCTGCGCGAACTGGTTCTTCAGCCGCCCCCAGTCCGCCGAGACCGCGAAGGCGATCACGGCGGCGACGAAGACGACGTACTGCGCGCCACGCGACAGGCTGCGCTTCTGACTGCGCGTCAGGCCCTTTTTCCTGGGCGGGAGTTGTACGTCCGTGTCAGTGGTCATGGGTCAGGACGCGGCGGGGGACGGGGAGGTGGCGGACGGGTTGTAGGGGCCGATCCACTTCTCGTACAGCTTCTTGTAGGTGCCGTCGGCCTTGGCGTCCTTGATCGCCTTGTTGACGGCGGCGAGGAGCTTGGTGTTGCCCTTCTTCACCGTGAAGCCGTACTGCTCACCGGTGTTGAGGTTGTCGGCGACCTTGAACCTGTCGGCGTTGGCCTTGTCCTTGAGCCAGCCCTGGACCACCGGGTAGTCGATGATGACGGCCTTGACCTGGCCGGTGCGCAGGCCGTTGAGGACGGCGTCGGAGGACTCGAAGGAGACCGGGTCGAAGCCCTGCTTCTTCGCGTAGTCCTCGCCGGTGGTCTGCGCCTGGGCGCCCAGCTTGACCTTCTTGGCCTTCGCGTCGGCGAGTGAGCTGATGCCGCTGCTCTTGTCGACCAGGAGGGCCTGGGTGGCGTCGAAGTACGGGTCCGAGAAGTCGACGTTCTTCTTGCGCTCGGCGGTGATGGTCATGCCGGCCGCGGCCACGTCGCACTCGCCGGAGTTGAGGAAGGCGCCGGTCTTGAAGTTCTCGAAGGGCGTGTCGAGGATCTGCTGCTTCACTCCCAGGTCCTTGGCCACGAGGTCGATCAGCGACACGTCGAAGCCCTGCACCTTGCCGTTGATCTCCGACTGGAAGGGCGGGTACGGCAGGTGGGTGCAGGTGGTCAGCTGTCCGGCCTTGACGAGCTGGACGCCACCTGCGGCGGTCTTGCTGCCGCTGCCGCCGTTGCCGGTGGACGTGCAGGCGGCCACGAGCACCAGCCCGGCCGTCGCGGTGGTGGCGGCCAGGATGCGGGTCCGGCGCCCGGAGAACGTCTTCACGGGGTGGCCTCCTGTGTGAGAACTGTGGGTTCCGATTATAAGGAGATGTTTGGGTCTCTCAAATCAAACCGATGGCTGCGGGGCTGTCCGGCCTAAGAAGTCGTAAGTGGCGGGAGGGGCGGGAGTGGGGTCACGGGTGGTGGATACCCTCGACCGAGCCGACCACTCGTGAACGAAGAGAGCACCGCCGTGACCCACCCTTTCCTCGATCTGCCCCCGATGAGCGCCGCGCACTTCGCGTCGATCGAGGACCGGGTGGCGCGGCTCCTCGGCACCGAGCAGAACGTCGTGATCATGCAGGGTGAGGCGCTGCTGCCGCTGGAGGGGGCGATCCGCGCGACCGCGGGGCCGGGGACGGTGGCGCTGAACGTCATCACGGGTCCCTACGGGCAGACCTTCGGGAACTGGCTGCGGGACTGCGGGGCGACGGTGATCGACCTGGCCGTGCCCTTCCACACGGCGGTCACCGCCGAGCAGATCCGGGCCGCGCTCGCGGAGCGGCCCGAGATCGACTTCGTGTCGCTGGTGCATGCGGAGGCGGCGACCGGAAACACCAACCCGGTCGCGGAGATCGGGGAGGTCGTACGGCAGCAGGGCGCGCTGTTCTACCTGGACGCCGTCGCCTCCATCGGGGCGGAGCCGGTGCTGCCGGACGCGTGGGGTGTGGATCTGTGCGTCATCGGGGCGCAGAAGGCGATGGGCGGGCCGGCGGGGGTGTCGGCGGTGTCGGTGAGCGAGCGGGCGTGGGCGCGGATGGCCGCCCACCCGGGCGCGCCGCGTCGGTCGTATCTGTCGCTCCTCGACTGGAAGGAGCGGTGGGTCGACGGCGGGCGGAAGGCGCTGCTGCATGCGCCGGCGCAGCTGGAGATGCTGGCGCTCGAGGCGTGTGTCGAGCGGATCGAGACGGTGGGGCTGGATGCCGTCATGGCCCGGCATGCCGCGGCCGCGGCGGCGACCCGGGCGGGGGCGGTGGCTCTGGGTGGGGGGCTGGAGCCGTATGTGTACGAGGCGCGGGAGGCTGCGCCGGTGGCCACGACGCTGAGGGTCCCTGCCGGGGTGGTGGCCTCGGAGCTGGTGGCTCGGGCACTCGAGGGCGACCCTTCGCTGCCGTTGGCGGCGGGTGGGGGTGCGTTGGCCAAGGAGATGGTTCGGGTCAATCACTACGGCGTGGATGCTTCGGTGGGGGTGGTGCAGTCCTGCCTGGCGGCGCTGGGCGGTGCGCTGGCGGAGCTGGGGGTGACGGTTGATCTTGCGGGGGCTCGGCGGGCCGTGGAGCAGAGCTGGGTGTGACCGCCGGACTTCTTCGCCCCGGCCGCCCCTACCCGTCCCGACCCGGGGCCGGCCCCCGGACCCCCGCTCCTCAAACGCCGGAGGGGCTGAATTTTGCACTGACCTTCGTCCGCCGTGGCTTGATCTTTTCAGCCCGTCCGGCGTTTGAGGACGAGGCCGTTCAGGCCGAACGCGGGGGTCTGGGGGCGGCAGCCCCCAGTGCGGTGTCATGCTCGCCCCATGGCTACCCAGACCCTTCCCGACGGGCGTCCCGTACCCCACCTCACCGGTGATGAGCGCCCCATGCTCGAGAGCTGGCTCGACTTCCACCGGGGCACCCTGGCCCTGAAGTGCGCGGAGCTGGACGACGCGCAGGTGCGGACGGCGTCCGCCGAGCCCTCGGCGCTCACGCTGCTCGGGCTGGTGCAGCACCTCGCCGAGGTGGAGCGGAACTGGTTCCAGCGGGTGGTCGGCGGGCTCGACGTACCGCCGGTGTTCGGCGAGGAGACCGGGTACGTGCTCGACCCGGCGCGCGGGCTCGACGAGGCGCTGAACGTATGGCGCCGGGAGATCGCACGGGGGCGGGAGCTGTGTGCCGGGCGGTCGCTGGAGGACACCGGGCGGCTCGTCGACGGCCCCATGGCGGGGCTGGAGGTCAGTCTGCGGTGGGTGTTCATTCATATGATCGAGGAGTACGCCCGGCACAACGGGCACGCCGATATCTTGCGGGAACGGATCGACGGGGTTACCGGCTTCTAATTCCAGGTCAAACTCCGAGTACAATTCAGGAATTCACTCCTGCATAGCCTCCCGTATTCTTCTGCCCGCTTTTCCCTGGCCTAAACGCAAAGATTTCGCGAACGCCAGGCGGGGGAATTCGGGCAGATCTCGTGTGGGTTACATGCTTGTGACGCGTTACACATCGCGGTCGATTTGCCCCGTATTTTCCGGACAATACCGCACCTATCGCCTCCATCTCATGCGACCGCTCGCGCCCGCGTGATAACACACAAGGCCGCCGTTCGTAACCCTCACCAGCGATGCAATTTTGAATTTCCCTCGGTAAATTCAATCCGCATGACTGCCGCTCAAGCAGATCTGCACATCGACCGTCCGCAGGTCGCGGACGGAGCCGCGTTGTGGCGGATTGCCAAGGACTCGAAGGCCCTCGACCTGAACTCGTCGTACAGCTATCTGCTGTGGTGTCGCGACTTCGCGGCCACCTCGGCCGTGGCCCGCGACGGGCGCGGCGAGCCGGTCGGCTTCGTCACCGCGTACGTACGGCCGGACCGCCCGCGCACCCTGCTGGTGTGGCAGGTGGCCGTGGACGAGGCGTACCGCGGGCGGGGCCTGGCCGGCGCCCTGCTCGACGGGGTCGTCGCGCGGGCCGGTGCCGCGCACCGGATCACCGCCGTCGAGACCACCATCACGCCCGGCAACATCGGCTCCGAGCGTCTGTTCACCTCGTTCGCCGAGCGGCACGGCGCTCTCGTGGAGCGCGAGGTGCTGTTCGACGAGGACCTGTTCCCCGACGGGCCGCACGACCCCGAAGTCCTGTACCGCATCGGGCCCCTTTCCCTCTGACTTCCCTCTGACCGGCGCGGACGACCACACCGATGACGGCACCCACGACCCACCCCACTGACGACCCACACGCACTCCCCCCACGCAACGAGGAGCGATTCGTCGTGACCATCACCCAGCCCGACCTCAGCGTCTTCGAGACCCTCGAGTCCGAGGTGCGCAGCTACTGCCGCGGCTGGCCCACCGTCTTCGACCGTGCGCACGGCAGCCGCATGTACGACGAGGACGGCCATGAGTACCTGGACTTCTTCGCCGGAGCGGGCTCGCTCAACTACGGCCACAACAACCCCGTCCTGAAACGGGCGTTGATCGACTACCTGGAGCGGGACGGCGTCACGCACGGGCTCGACATGTCGACCACCGCCAAGCGTTCCTTCCTGCAGACCTTCCAGGACCTGGTACTGCGGCCGCGCGACCTGCCGTACAAGGTCATGTTCCCGGGCCCGACGGGTACGAATGCCGTGGAGTCGGCCCTGAAGCTGGCGCGCAAGGTCAAGGGGCGCGAGGCCATCGTCTCGTTCACCAACGCCTTCCACGGCATGTCCCTCGGCTCTCTCGCCGTGACCGGGAACGCCTTCAAGCGGGCCGGGGCCGGCATCCCGCTGGTCCACGGCACGCCCATGCCGTTCGACAACTACTTCGACGGCAAGGTGCCGGACTTCCTGTGGTTCGAGCGGCTTTTGGAGGACCAGGGGTCCGGGCTCAACAAGCCCGCGGCCGTGATCGTCGAGACCGTGCAGGGCGAGGGCGGCATCAACGTCGCGCGGCCCGAGTGGCTGCGGGCGCTGTCCGAGCTGTGCGAGCGCCAGGACATGCTGCTCATCGTCGACGACATCCAGATGGGCTGCGGGCGGACGGGGGCCTTCTTCTCGTTCGAGGAGGCCGGGATCACCCCGGACATCGTCACCGTCTCCAAGTCCATCAGCGGCTACGGACTGCCCATGTCCCTTTGCCTGTTCAAGCCGGAGCTGGACATCTGGGAGCCGGGCGAGCACAACGGCACCTTCCGCGGCAACAACCCCGCCTTCGTCACGGCCACCGCCGCCCTGGAGGCGTACTGGGCGGACGGGTCCGCGATGGAGAAGCAGACCCGGGCGCGCGGCGAGCAGGTCGAGCAGGCCCTCGCCGCCATCACCGAGGAGAACCGCGCCGACGTCAAGGAGTACCGCGGACGCGGACTGGTGTGGGGCCTGGAGTTCCACGACAAGGACCGGGCCGGCCGGATCGCGAAGCGCGCCTTCGAACTCGGGCTGCTCATCGAGACGTCGGGCCCCGAGAGCGAGGTCGTCAAGCTCCTCCCGGCGCTCACCGTCACGGCCGACGAGCTGGACGAGGGGCTCAGCATCCTCGCCCGCGCCGTGCGCGAAACCCACTAGCAACGACCAGCAAGGAGTAGTGCAAGCACCGTGATCGTCCGTTCGTTCAAGGACATCGAAGGCACCGACCGGCATGTGAAGGCCGCGTCCGGCACCTGGGAGAGCAAACGCATCGTCCTCGCCAAGGAGAGGGTCGGCTTCTCCCTGCACGAGACGATCCTGTACGCGGGTACGGAGACGTCGATGTGGTACGCGAACCACATCGAGGCCGTCGTCTGCGTCGAGGGCGAGGCCGAGCTCACCGACGACGAGACCGGGCAGAAGTACACGATCACGCCCGGCACCATGTACCTCCTCGACGGCCACGAGCGGCACACGATGCGGATCAAGGAGGACTTCCGCTGCATCTGTGTCTTCAACCCGCCCGTGACCGGCCGGGAGGACCACGACGAGAACGGCGTCTACCCGCTGCTCACCGAGCCCGAGCCCGAGGAGGTGTGACATCACCATGACCACCGTCACCGATCTCTACCCCAGCCGCGGCACCACCGAGGTGTCGACCCCGCGCCAGGACCCCGTCGTGTGGGGCTCCCCCGACACCCCGGGCCCGATCACGACCGGCGACCTCCAGTCGTTCGAGCGCGATGGCTTCCTGGCCATCGACCAGCTCATCACCGACGACGAAGTCGCCGTCTACCGGCAGGAGTTGGAGCGCCTCGTCACCGACCCGGCGATCCGGGCCGACGAGCGCTCGATCATCGAGCCGAAGTCCAAGGAGATCCGCTCCGTCTTCGAGGTGCACAAGATCAGCGAGGTGTTCGCGAATCTCGTGCGCGACGAGCGGGTCGTGGGCCGGGCACGGCAGATCCTCGGCTCGGACGTGTACGTCCACCAGTCGCGGATCAACGTCAAGCCGGGCTTCGGGGCCAGCGGCTTCTACTGGCACTCGGACTTCGAGACCTGGCACGCCGAGGACGGCCTGCCGAACATGCGCACGGTGTCCGTCTCGATCGCGCTGACCGAGAACTACGACACCAACGGCGGCCTCATGATCATGCCGGGGTCGCACAAGACGTTCCTCGGGTGTGCGGGAGCCACGCCCAAGGACAACTACAAGCAGTCGCTGCAGATGCAGGACGCGGGCACGCCCTCGGACGAGGCGCTGACCGCGATGGCGAGCGAGTACGGCATCAAGCTGTTCACGGGCCGGGCCGGCTCGGCGACCTGGTTCGACTGCAACTGCATGCACGGCTCGGGCGACAACATCACGCCGTTCCCGCGCAGCAACGTGTTCATCGTGTTCAACAGCGTGGAGAACACGGCGGTCGAGCCGTTCGCGGCACCGATCCGACGGCCTGAGTTCATTGGCGCGAGGGACTTCACTCCCGTGCGGTGACCTGGGTAGCTCATTCCGGAGCGGGCGGCGTCACAGCCGCCCGCTCCGGTGCGCTGCGCACCGGGGTTCACCCGGTCAGGACGTCCAGCAGCCGGTCGACGTCGGCTGCGGTGTTGTACAGGTGGAAGGCGGCACGCAGGTTGCCCGCGCGGTCGGAGACCTCCACTCCGGCACTGCTCAACTCGCCCTGACGGCGGCCCAGTCCGGGCACCGAGACGATCGGGGAACGGGGCGAGGGGACGGGCTCGTGACCGAGGGAGGCCAGGCCCGCGCGGAAGCGGTCGGCGAGGGCCAGGTCGTGGGCGCGTACGGCGTCCGTGCCGAGTTCCTCCAGGAGCTCCAGGGAGCGGCGGGCGCCGGCGTAGGAGAAGAGGGCGGGACTCCCGTCGAACCGCCGTGCGGAGTGGGCGAGTTCGTCGATGGGGCCGTAGCAGGCGTCCCAGGGGTGCTCCCCCGCCACCCAGCCGGCGAACAGCGGGGGGAGCCCGCCGAGGTCCTCCGGTACGACCAGGAAGGCCGCGCCCCGCGGGCAGACGAGCCACTTGAAGGCGACGGAGGCGCAGTAGTCGTACGCGTCCGCGTCGAAGTCCAGCCAGCCGGCGGCCTGGGACGCGTCGATGTACGTACGTGCTCCGTGCTCGCGCGCCGCCTGCCGGATGGCGGGCAGGTCGGCCACACGCCCGTCGGCGGACTGCGCGGCGCTGACCGCGACCAGGGCCGTGCCGGGCCGCACGGACTCGGCGACGCGCTCCAGGGGCACGCTGCGCACCTTGAGGTCGGAGCGGACGTGGAAGGGGTTCACCACGGAGCTGAAGTCGCCCTCGGCAGTGAGGACTTCGGCGCCCTCCGGCAGGGAAGCGGCGATCAGCCCGCTGTAGACGGAGACGGAGGCCCCGGCCGCCACCCGGCGCCCGGGCACCCCGACCAGCCGCGCGAAACTGGCGCGGCTCGCCTCGACGTCCGCGAACATGTCGGTCGGCTCCCCGGCCGCGGCCGCCTCCACGGCGATGTGCATGGCGGTCACGGTGCGCGCCGGCAGCAGCCCGGTGCTCGCGGTGTTCAGATAAATGTTCTTCGGGGCGAACTCGGCCCGGACGAGGCTCTCGAAGCTCTCCATGGATCCACTGTGAGCCCGCGAGAACCCATAGTCCATTGCCGACTTTTACGTGGTTTCGCTAAGCAACGCTTATACGTCCGCCCCGACCTGCACGGTCTCAGTGCTGCGGCACCGCGCACCCGTCGGGACCGCAGGCGTCCGCGTCACCCTGGTCGATCAGCTGCAGCGGCGAGCGCTCACCCCACGCCTGGGTCAGCGCCTGGGTGAAGACCTCGGCGGGCTGGGCGCCCGAGACGCCGAACTTGCGGTCGAGCACGAAGAACGGCACCCCGTTGGCGCCGAGCTGCGCCGCCTCGCGCTCGTCGGCACGGACCTCGTCGGCGTACGCGGCCGGGTCGGCGAGCACCTTGCGGGCGTCCTCCGCCTCCAGACCGGCGGCGACGGCCAGCTCCACCAGCCGCTCGTCGCCCTCGGTGAAGACGGACCGCTCCTCGGCGAAGTTCGCCCGGTAGAGGAGCTGGATCAGCTCGTCCTGCCTGCCGTGCTCCTTGGCGAAGTGCAGCAGACGGTGCATGTCGAAGGTGTTGCCGTGGTCGCGGTCCCGGGTGCGGTACTCAAGGCCCTCGGCCGCGGCCTGCGCACCCAGGTTCTCCTCGCCGGCCTGCGCCTGCGCCTCGCTCATGCCGTACTTCTTGGTGAGCATCCTGATCACCGGCTGGACATCACCCTTGGCGCGCCCCGGGTCCAGCTCGAAGGAGCGGTGCACGACCTCGACCTGGTCGCGGTGCGGGAAGGCGTCGAGGGCCTTCTCGAAGCGGGCCTTGCCCACGTAGCACCAGGGGCACGCTATGTCCGACCAGATCTCGACCTTCATGTTCTCTCCAGCTCGTTCGGGCTGCGGAGGCCGCCTCCGCCGAGTGGGTGAACGTTCAAGCAGTGGGGATCATTCCCCGGGCACCGCGAAGCGCAGGAAGAGGTGGTGGTCGCCCTCGGCCGGCGGGTCCTCCGGGTCCGGGACCCAGCCCTGGCGAGCGTAGAAAGCCTGGGCGCGCTGGTTGTCGACGTGCACGTCGAGGACGGCCGTGCTCCTTCCCTCGGCCCGCCACTGCTCGACGCAGGCGGTGTGCAGGGCCGCACCGATGCCGGAGCGCCAGCGGTCGGGGTCGACGTGGAACTGAAACAGCTTGACCGTGTCAGCCGGGGCGCCCTCCGGGGTGCGGAAGGAGGCGATGCCGACCAGGCGGGCATCGCGGACCGCGCACAGCACCTGGCCGTCAAGGCGCTCGATGGCCTGCCTCCAGGCGGTCTGCCAGTCGAAGCCGTCGTCCGGCAGGCCGTCCGGATAGTAGGTGGCGCGGGCGCGCACATGCAGGGCGGCGACGGCCGCGGCCTCGGCGGGCAGCGCGGTTCTGATCACCAGTGAGTCGACGGTCCGGTTCGCTCTGATCATGCAGCGGAGGACGTGACCGCGGCGGGCTCGGTTCCCAGGCGGCTGAACTGGGCCCGGTAGGCGCTCGGGGTCAGGCCGGTGCGCCGGACCACATGGGCCCGCAGGGAGTCGGCCGTGCCCAGGCCACAGGCGCGGGCCACCTGGTCCATGGGCAGGGTGGTGGTCTCCAGGAGCTCCTTGGCGCGCTCGATGCGCTGGTGCAGCAGCCACTGCAGGGGGCTGACGCCGCTCTCGGCGTGGAAGCGGCGGGTGAGGGTGCGCACCGAGACGCCCGCGTGGCGGGCCAGGTCGGTCAGGGTGAGCGGCTTGTCGAGGTTGCGCATGGCCCAGCCGCGGGTGTCGGCGCAGACGGTCCCGCGCTCGGGCGGCAGCGGGGTGTGCGTGAACTGGGTCTGGCCGCCCGGACGTACGGGGGCGACAAGGGCCAGCCGGGCGACCTCGTTGGCGACGGCGGCGCCGTAGTCGGTGCGGATGACATGCAGACAGAGGTCGATGCCGGCGGCGTAGCCGGAGGCGGTGACGTACGGGCCGTCCTGGACGTACAGCACGTCTCCCTGGAGGTCGACCTGCGGGTAGCGTCGGCGCAGTTCCTCGGCGTGCGCCCAGTACGTCGTGGCCCTGCGCCCCTCCAGCAGCCCCGCCTCGGCGAGCTGGAAGGCGCCGGTGCACAGGGAGGCGATCCGCTTGCCGGCGTCAGCGGCCTCGCGGACGGCGGCCACGATCCGCGGGTCCGGCTCGTAGGGCGCGCCCGTGCCGGCCACGACCACCGTGTCCGCCTCCCGCACGGCCTCCAGCCCGTCGCGCACATACAGGTCGAGCCCTCCGCTGGTGGGTACGGGCCCCGGCTCGGCGGCGCAGATGACCACGTCGTAGCCCGGCCGCCCGGCCACCTCGACCTTGCCGAACAGCAGCTCGGGGATGGCCAGGTTGAACATCGAGACGGGCGAGGGCGCGATCACGGCGATGCGGTGCGGAACGAGGCGGTCGGACATTGGCCAGAACCTCCGGGTGCATGGCATTCGGGCCACTACTGTACGACGGCGGAGATCCGCAGCATGGAGCCATGTCGACCGACCGGATCCTCAAGGACGTACAACCCACCCTCACCGAGCGGGATGTGACGCCGAAGCGGCCCTCCCCCGGGCTCACCCTCGTCGCCGCCCTCCTCGGCTTCGCGCTGATCTGCCTCGACGCGTCCGTGGTGAACGTGGCGCTGCCCGCGATCGGCTCCTCCCTCGGCGCGCGGATGTCCGGCCTGCAGTGGGTGGTGGACGCGTACACCCTCCCCTTCGCCGCGCTGATGCTGTCCACCGGGGCCTTCGCGGACCGGACCGGCGCGAGCCGCGCGTTCGCGCTCGGCACGACGGTCTTCACGCTCGCCTCGGCGGCCTGCGGACTGGCGCCGAACCTGCCGTCGCTGATCGGCGCGCGGGTGGTGCAGGGCGCGGCGGCGGCCGTCGTGCTCCCGGCCTCGCTGGCGCTGGTGCGGCAGGCGTACCCGGAGCCGCAGCGGCGTGCGCGTGCGGTGGCGACGTGGGCCGCCGGCGGTTCCGTGGCGGTGGCGCTCGGCCCGGTGGCGGGCGGCCTGCTGACCACCGCCTGGGACTGGCGCGGGATCTTCTTCGTCAATCTGCCGGTGGGGGCGCTGATCGTAGCCCTGCTGGTACGGGCCCCGCGCTCCGAACGCCGCCCCTCCCCTCTGGACCTGCCGGGGCAGGCGACGGCGGTGGTGGCGCTCACGGGCCTGACGTTCGCGACGATCGAGGGCGGTACGGCGGGATGGGCGGCCCTGGCCGTCGCCGTCCTGGCGGCCGTGGTCTTCTTCCGCGTGGAGGCACGCAGCCCGCATCCGGTCGTCCCCCTCGGGCTCTTCCGGAACCGGACGGTGGCCGTGGCGGTCGCGGCGGGCGCGGCGGTGAGCGTGGCCTTCTACAGCGTGGTGTTCGTCTTCTCCCTCTTCTTCCAGCAGGTCCAGGGCCTGTCCGCGCTGCGCGCCGGGCTGGCCTTCCTGCCCATGACGGGCCTGATCGCGGTGACGAACGTGGCGGCGGGCAAGCTCGCGGGACGCTACGGGCCGCGACTGCCGATGCTGGTGGGGCAGGCCCTGGCGGTCGTGGGACTGCTGGTCCTGCTGTACGTCGACGCTGGCACGTCCTCCGTCCTGACGGCGGCGCTGCTCGTACCGCTGGCCCTGGGCTGCGCGCTGACGGTGCCGCCGCTGACGGCCGCGATGATGGACGCGGTACCGGCGGAGCGTGCCGGGCTCGCGGCGGGTGTGCTCAATGCGGCGCGGCAGGTGGCGGGGGGTTTGGGGATCGCCGTGTTCGGGACGTTGGTGTCCCACGGGTTCGCGGAGGGGATGCGGGTGAGCCTGGCGATCAGTGCGGGGGCGCTCGCGCTGACTTGTGCGGCTACGTCTCGGTTGCGGTGAGTGCTGGGGGTTCCGCCCCCAGACCCCGTTCGGCCCTGAAGGGGCCTTGTCCTCACACGCCGGACGGGCTGAAGACGCTGGTTTGTCAGCTACCGTCTCGCAGATCTGCCGGCCAGTCGGGCCGGAACTCTATGTGCTCGTAGGTGACCACGCAGCCCTCCCCCATCGGTGACTGGGTCATGAAGCCGACGAGTGCGTCGCCGGTCTCCTTCTCGTCGCCCAGGGTGAACAGGCGGATGAAGGTCCAGCGTCTGCCGTCCCGTGAGGCGTGGAAGGCGAAGGCGCGGCCGGTGCGGCTCACCCGGAGCCAGACCGAACTGCCGTCCACGGTGAAGGAGTTGGCGTCGTCGGAGTGGCCCCGGGTGACCACCGTGCAGACGGTGGGCACGTCCGGGGAGTACTCCAGGCAGAGCTTGGCCCAGGCGCGCTCGCCGACATGGACGTAGAGGACCCCCGCGTCGAAGGCCGAGGCGAACCCGACCGTGACGCGCGCGATCAGCTGGAAGTCCCCCTCGGGCGCCCCGAGCAACCGGGGCGCGTCGGAGGCGGGCTCCAACGCCTCCCCGGTGGGCGGCACGAAACGATCCTGCCGGGGGCCCGCCCATCCGCTGAGGATGCCGTCCTCGTACAGCCAGTGCCCGTCGGGGCCGTAGGTGCGAAGGGCGAAAGGCAGTTCGGGAAGTTCCACGTCCATCAGCAGATTGTCGCAGGCCCGGTGAGCCGCCTTGGGCCTAGCGCTCCAGCCGCCCGTTGAACCGCCGGGGCAGTCCCAGCGGGTTGTCGTCCCGGAGCTCCGGGGGAAGGATCGCCTCCGGTGCCGTCTGGTACGTCACCGGTCGCATCCACCGCTCGATGGCCGTGCCGCCGACCGACGTCGACGTGGACGTGGTCGCCGGGTACGGGCCGCCGTGGTGCTGGGCGGGTGCCACCGCGACACCCGTCGGCCAGCCGTTCACCAGCACCCGGCCCGCGAGCGGTGTCAGCTCGGCCAGCAGTTCCGCGCCGCGGCCCTCCCCGGCGGCCTCCTCCGCCGACAGATGTACCGTCGCCGTGAGATTGCCCGGCAGTCGCGACAGCACCCGCTGCACCTCGGCCTCGTCCTCGTAGCGAGCCACCACGGTGACCGGCCCGAAGCACTCCTCCAGGAGCAGGTCGTACTGGCCTTCCTCGGTCAGCTTGTCCGCCGAGACCGTCAGGAACCCGGCGCTGACGGTGTGCTCGCCGCCCGCGCCCGGCGTCACCGGGGACTCGACCTCGGGAAGCTCCGCACGCTCGGCGACCCCGGCGATGAAGTTGTCGCGCATGCGGTGGTCCAGCAGGACTCCGGCGTCCGTGTCGCTGACCGCGTCCGTGAGGGACTTGACCAGGCGGTCGCCCGCCGCACCGCTCGGCGCGAGCACCAGGCCCGGCTTCACACAGAACTGGCCGACGCCCAGCGTCATCGACCCGGCGAGGCCCGCGCCGATGGCCTCGGCGCGCTCGGCCGCCGCGGCCTCGGTGATGACGACCGGGTTCAGGGAGCCCAGCTCGCCGTGGAAGGGGATCGGGGTCGGGCGGGCCGCGGCGGCGTCGAAGAGGGCGCGGCCGCCGCGTACGGAACCGGTGAAGCCGGCCGCCGCGACGAGGGGGTGCTTGACCAGCTCCACGCCGGCCTCGAAACCGTGGACCAGGCCGACGACGCCGTCGGGGATGCCGTGCGCGGCGGCGGCCCGGCGCAGCACCTTGGCGACCAGTTCGGACAGGGCCGGGTGGTCGGGGTGCGCCTTGACGACGACCGGGCAGCCCGCGGCCAGCGCGCTCGCGGTGTCACCGCCGGCGACCGAGAACGCGAAGGGGAAGTTGGAGGCCGAGTACACGGCGACGACGCCCAGGGGCACCTTGTAGCGGCGCAGGTCAGGGATGGGCGGGGTCGCGGTGTCGTCGGGGTGGTTGATGATCACGTCGAGGAAGGCGCCCTCGTCGACGATGTCCGCGAAGGCCCGCAACTGGTAGCAGGTGCGGGCGAGTTCGCCGGTGAGCCGGACCGGGCCGAGCGCGGTCTCGGCGTCGGCGGTCTCGACGAGCCCGTCCTTGGCCGCCTGCAACTGCTCGGCGGCGGTGCGCAGGAAGGCCGAGCGGACCGCGCGGTCGGCGAGGGCGCCCCGCGCGGCGTGCGCGGCGCGGACGGCGGCGTCCACCTCCTGGGCTGTGGCCTCCACCGCAACCTGTTCACGCTGCTTCCCGGTACGGGGGTCGACACTCCAGACTGGTGCTGCTGCCACCGCGGGTCCCTCCACGTATGTCTTGCGGTATGTCCTGCTTGTATTGCCGCAGTATCTGGGTCATCCACCAGGGTCGTTCGATATACTGAACGCTGTCTCTGATGATGAATATGCTGTCGGAGACTATATCTTCGGTTTCCCGTCGAACGAAGGGGTCAAGGGCGATGTCGGTAGCCGAGACAGGCGGCGGGGCACAGGTCAAGTCCGCGGTGCGGACGGTCGAGCTGCTCGAGTACTTCGCCGGCCGGCCCGGAATGCACTCCCTCGCATCGGTCCAGGAGGCCGTCGGGTATCCCAAGTCCAGCCTGTACATGCTGCTGCGCACCCTGGTGGAGCTGGGCTGGGTGGAGACGGACGCGACGGGCACGCGCTACGGCATCGGCGTGCGGGCCCTGCTGGTCGGCACCTCGTACATCGACGGCGACGAGGTGGTGGCCGCGGCCCGCCCGACCCTGGACCGGCTGTCGGACGACACCACGGAGACCATTCACCTGGCCCGCCTGGACGGCACGAACGTGGTGTACCTGGCCACCCGGCAGTCGCAGCACTATCTGCGCCCGTTCACCCGGGTGGGGCGCCGGCTGCCCGCGCACTCCACCTCGCTGGGCAAGGCGCTGCTGAGCACGTACACCGACGAGCAGGTCCGCAAGATGCTCCCGGAGACCCTGCCGGCACTGACCGAGAACACCATCACCGACCGGGAGAAGCTCATCGAGGAGCTGCACCAGGTACGGGAGCAGGGCTTCGCCGTGGACCGCGAGGAGAACACGCTGGGGCTGCGCTGCTTCGGTGTCGCCATTCCCTACCGCACTCCGGCGCGCGACGCGATCAGCTGCTCGGTGCCGGTGGCGCGGCTCACCCCGGCCCATGAACAGATGGTCAAGGACGCCCTGTTCGACGCGCGCGACCGACTGACCCTGGCGACACGCAGGCTCTGACTCCTAGGCTGCGGCGTCATGGACGTCGTACTGCGTGAAGTGCACGACAGCGATCTGCCGGTCTTCTTCCGGCAGATGAACGATCCCGAGGCCCTCCACATGGCCGCGTTCACCCCGAAGGACCCGGCCGACCGGGACGCCTTCGAGGCCCACTGGAAACGGATCCGGGCCTCCGGGGACGTGCTGCGCACGGTTCTGGTCGACGGTGACGTGGTGGGCAGCGCCGCGGTGTACGGCGAGCCGGGCGAGCGCGAGGTCACCTACTGGATCGACCGCGCGCACTGGGGCCGGGGCATCGCCACGGCCGCGCTGCGGGAGCTGGTGGCCCAGGTGCCCGAGCGTCCGCTGTACGCCCGTGCGGCCGCCGACAACACCGGCTCCCTGCGGGTCCTGGGCAAGTGCGGATTCCGGGTGACCGCGCGGGCCTCCGGGTTCGCCAACGCGCGCGGCGAGGAGATCGAGGAGTTCGTGCTCGCGCTGGACGCCTGACACCGCCGTGGATGAGCGTCCGATGAGAAAGTCGGACACACGGGAACGATCGACCCGCTTCCGGTCGTCTTCCGAGTGGGATGAACAAGACGATCAGGCGGGCCGCCGTCTTCTCACTGCTGCTGGTGATCGCCCTGCTGGTCAGGGCGACCTGGGTGCAGTTCTATGACGGCAAGGCCCTTGCGGACGACAAGGACAACCGGCGCAACGCGATCCAGACGTACGCGGACCCGCTCGGGAACATCATCGTGGGCGGCAATGCGATCACCGGTTCCGCGGTGACGAAGAACAGCGACCTCAAGTACAAGCGCACGTACAAGGACGGCAAGCTGTACGCGGCGGTGACGGGCTACGCCTCGCAGGCCTATGCGCCGACCCAGCTGGAGGGCATCTACCAGGACCTCCTGGACGGGACGGACAACCGCCTCAAGACCGTGCTGGACACGATCACCGGCAAGCGGGCCGACCCGGGCAACGTGGTCACGACCATCGACCCGGACGTGCAGAAGGCGGCGTACGACGCGCTCGGCGACAAGAAGGGCGGGGCCGTCGCGATCGATCCGAAGACCGGCAGGATCCTGGCGGTGGTGTCGACGCCGTCGTTCGACCCGTCGACGCTGACGGACGCCAACACCGCGGGCACGGCCTGGAAGAAGCTCAACGACGACCCCGACAAGCCCCTCACCAACCGCGCGCTGCGCCAGCCGCTGCCGCCTGGCTCGACGTTCAAACTGGTCGTCGCGGCCGCGGCGTTGGAGGACGGGCTGTACTCGTCGGTGGACGAGCACACGAAGAGCCCGGACCCGTACACGCTCCCGGGCACCACCCGCGACCTGTCCAACGAGAACCCGAACGCGCCCTGCGAGAACGCGACGATCCGCACCGCGCTGCAGTACTCCTGCAACAACGTCTTCGCGAAGATGGCCGTCAACCTGGGCCAGGACAAGGTGCGGGCGATGGCCGAGAAGTTCGGCTTCAACGACAAGGAGCAGGACGTGCCGGTTCGGGCGTACACCAGCGTCTACCCCTCCGACATGGACAGGCCCTCCACGGCCCTGACGGGCATCGGCCAGTACGACGTCACCGCGACCCCGCTCCAGATGGCCATGGTCTCCGCCGCCATAGCCAACGGCGGCAAGCTGGTTTCCCCGCATATGGTCTCTCAGATCACCGACAGCGGCGGTGACGTGCTGAAGAACTACGACGACAGCGCGAGCACCAAGGAGATCGTCAGCTCCTCGACCGCAGAGCAACTGCAGTCGGCGATGCAGACGGTCGTGGAGAAGGGCACCGGCACCAACGCCCAGATATCCGGCGCCACCGTGGGCGGCAAGACCGGCACGGCCCAGCACGGCGAGAACAACAGCAAGACGCCGTACGCCTGGTTCACGTCCTACGGCAAGGAGGGCGGCAAGGAGGTCGCCGTGGCGGTCATGGTCGAGCAGTCGAACGCGGCCCGCTCGGAGGTCAGCGGCAACGGCCTGGCCGCCCCCGTGGCCAAGGCCATGATGGAGGCGGCACTGAAGAACTGAGGCCCGGTTCGTGCCTACTTCACGCCCAGGATCTGCTCCACGGGGTCGATCGCGAAGTACACCAGGAACAGCGCCGAAACCCCCCACAGCAGCCAGTGAACCTCCTTCGCCTTGCCGAGCACCGCCTTGATGACGACGTAGGCCAGGAAGCCCGCCCCGATGCCGTCGGTGATCGAGTAGGTGAACGGCATCGCGGCGATGGTCAGAAACGCCGGGATGGCGATCTCGTACCGGTCCCAGTCGATGTGCTTGACGTGCGTCATCATCAGGAACCCGACCGCGATCAGCGCAGGTGCGGCCGCCTGCAGCGGCACGATCGTCAGCAACGGCGTCAGGAACAGCGCGAGCCCGAACAGCCCACCGGTGATCAGGTTCGCGAAGCCGGTGCGCGCGCCCTCGCCCACACCGGCCGCCGACTCGATGTAGGCGGTGTTGGAGGAGGCGGACCCCAGACCGCCGGCCACCGCCGCCGCGCCGTCGATGAACAGCACGCGGCCGATCCCCGGCACCTGCCCCTGCTCGTCGAGCAGTCCGGCCTCCGCGCTGATGCCGACGACGGTGCCCATGGCGTCGAAGAAGTCGGACAGGATCAGGGTGAACACCAGCAGAACGGCGGTGAGGACGCCGGCCTTGGCGAAGCCGCCGAACAGGCTGAAGTGACCGATGAGTCCGAAGTCGGGGGGCGAGACGATCTTGTCGGGCACATGCGGGGTGGTCAGGCCCCAGCTCTTGATGTCCGCCACCGCGTCGATGATGATCGCGACGATCGTCATGGTCACGATGCTGATCAGGATCGCGCCCTTCACCTTGCGCGCGAGCAGCGCGATGGTGAGCAGCACGCCGAGACAGAAGACGAGGACGGGCCAGCCGGTCAGCCGGCCCACGGCCCCCAGCTGCACCGGCACGGTGGTCTGTGCCGCGTCCGGGATACGGCTGACGAACCCGGCGTCCACGAAGCCGATGAAGGCGATGAACAGACCGATGCCGACGCCGATCGCCTGCTTGAGCTGTTGCGGAATGGCGTCCATGATCGCCTTCCGTAGTCCGGTGACGACCAGGACGCAGATCAGGATGCCTTCGAGGACGACGAGTCCCATCGCGTCGGACCAGCTCATCAGCGGGGCGAGCTGGAAGGCGACGACGGCGTTGAGGCCGAGGCCCGCGGCGATGGCGAGCGGCAGGTTGCCGCCGACACCCATGATGACCGTCATCACACAGGCCACCAGGGCGGTGGCGGTGACGAGTTGGCCGGTGTCGAGGCTGTGGCCGAACTTGTCCTTCGCACTGCCGAGGATGATGGGGTTCAGGACAAGGATGTAGGCCATCGTGAAGAACGTGGCGAAGCCGCCGCGTATCTCCCGGCCGAAGGTGGATCCCCGCTCGGAGATCCTGAAGAACCGGTCGACGCCGTTCGCCGCTGGTGGCGCGGCACTTGGGCGGTCTGCCGCCTTCTTGGTGTCGGACATGCGGATGACTCCTGTTGCGTGTTCGATCGCGTGCGGATGCTGGGGGGATCGTTCCCGCGTTGAACGCGTTTCAGGTTCTCCCCTGTTAGGGAATCAGGGCCGACCCGTCAGACTGCGTTCGAAGCCCCGTACGAACCATGCGGTTGATCACTGCTACGCTTCCGGATCTCATCGGGGCCCACCCCGGATGATCACATGTCATCTACATGACGCACACAGAGAGGTTCGAGCGTGGGCACTGTCGTCGACGACGCAGCCTCCGTGGAGTTCCACGCCTTCTTCGAACGGCACTACGCCGAACTGTCGCGTCTCGCCCATCTGTTGACCGGCGAGGCGGACGCCGCCGACGATCTGGCGGCGGACGCCCTGCTCGCCCTGTGGCACCGCTGGGACCGGGTGCGCGCCGCGGACCACCCGGCCGCCTACGCCCGCGGGGTGGTCGCCCACCTGGCCCGCACCCGGATCCGCAGCGCCGTGCGCGAGCGCCGGCGGATCTCGCTGTTCTGGTCGCAGCGCGAGGAGAAGACCGAGAATCCCGACATAGCAGGCGTTGTCGACGTCCAGGGTGCGCTGCGCAGGCTGCCGTTCAGGAAACGGGCGTGTGTGGTGCTCCGGCACGCGTTCGACCTGTCGGAAAAGGACACCGCTCTCGCTCTGGGTGTTTCCGTGGGTACGGTTAAGTCCCAGACGTCCAAGGGGATGGCCGAGCTGCAGAAGATCCTCGGCTCCCAGGGCGTACCGCAGAAGGTGCACGCGGCGATGGCGCGCGGCGGCGAGAGTGGAGGGACGGGCCGATGAGGCAGCAGGACGTGCACGACGAGCTGCGCGCCCGGCTGCACGAGACGGCCGAGGCCCACCAGCCGGACCGGGCCAGGATCCTGGCGCGGATCGAGCGGGGCATGAGCGAGCGCAGCCGCCCCGACCACCGGGCGACCCGCCCGCAGGTGTGGGGCTGGGCCCGGGTGGCGAGTGCGACGGCCGCGGTCGCGGGCATGCTCGCGGTCGGCGGTTACGCGGTGGCGTCCGCGGTGAAGGACGACACTCCCCCGCAGCGGCAGACCGTCTCGGTCCCCCCGGCGCCCACGCCGTCCCCCGATGCGACGAGCAGGGCGCCCGTCCCGCCGGTGGAGCGGACGCCGAGCACCCCCCGGCCGTCCCACAAGACGGGCAACATCCCTGCCGGCAAACCCTCCGCCTCCATGCTGACGCCCGCCGCCGGCGAGAGCGACGGTCCGCTGTGGTCGGAAGGCTCGATGGACCCGCACAGCAACGACTTCTGGGCGCAGAGCAACATCACGCTCAGGACGAGCCGGCAACTGACCGCCCTGACAGTGCAGTTGAAGGTCGCCCAGACCGGCGGGGTCAGCTCGACCGGGGCCTGGCTCTCGCTGCCGGAGCAGGACTTCGACCTCACGGTCGGCGAGCAGAACGGCTTCGTCGTCTACACCTGGACGCTGAAGGCGGGCCGTACGGTCCCCACGGGCGAGTGGGTGTTCGCAGGGCAGTACAACCATCAGCGCGGCGACCGGGACACCAAGGACGACACCTACGTGATCACCGCCACGGCGGGCGGCACGCAGCGTGCGGTCGGCGGCGACTTCCCGGCCCACCCCAGTGACGCGGGCGGCCGCGGGTGACCGTGAACCACTGGGTTCCGGCCATTCCCACAGCCCCCACACAGCCCTCGACTCATTCCCTCACCACGGGCTCGTACCGTGGAAACAACCACACCTTCACTTTCGACGTCCCTAACAGTGCGTCGAAGACGGACACGGCCTCAGCGCCGGCCCGTCGTTCGGCTGCCTGGGACCTGCTGACCCGAGCCCCCCTCGGTCAGCAGCCGCCGACAGAGCCCCCCTCGTCGGCGAAGAGAACGCCCCGCCGGTGACGACCGGCGGGGCGTTTCTGTCGTCCTGCGCGGCTCAGCTCACGAAGTACGTCGGGTTCGGCAGCTTGTAGGTGCGGTCGGCGTAGCCGCCGTCCAGGTCCGAGTACTGGTCGCCGAAGTTGGCGACGATCTCGTAGCCGAGGTCGTCCTCGATGTGCTTGCGGGTGCCGGACTTGTACTGCACGGTCGTGCAGGTCCAGGTGCCCGGCGTGGCGCAGGCGCTCAGATAGGCCGGCGGGTTCGCCTTGTCCTTGAGGAACATGTGGTCGGCGTCGAGGTTCACATCGGCGCCGATCTTCTTCAGGTTCGCGACGGCGGCGCTGCGCTGCGCCTCGCTCAGCCCCGAGTTGTAGAAGACCTCGACACCCTTGGACTGGGCGTACCGGACCAGCTCGGCGCTGCCGAACACGCCCGGGCGGTCGGCCTTGTTCACGTAGTCGGCCCAGGTGGTCGGGTTGTACGTGTAGTTGTAGCGCTTCTCGTAGTCGAGGCTGAGCAGCAGCGTGTCGTCGATGTCGAACATGACCGCGGCCTTCTCGCCCCGGTGGTGCGCCTTGCGGGCGGCCTGGTCGATGTACTTCCTGGCGGCGGCGTCGATGTGTGCCAGATCCTGGGCGTACGGGCTGGTCGGGGATGCCTGGTACACGCCGGCCGCGTCGGCCGTGGTGCCGTAGTAGGTGTCGATGTCCTTCACCAGGAGGCCGATGTTGTACGGCTCGTGGGTGGAGTTGGCCGTGGACTGGCCGGCCGTGGCCGCGCCGGCGCCGTAGAGGGCGCCGCCGGCGAGGGCACACGCTGCGGCGATCGCCGCGATACGCAGTGACTTATGCATGACAGGTTTCTACGCGCGTCACCCTGCCGGGCGCGAGACCCGTTGCCTGATCGATACTTCTTCCGCAGGCAAAAAACGGGTCAAGCACCCTGGACGCGACGGTTCCGGATCGGTGTCGCTCAGTTCATCGTGGCCCCGATCGTGGTGCTCCCCGTCGTCAGGAACGTCGTCGCGGGCAAGGTGCCGCTGGAGCCGCGGGCGTTGTACGTCGTGGAGGCGTCCGTCGACTTGAAGGCCGGGGTCGAGATCCCGGAGTCCCAGTTGTTGCCGGACGAGGTGACCGCGGAGCCCTTGGTGACCGAGCCGCTGCCGTTGCCCACCGCGAGGTTCTTGCCGAGCTTGGCGGAGCTGGTGGCGAAGTAGTAGCCCCACTTGCCGTTGGCGTAGGCGGTGGTGCGGTTGACGGTGAGCGCGCCGGTGTTGGAGTTCTCGGTGAAGCCGTTGCCGGCGTTGCCCCAGGCGGCCGAGTTGTTGACGACGTGGGCGACGGTCACGCCGCCCCCGCCCAGCTTGAAGCCGTTGCCGTTGCCCTCGAAGGCGGAGTCGCCCCAGCGGTTGACGCCGTTGCCGAAGGACCAGGAGTGCTCGATGGTGACCGGCGAGGAGAAGGACCACAGGTCGATGCCGTCGTCCGAGTTGTTGTAGAGGCGCGCTCCGGTGACCAGGTTGCCGCTGCCGGAGCCGAACTTGATGGCGACGCCGTCGGCGTTCTGGCCGTGCTCGGCGGCGTCGTAGTTGCCGTAACTGTCCAGGTTCTTCACGGTGTTGTTGACCGTGCCGTCGCCGGTGAGCGTGAAGCCGGAGTCACCGCCGTTGATGGTCTTGATGTTGTTCCAGTTGGTGCCGGTGCACGACTGGCAGACGACGGCGCTGTCCGGGGAGTTCTGGAAGGTGATGTTGGAGACGTTCCAGTAGTCCGCGGTCAGCTTGAAGATCCAGGAGCCGGACGGGAGCGAGGACCCGTCGATCTTGACGGTCTCCGCGCCGTACGCGGTGAGGGTGATCGGCGAGGACGAGGTGCCGTTGGCCGTGGACTGCAGGGTGGCCGTGGGGTAGTAGGTGCCGCCCCGGACCTGGATGACGGTGCCGGCGGTGGCGTTCTTGATGGCGTTGGACAGATCGGTCGAGTTGCTGACGACCACGGTGGCGGCCTGGGCCTGGGTGGGGAGGACGGCCAGACCGGCGCCCAGAGCAAGGGCGGCCAGGGTGGCGAGTGCGGTACGACGAGACATGGAGAGCGGTTCCTTTCTCGTACGGGTACGTGTGGGGGTTCACAGGACGGTGGCGAGCCGGCTGTTTCTCGTGAGCCGTGCGGACGCCGTTAGCGGGGAGGAGCGGGCCGAGCCCGCCGTTGACGCACAGCGTCGGGCGGAGCGCCTACGCACAGGGGCGCCAGTCGCCGAGATACACCTCAGGCGTGTGCAACCGCGCCTCCTCCCCGGTGAGTTGAGGACGGTTCTCCGGAACCGTGACCACGGCCCCCGGGCCCGTGTTGCGGTACTCCCTGAACCGCATGGCCTGCCAGGGGTAGGCGTCCCGCATGTTGACGTAGGGCGTGACCGGGTCGATGCCGGGCCCGATCCAGGTGTCCCGGACGACGAGGGACGGCCGGGCGGTCGTCTCGTACGACGGGACCCAGGGCCGCGCCAGCTTGTACGCGCCGTCCTCGGCGCCGGAGGTGATGCGGGAACGGACGGCCAGGATCCCGTGCGGGTTGGCGCGGGCGGTGGAGGGGGCGAAGACCATGCCCTTCGGGGTGAAGGTCACGTCCCGCGGCAGCGTGTGGAAGTGGCACTCCTCGAACACGGCGGTCGCCCGCCCGAAGACGAAGTCGACGTCGCCCTCGATGTAGCAGCGGTGGAAGTACTGCCGGTCGAAGGCGTCGAGCGCGGTCGTGTCGACGAAGAGGGTGTCCTGGTGGGCCAGGAAGCGGACGTTCTCGAAGCTCGACCGGTCACCGGTCACATACGCGGCCACGGCCTGGGTGCCGGTGATGTCCGGGTGGTCGGCGCGCAGCCAGTCGTTGGCGAGGGTCAGATCGCGGACGGTCAGTCCGGGGGCGCCGGAGGTGAAGGTGGCGGAGCCCGGCGTCCCGTAGGTCGTGCCGTCGGACTTCTTCGTGCCGTTCGCGTGGTCGAAGACGATGACGGTGTCGCGCGGGTCGCCGGTGGCGCCGCGGATCGTCAACTCACCTTTGTCGGCGGGCACGTTGACGATCTCCCGGTACGTCCCCGGATGCACCACGATCGTCGCGCCGGGGCCGTCCACCGCGTCCACGGCCGCCTGGACGGCGTCGCCGGGGCGGACGTGCAGGACGGGACGGCGGGCGCTCGCGAAGGCGGGACCGGTTCCGGCGGCGGCCAGGCCTGTGGTGATACCCGCCAGCACAGTGCGTCGGCGCATGTCAGCACGCCTCCTTCCACGGCTTCCAGTCGCCGAGGTAGGCCTCGCGGGTCGCCGACTGGGCCTGGGCGTCGGTCAGTTGGGGCCGGTTCTCGGGGACGGTGATCGCGGCGCCCGGTCCGGTGTTGCGGTACTCGGCGAACCGCTGGTTCTGCCAGGGATAGGTGTCCGACATGTTGGTGTAGGGCGCGACCGCGTCGATCCCGCGTCCGAGGTGGGTGTCCCGGACGGTGAGCATGGGGCGGGCGGTGGTGTCGGAGCCGGGCACCCAGGGCCGGCCCAACTTGTAGGAACCGTCAGGGGCTTCGCTGCTCACGCGGCTCCGCGTCACCAGGTGACCGCGCGGGTTGGCGACCGCCGTGGAGGGCGCGAAGACGAAGCCGTAGGGGGCTGCGGGCAGGTCGGTGCGGTTCAGCGTCCGGAAGTGACAGTCCTCGTACACCGCGGTCGCCCGCCCGAAGACGAAGTCGACGTCGCCCTCGACGTAGCAGTGCGCGAAGTACTGCCGGGCGAAGGTGCCGAGCGCCATCGAGTCGGCGTACAGGGTGTCCTGGTGGCCGAGGAAGCGGCAGTGGGTGAAGCAACCGCGGTCGCCCTGCACCTTGATGGCCACCGCCTGCGTGCCCGTGATGTCGGGGTGGTCGGCGCGCAGCCAGTCGTTGGCGAGGGTGATCCAGCGGGCCGTGAAGCCGTCCGCCTGCACGGTCGTGGTGGCGGAACCCGTGGTGCCGTAGGTACCGCCGCCCGGCTTCGGGGTGCCGGCCGCGTTGTCGTACACGATCACGACATCACGGGGGTCCTCGGAGGCGCCGATCCAGGTCGCCTCCGTGCGGGTGACGTCGACGACGACCGTCTCCCGGTAGACGCCGGGGGCGAGCACCAGCGTCCGGCCGGTGCCGGTCGCGGCGGCCACGGCGGCCCGGACCGTCGCGAAGTCACCGCGGCCCTGCGGGTCGACGTAGAGGGTGCCGGGGGTGAGGCGGCGGGCCGGGGAACCGTACCGGCCGAACGGGCGCGCGCCCGAGTCGGCCCGCGCGGGCGTCGAGGCGAGCCCGAGCGCGACGGCGGCCCCGGCGCTCGCGGCGAGGAAACCCCGTCTGGACAAGGGGAGTCGAGGATGAACGGAGGGCGAGGGCATGCGGGTGCTCCTTCGCGGTGCGGCTCAGGGGAGAAGCGGCCGGGGCGCGCCGGGCGCCCCGACCGGGGGCGTCAGCGCAGGTGGCCTGCGCCGGCGCAGTGGTCGACGATCCCGGGGACCGCCTGGACCGGATCGACCTTCGTACGCAGGGTCGGCGTCCAGCCGGCGCCCGAGCGGAGGATCTCGGTGGGCACTTCGGCGTTGTGGACGGCGATCAGATCGACCGGCTCACCGTTGACGTAGTTGTCGTCGGCGGTGAGCGGCGAGTCCTTCCACTTCTTCAGGATCTGCCCGGCACCGGCCCCGTCCGGCAGCGTGAACGCGTTGTGCTCGGCGACGAGCTGGGACTCCATGCCGATGCCGTAGCTGTAGGAGTAGCCGTCCTCGGCCACGAAGTGGTTGTTGTACGAGTCGACCTGCCCGAAGCGGACGCGCGGGGCGCGCTCCACCAGGTTGGAGAACAGGTTGTGGTGGAAGGTGACCTTGAGGTGGCCGCGGTCGACGGCGGCCGTGGCGGCGCTGTCGCTGTTGCCGACCAGGATCGTCTTGTCGTGGTTCTCGAAGACGTTCCAGGAGGCGGTGATGTGGTCCGAGCCCTTGACGATGTCCATCTCGCCGTCGTGCTGCTCGAAGATCCGCCCGTAGTAGTACGGCAGTGTGCTGTCCGGGTGGTCGCCGTCGGTGAACGTGTTGTGGTCCATCCACACGTGCGTGCCGCCGTAGATGTCCACGCTGTCGTACTCGGAGTTCCAGTTGCCGTCGGCGGTGTCGGTCGGGTCCCACTGCGGGAAGCAGTCGAGGGGGCTCTCGAGGCTCAGGTTCCGCACGATGACGTTGTCGACGGCCTTGATCTGCAGGCTCGCGCCCTTGAAGCCGGCGTCCTTGCCCACGCCGATGATCGTGGTGTTGGTGGGTACGTACGCCTTGATGTAGGCGTCCTGGTTGGCCTGGGAGGCACGGCGCAGGCCCTCGGGGCTGTCGTCGGGCTCGCCGTCCAGGTTCTTGTCGTGGCCCCAGACCGCGGGGTCGTAGGTCTTCAGATAGGTGGCGAAGTCGTACCCCGGCGCCTCGAAGGAGGCGCAGCTCGGGCCGTCGGCGTCGATCGTCCCCTTGACTCTGATGATCTTCGGCGCGCTGCCGCCCTCCACGAGCGCCCGCTTGAACCCGGCCCAGTCGGTGACGGTGTAGACATGCGCGGCATCGGCGGACGCGCCGCCGGTGGTGCCGGTGCCGTAGGAGCCCCAGCCGTCGTTCGCGCCGAGCGTCTGCCGGCCGAGGTCCCGGGACCGGACGTGCGCGGAGGCGGTTCCCGTGACGCCGAGCACCAGGGCGGTGCACCCCACGATCGACGCTATGACGCGTCCATGACATTTCTGTGTACGCACTGTGCGGCTCTCCTTGGTTACGCGACCGAGGCGCTGCTCGCCTCGGGCCAGGTGATCCAGGACGTCGGAATCTCGTCGTCCAGCCGGATGACGTCTCGCGGCGCGAGCACCCGCGTGCGCAGCAACTCCCGCGCCACGAGCCGCGCCACGGCGATCGCGCCCGGCGGATTGAAGTGCGTGTTGTCCTGCTCGGTGGCGGTCCAGTTGAAGTAGACCTTCGTCTCCTCCACCCCGAGCCGCTGCCACAGCGCGAGCGACAGCGCCTCGATGTCGAGCAACGCCACCCGCTCCCGCGCGGCGAGCGCGCGCATCGCCGCCGGATACTCCCCATGGGTCGGCACGGCGTTCCCGTCCGCGTCGAACCTGCGCCGCTCGACGGGGGTCGCGAGCACGGGCCGGGCACCGTGCGACCGTGCGCCCTCGATGTACTGCCGCAAGTAGTCCTGGTACGTCGTCCAGGGCTCGGTGTAGCGGGTGGGGTCGTCGCTCTTCTCGTCGTTGTGCGCGAACTGGACGAGCAGGAAATCCCCCGGCTGGATCAGCCCGAGGATGGCATCGAGCCGGCCCTCGTCGATGAAGCTCTTCGAACTGCGCCCGTTCACCGCATGATTGGCGACGGGAAGGTTTTTGTGCAGAAAGAAGGGGAGCGCCATACCCCACCCGGTTTCGGGTGCGGCGTCGGCGTATTTCTGGGCGGCGGTGGAATCACCGGCGATGTGGAGAGTTCGTTGCCTGTGGTCGGCCTGAGCGGTACCGGCGACCGCAAAGGCGAGGGGAACGGCTGCGACGGCAGCCGCGGTGACCTGTCTACGGGTGAGTGACATGACCGTGCACCTTTCTGGCTTTGAGGGGCGCGGGGAACTGCGCGACCAGCCGCAGCCGACCGGCAGTCCCCACGAACCGAACCACCCGAGCTCAGTGGTTCTTCTTCCAATCCGTCTGCGCCTTGTTGAGCTGATCGGCAAGCGTGTCCAGAAACGCCTTGGCCGTCATCTTCCCGAGCAGCACCTTCTGGAAATTCGGCTCGTTGTCGGCCTTGGAAATCGTGTTCCAGTCCGGCAGGTAGTACGGCAACTGCACGATCTTGGTGTCAGCCCCGTTCAGCGCGGCAGCGGCCAGTTTCGTGGGCTCGGCCTTCTGGATCCACGCGTCCTGCGCGGCTTCCGTGTTCGCCGGAATCTGCCCCGCGGACTGGTTGAACTTCGAGTTCTCCTCGTGCGAGACGGCGAACTCGACGAACTTCCAGGCAGCCGATTTGTTCTTGCTGGACTTGAAGACGCTCAGCCCGTCCACCGGGTTGGAGATCTGCACCCGGGTGCCGTTGTCCTGGGTCGGGTTGGGCAGCCCGCGGAACTTGTCCGCGCCCAGCGCCTTCAGATGGTCCTGATAGGACCCCAGGTTGTGGCTCAGCATGCCGATCGTGCCGCTGTCCCACTGGGCGACCATCTTGGTGAAGTCATTGTTGACGTCGGCGGACGGAGTGTCCTTCTTGTACAGGGCGACGTACTTCTCCAGCGCAGCGATGTTCTTCGGGTCGTTGACCGTCGTCTTGTCGCCGTTCCAGAACGAGGTGATACCGCTCTGGCTGTACGACGCGTCCAGGGCCGGGGCGATCGAGCCCTCGCCGCCGCGAATGGTGAATCCGAACTGGTTCTTGCTCTTGTCGGTGAGCTTGTCGGCGGCCTCGTAGAACTTCGACCAGGTGGTCGGCGCGTCCAGGCCGGCCTTTTTGAACAGGTCCGTCCGGTACCACAGCGTGCCGTTGTTGGACGAGGTCGGGATCTGGTACAGCTTGTCGCCGCCGCCCGCGGCCTTGCTGCTTTCCAGCAGGTTCTGGCTCAGCTTGCCGTTCAGGGAGCTCTTCGCCAGGCGGCCGTCCAGCGGCTCCAGCGCGCCCTGGACGGCGACCTCGGCGAGCATCGCGGTGCCCACGCCGCCGACATCCGGCAGGCCGCCGCCCTGGATGGCGGTGTCGTACTTGGACTGGGCGCTCGCGGCGGGGATGCCGACATAGTTGACCTTGATGTCCGGGTTCTTCTTCTCGAAGTCGGCGATGATCTGCTTCCAGATGTCGGTCCGGACACCGCCGTTGTTGTCCCAGAAGGTGATCTCGCCCTTGCCGGAGCCCTCGTTGCCCTTGTCCCCCGCGCTGCCGCTGCCGTCGTCGCCGCAGGCGGTGGCGGTCAGCGCGAGCACGGAGCCCAGGGCGACGGCGACGGCCGCGCGCCTGCTTCTGCGGATGCTGCTCTTCATAGGTCGGCTCTCTTCTTCTGGATCCAGCGGAGATGTCACCTTCTCGGCCGTGAACGGCCGAGCTTGCGTACTCGGTCGTTCACACCTCGTCGCGCTCCCGACTGCCCCCCTACGACAGGACGGTCACGGGTCGCATCCACCCAGCCCCTCTTGGTTCAGGGGGAGAGTGCGGGTGCGGTGGCGAACACCCACGCCGAGCGTGCACGGTCGCGCACGTTGACCCCGGCGACGACGTCGGCGGGACCAGCGAGCCCGCACCGACGACAGCAGAAGTGATCCCGGTCGGGTCGGTTGGCCCGCTCGGTGTGCCCGCAGCGCGGACAGCGCTGCGAGGTGTAGGCCGCGTCCACCTCTGGGAACGGCACCCCGGCTTGCTTGGCCTTGTAGGCAAGGTGCTGTCCGAGTTGACGGAAGGGCCAGGAGGAGAGCGTGCCCCGCTGGTCGCGGCGAAGCCGTACCCGCTCGCGGATGCCGCCGAGTTGCTCGACGGCGATGCCGCGACCGGCCTGCAGATCGGCCCTCAGCGTCGCGTAGGCGTCGACGACCTTCTTCACCGCTCGCACCACCGGCTGCGCGGACAGCCCGAAGGTCGCCTTCAGGTCTGCGTACACCGCCTTGTGCAGACCGTTGCGGTCCTTGAGGTCCTTGGTGAAGGCGATGGCGGAGGCGTGGGTAGCGGCCCGGTTGCAGACACGTAAGGTCGCCTCAAGGATCGATGCCTGCCCAGGCGTCGGCAGCAGCTTCACCTGCACCACCAGCTTCATAGCCCCGGACCGTAGTTCGATGACCGCACACACGACCGCCGTTCGCCCGGCGATCACCACAACCGGCGAACAATGAGGCAGTGGTTCGCATGCATTGGCTCCGCCGAGTGACTGTGCGGCCGCTCCGCGCCCGGTAGACAGCAGATGCGGCGGCACTCCCCGTCGCGACCACGGGAGGCGATTCCTCCCCGGCGTAAACGCCAGGACATCCTCGCCGGCAGGCGTACGCCGTCCAATCGTCGACGCCCTTGAGGCCGCCAGCGATGGCAAGCGCTTGCTGTGGAAGTGGTGCGTCATTGCGGCTCCCAACAGGCTTACGGGTGCGGTGGGTTACTCGGGTGCGGTGGGTTACTCGGATGCGACGGGTGACAGGGAGTCGATCCTGAAGTGCGTGAAGGTTGCCGCCCCGGCGTGACCCGAGCCGACGGGGGCGAGCGCGAACAGGCCGAGCAGGGCGCCGACCCAGCGCCAGGGGGTGGCGGCGAAGACGGGACCGGACGGGCGCGGGCCGTCGCCGATGTCGTACGAGAAGCGGCAGCGCGCCCCGGCGCCGATCTCGATGCGCAGGCGCACCCGCCCGTCCGGGGCGAGCCGCGGATGGTCGGCGTCCCGTTCGTGCTCGGCGACCCCTTCGGCGAACCGGTGCACGAGATGGATTGTCCCGTCGGCGCTCCGCTGGAGCCCGATCCAGCTGAACGCGTCCCCGAGGACCGCGAGCCCCGCCCGCGCTCCCGGCTCCTCGCTGTGCAGCCTCAGCTCCACCTCGACCGCCGACGGCGTAGCGGGCAGCCGCTGCGTAAGGACGTGCGGGAGTTTGCGCAGGTCGTGTGCGTCGGCCGAGCGGACGCAGGTCAACCGGAGACCGTCGCCGGAGTGCTGGGTGGCCCAGCCGTCCTGCGGATTGGCGGTCCAGGACCACTGGCGGCCGAAGCGTCCGCCGGGGAAGTCGTCGTCGGTGGCGGGCGCGGCGGGCGGCTGCGGCGGCAGGTCGGGCTTCTTGTGTACGGCGACGGGGGCGCCGCCGTCCCCGAGCACCGGCCAGCCGTCCGTGCCCCAGCTCATCGGCTGAAGGTGCACGACCCTGCCGTAGGCGCCCTTCTGCTGGAAGTGCAGGAACCAGTCCTCGCCGGCCGGGGTGCGCACCCAGCCGCCCTGGTGCGGCCCGTTGACGTCGGTGTCCTTCTGCTCCAGGACGATCTTCTCCTCGTACGGGCCGAAGAAGCCGCGCGAGCGGAAGGCGCCCTGCCAGCCGGTCTCCACTCCCCCGGCGGGGGCGAGGATCCAGAACCAGCCGTCGTGCCGGTAGAGCTTGGGGCCTTCGAGGGTGAACCAGCCGGGGATGCGGTCGCCGTCGACGATCAGCTTGCCCTCGTCGAGGAGTTCCGTGCCGTGGGGGTGCATACGGTGGCCGGTGAGGCGGTTCTTGACGCCGGAGCGGGACTTGGCCCAGGCGTGCACCAGGTAGGCCTCGCCGGTCTCCTCGTCCCACAGGGGACAGGGGTCGATGAGACCCTTGCCCGCCTTCACCAGGTGCGGGCGGGTCCACGGGCCGCGTATCCGGGGGGCGTTGATCTGGAAGATGCCCTGGTCGGGGTCGCCCCAGAAGATCCAGAAGCGGTCGTCGTGGTGGCGCAGCGAGGGCGCCCAGACGCCGCAGTCGTGACGCGGGGTGCGGAACTCGGCGGCGGGTTCGAGGCGTTGCAGGCCGTGGCCGACCAGCGTCCAGTTGACCAGGTCACGGGAGTGCAGGAGGGGCAGGCCGGGAGCGCGGCCGAAGCTGGAGGCGGTGAGGTAGAAGTCGTCGCCGACGCGGAGGACGTCCGGGTCGGACCAGTCGGCGTCGAGGATCGGGTTGGTGTAGACGGTCGGGGTCGGGTGGATGGTCGGGGTCGGGTGGATGGTCGGGGTCGGGTGGATGGTCGGGGTCGGGTGGATCGCCGCGTCCGAGCGGACCGCCGCGTCCGAGCGGACGGCCACATCCGGGCCGACCGCCACGTCCGAGCGGACCGCCTGGTTCGGGCCGACCGCCGCATCCGAGCGGACCGCCGCATCCGAGCGAACGGCCGAGTCTGGGCCGACCGCCTCGTCCGGGCCAACCGCCGCGTCCGGACGGACCACCGCGTCTGGACGAACGGCCGAATCCAGGCCAACCGTCACATCCGGACGGACCGCCACCTCCGGGCGAACGGCCGAATCCAGGCCAACCGCCACATCCGGACGGACCGCCACCTCCGAGCGAACGGCCGAATCCAGGCCAACCGCCACATCCGGACGGGCCGCCTGGTTCGGACGGACCGCCTGGTTCGGGCCTGCCGCCTGATTCGGACGGGCCGCCTGGTTCGGGCCTGCCGCCTGGTTCGGACGGGCCGCCTGGTTCGGGCCTGCCGCCTGGTTCGGGCCTGCCGCCTGGTTCGGGCGGGCCGCCTGGTTCGGGCGGGCCGCCTGGTTCGGGCGGGCCGCCTGGTTCGGGCGGGCCGCCTGGTTCGGGCGGGCCGCCTGGTTCCGGTGGGCGTCGTGTGTCACTGGCTCACCGCCTTGCGGACCAGGGCCGCCGCCTCGTTGCGGCTCAGGCGGCCGTCGGCGACGACGGTGATGATGCGCCGTACGACGGTCTCGCCGGATGGGACCGGGAGGCGTTCGGTGTGGGCCAGGGACGAGCCCACGCCGGGGTATTCGGCGGTGCGTACGAACCACGGGTCGCGGCGGGTGGTGTCCGTGGCGCCGGCGAAGACCAGGGTCCAGGTGGTGCTGGCGAGGGCCAGCCAGGCTGCGCGGGTGGTGTGCACCTCCGCTTCGCCCTCGCGGTCGGCGGTGAAGACGTGCGGGGTGTCGTGCTCCTTGCGGGCGCGCCAGAAGAAGCCGCCGTAGGCCGCTCCGGAGCGTCCGTTGGTGGCCGGGCTGCCGATCGACAGAGGCCTGTCGGTGACGTTCGTGAGCGAGAACGTGAAGTCCAACGCCCAGGCGGTGTCGGTGAGTTCGGTGGCGGCGACCGTGCGGCGCTCGCGCAGCAGCTCGCCGCCGGACGCCACCCAGCGCAGCTCCTCCACGAAGCCGTCGGGGTCGCGCAGCTGGAAGGAGGTGTGGCGCTGGGCGCCGTGGTTGTCCAGTTCGGTCGGGCCCTGGTCGCGTACGTAGGTCCGCCCGCCCCAGAAGTTGTACCCCTCGACGTCGGGAACGGCGACACCGACGCCGAGGTGGTGGGTGTGGTCGGCGGGGCTCAGCTCGGTGACCGCCGTGCCGGCCAGGGTGGTGACCGGGTGCAGATAGGGACGCGGGGAGAGCCTGGCCGGAAGTTCGGGCCGGGTGACGTAGCGGCCGACCGGGCGGCCGGCGACGCGCAGGACGGGCGAGTCGATGGTCGTCATCAGGTGCTCACCTCTTTCGGTGGGGCCCAGGTGGCGCCGAGCTCGGAGTAGAGGGAGAGGGTGTCGGCGGCGGCCGCGACGAGTCCGTCGATGCCGGGAACGACCCTGCGGCCCTCGTCGGGGACCAGGTGCCAGGCCCCGGTCGGCAGCGGGGCCGGGTCGGGGGCCTGCCGAATCGCTTCGACGACCCTCATGAAGGCGCCGGTCGTGTCCGGGGTGACGAGGAGGTCGGCGCCGTCGGTGAGGTGGTCGACCAGGTTCTCCAGCAGGTCGGTGCGGCCGTACTCGTACTCCTCGGGGCCGTGGTCGGCGCGCTGGAGCAGGACGCGGTCCTGCTTGTACCAATAGGTGATCCGGCCGCGGGTGCCGTGCACGACGACGTAGGGCTCGTCGTCCCGCTCGGCGCACAGGGTCGCGGCGACGGTGACCTTGTGGCCCGGTGCGGTGGTGACGCGGACGCAGGAGGTGTCGTCGGACTCGATGTCGTTGGCGCGCAGCAGCTCCAGCTCGATGCCGGTGACGTCCTCGGCGCGTGTGGTGCCGTTGACGGCGAGGGCGGTGGCGACGGCGTGCGCGAGGGGGTTGGTGAGCACGCCGTCGATGACGTCGACGCCGTTCAGGCGCCGTTTGCCCGCCCAGGGCGCCCGCCGGTAGTAGGCCTCGGGACGCACCCAGGCACCGGCTCCGCCGACCCCGACGAGCTCGCCGACGGCGCCCTCGGCGACCATCTGGAGGATCGCGGGTACGGCGTGCGAGCCCAGCGACTGGAAGCCGATCTGGCAGACCACGCCCGCCTCGGCGACCCCGTCGGCCATCCGCTGGAACTCGGCGTACGACGGCGCCGGCGGCTTCTCCAGGAGCAGATGCACGCCCCTGCGGGCGGCCGTCAGGGCCAGGTCGGTGTGGGTGGGGATCGGGGTGCAGATCACGGCGAGCCGGGCGCCGGTGGAGTCGAGGAGCGCGCCGAGGTCGGCGGACTGCTCGGGCGTGCCGAGGCCCTCCGGGATCTCGTGCGCGGTCAGCGCGGTCAGCTCGCAGATGCCTGCCAGCCGTACGATCCCCTTGTCCTGGAGCCGGCGGATGTTGTCCAGGTGCCAGCGGCCGTGGCCGCGCGCGCCCGCCAGGACGATGTCTACGGTGCTCATGGGATCCTCCCTGCGCCCGCGCCGTACGCCACCTCTCGGTCGGCCCTCTCGGCGCTGTCGATCTTTGTGTGCAGGGTAGGCGTCCAGCCGACGTCGCCCGTGAGGTCGCGTTCGCTGCCCGAGTCGTAGGCGTTGTAGACGGCCAGAAGGTCCACCGGGTAGCCGTCGGTCACCCGCAGCTTGCCGCGGTCGCCCGTCGCCGAGTCGCTGTTGCCGATCAGCATTGCCTTGTCGTGGTCGGCGAACCGGCTCCAGGAGACGGTGACCAGGTCGGAGCCCCCTGTGATGTCCAGCAGGCCGTCGTGGCGCAGGTGGTTGCGCGCGAGGTAGCTGGGTTCCTCGGCGTCCGGGTGGCCCTTGTCGCTCGCCGAACGGGCCTCCTCCGGTTCGCCGTGGGACTCGGCCGAGTCCCGAGTACGCGGGCCGGTTTCAGCCAGGTACTTCTTGAGGCCGGCAACCAGGTTGTCGGACGATCCCCCGTTGGCGGGGACGGTTCCACTACCGCCGACACAGCCGGCAAACCCACCCTGACGAGCAATGGGCGGTGCAACGAGTTGACGCCTCATCCCTTCACCGCCCCCGCGCTGAAGCCGGTGATCAGCCACTTCTGGATGAAGGCGAACACGATCACGACGGGTACGGCCGCGACGATGCCACCCGCGGCGAGCGCGCCGAGGTCGACGCTGTCCGCGCTCATGAGGGTGTTGAGGCCGACGGGAATGGTCTGCTTGCTCTGGTCGCTCAGGAACATCAGGGCGAACAGGAAGTGGTTCCAGGCATGCACGAAGGCGAAGGAGCCGACGGCGATCAGCCCGGGCCGCAGCAGCGGCAGTACGACGATGCGGAAGGCGGTGAACCGGTTGCAGCCGTCGACCCAGGCCGCCTCTTCGAGCGAGTACGGCACGTTCCTGATGAAGCCGCTGATCAGGATCATCGACAGCGGCAGTTGGAAGACGGTCTCGGCGATGATGACGCTCACCAGTGAGTTGATCATCCGCAGGTTGGCGAAGATCTCGAAGAGCGGCACCAGGAGCAGCGCGCCCGGCACGAACTGCGTGCAGAGCAGGGCCAGCATGAAGGCCTTCTTGATCTTGAAGTTGAAGCGGGCGAGGGCATAGCCGCCGGCCAGCGCGACCAGGGTCGTCATCAGCAGGGTGGCGATGCCGACGAGCACACTGTTCTGGAAGTAGGTGCCGAACGCCCGCTCGTTCCAGACCTTTCCGAAGTGGTCGAACGTCATCGGCCAGGGCACCAGTGAGGTCGAACCGGCCGGGCGCAGAGCGAAGAGGAGGATCCAGTAGAAGGGGATGAGGGTGAAGAGGAGGTAGATCGACAGGGGGACGTAGATCTGCCAGCGGGGGACCTCGTCCCAGGTGCGGCGCTTCTTCCTCGGCCGGGCGGGCTCGGCGGCCACGCGCTCCGGCGCGGGTGCGATCTCGGTGATCACTTCTCCTCACCTCCGAACTTGCTCAGGCGCAGATAGACGATCGAGAAGAAGAGCAGAATCACGAACGCCACCGTGGTCAGGGCCGATGCGTAGCCGAAGTTGTGGGCGTCCACGCTGGTGTTGGCGATGTAGAGCGGGAGGGTGGTGGTCTCGCCGGCCGGTCCGCCGCCGGTGAGGGTGTAGAGCAGGTCGACGTTGTTGAACTCCCACACCGCGCGCAGCAGCGTCGACAGCACGATCGCGTCCTTCAGATGCGGCAGTGTGATGTGCCAGAACTGCTTGACACGGCCGGCCCCGTCGACCTCGGCGGCCTCGTAGAGGTCCTTCGAGACGGACTGCAGGTCGGCGAGGATGAGGATCGCGAAGAAGGGGACACCGCGCCACAGGTCGGCGACTATCGCCGCGGGGAAGACGGTCGAGGTGTCCGAGAGCCAGCTGGTGCCGTACGAGCCGATGCCCATGTCCGCGAGATAACGGGTGATGCCCGTCTGGGAGTTGTAGAGCAGCACCCAGATCGCCGAGGTCAGCACACCGGACACGGCCCACGGGGAGAAGACGAGCGCCCGGCCCACCGCCCGCCCCACGAAGGTCTGGTTGACGATGAGGGCGAGTGCGAGACCGAACAGCAGTTGCAGGCCGACCTCGACGACGACCCACTTGGCGCTGAAGGTCAGCGTGTCCCAGAACTGGGTGTCCTTGGTGAAGATCTGGACGAAGTTGTCGAAGCCCGCGTAGCCGTTCCGCCACGGCTTGGTGGGGTTGAAGTTCTGCAGGCTGTAGTAGAAGACGCTGATCACCGGGTAGGCGATGAAGCCCAGCATGAGCAGGGCCGCCGGGGCGATCAGCAGATACGGCAGCCTGCGCGGCGTGGCGGAGGCCCGGCGCCGCCGGGGTGGCGCGGGCGGGTTCGCCACGGCTGCGGCTTGGGCCATGACAGGTCTCCGTTCTCGGTGCGGCTCGCTCTTGCGGGGCAAGCGCTTTCTCGGTGCGCATGGTTGTGCCGGGTGCGGCTGGACGGCGGGTGCGGGCTCGTTGCGGCTTGTCGCGCCCACGCGGCGGAGCCGCACATTGATGCAGCCCCGCGCCCGTGACGGGGCGCTTTCAGCTGGCGTACGGGGCTGGGGCCCTGCCCTGCCGTGCCAAGAACTCGAAGTCACACCCGGTGTCCGCCTGGGTGATCTGTTCGTTGTACAGCGCGCCGTAGCCGCGCTCGTAGCGGGTGGGCGGCGGCGTCCACTCGGCCCTGCGGCGTTCCAGCTCCTCCTCGCCCACATGGAGATGGAGGGAGCGGGCCTCGACGTCGAGGGTGATGAGGTCGCCGGAGCGGACGAGGGCGAGCGGGCCGCCGATGTACGACTCGGGCGCCACGTGCAGCGCGCACGCGCCGTAACTCGTGCCGCTCATCCGGGCGTCGGAGATACGGACCATGTCGCGTACGCCCTGCTTGAGGAGGTGGTCGGGGATCGGCAGCATGCCGTACTCGGGCATGCCGGGGCCGCCCTTGGGGCCGGCGTTGCGCAGCACCAGCACGCTGTCGGCGGTGATGTTCAACTCCGGGTCGTTGATGGTGCGTTGCATGGTCTTGTAGTCGTCGAAGACGACCGCGGGACCGGTGTGCTTGAGCAGGTGCTGTTCGGCGGCGATGTGCTTGATGACGGCGCCGTCCGGGCAGAGGTTTCCGCGCAGGACGGCGACTCCGCCTTCGGCGGCGACCGGGTTCTCACGGGTGCGGATGACGTCGTCGTTGTGGACGACGGCGCCCTCGATCTGCTCGCCCAGGGTGCCGTTGATCGTCGGGCGGTCCAGGTGCAGCAGGTCGGTGATCCGCGAGAGGAAGGCGGGCAGGCCGCCGGCGAAGTAGAAGTCCTCCATGAGGTACGTCCGTCCGCCGGGACGGACGTCGGCCAGCACCGGCACGCTCCGCGCGATGCGGTCGAAGTCGTCGAGGGCGAGCGGCACTTGGGAGCGGCCCGCCATGGCGATCAGATGGATGACCGCGTTGGTGGAGCCGCCGAGTCCGAGCACCGTGGTGACGGCGTCCTCGAAGGCCTCGCGGGTGAGGATCCCGGACGGCTTGAGTCCGGTCCAGGCGAGCTCCACGGCCCGGCGCCCGGAGGCGGCGGCCATCCGCTCGTGTCCGGAGTCGACGGCCGGGATCGAGGAGGCGCCCGGCAGCGTCATGCCGAGGGCCTCGGCGGCGGCGGTCATCGTGGACGCGGTCCCCATGGTCATGCAGTGACCGGGCGACCGCGCCAACCCGCCTTGCAGCTCCCGCAGTTCGCAGTCCGTCAGGTTGCCCGCGCGGTGCTCGTCCCAGTACTTCCACATGTCGGTGCCCGAGCCGAGGGTCTCACCGCGCCAGTGCCCCGGCAGCATCGGTCCGGCGGGCAAGAAGATCGACGGTACGTCGGCCGAGGCGGCGCCCATGAGCAGCGCCGGGGTCGACTTGTCGCAGCCGCCGAGCAGCACGGCCGCGTCCACCGGGTACGACCGCAGCAGTTCCTCCGTCTCCATCGCGAGCAGGTTGCGGTAGAGCATCGGGGTCGGCTTCTGGTACGTCTCCGAGAGGGTGGCGACCGGGAACTCCAGCGGGAAGCCCCCCGCCTGCCACACGCCCCGCTTGACCGCCTCGGCGCGCTCGCGCAGATGGACGTGGCAGGGGTTGATGTCGGACCAGGTGTTGAGGACGGCGACCACCGGGCGGCCCCGGTACTCCTCCGCCTCGTAACCGAGCTGGCGCATCCGGGCGTTGTGCGACCAGGTGCGCAGCTGGCCCTCGGTGCCGTACCACTGGTGGCTTCTGAGTTCGTCGGGACGCATTCTGTCGGTCATATGGACCATCCGGCGGCTATGGCGGCGACCTCGGCGCGCTCGTCCTCGGAAAGGGTGCTGCTCGGGGGGCGGACGTCGCGGCGGCACAGGCCGAGGGAGGCGAGGGCCTCCTTGACGACGGTGACGTTGTTTGCGGAGCCGTTCGCGGCCCGGAGTTCCTCGAAGCGGCGGATCTGCTCCCAGACCTTCATGGCGCCCGGGTAGTCACCGGATCGAAGCGCTTCGATCATGTTCAGCGAGACGGACGGGGCGACGTTCACGAGTCCGGAGGTGAAGCCGGTGGCGCCCGCGGAGAAGTACGAGGGCGCGTAGGGCTCGGCGAGACCGGCGATCCACACGAAGCGGTCGAGCCCCGCGTCCCGTGCGAAGGCGGCGAACTTGGCGGCGTCGGGGACGGCGTACTTGACGCCGATGACGTTCGGGCAGGCGTCGGCGAGTTCGGCGAGGCGGGCGCCGGCCAGCTGGGCGTTGCGGATGTAGGGGACGACGCCCAGCTCGGGGACGGCCTCGGCGATGGCGCGGTGGTAGTCGACCCAGCCGCCCTGGGAGACGTACGGATGGACGGGCTGATGGACCATCACCATCTGGGCGCCGTTCTCACCGGCGTGCCGGGCGGAGGCGACGGCGGTGGGCACGTCGTGGCCGACGCCGACGAGGATCGCGGCGCGGTCGCCGGTCTCCTCGACGGTCAACTCGGTGACGAGACGGCGCTCTTCGGGGGAGAGCGTGTAGAACTCGCCGGTGTTTCCGTTGGGGGTGAGGATGCGGATCCCGCCCTCTAGCAGCCGACGCAGCAGGGCCCGGTGGGCGGCCTGGTCGACGGTGCCGATCTCGGTGAACGGGGTCACCGGGATCGCCACCACGTCGGCCAGGGCCGCCCGTTGGGTCTCGAACGTCACGCTGCTCATGCGGTGCCTTCCTGGTTCGCTGCCTGGTCCGTGACCTGGCCGGTTGCCTGGGGGAACGCTCGCTCGACGAAGGACGCGATATGGGCGTGCAGGGCGCGGGCCGCGCCGTCCGCGTCGCCCGCCAGGGCGAGCCGCAGGATCTCCCGGTGCTCGCCGGCCTCCCGCTCCCAGGAGGGTGAGGCCGCCCAGGCCACCGCGGAGACGAGGGCCGCCTGGTCGCGGACCTCGTCGAGCATGCGGCCGAGCAGCGGGTTGCCGCAGGGCAGATACAGGGCGCGGTGGAACTCCCGGTTGGCGAGGGACCGTTCGGCGGTGTCGGTGGCGTCGTCGGCCCTGGTCAGCGCGGTGCGTGCGGCATCGAGGGAGGCCCCTCGCCGCACCGCCCGCCGGAGTGCCTCGGGCTCAAGCAGCAGCCGCACGTCGTAGACCTCGCGCGCCATGTCCGCGTCCACCATGCGCACCGTGACGCCCTTGTACTGGTTCATCACGACGAGACCGGTGCCGGCCAGGGTCTTGAGCGCCTCGCGCACGGGCGTCTTGGACACCCCGAACTGTGCGGCGAGCTCGGTCTCGACCAGGGCCTGGCCGGGCGTCAACTGCCCGGTGAGGATGCGGTGTTTGATCGCGTCCAGCACGTACTGCGTGCGGGACGGGATCGGCGTGGGCACAGAGGTCATGCGCGCCTCTCGGAAGTCACGTATCAGATCTCGGGTATCTGATCTCGCGTATCGCGTCTCATATATGACGTACGAAGTACGACGCGTTGAAGGTAGGAGGGGGCGCATGTTTCGTCAATGCTTCTGACAAAGGAAGTTGGGCTTGCGGGGCCGACCGTTCAGACGGTGGTGGTCTCGCCCTGGGTGACGAGCAGTCGGCTCGCGGGCCATGTGGCCGGCGTCCTCGGGGGTCAGGTGCACCCGTTCGCCTTCGCGATGGGCGTCGATGTCGGGCTCGCACAGGAAAAGGTCGGCGCCGACGGCGAGTTGGCCGAGCGCCGCACACGGTCCGCTGTCCCCGGAGTAGGCGAGCACGCGCCCCTCGCACTCGGCCCGCAGTCCGTACGCCTCGATGTCGTGGACGACGGCGCGGGAGGTGAGGAGCAGGTCCCCGTACCAGGCGGTGTGGCCGTCGTACATGGTACGGAAGTCGGGGATGCCGCTGAGGAACCCCGCGTCGGGGCGTCCGAAGAACCCGGCGAGGCGCTGGGCGCAGTCGCCGGGTGCGTGGACCGGGATGGGGGCGGGCGGGATGAGTCCGCCGTACGCGAGTCCGTAGACCGCGGACAGCAGATCGGCGATGGGAGCACCGCCCGGTCGAGCGCAGTTCGAGACTGGGGGAGGTCCGCGTGCAGGTGCGAGATCCAGATGGCGCTCAGGCGCGCCGGGTCCGTGTGCAGCTGCAACTCCGCGAAGGTTCCGGGTTCGGCGTCCACCCGTACCTCGGCGCCCCCGCCACGCAGCAGATACCCGGAGCAGGGGTGGCCGGGCTGCGGGTGTGGGGAGGCGGTGCCGAGGACGGTGAGCGTGAAGGGCATGCGGGGAGCGTCCGGTCCCTCGTACGCCGCGCCCCTGATTCACGGCAGGCGCACCCGCGGCCGGCTCGCTCCCGCACCGCCCGTCACGGCGTGGGCGCCCACCCGGGGTCCCGCCCGCTGAGCCCCACCGCACGGTCGAGCAGCGGAGCATCCTGCGGCACCGGCACCACGGGCCCGAAGATGCCGCCGCCCCGGCTCGGGTCGTTGGCCGCGGCCAGCAGGAAGTCGTGGGAGGCCTGGAGTGCGGCCGGGTCGGGGGTGTAGTCCTGGCCGGTGGCGCGGGCCAGGTCCCAGCCGTGGATGACCAGTTCGTCGACGGCGACGGCAGCGGCGATCTCACCGGGCAGGTCGATGCCGCCGGCCCTGGTCATGCCGGTCCAGGCGGCCGGGTCGCGCCAGGCCTCGGCCAGTTCGTCGAGAACCTTGGGCAGGGCCTCGCGCCAGTCGGGGGCGAGGTCCGGGGCAGCGGCGCCGGGGTTGGTGTCGGTCGTGACGCCGAGGTCCTTGCGGGCCGCGTCGCGGAAGGCGACGGACAGTCCGAGCAGATGGCCCAGCATGTTGCGCACCGCGCAGTCCGGGCAGGGCGTCGGATCCGCCAGTTGCTCGTCGCTCACGCCCTCCGCGAGCCGCGCGATGACCCGGGTCTGGGGTCCGAGGTCGAGGGTCGTGTCACTCATGCACTGCTCCTCACAGTCGTGTCTCATGGATGTGGACCGACCGCGCCCCCGAAACTCATCGCAGCCCGGTCAGGGCATTTGCAAGGCACCTGCCTCATACCCGGCCGGGGGCCTTGGACCCACCACGGCCAGGCATGACGCCATCCACATGGACGATCGCGCGGGTCCGGCGGGGCCGCGGAGCTGACCGGCTCCGCCGCAAAGCCCTGCTGATCGGCGCGAACCTGCTCCCCGCCGCCCTCCTGCTCACCCTCTTCACCGTCGATTCCCCGAGCCGGCTCGGGCAGCTGTGCATCCGCGGCCGGCGAGGCCGGGCTGCCGCCTCCCACCCACCGACCGGTCCCCCTCAAAGGGCGGCGAGTGCCGACCGTACCGTCTCCAGGTCGCCGTCCGACGCCAGTCCGGCGTGGTACAGCCGCAGTTCGGTGGCGCCTCGGTCGCGGGCCGTCGTCGCGTCCGTGGTCAGCGTGGCCGGGGTGCCGCCCATTCCGGAGACCACGGGGAAGTTGGCGGCGATGACGGCGCCTTCCCGGCTCTGCTCGGCAAAGGGTGTCAGCAGGTCCGTGCCGTCCGCGCACGGTACGACCACGCCGTCCGCGACGGACAGGATGTGGGCGGGGTCCACGCCGGGATTGGCGCCGACGTGGTACGTCACGGGGTCGGCGTGCAGCAGGACCTGGAAGTCGTCGGGGGCCGCCGCGCGCACCGCCCGGACCGCGGTCTCCTGGAGGGTGCGGGCGGTTTCGTCGCGCCACGCGCGCGTGGCGGCCGCCTTCGCCTCGCCGAGCACCTTCTCGACCCCGGTCCACCCGCCGTCATCGGGCGCACCCCGCCACAGCGGCTCCAGCGCCTCGCGTACGGAGGCCGCCAACTCTTCGGCGTCCAGGCCCTGTTCGCCGTAGCCGGTCCGGCAGGCCGGGCAGAAGCAGAGCGCCATCAGGTACATCCCTGCCTCGCCGAGGGCCACACCGCCGGTCTTGTCGTGTGCGTGCAGATGCTGGAGGCCGTACCAGCCGAGCGACTCCAGCTCCGTGCCGCGCGCTCCCGGTCGTACGGCCGCCTCCGCGGCCAGGTCGACGAGGTACGCGCGCGTGGCGGGCTGCGCGATGCAGGGAGCCCAGGGGTAGCGGTCGCCGTAGGCGTTGACGACGGAGGTGTCCGGGTGCTCGGCGCCCAGGCGGGAGTTGTGGGCGAGGACGACCCAGGTGTGCACCTCCAGGCCGGCGTCCGCGAGAGCCGCGGCCGCCTCGCCATAGGCGTCTCCGGGCGCCCAGTCCCCCGCCGGACAGGGGCGCAGCGCACGCCCTTCCCAGCGGCCGTCGGTGGGATACAGCACGGCCGCGTACTCGGCGGTGACGATGCGGTGGCGCGGGTGGCGGGGCGTCAGCGCACGCGTGGAGTGGTACGCGGAGGCCAGCGTCACCTGCTGCACACCGAGCTCGGCGATGCGGCCCGCGGCCGCCGGGTCCCCGTTGACGTCCCAGGGGTAGACGAAAGTCGACGCCTTCACTTGCTCCCCGCCTTCACTTGTCCTCCGCCTTCACGCGTGTCCCCCGCCTTCACTTGTTCTCTTCCAACAGCGCATACCCGCGCTCGATCAGCTCGGCGAGCTGCTTGACATGGTCCTCGGCAGGCTCGTGCAGCGGCGGCCGGACCTCCCCGACGTCGAGTCCGCGCAGCCGTACGCCTGCCTTGACCAGGGCGACGGCGTAACCGCGCCCCTGTGCGCGCAGTTCGACGAACGGCCGGTAGAAGCCGTCGAGGAGCCGGTGCGCGGTGGCGATGTCACCGCACTCCAGCGCCCGGTGGAAGGCGAGCGCGATCTCCGGGGCGAAGCAGAAGACGGCGGAGGAGTAGAGCGGGACGCCGATCGCGCGGTAGGCGAGCTGGGTCTGCTCGGCGGTCGGCAGGCCGTTGAAGTAGAGGAAGTCGCCGGGGGCCTCGCCGCGGACGGCGCTGACGATGCGCTGCATGAGGTCCAGGTCGCCGAGGCCGTCCTTGAAGCCGATGATCCCGTCCGTGCGGGCCAGTTCGACCACGGACTCCGGGGTGAACACGGCGTTGTCACGCTGGTAGACGATCACGGGCAGTGCGGTCGCTGCGGCCACCTCGCGGTAGTGCCGCAGCAGCCCCTCCTGGCCGGCGAGTACGAGGTACGGCGGCATGGCGAGCAGCCCGTCCGCCCCGGCGGACGCCGCCACGCGCGCGTACCGGACGGCGAGCGCGGTGCCGTACCCCGCTCCGGCCACCACCGGCACCCGCCCGTCCGCCGCCTCCACCGCCACCCGCACACACGCCTCGAACTCCTCGGGCGTGAGCGCATGGAACTCGCCGGTACCACAGCACGCGAAGACCGCAGCGGCCCCGCCCTCGACGCCGCGGCGCACATGGGCGCGGTACACGTCGAGGTCGACCGAGCCGTCGGGGCCGTAGGCGGTGACCGGGAAGAACAGCGGCCCGCGGGGGATGCTGAGCCGAGCGGCGAGAGGGACTGACGTCACGGGCACTCCCGGTTCCGATGCTGATACTGATACCGATTCCACGGTCATGATTTACGTCCACATTTCTGAACTCCACCACGCTAAGCTGCCCCTTTACGACCGGTCAAGCGCGCCCACCGGCATCACATCAGCGGATTTCCCCATTTCGCAGAGCACTTGACGCGGTACGGCGCGGCTCCCTAGCGTGTCCACGGATGTGAATATCGTGCATGCATGCGCCCCGCCGACCGAAGGAGAAGCGAGGATGCCAGCCCCCCGCACCGTTCTGCTCACCGGCGCCGCCGGCGGGCTCGGCACCCTGATGCGGAACCTGCTGCCGGCCTTCGGCTACGAGCTGCGCCTCCTTGATGTACGCCCCATCGAGGGCGACCCGGACGCCGTCACCGCGGATCTCGCCGACAAGAAGGCGCTGCGCGAGGCCGTGCGGGGCGTGGACGCGATCATCCACCTGGCCGGCATCTCCCTGGAAGCCCCCTTCGAGAAGATCCTCGCGGCGAACATCGAGGGCACGTACAACCTGTACGAAGCGGCGCGCGAGGAGGGCGTCGGCCGTATCGTCTTCGCCTCCTCCAACCACGCGGTCGGTTTCACCCCGCGCCCCCAGGGGTCCGACCCGCTGATTCCCGTCGACACCCCGCGCCGCCCGGACACCTTCTACGGCCTGTCCAAGTCCTTCGGCGAGGACCTCGCGCAGCTCTACTGGGACAAGCACGGCCTGGAGACGGTCTCGGTGCGCATCGGCTCCTGCTTCCCCGAGCCCACCAGCGTCCGCATGCTGTCCATCTGGCTGAGCCCGGCCGACGGCGCCCGCCTCTTCCACGCGGCCCTGACCGCCGAGAACGTCGGCCACACCGTCGTCTACGGCTCATCGGCCAACACCCGCCTGTGGTGGGACCTCTCCACGGCACGCTCCCTCGGCTACGAGCCGCAGGACGACTCCGAGCCGTACGCGGAAAGGCTGATCGCCGAGCAGGGCGAACTGGACCCCGACAACATCGCCCACGCCTACCTGGGCGGCCACTTCGTGAGCGACCCCCCGATCTGGCCGTACTGAGGTCACCGACGCCGGGAAAAGGTGGGAAACGATCGTTCGCGAGGGCGGGCGGGCACCGAACGGGCCCGCCCGCCCTCGTATTCGGGCATCGCAGCTGCCCGATCTCACGCCCCGGCCCACAGCCCCGCAGGTCCGAGGCGGGCACTCCGCTCGACAAACGGGCACACACGGGCAGCATCGGTCCTGCAACAGGCCTGGTCAGTGCCGCACGCCGGGGGTACAACTTCCTGCGAGGGCCCCACCGGGCCCGAACGGGCACCACGGCACGGAAGCAGGTGACGGCGATGACGGCGAACTCCGCGAAGACGGCAGAAGAGCGCCAGCGGGAGATCGTGCGAGCCGCGCGCGCCACCGGCTCGGTGGACGTCACCGCACTCGCCGCCGCCCTGGGCGTGGCAAAGGAGACCGTACGGCGGGATCTGCGCGCCCTGGAGGACCACGGCCTCATCCGCCGCACCCACGGCGGCGCCTACCCCGTGGAGAGCGCGGGCTTCGAGACGACGCTCGAGTTCCGCGCCACCAGCCATGTGCCCGAGAAGCGCCGGATCGCGGCCGCCGCGGCCGAGCTGCTCGGGGACGCCGAGACGGTCTTCGTCGACGAGGGCTTCACCCCCCAGCTCATCGCGGAGGCACTGCCCAGGGACCGGCCGCTGACCGTGGTCACCGCGTCCCTGCCGGTCGCGGGCGCACTCGCCGAGGCCGACGCCGTCTCGGTGCTGCTGCTCGGCGGCCGGGTCCGCCCCGGGACCCTGGCCACCGTCGACCACTGGACGACGAAGATGCTGGCCGGTTTCGTCCTCGACCTGGCCTTCATCGGCGCCAACGGCATCTCCCGCGAGCACGGCCTGACCACTCCCGATCCCGCGGTCAGCGAGGTCAAGGCGCAGGCCGTCCGGGCCGCGCGCCGCACGGTGTTCGCGGGTGTGCACACCAAGTTCGGGGCGGTCAGCTTCTGCCGGTTCGCGGAGATCGGCACACTGGAGACGATCGTCACGAGCACCCTGCTCCCCTCGTCCGAGGCCCACCGCTACTCACTGCTGGGCCCGCAGGTCATCCGCGTCTGAAGAGCCCGTCCGCGCCCGCACCTTGCGCGTCTGAAATTGCCACTCACCTTCCCTCAGGGCACTTCCATGCCCGCAACCGCCCCTTATCTCCCCAGATGTTCAGGAGCGATCCATGCGCACCCCGAGCCGACGACGGCCACCGCGAGCCACGCTCGCCCTGGCCGCCGCAGGGACGCTGCTCGCCCCGCTGCTCTCCGGCTGTTGGGTCGGGGCGGGCGGGTCCGGTTCCGGCGGCGACTCCATCAACGTCCTGATGGTCAACAACCCGCAGATGGTGGAGCTGCAGAAGCTCACCAAGGCGCACTTCACCAAGGAGACCGGCATCAAGGTGAACTTCACCGTGCTGCCGGAGAACGACGTCCGCGACAAGATCAGCCAGGACTTCGCCAACCAGGCGGGCCAGTACGACGTGGCGACGCTCAGCAACTACGAGATCCCGATCTACGCCAAGAACAGCTGGCTGCACGAGATGAACTCGTATGTCGCCAAGGACCCCGGCTACGACGAGCAGGACGTCCTCAAGCCGATGCGCCAGTCGCTGACCGCCGACGACGGGAAGCTCTACGGCCAGCCCTTCTACGGCGAGTCGTCCTTCCTGATGTACCGCAAGGACATCTTCGCCGAGAAGGGCCTGACGATGCCGGCCCACCCCACCTGGGACCAGGTGGCCAAGCTGGCCGCCGAGGTCGACGGGGCGAGGTCCGGGATGCGCGGCATCTGTCTGCGCGGCCTGCCCGGCTGGGGCGAACTCATGGCCCCGCTCACCACCGTGGTGAACACCTTCGGCGGAACCTGGTTCGACAAGAACTGGAAGGCCCAACTCGACTCCCCCGCCTTCGAGAAGGCGACGAAGTTCTACGTCGACCTCGTGCGGGGGCACGGTGAGTCGGGGGCTGCCCAGTCCGGCTTCGCGGAATGCCTCAACAACATGACCCAGGGCAAGGTCGCCATGTGGTACGACGCCACGTCCGCCGCCGGATCCCTGGAGGCCAAGGGCTCCCCCGTCAAGGGCAAGCTGGGCTACGCCCCCGCCCCCGTCGAGAAGACCGAGTCCTCCGGCTGGCTCTACACCTGGGCCTGGGGCATCCAGAAGGCCTCCCGCAACCCCGACAAGGCCTGGAAGTTCGTGTCCTGGGCCTCCAGCAAGCAGTACGAGCAGCTGGTCGGCGACACCAGCGGCTGGTCCAACGTCCCCGCGGGCAAGCGCGCGTCGACGTACACCAACGCGGACTACCGCAAGGAGGCCGGCGCCTTCCAGGAGATGACCAGGGAGGCCATCGAGGGCGCCAGGCCCAACGACCCGGGGGTGCAGCCGCGCCCCGCGCCCGGCATCCAGTTCGTCGGCATCCCCGAGTTCACCGATCTCGGCACCAAGGTCTCCCAGGAGATCAGCGCGGCGATCGCCGGACGCCAGTCCGTCGACTCGGCGCTGCGCAAGTCCCAGCAGCTCGCCGAGAAGATCTCGAAGGAGTACGAGGGACGATGACCGCCACGACAACGGCTCCCCTGGCCGCAACTCCCGTACGCACCACCCGCCGGCCCTCCGCCCGGCTGAAGGCCTGGTCCACCCGGGCCCCGCTGCTACCCGCCCTGGTCTTCATGATCGTGGTGACGCAGCTGCCGTTCGTGGCCACCCTGGTGATCTCGTTCTTCGACTGGAACGCCCTGTATCCCAAGGCCCGCCGCTTCACCGGCTTCGACAACTACCAGCAGGTCCTCTCCGACGCCGACCTGCGCCACTCGGTGTGGACGACGGTCCTGCTGACGGTGACGGTGGTCCTGGTCAGCCTGGTCCTGGGCCTGGTCCTCGCCCTGCTCCTGGACCGGAGGTTCCGGGGCCGGGGAGTGGTCCGCACCCTGCTGATCGCCCCCTTCCTGGTGGTCCCGGTGGCCGCGGCCCTGCTGTGGAAGCACGTCCTCTACAACCCCGAATACGGCCTGCTCAACGGCCTGTTGCACTATGTGGGCGGCCCGCAGCCGGACTGGATATCCAACACGCCGCTGCTCGCGGTCGAGGCCTCCCTGATCTGGCAGTGGACGCCGTTCATGATGCTGATCCTGCTGGCCGGCCTGCAGAGCCGCGACAGCCAGCAGCTCGAAGCCGCACGCGTGGACGGCGCGAGCGACTGGCAGATCTTCCGCCATCTGACGCTCCCGCACCTGCGCCGATATCTGGAACTGGGCGCCCTGCTCGGCTCGATCTACATCGTCCAGAACTTCGACGCGGTCTTCACGATCACATCCGGCGGCCTGGGCACGGCGAATCTGCCGTACACCGTCTACCAGAGCTTCTACCAGGCCCACGAGAACGGCCTCGCCTCGGCCGCGGGCGTCCTGGTGGTCATCGGCTCGATCATCATCGCGACCTTCGCCCTGCGCGTCGTGTCGTCCCTGTTCCGCGAGGAGGTGTCCCGCGCATGAGCACGGTCGCCGTACGAACGAGCCCCCGCCGCAAGGGAGTCGGCCTGGGTCTGGCGGCCTGGCTGCTCGGCCTCGTCTTCTTCCTGCCCATCGCCTGGATGGCGCTGACGTCCTTCCACTCGGAGTCGGACGCGGCGACCAACCCGCCGTCCTTCGGCGCCGCCCTCACCCTGGACGGCTACCGCGAGTTCTTCGGCACGGGCGGCGGCGCGAGCCCCTGGCCCGCGCTGGTCAACTCCGCGGTGGCGTCGGTGGGTTCGACGGTCCTGGTCCTGCTGCTGGCCCTCCCGGCCGCGTACGCCCTCTCCATCCGCCCGGTGAAGAAGTGGACGAACGTCCTGTTCTTCTTCCTGTCCACGAAGATGCTGCCGGTCGTGGCGGGCCTGCTCCCGATCTACCTGTTCGCCAAGAACACCGAGATGCTGGACAACATCTGGCTGCTGGTCATCCTCTACACCTCCATGAACCTGCCGATCGCGGTGTGGATGATGCAGTCCTTCCTCGCCGAGGTGCCGGTGGCGGTGATCGAGGCGGCGCAGATCGACGGCGCCCGGCTGCCGACGATCCTCGCCCGCGTGGTGGCCCCCATCGCCCTGCCCGGCATCGCCGCGACGGCCCTGATCTGCTTCATCTTCAGCTGGAACGAACTTCTCTTCGCCCGAGTGCTGACCGGCGTGGTGGCCGAGACGGCCCCCGTCTTCCTGACCGGCTTCATCACCAGCCAGGGCCTGTTCCTGGCGAAGGTGTGCGCCGCGTCGCTCGTCATCTCCCTGCCGGTGCTCGCCGCGGGGTTCGCCGCCCAGGACAAGCTGGTCCAGGGCCTGTCACTGGGAGCCGTCAAATGAAGGCCGCCGTCATCGAGTCCGTGGGCCGCGCCGTCGTCACCGAGGTCCCCGACCCGACACCCGGCCCGCGCGAGGTCGTCGTCGAGGTCGCCGCCTGCGGCCTGTGCGGCACGGACCTGCACATCCTCCAGGGTGAATTCGCACCCAAGCTGCCGATCGTGCCCGGGCACGAGTTCGCGGGCCGGGTCGTCGGGGTGGGCACCCAGGTCACCGAGGTCGCGGTCGGCGACCGGGTGGCGGTCGACCCGTCGCTCTACTGCTACGAGTGCCGGTACTGCCGTACGGGCCACAACAACCTCTGCGAACGGTGGGCCGCGATCGGCGTCACGACGGCCGGGGGCGCGGCGCAGTTCGCGGTGGCGCCGGTGGCGAACTGCGTGAAACTGCCCGAGCACGTACGCACCGAGGACGCGGCCCTGGTGGAGCCTCTTTCCTGCGCCGTCCGCGGCTACGACGTGCTGCAGTCACGCCTGGGCGCGCACGTCCTGATCTACGGCTCGGGGACGATGGGCCTGATGATGCTGGAGCTCGCCAAGCGCACGGGGGCGGCGAGCGTGGACGTCGTCGACCTCAACCCGGCGCGGCTGGAGACGGCGGTACGGCTGGGGGTGTCGGCGTCGGCTGCGAACGCGGACGAGCTGGAACGGCCGCAGGGCTGGGACGTCGTGGTCGACGCCACCGGGAACGCGGCGGCGATCCAGGACGGGCTGGGGCGGGTGGCGAAGGCGGGGACGTTTCTGCAGTTCGGGGTCGCGGACTATGCGACGCGGGTGACGATCGATCCGTACCGCATCTACAACGAGGAGATCACCATCACGGGCTCCATGGCGGTCCTGCACAGCTTCGAGCGGGCGGCGGAGTTGTTCGCGAACGGGGTGCTGGATCCGGAGGTCTTCATCAGCGACCGGATTCCCCTGGAGCGGTATCCGGAGGCGCTGGAGCAGTTCGCGTCGGGGGTGGGCCGCAAGATCGTGGTGGTGCCGTAGGTTTCTCGCCCCCGCCGCCCCTTCCCGTCCCGGGGGCCAGCCCCCGGACCCCCGCTCCTCAAACGCCGGAGGGGCTGGATTGTGGCGGGAGGGGCTGATTCTCGCCGGCCAGGGTTTGATCTTTTCAGCCCGTCCGGCGTTTGAGGACGAGGCCGTTCAGGCCGAAGCGGGGGTCTCGGGGCGGCAGCCCCCAGGGGACGGGAATGGGTAGGGGCGGCGGGGGCGAAAGAAAAGGTCGGCCAATTGGGCGGAGGGTAAGGGAACGGTAAAGCGCCCCCGCTCGTTCACCCGGCATGACAGCTATGACCCCCGGCTCGAACATCCCTCTCTCCACCGCCCGCGTGACGGTGGACGTCGCCGCCCCGGTGCGGCTCGACGTATCGGGCCTGCTGCTCACGGGCGACGGCAAGGTGCGCTCCGACGACGACTTCATCTTCTACAACCAGCCGGTCGGCCCGGGCGTGACCTACCGGTCGGGCGGGGGCACGGCTCCCGACGCGATCACCGTGGACACCGCCGCCGTCCCGCCGGGCATCGAGAAGATCGTGGTCACCGCGAGCCCGGACGCCCAGGGCCAGACCTTCCAGGGCATCGAACCGACGGCCACGATCCGCAACGCGGACGACAACACCGTCCTGGCCACGTTCACACCGCCGCAGCTCGGCACCGAGACGGCACTGGTGGTCGTGGAGATCTATCTGCGGGGCGGCCAGTGGAAGGCCCGCGCGGTCGGCCAGGGCTACGCCAACGGCCTGGCGGGCATCGCCACCGACTTCGGCGTCACGGTGGAGGAACCGGCCGCGGCCGCCCCGCCCCAGCCGGTCGCCCCGCCGACGCCCACGATGCAGCCCCCGGTGACCCCGCCGGCCCCTCCCCTGTCCACCACCGCGCCGCCTCCCCCGGCCACGGCCGCCCCGGGCACCGGAAAGATCAACCTCGACAAGGGCCGGGTCAGCCTCCAGAAGAACCAGACGGTGTCCCTGGTCAAGGGCGGCCGCCCGCTGCTCTCCCAGGTCAAGATGGGCCTCGGCTGGGAGCCCGCCTACGGCGGCAAGGACATCGACCTGGACGCGTCGGTCATCGCGTACGGCCCGCAGCGCAACCACATCGACAGCTGCTACTTCGGCAAGCTGTCCATCCTGAACGGCGCGATCAAGCATTCCGGCGACAACCTCACGGGTGAGGGCGGAGGCGACGACGAGGTCATCGTGGTCGACCTCGGTCGCATCCCGCAGGAGGCCACCGGCCTGGTCTTCACGGTCAACTCCTTCTCCGGCCAGAAGTTCACCGAGGTCGCCAAGGCCTACTGCCGCCTGCTGGACGCGACCACCGACGAGGAACTGGTCCGCTTCGACCTCACCAACGCCGAACCCCAGACGGGCGTGATGATGGCCAAGCTGATCCGCCAGTTCTCCGGCGAGTGGGAGATGACAGCAATCGGCGAGTTCGTGAAGGCCCGCACGGTACGGAACATGGTGAAGCCGGCCGCGCAAGCGCTGTAGTTCGCCCGTACGACGACCATGGGCGCCCCCGGCCAGGGGGCGCCCGGCGTTCACGCCCCGGGTGCGGGACGCAGACCGTCCGTCAGCAGCGACAGGTAGCGGCGGATGTGTGTGCCCTCGCCGTTCGCCAGCTCGGACGCCGTGGCCACACCGTGCGCCAGCCGCAGGATCTCGATCGGCTCGACGTCCTCACGCAGCGCCCCCTCCCGCTTCGCCGCCCCGACCAGCCGTTCCGCCGCCCCCTTCACCGAGTTTCCGCAGGCCGTGACCACGGCATTGCTGCCGTCCGTGACGGCCGAGCCGAGCAGGGACTTGAGCCCCCTGACCTGGATCATCCCGGCGCTGAGTTCGTTCAGCCACTCCACCAGCGCCTCGCCCGGCGGCAGTTCCCGCGCGAAGTCGTCGGCGCGTGCCGCGATCGCCTCGATGGCATCGACGTACACCGCCTCGAGCAGCGCCTGACGCGTCGGGAAATGCCGGTACAGCGTGCCCGACCCGACCCCCGCCCGCTTGGCGATGTCGTCGAGCGACGCGTTCTCCCCATGCTCGGCGAAGGCTTCCGCCGCGACCTTCAGCAGCCGTTCGTAGTTGCGACGCGCGTCCGCTCGCATGGGCTTGACCTGCGCCATTCAGATACTCCTTGCGAACCGGGGACTCTCTCCGTATTTTAGCGAGAGTTAAACGGAGACAGTCCCCGGTTATCTCTGCGGGCCACCCTTTCCTGCCCACATTCCGTTGCTCAGTGCTGCCCGCGCACATCCCACCCGGGGGACATCGAACGGGAGAACTCCATGGCCGGCCCGTCCAGCACCACCGAAGCCCCGCTCGCCTCACCACAGCACCCCGCCAGGCTCCGCACCGTCCTCTTCGTCATCGTCACCGCCTACCTGATGGTCGGCGTCGACTCCACCGTCGTCAACGTCGCCCTGCCCGACATCCAGCAGGACCTCGACTACAGCCGCACCGGCCTGTCCTGGGTCCTCAATGCCTACACGCTCGCCTTCGGCGGCCTGCTGCTGCTCGGCGGCCGCGTCGGGGACATCGTAGGCCGCCGCCGCACGCTCGCCACCGGCGTCCTGCTCTTCGCCGGCTCCTCCCTGCTCGGCGGGCTCGCCACTGACAGCGCCTGGCTGCTCGCGGCCCGCGCGCTGCAGGGCGCGGGCGCCGCGCTCACCGCCCCCAGCACCCTCGCCCTGATCACCACCAACTTCCCGGAGGGCCCGCGCCGGCACCACGCCCTCGGCATCTACTCCTCCATGGCGGGCATCGGCGCCTCCATCGGCCTGGTCCTGGGCGGCATGCTCACCTCCTGGGCGTCCTGGCGGTGGGCTCTGCTGATCAACGTCCCGACAGGGCTCGGAGTGGCCCTCGCCCTGCCCCGCTTCGTCAGCGAAACCCCGCGCCACGAAGGCCGGTTCGACGCGGCCGGCGCACTGACCGGCACCGCGGGCATGACCTCACTCGTGTACGCCTTCATCCGGGTCTCCGAGGCGGGCTGGAGCGACACCCAGGCGCTGCTCGGCTTCAGTACGGCCGCCGCCCTGCTCGCCGCCTTCACGATCGTCGAGTCCCGCGCCGTCCAGCCGATCATGCCGCTGCGGCTCTTCTCGGACCGCAACCGTGCGGGCGGCTACGCAGGCGTGCTGTTGCTGCCGGCCGGCATGTTCGGCGCGTTCTACTTCCTCACCCTGATCAGTCAACAGGTCCTGGAATACAGCCCGTTGCGCGCAGGATTCGCCTTCCTGCCGATGACCCTGGCGATGTTCACCACCGTCCGCTTCGTGCCGCGGCTGCTGGCCCGGTTCGGCGTCAAGCCGGTCCTGCTCACCGGCATGGGCCTGCTCGTGGCCGCGGCCGCCTGGCTGTGGCGGCTCGAACCCGGCGAAGGCTACCCGTCCGGTCTGCTCGGCCCGCTGCTGCTGATGGGCGTCGGTGTCGGCCTGAGCTTCATGCCGCTCAACGCGACGATCCTCGCCCGTATCGAACCTCGCGAGGCGGGCGCCGCCTCCGGGCTCCTGCAGACCCTGCAGTGGCTGGGCGGCACCCTCGGACTGTCCGTCCTGGTGACAGTGTTCGGCACGGCGACCCGGCATGCCTCGGGCACCCCGGCCGAGATCCTCACCGAGGGGTCGGCGCGCGCGTTCGGCGTCGGCGCGCTGATCGCGCTCGCCGCCCTGCTGGTGTCTGCGTTCGTGATCAGCGGACAGAAGCGGGGAGCCACCCGGCCTGAAGCTGCCTAGAACAGCGCGCTGTACGCATTGAGAGCAGGCTGCCCGCCCAGATGGGCATACAGCACCGTCGACTCCCGGCCGATCTCCCCGCGCTCGACCAGGTCCACCATCCCGGCCATCGACTTCCCCTCGTACACGGGGTCGGTGACCATCCCCTCGGTGCGGGCCGCGAGGCGCATCGCGGCCAGGGTGGTCTCGTCGGGGATGCCGTAGATCCCCGCGTGGTAGCGCTCGTCCAGCTCGACGTCCGTCACGGTCAACTCCCGTTTGACGCCGATGAGTTGTCCGGTGTTCCGGGCGATACGGGCGATCTGCTCCCGGGTGGCGGCGGGCTTGGCCGAGGCGTCGATGCCGAGCACGCGTCGGGGCCGTCCACCCCCCTCCTCCAGCGCGGCGAAGCCGGCGACCATGCCGGCCTGGGTCGACCCGGTGACGGAACACACCACCACCGTGTCGAAGAAGACCCCCAACTCCCGTTCCTGCTCGGCGACTTCGTACGCCCAACCGGCGAAGCCGAGGCCGCCGAGCGGGTGGTCGGAGGCCCCGGCCGGAATGGCGTACGGCTTGCCGCCCGACTCCTCTACCTCCCTGAGTGCCTGCTCCCAGCTCTCCTTGAACCCGATACCGAACCCGGCCCGCACCAGCCGTACGTCCGCCCCCGCGAGCCGGCTGATCAGGATGTTGCCGACCTTGTCGTACACGGAGTCCGGCCATTCCACCCAGCTCTCCTGGATCAGCACGCACTTGAGCCCGGCGCGGGCGGCGCAGGCGGCGACCTGGCGGGTGTGGTTGGACTGGACGCCACCGATGGACACGAGCGTGTCGCAGCCCTTGGCGAGCGCGTCGGCGACCAGGTACTCCAGCTTGCGGGTCTTGTTGCCGCCGTAGGCGACACCGGAGTTGCAGTCCTCGCGCTTGGCCCACAGGGAGGCGCCGCCGAGGTGGGCGGTCAGGCGCTCCAGGGGGTGCACCGGCGAAGGGCCGAAGAGGAGCGGGTAACGCTCGTACGAGGAAAGGGACATGGGTCCTCCCGGGTCGGGATCAGTCGCCGTCGGCGAGGTCGTCGGCGAGGGTGCGCCAGATCTCCGCGGTGACGCGGGCCGCCTCGTCCACACTGCCCTCCGCGCAGGCGTCGATCAGCTGCTCGTGCAGGCCGGCCGAACGGCAGGTGCTCTCGCCGAAGCGACGGCGCTCCAGTCGGCGGATGAGGGGGGTGTAGCGGGCGATGGTGGCGGCGGCCGCCTGGTTGCCGGCGACGCGGACCAGCACGTCGTGAAGTTCGTCGTCGGCGCGCAGGGCACCGTCGACGTCCCCCGAGCCGACGGCCGCGGCGAACCGCTCGTTGACCGCGCGCATCGCCTGGACGTCCGCGGCGAACAGCCGGGGCACGGCGACCCGCGTGGCCAGCTCGTGCATGGCGCCGACCACGGCGGCGGCGTCCCGCACCTCGGCCGTGACGACCGGGGTGACCCGCGTGTAGCTCTGCGGCTTGCTCTCCAGCAGCCCTTCGTCCACCAGCCGGGAGAAGGCCTGCCGTACCGGCGCCCGGGACAGCCCGAGCCGCTCGGCGAGCTCGGCGTCCCGCACCACGGCACCGGGTTCGAGCTCCCCGGCCACGATGGCGTCGCGGATGGATGCGTAGGCGCGGTCCCTGAGGAGGGTGCGCTCGACGGGTCGTATGGCCTCCACGAACTGAAATGTTAGATGTCAGTCCTGGCGCGGACAAGGCTGTGGCCCGCACCCCGTAGGAGTGCGGGCCACGACCTGCGGCTCAGGCCGCCCAGGGCCAGTCGGCGTCCCGAGCGGACTCGAGCAGAGGCACCATCCGGAAAGCCGCGTCCGACAGGCCCCCGAAGGTGTGCCTGTTGCCCTTCCCCGACGGGCCGTGGCCCGCCCGGTAGCCGGCGAGGTTCCAGGTGTACACCGGCACATGCGCCGGGACCTGCTCGGTCGGGTCGCCGTGGCGGCTGTAGGTGTACTGCTCGTCGGTGACGATCAGCACCCGGTCCTGCCCGCGGTAGTGCGCGCGGATGGCCGAGGTGGTGTCGGTGCCGCCCAGGTCGCCGAAGCGGCCGAGGATCTTCAGCACCGACTCGCCCTCGTCGAACGACAGCCGCCGGCTGGTGGTGCCGAACTCGACGAGGTCGGCGTCCTGCGCCCGCAGCGCGAGCGCCGTGCCGAAGATCGCCGCCGCGTCGGCCCGGTTGAGCTCCGAGCGGTCCGACAGCGGCGCCCACATCGAGCCGGAACGGTCGACGAGCACCAGCGTCCGGCCCGGCAGCGCGGGCACATTGACCAGCGAGTGGCCGAGCGCCTGCTCCAGCGGGTACGACCAGCGCAGCGAGGGCGCGTGCTGGTACGCGGCGAGGTACCGGAAGGGGAACTGCCGCGAGCGCGCGACCTCCGCCGGGTCGCTGATGCGCGCGGCCACCTGGGCCGCGACCTTGTCGGAGACGCCGGCCTGGTCGAAGTTCCGCAGGTTCCTCACGAGCGCCATGACCCCCATGGACGGGATCACGGCCTCCCAGGCCGCCTTGTCCATCGGGCCCTGCAGCCATCCGGCCAGCGCCTCCCAGGTCATCCCGGCCTCCGCCAGACGCTCAGCCCCGCCGCGCGAGGTCACCACCGCGCGCCGCTTGGCCAGCGGCAGCGCCATCAGCTCGCGATGCGCGGTCAGCACACGGTTCGAGGCGGGCGGCACCGCGGTGTCCGGGTTGTGCCGGCGGTCGAGGGCGTACTGGAACAGGTCGCCCTGCCACGGCTTGTCCGGGTCGGGTGCGGCGTGCACCAGGTTGAGGATGTCGCCGAAGCGGTAGCCCTTGGAGGCGGTGTCGTACTTGAGCAGCGACTTGCCGCTGTAGAGGCGGCGCACGGCGTCGGCGATTCCGCGCTTGACGGGCTTGGGGACGCTGCGGCCGTACGTCGCGGTCCAGTACGCGAGCAGTTCGCCGGGCTCGTCGGGGCGCTGCAGCACGGAGGCGATGACCTGGCGGTTCGAGGGGCCGTCGGTGGCGCCCGCGTCGAGGCGCGCCTTCACGTACTCGGCGGCGCCGACGAGCGCGGCCGTACGGATGTTGCCCTCGCCTCGCAGCCAGCCGAGCAGACCGGCGGTCCAGGTCGGGTCCTCCACGGCGAGGCGCCGGACGAGGCGCGCGAAGCGGTCGTCACGGTCGGCGCCGGACTCGTAGAAGGTCTGCTGCGACACGAAGTTGGCGATCGCGAGCAGAAAAAGCTCGGAGCGCGCATCCCGCTCACGGCCGCGGCCGCCCTCGTACGAACGGAGCACGCGGCCCGTCGAGGTGACGCGCGAAGTGGGCTGCGCCCGCGCCGCCTTGGTGTTGAATCGTGCCATGGTGAATTCCCCCGAATTCGTTTTCGGAGGGAGGCGCAGCAAAAGGAAGGTGTCCGAGGTCGAAGTCGACTGCGGTGCTTATCAACTGGCGCGTCTTCCGTTCCGCCACACCGACCTGAGTCGATGACGGGATTCGAACCCGCACGAGGGTTTTCCCCCACCAGTTCCCTGAAGTATCCGCTGCCTGCGCACCGGGCACCCACCTTGAGCTGCGCCTCCCCGAGATCAAATGGTTCGCACCGGGAGGTGCAATGAAGTTGTGGTGTCCAGAGTTCAAGGTCGGCGGAACCGACGTAGGTGCTCTAACCCCTGAGCTACACCGGCGCGTTGTACCGGTGGCGGGACTCGAACCCGCGGCCGCCCCATTATCAGTGGAAGTAGGTCCTGCCTTCGCACCTGGACGTTCATCACTGTAAGAGGCGTGCCGCGGGAGGAGCGAGCGAATTAATCAGCCGCGCTTCTGGCGCTTCCAGGGCCCGGTGATCGCCAGCATGATCCCGGGCTCCTGGATGTTGGCGAACAGCGTGCTGCCGTCGGGCGAGAAGGTGACACCCGTGAACTCGCTGTATTCGGGCTTGTCTTCGGTGCCGATGTTGAGTTCGTTGCGGGCGATCGGATACGTGCGGCCGCTGTCGGTCGCGCCGAACAGGTGCTGCAGACCCTCGCCGTCCTCGGCGATGACGAGGCCGCCGTACGGGGAGACGGTGATGTTGTCGGGGCCGTCGAAGTTGCCCTCGGCGGACGGGTCGGGGTTGACGCCGAGCAGGACCTTCAGGGTGAGGGTGCGGCGCTTGGGGTCGTAGAACCAGACGGCGCCGTCGTGCTGCACGGGGCTCTCGTCACGGGCGTAGGAGGAGACGACGTAGACGCCGCCGTCGCCCCACCACATGCCCTCCAGCTTGCGGGCGCGGGTGACCTGGCCGGCGGTGAACTGCTTGCGGACGGAGGTCGTCCGGGCGTCGCGGTCGGGGACGTCCACCCAGTCGACGCCGTACACCGTGCCGATCTTCGTGGCGCGGGAGAGGTCGTCGACGAACTTGCCGCCGGAGTCGAAGCACTTGAAGGCCTGGAGGACACCGGCGTCGTCGGCGAGGGTGCGGAGCTTGCCGCGGCCGTGGCAGAAGCCCTTGGGCGGGGTCCAGCGGTAGAGGAGGCCGTTGGGGGTCGCCGCGTCCTCGGTGAGGTAGAGGTGGCCGCGCTTCGGGTCGACGACGACCGCTTCGTGGGCGTAGCGGCCCAGCGCCTTGATGGGCTTGGGGTCGCGGCCCGCGCGGCGGTCGGAGGGGTCGACCTCGAAGACGTAGCCGTGGTCCTTGGTCATGCCGTTCTGGCCGGCCTTGTCCTCGGTCTCCTCGCAGGTGAGCCAGGTGCCCCAAGGGGTGTTGCCGCCCGCGCAGTTGGTGGAGGTGCCGGCGATGCCGACCCACTCGGCGACATGGTCGCGGCGCACCTCGACGACCGTGCAGCCGCCGGATGCGGCGGGGTCGTAGACGAGGCCCTCGGTGAGCGGGACGGGGTGCGGCCAGTTGGCGCGCGGGCCCTTCAGCTCGTGGTTGTTGACGAGGAGGGTGGCGCCGCGGGGGCCGGCGAAGGTGGAGGTGCCGTCGTGGTTGGAGGGGGTGAACTCACCGGACTCCAGCTTGGTCCTGCCGCTGTAGGTGATGATCCGGTACTTGAAGCCGGCGGGGAGGGCGAGGATGCCGTCCGGGTCGGGGATCAGCGGTCCGTAGCCGACACCCCTGTGTGTGCCGGCCGACTCCTCGCCCGCTTCCTCGGTGTCCGAGGACGCCAGGGCGTTCGGGGCGGTGGCCAGGGCGCCGACGCTGCCCGCCAGCGCGACACCGGCACCGGTGATCGCGGATTTTCTGGCGAAGTCCCTGCGGGTGAGCGACATGGTGTCTCCTGTGACGGTGGGCGTGCCGTGGAGGGTGGCGGACCTCGGGTCGGCGCCACCGTTTCGCCCGTGCCTGAACGGGAGTTGAACGCGGGACGACACCTACGGGCCCTCTTCCATGAATCCGTCCAGTGCGGACCACGGAACTCAAAAAGACCTTGTGCCCGGGTAATGGGTCGGATGAATACCCACAGGGACGGCAGAACGACCCTTTTTCCTCTCCTCGGACCGGTCACCGGCCGATCGCGTCCCGCGGCGGAGCCGCCCAGCGACACGGTCCGTGGAGGGGCTGGCTCAACCCCCGTGCTGCGACCGCGCCTTGAACGCCGCCTTCCGTGCTTCCTTGGCGATCCGCTTGTCCGGGTGCAGCCGCCCCATGGCCTCCAGCACGTCCGCCGTGGCGGGGTGGTCGACCCGCCAGGCCGCGGCGAAGAAGCCGCCGTGCTGGGCGGCCAGGCCCGATACCAGCGCCCGTAGTTCCTTGGAGTTGCCCTCGGCGGCCAGTTGGGCGGCGATGGTGTCGATGGTGAGCCAGAAGATCATCGTCTCGGAGGGGGCCGGCACGTCCGAGGCGCCGTGCTCGGTCAGCCAGACCCGGGCGAGGCCGCCCAGCTCCGGGTCGTCGAGGACCTCGCGCAGTGCGGGTTCGGTCTCGGCGCCGACCAGGGACAGCGCCTGCTGGCAGCGCAGCCGGCGCAGGGGCGCGCCCGCGTCCGCGCCGCGGGCCGCGGCCAGCAACTCCCGTGCGGCGGCGAGGGGTTCGCGGCGGGCCAGCCACTGTTCGGTCTCGGCCTGTGCGGCGGCCTGGGGGAAGGTGGCCGTTCCGTCCAGCAGCGCGTCGGCGCCCTTGTCCACGAGGTCGCCGACCGCGGGCGCGGTGAGCCCGGCCTCCAGCAGTCGCGCCCGCAGCCCGTACAGGCCGAGCGGGGTCAGCCGCACCATGCCGTAGCGCGAGACGTCGGTGTCGTCGGCCCGGGCGGCGGGTTCCGCGGCAGCGTCGTCGGGCTCCGCCATCAGCGCCTCGTCGACCGGCTGGTACTCGACGAGTCCCACCGGCTCCAGCAGCCGGAACTGGTCGTCGAGCCGCATCATCGCGTCGGAGACCTGCTCCAGGACGTCGTTGGTGGGCTCCCCCATGTCGCTGGGCACGATCATCGAGGCGGCGAGGGCCGGCAGCGGGACGGGTCCGTCGCCGGGGCCGTCCTCGCTGACGGTGAGCAGGTAAAGGTTGCCGAGGACGCCGTCGAGGAACTCGGCCTCCGCCTCCGGGTCCCACTCCAGTCGGGAGAAGTCGATCTCGCCGCTCTCGTCGAGGGCGCCTTCCAGGTCGTCCAGGTCGGGGACGCTGGCGTCGGCGAGCACCGTCTCCAGGGCCTCCTGCCAGACGCCCAGCACCTCGTGCGGCGAGCCCTGGGTGAGCAGTGCCAGGTCCTGCCCGGCGGCGACGGTGCCCTCGGCCTCCTCCTCGGAGTCCGCGATCTCGACGAGCCCGGTGTCCACGGCGACCCGCCAGGCCTCGCTCGCCAGGGCCGCGGCGTCGTCCCCGCTCAGCCCGAGCAGCTCGGCGGCGGCCGGCAGCTGTTCCTCGACGAGCCCGCCCCCGGCGTCGATCCGGGTGTCCGGCCCGGCCCAGCGGGCGAGCCGGGCGGCCCGGGAGAGCAGGGGTGTGGCCAACGCGTCCCGCGCCAGCTCCGCTTCGGGGTGCAGCCGCACCGGCGGCAGGGGGGAGCTGTCTGACATCGGCTGGTTCTCCTCGGGCGTGTCGTACCACTCAACCGCTCAGCCTAGACGGATTTCCACCCATGCCGCCCGGTTCATCTCCCGGACCCCGTCCGTACATGGCCGAAACCTTGACAACTGGCGTGCGCACGCAGGAGATTGACGCGCGTAGAAACGAAGCGGACACATGTTCACTGTATTTTCTACGCGCGTCGCCACCGCCCCACCGGTCGCGGCCTAGGACCGTCCCGAGCACCACCCTCGTCCCGGCGCCCACGCACGTCCCCGGAGGGATCCCGTTGCCGAGCAAGTCTTCCGCGCGTCTCGCCGCGCTCACCGTCGCCGCCGTCTGTTCCGCGGCGTCCGCCGTAGCCCTGACCTCTCCGGCGCACGCCGACTCCGTGCGCATCCATGACATCCAGGGCACTACGCGCATTTCTCCGTACGCCGGCCAGAAGGTCACCGACGTGGCCGGAATTGTCACCGGCGTGCGCACCTACGGCTCCTCCAGAGGCTTCTGGATCCAGGATCCGAACCCGGACGACAACCCGGCCACCAGTGAGGGCATATTCGTCTTCACCAGCTCCACCCCGAAGGCCGCCGTCGGTGACTCCGTCACGGTCACCGGCACGGTCTCCGAGTACGTCCCCGGCGGCGCCTCGTCCGGCAACCAGTCGGTCACCGAGATCACCAAGCCGACGATCACCACCGTCTCCACGGGCAACGCCGTGCCGGCCCCGACGGTGATCGACGCGAAGTCGGTGCCCGCGCTCTACACCCCGGCGGGCGACACCGCCGCGAACGGCTCGATCAACGGTCTGACGCTGCAGCCGTCGACGTACGCCCTGGACTACTACGAGTCCCTGGAGGGCATGAACGTCCAGGTCGCCGACGTCCGCGTGGTCACGGCCACCGACCCGTACTCCGAGCTGTGGGTCACGGTGAAGCCGCACGAGCACCGGACCCCGAGCGGCGGCACGCTCTACGGCTCCTACGAGTCGCAGAACACCGGTCGGCTGCAGATCCAGTCGCTGGGCGCGACGGCCGACTTCCCGAAGGCGAACGTCGGCGACACGCTGACCGGCGCCACGGCAGGTCCGCTGGACTTCAACCAGTTCGGCGGCTACACCCTGGTCGCAGGTCAGCTGGGCACGCTGAAGAGCGGCGGTCTGCAGCGGGAGACGACGCAGAAGCAGTCGCGCGGCGAGCTGGCGGTCGCGACGTACAACGTCGAGAACCTCGACCCGTCCGACAAGACCTTCGACGCGCACGCCGCCGCGATCGTGAACAACCTGCAGTCCCCCGACATCGTGTCCCTGGAGGAGATCCAGGACAACAACGGTGCGACGGACGACGGCACGGTCGCCGCCGACGTGACGGTGAACAAGCTGATCGACGCGATCGTCGCGGCCGGCGGCCCGAAGTACGACTGGCGCTCGATCAACCCGGTCAACGACCAGGACGGCGGCGAGCCCGGCGGCAACATCCGCCAGGTGTTCCTGTTCAACCCGGAACGGGTGTCCTTCGTGGACCGTGCGGGCGGCGACTCCACCACCGCGGTGGGCGTCACCAAGGTGCACGGCAAGGCGCAGCTGACGGTCTCCCCCGGCCGTGTCGACCCGGCGAACGACGCCTGGAAGTCCAGCCGCAAGCCACTGGCCGGTGAGTTCGTCTTCCATGGCCGCACGGTCTTCGTGATCGCCAACCACCTGAACTCCAAGGGCGGCGACCAGGGGCTGACCTCGCAGTACCAGCCCCCGACGCGCAGTTCGGAGACCCAGCGGCACGCGCAGGCGACGCTGGTCAACGCGTTCGTCAAGAGCATCCTGGACGTCCAGAAGAACGCGGACGTGATCGCGCTCGGCGACATGAACGACTTCGAGTTCTCCGACACCGCCAAGATCCTGGAGGGTGACGGCGAGCTCTGGTCGGCGATCAAGTCGCTGCCGAAGAGGGAGCGTTACACCTACGACTACCAGGGCAACCAGCAGGTACTCGACCAGATCCTGATCAGCCCGTCGATCCGTAAGTCCTGCGACTTCGAGTACGACAGCGTGCACGTCAACTCGGAGTTCAACGACCAGATCAGCGACCACGACCCGCAGGTGCTGCGCTTCCGCCCGTGACGGGGCGGGCCCTGCTCAGGACTGGCTGAACACACCGTTCAGCCAGTCCTGCCAGGCGGCCTCGCACTCCTTGATGTCGGCGTCCGGCGTGAAGTCGTGCAGGGAGATGCCGACCGGGTGTCCCCAGTGGTTGCGCCCGAAGAAGCGGGTGAGGCCCCGGTCGGTGCGCAGCCCGATGAAGTACGGGTTGCGGAAGTCGACCACGGCGTCGAACTCGTCGGGCCCGCGGACCGTCAGCCGGGTGCCGGCAGCCACGTCCTCGCCCACACCGAGCGCCCCCCCGACGACGGCGAGGGCGTCGGCGGCCTTGGATGCCTCGGGCCCGTCGAAGGTGGCGAAGGCGGCAGGCCGGGGCGCGAAGTGGACCAGGTACTCGCGCAGGGTGTGCAGATAGAAGTCGGTGTGCTTCGCGGCGCCGTCGTACTGGTTGTCCCAGTCGTCGACGAAGATCCCGCTGTGCACGTACCGCACCCAGGCCCGGCGCCCCTCGTCGCGGGGCTCGATCGTGTAGTCGAGCTGGTTGAGGGTCTGCTCGGAGATGCCCTCGACGTCCGCGACGCGGTTGGTGTAGCGGTGCGGCGGGTCCCAGGCGGTGACCTCGGACCCGAAGGGTCCCTTGCCGCCGACCCGGGGCTCGGGCGGCTCCATCGGCCACAGGTACCCGCCGGTCCCGGTGGTGATCGCCTCCCACACCTCCTCGGGAGTGGCGTCGACCTCGAACTCGCGGGCGATCTCGAATTCCTTGGACATGGTGGGGCTCCTGCCTAGTCCTGCTCGGTTGCCTTGAGGGTGGGATGGACGGCCACGACGATCCGGTGGTCGCGCCCGCCCTCGGCGTCGGGGGCGTCGTACTTGCGGATCAGCGCGGTGACGCCGGCCGTCAACTCCTGGACGAACGCAGCCCGTTCGGCGGCCGAGGCGAAGCGCACCTCGCCGTCGAGGGCATACGTGGCCAGCCGTTTGCGGGCCTTCGCGGCACCGGTGATGAGCGAGCCGACGTCCCTGACGAGCCGGGCGCCGAGCGCCAGCAGCCACCGCGCGGACAGCTGGTCCCGGAAACGGTCCGGGTCCGGCTGCACGGCGGCGAGCGCGAGCGGCGAGATGACGTACGAGGCCGCGGTGGCCTGCATCAGCCGCTCGGTGACATTGCCCTTGCGGCGCTCCCCGGCCAGCTCGACCAGGCCGTGCCGCTCCAGCGCCTTGAGGTGGTAGTTCACCTTCTGCCGCGGCAGGCCGACCCGGCCGGCCAGCATCGCCGCCGACGCGGGTCCGGCCGCGAGCTCGGCGAGCAGCCTGGCCCTGACGGGGTCCAGGGAGACGGCGGCGGCCTCGGGGTCCTCGATGACGGTGACGTCCAGCATGCGTCCACCGTCCCACCGAAAACTTTTTTTGTCTAGAAGACTGAGGTTTTCGGTGAGACGGTGTCAGGGTCAGAGGCAGGAGCGTTCTGCTACCGCTTGGGGTACCTCCAGCCCACCACCACGACAAGGGCCAGAGCCGCTGTGATGACCAGCGCGGGCCGAGGGTGCCGTACCGCCGCCCTGACGACGGGGCGGGCGGGCCAGGGAGCGTCGTGTTCCGCCCTGTGCTGCAGGGTGTGTCCCGTCCGGCTGGCCCTGTCCTGGGCGGCGTGGCCCGCCGTCAGGGCTCGGTCGTGCACCTGGTGCCCGGCCTTCGTCGCCCTGTCCTGCACCAGGTGGCCGGTCTTCGTCGCAGTGTCGTGCACCTTGTGGCCGGTCTGCGCGGCCCGGTCCTGGACCGCATGGCCGGCCTGCGCGGCCGTGCTGCGCAGTTGCACGGTCATGGCGCTCGCCTTGTCCTTCAGGTCGGCCGCCCGGGCCCGCGCGCGTCCCTTCACATCCATCTTCTCCGCCAGCTCCTCCACTGTTTCGCCGAGTTGGCTGCGCGTCTGCTCGATCTGCCGCCTCAGCTCATCGGGTCCCTTGGCGCCGGAAGGCCCTGTCCTGTCCGTCATCGGTGCGCCCTTTCCCTGATCTCTTCGACATCGGCCCGGACGCTGACGAGGGTCTCCTCGGGCGTCGGCGGTGCGGCGCGGCGCAGCTGGGCGCGGCCGGTCACGGCCAGCACGGCCGCGATCACGAAGAGCACGGCGGTCACGATGAGCGCCGCAGCCCAGACCGACAGCACCAGCGAGAGGGCGGCGACGCCCGTGCCGGCCAGGGCGAGCAGGCCGGCGTAGGCGAACGCGCCCGCGGCGCCGAGCAGCCCGCCGCCGCGCCCGGCACGCCGGCCCTTGGCGGACAATTCCTCCTTGGCGAGGGCCACTTCCTGTCGTACGAGCCGGGATAGCTGTTCGGTGGCCTGTCCGACGAGCTCGCCCACCGAGCGGTGCCCGTCGCGCACCGGCTGGGGGTGCATGGTCCCGGTCACGGGGTCGCCTCCTCTCGCGTGCCTCTCGGCTTCCTCCGTTCGGAACACTCCGGGTACCCCTGCCGACCTCCGCTATCCCTGCCGGTCACCGCCCGGCCCGCGCTCGCCGAGCCGGCCCAGCTGGGTCTGGAACCAGTCGAGGCGGGCCTGCAACAGGGCTGCTTCGGCGACGAGTTCGGGCACCCCGAGCCCCTCGGGCACCGCGAGGTCCGCCGCCGGCAGCGCGGCGCCGCTGCCCGCCACCACCCGCAGCCCCTCCCCCGCCAGCCGTGCGAAGGAGGCGAGCGAGACGGACGTACGGCCGCGGACGCAGCCCGCGCAGGAGGGGGCCAGCGCGCGCCAGCCGGGCCGGCCCCAGCCCGCGTCGGCCAGGGCGGTGGCGACCGTGCCGCACGCGCAGGGGCCGACCGTGGCGGTCCGCACCCGCTGGCGGGCGTAGCGGAAGCCGCGCTCGAAGCGGAGGTAGCGGCCGAGGACCAGGACCTCCAGCAGGACGGCCGCCCGGTGCTCGGCCGTGCACAGCAGCGCCTCGGCCGCCGTGCGGTCGTGCACGCAGTGAAAGCCGCAGTCGCAGCGGCGGTGCGGTGCCCGATGGCGCAGTCCGTAGACACAGGACGCGTCGGCCAGGACTCCGTACGGCAGCGCGCCGCCCAGCGACACACCGGTGAACCCGGCCCGGGTGCCGTCCTGGGACAGCACCGGGTGGGCGATCTTGTATCCGGTCGGCGGCTCCGTCGGGCGTTCCTCCGGAAGCCGCAGTCTCATCGGGCCGCCGGGACCTCTTCGCGCGCGGACGCCTTGACGTCCTGGGTCTCCTCGGGCAGTTCGAGCTCTTGCTCATGGGTCTGCGGCTGTTCCTCCGCGACTCCGGTGGCCAGTGCCTTGCCGAGCTTCATGACGCCTCCATGGGCCGATGCCGATGACCGTCACGACCATGCTGACCCATGGCGGGCGAAATGGACATAGGGCCTGGCCGGCCGCACCACAGCAACGCTTATCAATATCTCGTAGAAGAATTAAGTGGAGCTTCACCGTCCCTCTGCCGAGACTGAGGGCATGACGACTACCGCCCCCTTCGGCCGGGCACTCTGCGCGATGATCACCCCCTTCACCGAGGGGGGCGCCCTCGATCTCGACGGGGCGCAGCGGCTCGCCGACCACCTGGTCTCGCGGGGGTGCGACGGTCTGGTGCTCTCCGGCACGACGGGCGAGTCACCGACCACCACGGACGCCGAGAAGGCGGCACTGGTCGAGGCGGTGCGGGAGGCGGTGGGCGGCCGGGCCTCGGTCGTGGCGGGCGTCGGCACCTTCGACACCCTGCACACCGTGGAACTCGCCCGGGAGGCCGAAAAGGCGGGCGCGGACGGCGTGCTGGTGGTCAGTCCGTACTACAGCAGGCCCCCGCAGGACGCGCTGGAGGAGCACTTCCGGACGGTCGCGGACGCCTGCGGGCTGCCGGTCGTGCTGTACGACATCCCGGGCCGCACCGGCACCCGTATCGAGTCGGACACCATGCTCCGGCTCGCCGAGCACCCCCGGATCGTGGCGGTCAAGGACTGCTCCTACGACTTCCTCGCCGCCCAGAAGGTGCTCTCCCGCACGGAGTTGGCGTACTACGCGGGTTGCGACGAGCACAACCTCGCCCTGTACGCGGTGGGCGGCGCCGGGTACATCAGCACCGTCGCGAACGTCGTACCGTCCGAACTCCGCGCCGTGCTCGACGCGTTCGAGGCGGGCGACACCCCCGTGTCCGCCCGCCTCCAGCAACGCGCCATGCCGCTCATCGAGTTGATGATGTCGGCCGGTCTGCCCGGCACCGTCACCGCGAAGGCGCTCCTCAACGAGCTCGGCCTGCCGGCGGGCACCGTCCGCGCCCCGCTGCGGCCCGCCGGCCGCGAGACGGTCGACGGGCTGCTGGCGGCCTACGAGGAGCTCACGGCCGGGTGACCGATCCGGGCCAGGTTGTGATCGTGCAGCCGGTGGTGCAGGTCGGGCTGCCGCCGATGCCTTGCCGGCAGCAGCACAGCCCTCGTGCCGTACGTTGTCGCTGTGAGCCGCCCCCTGCTGTTCCTCGACGTCGACGGCCCGCTCAACCCGTGGGCCGCACCGCCCGAACGCCGCCCGGAGGGCTATACGACGATCCGGGTGGCCCTGCATCCCGGCCGGGCCCTGCGGGTCTGGCTGAACCCGTCCCACGGCCCGGCACTGCTCTCCCTCGACTACGACCTCTGCTGGGCCACGACCTGGATGGACGCCGCCAACCGCTGGATCGCCCCGGTCATCGGTCTGCCCGAGCTGCCGTACGTCGACTTCGGTGCGGGCCTGTTCGCGCTCCGGGCCGACGGGGTGCACTGGAAGACGGAGGCGATCGTGGCGTATGCCGGGGGCCGCCCGTTCGCATGGGTGGACGACGAGCAGAGCCAGGCGGACGAGGAGTACGTGCGCGCCCACCATCCGGGCCGCGCGCTCCTGCACCACGTCAACCCGCGGCTCGGTCTGCGGGAGGACGACTTCGCGGCGCTCGCGGAGTTCGCGGCGGCGCCGCGGGCATGACGAAGCGCCCTCCCGCCCGCCGGCGGAAGGGCGCCCGGGCTGTCGTACCGCTCAGTTGTGGCTGTGCAGGATCTCGTTCAGACCGCCCCAGACCGCGTTGTTCGGGCGGGCCTCGACCGTGCCGGTGACCGAGTTGCGGCGGAAGAGGATGTTGGAGGCACCGGAGAGTTCACGGGCCTTGACGATCTGCCCGTCGGGCATGGTGACGCGGGTGCCCGCGGTGACGTACAGCCCGGCCTCGACGACGCACTCGTCGCCGAGCGCGATGCCGACGCCCGCCTCGGCGCCGATCAGGCAGCGCTCGCCGATGGTGATGCGGACGTTGCCGCCACCGGAGAGCGTGCCCATGGTGGAGGCGCCGCCGCCGATGTCGGAGCCGTCGCCGATCACGACACCCGCGGAGATACGGCCCTCGACCATCGACGTGCCGAGCGTGCCGGCGTTGAAGTTGACGAAGCCCTCGTGCATGACGGTGGTGCCGGCCGCGAGGTGCGCACCGAGCCGCACCCGGTCGGCGTCGGCGATACGGACGCCCTTGGGGGCGACGTAGTCCGTCATCCGCGGGAACTTGTCGACGGAGGTCACCTGGAGGTGCAGGCCCTCGGCGCGGGCGTTGAGCCGCACCTTCTCGATCTCGTCGACGGCGACCGGGCCGAGCGAGGTCCAGGCCACGTTGGGCAGCAGGCCGAAGATGCCGTCGAGGCTCTGGCCGTGCGGCTGGACCAGGCGGTGCGAGAGCAGGTGCAGCCGCAGGTAGGCGTCGTGCGTGTCGATCGGCTTCTCGTCGAGCGAGGAGATGACCGTGCGCACCGCGACGACCTCGACACCACGCCGGGCGTCGGTCCCGATCGCCTTCGCCGCACCGTCCCCGAGCAGCTCCAGGGCCTTCTCGGCGGACAGCCGCTCGGTTCCGGCCGGACCGGCCTCCTCGCTCAGCGCGGGCGCGGGGAACCAGGTGTCGAGAACAGTGCCGTCAGCGGCGATCGTGGCGAGCCCGGCGCCCACGGCGCCGGTGGTACGAGGAGCAGTCGTGTCGGTCATGAGGGCAACCTAACCGGCCGGGGCCTGCGCAGGCCAACCGATGGGGCCCCCGTCTCAGGTAACGGGCGGCCCCCTCCCAGCACCAGCGCCATGGTCGGATCTTCGCGAACCCGGACTGCCCTCGGCCCGGTCGCCGAGCGTGCAGGCGAAGCCGCCGTCGTGGTCTACCTCTGCATCACGGTCACCCACCTGCGCGGGCGGGCCCGGCTGATGCGGGAACGGCCCGAAGCCCTCACCGTCCGGATGTGGGCCTACCCCTGGCTGAGCCTGCTCGTCCTGGCGGCACTCCTGGCCATCATCGCCGGCATGGCAGCCGACTCCGGGAGCCGGCGCTCGCTCCTGCTGACCCTCCTGGTCACCGCCGTCGCCGTGGTCGCCGGCCTGATCACCCAGCGGGCCCGGCACCGGGAGAACGCCACCGAACCGGCGCCCTCAGACACCCTCGTCTGACGAGCTGTCGGGGCGCGCCCCATTCAGCCCGTCGTGGGGGTCCCCCCGCTCGAGCGAAGCCGAGAGTGGGGGAGTTTGAGGACGAGGCCGTTCAGGCCGAAGGGGGGTCTGGGGGCGCAGCCCCCAGCGGGGCCGAAGGGGCGGCGCCCCTGGGACGGGACGGGTAGGGGCGGCGGGGGCGAGGAACCTGTGCGGCGCCGGACACAGGGGCGCCAGCTCGGCCCCCGGCCAACAGCACCACACCCCCGGCCAGCACCCCCAACCCCGCACACACCGGCCACAACACCCCCGGCGCAGCCGCGTACAGCGCCCCGCCCAACGGCGCAGCCAACACCACCCCACTGATCGACACCCCGGCATACAACGACTGAAACCGCCCGAGCACATGCCCCGGAGCCTGATCAGCGACATAAGCCGTAGCGGTCGTCTTGTACAACACCTCCCCCGCCGTCAACAGCCCCATCATCACCACCGCCGCCCCCACCCCGGCCCCCACCAACAGCACCCCGTACCCCCCACCGACCAACAACAGCCCGCACCCCACGATCCGCAACGGCGACCGCCGCCGCAGCACCACCGCCACCGGCAGCTCCAGACACAGCAGCACACCCCCGTTGATCGCGAGCAGCACCCCGTACACCCGCGCGTCCATCCCGTGGTCGGCGAGAAAGACAGGAAACGTGGAGTACTGCTGCCGATAGACGACGTCGATCACCAAAATCGCCGGCAACAGCACCAGCACCGCGGGCCGCGCCCGAAGCGCCGCCCACACCCCACCCCGCTCGACGCGCCCCGCCCGCCCCCGCCCGGCAGCCCCCCGCGCCGGCACCACCCGCGCCGTCCAGCACGCCAGCCCCAGGCTCCCGAGCCCCTCGGCGACGTACAGCCAGTCGTACGAGAAGCGCGTGGCGACCAGCGCCCCGAGAACCGGGCCCAAGGTGAACCCCCCGTTGGCCGCGGCCCGCACCACGGCGAACGCCTGCCGCCGTGCCCCCTCGGGCACGATGACCGCGACCAGCGCGGAGTTGGCGGCGCGCTGCACCCCGGACGCGTACTGCGACAGCGGCAGCGCGGCGAACAGCAGCGAGGTCGGCAGCAGCGGCACGGCGGCCAGGACCAGCCCGGACACCGCGGCGCCGGCGAGCAGCACCCGCCGGTGACCGAAACGGTCTCCGTACCAGCCACCGGTGAAATTCCCCGCGACCAGCCCGACCCCCGCGACGCCGCTGAGCAGGCCCGCCTGGCCCGTGCCGAGCCCCCGCGGCCCGGTCAGATACAGGAACGTATAGGCGAAGCTCACGCTCACGACCATGTTCACGAACGTCCCGCAGGCCAGCAGCCAGACCGTCCGCGGCACTTCTCGCAGACCTCGCACTCGTCCCCCAGTGAGTTCCTTTTAGGAACTTACTATGGAGGCATGGCAACCTCAGGTCAACCACGACCTGTGCACGAAGGGACGGGAGCCATGGCCCGCAGGACGAGCCTGGAGGACGCCACCTGCGCCATCGCCCAGGCCCTGGACGTGGTCGGCGACTGGTGGACGCTGCTGATCGTCCGGGACGCGGCACGCGGGGTGCACCGCTTCGACGCGCTGCAGGCCGAACTCGGCGTGTCCAGAAAGGTGTTGACAGAGCGGTTGCGCCTTCTCGTCGAGGCGGACGTGCTGTCCCGGGTGCCGTACCAGGAGCGCCCCGTCCGCCACGAGTACCGCCTCACCCCGCGCGGCCGCGCCCTGCTCCCCGTACTGATCGCCCTCCAGGACTGGGGCGACACCTGGGTCCTGGGCGACGGGAGCACGACGGCCACCACGGCGGAGGCGTCCGCCGAGGCCCAGCGGGTGCACGAACTGGTCGGCGAGCGGATCCCCGAACTCCGGCTCCCGGGCCACACGGGCGGGCTGCTGGACCCGGTCGCCGCCGACAGCCCGTACACCGTCCTGTACTGCTTCCCCGGCGCCTACGCCCGCGCCGACTCGTACCCTCCGGGCTGGACGGACATCCCCGGCACGCCGGGCTGCACCCTGGAGTCCTGCACCTACCGCGACCGGCTGGCCGAGTTCACCGCCGCGGGCGCCGCCGTGCACGGCGTCTCCACCCAACGCCCGGACGAGCAGCGGGCGTTCGCGGAGAAGGAGGAGCTGCGCTTCCCGCTGCTGTCGGACGCCGGCCTGTCCCTCATCGCCGCGCTGCGGCTGCCGACGTTCCGCGCGGCGGGGGCCAGCCGGCTGAAGCGGCTCACGCTGGTCGTGGACCGGGAGCGGGTCGTACGGGAGGTGCAGTATCCGGTGACGGACATCGCGGGGAGCGTGGCGGCCGCACTGGCCACGGTCGGGCGTCTCGCCTCGGAGGGATGAGGCGGGCGGCCCACGCCCCCCCTCGTGAGGCGGAACGGATCGCCGCCCAGGACCTTGTCGCCCTCGACCAGACGCCTGAGTGATCGCCTGGAACAACGACCCGCCCGGGCGCCCGGCGGTGGTCTCGACCGGATGGCCGGCGAGTTCCCCGCCCGGCAGGAGCGCGAGGCACGGTGGAGCGAGGCCGGCTCCTGGGGCGCCGGAGGGTTCACGGTCCCCAGGAAGGCAAGCGCCGGCAGACGAGCACCAGCGGCGCCCGCTTGTCAGCGGGGCCGGGGGATCATCCGCGCCAGCACCTCGCGCGCGTACTCCTCGTCGTAGGGCACCCCCGTGAGCAGCACCTGCAGACAGATGCCGTCCATCAGCGCGACCAGCGCCCGGGCCGTCACCGGGTCGGTGTGCCGGGCGATCTGCCGGGCGACGTCCTCGGCCCATTCGGCGGCCACCGGGCGCAGGGCGGGACGGCGCAGGGCGGCTAGATAGAGCTCGTACTCCAGCTCGACCCCGGTACGGTCGCCCGCGAGCCACTCGCCCAGACAGCCCGCGAGTTCGGCGGCCAGGTCGGGCCGCGGATCCGCCAGGCCGCCGCGCGAGGCGACCACCTTGGCGAAGCCCTCGCTCGCCTGCCGCAGGGCGGCGACCATCAGCTCGTCGAGGGTCTTGAAGTGGTACGTCGTCGAGCCGAGCGGCACGTCGGCCTCGGCGGCGACCGAGCGGTGGCTCAGCCCGCTCAGGCCTTTCTCGCCCACCACCCGGATCGCCGCGTCGACGATCCGCTGCCGCCGGTCGGGGTCGTAGCGGCGGGCCATCAGTGCGCGCCTCCCAGGTTGAGCACCACGACCCCCACGATGATCAGTCCGATCCCCACGGCCTTCGGGACGGTCATCCCCTCGCCGAGGAAGAGGATGCCGATGGCCACGATGGCCGCGGTGCCGAGGCCGGCCCAGATCGCGTAGGCCGTGCCGACCGACATGCTCTTCAGCGTCTGGGCGAGCAGCCAGAAGGAGAGGCCGTATCCGGCGAGCGTCAGCACGGAGGGCCACAGCCGGCTGAAGCCGTGGCTGAACTTCATGGCGGTGGTACCGCCCACCTCGGCGGCGATGGCCGCGAGGAGCATCAGGAGTGCCATATGTACGAGCGTACACAATGATGCGTACGTCCGTACACAACGGCAGGCCGACGCCGACACATGCGTAGCAGCGCATTCCGTATGAGGAGGTTCAACCTTCATGGAAATCGCTCGCTTAAACGACTCCCCGCAATCTCTTCACTCCACTAAGGTTTCACCGCTCACTCACCTCATCCTCATCTCATCCCCGGCCGCCGCCTCGGGCGCCGCTGGAGGAACAGCGCATGCCTGAAACCACCCCCGAGCCACCCCGGAACCAGCCCTGGGAGAACGGCTGGGTCCCCGACACCTCCCGAGCCCCGGGAACCCGAAGACTCTGGCTGGCCGGCGCGCTGGCCCTGTCGACGATCGTCGCGTGCGCCACGGCGATAGCCGTGATGGACAGGGATTCCGGACGCCCGTCACGGGCGTCCGGAATCCCGTCCTCGGCCGTCGCCGAGACGCCCCCAGGCCTGATCTCCTTCGCCTCCCCGTCCACGAACGGGGTCACGACGCCCGCCGGAAAGAGCGGCCATTCGTCCGCGCAGACCAGCACGTCCCCCTCGCCGGGTCCGCACGACTCGGCGGCCGGCGGCAGCAAGCCGTCCACATCGCCCACGTCCCATGCGAGTTCGCCGAGCCACTCGCATCCGTCGGCCACCTACCGGTCCGTGCAGTCGGTGAACTACCCCGACCGCTACTGGCATGTGAGCGGCGACTACGTGAAGCTCGACCCGCCGGCCGGCTCGGAGTCCCGCCAGGACTCCACCTTCAAGGTGGTCAAGGGCCTGGCGGAGAGCTCCTGTTACTCCTTCGTCACGCACGACGGCAAGTACCTGCGCCACCGCAGCTTCCTGCTCCGCGACGAACCGAGCGACGGCTCCTCCCTCTTCAAGCAGGACGCCACCTTCTGCGCGCGGGCGTCGGCGTACTCGGGAGCGGTGATGCTGGAGTCGTTGAACTATCCGGGCCGGTTCCTGCGGCACCAGAACTTCCAGCTGAAGCTGGATTCCTACCAGTACGGCGACCTCTACCGGGCGGATTCGGCGTTCCGGTTCGTGGCCGGGCTGGCCTGAGGACACGACAACGGCGACGCCCTCAGGGCGTCGCCGTTGTCCGTCAAGCAGCGGGTGGAGCTCAGACGTTGAACCCGAGCGCCCGCAGCTGCTCGCGTCCGTCGTCCGTGATCTTGTCGGGGCCCCACGGCGGCATCCACACCCAGTTGATGCGCAGTTCGCTGACGAGGCCGTCCGTGGCGGACTTGGCCTGGTCCTCGATGACGTCCGTCAGCGGGCAGGCCGCCGAGGTCAGGGTCATGTCGACGGTCGCGATGTTCGCGTCGTCGACGTGGATGCCGTAGATCAGGCCGAGGTTGACGACGTCGATGCCCAGCTCGGGGTCGACGACGTCCATCAGGGCCTCGCGGAGCTCCTCCTCCGAGGCGGGCTTGATCTCCACGGTGTCACTCATGCCGTCTTCCTTTCGGCGTCGGCTCCGCCCAGGGCCTGGGCCGTCGCGTCCTTCCACGCCATCCAGCTGAGGAGGGCGCACTTGACCCGGGCCGGGTACTTGGAGACACCGGCGAACGCGACCGCGTCCTCCAGGACCTCCTCCATCGCGTCGTCCGGTGTGATCCGGCCCTTGGACTGCATCAGCTCCAGGAAGGTCTCCTGGATCTTCTGGGCGTCCGTCAGGTCCTTGCCGACCAGCAGATCGTTCAGGACGGAGGCCGAGGCCTGGCTGATCGAGCAGCCCTGGCCCTCGTAGGAGACGTCCTCGATCTTCGTGCCGTCGTACTTCACGCGCAGGGTGATCTCGTCGCCGCACGTCGGGTTCACGTGGTGCACCTCGGCGTCGCCATCCCGAAGACCACGCCCGTGCGGGTTCTTGTAGTGGTCCAGGATGACTTCCTGGTACATCGAGTCCAGCTTCATGCGATCGCTCGCCAACCCCTCAGCCGAAGAAGTTCCGTACGTGCTCCAGCCCCTCGACCAGTGCGTCGATCTCGGCCGGCGTGGAGTACAGATAGAACGACGCTCGCGTGGTCGCAGGAATTCCGTAGCGGAGGCACACGGGCCGTGCGCAGTGGTGGCCGACACGGACCGCGATGCCCTGCTCGTCGAGGACCTGGCCCACGTCGTGCGGGTGGATGTCACCGAGCGTGAAGGAGATCGCCGCGCCGCGGTCCTCGGCCGTGGTGGGGCCGATGATCCGCAGGTCCGGGACCTCGCCCAGCTTCTTCACCGCGTACTCGGTGAGCGCGTGCTCATGGGCCAGGATCTTGTCCATGCCGATCGACTGCAGATAGTCGATCGCCGCTCCGAGACCCACCGCCTGCGCGATCGGCGGGGTGCCCGCCTCGAACTTGTGCGGGGCGGGAGCGTACGTCGACGAGTGCATCGACACGGTCTCGATCATCTCGCCGCCGCCGAGGAACGGCGGCAGGTCCTCCAGGAGCTCCTGCCGGCCCCAGAGCACACCGATACCGGTCGGGCCGCACATCTTGTGGCCCGTGAAGGCCACGAAGTCGGCCTGCAGCGACTGCACGTCCAGCGGCATGTGCGGGGCGGCCTGCGAGGCGTCGATGCAGACCAGCGCCCCGACCTCCTGGGCGCGGCGGACTATCGCCTCGACCGGGTTGACCGTGCCGAGGATGTTCGACACCAGCACAAAGGAGACGATTTTCGTCTTCTCGGTGATGATCTCGTCGATGTTGGAGAGGTCGAGGCGGCCGTCGTCGGTCAGGCCGAACCACTTCAGCTTCGCGCCCGTGCGCTGCGAGAGCAGCTGCCACGGCACGATGTTGGAGTGGTGCTCCATCTCCGTGATGACGATCTCGGTCTCGTGGTCCACGCGGTAGGGCTCGTCGGCCCAGCCCAGCATGTTCGCCACGAGGTTGAGCGACTCGGAGGCGTTCTTGGTGAAGATCACCTCGTCGCGGCTGGGCGCGTTGATGAACGAAGCGACCTTGTCCCGCGCGCCCTCGTACAGCGCCGTGGCCTCCTCGGCGAGCACATGCACACCGCGGTGGACGTTGGCGTTGTAGCGCTCGTAGTACTCGTTCAGGGCGTCCAGCACCTGGCGCGGCTTCTGCGAGGTCGCCGCGTTGTCCAGGTACACGAGCTTCTGCCCGTCGTGGACCTGGCGGTCCAGGATGGGGAAGTCCTTGCGGATCGCCTCAGTGTCGAGGAGGCCCGGCAGCTGGGTCACTCGGATGCGCCACCCTTCGTGTATGCCTCGTAGCCCTCGTTCTCCAGCTTGTCGGCGAGCTCGGCACCGCCGGACTCGACGATCTTGCCGCCGGCGAACACATGGACGTGGTCGGGCTTGATGTAGCGCAGGATGCGCGTGTAGTGCGTGATCAGCAGGGTGCCGACCTCGCCGGTCTCACGGACGCGGTTGACGCCCTCGGAGACGACCCGGAGGGCGTCGACGTCGAGGCCGGAGTCGGTCTCGTCGAGGATCGCGATCTTCGGCTTGAGCAGTTCGAGCTGGAGGATCTCGTGGCGCTTCTTCTCACCGCCGGAGAAGCCCTCGTTGACGTTGCGCTCGGCGAAGGAGGGGTCCATGTTGAGGCGTTCCATGGCCTCCTTGACCTCCTTCACCCAGGTGCGCAGCTTGGGGGCCTCGCCGCGGATCGCGGTGGCGGAGGTGCGCAGGAAGTTCGAGACGGAGACACCCGGGACCTCGACCGGGTACTGCATCGCCAGGAACAGGCCCGCACGCGCGCGCTCGTCGACGGACATCTCCAGGACGTCCTCGCCGTCGAGGGTGACGGTGCCGCCGGTGATCGTGTACTTGGGGTGGCCCGCGAGGGAGTAGGCGAGGGTCGACTTGCCGGAGCCGTTGGGGCCCATGATGGCGTGCGTCTCGCCCTGCTTCACGGTCAGGTCGACGCCCTTGAGGATCTCCTTCGTGGCGTTGTCGGCCTCGACGGTGACGCGCAGGTCTCGGATTTCAAGCGTTGCCATGGATTGCCTCAGGACTCCTGGTTGAGGGAGACGAGCACGTCGTCCCCTTCGATCTTTACGGGGTATACGGGGACGGGGCGCGTCGCGGGCAGGCCGGACGGCTTGCCGGTACGGAGGTCGAAGCTGGAGCCGTGCAGCCAGCACTCGATCTGGCAGTCCTCCACCTCGCCCTCGGAGAGCGAGACGTTCGCGTGCGAGCAGATGTCGTGGATCGCGAACACCTCGCCCTCGGTCTTGACGACCGAGACCGGCGTGCCGTCGAGTTCCACCCGCTTCGGGGTGTCCTCCTCCAGCTCGCTCAGCCCGCAGGCGCGTACGAACGCTGACATCAGACCGACGCCTCCAGCTCCTCGTCGATCTTCTCCAGCAGTCGCGCCTCGATGTCGTCGACGCCGATCTGCTGGACGAGCTCGGCGAAGAAGCCGCGGACCACCAGGCGACGGGCCTCGTCGGCCGGGATGCCGCGGGCCATCAGGTAGAAGAGCTGCTCGTCGTCGAAGCGGCCGGTGGCGGAGGCGTGGCCGGCGCCGACGATCTCGCCGGTCTCGATCTCGAGGTTCGGCACGGAGTCGACCCGGGCGCCGTCCGTGAGGACGAGGTTCCGGTTCATCTCGTACGTGTCCGTGCCCTCGGCCTTGGCCTCGATGAGCACGTCGCCGATCCACACCGCGTGGGCACCCTCGCCCTGCAGCGCGCCCTTGTAGACGACGTTGGACTTGCAGTGCGGGACGTTGTGGTCGACCAGCAGGCGGTGCTCCTGGTGCTGGCCGGCGTCCGTGAAGTACAGCCCGAACAGCTCGGCCTCGCCGCCGGTGCCGGCGTAGGAGACGCGCGGGTGCAGTCGTACGACGTCGCCGCCGAAGGTGACCACGACCGACTTGAAGGAGGCGTCCCGGCCGATGAGCGCGTTGTGCTGGGCCACGTGCACGGCCTTGTCGTCCCAGTCCTGGACGGAGACGACGGTCAGCTTGGCGCCGTCGCCCAGGATGTAGTCGACGTTGGCGGCGAGCACCGCGTCACCGGTGTGGTCGATGACGACGACGGCCTCGGCGAAGGCCTTCAGCTCGACGACCTGGTGGCCGTAGGCGACCCCGCCCTCGCCGTGCACGGCGATGCGGATCGGCTCGGTGAGCACCGTCTCCTTGGGGACGGTGACCACGCCGGCCTTCTCGAACGCCGAGTACGCCTGGGCGGCGATGCGGTCCACCGGGGTGCCGGCCTTGCCGAGGCGCGGGTCGTCACGGTCCACGAGCTCGACGGTGACGCCCTCGGGGGCCTCGACGGCGACCTTCACGCCCTCGCCGGTCGCGACGGCGGTGCCGTCGTGCAGCCCGCGCAGGCGCTCCAGCGGGGTGAACCGCCACTCCTCCTCGCGGCCGTGCGGGACGGGGAAGTCCGCCACGTCGAAGGAGGGGGGCGCGCTCATGCGCGTGGCGACGGTCGACTCGGCGGCCACCGCGATCTGGCCGGCGGTGGTGGACCCCACCGGGATGTTCTGAGCCTCAGCCATGGCTGTCGGTCTGCTCTCTTCCTACGTCAGAAATTGCTGGCTGCTGTCCAGGGCGGTCGTCAGCCGACCGCGCCTTCCATCTGCAGCTCGATCAGCCGGTTGAGCTCGAGGGCGTACTCCATGGGCAGCTCCTTCGCGATGGGCTCGACGAAGCCGCGCACGATCATCGCCATCGCCTCGAACTCGGAGAGACCGCGGCTCATCAGGTAGAAGAGCTGGTCCTCGGAGACCTTGGAGACGGTGGCCTCGTGGCCCATGGACACGTCGTCCTCGCGGACGTCCACGTAGGGGTACGTGTCGGAGCGGGAGATGGTGTCGACGAGCAGCGCGTCGCACAGCACGTTCGACTTGGATCCTGCGGCGCCCTCACCGATCTCGACCAGACCGCGGTAGGAGGTACGGCCACCACCGCGCGCCACGGACTTCGAGACGATGTTGGAGGAGGTGTTCGGCGCCATGTGGACCATCTTGGAGCCGGCGTCCTGGTGCTGCCCCTCGCCCGCGAAGGCGATGGACAGGGTCTCGCCCTTGGCGTGCTCGCCCATCAGGTAGACGGCCGGGTACTTCATCGTCACCTTGGAGCCGATGTTGCCGTCGATCCACTCCATGGTCGCGCCCTCGTACGCCACAGCGCGCTTGGTGACCAGGTTGTAGACGTTGTTCGACCAGTTCTGGATGGTCGTGTAGCGGCAGCGGGCGCCCTTCTTCACGATGATCTCGACGACCGCGGAGTGCAGGGAGTCCGACTTGTAGATCGGGGCCGTACAGCCCTCGACGTAGTGGACGTAGGCGTCCTCGTCGACGATGATCAGCGTCCGCTCGAACTGGCCCATGTTCTCCGTGTTGATGCGGAAGTAGGCCTGGAGCGGGATCTCCACGTGCACGCCCTTCGGCACGTAGATGAAGGAGCCGCCGGACCACACCGCGGTGTTCAGCGACGCGAACTTGTTGTCGCCGACCGGGATGACCGTGCCGAAGTACTCCTTGAAGAGCTCGGGGTGCTCCTTCAGGGCGGTGTCGGTGTCCAGGAAGATGACGCCCTGCTCCTCCAGGTCCTCACGGATCTGGTGGTAGACGACCTCGGACTCGTACTGGGCCGCGACACCGGCGACGAGGCGCTGCTTCTCCGCCTCGGGGATGCCGAGCTTGTCGTACGTGTTCTTGATGTCCTCGGGCAGGTCCTCCCAGGACTCCGCCTGCTTCTCCGTGGAGCGCACGAAGTACTTGATGTTGTCGAAGTCGATGCCGGAGAGGTCGGAGCCCCAGTTCGGCATGGGCTTCTTCTCGAACAGGCGCAGGCCCTTGAGACGGAGCTTGGTCATCCACTCCGGCTCGTTCTTCTTGGCGGAGATGTCCCGGACGACGTCCTCGCTGAGACCGCGCTTGGCAGAGGCACCGGCCTCGTCGGAGTCGGCCCAGCCGTATTCGTACTTGCCCAGGCCCTCGAGCTCAGGGTGGGCAGTCTCCGTGGGGAGAGTCATGCGGGGTTCCTCCCGGCCGTGCTTGCAGTTGCGTTGTCAGTGGTCTTGGAAATCTTGGGGATGAACGTCGTGCAGACGCCGTCGCCGTGCGCGATGGTCGCCAGCCGCTGGACGTGCGTGCCGAGCAGCTGGGAGAAGATCTCGGTCTCCGCCTCGCACAGCTGCGGAAACTTCTCCGCGACATGGGCCACCGGGCAGTGGTGCTGGCAGAGCTGCTCACCTTTTTGCGGGAGGGGGGCGCTGCGCGCCGTAGCAGCGTACCCGTCCGCGCTCAGGGCCTTGGCCAGGGCTTCGGTGCGCTGCTCGGGGGCGGCGGCCTCGATCGCCGCACGGTAGGCGGCGGCCTGCTCCGCGATCCTCGCGCGTGCGAAGGCCACGACCGCCTCGTCCCCGCCGAAGCGCTCCTGGATCCAGCGCAGGGCGTCCGCGGCGAGCTTGTCGTAGGACTGGTCGAAGGCGTCACGGCCGCAGTCGGTCAGCGCGAACACCTTGGCGGGACGGCCACGCGTACGCGCGCCGTACACCCGCTGCTCCCTCGGCTCCACGACGTCGTCCGCGACCAGCGCGTCCAGATGCCGTCGTACGGCCGCGGGGGTGAGCCCGAGGCGCCCGGCCAGCTCGGTGACGGTCGACGGCCCGTGGTCCAGGATCGACCGCGCGACGCGGTTGCGCGTGGAGCGCTCACCGGTCGCGTGCTCTTCCTGGTGCGACCCCGTGGGGGTCTCCAGAGCCTCGCCGACGTTTTTCACAACGCCATTGTTGCGTAATTCCTCAGGACCAGGCAAGCCACGTCCCGGCTGCTGGACGGTGCCCTGCGTCACTTAGGCACACCTAACCTGACCTGCGGAAACGATCTTTGATCGATCAGCCCAGGGGCAATTCGGTGGCGCCGTGCAGCCCCTTCGGGAACACTCCCCAACCATGCCGACACCCCCTCCGACCGGCCCTCTTGTCACCCGCGACACCATCGCCACACAGCTGCGCCTGCTGGGCGTCGAGACCGGCGAGATCCTCCTGGTGCACTCCTCTCTCAGCAGCCTCGGCTGGGTGTGTGGAGGCCCCGTCGCGGTCGTGCAAGGTCTTCTCGATGCTGTCGGCCGTGAGGGCACGATCGTCGTCCCGACCCAGACCGGCGACCTCTCGGACCCGGCGCTGTGGGCGAACCCGCCGGTGCCCGAGGAGTGGTGGGAGCGGATCCGGGCCACCATGCCCGCCTACGACCCGCTGGTCACGCCCTCGCGCGGGGTCGGGGTGATCCCGGAGACCGTGCGCACCTGGCCGGGCGCCCTGCGCAGCGCGCACCCGCAGACGTCCTTCGCGGCACTCGGCCCGCGCGCGGCGGAGATCCTCGACGACCACGCGACCGACTGCCGGCTCGGCGAGCGCAGCCCGCTGGCGCGGCTGGAGCGTCTGGGCGCCCGGGTGCTGCTGCTCGGCGCCGGGTACGGCTCCTGCACCAGCTTCCACCTCGCCGAATACCGGATACCGTCGCCGCTCGTCGCCGTGGGCCGCCCCGCGCCCGGGGGCGGCTGGGAGACGGTGACGGAGGTGTCGATCACCTCCGAGCGGTTCGACGAGCTGGGGTACGACTTCGAGCGGGACCGTGCCGTCGTACGCGGGAAGGCGGGCGCCGCCGAGGTGAGGCTGTTCCCCGTGGCGGACGCGGTGGCGTATGCGGAGCGGTGGCTGGCCTTGCACCGGTCCCGTGAGGACGAGATCCCCGCGCCCCCTGGGAGTGGAGATCCTGCACCCGCCCGTCCGGGCCGTGGAACCCGTACCTAGACTCTGGCCCATGCGAAGTGAGCCCGTGGTCCAGGTTCAGGCCCTGGTGAAGCGGTACGGCACCAAAACCGCTGTGGACGGCCTCGACCTGGTGGCCCAGGCGGGCGTGACCGCCGTACTCGGCCCGAACGGCGCGGGCAAGACCACGACCGTCGAGACCTGCGAGGGATACCGCAGACCGGACTCGGGCACCGTGCGCGTCCTGGGGCTCGACCCGGTACGGCAGGCGCGTGAGCTGCATCCGCGCATCGGCGTGATGCTGCAGTCCGGCGGCGTCTACTCGGGCGCGCGGGCGGACGAGATGCTGCGGCACGTGGCGAAACTGCACGCCGACCCGCTGGACGTGGACGCCCTGATAGAACGGCTCGGCCTCGAATCCTGCGGCCGTACGACATATCGCCGCCTCTCCGGCGGCCAGCAGCAGCGCCTCGCGCTCGCGATGGCCGTCGTCGGCCGCCCGGAACTGGTGTTCCTGGACGAGCCGACCGCCGGCCTCGACCCGCAGGCCCGCCACGCCACCTGGGACCTGGTCCGCGACCTGCGCGCCGACGGCGTCTCGGTGATCCTCACCACGCACTACATGGACGAGGCCGAACAGCTCGCCGACGACGTCGCGATCATCGACGCCGGCCGGGTCATCGCCCAGGGCTCTCCGGAGGAGCTGTGCCGCGGCGGCGCCGAGAACACCCTCCGCTTCACCGGCCGCCCGGGCCTGGACGTGGGCTCCCTGCTCAAGGCCCTCCCGGCCGACTGCTCGGCGGCCGAGCTGACCCCGGGCTCCTACCGGGTCGTCGGCAAGGTCGACCCGCAGCTGCTGGCGACGGTGGCGTCCTGGTGCGCGCAGCACGGGGTCATGCCGGACAAGATCTCGGTCGAACGACACACCCTCGAGGACGTCTTTCTGGAGCTCACCGGCAAGGAGCTGCGCTCATGACCACGGCCACCGGTACGTACGCGCCGAAGCCCGGCGCGGCCCCCCTCCCCCGCATGATCGCGGCGCAGGCCGCCCTCGAGACGAAGATGCTGCTGCGCAACGGCGAGCAGCTCCTGCTGACGGTCGTGATCCCGACCCTCCTGCTGGTCCTGTTCAGCTCGGTGGACATCGTGGACACGGGCAAGGGCAAGTCCGTCGACTTCCTCGCGCCCGGCATCCTGGCGCTCGCCGTGATGTCGACGGCGTTCACCGGCCAGGCGATCGCCACGGGCTTCGAGCGCCGCTACGGCGTCCTGAAGCGCCTGGCCTCCTCGCCGCTCCCCCGCTGGGGGCTGATGACCGCGAAGACGGCGTCGGTGCTGGTCACCGAGATCCTTCAGGTGATCCTCCTGGCGGTGATCGCGTTCGCGCTGGGCTGGTCCCCCCACGGAAACCCGGCGGCCGTCCTGCTCCTGCTCATCCTCGGCACGGCAGCCTTCTCCGGCCTCGGGCTCCTCATGGCGGGCACGCTGAAGGCGGAGGCGACCCTGGCCGCCGCCAACCTGGTCTTCCTGCTGCTGCTCGTGGGCGGCGGCGTGATCGTGCCGATGGACAAGTTCCCGCAGGGGGCGCAGGACGTGCTGGGGCTGCTGCCCATCTCGGCGCTGTCGGACGGGTTGCGGGACGTGCTGCAGCACGGAGCCGGAACGCCCTGGGGTGACCTGGGGATTCTGGGCGTGTGGGCGGTCGTCGGGCTGGCGGTGGCCGGGAAGTTCTTCCGCTGGGAATAGCCGGAAGCCGTTCCGGGTGACGGGTGCCTGACCGACCCTCGTGAAAGCGTGCACAAGCAGCCCCCTACGATGGAACGCGTGCCAAACGTGACCCGCGCCGACGCCCTGGCGGCCCTGCGCAATCCGCTCTCCTTCATCGCCGGACGCTGGACCCCCGAGCCCCGGACGGTCCAGCGGTCGGCTCTTTCCGCGCTTGTCATGTCGGTGGTGATCGTGGTCACCGGCGGTGCGGTGCGGCTGACCGGCTCCGGGCTCGGCTGCCCGACCTGGCCCAAGTGCACCGCGAACTCGCTCGCGCCGACGGGCGAGATGAACTTCCACAGCGCCATCGAGTTCGGCAACCGCATGCTGACGTATGTGCTGTGCGCCGCCATCGGCTGGGCGATCGTCGCCGCGCGCTCCGAGAAGCCGTACCGGCGCAGCCTGACCCGACTCGGCTGGGCACAGTTCTGGCTGGTCATGAGCAATGCGGTGCTCGGCGGCATCGTGGTCCTGGTCGGCCTCAACCCGTACACGGTCGCGGCTCACTTCCTGCTCGCCTCCGCGCTGATCGCGGTCGCCGTGGTCATGTGGCAGCGCACCCGCGAGGGCGACGGGGCACCGCGCCCGCTGGTCGGCAAGCCGGTGCAGCAGATGGTGTGGTTCCTGGTCCTCGCCACCGTGCTGCTGATCGCGGTGGGCACGGTGGTCACCGGCGCGGGCCCGCACGCGGGTGACTCCAAGGAGGTCGAGCGGATCCCGATCGACTGGGAGACGGTCGCCAAGCTGCACGCGGTGCTCGCATGGATCGTGGTGACGCTGACCTTCGCCCTGTGGTTCGTCCTGAAGGCGGTCGACGCCCCCAAGGACCCCCTGGCCCGTACCCGCGAGCTGTTCCTGGTGCTGCTCGCACAGGGCGTCATCGGCTACGTCCAGTACTTCACGCACCTGCCCGAGGTGCTCGTCGGGCTGCATATGTTCGGCTCCTGCCTGATCTGGATCTGGGCGCTGCGGGTGCTGCTGGCGCTGCGCGAGCGGGCGGAGGCGGTTGCCGACCTGCCCGGCCTCTCGGCCGAGGTGACGGTGGGCACGCGCGCATAGGTGCTCCGCCGGAGAAGTACGGGGACCTGCCGTCGATCGTCTGCGGCACCGTCGTGGCTTGTCGCGCCCCGCGGCGGAGCCGCAGATGTCACGGGCACGCGCCCCTTCGGGGCGCTACCCCAGGCCGTACACCCTGCGCGCATTCCCCGCCGCCACCATCCCCGCCACCCGCTGCGCGTCCGCAAGCGACCACGCCCCCTCGGTGACCCAGCCGCCCAGGACCCGCCCCAGGGCCTCCCGGAACAGTCGTGCTCCCACGACGTGCAGTTCGGGCAGGCCATGGGCGCCGCTGGAGAAGAGGATCTTGCCGAAGGGGGCCAGTTCCAGGATCTCGGCGAGGACGGTCGCGGCGCGCGCCCCGGTGCGGGCCAGGGCGGCGCCCGAGTCGGCGTAGACGTGCGGGAAGACGCCCGCCAGGTGGGCGGCGTGGCGATGGTAGGGGTAGCCGTGCAGCAGGACCAGGTCGGTGCCCAGGCCTGCCGTCGCGCGGACGAAGTCCGTGAGCAGCACCGGATCGGTGCGGTCGATGCGCTGGCCCGGCTCGCCGAGGCCCGCGTGGAGCTGGAGCGGAAGGCCCGAGGCGACCGCGATCCACAGCAGATGGCGAAGGAGTACGGCGTCGGTCAGCTCGCCGCCGACCCTGCGTCCGGCCAGCCACCGGCCGGCGGCGCCCCGCACCTCACCCGGCCCCGGCGGCTCGGGCGCGAGTGCCAGACCGTGCCGTAGGCCCGCGACCGATGTGAAGGCCACGGCGTTCGCGGCCGCGGCGTGCACCGACTCGGCGAGGTTGGCGAGGAAGGACTCCACGGTGCCGGAGGTGTCGGCGACCTGTTCGGCCAGTAACTCCAGGCGGACGATCTCGCGGGCCTCGGCGGCCCCGGCGGACGCCAGCTCGGAGGGCCCGGTCAGATCGCCGGGCAGGCCGGTGTCGACCAGATACGTCGTGATGCCGCTGCCGCGCAGCAGCCTGCGACCCGTTTCCAGTACGCCCAGTTCACGACGGCGGGCGAGATAGCGGGCGGGCGGACAGTGCGGTTCCAGGCCGAGCAGCGGAGGGCACCAGCGTCGTACGGCGAAGCCCGTCTGTGTGTCGAAGAGGGTGGTGCCGGGCGCGGGCGGGCCCTCGGTGCGGGACAGCTGGGCCTCGAAGGTGCCGAGGCCCAGCTCCGTCCTCAGTACGCCGTGGCAGTACTGGTCCACGAGGGACGGCGTTTCGATCATCCGGACTCCCCGTGTGATGGCACCTGCTGTCGCAGGGCCTAACGGGTGAACCCGGCACTAGGTGTTGCTGGGACCGCCCACCTGGATCCCCGCCATGCGGGTCCACTCGTAACGGCCCGTCTTCACCTTGGCCGCGAACTCGCCGTCGAAGTCCTCGTGGACGGTGATGCCGGCCTTCTCCACCGCCTTCTCGGCCAGCTCGTACGAGGGCGCCACCAGGTCGCCCCAGCCGCCGTCCTCGCCGACGAGGACGATGCGCGCGCCGCGCTCGCCGATGTAGGCCACCTGGCCCTCGGCCCCGCCGTGCGCCTTGGAGAAGGCGCTGATCTGCTTGGCGAGCCGCGCCACCTTGCGCTCGGCCTTCGCGTCAACCTGCTGAGTCTCTGCCATGGCCAGGATGCTACCGACGGGTAGATCAAACGGCGACGGGCGGGGTGCGTGGCCTTGACCACGCACCCCGCCCGAAGCGACGTATGAAGAAGGACTAACGCAGGAAGGGGTCCACCGCGACGGCGACGAAGAGGATCGACACGTAGGTGATGGACCAGTGGAACAGGCGCATCTCCTTCAGCTTCGCGCCCGTCACCTCGGCCTTGGCCCGGTTCTGCAGGCCGTGCGCCTCCCACAGCCAGAAGCCGCCGGCCAGCAGCGCCACGAGCGTGTAGAACCAGCCCGTGTAGCCGAGGGGGGTGAGGAGGAGCGAGACGGCGACCATCACCCAGCTGTAGATGACGATCTGCTTGGCGACCACCTTGTTGGAGGCGACGACCGGCAGCATCGGCACGCCCACCCGCGCGTAGTCCTCTTTGACCTTCATGGACAGCGGCCAGTAGTGCGGCGGCGTCCAGAAGAACATGACGAGGAAGAGGATGATCGGCGCCCACGACATGGAGTCGGTGACGGACGACCAGCCGATGAGCACCGGGAGGCAGCCGGCGATGCCGCCCCACACGATGTTCTGCGAGGTACGGCGCTTGAGGATCATCGTGTAGACGACGACGTAGAAGAGGAGCGCGCCGAGGGAGAGCCAGGCGCTCAGCCAGTTGACGGTGAAGCCGAACAGCAGCGTCGACACGACCGCGAGGGTGATGCCGAAGGCGAGGCACTCGCGCGGGCTGACCATGCCGGTGACCAGCGGGCGCTGCGAGGTGCGGTCCATGAGGGCGTCGATGTCGCGGTCGATGTACATGTTCAGCGCGTTGGCGCCGCCCGCGGAGAGGTAGCCGCCGACGCAGGTGAGCAGCACCAGCGTCAGGTCCGGCACGCCCTGCTGGGCGAGGAACATCACCGGAACGGTGGTGATGAGCAGCAGCTCGATGATCCGCGGCTTGGTGAGCGCCACGAACGCCTTGACACGGGCCCCGAACGGCCGGTGACTCGAGCTCCTGCTCTCCCCCAGCACCCCGGCTGGACGGGATTCGACGGCCGTCACGCACACCCCTACAGAGACATCCCAGCAAGCCTCACCCGTGTGAAGTCCCGGTAAAGGCTCGCGCGTACCACGCCACTGTAGACGTTGCCCATACCCCGACCTTCGCGGGGGTGGGGTCGTGTTGGGAGGGGCCGTACACAAGCTCGATCGAGAGCTCGATTGAGCACTCGGATGAGCCGCTCCGTATTCAGTTGCCGAATGCGATCTGCCCAGTCGGGAGGCGGATCCCCTGTAGTCCCGGCAGTCTGGAATGACTCGAAAAATTGCACGTACTTACAGGGGTAGGCTCGACAGCGGCCGGTGGGCGTCCAGTGCGCCGGCATTCGACATGCGTGACATGTGGAGAGGAGCCCTGACTCAGGGTGAGCACCAAGCCGACCACCACAGACCTCGAGTGGACCGAGTTGGACCAGCGGGCCGTGGACACCGCCCGCGTCCTGGCCGCCGACGCCGTACAGAAGGTCGGCAACGGCCATCCGGGTACGGCGATGAGCCTGGCGCCCGCCGCCTACACCCTCTTCCAGAAGGTGATGCGGCACGACCCGGCCGACCCGGACTGGGTTGCCCGCGACCGCTTCGTGCTGTCCGCCGGTCACTCGTCCCTGACCCTCTACACGCAGCTCTACCTGGCCGGCTTCGGCCTGGAGCTGGACGACCTCAAGGCCTTCCGCACCTGGGGCTCGAAGACCCCCGGCCACCCGGAGTACGGCCACACCAAGGGCGTCGAGACGACGACCGGCCCGCTCGGCCAGGGTGTCGCCAACGCCGTGGGCATGGCGATGGCCGCCCGCTACGAGCGCGGCCTGTTCGACCCGGACGCCCCGCAGGGCGAGTCCCCCTTCGACCACTACATCTTCGCGATCGCCGGTGACGGCTGCCTCCAGGAGGGCATCTCCGCCGAGGCGTCCTCGCTGGCCGGGCACCAGAAGCTCGGCAATCTGATCCTGCTGTGGGACGACAACCACATCTCGATCGAGGGCGACACCGAGACGGCCGTCTCCGAGGACACCGTCAAGCGCTACGAGGCCTACGGCTGGCACGTCCAGCGCATCGCCCCGAAGCCCGACGGCGACCTCGACCCGCACGCCGTCTACAACGCGATCGAGGCCGCGAAGCAGGTGACGGACAAGCCGTCCTTCATCGCGATGCGCTCGATCATCGCCTGGCCCGCCCCGAACGCGCAGAACACCGAGGCCGCGCACGGCTCGGCGCTCGGCGACGACGAGGTGGCCGCCACCAAGCGTGTCCTCGGCTTCGACCCGGAGCAGTCCTTCGAGGTCTCCGACGACGTCATCAAGCACACCCGCCAGGCGCTGGAGCGGGGCCGCGAGGCGAAGGCCGAGTGGGAGAAGTCCTTCCAGCTGTGGCGGCAGAACAACCCCGAGCGCGCCGCCGAGTTCGACCGCATCAACGCCGGTGAGCTGCCGGCCGGCTGGGAGGACAAGCTCCCCGTCTTCGAGCCGGGCAAGGGTGTCGCCACCCGTGCCGCCTCCGGCAAGGTGCTGCAGGCGCTGGGTGCGGTCATCCCCGAACTGTGGGGCGGCTCCGCCGACCTCGCCGGGTCGAACAACACGACCATCGACAAGAACAGTTCGTTCCTGCCGGCGGACAACCCGCTGCCGGAGGCGGACCCCTACGGCCGCACGATCCACTACGGCATCCGCGAGCACTCCATGGCCGCGGAGATGAACGGCATCGCGCTGCACGGCCACACCCGTATCTACGGCGGTACGTTCCTGGTCTTCTCCGACTACATGCGCAACGCCGTGCGGCTGTCGGCGCTGATGCACCTTCCGGTGACGTACGTGTGGACGCACGACTCCATCGGTCTCGGTGAGGACGGCCCGACGCACCAGCCCATCGAGCACCTCGCGTCCCTGCGTGCCATCCCGGGCCTGAACGTGGTCCGCCCGGCCGACGCCAACGAGACCGCGATCGCCTGGCGCGAGATCCTCAAGCGGTACACCAAGGAGTTCGGCAAGGGCGCCCCGCACGGCCTGGCACTGACCCGTCAGGGTGTGCCGACGTACGAGCCCAACGAGGACGCGGCGAAGGGCGGTTACGTCCTGTTCGAGGCCGAAGGGCCCGGAGGGCAGAGCGCCGCGGCGCAGGTCATCCTCATCGCCACCGGTTCCGAGGTGCATGTCGCCGTCGAGGCACGCGAGCAGCTGCAGGCGGACGGGGTGCCGACACGGGTCGTGTCCATGCCCTCCTTGGAGTGGTTCGAGGAGCAGGACCAGGGGTACCGGGACAGCGTCCTGCCGCCGCAGGTGAAGGCGCGGGTCGCGGTCGAGGCGGGCATCGGTCTCACCTGGCACAAGTACGTCGGGGACGCGGGCCGCATCGTTTCCCTGGAGCACTTCGGTGCGTCCGCCGACGGCAAGGTCCTCTTCCGCGAGTTCGGGTTCACTGCGGAGAACGTGGCCGACAAGGCCCGGGAATCCCTCGCCGCCGCCCAGCGCTGACGCTCATATACGACACGTAGGAGATGTAATTCCATGACAGACGCACTCAAGCGCCTCTCCGAAGAAGGCGTCGCGATCTGGCTGGACGACCTGTCGCGCAAGCGGATCACGTCCGGCAACCTCGCCGAGCTGATCGACCAGCAGCACGTCGTGGGCGTCACCACCAACCCGACCATCTTCCAGAAGGCGATCTCCTCGGGCGAGGGTTACGAGCAGCAGCTCACCGACCTCGCCGCCCGCAAGGTCACCGTCGAAGAGGCCGTCCGCATGATCACCACGGCGGACGTCCGGGACGCCGCCGACATCCTGCGCCCGGTCTTCGACGCCACCGACGGCCAGGACGGCCGCGTGTCGATCGAGGTCGACCCGCGTCTGGCGCACAACACCAAGGCGACGGTCGCCGAGGCCAAGCAGCTGGCCTGGCTGGTCGACCGCCCCAACACGCTCATCAAGATCCCGGCCACCAAGGCGGGTCTGCCGGCGATCACCGAGGTCATCGGCCTCGGCATCAGCGTCAACGTGACGCTGATCTTCTCCCTCGAGCGCTACCGCGAGGTCATGGACGCCTACCTCTCCGGCCTGGAGAAGGCCAAGGAGCGCGGCCTGGACCTCTCGCTGATCCGTTCCGTGGCGTCCTTCTTCGTGTCCCGTGTGGACACCGAGATCGACAAGCGGCTCGACGGGCTGGGCACCGAGGAGGCCAAGGCGCTGCGCGGCAAGGCCGCCGTCGCCAACGCGCGGCTCGCCTACCAGGCGTACGAGGAGGTCTTCTCCTCCGACCGCTGGAGCAAGCTGGAGAGCGCGGGCGCCCGCAAGCAGCGTCCGCTGTGGGCCTCCACCGGTGTGAAGGACCCGGCGTACAAGCCGACCCTGTACGTCGACGACCTGGTGGCGCCGAACACGGTGAACACCATGCCGGAGGCCACCCTGCACGCCACCGAGGAGAGCGGCTCGATCACCGGCAACACCGTCGCCGGTACGTACGAGCAGGCCCGCGCCGACATCGACGCCGTCGAGAAGCTCGGGATCTCGTACGACGACGTGGTGCAGCTCCTCGAGGACGAGGGCGTCGAGAAGTTCGAGGCGTCCTGGAACGACCTGCTCAAGTCGACCGAGGCGGAGCTGGAGCGCCTCGCCCCCTCGGAGGGCTGAACCCTTGGCTCCTCTTTCCGGTTCCGGAGCGAACCCGCTTCGTGACCCCGCCGACCGACGGCTCCCGCGTATCGCGGGGCCGTCGGGCCTGGTCATCTTCGGCGTCACGGGCGATCTGTCACGGAAGAAGCTCATGCCCGCCGTGTACGACCTCGCCAACAGGGGTCTGCTGCCGCCGGGCTTCTCCCTCGTCGGCTTCGCGCGCCGCGAGTGGCAGCACGAGGACTTCGCGGCCGAGGTGCACGACGCCGTCAAGGAGCACGCCCGTACGCCGTTCCGCGAGGAGGTCTGGCAGCAGCTCATCCAGGGGATGCGCTTCGTCCAGGGCACCTTCGACGACGACGACGCGTTCGAGCGGCTGCGCGGCACCATCGAGGAGCTCGACAAGGCACAGGGCACGGGCGGCAACTTCGCCTTCTACCTGTCGGTGCCGCCGCGCTCCTTCCCCGTGGTCATCCAGCAGCTGAAGAAGCACGGTCTGGCCGACCAGACCGGCGGCTCCTGGCGCCGCGCGGTCATCGAGAAGCCCTTCGGTCATGACCTGAAGTCGGCCGAGGAGCTCAACAAGGTCGTCCACGAGGTCTTCGCCCCGGACCAGGTCTTCCGCATCGACCACTACCTGGGCAAGGAGACCGTCCAGAACATCCTGGCGCTGCGTTTCGCCAACACGATGTTCGAGCCGATCTGGAACCGGTCCTTCGTGGACCATGTGCAGATCACCATGGCCGAGGACATCGGCATCGGCGGCCGGGCCGGCTACTACGACGGCATCGGCGCCGCCCGTGACGTCATCCAGAACCACCTCCTGCAGCTGATGGCTCTGACGGCCATGGAAGAGCCCGCCTCATTCGACGCGGACGCGCTGGCCGCCGAGAAGACCAAGGTGCTCGGGGCCGTACGGCTGCCGAAGGACCTGGGCCGGGACACCGTGCGCGGTCAGTACGCGGCGGGCTGGCAGGGCGGCGAGAAGGCGGTCGGGTACCTCCAGGAGGAGGGCATCGACGCCAAGTCGAAGACGGACACGTACGCCGCCATCAAGCTCGAGGTGGACAACCGCCGTTGGGCGGGCGTGCCGTTCTACCTGCGCACCGGCAAGCGCCTGGGCCGCCGCGTCACCGAGATCGCGGTGGTCTTCCAGCGGGCCCCGCACTCCCCCTTCGACCACACGGCGACGGAGGAGCTCGGCAAGAACGCGATCGTCATCCGCGTCCAGCCGGACGAGGGCGTGACGGTCCGCTTCGGCTCCAAGGTGCCGGGCACCTCGATGGAGATCCGGGACGTGTCGATGGACTTCGCCTACGGCGAGTCCTTCACCGAGTCCTCCCCGGAGGCGTACGAGCGTCTGATCCTGGACGTCCTGCTCGGCGACTCGAACCTCTTCCCGCGCACCGAGGAGGTCGAGCTGTCCTGGAAGATCCTCGACCCGATCGAGGAGTACTGGGACAAGAACGGCAGGCCCGCCCAGTATCCGTCCGGCACCTGGGGGCCCGTCGAGGCGGACGAAATGCTCGAGCGAGACGGACGGAGCTGGCGCCGGCCATGAAGATAGACCTCACGGACACCACGGCCAGCAAGATCAACAAGGCGCTGGTGCAGGGCCGCCGTGCCATCGGCACACCGGCCGTCGGCATGGTGCTCACGCTGGTCATCGTGACGGACGAGGAGAACGCGTACGACGCCCTGAAGGCCGCGAACGACGCCTCGCACGAGCACCCCTCGCGCACCCTCGTGGTCATCAAGCGCGTCTCGCGCTCGCCCCGCGACCGTACGCAGTCCCGGCTGGACGCCGAGGTTCGGGTGGGCGCGGACGCGGGGACGGGTGAGACGGTCGTGCTGCGCCTCTACGGCGAGGTCGCGGACCACGCCCAGTCCGTCGTCCTGCCCCTGCTGCTGCCGGACGCCCCGGTGGTGGTCTGGTGGCCGGTGAACGCGCCCCTCGACCCGGCGAACGACCCGCTGGGCGCGCTGGCCCAGCGCCGGGTGACGGACACGTACGCCGCGGAGCAGCCGGTACGGGAGCTGACGGCGCGCGCCGACACGTACACCCCCGGCGACACCGACCTGTCCTGGACCCGCATCACGCCCTGGCGTTCGATGCTGGCCGCCGCGCTCGACCAGGTCACCTGCGAGGTGGAGGCCGTCGAGGTGGAGGGCGAGGAGTTCAACCCGAGCTGCGAGCTGCTGGCGATGTGGCTGGCGGACCGGCTGGACGTGCCGGTGAAGCGGTCCCTGTCGAACGGGCCGGGCCTGACGGCGGTCCGCATGGCGACCGACACCGGCCAGATAGTCCTGGACCGTGCGGACGGCTCCCTGGCAACCCTGTCCATCGAGGGCCAGCCGGACCGTGCGGTCGCGCTGAAGCGGCGTGAGACGGCCGAGCTGATCGCGGAGGAGCTGCGGCGGCTCGATCCCGACGACACGTATGCCTCGGCACTGCGGTTCGGGGTGGACCGGCTGAACCCTTCCGTACCGGAACCGCCGGCCAAAGGAGAAGCGATCGCGGCCGAAGCCCCCGTCGCAACCCCTGTCGAAGAGGCTGCGAAAGCTCCCGCGAAGGACGCGGCGGCACAGGCGCCGGTGAAGGACGAGCCGAAGAAGGCGGCGGCGAAGTGAGCACTCCGCAGCTGGTCGTGCACCACGACAAGGAACTGATGGCGCAGGCGGCCGCGGCCCGCCTCATCACGAAGATCGTGGACGCGCAGGCCTCCCGGGGCTACGCGTCCGTGGTCCTCACGGGCGGCCGCAACGGCAACGGCCTGCTGGCCGCCCTGGCTGCCGCTCCGGCCCGGGACGCGATCGACTGGGGCCGGCTCGACCTGTGGTGGGGGGACGAGCGCTTCCTGCCGGAGGGCGACCCGGACCGGAATGTCACGCAGGCCCGTGAGGCTCTGCTGGACTCCGTCCCGCTGGATCCGAAGCGGGTGCATGCCATGCCGGCGTCGGACGGGCCGTACGGGGCCGACGTCGAGGCGGCGGCGGAGGGCTATGCGCAGGAGCTGGCCCGGGCTGCCGGGCCCGAGAACCACGGTGCCGTGCCGACGTTCGACGTCCTGATGCTGGGCGTGGGTCCGGACACGCATGTGGCCTCGCTGTTCCCGGAGTTGCCCGCGGTGCGGGAGACGGAGCGGACGGTGGTGGGCGTGCACGGCGCGCCCAAGCCGCCGCCCACCCGGGTGACGCTGACTCTCCCCGCCATCCGCGCGGCGCGGGAGGTCTGGTTGCTGGCGGCCGGAGAGGACAAGGCGCAGGCGGCGGCGATCGCTCTGTCGGGGGCGGGCGAGGTGCAGGCCCCGGCCGCGGGCGCCCGCGGCCGATCCCGCACCCTGTGGCTCCTGGACGCGGCGGCGGCCTCCCAGCTGCCCCGCTCGCTGTATCCCCCGGCTTCGCCCTGAGGGATTTCCGCCCCCACCGCCCCTACCCATGCCCGCCCCCTGGGGGCTGCCGCCCCCAGACCCCCGCTTTCGGCCTGAACGGCCTCGTCCTCAAACGCCGGACGGGCTGAGGTGGCTGGGCCGAATCCAGCCCCTCCGGCGTTTGAGGAGCGGGGGTCCGGGGGCCGCCCCCCGGTACGGGACGGGAAGGGGCGGCGGGGGCGAAGGAAGCTCACTTCACCGAACCCGCCATAACCCCCTGCACAAAGTGCTTCTGGAACGCGAAGAACACCACCACCGGCACCACCAGCGACACAAACGCCCCCGGCGCCAGCACATCGATGTTGCTCCCGAACTGCCGTATCTGCGACTGAAGCTGCACAGTCAAGGGCTGCGAGGAACTGTCCGCGAACAACAGCGCCACCAGCATGTCGTTCCACACCCACAGAAACTGGAAGATCGCCAGCGAGGCGATCGCCGGCCGCCCCACCGGCAGCACCAGCCGCGTGAAGATCCGCCACTCGCTCCCACCGTCCATACGAGCAGCCTCCAGCATCTCCTTCGGCATCTCGGCGAAGTAGTTCCGCAGCAGGAACACCGCGAACGGCAGCCCGTACGCCACGTGGAACAGCACGACCCCCGGGATCGTCCCGAACAGCCCCAGCTGACCGAAGAGTTTGGCCACCGGCAGCAAGCCGATCTGCACCGGCACCACCAACAGGGCCACCACGACCAGGAAGACGGCCTCCCGGCCGGGGAAGTCCAGCCAGGCGAAGGCGTATCCGGCGAGCGCCGCCAGCACCACGACCAGCACGGTCGCCGGCACGGAGATCAGCACCGTGTTCCAGAAGGCCTGCGTCATCCCGGAGTTCTTCAGCAGCGCCGAGTAGTTGTCGAAGGACAGCTGCCCCGGGCTGCTGAACACCGTCCACCAGCCGCTGCTCGCCGAGTCCTGCGAGGACCGCAGCGACGACAGGAACAACCCCGCGAGCGGCGTCAGCCACACCAGGCCGATCACCACCAGGAAAGCCTGCACAAGCCCATTGCCCAGGCCACGCCTGACCGCGTTCATCGCTGACTCCTCCGGAAACGACGGACGTTGAAGACCATGGCGGGGACCACGAGAAGCAGGAGCAGCACGCCCAGCGCACTGCCGAGCCCCTGGTTGTTGCCGCCGCCGAAGGACACCAGCCACATCTGGGTGGCGAGCACGGTCGCGTCCTCCTGCACCGGCCCGGGCGCGATGATGTAGACGAGGTCGAAGACCTTCATCACATTGATCACGAGGGTCACGAAGACGACCGTGAGCACCGGCGCCAGCAGCGGCACCGTGATCCGCCGGAAGATCTGCCACTCGTTGGCGCCGTCCATCCGGGCCGCCTCCAGCGCATCGCGCGGCAGCGTCGCAAGCCCGGCGCCGATCAGGACCATCGCGAACCCGGTCCAGATCCACAGATACGCCCCGATGATCGCCGGTGTGACGAGCATCGGCCCGAGCCAGGAGACGCCCTGGTACGGCTGCGCGAAGTTCGACGCGGGCAACTTCACTGCGTACGAGCCGGACTTCAGCCCCGAGAAGTGGAAGGAGCCGTCAGCGGCCGTCGTCGTACTCCCGGCCGTCGTCCCGTCGTCGGCCACCGCCTCGACCTTCATCTCCGGCAGCCCGCTCTCCCGCGGGTCGACCCGGCCCTGCTTCCCGCCCCCGCCGGGGGTGAAGTCCAGGTAGACGACCCCGCGCAGCTCGCCGGACGCGGCCTTGCGGTGCGCGGCGCCGTACGCGGGCTCGGCACCGCCCGGCAGGTCCTTCGGGGCGACGCCGACGAGCCCGAGCGCCACCGACTGCCCCGGCGACACGCTCCCGCTCGTCCGGTACGAGCCGTCCGGTCCCGCCTTCAGCCCCTGGCCCACGCGGGCCCGTGCGGTCGGATACTCCGACGTGCCCTTGAAGGCGTCGTGCACCGAGACCACGGCGGCGTTCAGCACGCCCTTGTTCGGGTCCTCGTCGTAGGCGAGCCGGAAGATGATGCCCGCCGCGAGGAAGGACACCGCCATCGGCATGAACAGCAGGAGCTTGAAGGCCGTCGCCCAGCGGACCTTCTCCACCAGTACGGCGAGGATCAGGCCGAGCCCGGTCAGCAGCGCGGGCGCCACCACGACCCAGATGGCCGTGTTCCGTACGGCTTTGAGGGTCGCCGGGTCGCGGAACATCTCGGTGTAGTTCTCGTCGCCCACGAAGCGCGTCCCCGACGCGTCGAAGAAGCTGCGGCCGATCGAGAACAGCACGGGGTACACGACGAGCGCACCGAGCAGGGCCAGCGCCGGGAAGACGAAGAGCAGGGCGATGAGCCGGGCCCGGCGGCGGGAGCGCCGGGCCCGCTCGACGCCCGCGACCGGGGGCGGACTTGTCTCTTTCACCAGAGTCGCGGTCATGGCGCGTCAGCCCTTGTAGGCCTTGGCCGCCGCGGCCTCCAGCTGTGCCGCGGTGCCCTTCGGGTTCGACGGGTCGCTCAGGAAGTCCTGGAGCAGCTTCCACTCGCCCGCGCCCTTGGTGCCGCCGAACGCCGCCGGAGCCTGGTCGGACATGTCGAAGCGGACCGAATCCCCGGCCGACACGAGGGACTTGGCGGTGGCGCGGGTGACGTCGTCGCCGTAGGAGTCGAGGGACAGCTTCTTGTTCGGGGACAGGAAGCCGCCGGCCTTCGCCCATACGGCGGCGGCCTCCGGGGTGGCCAGGTACTCCAGGAGCTTCATGCCGGCCGTGGCGTTCTTGCCGTCCTTGAGGACGACGGCCGCGTCGCCGCCGCTGACCACCGGGGCCTTGCCGCCGTCGACCGCGGGGAAGGGGAAGAAGTTCGCGTCCGTGCCGATGGTCTTGCCGAACTGGTCGTGGGCGACCCCGGCGACGAAGTCGCCCTCGTAGACCATGCCGGCCTCGGGCTTGGGCCCGAACACCTTCTCCACCGAGCCCGGGAAGTCGGTGTTGAGGGCCTCCTTCTGGCCGCCCGCTATCAGCTGCTTGTCCTTGAACAGCTTGCCGAGGGTGCCGAGCGCCTTGACCACCGAGGCGTCGGTCCACTTCAGCTTGTGGGCGGCCAGGGCGTCGTACTTCTCGGGGCCCGCCTGAGACAGGTAGATGTTCTCGAACCAGTCGGTGAGGGTCCAGCCGTCCTGCCCGGCGACCGAGAAGGCGGCGAGGCCCGAGTCGGAGACGGTGTGTCCGGCCTTCAGCATCTCGTCGTACGTCTTCGGCGGCTTGACGCCCGCCTGGGTGAGGGCCTCGGGGCTGTACCAGACCGTCGACTTGTGGGCGGCCTTGAAGTAGAGGCCGTAGAGGCGGCCGTCGACGCTGCCGTACTTCTTCCAGACGGGGGCGTAGCCCGTGTCCACGGCCTTCTCGGTGGTGGCGGACAGCGGCTTGAGCCAGCCCTTCTTGGCGAACTGCTGCAATACGCCGACCTGCGGGACCATCACCACGTCGGGCGCGTTGCCGCCTTCGATCTTGCTGCCGACGACGGTGGAGACGTTGTCACCGGTGGAGATGAACTGGGTCTTGGCGCCGGTCTTCGCGCTGAAGGCGTCGAGCACCTTCTGGAAGTTCTTCTGCTCGCTGCCGGTCCAGACGCCGGCCACGGTGACCGTCTGCCCGCTGAGCGCCTTGTCGCCGCCGCCCGCGGAGACCGGTCCGCCGCCTCCGCAGGCGGTAGCGCCGAGGGAGAGGGCGAGGGCGGTGCAGCTCGCGAGCAGGGTCGTGCGTCGTCGCATCATCGTTGATGTCCCTTCAAGGGGTGGGAAACTGACGAACAATCAGGGGAGAGGGGCGGTCGGCGGTGGTCAGAGGTCGTTGATCCACCAGGCCGCCGTGGAACCGGGCAGCACCCCGGCCGTGCAGGGGCCGCTGGAGAGCAGCGGGGTGCCGGAGACCGGCGCGGGCAGGGGCGCCGTACCGAAGTTGACGGCGCAGACGAGGCCGTCGCCGCGGGTGAAGGCGAGGACGCCCGGCGGGGTCTCCAGCCAGTCGAGCGTCCCCTCGCCCAGTTGGGGCAGGGCGGCGCGCAGTTGGAGGCCGTCGCGGTACAGGTGCCAGAAGGAGCGGGTGTCGGCGAGGGCGCGGTCGGTGGCGTACTCGGCGAAGTAGGAGGGCTGCGGCAGCCACGGCCGCGCGCTTTCGGCGCCGGAGGTGAAGCCGAAGGGTGAGGCCTGTCCGGACCACGGCAGCGGGACCCGGCAGCCGTCGCGGATGCGGGCGCGGCTTCCGGTACGGCGGAAGATCGGGTCGGTGAGCACGTCGTCGGGCAGGTCGACGACCTCGGGCAGGCCCAGCTCCTCGCCCTGGTAGATGTACGCGGCTCCGGGCAGCGCCAGCATCAGCAGGGCGGCGGCCCGGGCGCGGGCGGTGCCCAGGCCGCTGCCCTCCGGGGCGGGTTCGCCGTAGCGGGTCACGGTGCGGACCTGGTCGTGGTTGTTGAGCACCCAGGTGACCGTGGAGCCCGTGCCGGCGATGTCCTGCATGGCCTCGCTGATGACCTTGCGGAAGGCGTCGGCGTTCCAGGGGGCGCTGAGCAGGTCGAAGAAGAAGGCCTGGTGGAGCTCGTCGGAGCGGACGTACTGCGCGTGTTCGCGTGCGCTCGGCACCGACACCTCGCCGACCAGCAGCCGCTCGCGGCCGTCGCGCGCCGTGTACTCCTCGCACACCGCCCGCCAGTGCCGCCACACGTCGTGCACCTCGGGCTGGTTCCAGGCGAGCGGGTTGACGGAGTCGCGGGTGCGGGCGTCGGCCTCGGGGTCGTCGGAGTCGGGCAGTTCGGGGTGCTTGTAGAGGCCGGCGGCGACGTCGATGCGGAAGCCGTCGATGCCCCGGTCGAGCCAGAACCGCAGGATCCGGTCGAACTCGGCGCCGGTCTCGGGGTTGCGCCAGTTCCAGTCGGGCTGCTCGGGCGCGAACATGTGCAGGTACCACTGGCCGGGGCGGCCGTCGGGCTCGGTCACCCGGGTCCAGGCGGGGCCGCCGAACATGGAGTGCCAGTTGTTGGGCGGCTGCGAGCCGTCGGCACCGCGGCCGTCGGCGAAGTGGAAGCGGGCGCGGGCCGCACTGCCGGGCTCCGAGGTGAGGGCCTCCTGGAACCACGGGTGCTCGCTGGAGCAGTGGTTGGGCACGACGTCCAGCAGCACCTTGACGCCGAGCTTCCGGGCGGCCGCCATCAGCAGGTCGAACTCGGCGAGGTCGCCGAAGAGCGGGTCGACGTCGCAGTAGTCGGCCACGTCGTAGCCGTGGTCGTGCTGCGGGGACGGGTAGAAGGGGCTCAGCCAGATTCCGTCGACGCCCAGCTTCTTCAGGTACGGCAGTCCGGCGCGGACCCCGGCCAGATCGCCGATGCCGTCTCCGGTGCTGTCCAGGAAGCTGCGGACATACACCTGGTAGATCACCGCGTCACGCCACCAGCGGTACTTACTCAACATGCATGCATGTTAGGTAGGCGTGTCGTGCGGGTGTCAATGAAAGAAACAGAAGCTACTGGTGAGTTGGTGTGCCAAAAGCGGACCTAAGGGGGCATCCTGAGCCCAGATGAGACTTCCGCGTTACCTAACAAGTAACTAGCGGCTGGAGACGGCCGCCAGCTCCCGCGCCAGCCTCTGCACCGCCGCCGCGGGTGTCTCGTGCCCGGTCATCGCGTCGTGCACGACCGCCTGCACCACCAGGCTGACCTGGTCGTAGCGCGGGCTCTTGGGGCGCGGCGCGGCGTGCAGGACGCTCGTGCGCAGGGTCGGCAGATACGGGAACCGCCGTATCAGCTCGGGGTCCTCGTACAGCGCGGCCCGTACGGGCGGCAGCGCGCCGCGGGTGAGGACCTGGCGCTGGACGGGCTCGCTGGTGAGATACGCGAGCAGGCGCGCGGCGGAGTCGGGGTGCTGCGTGTGCGTGTTGACGGCCAGATTGGAGCCGCCGAGGACGCTCCTGCCGGGCCCGTCAGGGCCGGGCAGTGGTACCGCTCCGATCTTGCCGGCGACCGGGGAGCCCTTGGCCGCGGCGCCGACGTAGGCGTAGGGCCAGTTGCGCAGGAAGAGCAGACGGCCGTCCTGGAAGGCCTGTTTGGACTCTTCTTCCTTGTAGGTGAGCGCCTTCTTCGGGATCCAGCCCTCGCGCACGCCCCGGGCGAGGAAGCCGATGCCCTCGCGGGCGGCGGCCGAGTCGACGGTGACGCGTGCGCCCTCGTCGCCGAGGATGCTGCCGCCCGCGGAGTAGACGGCCTCGGCGGCGTTGACGGTGAGCCCCTCGTAGGGCAGGAACTGCCCCGCGTATCCGTCGAGTCCGTACTTCGGCGCGATGGTCTTCGCGTCGTACTCCAGCTCGGCCCAGGTGCGCGGCGGTGGGACGCCCTCCTTGGCGAGGATGTCCTTGCGGTAGAGGAGCAGTCCGGCGTTGGTGACGTACGGGACGGCGTACAGATGGTTGTCGTAGGTCGCCGTGTCGACGACCGGCTTCAGGAAGCCCTTCATCGGGAAGCGGTCGGGGGGCAACGGCCGTATCCAGCCTGCCGCCGCGAACTCCGAGGTCCAGCTGACATCGATGTTGAGGACGTCGAACCGGCTGCGGTCCCCGCCGCGCAGGTCGGTGACCATCTGCGCATGGGTCTCGTCGGCGGAGTCCGGAAGCTCGACGAGGGTGACCTTCTCGCCGGGGTGGGTGCGGTTCCAGCCCTGGAGGAGGGGGTCGAGGTAGTTGGTGAGATCTCCGGCGGTGGCGAGCGTCAACGGCCCGCGGCCGTCCGCCGCGCCGTCCTCGGCGTGCGCACCCGAGGCCGCGTATCCGGTCATGACCACGACCAGAACAAGGAGGCCCCTACCCGCGGCATGGATCCACCGCATAGGTTCCTCCCTGTACACCGGCGCCGGGCGTCTTCGCCCGGAGTCAGAGGCCATGTATACCTGTTAGGTATGCGCGATACTAGGGCCTGGAGCACATTCCGAGGACAGGAGGACAGCACGAGTGCGCCTGCCCCTCCTGGCACTCCTGGCACGCGGTCCGGCCCACGGCTACGAGCTCAAGCAGGACCTTGAGCAACTGCTGGGCTCCGCGTACCCTCAGCCGAACGTCGGCCAGATCTACGTAACCCTCGGCCGCCTCGAGAAGCAAGGTCTGATCGAGGGCGAGGACGTCGAGCAGTCGAGCCGGCCCAACAAAAAGGTCTACCACCTCACGGACACCGGGCGGGAGGCGCTGCGCGCCTGGTTCGAGGAGCCCGAGGACGAGCCGCGGGTGCGGGACGAGTTCTTCATGAAGCTGGCGCTCGCCCCGCAGACGGGTCTCGCCGAGCAGATCGCCCTGATCAACAAGCAGCGGCGCCAGTACCTCAACACCATGCGCGACCTGTCGAAACTGGCCGCCGCCGAAGACCGCGACAACCGCATCGCCCATCTGCTGATCGAGGGCGCGATGCTGCACCTGCAGGCCGACCTCGACTGGCTGGAACGGTGCCAGGAAGAGCTGGAGGAGCTGGAGTGAGCGACAGTCCCGCTCCTGTGCTGCACGCAGAAGGCCTGGTCAAGACGCACTACGGCGAGGGCGCACCGGCGCATGCCGTGCGCGGGGTCGACCTGTGCGTCCGGCAGGGCGAGTTCGTGGCCGTCACCGGTCCGTCCGGCGCCGGCAAGTCGACACTGCTGCATCTGCTGGGCGGGCTGCAGCGCCCGGACGGCGGCAGCATCCGGCTGGACGGTGAGCGCACGGACGCCTGGAGCGAGGCGCGCTGGGCGGTGGAGCGCAGAAAGCGGATCGGCATCGTCTTCCAGTTCTTCAACCTCGTCTCCAATCTGTCGGTCGCCGACAACGTGGAGCTGCCCGCACTGCTCGCGGGTCGCACGCCGAAGCAGGCGCGGGCCGAGCGGGAGCAGCTGCTGGGCGAACTGGGGCTGGGCGGCAAGGAGCGGAGCATGCCGGGCGAGCTGTCCGGCGGCGAACAGCAGCGGGTCGCACTGGCCCGCGCCCTGGTCAACCACCCGCCGCTCCTGCTGGCCGACGAACCCGCGGGCAGCCTGGACAGCAAGGGCACCCGTGAGGTGATGCGGTTGCTGTCCCGCTTCCACCAACGCGGCCAGACGATCGTGCTGGTCACCCATGACGCCCGGCTGGCGAGCGCCGCGGACCGTGTGATCAGCTTCTTCGACGGCCGGATCGCCGACGACGCGGAGCTGGACGGCACCGGGGCGTCCCGCCGGGGCGGTATATCCGGAGTGCTGGAGCTCAGGGACTGACATGCGGGTGTACGACGATCCCCGGAAGGCCTGAGCCGTATGCGAGCAACACTGCGCTGGGCGCACTCCGATCTGCGCACGCACCGCGGCGAGGCACTGTTCCTGGTGCTCGCCACGGCCGGGATCGTGGTGTCGCTGCTGCTGGCCACGGCCCTGTTCGGGTACGCCACCAACCCCTGGCAGCGGATCTTCACCCAGGAGCGCGGCGCGCACGTCTGGATCCACACGGACAGGTCCGCCCAGGTGGGGAAGCTGGCCGCACTCGACGGCGTGGAGTCCGTCGCCGGCCCCTACCCCACCGCCGTCGCCACCCTCGCCTCACGCGGCACGCGCGCCTCGGTCGAACTGCGCGCGACGCCGCCCGAGCGCCCCGGTGTCGGCCGCCCGCTGCTGACCGCCGGCCACTGGCTGAAGGCCGACGCCCCCGACGGCGTGGTCCTGGAGAGCCGCCTCGCCCGCGCCCTGCTCGCCGAACCGGGCGACACACTGACCCTGCCGGGGACGGGGCGGACGGTGACCGTCGTGGGCGTGGCCGACAGCGCGGAGCCCCGCTACCGCGCCAACGAACAGCCGGGCCTGGTCTGGGCCCTCCCCTCCGCCGTGACCCACCCCACCGGCCAGGTCATCGGACTGCGCCTGACCGACCCCGAGGACACGGACTACGCCGTCCAGCGCGCCGTCACCGTCCTCGGCGCGGGCGCCATCGGCGAGGTCTCCACCTGGCAGCAGGCCCGCGCCGAGGCACAGGGCGACAACCGGCTCCTCGGGCAGGTCCTGGGCCTGTTCGGCCTCGGCGCACTGGTCGCCGCGGGCCTCGCCGTCCACGGCGCGATCGCCACCCGCATCCGCGGCCACCTGCGCGACATCTCGGTCCTGAAAGCGATCGGCTTCACCCCGGCCCAGGTCGTCCGCGTCTTCCTCTTCCAGCACATCGCCTACGCCGTCCTCGGCGCCGCAGCCGCGGCAACGCTCACCGAGGCCCTGGGCAGCCACTTCCCCGGCCGCCTCGGAGACGCCCTCGGCGTCTGGCAGGGCCTGCCCGACCACACCCCGATCCTCGTCGCCATCCCGGCGGGCGCCGTCCTCTTCATCGGAGCCACAACAGCCCTCGCAGCCTGGCGAGCGGGCCGCGTACCACCGGTCCCGGTGGCCCGTCCCGCGGGCGCGGGGGGTGGAGGGCTGGGTCTGGCTCGCCGAGCACTCGGCCTGGAAACCGCCCCCCAGCTGCCGGACCGAGCTCCTCGGACGCCCGGGCCCTCGCCCGACGGACGCTCCACAGCCCCGGCACCCCAACCCCCGGCCCCACGGCCCTCCACCCCCCGGGCTGCGGCTGCGAGAGGCAGCGGGCTGCCGGAGCCGGCCCGAGGGACGCCCACCCCCCGGCCTCTGGCTGCGGCAGCCAAGGAGCTGCTGGAGTGGCTGACGGCACGGCCCAGCGCGCCGGCAGAACACCCACCACCGGGCCGGGCGAAGGAGACGTCCAGCACTCGGCCCGCGGTTCCGGCGGCCGGGCACCCCCGCGACTCCGCCCACTACAGCACGGGTCTGGCCCCCGCCGCCCCCTCCGGCGGGCACCTCTCCGGTGTGGCCCGGTGGGCGCTGGGCGTCGGTGTGCCGCCCGCGTTGGTGCTGGGCTGGCACACTGCCTCGGTTCGTCGCCTGCGGTCGCTGGCCACCGTGGCCAGGCTGGCCCTGCCCCTGCTGCTGATCGTCGTGGCGATGAGTGCCTGGACGACCATCGACCGTTTCCACAGCAGGCCCGAGCAGATCGGGCTGCCGGCCGCACTCACCGTCCACGCCGACGCGGGTCTGGGCGACCGGGACGCCCGCGCCCTGCTGCAGCGCGACCCGCAGGTCGCCGACGTCTACCCGGGGGTCGAGGTCGCCGCCCTGGTGCCGGGTCAGACGGCCACGATCGCCCTGCGCGGCCTCGGCACCGGCCAGAACCCCTACCCGTACACCCTGGCCGAGGGCCGCCCCGCACGCGGCAGCGACGAGGCGGTGGCCGGGCAGGGTCTCCTCGACCTGCTGGACGTCCGCGTCGGTGACTGGGTGCGGATGACGGTCGGCGACCAGCCGCAGATCCTGCACATCGTGGGCCGCAGCATCGAACCGGAGAACGCCGGCCGGGTCATCTCCACCTCCCTCGACACCCTCCACGAGAACGACCCACGCCTCACCCCCACCCTCTACCAGCTCCGCCTGCGCCCCGGAGCCGACCCGCACACGGTCGCCGGCCGGCTCGCCGCCGCCGGGCACGGCCGGCTCGACGTGCACACCGTGACCAACCCGGCCGACGGCCTCTCGCCCCTGCGCTCGGTCGTCGTCGGCCTGATCGCCGTCCTGGCCCTCATCGGTCTCGTCGAACTGCTCACCGCGATCGGCGGCACCGTCCGCGAGGGCGAACGCGATCTGCTCGCCCTCAAGGCCATCGGTCTGTCCCCGCGCCAGATCACCGCGATCACCGTCACGGCCACCGGCTGCACCGCCCTGGCCGCCGTCCTCGCCGGTACGGCCCTGGGCACCCCGCTCGCGCACTGGCTGATCAACTCCCAGGGCAGCTCCAGCGGCATCGGCGCCGGGATCGCCCAGAGCCCGTCGCCGGTCCTGCTCCTGCTCCTCGGCGCCGCCGCGGTGCTCGGCGCGGCCGCGCTCGCCGCCCTCCCGGCGGCCCGCGCGGCAAGACGACGGCTCGCGGACACCCTCAGCGCGGTGGCCTGACGGGCAGGCCGAGCGCGTCAACTGCCGTAGAAATCCTGCCAGTTGTGCGGCGAGGGGAAGCGGACGGTCACGCACCGCTCGCTTCCCCCGGCCATCGCGGCGGTGTTACGCCCGGCCCCGCAGCTCCCGGTACTTGGCGACCAGCGCCTTGCTGGACTCGTCCAGGCCCGCCACCTCGGCCCCCTCGGTGAGTGCGGGCTCGACCCGCTTGGCCAGCACCTTGCCGAGCTCGACGCCCCACTGGTCGAAGGAGTCGATGTTCCACAGCGCACCCTGCACGAACACCTTGTGCTCGTACAGCGCGACCAACTGGCCCAGCACGGACGGCGTCAGCTCGCGCGCGAGGATCGTCGTCGTCGGGTGATTGCCCTTGAACGTCTTGTGCGCCACCAGCTCCTCCGGCACCCCCTCGGCCCGCACCTCGTCCGGTGTCTTGCCGAAGGCGAGGGCCTGCGTCTGCGCGAAGAAGTTCGCCATCAGCAGGTCGTGCTGCGCCTTGAGCCCCTCGCTCAGCTCGGCCACCGGCTCGGCGAACCCGATGAAGTCCGCCGGGATCAGCTTCGTGCCCTGATGGATGAGCTGGTAGTACGCATGCTGCCCGTTGGTGCCCGGCGTGCCCCACACCACCGGCCCCGTCTGCCAGTCCACCTCCCGCCCGTCCCGGCCCACGTACTTGCCGTTGGACTCCATGTCCAGCTGCTGCAGATAGGCGGTGAACTTGGAGAGGTAGTGGCTGTACGGCAGCACCGCATGCGACTGGGCGTCATGGAAGTTGCCGTACCAGATACCCAACAGACCCAGCAGCAACGGCACGTTGGACTCCGCAGGCGCCGACCTGAAGTGGTCGTCCACCAGCCGGAACCCGTCGAGCATCTCCCGGAAACGATCCGGCCCGATGGCGATCATCAGCGCCAGCCCGATCGCCGAGTCGTACGAGTACCGGCCGCCGACCCAGTCCCAGAACTCGAACATGTTCGCCGTGTCGATGCCGAACTCCGACACCTTCTGGGCGTTCGTCGACAGCGCCACGAAGTGCCGGGCGACGGCCTCCTGGCCCGCCTTCAGCTCGCCGAGCAGCCACTCCCGCGCCGAGGTCGCGTTCGTGATCGTCTCGATGGTGGTGAAGGTCTTGGAGGCGATGACGAACAGCGTCTCCGCCGCGTCCAGGTCACGGGTGGCCTCGTGCAGGTCGGCGCCGTCGACGTTCGACACGAAGCGGACCGTGAGGTCGCGGTCGGTGAAGCTGCGCAGCACCTCGTACGCCATCGCCGGGCCCAGGTCGGAGCCGCCGATACCGATGTTGACGACGTTCTTGATGCGCTTGCCGGTGTGGCCCGTCCAGGCGCCGGAGCGGACCCGCTCGGCGAAGTCGGCCATCTTGTCGAGCACCGCGTGCACACCCGGGACGACGTTCTCCCCGTCGACCTCGATCACCGCGTCACGCGGGGCGCGCAGCGCGGTGTGCAGCACGGCGCGGTTCTCGGTCGTGTTGATCTTCTCGCCGCGGAACATGGCGTCCCGCAGGCCGAAGACGTCGGTGGCGGCGGCCAGCTCCCGCAGCAGCCGCAGGGTCTCGTCGGTGACGAGGTGCTTGGAGTAGTCGATGTACAGGTCGCCGACCTGGAGCGTGTACCCGGCGCCGCGTCCCGGATCGGCGGCGAACAGGTCCCGCAGCCGCACTTCGCCGAGCTCCTCATGGTGCTTGGCCAGCGCGGTCCACTCGGGCGTCTGGTTGAGCCTGTTACGGACGTCTGCGTTCATTTCGGACTTCAGCCTTCTTTCCTGCCTTGCCCCGCTGCCGGTCCCAACCTAGTTGATCAGCGCGTGGCATGAGCCGTCGTGGCGTCGCCGTGCGGCGCAACCACAGGTACGTCCGGCTCGCGGGCAGGTATCAGGGCGAGGACCGAAAGGACGAAGAAGGCGGCGGCGAGCAGGGGCAGCGCCGCACCCCGCAGCGCGTCTCCGAACCGGGACACCACCGCGGCCGTCCACAGCCACCCGAACCCCCCACGCCACGCGGGCGCAGGACTGCCCGCCTCCTCGACCGTCGCCACAACTCCCCCTCACGGTCTGTCGATGCACAAACCGTAGAGGGCGCCACTGACAATCGGCCCTCAGGCGGCCGGGGGCCGGGTACGAAAAAGCTCCGGCCAGGCACCCCTCGGTGCCCGGCCGGCTCTCAACTCCTAGATCTCGCCCCGCAGTTTGGCGAGCGCCTCGGCGAGGATCGCCTCGCCGTCCGCGTCACTGCGCCGCTCCCTGACGTACGCGAGGTGCGTCTTGTAGGGCTCGGTGCGCGGCGGGTCCGGCGGGTTGTCCCGGTCCTGTCCGGCGGGGAAGCCGCAGCGCGGGCAGTCCCAGGTCTCGGGAACCTGCGCGTCGCTGGCGAAACTGGGCTGCGTCTCGTGCCCGTTCGAGCACCAGAAGGAGATGCGCAGACGCGGCGCGGACTCGCCGCGCTCGGCCTCGCCCATCGGCCCCGCCCCGACCCGGCTTCCTCGGATCGCGTTGCCACTTGCCACGGTCGTAACTCCCTGCGTGATGGTGCCGCGAAGCGAGTCGGCGTTTCGCTTCGTTGCGAGCGCCTCAGTCTACGTAAGGCCCAACGCGCGTCCAGTGATTGGAGTTACACCCCCCACACCTAGACGCAAGCCCCATGATAGGCCGCGCTCAGCTGCGCGTACCGAACATGGGGCCTTACGTGCGGAATGTACGTGCTGTGTGCGTCGCTGCTCAGCTGTTCGACTTCATGAGGATGCCGAGTACGACAATGCACGCGAACCAGAGCAGACCGATCACCACGGTGATCCGGTCGAGGTTGCGCTCGGCGACCGAGGAGCCGCCGACGGACGACTGCATGCCGCCACCGAACATGTCGGAGAGGCCGCCGCCCTTCCCCTTGTGCATCAGCACCAGCAGCATCAGCAGCAGGCTGAAGACGATCAGGGCGATCGAGAACCCCAAAACCACGGCTGGACCAACTTCCTCGGATTCGGATGGACGACGGGGGCACAGCAGCCAGGCTGTGCCCCCGCAAGGGTACGACGTATCGCCGCTAGCGCATACTCCCAGCTCGTGTCACTGGTCGCGGAAGCGCACGATCTTGACGAACTCGTCCGCGTCCAGCGAGGCGCCGCCGACCAGGGCGCCGTCGATGTCGGGCTGGGCCATGATCTCGGCGACGTTGCCGGACTTGACCGAGCCACCGTACTGGATGCGGATCATGCCGGCGACGTCGTGCGTGTACAGCTCGGCGATCTTGGCGCGGATGGCGGCGCAGACCTCCTGGGCGTCCTCGGCGCCGCAGACCTTGCCGGTGCCGATGGCCCAGACGGGCTCGTAGGCGATCACGAGGGACTCGGCCTGCTCGGCCACGATGTCCTTCAGACCGCCCTCGACCTGGGTGAGCGTGTGGGAGACGTGGTTGCCCGCCTCGCGGACCTCCAGCTCCTCGCCGACGCACAGGATCGGGGTCAGGCCGTGCTTGTAGGCGGCCTTGACCTTGGCGTTGACCAGCTCGTCGGTCTCGTTGTGGTACTGGCGGCGCTCGGAGTGGCCGATCGCCACGTACGTGCACTTCAGCTTGGCCAGCATCGAGCCGGAGATCTCGCCGGTGTAGGCGCCGGAGTCGTGGGCCGACAGGTCCTGGGCACCGTACTTGATCTTGAGCTTGTCGCCGTCGACCAGGGTCTGCACGGAGCGCAGGTCGGTGAAGGGCGGCAGGACGGCGACCTCCACGGCCTCGTAGTCCTTGTCCGCGAGGGCGAAGGCGAGCTTCTGGACGTGGGCGATGGCCTCGAGGTGGTTGAGGTTCATCTTCCAGTTGCCCGCCATCAGCGGCGTGCGCCCAGAAGAAATAGATGGAGCCATTGAGGTCAGTCCTCCAGTGCGGCGAGGCCGGGGAGCGTCTTGCCCTCGAGGTATTCGAGGGAGGCGCCGCCGCCGGTCGAGATGTGGCCGAATGCGTTCTCGTCGAAGCCCAGGAGGCGCACGGCCGCGGCGGAGTCACCGCCGCCGACGACCGTGAAGGCCGGGGAGTCGAGGAGGGCCTGGGCGACCGCCTTGGTGCCCTCGGCGAAATCGGGGTGCTCGAAGACGCCCATCGGGCCGTTCCAGAAGACGGTGGCGGCGTCGGCGATCTTCGAGGCGTACAGCTTGCGGGTCTGAGGACCGATGTCCAGGCCCTCCTGGTCGGCCGGGATGGCGTCCGCGGCGACGGTGGTGGGGTTGGCCGGCGCCTTGGTCTTCAGGTCCGGGAAGTCCGTGGAGACCAGGGTGTCGACGGGCAGCACCAGCTCGACGCCGGTCTTCTCGGCGCGCTCGATGTACTCGAGGACCGCCGGGATCTGGTCCTCCTGCAGCAGCGACTTGCCGATCTCGTAGCCCTTGGCCTTGAGGAAGGTGTACGCCATGCCGCCGCCGATGAGCAGACGGTCGGCCTTGCCGAGCAGCTGGTCGATGACGGCGAGCTTGTCGGAGACCTTGGCGCCGCCGAGGGCGACGACGTACGGCCGCTGCACGTCTTCGGTGAGCTTCTTCAGTACGGCGACCTCGTTCGCGATGAGGTAGCCGGCGGCGTGCGGCAGACGCGCCGGGAGGTCGAAGACCGAGGCGTGCTTGCGGTGCACCGCGCCGAAGCCGTCGCCGACGTACACGTCCGCGAGGGCGGCCAGCTGATCCGCGAACTCGCCGCGCTCGGCGTCGTCCTTGGAGGTCTCGCCCGCGTTGAAGCGCAGGTTCTCGATGACCGCGACCTGGCCCGGCTCGAGGCCGTCGACGGCCGCGTGCGCGGCGGGGCCGACGGTGTCCTGGGCGAAGGCCACGGGGGCGCCCAGCAGTTCGCCGAGCCGCTCGGCGGCCGGAAGCAGGGAGAAGGCCGGGTCCGGCGCGCCCTTGGGGCGGCCGAGGTGTGAGGCCACGACCACCTTGGCGCCCGCGTCCGCGAGGGCCTTGACGGTGGGCAGGACGGCGCGGATGCGGCCGTCGTCGGTGATGAGGCCGTCGGCGAGCGGCACGTTGAGGTCGGCGCGGACGAAGACCCGCTTGCCGTCCACGCCGTCGGCGAGAAGTTCGTCGATCGTCTTCATGTTGAGGACTCCTGGTGAGGGCTGCTCTGATCGTACGAGAGCTGATCCGTACGTGAGTCAGGGCCCGGGCGGCGCGTCCCTGCGCTGCCCGAGCCCTGCGTTCACATCGAGGTGCCTGCTCTGTGGATCAGATCAGAGCTGGTTGCCGACGAAGACCGTGAGGTCGACGAGGCGGTTGGAGTAGCCCCACTCGTTGTCGTACCAGCCGAGGATCTTCACCGAGTTGCCCTCCTGGACCATGGTCAGGGAGGAGTCGAAGGTGCAGGAGGCCGGGTCGCTGACGATGTCCGAGGAGACAATCGGGTCCTCGGTGTACGACAGGTAGCCCTTGAGGTCGCCGTCCTCGGAGGCCTTCTTGAACGCGGCGTTGACCTCGTCCTTGGTGACCTCGCGCTGCAGCGTCACGACCAGGTCGGTGGCCGAGCCGGTGGGGACCGGGACGCGCATGGCGATGCCGTCCAGCTTGCCCTTGAGCTGCGGCAGGACCAGGGCGGTGGCCTTGGCGGCACCGGTGGTGGTCGGGATGATGTTCTCGGCGGCGGCGCGGGCGCGGCGCAGGTCCGAGTGCGGGAAGTCCAGGATGCGCTGGTCGTTGGTGTACGCGTGGACCGTCGTCATCAGGCCCTTGACGATGCCGAAGTTCTCGTCGAGGACCTTCGCCATCGGCGCCACACAGTTGGTGGTGCAGGAGGCGTTGGAGATGACGTGATGGTTGGCCGCGTCGTACTTGTCCTGGTTGACACCCATCACGATGGTGATGTCCTCGTCCTTGGCCGGAGCCGAGATGAGGACCTTCTTGGCGCCGCCGGCGATGTGCTTCTCGGCGTCGGCCTTCTTCGTGAAGATGCCCGTCGACTCGACCACGATGTCGACGCCGAGCTCACCCCACGGGATGTCGGCGGGGTTGCGCTCGGAAAGGACCTTGATGGTGTGCCCGTCGACGGTGATCGTGTCGGCGGTGTGCGACACCTCGGCCTTGAGGCGGCCCAGGATGGTGTCGTACTTGAGCAGGTGGGCGGTGGTCGCGGTGTCACCCAGGTCGTTGACAGCCACGATCTCGATGTCTGCACCCTGCTCCAGCAGTGCGCGGAAGTAGTTGCGACCGATACGACCGAAGCCGTTGATGCCTACGCGGATCGTCACGAACCGATCTCCTCGTTGGTACGCCGGCCATGCGGTGCCGGCGAGCTCTGTTTGGGATGTCCCCGACCACCCCCGACCCTACCTCCCTGAGGGCCCCGGAGTGACATCGAGACGCCCCATACATGGGCAGGCGGTCCGTACCCGCCAGTAGGGGTACGGACCGCCCGGGACGAAAGATCTGATCACTCCTTTTGACTACGGAGAGCTAGTCATCGTTGACCGGGCTGTTCACCCTTCCAGGGCCGCGAGCGCCTTCTTGACGAGGCTGTTGCGGTCGGCGGTCGCGCTGACGTGCTCCAGGCCGAAGCCCAGCAGCACGGTCCGGTCGGTGGTGATCGCTCCGTACGTCCTGAACAGGGCTCCGGTGCGCGTCCAGTCCTTGAGGACGGCCGGACTGCCCGCGGGCGGTCCGGACACGCTCCAGGCGCCGAGCGACGTCTCGAAGCCCTCGGTCTGGGTCGGCGTGCCGGCGATGACGAGCGAGGCGTCGTCGGCGAGGACGCCGTGGCCGCCGGTGCCCGGGTCGGTGACGTAGCTGATGGAGACCTCGACGGACTCGCCGGCGTACGCGCTCAGGTCGAAGTTGACCTGCTGCCAGCCGTTGGAGGCACCGGTGAGGCTGTTCCAGGAACCGCTCGTGCCGGTCGCGGTGCAGTCGTTGTCGGCGACGGTCAGGTAGTGCTTGAGCCACGGGTGCTCGTTCACCAGGAAGCCCGCCCCGCACTCGCTCGGCACGGTCTGGCGGGTCGCGCCGCCCTTCTCCGGGAGGGTGGTCCAGTCGTCGGCGCCGGTGGTGTGGGCCTCGACGATGACGTGGTCGTAGCCGGGCTCGGTGTCCCAGAGCAACTGGCTGCGCAGGGTGGGCTGCTGGGCCGCGGTGACACCGGTGAGGTCGATGGTGCGGGTGAGGCGCTTGTATGCGTCGTCGGTGTGCACGGCGGCCGCCATGAAGGACCCGGCGTACGGACCGTACGGGTTGACGGTCCCGGCGAACTGGCCCGCGCCCGCGCTGGCGAACTGCGGGTACTTGTCGGCGGGCAGCGAGTCGGAGGTGACGCCGTAGGTGCCCGCCTTGTCGAGCGGGTTGCCGGCGGCGGCACCGAGCGCCCCGCTGAAGCCGTCGAGCTCGCCGGAGCCGGTGAAGCCGGTGGCGCCGGGGGTCGACGTACGGGAGTAGGCACCCAGGTAGTACTGGCTGAAGTCGTTCGACAGGGTGCCCCCGCCGAGGTCGACGCTGCCGCCGGCCTGCTCGCCCGCCTCGATCAGCTTGCCGCCCTCGTTGAGGTAGGCGCGCAGCTGGAGCTGGGTGGCGTTGCCGGGGACGCTCGCACCGGTGTAGTGGACGACGGTCCTGAAGTGCTTCAGCACACCGAGCGCGTCGGGTGCGCCCTGGGTGGCCACGTCCCAGACGATCGCCTTGCGGCCGTTCGCCTTCAGCGCGTCCACGTACGTCTGCGCCTGCGTGGCGGCCGCGCCCTCCTCGGCGACGACGAGGGTGTCGGCCTTGGGCCGCTGGGCGACGGTGTAGGTGAAGTGCTCGCTGGAGACCTTCTTGCCGCTCCTGGACTTTCCGGTGAACCACACCTCGACCTTGTCGCCCGGGGCGCCGTCCCTGACCTTGGCCCGGTACTCGTCGAAGTGCAGGTTGTCGTCCCCGCCGTAGGTCTCGCCGCCCTTCCAGGCCTTGAGCCCCTCGTCCTGCGTACGGCCGCCGTTGACGCGGTAGTTGAGCTCCTTGTCGCGCACGGCCTTGCGTACGACGACGGAGACCTCCTGATCGGCGCCGCGCGAGTACGAGGTGGTGAACGTGGCCGGGGTGAAGTCGGCCGCGGTCAGGCCGAGCGAGGAGGACGGTGTGTCGGGGTGCGGGGCGGTCTCGGCGACCGACAGCGCGAACGGGATGTTCTTCTCGAACTCCTGCTGGATCAGCTTCTCGTCGTCCGGGAAGTTGAAGACGGACTGGCAGTCGGCCGCCTTCCACTGGTCGTTGGGGTCGATGTTCGACGCGGTCTGGCACGTCGACATCTCCGGGGTGAACATCGACATGCCGTTGACGTTCGCCGCGTGTCCGTCCGCCTCGCCGTTGGTGGTGTACAGCTCGGAGGAGACCTGCGGGCGGTAGCCGGGTATCGCGGAGTGGTCCGGCGAGCCGGCGAGGGCTCTGTAGACCACGTCGTCGGGGGTGGGGGTGGCCACCTGCCAGCCGACGCCGTAGAGCAGGAGTTCGGCGGCGGAGTGGTAGTTGATGCCGTAGGAGAAGCCGATGCGCTTCTCGAAGGCGTCCAGCGCCCTGGTCTCGGGCTCTGAGGCGGGGCTCGCGCCGCGATAGGTCTCGCTGGTGGGGTTGGGGGACGAACCCTCGTCGTCGTAGCCCCACTTGTAGGCGAAGTTGCGGTTGAGGTCGACGCCGTCACCGGTGGATATGACGCCGTCGCCGTTGACGTCCCGCAGGTTCTTGCGCCACAGGCGGGTCTCGGAGTCCTTGAACGTGTAGTCGTAGCCGTCGGGGTTGGCAGAGATCACGAACCACAGCTCGGTGGAGTCCACGATCTTCTTGATGCGCGGGTCCGTCTTGTAGTGGTCCAGGTAATAGTGCATCAGCCGGCGGGTCATCTCCGGCGTGATCCACTCGCGCGCGTGCTGGTTGGACAGGTAGAGGACGGAGGGCTTCGAGCCGTCCTTGGACTTCTTCGCGCCCTTGGTCAGTTTGAGGGCGAGGATGTCCTGGCCGTTGACGGTCTTGCCGATGGAGACGACCTTGGTGAGGCCGGGGTTCTCCTGCCCGGTCCGGACGATCTCCTCCTTGAGGCCGCCGCTTCCGCTGTACGGGCGGAACACGCCTTGGCCGGCGGCCTCCACGCGCTTCTCGGCTCTGGCCGAAAGCGTGTGCTCGGTCAGGGCGACGCCCTGCTTCTCGAGCTTGTGGGCCTGTTGGCCGGTGAGGTACAGCTCGACCGAGGCGGTGCCCTTCTCCGGGACCTGCTCGCCGAGTTCCTGGCCGTCCTGTCCGGCTGCCAGCAGCAGGGGTACCTGCTTGGCGGTGACGTCGGCGCGGTAGACCTTGACCTCGGTGGGGTCGGATCCCTGCGAACTTCCGTTCTGCGCCTGGGCGATGGGTGCGAGGCTCGCTCCGCCGAGCAGGAGCGCGCCGACAGCGAGGATCGATCTCGCTCTGTGTCTCATGAACCCCCCTAGCAGTCCTCCGTCACGGTGACGAAAGTGCTTGCCAGGCTCATGCCACTTCACAGCCGAGTCAAGGGCGCCTCAAAGACAGAGAGAACCGGTGCCGACGGCCCAAGTGGGCGTCGGCACCGGTGTGTTGGACTGCGGGACTCAGCCGACCAGGTTGTCGGCCATCTCCTCGGTGATGCTGGACTCCGTGCCCGGAATGCCGAGGTCGGAGGCGCGCTTGTCGGCCATCGCAAGGAGTCGGCGGATACGGCCGGCGACGGCGTCCTTGGTCAGCGGCGGGTCGGCGAGCGCGCCCAGCTCCTCCAGCGAGGCCTGCTTGTGCTCCATGCGCAGCCGACCGGCGGCCGCGAGGTGCTCGGGCACCTCGTCGCCGAGGATCTCCAGGGCGCGCTGCACGCGGGCGCCGGCGGCGACGGCCGCGCGGGCGGAGCGGCGCAGGTTGGCGTCGTCGAAGTTGGCGAGACGGTTCGCCGTGGCCCGCACCTCGCGGCGCATCCGGCGCTCCTCCCAGGCCAGCACCGACTCGTGCGCGCCGAGGCGGGTGAGCAGGGCGCCGATCGCGTCGCCGTCACGGACGACCACGCGGTCCACCCCGCGCACCTCGCGCGCCTTCGCGGCGATCGACAGCCGACGGGCGGCGCCGACCAGGGCGAGCGCGGCCTCCGGGCCGGGGCAGGTCACCTCCAGGGAGGAGGAGCGGCCGGGCTCGGTCAGCGAGCCGTGCGCCAGGAAGGCGCCACGCCAGGCGGCCTCCGCATCGCAGGTGGCCCCCGAGACCACCTGCGGGGGCAGACCGCGGATCGGGCGGCCCCGGCCGTCGACCAGGCCGGTCTGCCGGGCCAGCTGGTCACCGCCGGCGACGACCCGTACGACATAGCGCGAACCGCGGCGCAGTCCGCCCGGCGCCATCACGATCAGTTCGGAGCTGTGACCGAAGATCTCCAGGATGTCCCGCTTCAGGCGCCGCGCCGCCATCGCGGTGTCCAGCTCCGCTTCGATCACGATGCGCCCGCTGACCAGGTGGAGGCCGCCGGCGAACCGCAGAATGGCGGAGACCTCCGCCTTCCTGCAGCAGGTCCGGGTGACGGGGAGCCGGGAGATCTCGTCCTTCACCGCTGCCGTCATCGCCATGGGCCGATCCTTCCATGCATCCGAAAAATACGGTCGTACGCGGCGGCCAGCAGCTCCGGGTCGTGCCGCGGAGTTCCGTCCCTCCGGGCCACCGGCGCCAGCTCGACCGCGGCACCGAACCGCTTGGCGGCTTCGGTGAGCACGTCGCGGTCGGGCACGGCGGCCTCGTCGGCCAGCACCACGTCCAGGGCGAGTTTAGGGGCGTGTCGTCCCAAAACCTCCAAATGACGCTGCGGGGAGAAGCCTTCGGTTTCTCCGGGCTGCGGGGCGAGGTTCAGCGAGAGTACCCGGCGTGCCTTCGTCTCGGTGAGGGCGTCCAGGAGTTCGGGAACGAGCAGGTGCGGGATGACCGAGGAGAACCAGGAGCCGGGGCCGAGGACGACCCAGTCGGCGTCCAGGACCGCCTCGACGGCTTCGGGGACGGCGGGCGGGTCGTGCGGCACCAGGTGCACGGACTGCACCTCGCCCGGCGTGAGCGCCACGGTCGCCTGTCCCCGCACGGTGTCGACGTCCTCGGGCCGCTCCGGGTCGTGCCCCTTGACCAGGGCCTGCAGCTCCAGGGGTACGGCGGACATGGGCAGCACGCGCCCGTGCGCGCCGAGCAGCTTGCCGACCAGGTCGAGGGCCTGGACATGGTCGCCCAGCTGTTCCCACAGGGCGACGATCAGGAGGTTGCCGACCGCGTGTTCGTGCAGGTCGCCCTTGGACTGGAAGCGGTGCTGGATGACGCGGGCCCAGGTCTGTCCCCAGTCGTCGTCGCCGCACAGCGCGGCCAGCGCCTTGCGCAGGTCGCCGGGCGGCAGCACGCCCAGTTCGTCGCGCAGGCGCCCGCTGGAGCCGCCGTCGTCGGCCACCGTGACGACGGCGGTGAGGTCGCCGGTGATCCGGCGCAGCGCGGCGAGCGAGGCGGACAGGCCCATGCCGCCGCCGAGGGCGACCACCTTGGGCTGGGCGCCGCGGCGGCGCGGCCGGGCGCCGCGGGCTTCGACGGGCCGGCCCGCGCGGGACTCGGGCACGACCCGGCGCAGCCTGCTCAGCCGCAAAGAACGCTCCGTCATTCGCGTCCCATGTCCCGGTGCACGACCACCGTCTCCACGCCCTCGGCCGCAAGTCGTGCGGCGAGCTTCTCCGACATGGCCACCGAGCGGTGCTTGCCGCCCGTGCAACCGATGGCGATGGTCACGTACCGCTTGCCCTCGCGGCGGTAGCCGGCCGCGATGAGACGGAGCAGCTCGGCGTAGCGGTCGAGGAACTCCTTGGCGCCGGGCTGGTTGAAGACGTACGCGGCGACCTCGTCGTTCAGGCCGGTGAAGGGGCGCAGCTCCGGGACCCAGTGCGGGTTGGGCAGGAAGCGCATGTCCGCGACCAGGTCGGCGTCGACCGGGAGACCGTACTTGAAGCCGAAGGACATGACGGTGGCCCGCAGCTCGGGCTCCTCCTCGCCGGCGAACTGGGCGTCCATCTTGGCGCGCAGCTCGTGCACGTTCAGGCTGGAGGTGTCGATCACCAGGTCGGCGTCGCCGCGCAGCTCGCGCAGCAGCTCGCGCTCGGCGGCGATGCCGTCGACGATGCGGCCGTCGCCCTGCAGGGGGTGCGGGCGGCGCACCGACTCGAAGCGGCGCACCAGGGCGTCGTCGGAGGACTCGAGGAACACGATCCGCCGAGTGACGTGCTTGGCCTCCAGGTCGGCGAGGGACTCGCGGAGGTTGTCGAAGAAGCGGCGGCCGCGGACGTCGACGACGACCGCGATCCTGGCGACGTTGCCCTGCGAGCGGGCGCCGAGCTCCACCATGGTGGGGATCAGCGCGGGCGGCAGGTTGTCGACGACGAACCAGCCGAGGTCCTCCAGACACTTCGCGGCGGTCGACCTGCCCGCTCCCGACATGCCCGAGATGATCACCAGCTCCGGGATGGCCGCCTCGGGGACCGCCCCGGGCGTGTCGCTGCCCGTACTCACCTGTGCTCCGTCTCCGGCCTGGCTTTCTTGCCCGTCGTGCTCGTTCACATTCATGTCTCCTGCCCCCGTCGTTCGTCCGGGGCGCCCATGGCTACGGGCTGCCCGCTGGAACCCATGGTTCCGGGTTCCTCCTCCATGATCTCTCCAGTCGCCGTGTTCACGGCGGGCGCGGCCGGGGCCGCCTGGGCGAGGGCGACGGCGATCGTCTCGGCCGTCTTGCGGCCTATGCCGGGGACCTCGCAGATCTGGTCGATGGTGGCGGATCTTAGTTTCTTCAACGAACCGAAGTGTTTCAGCAGTGCCTGCTTGCGTGTGTCCCCGAGTCCCGGTACGTCGTCCAGGGGGCTTGACCTGAAGCGCTTGGCCCGCTTGGTGCGCTGGTAGGTGATCGCGAAGCGGTGGGCCTCGTCGCGGACGCGCTGCAGCAGATACAGGCCCTCGCTGGTGCGGGGCAGGACGACCGGGTCGTCCTCGTCGGGCAGCCACACCTCCTCCAGGCGCTTGGCGAGGCCGCACACGGCGACGTCGTCGATGCCGAGCTCGTCGAGGGCCTTCTTGGCCGCCGCGACCTGGGGCTGTCCGCCGTCGACGACGACGAGCTGGGGCGGGTAGGCGAACTTCCTGGGGCGGCCGTCCTCCTCGGTGAGCGTGTTCTCGCCGTCGGCCCACTCCCCCGTCTTCTCCTTCTCCGCGAGGTAGCGCCGGAAGCGGCGGTTGATCACCTCGTGCATGGAGCGGACGTCGTCCTGGCCTTCGAAGCCCTTGATCTGAAAGCGGCGGTACTCGCTCTTGCGCTGCAGCCCGTCCTCGAAGACGACCATGGAGGCCACCACGTCGTCGCCCTGGAGGTGCGAGATGTCGTAGCACTCGATGCGGAGAGGGGCGCTGTCCAGGTCGAGGGCCTCGGCGATCTCCTCCAGGGCACGCGAGCGCGTGGTCAGGTCGGAAGCGCGCTTGGTCTTGTGCAGCACGAGCGCCTGCTGGGCGTTGCGCTCCACCGTCTCCATCAGGGCCTTCTTGTCGCCTCGCTGCGGGATGCGCAGCGAGACCGCGGAGCCGCGGCGCTCGGTGAGCCACTCCTGGACGGGCTCGACCGGGTCGGGCAGGGCCGGGACGAGCACCTCCTTGGGGACGGAGTCGCCCTTCTCCTCGCCGTACAGCTGCTGCAGGGCGTGTTCGACGAGAGCACCGGTGGTGATCTCCTCGACCTTGTCGGTGACCCAGCCGCGCTGGCCGCGCACCCGTCCGCCACGGACGTGGAAGATCTGGACGGCCGCCTCCAGCTCGTCCTCGGCGACCGCGATCAGGTCGGCGTCGGTCGCGTCGGCGAGCACGACCGCGTTCTTCTCCATGGCCTTCTTCAGGGCCTCGATGTCGTCGCGCAGGCGGGCCGCCCGCTCGTACTCCATCTCCTCGGCCGCCTGGGTCATCTGCCTCTCGAGGCGGCGCAGGTACGTCCCCGTGCGGCCGGCCATGAAGTCGCAGAACTCCTCGGCCAGTTCGCGGTGTTCCTCGGCGGAGACGCGCTCGACGCAGGGGGCGGAGCACTTGCCGATGTAGCCGAGCAGACAGGGGCGGCCGGTGCGGGCGGCGTTCTTGAAGACACCCGCCGAGCAGGTGCGCACCGGGAAGACGCGCAGCAGGAGATCCACGGTGTCGCGGATCGCCCAGGCGTGCCCGTACGGCCCGAAGTAGCGCACGCCCTTGCGCTTGTGGCCGCGCATCACCTGGACGCGCGGGAACTCCTCGTTCATCGTCACCGCGAGGTACGGGTAGCTCTTGTCGTCGCGGTACTTGACGTTGAACCGGGGGTCGAACTCCTTGATCCAGGAGTACTCCAGCTGCAGGGCCTCGACCTCCGTGGACACCACGGTCCACTCCACGGAGGCGGCCGTGGTGACCATGCTGCGGGTGCGGGGGTGGAGTCCGGCCAGGTCCTGGAAGTAGTTCGCCAGGCGTTGGCGCAGGCTCTTCGCCTTTCCGACGTAGATCACCCGGCGGTGCTCGTCACGGAACCTGTACACCCCTGGCGAGTCCGGGATCTGTCCCGGCTTGGGGCGGTAGCTGGAGGGATCGGCCATGTCTCACACCCTACTGGCGGGGGCTGACAGTGCGGCGGGCCTGTGGACGACGCCGCCGCGCGGGCCACCCGGACTCGGGAACGTCACCCACGGTGACCCAGGCCGGCACACCGGCTCGAGCCACCGACCGCGTCTCGGCCAGGAGTGCACCGCTGTTGGGTCTCAGGTGTTGTCGGGACTAGGTCAACACGCTTCAATGCGGGGGAACTCGGGACCGGGAACGACGGCGTACGGATGTGAAGACTCCCCGGCGCCGACGGGGTGGCCCCGGACCACGCACAGACCCGGCCCGACCAGCCGTAGCGAGCATTCACAGAAAGGCCCCTGCATGCCGCACGCCACACAGCACGCGGACGTCGCCGCCGTAGAGACCGCGGAACTGGACTCGGCCCTGCGGGGCGGCCCCTTCCACGTCGCGCTGCGTGCCGCGATCGCCGCCCGCGGACTGCCGCTGCAGCGCGTGCAGCACCATCTGTCGCGCTACGGGGTCAAGGTCGGTGTGACGAGCCTGAGTTACTGGCAGCAGGGTGCCCGACGCCCGCAGCGCCCCGAGTCGCTGCGGGCCGTACGGGCGCTGGAGGAGATCCTCCAGCTGCCGGAGGAGTCCCTGATCCGGCTGCTGGCGGAGACCGACGAACCCTCGTGCGCGGGACGGCCCGCGGGCCGCTCCTACCGCTCCCTGGTGGAGGCGTCGGGCGTGCTGGAGCGGCTGCTGGCCGAGCTGGGCTCGCCGCTGGACGGCGGTCTGCACACCCTGGGGCACCACGAGCGGGTGCGCATCGGTGCCCACCGCGAACTGGCGGGGCGCGAGTCCCACCACATAGTGCGCGCCCACAAGGACGGCGTCGACCGCTTCGTGGCCGTCCACCACGGCGACCCTGGCTGCGCGCCGGAACGCATGCGGGTGCACGCACTGGAGAACTGCCGCACGGGACGCGTGCGCGTGCACCACGACACCGGCGTACTCGTGGCGGAGTTCCTCTTCGACACCCGCCTGCGGGCCGGGGACACCTTCCTCTTCCGCTACGGCATCGAGGACGGCACCGCCGGCGTGTCCCGCGAGTACATCCGCGGCTTCGGGCCGGCCGGTGGGCAGTACGCGCTCCAGGTGCACTTCGACGAGCGGGCCCTGCCCTCCCGCTGCCACCGCTTCGCCCAGCACTCGCCCGCCGCCCCGCGCAGCGGCCGCCAGGAACTGCCCCTCAGCGGCCGCCACCACTCGGTCCACCTCGTCGAGCCCCGGGTGCGGACGGGGGTCGTGGGCATCGGGTGGGACTGGGAGTGAGCCCTGCCGGACGGGCCGGCCAGATCGGCGTACTTCTCCGCCGTCACGGGACGTAAACGTTTGCGCAAGCGTTTACGCGAGGCCGCGGATGGGATACCGTCCCGGCCGAAAGGCACGCCGTGCCTCGAAAGCCGATGGGCTCCAGGAAGGGGGACGCGATGGCGACCATGGCCGATGTCGCTCGCAGCGCCGGGGTCTCCGTGGCGACCGTCTCGCACGTCCTGAACGGCACCCGGCCCGTCCTCCCCCACACCCGCCAGGCCGTCCTGGACGCCGTCGACCGGCTCGGCTACACCCCGAACACCCTCGCCCGCTCCCTGGTGACCGCCCGCACCCGCTCCATCGGACTGGCGGTGTCGGCGATCAGCAACCCGTACTTCACGGAGATCCTCCAGGGCGTGGAGGCCGGCGCCCTGGAACACGGCTACGGCCTGCTCATCGCCGATCCGCACGACGACCCGGAGCACGAGCGCAAGGTCGTCCAGCTGCTGCACGAGCGCCGGGTCGACGGCATGATCGTCGCCCCTTCGGCGAACCCGGGCGACCTCCTCGCCTACCTCGGCCGCCACGGCGTCCCGGCCGTCTTCCTCGACCGGCTCGTCACCACCCCGGCCGACGGCACACCCGCCTACGACCAGGTCTGCGCCGAGAGCGTCGAACCGACCGCCCGGCTGGTCACCCACCTCGCCGAGCTCGGCCACCGCCGGATCGCCCTGGTCGCAGGCCGGCCCGGGCTCAGCACCACCCGCGAACGCGTCGCCGGATACCGCCACGGCCTGGCCGCCTCGGGACTCCCGCACGACGAACGCCTCCTGGTGCACGGCAACTCCGAGTCCGCCGACGCCGAGCGCGCCACCACGGCCCTTCTCTCCCTTGCCGCCCCGCCGACCGCACTGGTCACCGCCAACAACGCGATGACCATCGGTGCGCTGCGCGCCCTGCGCGAGCGCGGTCTGTCCGTACCCGAGGACATGGCCCTGTGCTGCTTCGACGACTTCGCCTGGGCGGACCTGTTCTCGCCGCGGCTGACCGCCGTCGCCCAGCCCAGCCGGGAGATCGGCGCCCGGGCGGTCCAGGTACTGCTGGAACGCCTCGCCTCCCCGGACCGCCCCGCCCGCACCCTGCGGCTTCCCTGCACCTTCGTCCACCGGACCTCGTGCGGCTGCCCGGAAGGGGCGGCGCGGTCCGCACCACCCGAACAGCCCGAGAAGCCCGAGAAGCTCGGTAAGCGCGAGAGAGGAACCGCCTCGTGATCGTCGTCGCCGGTGAGGCTCTGATCGACCTGGTACCGCAGGGCACAGGGGCTCTCGCGGGCCTGAAGCCGGTACTCGGCGGCGGCCCGTACAACACGGCCGTGGCCCTCGGCCGTCTCGGCTCCCCCACGGCGTTCTGCTCCCGCACCTCACGCGACGCCTTCGGCGAGGCGCTGCTCGACGGGCTCCGGGCAGCGGGCGTGGACGTCTCGGCCGTGCAGCGCGGTGCGGAGCCGACCACCCTCGCGCTCGCCACGATCGACGCGGACGGATCCGCCGCCTACTCCTTCTACGTCGAGGGCACCGCCGACCGGCTGTTCGAGGCGCCTGCGGCGCTTCCCGCCGAGACGCGGGCCGTGTCCTTCGGCACCTGCTCACTCGTCCTTGAGCCCGGGGCGACGGCCTACGAGACCCTGCTGCGGACCGCGGCCGCGCAGGGCGTGTTCACCGCGCTCGACCCCAACATCCGGGCGGGCCTGATTCCCGACGCGGACGCCTACCGGGCGCGTTTTCGGAGCTGGCTGCCCTCGGTGTCACTGCTCAAGCTCTCCGAGGAGGACGCCCTGTGGCTGGGCGGCTCCCCGCGGGAGTGGCTGGCCGCCGGACCCGCGGCCGTCGTGATCACCCATGGCGGCGACGGACTCAGCGCCTTCACTCGCGACGGGGCCGTGCACCCCGTCCCGGGCGAGAAGGTCGACGTCGTCGACACCATCGGCGCCGGCGACACGGTGAACGCGGCGCTCCTGCACGGTCTGGCCGCCCAGGACGCCCTGTCCGCCGAGGCGCTCCTGAGCCTCGGCGCCGACGGCTGGACCAGGCTGCTGCGCTTCGCGGCTCGGGCCGCCGCGATCACCTGCTCCCGGGCGGGCGCCGAGCCGCCGTACGCGTTCGAACTGGACGAGGCGGAGGCTTCGTAACTCTCCTGCGCGGGTCACGACGGCCCGGCCGGCGACGGGCGGCGCCCCGCGGGAGGTTCTCCCGCGGGGCGCCGCACTGTTCCGGATCTGTTCAGGCCTTGCGCGCCCGTGTCGTCTTCTTCGCGGGCGCGGCCTTCGTGGTGGCGCCGGCCGCCTTCTTCGTGGCGGTGTTGTTGGCGGTCCTGGCCGTCGCCGTCTTCTTCGCCGTCGTCCCGGCCGCGACCGTCTTCCTGGCCGCGGTCTTGCGCGGGGCCGGTACCGAGCTGGCGTCGCTGATGCGGTCGGCGCCGAGGATCTCCCGCAGGAACTTTCCGGTGTGGCTGGCCGGGATCCCGGCGACCTCCTCGGGCGTGCCCTCGGCGACGACGAGTCCGCCGCCGGCGCCGCCCTCGGGGCCCATGTCGACGATCCAGTCGGCGGTCTTGATCACGTCGAGGTTGTGCTCGATGACGATGACCGTGTTGCCCTTGTCGACGAGGCCGGCGAGTACCGTCAGCAGCTTGCTGATGTCCTCGAAGTGCAGACCGGTGGTCGGCTCGTCCAGGACGTAGACCGTGCGCCCGGTGGAGCGCTTCTGCAGCTCGCTGGCGAGCTTCACACGCTGCGCCTCACCGCCGGACAGGGTGGTGGCGGACTGGCCGAGCCGGACGTAGCCGAGACCGACGTCGTTCAGCGTCTTGAGGTGGCGGTTGATCGCCGGGACCGCCTCGAAGAAGTTCATGGCTTCCTCGATGGGCATGTTCAGGACCTCGGCGATGGACTTGCCCTTGTAGTGGACCTCCAGGGTCTCCCGGTTGTAGCGGGCGCCGTGGCAGACCTCGCAGGGGACGTACACGTCCGGGAGGAAGTTCATCTCGATCTTGATGGTGCCGTCGCCCGCGCAGTTCTCGCAGCGGCCGCCCTTGACGTTGAAGGAGAAGCGGCCGGGCAGATAGCCGCGGACCTTCGCCTCGGTGGTCTCGGCGAACAGCTTGCGGATGTGGTCGAAGACGCCCGTGTACGTCGCCGGGTTGGAGCGCGGGGTGCGGCCGATGGGCGACTGGTCGACGTGCACGACCTTGTCGACGAGGTCGTCGCCGTCCACGCGCGTGTGCCGCCCGGGAACGCTCCGCGCCCCGTTCAGCTCGCGGGCCAGGTGCGTGTACAGGATGTCGTTGACCAGCGTCGACTTGCCGGAGCCGGACACGCCCGTGACGGCCGTGAACACGCCCAGCGGGAAGGAGACGTCGATGTCCTGGAGGTTGTTCTCGCGGGCGCCGTGCACCGTGAGCCTGCGAGAGGGGTCCTGCGGGCGGCGGATGTCCGGCAGCGGGATCGACTTCTTGCCGGCCAGGTACTGGCCCGTCATGGACTCGGCGTTGGTGAGCAGCTCCTTCAGGGAGCCGCTGTGCACGACCTTGCCGCCGTGCTCGCCCGCGCCGGGGCCGATGTCGACGACCCAGTCGGCGACCTTGATGGTGTCCTCGTCGTGCTCGACGACGATGAGCGTGTTGCCCATGTCGCGCAGTCTGACCAGGGTCTCGATCAGCCGGTGGTTGTCGCGCTGGTGCAGGCCGATGGACGGCTCGTCCAGGACGTACAGGACGCCGACGAGTCCGGAGCCGATCTGGGTGGCCAGGCGGATGCGCTGGGCCTCGCCGCCGGAGAGGGTGCCGGCCGCGCGGTTCAGCGAGAGGTAGTCCAGGCCGACGTCGACCAGGAACCGCAGCCGCTCGTTGACCTCCTTCAGCACCCGCTCGGCGATCTTCTTGTCGCGGGCGTTGAGCTTCAGCTCGCCCAGGAAGTCGGCGCAGTCGCTGATGGACATGCCGGAGACCTCGGCGATCGACTTCCCCATGATGGTGACCGCGAGGACGATCGGCTTCAGGCGGGTGCCCTCACAGGTGGGGCAGGGCACCTCGCGCATATAGCCCTCGAAGCGCTCGCGGCTGGCATCGCTCTCGGCCTCGCTGTGCCGGCGCTTGACGAAGGGGACGGCACCTTCGAAGGGCGTGGTGTAGACGCGCTCGCGTCCGTACCGGTTGCGGTAGCGGACCTCGATCTGCGTCTTGTGGCCGTGGAGCAGAGCCTTCTTGGCGCGCTGCGGCAGGCCCGCGAAGGGGATGTCGGTGCGGAAACCCAGAGCGTCCGCCAGGGCGCCGATCAGGCGGCCGAAGTAGTCCTTGGTGTGGCCGTGCGACCAGGGGTGGATGGCGCCCTCGTCGAGGGACTTGTCCTCGTCCGGGACGATCAGCTCGGGGTCGACCTCCATGCGCGTACCGATGCCGGTGCAGTCGGGGCAGGCACCGAAGGGCGAGTTGAAGGAGAAGGAGCGCGGCTCCAGCTCCTCGAAGGACAGGTCGTCGTACGCGCAGTACAGGTGCTCCGAGTACATGCGCTCACGCTCGGGGTCGTCCTCGGGGAGGTCGACGAAGTCGAGCACGACCATGCCGCCGGACAGTCCGAGGGCGGTCTCGACGGAGTCGGTGAGGCGGCGCTTGGCGGAGTCCTTGACCGTGAGGCGGTCGACGACCACCTCGATGGTGTGCTTCTCCTGCTTCTTCAGCGTGGGCGGGCTGGAGAGCTGGATGGTCTCGCCGTCCACGCGCGCGCGTGAATAGCCCTTGGTCTGGAGATCGGCGAAGAGGTCGACGAACTCTCCCTTGCGCTCGCGCACCAGCGGCGACAGCACCTGGAAGCGGCTCCCCTCCGGCAGCTCCAGGACCTTGTCGACGATGGCCTGCGGCGACTGGCGCGAGATCGGGCGACCGCACTCGGGACAGTGCGGCTTGCCGATGCGCGCGAAGAGCAGACGCAGGTAGTCGTAAACCTCGGTGATGGTGCCGACCGTCGAGCGCGGGTTGCGCGAGGTCGACTTCTGGTCGATGGAGACGGCCGGGGACAGCCCCTCGATGAAGTCGACGTCCGGCTTGTCCATCTGCCCCAGGAACTGGCGGGCGTACGAGGAGAGCGACTCCACGTAGCGCCGCTGCCCCTCGGCGAAGATGGTGTCGAAGGCCAGCGAGGACTTGCCCGACCCCGACAGGCCCGTGAAGACGATGAGCGAGTCGCGCGGCAGGTCGAGCGAGACATTCTTGAGGTTGTGCTCGCGCGCGCCACGGACGATGAGACGGTCGGCCACGCCGGTCCGCACCTTTCTTGGCTTGAGAGGAGTGACAGGGGCGAGGCCCCCGTGCTTTCTCAGACTAGGGGGAGCCACTGACAACGCCGGTCGGATTCCCGGGTTGCATAACAATCCCCGGCTCTCCAGCATGCCCGACGCCACGCCCGACCATATAGCACGCGCATTCGATTTACGGCACGGCTTCACCACCTTCACCCAAAGGTGTGACGGGGCTAGGGTCAGCAGCATGATTGATCACGGTCATGACCTGGCGTCTGTACGCGACGCGACGGACCGGCTGCTCACCGCAGCCGCCAAACTGGACAACGCAACGGTGGCCGGGCCGTCACGGCTCCCCGGCTGGACCCGGGGCCACGTCCTCGCCCACCTCGCCCGCAACGCGGACGCGCTCGTGAACGTCCTGGAGGGCCGTCCCATGTATCCGTCCGCGGAGGCCCGCGACGCCGACATCGAGCGGGACGCCCCGCGCCCCCTCGACGTCCAGCTCACCGACCTGCGCGACAGCGCGGCCCGCTTCCAGGAGACCGGGGCGGTGCCGGCGGACTGGTCGCGCACGGTGGAGCTGCGCAACGGGGTCACCGACACGGCGTCCAGGGTGCCGTTCCGCCGGTGGGCCGAGGTGGAGCTGCACCACGTGGACCTGGGCATCGGGTACGAGCTGGAGGATCTGCCGGCCGAGTTCTCACAGCGGGAGATCGATTTCCTGGCCGCACGCTTCTCCGGGCACCCCGATGTGCCCCCCACCCGGCTGGCGGACGGCACGCGCGCGTGGCGGACCGGTCGGGAGGCGGCCGAGCCGGAGGTCACCGTCTCGGGCCCGGCTCCGGAGCTGCTCGGCTGGCTGGCCGGGCGCCGCGACGGCGCCGGACTCACCGTGCACGGCGGCCCGCTGCCGACGCTCCCCCCGTTGTGACCGTGCAGCCTAGAGCGGGGGCTCCTGCCGCACTCCCCCGCTATAGGCTGCCGCCATGACGTACAGCGGACAGGTGACGGTCGGCGGCCCGGCGGATGTGCACGAGCTGAAGGACCTCATGATCACCAAGATCGCGGTCGGCCCGATGGACAACAACGCCTATCTGCTGCGCTGCCGGGCCACCGATGAGCAGTTGCTGATCGACGCGGCCAACGACGCGGACACACTGCTCGGCATGATCGGTGACGACGGCATCGCCTCCGTCGTCACCACCCATCAGCACGGCGACCACTGGCAGGCGCTCGCCCAGGTCGTCACGGCCACGGGCGCCCGCACGTACGCGGGCCGGGAGGACGCCGTCGGCATCCCGGTGCCGACCGACGTCCTCGTCGACGACGGCGACACCATCCGGGTGGGGCACGTGGAGCTCACCGCCCGCCATCTGGTCGGGCACACGCCGGGCTCGATCGCCCTCGTCTACGACGACCCGCACGGGCATCCCCACGTCTTCACCGGGGACTGCCTCTTCCCCGGCGGCGTCGGCAACACCCGTAAGGATCCCAAGGCGTTCGCCAGTCTGATTCACGACGTCGAGACGAAGATCTTCGACGTGCTTCCGGACGAGACCTGGGTCTACCCCGGACACGGCAACGACACGACCCTGGGCGCGGAGCGGCCGCAGCTGCCGGAGTGGCACGCGCGCGGGTGGTGAGAACGCCGAACGGCACACAGGGGCGGTCAGGTGCTACGGCCTGACGCCCCTGTACGCCTCGGCCCGCTTGCCGCCTCGAGAGGACGGGCCTGACCCATGGGAGTCATGCCCTACAGCGTGCGGGGCGGCAGATGCGTCACATCCGGTGGCGCACACTCGGGAGACGCAACGCGCGCCCCGCGTCCTCGCCCCTCGCTCCGGCATGAACTCCCCGTACGCCCGCGCCGACTTGACGCACGCGCCCCGTGTGAAGCATTCACACGAGCCGAAGTGCTGCGCGCGCTCCCCGGGCACCTTGTTGCGCAGTCAACTGGAAGCAGCCCCGCACAGGATGACGGCTCCTGAGCGGTATGGGCCGCCGGTCTTTCGATCCCCGCCCTCGACCGGCGGCCCCGGCGTTCTCTCGGAAGAGTTCACAGGGCCGCAACACGCGTTCCCACTATGCGGACAATTCCCGTCGTGACCTCGACAAACGGGATGCTGGACTGCCAATCTCCCGCCATGCACATCGCCCCTCGCGCACTGCGCCGCGCCGTCGCCGCGGCAACCATAGGTCTGCTCGCCACCGCTGTCGGCTGCGCTCCGCAGCCGGAGGACAAGGCGGCGGCCACACCCTCCGGTTCGGCCTCGAAGACCTGCGCCAAGGGCAAGCTGGCCACCAAGACGTCCGGCAAGCTGACCATCGCCACGGACGAGCCCGCCTACGAGCCGTGGTTCAAGGACGACAAGCCCGCCAACGGCAAGGGCTTCGAATCGGCCGTCGCCTACGCGGTGGCGCAGCAGCTCGGCTACGGCAAGAGCGCCGTCGTATGGCAGCAGGTGCCCTTCAACAAGGCCTTCGCGCCCGGCGAGAAGACCTTCGACTTCGACATCAACCAGGTGTCCATCAGCACCGAGCGCAAGAAGGCCGTGGACTTCTCCTCCGGCTACTACGACGTGCGCCAGGCCGTCATCGCGCTGAAGGGCTCCAAGGCCGCGAAGGCGACCAGCATCGCGGATCTCAAGGGCCTCAAGCTGGGCGCCCAGGTCGGCACGACCAGCCTGAACTACATCAGCGACGTGGTGAAGCCCTCGCAGGAGGCGGCCGCGTACTCCAAGAACGACCAGGCCATCTCCGCGCTCAAGAACGGCCAGGTGGACGCGATCGTCACCGACCTGCCCACCGCCTTCTACGTCACCGCCGCCCAGGTGACCGACGCCAAGATCGTCGGGCAGTTCGAGAACCAGGGCGGTACGCCCGAGCAGTTCGGGCTGGTCCTCGACAAGGGCAGTGCCCTCACCTCGTGCGTGTCGTCGGCCGTGGACGCCCTCCGCAAGGACGGCACGCTGGCGAAGCTGGAGAAGCAGTGGCTGTCCGACGCCGTCGACGCTCCGGTGCTCAAGTGACGGTCACGAAGGAGGAGTCCGGCAAGGACGCGGGCAAGGGTGACATGCCCGACGGGTACACCCCGTCCGAGCGGCGGCTGGCCCGCGAGCGCTACCAGCGCGCGCGTGCCCGTCGCGCGACGGCCATCGCCGCCGTCTCGACCCTCGTCACCGCCGTCGTCCTCTACCTGGTCGTGGTCAGCGCTCCCGGCTGGGAGCGCACCAAGGAGACCTTCTTCGACGAGGGCTACGCGCGCGAGGCGTTCCCCAAGGTCCTCGAGGGGCTCTGGCTCAACATCCGGCTGCTGCTGATCTGCGGTGTGCTGGTGCTCGTCCTGGGCATGCTGATCGCCGTCGCACGGACTCTGCCGGGGCCGGTGTTCTTCCCCCTGCGGGCGCTCGCGGCCGCGTACACGGACTTCTTCCGCGGTCTGCCGCTGATCATCAACCTGATGATCGTCGTCTTCGGTGTGCCCGCACTGCGCCTCCAGGGCGTGACCGTCGATCCCGTGTGGCTGGGCGGTACGGCGCTGACCCTGACGTACTCGGCGTACGTCGCCGAGGTGTTCCGCGCCGGCATCGAGTCGGTGCATCCGTCGCAGCGCGCCGCGGCCCGCTCGCTGGGCCTGACCAACCGGCAGGCGCTGCGGCACGTGGTGCTGCCCCAGGCGGTACGCCGTCAGGTGCCGCCTCTGCTGAACGACCTGGTGTCGCTCCAGAAGGACACCGGGCTGGTGTCGATCGGCGGGGCGATCGACGCCGTCCGGGCGTCCGACATCATCGCCCAGCGGAGCCTGAACTACACGCCGTACATCGTCGCGGGCCTGGTCTTCGTGGCGCTGACCATCCCGATGACCCGCTTCACGGACTGGGTGACGGCACGGATGGACCGCCGGCGGGCCCAGGGAGGATCGATATGAGCGACGCGCCCGTGCTGCGCATGGAGTCCGTGCGCAAGACCTTCGGCGACTCGGTCGTCCTGCGGGATGTCGACCTGGAGGTCGCGCCGCACACGGTGACCGCGCTGATCGGCGCCTCCGGCTCGGGCAAGTCGACGCTGCTGCGGTGTGCGAACCTCCTGGAGGAGATCGACGACGGGGCGATCTGGCTGGACGGCGAGGAGATCACCGATCCGCGCGCCGACCAGGACGCGGTACGCCGCCGTATCGGCGTGGTCTTCCAGGCCTACAACCTGTTCCCGCACATGACGGTCCTGGACAACATCACCCTCGCCCCGCGGCGGGTGCACGGCGCCTCCCGTGCGGAGGCCGAGGAGCGCGCCCGGGAGCTGCTGGAGCGGCTCGGCCTCGGCGGCAAGGCGGGTGAGTACCCGGACCGGCTGAGCGGCGGTCAGCAGCAGCGTGTGGCCATCGTGCGCGCTCTCGCCGTACGGCCGCGGCTGCTGCTGCTCGACGAGATCACCGCCGCCCTCGACCCCGAGCTCGTCGGTGAGGTCCTCACCGTCGTGCGGGACCTGAAGGACGACGGCATGACCATGGTGCTGGCCACGCACGAGATGGGCTTCGCCCGGGACGTCGCCGACCAGGTGTGTTTTCTGGACTCTGGAGTGGTCCTGGAGCGCGGAACCGCTGAGCAGGTCTTCGGCGACCCGCAGCAGGAACGCACGCAGCGGTTCCTGCGGCGGATCGTGGAGGCGGGCCGGCTGTAAGAGCCGCGCGCCTGGTGATCGGGGCTTACGCGTCGGCCTGGGCGGCCCCCACCAGCGCCGCGACGCGCTCCACTCCGAACACGTACCCCTGCACTCCGCACCCGGCGATGACGCCGTCGGCGCGCAGGGAGACGTACGAGTGGTGCCTAAACGACTCGCGCCGGTGGATGTTGGAGATGTGCACCTCCAGCACGGGCAGTCCGTCGCAGGTGTTGAGTGCGTCCAGAATCGCGACCGACGTGTGGGAGTAGGCCCCGGGGTTGATGACGATCCCGCAGTGGTTCAGCCGGGCCTCGTGGATCCAGTCGACCAGCTCGCCCTCGTGGTTGGACTGCCGGAAGTCCACCGTGCCACCGTGCGCGGCGGCGGCCTTGGCGCACAGGGCCTCGACGTCGGCGAGGGTGTCCTTGCCGTAGATCTCCGGCTGGCGCTGGCCGAGCAGATTCAGGTTGGGCCCGTTGAGGATCATGATCGGGGCGTTGGCCAGGGTGCGGGGCACGGTTCCTCCGGTCCGGTGGTGTGCGGCGATCCTTCGAGGACCGCTGTTCGCACCCGGTTTATCACGGTGCCTTCGCGGCTCGACGGCCCGCACTCCCGACGGTCCGCCCGGCGCATCACCGCCACGCTCCGGCGAGGCCCGATCACGCCTGTGCGCCCCCGTAACCCGCTGTCACGGTGGGTAGTTGACGCGGCATGCACGACGTACGCACCGTAATGAGACCCTCCATGCTGCGGCTAGCGGCGGCCTCGCTCGCCGGGACGGCCATCGAGTTCTACGACTTCTTCGTCTACGGGACCGCCGCGGCACTGGTCCTGGGGCCGCTGTTCTTCCCGGCGTTCTCACCGGTGGCGGGGACGCTCGCCGCCTTCGTCACCTTCGGCGTGGGCTTCGTGGCGCGGCCGCTGGGCTCGGTGCTGTTCGGGCACCTCGGGGACCGGCGCGGACGCCGGCCGGTCCTGGTCGGCTCGCTGCTGCTGACCGGCGCCGCCACGGTGGCGGTCGGTTGCGTGCCGACGTACGAGTCGATCGGTGCGGCCGCCCCCGCGCTGCTCCTGCTGCTGCGTTTTCTGCAGGGGCTGGGGCTCGGCGGGGAGTGGGGCGGGGCCGTGCTGCTCACCGCCGAGCACGCGCCCGTCGAGCGGCGTGCCCTGTGGTCGAGCTTCCCGCAGGTCGGGCCCGCCCTGGGCTTCCTGCTCGCCAATGGCGTGGTGCTGGCGCTGTCGGCAACGCTGTCCGACGCGCAGTTCGCCCAGTGGGGGTGGCGGGTGCCGTTCTGGGCGGCGGGTGTGCTGGCCGCGGTGGGTCTGTGGCTGCGGTCGTCGCTGGCCGAGAGCCCCAGCTTCCTCGAGATCGACGACCACGCGCGCGTGCCGCTCGCGGAAGTCGTACGCGACCACTGGCGGCTCGTCCTGCTGACCGCCGGGGCCCTCTCGGCCGGATACGCGATCTTCTACGCCGTGACCACGTGGTCTCTCGCGTACGCCACGGAGCGGCTCGGAGTCAGCCGTGTCGTCATGCTGACCTGCATCATGGCCGCGGTGGTGGTGCAGGGCGCGCTCACCCCACTGGCCGCGCTGCTCGGGGACCGCTATGGTCGGCGGCCGATGTGCCTGGTGGGGTGCACCGCCGCCGCTGCGTGGATGTTTCCGACGGTCCACCTCCTCGCGACCGGTGAGCCGCTGCTGATGTTCGCCGGCATCCTGGGGGCGCTGCTCGCGTTCGTCACGATGCTCGGAGTGATCGCCGCGTATCTGCCCGAGCTGTACGAGCCGCGGGTGCGCTGCACGGGAGCGGCCGTCGGCTACAACCTCGGCGGGGTGCTCGGGGGCGCGCTCACACCGATCGTGGCGACGACGCTGGCCGGGCACGGCGGCCGGGTGCCGTGGGGCGTGGGCGCCTATCTGACGGGGATCGCGCTGCTGAGCCTGGGGTGCTTCGCGCTGCTGCCGGAGACCCGGCCGGCGGCGGTGGTCGTCGCGGAGCCGGTCATGGATTGACCGCGAGCTCCAGGTACGCCGCGAACAGCACCAGATGGACCCCGCCCTGCAGCGGCGTGGCCCTGCCCGGCACCACCGTCAGCGAGCTCACCACCACGGTCAGGGCGAGCAGCACCATGTGTGTGGAGCCGAGGCCGAGGACGAGCGGGCCGGAGAGCCAGACGGACGCCAGGGCGACCGCGGGGATGGTCAGGCCGATGCTGGCCATGGCGGAGCCGAGGGCGAGGTTCAGGCTGGTCTGCACCCGGTCTCGGCGGGCGGAGCGCAGGGCCGCGATGGTCTCCGGGAGCAGCACCAGCAGGGCGATGATCACTCCGACGACCGCGTGGTGCAGTCCGGCGGCCTCCACCGCGGACTCGATCGTCGGCGACACGCCCTTGGCCAGTCCGACCACTCCGATCAGCGCGAGACCGAGCAGGCCCAGGCTGATCCACGCGGTGCGGACCGCGGGGGTGTCCGCGTGGTCGTCCGCGGTGATCACCCCGCCCTGGCGGCTGATGGGCAGGAAGTAGTCGCGGTGCCGCACGGTCTGGGTCGCGACGAACAGGCCGTAGAGGATCAGCGAGGAGATCGCGGCGAAGGTGAGCTGTACGCCCGAGAACTCCGGGCCCGGCTTGCTGGTGGTGAAGGTCGGCAGTACCAGGCTGAGCGTGGCCAGGGTGGCGACGGTGGCGAGCGCTGCGCCGGTGCCTTCGGGGTTGAAGACCGCGGTGCCGTGGCGCACGGAGGCGACCAGCAGACAGAGTCCGACGATGCCGTTGCAGGTGATCATCACCGCCGCGAAGACCGTGTCCCGGGCCAGGGTCGAGCTCTTGCCGCCGCCGTCTGCCATCAGGGTGACGATCAGGGCGACCTCGATGACCGTGACGGCGACGGCGAGCACGAGCGAACCGAAGGGTTCGCCGACCCGGTGGGCGACCACCTCCGCATGGTGCACGGCGGCGAGGACGGCGCCGGCGAGCACGAGGGTGACCACGGCGACCACCGCGGCGGGCAGATCGCGTCCCCAGGTGAAGGCCAGCAGCACGATCGCGAGCACCGGCACGACGGACGTCCACTGCGCCGTGAGCGACCCGAGCCGAGCGATCATGCAGCGATCGTTGCAGAGGCGTACGGGCCCCGCACCCCGGCGGTGCGGGGCCCCCGCGGGATGGTGCGCGGCTACTTGAGCTCGGTCGTCTCCAGCAGGTCGCAGTTGGTGAACGTGCGCTCCCCAATGCCCAGTGCGCTCATCTGCTCCGCCATCCTGGTCGTCTCGGGGTCGTTGCTGTTCCGCATCGCGTCCTCGTACGACTCGAATTCGATCAGCGCCAGATAGCGGCGGGGGTTGTCCCGGTCCTTGAGGAGCATGCTGTGCGTGGGGCCGCCCGCCCGGCCGGCGCTGCGCTCCCTCGCCTCCTGGACCAGCTGCTGCATCTCCTCCAGGCGCTCGGTCTCAAAGGTGATGATCTGCACGAACTTCATGGGTACCTCCACCCGGCCAGGGCGCTCCCAGCCGGGGAACGCGCTCAGCAAACAAGCAAGCACCGGGAGGGGGCGTCGGCAATTCGCCGCGCACCGCTCCCGGTGCTGGTTGTTTCTACGTCCGTCGCAGTCAGGCCTGGATGCTGTCCTTCGCAGCGCCTTCGCTCTCGCCGTGCGCCGTCTCGGCCGCCGCCTGCTTCTTCGACGCCCGCAGACTGGTGATGGTGGTGACGACGAGGACCGAGCAGATCACGCCGAGGGAGACCGGGATGGAGATCTCCGGGACGTGGACGCCGGACTCGTGCAGTGCGTGCAGCACCAGCTTGACGCCGATGAAGCCGAGGATGATCGACAGGCCGTAGCTGAGGTGAACCAGCTTCTTCAGCAGTCCGCCGATGAGGAAGTACAGCTGCCTGAGGCCCATCAGCGCGAAGGCGTTGGCGGTGAAGACGATGTACGGGTCCTGGGTCAGGCCGAAGATCGCGGGTATCGAGTCGAGCGCGAACAGGACGTCGGTGGTGCCGATCGCGAGCATCACGACCAGCATCGGAGTCATGACCCGTTTGCCGTTCTGCTGGATCCACAGCTTGGTGCCGTGGTAGCGGTCGGCGACGCCGAAGCGGCGCTCAGCGGCCTTGAGCAGCTTGTTCTCCTCGAACTCCTCGTCCTCCTCGTCGGCCCGGGCCTCCTGGATGAGCTTCCAGGCGGTCCAGATGAGGAAGGCGCCGAAGAGGTAGAAGACCCACGCGAAGCTGGCGAGGATCGCCGCACCGGCGGCGATGAAGATCGCCCGCAGGACCAGGGCTATGAGGACGCCGACGAGCAGCACCCGCTGCTGGTACTGGGAGGGCACCGCGAACTTCGCCATGATCAGGACGAAGACGAAGAGGTTGTCGACGCTCAGGGACTTCTCGGTGATGAAGCCCGCGAAGAACTCTCCGCCGGCCTGGCCGCCACCGAAGAGGAGCAGACCGAGCCCGAAGAGCCCGGCCAGGGCGATCCAGACGACCGTCCAGATCCCGGCTTCCTTGATCGAGACGTCGTGCGGCTTGCGGCCGATGAAGAAGTCGACCGCGATCAGGGCGGCAAGGCCCACGATGGTCAGGACCCACAGGGTCGGGGAAACATCCACTGTGCCTCCGGCAATACGTAACGGCAATGACCAGCGTCGTCGCGCTGCCGGAGGTCTCTTCCACCCACGGTGGGCCGACGCCCCGGGATCAGCTCTGATCCGTATTGACGGGTACGCCGCAGTCGACAGGGAGTACTCCCCTCCGTGAGGACTACAGTACCCCAATCACCAAGGAAAGGTAAAGCAATTAGCAAAGGGAAGGTCAAAGTGCCAGGTCGGCATGCCTTTACCGGTACTTGGTGCGAGCCGCTGCCACCTGGGTGAGCACCTGCTGGAGCACCTGGCTGCCGGGGGGCACGAGGGCGGGTTCGTATGTCCAGGCATGGCCGACCCACGGGTCGGCGAGATGGTCGTCGGGCAGCGGGGTGAGGCGCAGCAGCGAACGCCACAGGGGGTCGAGCAGAGGCCCGTAGCCGGCGGCCTCCTCGCGGTCCGCGACCATCATCAGATGGACGCCCACGGCCGGGCCCTCGTCCGCCAGGTAGCGCAGCTGGGTCACCGCCCGGTCGTCGAAGCCGTGCGGGAAGTCATTGACGATCAGGAGCTGCTCGGCGGTGTCCAGGCCGGGCGGGAGCGAGTCGGCCGCACCACCGCGCACCGCCATCTGCACCAGGTCGACACGCTGGGTCAGCCGGGTCAGGACGTCCGCCACGCCCGCCGCGCCCAGGGCGGGCGGGGTCGCGAGCACACCGCTGTGCACCAGCGGTGCGAGCGCCTGAGCTGCGGAGCCTGCCGGGTCGATGACATGCACGGTGAACTCGCCCGCCGGGTGGACCGCGAGCAGTCGTGCCGCGAGCGCCACCGCCGTGTCCATCGCGAGGCGCCCCAGCTCATCGGCGCTTGCTGAGGAGTCGTCGAGCGAGGCGGGACGTCCGCTGTCGATCCACAGGCCGCGTTCGAGCGGCAGGCGCACCAGCATCGGGATGCGCAGCAGCTCGCTCTCGGGCAGCGAGAGGTCGCCCAGGCGCAGGGCCATGGGGATCTCCATCGGCACTCGATAGCCGTGCCAGACGGGGTTGTCCCAGCGCGCGTACGCGGGCGGCAGCGCGGGCTCGACGACCTCCGCCTCGGCGGCGAGCTGGGCGAGGTCCCGGTCGAGCGCCGCCCTGGCCTGGTCGACCAGCTGCGCGTGCTTGGCACGGGCCGCCTCGCGCGCCGCCTCGCCCTGTCCGCCGATTCTGCTGCGCGGGTCGGACAGGGCCTGGTCGAGCTCCTTCTCCATGCGCGAGTCGGCGAAGTCGACGGCGCTGCGGTAGGCGGCCGTGGTGCGGGCCAGGTCCTCGAACATGCCCCAGACCTGGTTGTACAACCGCTCGTCCATGGACCAGCCGGTCGCGTCACCCGCGACCGGCGGCGCCGGCTGTCCTGGCGGGGCCGGAGACACCGTCGGCGGGGGCGGTGGCGGAGCGGCGGCCTGCCGGCCCGGGTGGCTGTAGTCGACCGGGCCGGCGGCGGGCGAGGACGGCTGCGTGATGGCGGAAGGATCCGTCGGGTATCCCGGCCGGGTGCCCTGTGGTCCATACGGAGATGTGGTCTGTGGTGGTACGGCACCGGGGGCGCCCTGCGGTGCCGCGGGACCGCCCTGGTCGGGTCCGTGCGCCGGGGCGGCGGCCCGGCGGGTGCGGTCCCCCTCCGCGGTGCGCTGCGGGGGTGCCGGCACCGAGCGGGCCAGGCCCTGGGCCACTGCATCGTTGATGACGCCCGCCAGGCGGTGGGCCTCGGTCAGGCCCTGGTCGGCGAAGAGCTCGGCGAGGCCGCCCGCGTATCCCTGGCCGACGGCACGCACCTTCCAGGCGCCCTGCCGGCGGTAGAGCTCCAGGGCGACGACGGCGCACTCGGCGTCCAGACCGGTGATCGTGTAGCTGGCGACCTCGGTGCCGTCCAGGCCGGTGACCGCCACGAAGGGGGCGGCGACCGTGCCGAAGCGGACCGGGCCCTGCCCGCCCGCCGTGGGCAGGGCGAGCAGCACATTGACCCGGTGCACGGCCTCCGGCATGGCGTCCAGGTCCACCGCGAGACGGTGGTCGGCGGCCGCCTGCTTGGAGACCTCGAGCCCGGGCAGGGTGGGCGCGCCGGGATGGGCCACCCAATCGACGCCACGGGCCTTGCCGTTCTCGTCGCTGAGCGTGGCCGAGGCCACGAGCGGCGTGCCGGCTGCAACCCGGATCTCCAGACGGGACTGGGAGAGCGGGTGGTTCTGCCCCCGCACCAGCTCGGCCGTCATCGCCCTCGTCCCCCTGTGTCGCTGGTAGGTCGTGTCGTGTGCCGCCAGGGCCCGTCTTTCGCGGCGGGCCCTGGCAGGTGGCTCTACAGGTGCGGCAGGATCGCCGGCATCAGGTCCTGGAAGGTGCGGCCGTTGGCCGGGGTGCCGAGGGCCGTCAACGTCCAGCCCGGGCCCGAGCGGTGCACCTTCGCCATGATCTGGGCCGTGTAGGCGCCGCCGCCCGCCAGCGTGTAGCGGGCGAGCTCCTGGCCGTTGGTCTCGTCGACCAGGCGGCAGAACGCGTTCTGCACCTCCTGGAAGGTCTGACCTGTGAAGGAGTTCACGGTGAAGACGATCTGGTCGATGTGGACCGGGACGCGCGCCAGGTCCACGAGGATCGCCTCGTCGTCGCCACCCTGGCCCACGCCGCCGACCAGGTTGTCACCGGTGTGGCGCACGGAGCCGTCGTCGCTCACCAGGTGGCGGAAGAAGACCACGTCGACCGGCTGCTTGTCGGCGAACAGGACGGCGGAGGCGTCCAGGTCGATCTCCCGGGTGCGCGAGCCGAACAGGCCGCGCCGGGGAGCCGCCTGCCAGCCGAGACCCATGCGGACCGCGGTCAGGCTGCCTCCGTCGTTCTTCTGCAGACTGATGGCCTGACCCTTGGTCATGTTGACGGTCACGCGCTGTTCCCCTCTCGAACTGTCCCCTGTTGCCGCAAAGTCCGCGGTTGCCCAAAACCCTACGCAGGGCCACCGAGAGTGCCGCACCCCGACCCGTACTTTGTGTCGGTCTTGCAACACAGAGCGCAGGGCCGAGGTCCGGCAGCGGCAGCGGGTGCTCAGGCCAGGCCCGCCTCCTTCATCTGGCGCAGTTCCTTCTTCATCTCGGAGACCTCGTCGCGCAGCCGCGCCGCGATCTCGAACTGGAGGTCGGCGGCGGCGGCGCGCATGCGCGCCGTCATCTCCTCGATCTGCTCGGCGAGTTCGGCGGCGGGACGGTCGGTCGGAACCGTTTCCTTGGCCTTGCCCTTGGCGGACTTGGCACCACCGGCCGCCTTGGAGCCGAGGGCGGGGACGGGTGCCTTGGCACCCTTGCCGTCCTTCAGCTTGCGGTAGCCCGAGCCGAGCAGCTGCTCCGTGTCGACGTCCTCGCGGGCGATCTGGGCGACGATGTCGTTGATCTTCTTGCGGAGCGGCTGGGGGTCGATGCCGTGGGCCGTGTTGTACGCGACCTGCTTCTCCCGGCGGCGGTTGGTCTCCTCGATGGCCTTCTCCATCGCCGGGGTGATCTTGTCGGCGTACATGTGGACCTGGCCGGAGACATTGCGCGCGGCGCGGCCGATGGTCTGGATCAGCGACGTACCGGAACGCAGGAAGCCTTCCTTGTCGGCGTCGAGGATGGCCACCAGGGACACCTCCGGCAGGTCGAGGCCCTCGCGCAGCAGGTTGATGCCGACCAGGACGTCGAACTCGCCGGAGCGCAGTTCGCGCAGCAGCTCGACGCGGCGCAGGGTGTCGACGTCGCTGTGCAGATAGCGGACCTGGATGCCGAGCTCCAGGAAGTAGTCCGTGAGGTCCTCGGCCATCTTCTTGGTGAGGGTGGTGACCAGGACGCGCTCGTCCTTCTCGGTCCGGGTGCGGATCTCGTGCACCAGGTCGTCGATCTGGCCCTCGGTGGGCTTGACCACGACCTCCGGGTCGATCAGGCCGGTGGGGCGGATGATCTGCTCCACGGCGCCGTCGGCGCGCGAGAGTTCGTAATTGCCCGGGGTCGCCGACAGATAGACCGTCTGCCCGATGCGCTCCTGGAACTCCTCCCACTTCAGCGGCCGGTTGTCGAGGGCGGAGGGCAGGCGGAAGCCGTGGTCGACGAGGGTGCGCTTGCGGGAGGCGTCCCCCTCGTACATCGCGCCGATCTGCGGGACGGTGACGTGTGACTCGTCGATGACGAGGAGGAAGTCGTCCGGGAAGTAGTCGAGCAGGGTGTTCGGCGGGGACCCGGGCGAGCGGCCGTCGAAGTGCATCGAGTAGTTCTCGACGCCGGAGCAGGAGCCGATCTGGCGGAGCATCTCGAGGTCGTACGTGGTGCGCATCCGCAGCCGCTGGGCCTCCAGAAGTTTGCCCTGCTTCTCCAGCTCGGCCAGCCGCTCGCCGAGTTCCTTCTCGATGTCGTTGACGGCCCGCTCCAGGCGCTCCGGTCCCGCCACGTAATGGGAGGCCGGGAAGACGTAGAGCTGCTGGTCGTCGCTGATGATCTCGCCGGTGACCGGGTGGAGCGTGGAGAGCGCCTCGATCTCGTCGCCGAACATCTCGATGCGGACGGCGAGTTCCTCGTATACCGGGAAGATCTCGATGGTGTCGCCGCGGACCCGGAAGGTGCCCCGGGTGAAGGCCAGGTCGTTGCGTGTGTACTGGATGTCGACGAAGCGGCGCAGCAGCTGGTCGCGGTCGATCTCGTCGCCGACTTTCAGGGGGACCATGCGGTCCACGTACTCCTGCGGCGTGCCGAGGCCGTAGATGCAGGAGACCGAGGCGACCACGACGACGTCCCGGCGGGTGAGCAGCGAGTTCGTCGCGGAGTGGCGCAGGCGCTCGACCTCCTCGTTGATCGAGGAGTCCTTCTCGATGTAGGTGTCCGACTGCGGGACGTAGGCCTCGGGCTGGTAGTAGTCGTAGTACGAGACGAAGTACTCGACCGCGTTGTTCGGCAGCAGCTCGCGGAATTCGTTCGCCAGCTGGGCGGCCAGGGTCTTGTTCGGCGCCATCACCAGGGTGGGGCGCTGAAGCTTCTCGATCATCCACGCGGTGGTGGCGGACTTGCCGGTGCCGGTCGCGCCCAGCAGGACGACGTCCTTCTCGCCTGCTTCGATGCGCCGGGCGAGCTCGGCGATGGCCTGCGGCTGGTCGCCGCTGGGCTGATAGGGGCTGACGACCTCGAAGGGCGCCACCGTGCGTTCGATGTTGGAAACGGGCCGCATGGAATCAACCGTACGACCCGGCACTGACAACGCGGGCCGATCAGCGGTTTTGCGGGGTGCGGTAGCTGCGTCGGCCCGGCTGCCGGGCGGGGCGGAGCGGGGGGCGGTGGGCCTGGTGATGGACGGCCGGGTGGGCCGGGACGCCCGGCTTGCTCTCGGCGGGGCTCAGGGCGGGCTTGCCCATGACCATCAGCGGGTCGAACATCACGACCACGGCGGCGAGCAGGAGAAAGGCGAGCGGGCCCACCAGCATGGGCCACAGCAGTGCGGCCGGTGAGTCCCCGGCGGCCGTGGCCGCCGTGTCGTGGAGGTGGACGCTGAGGGCCGCCATGCCCGTGTAGTGCATGCCGCTGACGGCGAGTCCCATGACGAGGCTCGCGCCCACGCTCCACAGGAAGCCCCTGACCTGTCCGGCCGCCCACAGGGCGGCGGTTGCGGCCACCATCGCGATGACGACGGAGGCGGCGACGGTCGCCGTGTTGTATTCCAGCCGTCCGTTCAGGCGCATTCCGGCCATGCCCAGATAGTGCATCGAGGCGATTCCCAGGCCGGTGATCGTGCCCCCGGTGAACAGGGCCGTTCCCTTCGTGCCCTTGTAACCGACGATGAAGATCCCGATACCCACCATGACAATGGCGACACCGAGGCTGGCGAACGTGATCGGCTTGTCGTAGTGGATCGGCGCCTGCTTGACCGTGAACCCCATCATCGCGACGAAGTGCATGGTCCATATGCCGGAGCCGATGGCCGCCGACCCGAGGGCCAGCCAGCCGGGCCGCCAGGAGTGGGCGACGAGCATGGATCTGGTCGTGCAGCGCAGCCCCAGGGCGCCACCGAGGGAGGCCATGAGATAGGCCACCACCGGTGTGACGAGTCCGTAGCTGAATCCGTCGACCGTGCCTTGCATGCGCGGCTGCCCTTCCCGCCCTCTTACGTCCCGGAATTCCCTGAAATGCGCCCCCTCCCAGCACCGCCCGAGCGGTCAGGGTTGAGGCAGAGAGTATGACCCCCACCAGAATGGTCGAACGATTTTCCGGCAAAGAAACACGTCGTTGCCCCAGTTGTGCGGCCCCAGTGAGCGGACTTGGGCGACTCCGTTCAATGTGTGGTCGTTCTGTACGCCACCGTCGTTGACGCTCTGCTGTCACAGTTGAGCTGTCCGTGTTCACACGACGCGAGGAGTACGCATGCACGCGCGCGCAGTCGCCGCCTTCACCACCGCGCTCCTGGGGACCGCCGGCCTGCTGCTGCCCGGCTCCGCCGCGCGGGCCGGCGACGTCGACGCACGGCCGCTGGTCATCGGGCACCGGGGGGCGTCCGCCTACGCGCCCGAGAACACCCTGGCCTCCATCGACAAGGCGGCCCGGCTGGGCATCGCCTGGGTGGAGAACGATGTCCAGCGCACCAAGGACGGTGAGCTCGTCGTCATCCACGACGACAGCCTGCAGCGCACGACCGACGTCGAGGAGGTCTTCCCCTGCCGGACGTCCTGGGAGGTGAAGGACTTCACCGCGGCCGAGATCGCGCGCCTCGACGCGGGGAGCTGGTTCGGCCGCCGCTATGCGGGCGCGCGCGTGCCGACGCTGGACGAGTACATGCGCCGGGTCGAGCACAACCACCAGAAGCTGCTGCTGGAGATCAAGAATCCCGAGCTGTATCCGGGCATCGAACAGCAGACCCTGAAGGTGCTCGGCAACGACGGCTGGCTCGACCCGCAGCACCTGGCCGACCGGCTGATCGTGCAGAGCTTCAGCGCGGACAGCCTGCGGATCGTCCACGACCTGAAGCCGGCCGTCAGGACCAGCTTCCTCGGTACACCGCAGTTCTCGGACCTGCCCGCCTACGCGCGCTTCACCGACGGGATCAATCCCTCCGTCGGCTCCGTCTCGATGGCTTACGTCGCCGCTGTGCACGCGTTCACGGGACCCCACGGCAAGCCGCTCAGCGTCTTCACATGGACCGTGAACGATGCGGACACCGCCCGGCAGATCACCCGGTACGGCGTGGACGGCATCATCACCAACGAGCCCGACGTGGTCCGGGCCGCACTGCAGGAGCCCTGAGCTCCGGTGTCGGGGCGTTGTCAGTGGCGGGTCGTACGGTGGGCGCATGGACAGCGATGGGCAGTACGAACAGCAGGTCGTGTGGGCGGTGGTCGGTACCGGGATCGGTCCGCTGCTACTGGCCGCGACCGGCGAGGGCCTGGTCAACGTCGTGTTCCACGCCACGGACGCGGTGCGTGACAGGGCGCTCGAGCGGCTGGCGTCCCGGCTGGGCCGCGAGCCCGTCGAGGCACCCGGCTCGCCCCTGCTGGCCGAGGCGATACGGCAGGTCGAGGCGTACTTCGCGGGCGAGCGGCGGGACTTCGAGCTGCCGCTGGACTGGTCGCTGATCTCGGGCTTCAACCGGCAGGTTCTGCGCGAACTGGCCACGGGGGTGCCCTACGGCGCGGTCGTGGGGTACGGCGACCTGGCCGGCCGGGTGGGTCAGCCGGGCGCGGCCCAGGCGGTGGGAATGGCCATGGGCTCCAATCCGCTGCCGGTCGTCGTGCCCTGCCACCGGGTGGTGGAGAGCGACGGGGGCATCGGCGGGTTCGGGGGCGGTCTGGAGACCAAGCGCAAACTCCTCGCGTTGGAGGGGGTACTGCCCGAGCCGCTGTTCTGAGACCCGGGCTCCGGGGGCGTGCGCAGGGTGGCGGGACGCGGAGGCGGTAGCAGACTCCCCCATGCCGATGGGGTGCCATGCGCGCGTGGGCACCCCGCTGGACCCAGGGCACCTCGCTAGTCGTAGTGCCGGGCCTCGAAGACGTTCCCGTCCGGGTCGCGGAAGTAGAAGCTGCGCCTGGCCTTTCCGCGGGCGCCGTAGGAGTCGTAGGAGAACTCGGAGACGGGTACGGCGCGTTCCTGGAGGCGGCCGTGCAGGGCGTCGAAGTCGTCGCCGGGCAGGGCCAGGCAGACGTGGTTGACGGGGTGGCCCGCGCTGTCGGCGGCACCGGGGAGCATCTTCATGTGCTCCGCCATGGAGTGGGGCATGAGGTCGAGGATGGTCTCGTCGTTGAGCCGTACCGACGGGAACGACGCCTTCCCCGCGGAGAACTCGGTGATCCTCAGGGGGCGAAGCCCGACCGCCTTCTCGTAGAAGTCCGCCGAGGCGACAGGGTCGTGTACCCACAGGACGACATGGTCGAGACGTGGCGTGTTGTCCGTCATGTCCTTCAGGCTGGTACCGCCTCCTTCTGGCCGCAAGGGTGTCGGAGCTCCCGCTCGAGGGACTACGCCTTGCTCCCCCATGCCGAGATCATCGGGGCCGTGGCCAGGTCCATGCCACCGGCCTCGATGTTCGCCAGGTGGCGGTCGATGTCCTCGTTCGTGGCGAGGTTCGCGGTGACGAGGGTGCCGCGGATCTGGCGGATCGTGGCCGACTCCAGGGCGGCGCAGGCCGGGGAGGTGAGCGGGAAGTACGCATCGGCTTCGACGCCGTGCAGGCCGGCCTCGCGGAGCAGGCGTGGCAGGCGGCGGCCGTAGGAGAGGTCGGCGCCACGGTCGGCGAGCAGCTGCCGGAAGCCGTGCCGCAGACGGTTGGCGAGTCGTTGCTCGGGGCCGTGCTCGTCGGGGCAGACCAGGGGCTGCAGGGCGGGGTCGGCATCCTCGATCAGGAGCCGGCCGCCGGGCCGCAGGGCCTTGATCATCGACCGCAACGCCCGTTCGCGGTCCGGCACATGGACAAGGACGAGCCGGGCGTGCACCAGGTCGAAGCCCTCGCCCGGCGGTTCCTCGGCGCCCACGTCGTGGACGCGCACGTCCACCGGTGGGCGGGCCACGGAGGCGAGCAGCGACGTGTCGATGTCGGTGGCGACGATCTGCCCGGTCGGGCCGACCTTCTCGGCCAGCCAGGACACCACCGAGGTGCCGCCCGCGCCGACCTCCCAGCAGCGCCAGCCGGAGGCGAGGCCGAGCCTTTCGAGGTGCCGGAAGGTGGTGGGGTCGAAGAGGGAGGCGAAGGCGTCGAAGCGCTCTGCCGCCTCGGTCTGCCGGTTGTCGAGCAGATAGCCGTCGGATCGGTTCATGACGCGATCATCCCAGTTGCCCGGCTTGCGGGAAGCGGCGACGAGTCACCTCCCGCAAGCCGGGCAGACGTTCCGTGGGCCAACCCCTTCGTCCACAGGCGGGAACCAAACGGAATGCCCTGTTCCCACAGGCTCACCCACCCCTTACACAGACCTGGCACACTGGCGCGCCAAGGCACAGACAAGCGGCTCACCACGGGGGCGAACCGCGAACCGCGCATCGAGCCCGGAGATCCACGCAAGGAGATCCATATGTCCATGGCAGGGAATCTGCGCAAGGTCACCCACCTCAGCGGGGTGGGCGGCCTGCGCAAGGTGGCACGGCTGGCAAGGCGTCGGCCACGCGTCGACCTGAGTCACCCGGCCCGGTCCCCGCTGGGCTCCTCGGTGGTGAACTGCGTGACGTACCGGGACGGCGTGCGGGTGCCCGGAGGGAGTGATCTGGTCGACGCCGTGGAGCGGGTGCGGAAAAAGGGCGACGGGTTTGTGTGGCTGGGTCTGCACGAGCCGACCGACCAGGAGTTCGCCGGCATCGCCGAGCTCTTCGATCTGCATCCGCTGGCGGTCGAGGACGCGATCGAGGCCCATCAGCGCCCGAAGCTGGAGCGGTACGGCGAGACGCTGTTCGCGGTGTTCAAGACGGTCTGCTACGTCGAGCACGAGGAGCTGACGGCGACCAGCGAGGTGGTGAACACCGGCGAGATCATGGTGTTCGTCGGCGAGGACTTCGTCATCACGGTCCGGCACGGGATGCATGGTTCGCTGGGGCCGCTGCGCGAGGGACTGGAGGCCGACCCGCAGCAACTCGCGAAGGGGCCGGCCGCGGTGCTGCACGCGATCGCGGACCATGTGGTCGACGACTATCTGCTCGTCACCGACTCGGTGCAGGCGGACATCGACCAGGTGGAGATGGACGTGTTCGCGGAGAACGGCGCGCGGGCCGACCCCGGCCGGATCTACCAGCTCAAGCGTGAACTCCTCGAGCTGAAGCGGGCCGTGGTCCCCCTCGGCCGCCCCGTCGAGGACCTGGCGACCCGGCCCATCCGCGTGGTCGACCCGGAGATACAGGCTTACTTCAGGGACGTCCTCGACCATGTCATGCGGGCGAAGGAGCAGATCGCCTCCTTCGACGAACTGCTCAACTCGATCCTGCAGGCCCATCTCGCGCAGGTCACGGTCGCGCAGAACGAGGACATGCGGAAGATCACGGCCTGGGCCGCGGTGATCGCCGTACCGACGATGGTCTGCGGTGTGTACGGCATGAACTTCGATTACATGCCGGAGCTGCACTGGAGTTTCGGCTACCCCCTGGTCATAGGCGTGATGGCGGTGGCGTGCCTGGTGCTGTACCGCGGTTTCCGGCGCAGCGGCTGGCTGTGAGGCGCTCCGTCGGGCGGGTCAGCGCGTCGTGCTCCGCGCGTACACGCTGTGGGCGAAGTCGGCGATCTGCTCCTCCGTCAGATGCCGGGCCACATCGGCCTCGCTGATCATGCCGACCAGCCGCTTGTTCTCGATGACGGGGAGCCGGCGGATCTGGTGGTCCTGCATCTCCCGGAGCACGTCACTGACGTCGGCGTTCGCGTCGATCCAGCGGGGGGTGCCGTGGGCCATCTCGCCGGCGGTGACCTTGGCCGGGTCGTGGCCCATGGCCACGCAGCCGATGACGATGTCGCGGTCGGTGAGGATGCCGCAGAGCCGTTCGTTCTGGTCGCTGATGGGCAGGGCTCCGACGTTCAGTTCGCGCATCAGCTGGGCCGCGCGGTCCAGTGTCTCGTGGGCGGGGATCCACTGGGCGCCACGGTGCATGATGTCTCCGGCGGTGGTCATGGAGTACCTCCCGGTGCCGGACGGCCGGCGCGGTGCGGGGAGGCACCGCTAGTCCCGGCGCCCTACATTGTCGCCGCGCGGCCCGGCACCTGCACCCGGAACCAGGCGGTGACGGGCGGCCGGCAGACGCCGCCCAGAAGCCTCAGGCCGAGAAACCCACGATCTTCCGCGGGACGATGCGGATGATCACGCGGACCTCGTCGTCCTTCTCGCCGGGCGGGTCGATGCCGAGGTACTTGTGCGAGAGCTCGTACGGGAGCCGCTTGCCCTCGTCGGGGAGGATCTCGGCGGTGCCGCGGATCTCGACCGAGGTGTAGGGGTCGGCGAGATCGAAGACCGAGAGGCTGATGCGGGGGTCGCGGCGGAGGTTGCGCACCTTCTGGCGCCCGTCGGTGGAGGAGAAGAGCACGGTGTCGCCCTCCCGCTTGATCCAGACCACTGAGTTCTGCGGGGCGCCGTCGGGGCCGAGGGTGGCGACGCTGGCGAAGTTCTTGCCGTCGAGGAGGGTGCGGACGGAGTCGGTGAAGGGGACGGGATCACTCGAGGAGGTCGTCATGGGACCACAGTAACTACATGCGCATGCATGTAAAAGGGGTTTGCCGATCAACCCCTCGGTGGTTCAACCCCTCCAGGCCGGATGGCGCGGGTCGTCGGCTCGCACCAGGACGTCGGCCATGCCCGCCGGGTCGGTCTCGTCCGCGTAGCGCTGGAAGGCGGGGAGTGTCCAGTGGTCGGCCTCGGGGGTGCGGCGGCGGAGGGCGGCGGGTGAGAGGAGGACATGGACAGTGAGGTCGAAGGGGAACCAGTGACGCAGCAGGAGGGGGCCGTGCAGCAACAGGAAGCCGCCGCGCGGGAGTTGGGTGTAGGGGCTGCGGGTGGCGCGGTCGGTGACCGGGTCCCACAGGTCGGGCAGGACGCGTCCGTCGCCGTCGGGTTCGAGGGGGCCGAACACCTCGCGCCACAGGGCGCCGGTGTCCAACCAGCCGTCGTAATAGGCGTCGACGTCGTGGTGGCCGTACTCGAGACGGACGGAGGCGGGTCGCAGAAAGCCCTCCGCGCCGACGGTCAGCGAGGGGCGGCCGCGTACCCGCAGGGCTTCGGCGACGCGTTCGGCGAGGTCTCGCGGGTGGGCCGCCGGGGCTCCGTCGAAGGCGATGCGGGGCCAGGGGCTGCCGTCGGTGGGCTTGAGGTCGAGCAGTCGCTCGGCCAGGAGGTCGCCGAGCCGGTCCCAGGTGATCGCTTCGAGTCGCACATCGCCCATGATGCGTCAGCCGTCGGCCGGGGTACGCCTCGCGCCCAAGAGGGGGCGGCGTGGAAGAGGGGTGGAGGGCGGGGGTGCAGTGGGCGTGATTTCGCGGTAGTCCGCCGTGCCCTCGGGGGGAAGGAAACACCTATGGCACGTCTTGCAACTCCTGCGCACCGCACCGGGATTGTCGTCTTCCAGCCGATCAAGAGACGGCACTGCGGGGAGTGTCATGCGGGGCCGTTGCCGCTGCTTGTGCTCGAGGAGGGCGCACCGCGGTGTCTCGACTGTGCCGACCTCGGGCATCTGGTGTTCCTGCCGCGCGGCGACACCGCGCTGACCCGGCGGTCGCGGGAGGAGAGTGCGCTGTCGGCGGTCGTGGTGCGCTTCAACCGGCGCAAAGCGCGGTACGAGCGGCAGGGCGTCCTGGTCGAGGAGGCGGGGCTCGCCCGGGCAGAGGAGCGGTGCCTGGCGGACGCGGAGGCGCGGCGGCGGCGCCGGGTGCGGGACGCCCGGCGGCGGATCGCGGAGGACCTGCGGTTCACGGAGGCGTTCGCGGCGGAGATACGACGACTGTTTCCCGGGTGCCCGGCGGAGCGGGCCCGGGCGATCGCGGCGCATGCGTCGGTGCGGGGCAGCGGGCGGGTGGGCCGGAGCGCGGCGGGGCGGGCACTGTCCGAGACGGCGGTGGTCTCGGCGGTCGCGGCCTCCGTACGGCACATGGACACGCCGTACGACCAGCTGCTGATGAGCGGGGTACCACGGCACGAGGCCCGTCGACGGATAGGGGCGGCGGTGGAGACGGTGCTGCGGGGGTGGCGCTCGGGAGGGGCGGGGGTCGGTTGACGCGGGGGCGGGTGCCGGCGTGACGCGGGATGGGTGGCGAAAGGCCGGGGGCCGTGGGCGCGCGAGTACGGGGCCCGCAGGCGCAAGGCCGGAAAGGCGGATCCGCTGAGGAAGGCCCCCGGTCAGGTCCAGAAAGGTCGAAGCCCATCGGCGACAGGCCGCGGTCCATTGGCAAAGGCCAAGGTCCGTGCGTGACAGGCCGCGGTCGCCCACGAAAGGGCGAGGCCCATGGCGACAAGGCCGAGGACGACTCACGAAGGGAGGGGGCCATCGGCAAAAGAACCAGGTCAATTGATGACAGGCAGGGCCATTGGCGCAAGACGGGGTTTCGTTGGCGAGGAACCGGGCCCGGTTGACGAAAGGACGAGACCCATTGACGGCAGGGCCGCAGTCGCGCCACGAAAGGCCAAGGCCCGCCAGCGACAGAGCGGGTCGATTCACAAAATCCGGGGCCGTCGGCAGAAGGCCCGGGTCGGTTGGCGAAAGGCGAGGCCATTGACGCAACACGGGGGTTCCTTGATGAAGAACCGGACTCGGTTACCGAATGGCCGAGGCCCCTTGACGAAAGAGCCGGGCGTGCTGGCGAGAGGCTCGGGTGGGCCGGTGACAGGCCGGGACCGTTCTGCAAGACGCACCGAGGCGTCGGCTACAGGCACGGGGCCCCTGCCGAAGGCAGATCGGGCGGCAGCCGACCCGTCGGCGCCGAGGTCGCGATCGGCTCCGACGGCAGCCGGTCCGCTGGCGTCGCGACCACGATCAGCTCCCGCGGCATCCAGCCGACCGACACTGCAAGCGGCGACTGCGACGGCAGCCAGCCGACCCGCGCCGCGACCGCGATCAGCTCCAACGGCAGCCAGCCCGCTGGCGCCGCCACCACGACCGACTCCCGCGCCAGCCAGCCCACCGGCACCGCAAGCGGCGACTGCGACGGCAGCCAGCCGACCCGCGCCGCGACCGCGATCAGCTCCAACGGCAGCCGGTCCGCTGGCGCCGCCACCACGACCGACTCCCGCGCCAGCCAGCCCACCGGCACCGCAAGCAGCGGCTCCGACAGCAACCAGCCCCTCGACACCGCCACCACGATCAGCCCCAACGGCAGCCAGCCCGCTGGCGCCGCCACCACGACCGACTCCCGCGCCAACCAGCCCACCGGCACCGCAAGCAGCGGCTCCGACAGCAACCAGCCCCTCGACACCGCCACCACGATCAGCTCCAACGGCAGCCAGCCCGCTGACGCCGCCACCACGACCGACTCCCACGCCAGCCAGCCCACCGGCACCGCAAGCAGCGGCTGCAACGGCAGCCAGCCGGTCGACACCGAAGTCGCGATCAAATCCGGCGGCAGCCAGCCCGCTCACGCCGCCACCACGACCGGCTCCCACGCCAGCCAGCCGACCCGCGCCGCAAGCGGCGACTCCGACAGCAGCCGGCCAACCCGCGTCGCGACCCGCAGTCGCCGGATCGCGCCTGGACGCTCGCGTATGTGGCCGCGTCCCTCGGCCATGGTCACTGTGCTCGTACGGGAATTCACTTGGGGTGACGGGAGGTGCCGGGGAAGATCTCGGCTCTACGCGGGAGTTGACGACATGATCGCTGGACCGTATTTCTGGCTGACGGTGCTGGGTGTGCTCGGGACCGGTCTGGTGGCCGGGGTGTTCTGCGGTTTCTCGACGTTTGTGATGAGGGGGCTCGCCGCGCTGCCTCCCGCGCAGGGCGTGGCCGCGATGAACGCGATCAATGCGACCGCGGTGATGCCGGCGTTCATGCTGGTGTTCGTGGGGTCGGCGGTGCTGTGCGCGGTGCTCGCCGTGGTGACGTTCGTGCTGTGGCCGGAGGACGGGAGGGCGGAGCTGCTGGTGGGCAGCGCGCTGTATCTGTTCGGCTCGTTCGGGGTGACCATGGTCGCGAACGTGCCGCGCAACGACATACTGGCCAAGCTGGATCCGGGCACCCCGGAAGCCGCCGCGTACTGGCCGTCGTACATACGCGAGTGGACGTTCTGGAACCACGTGCGGATGGTCGCCTCGGCCGGTTCTGCGGTGGCGTACGTGCTGGCGCTGACCTGAGCGGAAGGGCAGGACGGGAGGCAGGGCGGAAAGCGCTGTCCATCTCCCCTGCGCACGGGGCCCGGGAGTCGTATCGTGGCCGAAAGAGTGCCGCCCGATGACGCACGGCTCGTCGTACGCGTAGGCAAGGAAGACGGCCATGGCCGATCCCAAGGGATTCATGACCACGCCTCGCCAGGACTGGCCCCGCCGCCCGGTAGCGGAACGGGTCCAGGACTGGGACGAGGTCTACGTCCCCGGGGCGCTGCTGCCCATCATCAACAAGCAGGCGGACCGCTGCATGGACTGCGGCATACCGTTCTGCCACGACGCATGTCCGCTCGGGAATCTGATACCCGAGTGGAACGACCTGGTCAGCCGGGACGACTGGCGGCAGGCGGCCGACCGGCTGCATGCCACGAACAACTTCCCCGAGTTCACCGGGCGGTTGTGTCCCGCGCCGTGCGAGGCGGGGTGCGTGCTCGCCATCAACCAGCCCGCGGTCACGATCAAGAACGTCGAGGCCGCCATCGCGGACCAGGCCTGGGAGCTGGGGTTCGCGCCGCCGCGGCCGCCGGACCGGCTGTCCGGGCGGACCGTCGCGGTGATCGGGTCCGGGCCGACCGGGCTGGCCGCGGCCCAGCAGCTGACACGGGCCGGGCACACGGTCGCCGTGTACGAGAAGGACGACCGGCTCGGCGGGCTGATGCGGTACGGCATTCCCGAGTTCAAGATGGAGAAGCACCATCTGGACCGGCGGCTGGAGCAGATGCGGGCCGAGGGGACCAAGTTCCGTACGTCGACGGCGGTCGGGCGGGACGTCGGGGCGACGGAGCTGCGGGCCCGGTACGACGCCGTGGTGATCGCGACGGGGGCGACCGCCTGGCGTGAACTGCCCGTACCCGGACGGGAGTTGGCAGGGATACAGCAGGCGATGGAGTATCTGCCGCTGGCCAACCGGGTGTGCGAGGGGGACTTGGAGAGCTCCCCGATGTCCGCCGCCGGGAAGCACGTCGTCATCGTCGGCGGCGGTGACACCGGGGCGGACTGTCTGGGGACCGCGGTGCGCGAAGGGGCCGCGTCCGTCACGCAGTTGGACATCTACGCCCAGCCCGGCGCCACGCGCGACGAGGACGCCGAACCCTGGCCGACGTACCCGAAGATCTACCGGTTGTCGGCCGCCCACGAGGAGGCCCGGGATCTGGAGACGGCGCCGGCGGCGGACGCGGACGCCCGGCTGTTCGCGGCGTCCACGCTCCGCTTCACCGGCGACGAGAGCGGGCATGTGCGGTCGCTGCACCTGGTCGAGGTGGACGCGGCCCGGCGTCCACGGCCCGGCACCGGGCGGACGCTCCCCGCCGACCTCGTGCTGCTCGCGCTCGGCTTCTCCGGGCCCGACCGGGAGGACGGCCTCGTGGACCAGCTGGGGCTGGCGATGGAGCCACGCGGGACGATCACCCGGGATGCGGGGTTCGCGACGAATGTGCCCGGTGTGTTCGCGGCCGGGGACGCCGCACGCGGCCAGTCGCTGATCGTGTGGGCGATCGCGGAGGGGCGGGCGGTGGCGGCGGCCGTCGACCGTTATCTGACGGGGAGTTCGCGGCTGCCGGCGCCCATCGGGCCGTACGACCGTCCGATGACGGTGTAGCAACCGTCGGTCCGGCAGGAGCCTGTCGTTCGGATCAGGTCGGCTGTAGCTGACGGCGCTTGCCGGCTGCCCCCGAGCGGGACAATGGGGGTCCCCCCACACCCTTGAGGCAGTGGGGGGCGTGCCAGGCCCCGCGACGCCCGGCTGATCCAAACGGCAGGCCCTAGCGGCGCCGCTCGTCCGTCCCCGCCACCTTGCCCGTCGAGAGGGCCACCCGGTTCCAGGTGTTGATGGTGAGGATCAGGGCGAGGACGTGGGCCAGTTCCTGCTCGTCGAACTGGGCCGCGGCCTGCGCGTAGACCTCGTCCGGGACGCCGCCGTCGGCCACCAGTGTCACCGCCTCGGTCAGGGCGAGAGCGGCCTGTTCCCGCTCGGTGAAGAAGTGGCGGGCCTCGCGCCAGACGGCGACCATGTGCAGCCGGTCCTCGCTCTCGCCGGCCTTGCGGGCGTCATTGGTGTGCATGTGCAGGCAGTACGCGCAGTGGTTGAGGTGCGAGGCCCGGATCTGGATCAGTTCGACGAGGGCCGGGTCGAGTCCCTCACGGGCGGCGGCGTCGAAACCGATGAGGGCGCGGAAGACCTTCGGGGCGGACTTCGCGAAGTCCAGGCGGGCCGTCGTCGTGATGTGCGTCGTGTTCGTCGTCATGTGTCCAACCTATGGGCCTGAAAGACCGGCTGTAGGGTGCATTTCCATGGCGAATTCGTGGGTCAATTCCGCTGAGCAGATCGGGGCCGACCTGCATCTGGAGCTGGTCGAGGCGGGTGGGCGGCGGGCCGCGCTCATCGGGGCGCTGCGCGAGGCCGTGCGGGAGGGGCGGCTTGCTCCCGGCACCCGGCTGCCGCCGTACCGCTCGCTCGCCGCCGACCTCGGTGTCGCCCGCAACACGGTGGCCGACGCGTATGCGGAACTGGTCGCCGAAGGCTGGCTGAGCGCCCGGCAGGGCTCGGGCACCCGGGTGGCAGACCGCGCCGAACCGCTGCGGCAGGCCGCGCGGACGCCCCGAAAGGCACCTCCACGCGCGCGTGGCCCGCGCCACGATCTGCGCCAGGGCACCCCGGACGCGTCCGCTTTCCCGCGTGCGGCCTGGCTGGCGTCCTATCGGCGGGCATTGCAACAGGCGCCCAACGAGGTGTTCGGCCCCGGTGATCCCGCCGGCCGGATCGAGCTCCGGGAGGCGCTCACGGAGTATCTGGCACGCGCGCGTGGTGTGCGCACCGAGCCGGACCGGATCGTGATCTGCTCCGGTTTCGCGCACGGGCTGCGGCTGCTCTTCGGCGGCCGGGACCGGGTCCTCGCCGGGCCGCTGGCCGTGGAGGCGTACGGGCTGCCGTTCCACCGGGAGCTGCTGGCGGCCGCGGGCGTGCGGACCGTACCCCTGCCCCTGGACGAACAGGGCGCGCGGGTGGACCGGCTGGCGCGGGAGCGGGCCGTTCTGCTCACGCCCGCGCACCAGTTCCCCACCGGCGGACCACTGCACGCGGAGCGCCGGGCAGCGGTGGTGGACTGGGCACGCGCGCGTGGCGGGGTGGTGGTGGAGGACGACTACGACGGGGAGTTCCGTTACGACCGCAGGCCCGTCGGGGCGGTCCAGGGGCTCGACCCCGAGCGGGTGATCCTGCTCGGCTCGGTGAGCAAGAGCCTGTCGCCGGCCGTGCGGCTGGGCTGGATGGTGCTGCCCGGGCGGTATGTGGACGGTGTGCTCGCGGCCAAGGGCGAGCGCGAGGCGTGGGCGAGCGTCCTCGACCAGCTGAGCCTTGCCGACTTCATCGTCTCCGGCTCGTACGACCGTCATGTGCGGCGCATGCGGCAGCGGTACCGCAGCCGCCGTGACCGCCTCGTCGCGGCGCTCGCCGCGCACGCACCGCACATCGAGGTCACCGGGGTGGCGGCGGGCCTGCATGCGGTGCTGCGGCTGCCGCCCGGCACGGAACGGTCCGCCGTCAAGGCCGCCGACTGGCAGGGCGTCGCCCTGGACGGACTGGCCGCATTCCGTCACCCGGCAGCGGACATGGCGGCCCGGGACGGCCTGGTCGTGGGGTACGCGACGCCCTCCGAGCATGCGTACGGGGCGGCGTTGGAGGCACTGTGCCGGGTGCTGCCGCCGGAGGCGGACGAGCCTCCTCGCGCCTCCCGGTGACCGCCGGGGTCAGGGCTTGCGCCCCCACCGCCCCGTACCGCGGTCCACCGGGTAGTTGTCCTTGCCGCCGAGGCACCAGTCGTACATCCGGGCGGTATGCGGCTTGCTGGTGTCGATCTCAACCATTAATTGATGACCCATCAGTTCACAATCAAGACTTGGTTCACCATCAGGACTGGCAGTTGATCAAGGGTCCTAGCAGGCGCCGGACCAACACGTCACGACAACAGGAAGTCCGCCTCCCCCGCCTTGGCGCCCTCGATGAACGCCGTCATCTCGTCGGTGGTGTAGATCAGCGCGGGCCCGTCCGGGTCGGTGGACTGGCGGACGGCGATCCGGCCGTCGGCCAGCTTCATCGCCTCCAGGCAGTTGCCGCCGTTGCCGCCGCTCCACGGCTTGAGCCAGCCCTCGCTGCCCAACTCCCGTGCGGGCATGCCGTTGTAGACGTGGCCCCGCGCCTTGATGCGATCCATTCACAGCTCCTTGCGGAGATCCTCGAGGATCTCCTTCGTGCGATGTGCCGTAGCGGCCTGTGCCGCCATGCGGTCCATGACCTCGAGGTGGGTCGCCACCTCGGGGCGCGCGTCGAGGTAGACGGCGCCGGTCAGGTACTCGCTGTAGACCATGTCCGGCAGTTCTGACATGGCAAATCGGAACAGCACGAAGGGCCCGTACGTACCGGGGTGCGGGCCGCCCGCGAAGGGCGCGACCTGCACGGTCACGTTGGGCAGCTTCGTGGCCTCGAGCAGTCTGTCGATCTGGGCACGCATCACCTCCGGGCCGCCGACCGGGCGGCGCAGCGCGGTCTCGTCCAGGACGGCCCAGAAGCGGGGCGCGTCCTGGCGGGTGAGCAGTTCCTGGCGTTGTATGCGCAGGGCGACATGGCGCTCGATGTCCTCGGGGCTGGTCTGGCCGATCGCACCCGAGCGCAGGACTCCGCGGGCGTAGTCCTCGGTCTGCAGCAGACCGGGAACGAAGTGGGGGTCGTAGGAGCGGATGAGGCTCGCGGCGCCCTCCAGGCTGACGTACATGGAGAACCAGCCGGGCAGGATGTCGTGGAACCGCTGCCACCAGCCGGGCCTGTTGGCCTCCTCGGCCAGCCGCACGAAGTCCTCGGTCTCCTCGTCCGAGACGCCGTAGGACTTCAGGAGCAGCTGGAGGTACGGGATTTTGAGGGAGACCTCGGCCGTCTCCATGCGGCGGACGGTGGCGGGGGCGACCCGGAGGATGCGGGCGGCCTCCTCGCGCTTGAGGCCGGCGTGCTCCCGCAGCTCCAACAGGCGGCGGCCGAGGACGACTTGACCGACCGTCGGCGCGGACCGCGGTTCGCTCACCCTCCACCTCCCGTGGCCGCTGAAAGTCCAAAAAAGCATGCTGACAGCCATACGGCGCCATTCGAAGACCTATTCGAAGATCTGTACGGTTTCGTACGGGTCTCCGTCGATCCCAAGTGGCGCCGCGTGACGTGCTGTTGCGAGCAGTGTGCCACGGCCTGCCACACCGTCACAGGCACTCTGCAATTTTCAGAGTGACACTTGCCAAGTGTTCACGCCGGGGCGATAGTGGCAAGCGTGATTCCGTCCGCGCCCTTAGGAACAGACGCCGCCGAAGGCCGCCCCCACAGCCTCGGTGCACGCCACGCGGGGGCCATCGCCGAGCGCCGGTTCCGCTTCGAGCTGACCGCGCACCCGGCTTCTCCCGCGCAGGCCAGACGCCTGACGAGGGCCCGGCTGAACGTCTGGTCGGTGTGCGAGGACATCTGCGACACCGCGGCTCTGGTCATCTCCGAGCTGGTCACCAACGCCCTTGTGCACACGGCGAGCAGTCACATCGTCTGCGAGCTGCACGACGGCGACGAGTTGGTGCGCATAGCCGTGCATGACGAGGGCTGCTCCCCGGGTGCGCCCCATGCGTCGCGGGCGCGGCCCGAGGAGGAGCACGGGAGGGGGCTGCTCCTCATCGACGCGCTGTGCGACGCATGGGGCGCCCATGAGCACGGTCCTGGGCTGCTGGTCTGGGCGGAGCTGCCGCGCAAGGCCGACACGCCCCGACATGACTGCGGGCCCTGTAGCGACCTGGGCTGGGGAGCCCGTCCCAAGCCGGGCCCGGCCGGTGGTTCGGGTGACGAGGACGAGGCGGCCGCACCACGCGGTGGGGACGCACACCACGGGCAGCACGGGACGGGGGCCGCATGGCGGTGAGCGCTGCGTCCGGCGGCGGGGTGCTGAGCCTGGACACGCTGGTCCGTCTCGGGCGCGGAGTGCGCACGCCGGGCAGGTCCCGGCGGCTGCCGGTGCCGGACGGCATGACGGCCCCGATGGGCTGTGACGCCGTGGAGGTGCCGGCCCGCTTCGGCCCGCTGGTGCTGTCCCGGCTGCCGCGCGTGGGGTGCGTGTACGCCGACGCGCTGCACTGGTGGTGGCTCGTCCCGTCCGACTCCGACTACGCACTTCAGTGGCCGACGCCCGCGCAGTACGCCGCCGGGGCGCTAGTTCCGGACGCCCCGGCGGTCCCCGACCTCATCCACCGGCCGGCCGGCACACTCCCGTACACCCCACCGATCCCGCTGTATCTGGCGCTGTGCCGGGTGACGGGGACGCCGCCGACGTGGTCGCGGCCGGCCGCCGCATGACCCTCGTGGTTGCGTAAACATCGCGCCCTTGCCGGGCGTACGCCCGCGCGCTCGCCCAGCCGCGCCACGCGCTCTCCCCCGCAGGGTCCGGTCCGGCGATAGTGGCCGTTCGTCGACGTGGATCGGGGGAGGCCGACGGTGGCGGAATCACAGGGCTCGGACGGGCGCGGAACATCACAGGGCTCGGGCAGGCGGGAGAAGAAGCGCGGCGAGGCCCCGCCCGAGGTCTCCGAGTCGGAACAGCTGCTCTTCGGCGGGCCGTTGCGCTACGACCTGGGCTGGAACCAGCACCGGGACGCGTTCATGGAGCTGAGCTTCCGGGCCATGGTGACGCGGCTGCCGGCCCTGCTGGGCTCCAGCTTCCGGCTCGCCTGGCAGGCCGACCGGCGGGCGGCGCGGATCGTGCTGGCGGCCGAGGCGGGTCGGGGCGTGGCCCAGGCGGTGGGCCTGCTCGCCATGAACAGCGTGCTGGGGCGGCTGATCTCCGGCGGCGCGATCGGGGACCGGCTGCGCGACGCCGTACCGGTGCTGGCCGCGATGGCCGCCGTGGCGCTGCTCGGGGCGCTGCTGCGGGGCGCGTCGACGTACGCGACCGGACGCCTGGAACCCAAGGTGGAGCGGGTCGCGACCGAGCTGTATCTGGAACGGGCCGCGGCCGTGGAACTGGCCGCGATCGAGGACCACGCCTTCCACAAGCTGCTGGACACCGCGCAGTACGGCGCCGGTTCGGCGCGGCGGATGATCTCGTACTCCACGCGCGTGGTGAGCGCGCTGATCTCACTGATCGCGGCGGCGGGCGTGCTGACCGTACTGCACCCCGTCCTGCTCCCGCTGCTGGCGACGATGACGCTGCCGACGGCGTGGAGCGCGCTGACGAACGCCCGGCGGCGCTACCAGTCCTGGCACACCTGGGTGCAGCACGCCCGGGCCGGCTATCTGCTCAGCGGCCTGCTCACCGAACCGGCCGCCGCGCCCGAGATCCGGGTGCACGGGGTCGGGCCCTTCCTGCTGCGGCACTACCGCGCCATGGCGGAGACGGCGGAGGCCGAGCAGGCGCGGCTGGCCCGGCTTGCGGCGCGCACCGGGGTGATCGCGTCGGCCTGGACGGGCCTCGCAAGCGTGGCCACGTACGCGACGCTCGCCGGGCTGCTGCTCGCCGGTGCGATGGCGCTGTCCGTGGCCGGTACGGCGGTGATCGCGATCCGCACGGGCTCGTCCAGCTTGGACAACCTGGTGGTGGCGGTCAATTCGCTCCACGAGGACGCCCTGTTCGTGGGCGATCTGCAGAAGCTGTACGTAGAGGCGGCCGAGCGGGCGATCCCGGTCGGCGGCGATCCGCTGCCCGAGGACCCGCGGGAGATCCGCTTCGAGAACGTCACCTTCAGCTACCCGGGCGAGTCCGCCCGCCCCGCCCTCGACGACATCACGCTCACCCTCCCGCTGGGCCGGATCGTGGCACTGGTCGGCGAGAACGGCTCCGGCAAGACGACCCTGGTCAAGCTGCTCGCGGGCCTGTACAAGCCGGACGGCGGACGGATCCTGTGGGACGGCGTCGACGCGGCGACCGCGGACCGGCACCAGCTCGCCGAGCGGGTCGCGATGGTCGCCCAGGACTTCAAGCGCTGGCCGTTCACGGCCCGCGTGAACGTGGCCATCGGCCGCTCCTCCGTGCCCCTGACCGAGGAACGCATGACCACGGCCCTCGCCGAGGCCGGCGCGGAGGACGTGGTGGCGGATCTGCCGCGCGGTCTGGACACCCTGCTGGCCCGCCAGTTCAACGGCGGCCACGAGCTGTCCGGCGGCCAGTGGCAGCGGCTCGGCGTGGCACGGGCCGCCTACCGGCGCGGCCGGATCCTGGTCGTGGACGAGCCGACGGCGGCCCTGGACGCGCGGGCCGAGCTGGAGGTCTTCGAGAAGATCCGCGCCCTGGCCTCGGCCGGGCAGACCGTCGTACTGATCACCCACCGACTGGCTTCGGTGCGCCATGCGGACCTGGTGCACGTCCTCGACCAGGGCCGACTGGCGGAGTCCGGAACCCCGGACGAGCTGCTGGCGAGCGGCGGTATCTACGCGGAGCTGTACTCGCTCCAGGCCGAGCAGTACTCGGCGCCGGTACCGAAGGCCGGTTGAGCCGGCGCCGCTGCGGAGCGGTCAGGCGACCGCGTCGGCGGTCGCCTCGCCGCGGACGACCACGAGAAACGCGTCCGTCGCCAGGTCCATGACGACCTCGGCGGCCAGCCCCTCCAGGCGCCGCGCATGCGCGAACTCCTCGGCCGGCCACGATCCCCGCGGCCCGCCCGCGGGAAAGCGTTCGAGCACTGTTCGCCCGTTCACCATCCTGCACCTCCAGAAAGCGTCGTACTTGTAGGAGTTAACGCCTTCCAGGGGCCGAACGCCTCGCCCAGTTGCCGGACTGAGACGTAGTTGACACTCGTTCACCGCGGACTGTGAGGATCCGGTCACTTAGTGAAGATCCCGGCCAGGTTTCGACTACTTTCTGTTCAACTCTTTGCACTAATCGTGACGCCCTTCTGTATACGTCACCTGGAGCTCGACCAGGCCGCGGCCGCGCAGGGAGCGGCGCCACCGCAGGTCCTCGTCCGCGAGTGCGAGTTCGGGGAAGCGCTCCAGGAGGGCGGCGACGGCGATCTCGGTCTCGGCGCGGGCGAGCGGTGCACCCAGGCAGTAGTGGATGCCGTGGCCGAGGGCGAGGTGACCGGAGGTGTCGCGGGCCAGGTCGAGTCGGTCGGGGTGGGGGAAGCGGGCGGGGTCGCGGTCGGCGGCGGACGGGGAGACCCAGACCGTCTCCCCGGCGGGGATCGTGACCCCGCCGATGGTCACGTCCGCCACGGGGAAGCGCCGGATGGCGAGCAGTGCGGGGCCCTCGTAGCGCAGGAACTCCTGGACGGCGGCGGTGAGTCGGGTCAGGTCCTCGCGCAGGGCGACCAGTTGGTCGGGGTGTTGCAGCAAGGCGAGGATGGCGTTGCCGATGAGCTGCACCGTGTTCTCGTAGCCGGCGAAGAGGATGAGGAAGGCGAGGGACATCAGCTCGTCCTCGCTGAGCCGGTCGCCCTCTTCGCGCACGGCGATCAGATCGGAGAGCAGGTCGTCGGCGGGCTCGCTCCGCTTGTCCGCGAGGAGCCTGGTGAAGTAGCCGAGCATCGCCACCACCGCCTCCTTGGCGGCCTCGGGCCCGGCGTCCGGGGCCGGGGCGACGAGGGTGTCGGTCCAGATCCGGAAGTCGAAGCGGTGCTCGTCCGGGATGCCGAGCAGGTCGCAGATGACGGTGATGGGCAGCGGCGCCGCGTAGGCGGCGATCAGGTCGGCGGTGCCGTGCGGGCCGAGCGCGTCGAGGAGCCGGTCGGCGGTGCGGCGGATCGGCGTACGGAGTTGCTCGACGCGCCGCGTGGTGAAGGCCCGGCCGACCAGGCGGCGCACACGGGTGTGGTCGGGCGGGTCCATGTTGAGGAGGTTGGCGTCGAGCGCCGACGGCAGCGAGAACCCCTTGTACGTGCCCGCGGTGGCGTGCCGTTTGTCGAGCGAGAGCCGCGGGTCGGCAAGGGCCGCGCGTACGTCGTCGTAGCGGGTGACGAGCCAGGCGGGAGTGCCGTCCGGTCCGGCGATGCGGTGCACGGGCGCGGTCTCGCGCAGCCGCCGGTAGACGTCGTAGGGGTGGTCGAGGAGGCCGTCGGCGGGGTCCATGGGAGCAGCGTAGGGCGCGGGGGCTCACGGGTTGGGGGCCGACTGCGTTATCCCCTGGGCGAGTTGACCGACGACGTGGAAGACGCCCTGGCCGAAGGTGGTCGGGGCGATCAGCACGCCGAAGGTCAGGGCGAGAAACACGGTCAGCCAGGCGTCGGAACGGGTGCGGGCCAGCGGCTTGCGCCGTGCCCGCAGGAAGATGACGACAGCGAGCAGCACCGCCACATCGATCGTGAGCTCCACCGGCCGGCCTCCCGTGAGATGAGTACGTCCCGGCCTTCCTGTGTAGCGTGAAACCACTTGGCATGACTGTTCGATCACCCATGGTTGGCGGCAAAGCGCTTCTCCTGGGCCGATTTTCAGGTCTTGTAATCCTGGATCCGGCGGCCATGGCCACGGTCGAGCAGTGCGGGCATCCGCTCCCCCAACTCCCCTACGACCGCGGGGACATCGAGGGTCAGCAGCTCACGGTCGCGCATCAGTACCCGTCCGTCGACGATGGTCGTGCGTACGTCGGAGGAGCGGGCGCTGTGCACGAGGGTGGCGGCGAGGTCGTGGACCGGCTGGGTGTGCGGGCCGGTGAGGTCGACGAGCACGAGGTCCGCGCGCCGGCCGGGGGCGAGGGTACCGAGAGTGTGGCCGAGGCCGACCGCTCGGGCGCTCTGCAGGGTTGCGTGGTGCAGAGCTTGACGGGCGGTCAGCCAGCGTGGGTCGCCTGTGGTCTGCTTCTGGATGAGGGCGGTGAGCGCCATCGACTCCCACACGTCGAGGGAGTTGTTGGAGGCGGCGCCGTCCGTGGCGAGGCCGACGGGGACCCCGATGTCGTACAGGGCGCGGATCGGGGTGGTGGTGGGCCACGCGAACTTGAGGTAACCGCGGGGCGCGGTGGCCACCGACACGCGGCCGGTAGCACCTTGGAGCACGGGCAGGTCGCGCTCGGTGATGCCGGTGCCGTGCGCGATGAGGACGTCGGTGTCGAGGATGCCGGTGCGCCGCAGGATCTCGACGGGGGTGGCGCCGTGGCGTTCGAGGCTGACGTCGGTCTGGTCGCGGTTCTCGGCGGCGTGGATGTGGACGGGCAGGCCGTGTGCGCGGGCGAGTTCGGCGGTGGCGGCGAGGTCCGCGTCGTCCACGGTGTAGGGCGCGTGCGGGGCGAGCGCGGTGGTGATGCGGCCGCCGGCGCCACCCCGGTGCCGTAGCGCGAACTCCAGGGATTTCTCCCGGCCTTGGGGACCTTGGGAGGAGAAGTACGCCTCGCCCAGGTGGGCCCGGATCCCGCACTCCTCGACCACGGCGGCGACCGCGTCCATGGCGAAGTAGTGGTCCGCGAAGCAGGTGACGCCGCCGCGGATCATCTCGGCGCAGGCGAGCCGCGCCCCCAGCTCCACATGCCTTTCGGTGAGGTTGGACTCGACGGGCCAGACGACGTCGTTGAACCACTCCTCGGTGGGCAGGTCCTCGGCGACACCGCGCAGTGCGACCATCGGCGCGTGTGTGTGGCAGTTGATCAGGCCGGGCATGGCGACCTGGCCGCGTCCGTCGATGCGCTCGGCCGCGGCGAGGTGCTCGACCGCGGAGGCGGCCGTCACCGCCTCGACGACCCCGTCCCGTACGACGACGGCGGCGTCCTCCTCGAACCCGACCCGTTCCTGGTCGTCGTGCACGAGGACGGTGCAGCCGGTGATGACGAGGTCGGCGGGAGAGTCGGTCATCCCGCCAACGTACGACGCCGTCGTCGGCCTGCGTGAGCCGATCCGCGCATCCGGTCCCGTCCGGTCGCGGAAACGGCCGGTCTCGGGGACCCTGTCCTCACCACAGCTCGCCGCACGGCTTCTGGAAGGGGCCCGGCATGCTCCTCGGCACCTGGAACCTGGAGAACCTGTACCGGCCCGGCGGCCCCTTCGGGCCCAAGGACAAGGCCGCCTACGAGACGAAGCTGGCCTCACTCGCCGCCGTGATCACGGAGCTCGACCCGGCGCTGCTCGGCGTGCAGGAGGTCGGCGAGCCCGAGGCGTTGGACGACCTGGTCGGCATGCTGGACGGCGACTGGCATGTCGCGCTGTCCGGGCATCCTGACGGCCGGGGCATCCGGGTCGGCTTCCTCAGCCGTACGGCGGTGGAGGTGGTGGCCGACACGAACGCGTTCCCGGAGAAGCTGCGGCCGGTGCAGGAGGACGACTCCGGTGCGCAGGTGTCGGCGGCGGGGCGCGGTTTCCTGGCGGTCGAGGTCGTGACGGACTTCGGTCCGCTGCGGGTGGCTGTGGCCCACCTCAAGTCGAAGCTGCTGAGCTATCCGGGGAACCGTTTCTTCCCCCATGACGAGGGCGAACGGGCCCGCTACGGCGCCTACGCCCTCTACCGGCGGGCCGCCGAGGCGGCGACCCTGCGGGCGCTGGCGGACACCCTGCTGGCCGGGGACGGACCTGAACGGGACGTCGCGGTGCTGGGCGACCTGAACGACGAGGTGCAGGCCGCGACCACGCAGATCCTGCTCGGCCCGCCCGGCTCCGAGATCGGCACACCGGGCTACGACCATCCCGACCAGGGCGATGCGCAACGGCTGTGGGACGTGGCCCCGCTGATCCCCGCCGAGCAGCGCTACTCCCGCATCAACTCCGGGCGCCGCGAACTGATCGACCACATCCTGGTCAGCCACCGCCTGGTCCTGCGGGTGACGGCGGCGGGGACGGGCCTGCCGGGCGACGGGGCGCTGCGGCTGCCGTCGGTGGGGCCGGATCCGGCGGACCGGCGGGGGAAGCCGGGGTCGGACCATGCGCCGGTGTGGGTGCGGGTCGGGCAGTGATCGGCTCGGCGGGGCGCACCCGAGTGGCACGCCCCGCCGTCGGGCTCGTCAGCGGTCCAGGTGGGCGACGAGCAGGTTCGGGTCCTGCTCGGTGAAGTACGCGGCGCTGTTGACGTAGAGCGTGCAGCCGCGCACCGCCACGGAGGTGGGGTTGGACAGCCCGTCCGCCTGGGTGAGGACGACGGAGTGGGTGCCGTCCGGGCGTACCTCGACGAGTTCGCTGACGCCGATCAGGGCGGCGAGCACGGTGTCGTCGTGCGGTCCGGGGAAGGCGAAGTCGTCGACGTTGGTGAGTCCGGTCGCCCGGGTCTGGACCGCGCCCGCGGAGCCGTCCGGCCGTACGGGAATGCGCAGCAGTGTGCCCTGGTCGCTGTTGGACACCCATACGGCTCCGCCGTGGACCTTGACGCCGTTGGCGCCGAAGCCGGCGCCCGTGACCGGGACCGGGTCGAGGGCGGTGTCCGCGGCCCACGCGGTCGGCGTGCCCCCGGCCTGCGGGACCCGCCACACGATGCCCTGGGCCGAGTCGGCGGCGTACAGCACGCCGTGGCGCTCGTCGAGGGCGAGGCCGTTGGGCAGGGCGGTCGCAGGCAGCTGCGCGATCTGCCGGGGTGCGCTGCCGTCGGGGTCGATGCGCCAGACGCCGGTCTTGTCGGTGCCGGTGGCGTAGTCGACGTACAGGGTGCCGTCGTGCGCGCGGGCGATGCCGAAGACGGTCGCGGCCTTCAGCACGGGGGTGTTCGGGTTCGGCTCGTCGGGCAGGGTCGCGCGGATCGTGGTGTGCCCGTGCCGGGTGACGTGGGCGACCTGCCGGGCGGAGGCGAAGGTCAGGTCGGCGGAGCCGTCGGGTTCGACGGCGATGTTCTCCGGGGTCTGCCCTGCGGCGAGGTCGAAGTGGGCGAGAACGCGGGGCTGGGACACGGTCGGTTCGTCCGCGGACGCGGGAGCGGTCGCGAGCACCGCCAGGGCGACGGCGGCCGTGGTGGCACCGACCAGGTGCGGGAGTCTGTGCAGGAGCCTCTGGGACATGAACCTCTCCTGGGACTGGGGCACGAAGGCACACGAGGGCACACGAAGGCACCAGTGTGCGTCGCGGGACAGGAACTGTCGTGCGAATTACCGTGTGTCGCCCGTGAGTTCACCTCGTGGTCACGGCGCGGGTGCTACACGGCGAGGGGCAGCTCGGGCAGGCGAAGTCCGGTCCGTTCGCGTCCCTTCTCGAACTGCCTCAGCAGCTCGGTGAGTTGCTCCCGCTGACGGGCGGACAGACGCCCGGAGTCGTCGAGCTGCACGGCACAGGCGGTGGTGGTGTCGACGAGCTGTTCGAGGACGGCGACGACCTCGTCCGCGCCCTCCGAGTGCCGGGCGAGTGCGGGGAGTTCGGCGGCGGCGAGGGTGATGGCGGTCTCGGCTTCGGCGAGTGTGCGGTAGGCCTCGCGGCGCAGGGTCCAGCGGGTGGCCCGGGAGTCGGGTCCGGCCATGGGGTCGCGGGCCTCACGCAGAACATGGGCGAGGTAGGCGTCCGCGGCGCTGCCCGCCGCGGCGAGCCGGGCCCGCACCGTCCCGCCCCGCTGCCCCGGCATCGGCAGATGCCCGACGATGAGGACGATCGCGCAGGCCAGCAGGGTCTCACCGATCCGGCTGGCGGAGGCCTGCGGCTCCCCGCCGACCATCACCAGGGCGAGTACGAGCACCGTCACGACGGCGGTCTGCGCGGCGAAGTGCCGGGTGGCGACGGGGATGAGGGCCCCGCTGACGGCCACGAGAGCGATGAGACCCTCCGGCCGGGGCAGCACGGCAGCGAACCCGGCGAAGACCAGAGCCCCGAGCACCGTCCCGGCCGCCCGGCACAACACCCGCGAGACCAGCGGCCCGAGGTCGGGCTTGACGAGGAAGACGGCGGTGGCCGGCAGCCAGTACCAGTGCGTGTGCTGCCCGTACCAGCGGGCGTGGTGCAGGGCCTGCGCCACGGCCGCACCGGCCCCGAAGCACAGGGCGACCCGCAGCCCGTACTCCCGACCACCGGCCCCGAAGGCGAGACGGAACAGGTCCTTGGCGGTACGCCGCCGGGTGTGCAGGTCGCCCCCTTTCCCCTGGTCGAAGGCGTCGGCGGCATGCAGCAGCGCGTCGTCGAGGGCGCGAAGGGCGGGGGCCGAGCGGTGGGGCGCGGGCAGCGGCCCGGTGTGCGTGTTCTCCCGTACGGCGGCCGCGAGCCGCCGGGGCCCTTCGGACGCCCGTCCGGGGACGGCCTCCCCGGCCCACGCGAGTGCGGTCGCGGCCTCGGCGAGCGGGAGGGCCGCGGCGTACTGCGCGTGCAGCCGTCGCTCCGCGGCGGAGGAGGCGTAACGCCGCAGCCGGGGGCCGGCGAGGGCGTCCTGCGCATGGTCGAGGGCCGCGGTCAGCGCGGCCCGGCGCGCGATGCCGTCCTTCGACCCCGCCGCCTCGAGCAGATCCGCGACGGCCTCGTACACGGCCGCCACGGCAGCCCGCTCCCCGTCGAACCGGAAGTCACCGGCGGTGGCGCCGGGGGTGGGGAGCAGCAGCCGCAGGGCGAGCAGCCATCCGGCGCCCGCGAGGAAGGCCAGGGCACGCAGCCACCCCGCCTCCGGGACCGGCATCCCGGCCCCGATGGCGGAGGCGACGAGCAACTGCGTCCCCGCGCCGGAGGCGACGGGCCCGATGACGCTGACGCCTCCGGCCAGCAGCCCGACACCGGTGAGCAGGAGGGTGAGCACGACCGCTCCGACATGCGCCCCGGCATACGTCCCGACGAGCAGCCCACAGGCCCCCGCGAGCGCAGGGACGCCGAGCCGTTTGACGGAAGCGCGGCGGCTGCCGGGCCGGTCGTTGATCCCGGCGAGCATGGCGGCGATGGCGGCGACGACACCGAGGGAGGTGCGACCGACGAGCACCGCGGCGAGGAGAAGCGGCCCGGCGGCAAGAGCACCGCGCACGACGGCACTCCAGGGGATGGGGCCGCGCTGGGCGCGGAGAGCGTGGGCGAGCCAGGGCGGCAGCGCGAGGTGACGGGTTTCAGAGCCGGTGCGGGCGGCAGGACGGGTCACGGGGGCTGGGCTCCTGTACGGACGAGGGCGGGGTGTGCCTTCGGGCGACGGTGGCCGAGTATGCGAGGTGTGGTTCCCACGGTAGATCGCGTTCCGGGAGCGAACGGGACGATTGTGTTTCCGGGGCGTGACGGTTGGCCCGGAGGGCGCTTTCTTTATGAACGCAATTCCGCGACGAACGCAATTCCCCGAGGAACGCGGACGGACCCGGGGGCGTAGCCTGCCCCCGGGCCCTGGGATGCCGTCCATGTTCACACGCCGGCACGCTTGAGAACCCAGGTCAGTCGTTATGTCGTCGCGTCCTGCCTTTGGACCACCGCACATCGAGCTGTGCGGACTGGACTTGAACCAGCATTTCGACGCGCTGGGGCCTGGGCCCGGTCGATCCGGCGATCGACGGCGAATGCTGAGTCTGGAGCGAGAGTCTGAGTTTGATCGCGGTCTGCCTCTGCCAATTGGGCTACCGCGGCACGGGGATCACTCCCATTGCTCTTGATGCCGCGGGGAGGACTCGAACCTCCACTGGAACCGCGCAGTCACGACAAGCTTCAGCTTCAGCTTGCGCTCTTCGCGCACCCCGGCCGCAAGGGGCCGGGGAGTCTCAAAGGCTACCCGAACAGGTAGCCGAACACGGCGTCACCGACCCGCTGGTCGACGACATCGGTGCCGTTCGCCTCCTCACGCGCGAACTTCACTGCCTGCTGCAACTTCTCGACGCGGTCGAGGAGTTCGTTGACGCGGCGGGCGGGCAGGGCGCCGGAGAACTTCACGGTGGTCCAGTACCCGACGGGAATGTCCTCGTAGTAGACCTCGACCTGAGCGGGATGCTTCTCGGTCGCCTCGGCCTTGACGTGGTTCCGCGGCACCTTCTTGGTCCGCAGCGTCCGTACCGGCTCGGTCTTCCAGGCATCCGTGGACGGGTCCTGCACCCACGACTCGGAGGCGTCGAGCACGGGCAGCTTCCGTACGAAGGTGTTGAGATCGACAAGCTGCTTCTCGAGGAAGAGCAGGTACGACACCGGCACATCGGCGACCAGCACCCGCCCGTCCACCTTCACATCGGCGCGCGCCGTGCAGTTGGCCCAGTCCTTCGTGGCGGTCACGTCGAACAGCCGGGTCAGGGTCGCCGCGGTCTCCCGCAGCACGTCCTCGGCCTGGACCTGCACCCGCGTCGACTCGGGCGGCAGTTGCTCGCCCTCCTCGTCCTTCGGCTGGTAGGTACGCGAGATACCGGCCAGCAGAGCGGGCTTCTGCAGCCCGTGATGAGCGGCCGTCAGGTCCTGGTGCGCCTTGGACTTGATGCCCTTCTCCACTGCGATGATCTGATTGAGTTTCGCCACGTCCGGGACGGTAGCAGCGACAACTGCGCAATCTCGAAGGATTATTCGCCGCCGGTGAAGGGTTGCACCGGAGAGATCAAGGGTTGCATTGCAGATGAGAAGAGAGCCTCCGCGTTCTCGATCACCCGCACCAACGCCTCCGGTTCGAAGGCGAGTTGCTCGAGGACTGCGTCAGTCCTTCGCAGTCCGGCCCGCTCCAGCAACCGCTTCTCGTTCGTCACCCACTCCCCGCGTGCCGCCAGCACCGCGTGCCCGGTCTGTACGGCGGCTGTGGCAATGGCACCGGCGACCTCGGTGAGGCGGCCCTGGGGAGCGTGGTTGGCCTTCGCGTAGGCGAGCGTGGAACGGGCGGTGTCGCGCCAGCGCTCGGCGGCGGAGACCCGCAGCTTCTCCGGATACGGGGGCCGGCCGGGGCGCCTCGCCCCGAAGCACCCGGTTGACCGCCAGTTCGGCCACGACCAGATAGCTCGGAATCCCGGCGAGGTGGAACATCAACGGCTCCACCCGGAACCGCCCTTCCTCCGCATGCGCCAACTCGTGCTCGACGACGTCGAGATCGCGGTAGTGGACGTCGACGCGCCGGCCGTCGATCGTCAGCCAGGCGCCGCCGTTGAAGACACCGCCGCCCCAGCCGCCGACCTCCGAGACTTCGCCCTCCCAGCCGAGGGTGCGCAGATCGGCCGGGTCGAACGGTCCGCGGTAGTAGACGGCCAGGTCCCAGTCGCTGTCCGGACGGTGCGTGCCCTGGGCGCGGGAGCCGCCGAGGGCGACGGCCCGGACCGTGGGAAGGGCGGCGAGGCGGTCGGCGACGGTGTCGAGGAACCCCTGATCGTCTCTGGTCAGCTCCACCATGCCGGCCATCCTGCCAGGGCGTGACCGACACCACCTCATCGGCGTGCGCAGCCGCCGCAGCGCCTGCGGCACGCTCACCCTGTACGGCGACGACCACCATGGAGGGGAACAGCAGCATGCAGACCGAAGACGGAGACGTACTGGCGCAGTTGGCACAGGCTCTCCAGCCCTCCGCCCCCATCCCGCCGGGTGACAACTGGGCCGCGGCCCCCGATCTGCTGCTGTACCTCGTGGAGCAGATACGGTCGCGGCGCCCCGCACTCGTCGTCGAACTGGGCAGCGGCACCTCGACGTTGTGGCTCGCGACCGCCCTGCGCACCTTCGGCGTACCGGGCCGGGTGGTGAGCCTGGAACACGATCCCGGCTATCACAAGCAGACCGCGCAGGAGCTCCACCGCCTGGGTCTCGGTGACTTCGCCGAGGTACGGCTCGCTCCGCTGGAGCAGTTCACCATCCGGGGCGAGACCTGGCCCTGGTACGGCGAGGCGGCCTGGCGCGAGCTGAGGGGTTGCGGCCTGCTGTTCGTGGACGGCCCTCCCGGATGGTCCGCACCGCTCGCCCGCTACCCGGCCGTACCCCTGCTGGCCGACGCTCTCCTCCCCGGAGCGGCGGTCCTCCTCGACGACCACGATCGCGCCGATGAGCAGGCCATAGTCGCCCGTTGGCTGCAGCAGCACCCGACCTGGACCCTCGAACGCCTCGCTCACCGGAAGGGAACGGCGGTGCTGCACGTTCCGGAGACGGAGCCGAACGGCGAGCGCTCGGAAATGGTTTGAGCGAGGCCGAGCCCCACTGCTACGTTCCTGATGGACCGTGAAGTCGTCGTATGGAGGTGAGCCCCGTGAACGCAGTTACCCGTGGGTGCTCCCTCAACCCGTCACGGTCCGGCGGCTGACGTTCGGTGTCGCCAGGAGCGCCTGAGTTCGAGGCACTCCTGGAGGGAGACTCCGATGAACACAAAGCCTTTCACATCCGGCCCGGGCGAGAACGCTGTGGTGATCACGCGCGTCGCGGACCGGCAATGGCATGCACTGGACGACGACCTGGTGGTCGGCCGCGGGCATGCGGAGCACCGGCCCGACGGACGCCTGTTCGTCAGCATCGACGCCTGGCACGAGGCCACCTTCGACCGGCTCGCCGAGGCGATGCTCGCGGAACTTCCGGCGCCGCTGTACACGGTGGTCGACGAAGCCGACGTCGAGCTGACGGCCGGCTGGCGACGGGCCGGTTTCACGGTCCGGCGCCGCGAGTGGGAGTACGCCGTGCCGACCGACCCGCAGGTCACGGGGCTCGAAGCGGTCCTGCCGCCTGAGGGCGTGACGATCGTGCCCGCCGGTCGGGCGGACGAGGGCCTGCTGCGGGCGGCGGACCGCGCGATCCGTGCCGAGGTCGAGGCGAGTGTCGGATGGCACTCGATGCCCGCGGAGGTCGTTCGCCGCTCCGCTGACGACACCATCGTCGATCCGTCGAAGTACGCGGTGGCCGCGGCGGCGGACCGCTACCTGGGGCTGGTCCGGGCGGTGACGGTGATCCGGCCGCGCATCGGGCTGGTCGCCGTGCGGGCCGGTGAACAGCGCCGCGGCATCGCGCGGGCGCTGCTCGCCCACGTGCTGGGGACGGCGCACCACTCCGGGTTCGCCACGGCTGGGCCGAGGTCCAGGAGTCCAACCGGGCGGCCTCTGCGCTGTTCGAGGGCATCGGCGCCCGGCCGGGGAGCAGCAACCTGGAGCTGGTGCGATGACGAGGAACAAGAACGTCATCGAGGTCGAGGGCAAGGTCGTCGAGTGCCTGCGCAGCGCCATGTTCACCGTGGAGCTCGACAACGGCCACCAGGTGCTCGCGCACATCAGCGGCAAGATCCGCAAGAACTACATCAGGATCCTGCTGGAGGACCGGGTGCTGGTGGAGCTGCCGCCGTATGACCTGACGCGCGGCCGGATCGTGTTCCGGTACCGGAACTAGCGGCGACCCGGGCTGGGCGGAGGGAAATTCGGATGCGCTGCCGGCGGCCGGGCCGGACCATCGGTGAGTTGTCCGCCGCCCAGCCAAGGAGCCGCGTCGTGATCCGACGAGTCACCGTCCCTTCCCTCTTCCCGCCGCCCCGCTACTCCCATGCCTCCGTCGTCGAGGCCGGCACCGAGCTCGCCTTCCTCGCCGGCTCCGTCCCCCTCGACGCCGAGGGGAAGCTGGTCGGGGAGGGCGATCCGGTGCGGCAGGCCGAGCAGGTGCTGGCGAACCTCGAGGAGCAACTGCACGCGGTCGGCAGCGATCTGGCGCATGTCGTGGCAACCGAGGTGTACGTCGTCAGCAGTGAGACCGCCGTGCTCTCCGCCGTCTGGGACGTCGTCGAGGCGTCCGGGCTCAGTGTCGGGCCGCACTCGTCGACACTGATCGGCGTGGCGTGTCTGGGGTACACGGGGCAACTGGTGGAGATTACAGCCACCGCCGTGGTTCCCGAGGTTTCCCACGTTTCGTAAGGGGTCGCATGTTGATCGAGCATCGCGGGCGGCGTCCCGTCGTCCCCGATTCCGCGTATGTCGCCCCGACGGCTGTCCTGTGCGGTGCCGTGACCCTCGGCGAGCGGGCCAGGGTGCTGCACGGCGCCGTGCTCACCGCCGAGGACGGGGAGGTCCGCGTCGGCTCGGACGTCGTCGTCATGGAGAACGCGCTGGTGCGCGGGCGGGCCGGGCACCCCGCCTTCATCGGTGATGCCGTGCTCGTCGGACCGCACGCCCATGTCAACGGGGCGACCATCGAGGACGAGGTGTTCGTCGCCACCGGGGCCTCCGTCTTCCCGGGGGCCGTAGCGGGCGCCGGCTGCGAGTTGCGGATCAACAGCGTGCTGCACGTCAACTCGGTGCTGCCGCCCGGCACCGTCCTGCCCATCGGCTGGATCGCGGCCGGGACGCCCACCGCTCGGCTGTTCGCACCCGGTGAGCACGACCAACTCTGGGCCGTGCAGCAGGAGTTGGACTTCCCCGGCACGCTCTACGGCGTCCCGCGGGGCACCTCCATGCGGGACATCATGGCGCGCCAGGTCGACTACTACGGCGCCCATCACCACGACCTCACCCTCAACGACTGACGGGATCACACGTGCCTTCCGAAGCCGCTCCCCCCACTCTCCGCCGAGCCGCCCCGGGCCCCGACGCAGCGGCCGCGGCCGACGTCTGGCTGACCTCCTTCGCCGCCGCCCTGCCCACGGTCGTCAGCCCCCGCTCAGCCGACGAGGTGCGCACCTACTTCCGGGACGTCGTCGTACCCCTGCGCGAGACCTGGGTCGCGGACGCCGGAGCGGAGGGCGGCATCGTCGGTGTGATGGTGCTCCACGACGACGAGCTCTCCCAGCTGTATCTGCGTCCCGACTGGCGTGGGCGCGGTATCGGTGACCGTTTCGTCGCGCTCGCCAAGGAGCGCAGTCCCGGCGGGCTCCGCCTGTGGACCTTCCAGGTCAACAAGCCGGCCCACCGGTTCTACGAGCGGCACGGCTTCGTCGCCGTCGAGTACACGGACGGCAGCGGGAACGAGGAGCGCGAGCCGGACGTGCAGTACGTGTGGCGCCCCTGAACGCCCCTGAACGCCTCGGTGTTCAGGGCTTCCCGGGACCGTAGTCCCGGTAGGCCCAGGCCGCCGCCTGCGCCGCGAGCCCCACCACGTCCACCTCTCCGGTGTCGCCGTCGAGGTGCCGGTATTCGACCGCCGTGAGGATCACGATCCGTTCGCGCAGGCCCAGGTGGTCGTGGAAGCCGGCGGCGAGGATGTCCGCGGCGGCCTCGCCCGCCGGGACGCCAGCCGCGTGGCGGGCGTGCACGAGGGCTTCCAGTTCCCGCAGGTAGGTGACGTGACCGCGGACGTCCTCGGCGCTCATCACCGGTCCGTGGCCGGGAATCACCACCTCGGGCTGCAGGGCCAGGATCGTCTCGCAGGCCGCGGCGACCCGGGCGAGCGGGCCGTCCCAGTGGACGGGGTGGTCCCCTGCGAACAGGACGTCCCCCGCGCACACGACCCGCTGCCCGGGCAGGTGGACCATCAGGTCACCGGCCGAGTGCGCGGGGCCCACCTCGATCAGTTCGGCCTCGATGTCGCCCACGTTCAGGGTGTACCGGCCGGAGAAGGTGGTGGTGGGCGGGACGGCCTCCACGCCCTCGTACGCATAACGGCCGAAGTGCTCGCGCGCGTACCAGCCCAGCGGCTGGTCGGCGGGGGTCTGGTGGGTGAGGAAGTGCATCTGCTGCGGGGAGGGTTCGCGGCAGAGGTGTTCCGCGCTCGCCTTCGTGGCGATGATCTCGGCGCCCGGGAAGCAGCCGTTGCCGAAGGTGTGGTCGCCGTTGACATGGGTGTTGACGATCGTCGTCACGGCGGCCGCACCCGTCGGCAGGACCGGGCGGGCCGCGGCGAGCAGGGCCTCGGTCATCGGCCGGTCGTAGGGGGTGTCGACCAGGGCGGCCTGCTCGCCGGAGGTGATGAGCAGGCAGTTCGCGAAGCCCCAGGTTCCCGCGTGGCCCGGGGACCACAGGTGGAGTCCGTCGGCGACCGGGACGAGTCCGTCAGGAAGGTTCATGGCGCTCATTGTCGGGGACGTTGATCGCGAGTTCGGCCGGCGCCCCCCACGTTCGCCTCTTCGGCACCGGCTTCGCATAGCTGCCCGACCGGCTGGTCGTCAGCTCCAACGCCACCAGTGACTCCGCCAGTTTGACGGCCGCCCCGACCCCGTCCACCACCGGTAGCCCGAGCTTCTCCCCCACCACCCGCTGCAGTCCGGTCATCCCGGCGCACCCGAGCACCAGGACCTCGGCCCCGGCATCCCGCGCCCGTTCGGCAGCCGTCAGGAAAGCGGCCTCCGTGCGGTCAGCGTCGCCCAGGTCGAGCACTCCCAGGCCGGTCCCGACGACGGCGGCGCAGTTGCGCCCGACCCCCGCCAACTCCAGGCTGTCCTCGATCTGGCCGCAGGAGCGCTCCAGCGTGGTCACGACCCCGTACCGGCGCCCCAGCAGGCAGGCCAGATGGGCCGCGGCCTCCGTGATGTCGACGACCGGTACGTCCACCAACTCCCGTACGCCTTCCCGCCCGTGCTCCCCGAAGCCGGCCATCACGACGGCGTCGTACGACGGGCCCTCGTAGGTGCGCAGCAGGTCGATGACGGCCGTGGCCGACAGGTAGCTGTCGAGCCAGCCCTCCGCCGACTCCGGACCCCACGCGGGGGTCAGGCCGAGCACGGTGGTGCCCGGGCCTGCGGCGGCCCGGGCACCTCGTACGATCTCCTCGGTCATCTCCTGCGTGGTGTTGCAGTTGGTGACGACGATCCGCACGTCCGTCAGACCTCCACAGGAGTCGGCCCGGTGGCGCGCTCGGACCGGCAGATCACCAGGTACAGGCCGGCGGCCAGGGCCGTGCCGATGAACCAGGAGTACGGGGCGACGTCACTGAAGGTCTTCACCAGGGCGAGCACCGCCGCGACCGCCGCCGAGGGCAGAAACGCCCACAGGGCCTTGGGGTTGACGCCCTTGCGGTAGTAGTAGCGGGAGCCGGGGCGGGCGTCGAAGAGCTCGTCCACGTCGACGCGGCCGCGCTTGACGAGGTAGTAGTCGACCATGATCACGCCGAACAGCGGGCCGAGGAAGGCGCCGAGGCCACCCAGGAAGTAGTTGACGACCGTGGGGTTGGAGAAGAGGTTCCACGGGGTCACGACCAGGGCCGCCACCGTGCTGATCATGCCGCCGAGCTTGAAGGTGATCTTCTGCGGCCAGACGTTGGCCAGGTCGTACGCCGGTGAGACGAAGTTGGCGACGATGTTGACGCCCATGGTGGCGACGGCGAAGGTGAACGCGGCCACGACCAGCACCCAGGTGTTGCCCACCTTCGCCACCAGCTCCGCGGGGTCCGTGATCGCCTGGCCGAACACCTTCAGCGAGCCGGCCGTGACGATCACCGACACGACCACGAAGGCCGTGGAGTTGATGGGCAGGCCCCAGAAGTTGCCGCGGCGGACCGTCTTGTAGTCGGGCGCGAAGCGGGAGAAGTCGCAGAAGTTGAGCATCAGCGTGCCGTAGGTGGCGAGGATCAGGCCGATCGCACCGAACCACTGACGCCACTGCTCACCGGTGGAGACCGGGTGCGGGGTGGAGGTGAGCGAGATGCTCCAGTCGGCCTTGGACAGGACCCAGACCGCCAGCGCGATCATGACGAGCCAGATCGCCGGGCCGCAGAAGTCCTGGAACTTGCGTACGGACTCCATGCCCTGACTGATGATCAGCGCCTGGACCAGCCAGAGCGACAGGAACGACACCCAGCCAAGGGCGTTGAGCCCCAGGAAGGAGTGGTGCGTCCAGGACTCCAGACCGGGCCAGGCGGCCAGCAGCATCACGTTGACGGCGACGGAGGCGAGGTAGGTCTGGATGCCGTACCACATGATGGCGATCACGGCCCGGATGAGGGCCGGGATGTTGGCGCCCCAGACGCCGAAGCTGATGCGGCTGACGACCGGGAAGGGCACGCCGTGGCGCTGGCCGATCTTCCCCATCCAGTTCATGCCGATGTAGATGAGGACGAAGCCGACGAGCAGGGAGGTGAAGACCTGCCACACGTTCATTCCGAGGACCAGCAGTCCGGCGGCGAAGGTGTAGTTGCCGAGGTTGTGGACGTCGGACATCCACATGGCGAAGAGGTCGAAGACCTTCCAGTTCCGCTTCTCGGCGGGTGCGAGGTCTTCGTTGGTGAGCCGGGGATCGGGGACGAACACTGGTGCGCCGGTGGCTTCGGCGCGGTCGGCCAGGGACACGGGGCCTCCATGTGACGGGAGCGGAGGTGGAGACGGCAGCCGTTTGGTATACCAAACTGCGGACATGGTCCCGCCGTCAAGCATTCCGTCCGATGTCGCGATTGTTAACGCTCGGTAAAACACCCCCGGTGTCGGAGAAGATGGCCTCATGAGCTCCACGACGACGAAGATCGAACCCCTGGGCGCGGTCCGCGAGCGGGTCCTGGCGAGTCTGCGGCAGGAGATCATCGCGGGCAGTCTCCGCCCCGGTGACCGGCTGGTCGAGCGGGAGCTGGCCGACCGTTTCGGCGTCTCCCGGGTGCCGGTCCGCGAGGCGATCCGCGCGCTGGTCACCGAGGGGTTCGTCCACTTCGAGACGCCCCGCCGCACGGTCGTACGCCGTCTCACCCCGCACGACGTCCAGGAGCTGTTCGAACTGCGCGAGGCCCTGGAGGTCTACGCCGCCGGGCTCGCCGCCGCCCGCGCGACACCGCAGGACCTGGCCGAGGTCCAGAAGCTGCTCGACCTCGCGGCCACCGCGACCGAGGCGGGGGACGCGGAAGCGATCACGGACGTCAACAGCCGTCTGCACGACCGCATCGTGGCGATGGCCGGCAACAGCCTGCTGACCGAGGCCCTGGAGCCGGTCGCCGGGCGACTGCGGTGGATGACCCGGCGGAACGAGGAATGGCCTCAACTCCTCGTGGAACACCGCGAGTTGTACGAGGCGATCGCCTCCGGGGACCCGGACCGTGCCCGCGCCCACGCCCTCGCCCATGTGCGGACCAACTACCGCTCGACGGTGCGGCATCTGTTCGGCGAGACCGAGATGCCCGACTGACTTCGCCCTGGACATTCCGGCCCCGACCCGACCGAGGACGCTCTGCTCTCCGGGCACGGCAATGCTCCTACGGCCGTCCCCGCCCCCTCATTTCACGGGCAGTCCCGCCGCCTCCCCCGCCCTGCGCAGCACGTCCCGCAGCATCGCGGGGGTGAGCTTGCCGGTGAAGGTGTTGCGCTGGCTGACGTGGAAGCAGCCGAAGAGGTCGAGGCCGTCGAGCGGCACATGTGCGCCGTGGGCGAAGACGGGCCGTGGCCGGGGCACCGTCCAGCCCGCCTCGGTGAACGCGGGCAGCGCGGCCTGCCAGCCGAAGGCGCCGAGCACGAGGACCGCGCGCAGGGTCGGCCGCAGCAGCGTGAGCTCCTGCACCAGCCAGGGGCGGCAGGTGTCGCGCTCCCCGGGGGTGGGCTTGTTCTCGGGCGGGGCGCAGTGCACGGGCGCGGTGACGCGGACGCCGTGCAGTTCCAGGCCGTCGTCCGCGGTCACCGACGTGGGCTGCGAGGCGAGGCCGACGTCGAACATGGCCCGGTACAACACGTCCCCGGAGCGGTCGCCGGTGAACATGCGGCCGGTGCGGTTGCCGCCGTGGGCGGCGGGCGCGAGGCCGATGACCAGGAGCGAGGCGTCGGCGGGGCCGAAGCCGGGCACCGGGCGCGCCCAGTACGTCCAGTCCTGGAAGGCCGCCCGCTTCGTCCGCCCGACCTCCTTCCGCCACTCCACGAGCCGAGGGCACACGGAGCAGCCCGCGACACGGGCGTCGAGCTCGGCCAGGCTGTCCATGCCCCCACGGTATGACCACCGGATGGGCGGGCGTCGAGCGGCGGGTCCGCCGATCCCGGCCCATGCTGGAGTCATGGACGTGCAACCCCCTGTCGTCGTGCTCGCGCCGCAGGCGGACGGCGGACGGCGCGTGACGATCCGCGGCAAGCGCGTCGGCACCGCCTACACCCTCTTCGACGTGCTGGACTTCGTGCACCGTGCGGGCCTGCCCGCCGACGAGGACCGGGCCGTCGACGACCCCGAGCTGATCGAATGGCGTGGCGGCGGGCCGTACGAGTGGAACGGCACGACATAGCCGCCGGCACGCGCCATGAGCCGAACCTGGAGGTGGGCCATGAGCACCCTCGAAGAACACGTCGATGTCGGAGTTCCGATCGACCAGGCCTGGGACAGCCTCCACCAGGTGGAGAACTACTCACGCTTCGTGGAGGGAGTCCGCGAGGCCCATGCGGAGCCGCAAGGGCGGGCACATCTGGACGTCGAGGCCGGCGGCCGGGGCCGGGAGGTCGACGCCGAGGTCTCCGACCGCTACGGGGAACGCGTCATGGAGTGGCACACCATGGGCACCCCCGAGCTGACGGGCTCCTTCTCCCTGCAGCCGATCGACCGGAACCACACCCGGGTCCAGGCCCGCCTCGAGTACGACCCCGACGCCCTCAGGGCGGCTTTCGGCGGCCCACGGGGCTTCGCCCAGGCGAGCACGATCGAGCGGATCGTCCGCACCGATCTGCAGCACTTCAAGAAGTACGTGGAACGCGGGCGCTGACCCGCGGCTGCGTCGGGCGCCTGTTCCTCCCGGTGCCGGTCGGTTCACCCGCTTCGGAGAGCTAAGGTCGGGAGCATGGCTTCCGAAGCTGATGAGGAGAAGGGCGGGCCGGACCCCGCCGAGCAGCCGGCACCCGAGGCGGTCGACCCCAAGATCGCGGCCGCCATCGCCGCCGCGGAGGCCGCGGGCCCGGCGGACGGTGTGACCGTGCGGATCGACAGCTGGATCTGGGCCGTACGTCTGGCCAAGACCCGTTCGGTCGGCGCGGCCGCCTGCAAGGGCGGCCATGTGCAGGTGAACGGGGTGCGCGTGAAGCCCGCGCACACCGTGCGGATCGGCGACGAGGTGCGCGTACGGCAGGAGGGCTGGGAGCGGATCGTCGTCGTCAAGCGGCTGATCCGCAAGCGGGTGGGTGCCCCCGTGGCCGCCCAGTGCTACATCGACAACTCCCCGCCCCCGCCGCCCCGCCAGCCCTTCGCCGCCCCGGCCGGCATCCGCGACCGTGGCACGGGCCGCCCGACCAAGCGGGACCGCCGCGACATGGAACGCCTGCGGGGGCTCATGGAGGGCGGCAAGCCGAGGCCGAGCGGACGCTGACATACGGGGGTGGCGTCCGGCCCGGGCCGGACGCCACCTGCGTATGTCGGGCCTCACACCCGTCGTCGTACCAGCTTCAGCAGTTCCCCGTTGGAGCCCCGACGGGCCCAGGCGATGAGGGCCAGCGGCACGATCAGGATCAGCGGGGTCGCGGCGTTCTCGCCGTCGAAGACGGTGCTCTGGACGACGAACGCGCCCACCATGAGCCCGCTCAGTGCGATCGCCGCGACCGACTGCAGCACCGGGATCAACAGGGCCACCGCACCGGCCAGTTCGAGGGCGCCGATGGTGTACATGCCCGTGCTGCCCCAGCCGATCTTCGCGAAGGCGTCCACCGCGTAGTGGTTCCCGATCAGCTTGGGCAGGGCGCTCGCGATGCCGTAGAAGAGGGCGAGCAGCACCTGCAGGGTGCGCAGGGCGATCCGGGCGCGCCGGCCGCGGGCGGTCGCGGACTCGGCGACGACGGGGGCCGAAGCGATGCGGGCGGTGGTCTCGGACATGGGGTTCTCCTGTGGTGAGCGGTTCGTCGTGCTGTCACAGGGGTAGACCGGCCGCCGCCCGGGAACTCATCGCCGCCCAGCGGACTTTCGTGGAATTCCCTACAACGGGAGCCATCCGTGCCCGATGTACCAGTGGCGGCCCGCCCTCAGATGGTCGCCGACCGCCCGCTCCACCGCCGTACGCCGGGGCAGGGTCTCGACGGGCAGCTCCGGGTCGCCGAACACGAACTGGACCGGTTCCTTGTCGGCCGGCTCCCGGTCCTCGCGGGCGACCCGGAAGCGGTCCTGGAACCGCACGATGTTGGAGTCCGCCGGCAGATACTCCTTCAACTGCGCATCCAGCAGCCAGGAGTGGCACAGCGCGGCCCGGTACTTCTCCTCGGGGTAGTGCCGCGCGAAGAACTCCGTCGCCAGCGCCAGCGAGCGCTCGCAGGCCGCCGGTGACAGCGGGCCGAGGTAGTCCGGGATGTGGACGTTCAGGCAGGGCGTGCCCGGCGCCACGTCCAGGCCGGCCGCCGCGAGCACCCGCGCGGTGCGCTGCCCGTGCCGTGCCCGCTCGAACTGCAGCCGGCCCAGCTGGTACAGCTCGCCCCGGAAGTGGTGGGTGAGCCACCACGGCGCCTGCACACCCGCCCGGCGGTGCCGTCTGCGATGGACGGCCATGTTCCGTCCGAGGTCGGCGAGGGTGCGCCGGGAGACGTCGTCCGGAACGCCCCGCGCACGGTGGTAGGCACGCGTGTACGGCAGCGCGGCCACGAACACGTACACGGGGAAGCAGCGCTGCAGCGGCCCCGAAGCCCAGTCCAGCTGGGGCAGGTCGACGGCGGTGCCGACCTCTCCCATCCCCCGGACGAGTTCCTCCACCGACCCCTCGAGGGCGCGCAGCAGCTCGGGGTCGTCCGTCACCCGTCGGCCCATCCGTACGAGCTGGTTGATGTCCTCGTGCGGTACGGCGAGGTCCAGCAGCACCTCGGCGAGCTCATCGGCATCCGGCAGCACGCGGCGACCCCCTAGTCCCGTTCCCCTTGGTGAACGTCCGTCCGGAAGAGTACGTTGCAAACAGGAGTGATGATCCCAATGCGTACGGGCAGTGAGCCTACGACCGCGCGCAGTGCACTGCGGGCGCGGTTCTGGCTGAGCGTGTGGGGGCTGGTCTGGGCGATCTTCGGCACGACCGCGTTCGCTCTGGTGGGCCGGCCCGGGTGGGCCGCCGCGTGCGGGGTGCTGTGGCTGGTGGTCACGGTCGACATGACCGTCATCCTCAAACACATGCGGGAGGGCCCGCACTACCAGCCGGGCCGGGACATCCCCCCGTACCGGCCACCGGAGAGCCGGCCTCGCTAGCGGAGGCTCAGGAGTCGAACCGTGCCGCCCTCAGGTACTCCGGGTTGGGGTCGAGCGCGGCCGCCAGCCGGAAATGGCGCTTGGCCTGCTCGGCCTCGCCCCGGCGCTGGTAGGTCCGGGCGAGCGCGAAGTGCGCGAACGCGTTGTCCGGCTCGCGCTCCAGGACGATCGTGAACTCCAGCTCGGCGGGCCGCAGTTGCGCGGCGGCGAAGAAGGCACGCGCGCGCAGCAGCCGGGCCGCGGTGTTCTCCGGGTGGGCGGCGATGACGGAGTCGAGCAGCTTCACCGCGCCCCGCGGGTCCCGTGCGTTGAGCAGCTGCTCGGCGGCACGGAAGTCGATGACATGCGTCTCCGGAGTACGTCCGGTGGAACCGCTGGTCTCGGGCACGGCAGAGTCCTTCCCTCACTCGACGGGTTCAACGCCCCGTTCCGGGGGCCCTATTCCTGCGGTGACCTCTGCGCCCTGCGTACGAGGTCCGCCCAGACCTCCTTCACCCGGGCCTGGAGCTCTTCCAGCGGTACGTCGTTGTCGATCAGGACGTCGGCGATCTCCTTGCGCTGGTCGCGGGTCGCCTGCGCGGCCATGCGCGCGCGTGCGTCCTCCTCGGTCATGCCGCGCAGCCGTACGAGCCGGTCGAGCTGGGTCTCGGGGCTCGCGTCGACGACGATCACGAGGTCGTACAGCGGCGCGAGGCCGTTCTCCGCGAGCAACGGCACGTCGTGGACGACGACCGCGTCCTCGGCGGCCGCCGCCTCGAGCTCCCGGGAGCGCGCGCCCACCAGGGGATGCACGATCGAGTTCAGGACGGCCAGCTTCTCGGGGTCGGCGAAGACGATCGAGCCCAGCTTCGGCCGGTCGAGACCGCCCTCGGCGTCGAGCACCTCCTCGCCGAAGGCCTCCACGACCGCCGCAAGCCCGGGCGTCCCCGGCGCGACGACCTCGCGCGCGATGCGGTCGGCGTCGATCAGCACGGCACCGCACTCGACGAGCAGCCGCGACACCTCGCTCTTGCCGGCACCGATCCCGCCGGTCAGACCCACAGTCAGCATGAGCGGAAGCTTAGGGCCTGCCACTGACAGCGGGACTGCCGGAGGTCAGTTGTCGCCTTCCCGTTCGGCCAGGAAACGTTCGAACTCGAGGCCGATCTCGTCCGCCGACGGGATGTCGACGGGCTCGGCGAGCATGTTGCCCCGGCTCTCGGCGCCCGCGACGGCGTCGTACTGGTTCTCCAGGCCCGAGACGAGCGTGGTGAGCTCCTCGTCGCCCTCCTGGATCTGCCGGTCGATCTCGGTCTGGGTGCGGTGGGCGTCCGTGCGCAGCGAGTGCGCGATGCCGGGGAGCACCAGGCCGGTGGCCGCGGTGATGGCCTCCAGGACGGTCAGGGCGGCGTCCGGGTACGGGGACCGCGCGATGTAGTGCGGGACGTGCGCGGCGACCCCGAGGACGTCGAAACCAGCCTCCATGAGGCGGTACTCGACCAGGGACTCGGCGCTGCCGGGGACCTGCGCCTCGTCGAAGGGGCTGCGGTGGCCCGGGACGAGGTCGGTGCGGTTGCCGTGCGGGGTCAGGCCCACGGGGCGGGTGTGCGGAACGCCCATCGGAATGCCGTGGAAGTTCACGGACAGGCGCACGCCCAGCCGCTCCACGATCTGCTGGACGGCCGCGGCGAACCTCTCCCACTCGACGTCCGGCTCGGGGCCGGACAGCAGCAGGAAGGGCGCCCCGGTGGTGTCCTGGACGAGCCGCACGTCGATGGTGGGCTCCTCGTACTCGGTCCACCGGTCGCGCTTGAAGGTCAGCAGCGGACGGCGGGCGCGGTAGTCCACGAGCCGGTCGTGGTCGAAGCGGGCGACGACCTGGTGGGGCTGCGAGTCGAGGATCCGGTCGACGATCTGGTCGCCGGTCTCGCCCGCGTCGATGTATCCGTCGAAGTGGTAGAGCATGACAAGACCGGCCGACTCCTGGGCGAGCGCCATGTCGACGACAGCCAGCCCCTTCGGCTCCCATGCGTACAAACCCTGCGGATCAAGCACAGTGACCGCTCCTCCTCGTGTTCGTACGTTCCAACGCCCCCTGGAGCAAGGGCATTCCCGCCGGTACGCCTGATCAGCCATCTCTTACGGCGTTTTCATGGCGGGGGGCGCTTTTCATGGCAGGGGAAGGGCAGCGGCTTTCAGGGGCGCGGGGAACTGCGCGAGAAACCCCCACCGGCCCGCAGCTGAGGAACAGCCCCGGGCAACGCTGAAGGGCCGCACCTCGAAAGGTACGGCCCTTCAGTTACCGGCTAAGCCTCAGCGAGCCAGCGTTCAGCTCTGGCCGCCGGCCAGCTTCTCGCGGAGAGCGGCAAGCGCCTCGTCGGAAGCGAGCGCACCGGAGGTGTCCGCACCCTCGGAGGAGTACGAGCCACCGCCCGCGGCCGGAGCCGCACCCGCAGCCTCGCCGCCCTCGGCGGCAGCGGCGGCGTCGGCCTCGCGGCTCTTGATGACCTGCTGCTGGTGCTGCTCGAAGCGGGTCTGCGCCTCGGCGTACTGGCGCTCCCACTCCTCGCGCTGCTTCTCGTAGCCCTCGAGCCAGTCGTTGGTCTCGGGGTCGAAGCCCTCGGGGTAGATGTAGTTGCCCTGGTCGTCGTACGAGGCAGCCATGCCGTACAGGGTCGGGTCGAACTCGACCGAGGCCGGGTCGGCACCGAAGGACTCGTTGGCCTGCTTCAGCGAGAGGCTGATGCGACGACGCTCGAGGTCGATGTCGATGACCTTGACGAAGATCTCGTCGTTGACCTGGACGACCTGCTCCGGGATCTCCACGTGGCGCTCGGCCAGCTCGGAGATGTGGACCAGACCCTCGATGCCCTCGTCCACGCGGACGAACGCACCGAACGGAACCAGCTTCGTGACCTTGCCGGGCACGACCTGACCGATCTGGTGCGTGCGGGCGAACTGCTGCCACGGGTCTTCCTGGGTCGCCTTCAGCGACAGGGAGACACGCTCGCGGTCCATGTCGACGTCGAGGACCTCGACGGTGACTTCCTGGCCGACCTCGACAACCTCGGAGGGGTGGTCGATGTGCTTCCAGGACAGCTCGGAGACGTGGACCAGACCGTCGACGCCACCCAGGTCCACGAAGGCACCGAAGTTGACGATCGAGGAGACCACACCGGAGCGGACCTGACCCTTCTGGAGGGTCGTGAGGAACGTCTGGCGGACCTCGGACTGGGTCTGCTCCAGCCAGGCACGGCGGGACAGGACCACGTTGTTGCGGTTCTTGTCCAGCTCGATGATCTTCGCCTCGAGCTCCTTGCCCACGTAGGGCTGGAGGTCGCGGACACGGCGCATCTCGACGAGAGAAGCCGGCAGGAAGCCACGGAGGCCGATGTCGAGGATGAGACCACCCTTGACGACCTCGATGACGGTACCGGTGACGATGCCGTCCTCTTCCTTGATCTTCTCGATGGTGCCCCAGGCACGCTCGTACTGGGCGCGCTTCTTCGAGAGGATCAGGCGGCCTTCCTTGTCCTCCTTCTGGAGAACAAGGGCCTCGATCTCGTCACCGACGGCGACGACCTCGTTCGGGTCGACGTCGTGCTTGATCGAGAGCTCGCGGCTCGGGATGACACCTTCGGTCTTGTAACCGATGTCGAGCAGGACCTCGTCCCGGTCGACCTTCACGATGACGCCGTCGACGATGTCGCCGTCGTTGAAGTACTTGATCGTCTCGTCGATCGCGGCGAGGAAGGCTTCCTCGTTACCGATGTCGTTGACCGCAACCTGCGGGGTGGTGGCGGTGGTCTCGGTGCTGCTCGTCATGTGGGAAAGGGCTCCGGTACGGACATTGAAGTCGTAGGTACTGCTACGCCGGGAGCCCGTATCGCTCTGAAGAAGCCGGACAGCCAAGGAAGCGCCCCAACAGCCAACTGGAAATCCAGATACTGGTGATGGCGCCTCGACAACCGAGGGGACATACAACAGATGCGAGCGCAGCCTGCTACGTCTGAGGTGCGCAGGCCCGCAGCGCAACTTGTAGCATACGGGGGCAGCCGGACAGGGTCAATGCGCGAACGCGCACACCCGGGGCGGATCGCCGCATACCCGGCACAAGAACTGTCTCTGGAGGCCACGCAGGCCTGAGAGACCTCTTCCGTGACGCCGTCGAGAGGCCGGCTGCGCCATCTGGGTGACGGAAGAGTACGACGAGGGAGCCGATCATCCAAGAGCCCGTATCTTCCGATTCCGCGTTCGAGCCGGAGGCCACCCGCCGCGCGTCCGACGTCACGGAGAGCGCCCGCGCCAACCGGGGCTGGTGGGACCGGAACGCGGACGAGTACCAGGTCGAGCACGGCACGTTCCTCGGCGACGACCGTTTCGTGTGGGGTCCCGAGGGCCTCGACGAGGTGGAGGCGGAGCTGCTCGGCCCGCCGGAGGAGCTCAAGGGCAGGGACGTCCTGGAGATCGGCGCCGGTGCCGCCCAGTGCGCGCGCTGGCTGGCCGCCCAGGGCGCCCGCCCGGTCGCCCTGGACATCTCGCACCGCCAGCTGCAGCACGCGCTGCGCATCGGCGGAACGTTCCCTCTGGTGTGTGCCGACGCGGGCGCGCTGCCGTTCGCGGACGGCTCCTTCGACCTGGCGTGCTCGGCGTACGGGGCGCTGCCGTTCGTCGCCGATCCGGTGCGGGTCCTCACGGAGGTGCGGCGGGTGCTGCGCCCGGGCGGGCGTTTCGTCTTCTCGGTGACCCACCCGATCCGCTGGGCGTTCCCGGACGAGCCGGGCCCCGAGGGCCTGTCCGTGTCCGCTTCCTACTTCGACCGCACGCCCTACGTCGAGCAGGACGAGGAGGGCCGCGCGGTCTACGTCGAGCACCACAGGACGCTCGGCGACCGGGTCCGGGACGTCGTCGCGTCGGGTTTCCGGCTGGTGGACCTGGTCGAGCCGGAGTGGCCGGCCTGGAACACCTCCGAGTGGGGCGGCTGGTCGCCGTTGCGCGGAAACCTGATCCCGGGGACCGCGATCTTCGTGTGCGTACGAGACTGAGTGCGTGATCCGTTACGACGCCTTGGACGCGCTGCCGGTACGTGGTGCGCTGCCCGCCTTGAGCGCTGCGCTGGAGGGGCACGGCACCGCCGTTCTGGTGGCGCCGCCCGGTACCGGCAAGACGACGCTGGTGCCCTTGGCGCTGGCCGGGCTGCTCGGGGACGGGCCTGCGCGCCGCGTGGTCGTGGCCGAACCGCGCCGTATCGCGGCCCGTGCCGCTGCCCGGCGCATGGCGTGGCTGCTGGGCGAGAAGGCCGGCGGGAGCGTCGGCTACACCGTGCGCGGCGAGCGGGTCGTCGGACCACGCGCCCGCGTGGAGGTCGTGACGACCGGGGTGCTGCTGCAGCGGCTGCAGCGCGACCAGGAGCTGGCCGGTGTGGACGTGGTGGTGCTCGACGAGTGCCATGAGCGGCATCTGGACGCGGACACCGCGGCGGCCTTCCTGTGGGACGTACGGGAGATGCTGCGGCCGGAGCTGCGGCTGGTGGCCGCGTCGGCGACCACGGACGCCGAGGGGTGGGCGCGGCTGCTGGGCGGCGCACCGGTGGTCGAGGCGGAGGGCGTCTCCCACCCCGTGGAGGTGATCTGGTCCCCGCCGGCCCGTCCGGTACGGCCACCGCACGGCATGCGGATCGATCCGGCGCTGCTCGCACACGTGGCGTCGACGGTCCGGCGGGCGCTGGCCGAGCGGGACGGGGACGTGCTGTGCTTCCTGCCGGGCGTGGGCGAGATCGCGCGCGTGGCGGGGCAGTTGGGGGACCTGGGCGGCGTCGAGGTGCTGCAGGTGCACGGTCGGGCGCCGGCCGCCGTGCAGGACGCGGTGCTGACCCCGGGTGAACGGCGCCGGGTCGTGCTTGCCACCTCGGTGGCCGAGTCGTCGCTGACGGTTCCGGGTGTGCGGGTGGTCGTCGACTCGGGGCTGGCGCGCGAGCCGCGTGTCGACCACGCGCGCGGGCTGAGCGCGCTGACGACCGTACGGGCCTCACAGGCGGCCGGACGGCAGCGGGCGGGGCGGGCCGGGCGTGAGGCGCCGGGGGCGGTGTACCGGTGCTGGACGGAGGCCGAGGACGCCCGTCTGCCGCGTTTCCCGGCACCGGAGATCAAGCTGGCCGACCTGACGGCGTTCGCCCTGCAGACGGCGTGCTGGGGCGATCCGGAGGCGTCCGGGCTGGCGCTGCTGGACCCGCCGCCGGGCGGTGCGATGGCGGCGGCGCGGGCCGTCCTGACGGCGATCGGGGCGGTGGACTCCGCCGGACGGGCCACGGAGCGGGGCGCCGCGCTGGCCCGGCTCGGGGTGCACCCGCGGCTGGGGCGTGCCTTGCTGGACACGGCCGGCGAGGGCGCCGAAGCAGTGGCACTGCTCTCCGAGGAGCCGCCACGCGAGTACGGCGACGACCTGACCACCGCTCTGCGCACCGCCCGCCGCGGCGTCGACGCCTACGCAACACGGTGGCGCACGGAGGTACAGCGCCTGCGGGCGGTCGCGAAGGAGTTCCCACGGCCGTCCATCGAGGCACCTCCTCTGGCACCGGGAAACACCGACGGCCTGCCCCTTCTGGCACCGGGAAACACCGACGGCCTGCCCCTTCTGCCACCGGGAAACACCGACGGCCCGCCCCGCACGGCCGGCAGCGATGCGACACGCCCCGAGCAGGCGCAGCACCTGCGGGCCGTCGCGAACGAGCCCGCACGGCCATCGGCCGGAGGGCCCGTTCCGGGGGCTGGAGGCGCCGACACCTCGCCCCGGAGGACCGGCCACGACGCGACCGCCGTACCTCCACGCCCCGACCAGGCACAGCAGACCGCCGCGAACAAGCCCGCACGGCCATCGGCCGGAGGGCCCGTTCCGGGGGCTGGAGGCGCCGACACCTCGCCCCGGAGGACCGGCCACGACGCGACCGCCGTACCTC
>NZ_JBITLY010000001.1:1231245-1291391 GCF_044465725.1 Streptomyces sp. NPDC049541 | reverse complement strand
CGTACCCACGCCCCGACCAGGCACAGCAGACCGCCGCGAACAAGCCCGCACCTCGGCCGGGAAACGCCGACGCCTCACCCCGGACAGCCGACAGCGACGCGACCGCCACACCCCCACGCCCCGGCCGGACACAGCAAGCCGCCCCGAACAAGCCCGCGCAGCCATCGGCCGTACAGGCCGTTCCGGGGGCGGGAGGCGTCGGCGCCTCGTCCCGTGGGGGCGCGGGCGCCGTGGCTGCTCGGGCCGGTCAGGCGGGCCGACGGGGAGGTGGGGGTGGCGAACGGCTCGTCGGGCTCGTGGCGGCTCTTGCGTTTCCCGAGCGGGTCGCCAAGGCCGAGGGTGGATCGTTTCTCATGGCCTCCGGGACGCGCGCCGAACTCCGCGACGGCAGTCCCCTGCGCGGCGCCGACTGGATCGCGGTGGCCGTCGCGGATCGCCCTGTGGGCAAGGGGCACGCGCGCGTGCAGCTCGCCGCCGCGGTGGACGAGGACCTGGCCCGGTCCGCGGCGGCCTCGCTGTACTCCGAGGGCCAGGAGGTCCGCTGGGCCGACGGGGACGTCGTGGCGCGACGGGTTGAGCGGCTGGGGGCGATCGAGCTGGCGGTGCGGCCCCTGGCGGGCTCCGACCCCGTACTCGTACGCACGGCGCTCCTCGAAGGGCTGCGGCAGGAAGGGTTCGGGCTGCTCAGGTGGTCGCCCGACGCGCTCGTGCTGCGGCAGCGGCTGGCGTTCCTGCGTCTGCGCCTCGGGGAGCCGTGGCCCGACGTGTCCGACGATGCGCTGCACGCGCGCGTGGACGAGTGGCTGGAGCCCGAGCTGGGCCGGGCCCGGCGGCGGGCCGACCTCGCGCGGATCGACGCGGGCCAGGCGCTCAACCGCCTGCTGCCGTGGGCCTCGGGGGAAGCGGGGCGCCTCGACGAACTCGCCCCGGAGCGGATCGCCGTCCCCAGCGGGTCCAGGATCCGGATCGACTACGGCAATCCCGAACAGCCGGTGCTCGCGGTGAAGTTGCAGGAGATGTTCGGGCTGCACGAGTCGCCCGCCGTCGCGGGGGTGCCGCTGCTGGTGCATCTGCTCTCCCCCGCCGGCCGCCCGGCCGCCGTCACGGCCGACCTCGCCTCCTTCTGGAGGGAGGGCTACAAGGGCGTACGGGCGGAGCTGCGCGGCCGGTACCCGAAGCATCCGTGGCCGGAGGACCCCGCCGGCGCGGAGCCGACCCGGCACACCAATGCGCGGCTCAGGCGGTGACTGGTTCCTGTGTGGTGGACTCGGCTGGTTCCGGGTCGCCGGTGCGGCGGCTGCGGGCCTCCAGCCACAGGGAGAGGGCGAGCAGCAGGACGCCTAGGGTGAGGAAGCCCCAGGGCAGATAGGACGTCATCAGCAGGACCAGGGTGCGGTTGGACTTGACCAGGGCGACCGTGTGTCTGATGAAGTCCTCGCGCATCTTGACGTGCCCGGCGAAAGCGGTGACCTTGTCCCGGCCGCCCAGGAGCGTGCCGCCGCGCAGTTCCTCCTTGTGGATCTCCTCGCCGTACACGGGGGCGCCGGTGACGGGCTCGACCCAGAACTTGCGGACGGTGGTGTACCAGCGGGTGGTGCCGGTCTTCGCGACCGACTCGGGGGTGATGCCCTGGACGGGCATGGTCCGAGGGAACTTGACCTTGGTCCAGGGGATGGTCTGCTCGAAGTAGTAGACCTTGAGGCCGCGGAAGTTCCGGGTGCCCTCGTAGTGGATGGGGTTGGTGGTGCGGGTCTGGGCGTCGAAGTACTCGTAGTCCCGTTTCTGGGTCAGGAACGGCCACTTGAACTCGATGCCGGTCCGCTTCACCGGATCGCCGTCGACCATCTCACCGGTGGCGTGGACCGGGGCCTGGCTGTGGGCGTCGAAGATGTAGCGCTCGGGGATCCGGGAGACCATCTTGCCGTCGGGTCCCTGGACGTAGGAGAGGCCGTCCCAGACGACGACGTCCCGCCCTGCCGTCTTCTCGATCTTCTTCGCGGCCTCCACATTGCCCTTGAGGGTCTGCACGATGGTGACCTCGGGGACCTTGCGGGCCTTCATCGTGCCGTAGTCGAGGAGGGTCACGTTCTTCGCCTCGAGGACCATGTCCTGGTACTGGTTGGCCGGGATCTTGGCCAGACGTGGGAAGGCGTACCAGCGCAGCAGCGGGGACAGCGCCGCGAAGAACACGGCGAAGGCGAGCAGGACCAGACTGGCCTTGCGGCGCATCTCGGCCTCCCTCCCGGACGGTTACGGGTGTGCGGGCACCGTCGTCAGCAGCGGTTTCGGGGACGTCCTGCCCGTGGGACTGCCCATGGCGGTGATGGTGAGGACCAGCGCGAGGGCGAGGGCGAGACCGGTCGCGGCGGCGATCAGGGCGCGCATGCCTGCCTCCCCGGGTCGGGAACACGGACGGGAACACGGGACTGGAACTGATACGTCGTCAGGTCCGGCACCGTAGCAACGGGCGGGCGAGATGAGAACACGTTGCACACACAACGACGGCGGCGGCGCCCTCTGGCCGAGGAGCGCCGCCGCCGTCGCAGGGACGTACGGAGAATTACGCGGAAGGGCTGGGTGACGGGCTGGGGCTCGCCGAGGAGCCGGCCGCTGCGACCGTCAGCTGGATGTCGAGGGTCGCGCCGCCCGCGGTGGTGACGCGCAGGACGAAGGTGCCGGTGTTGTCGTCGGCGTACAGCTTCGGCAGCGTCAGCAGGCCCTTGGCGTCCGTCGTGAGGCCGGTCAGCGTGCGTACGGTCTTGCCGTCGGCGTCCTTGAAGTAGGGACCCTTGTCGTTCTCGGTCGGGTCGGACACGGACTTGATCAGCGTTGCGGTGACCGCGACCTTGTCGGCGACGGCGCCCTTGTAGGTGGCCTTCACCTCGGCCTGGTCGGCGAACTCGCCGCCCGGCGTACAGGTCAGCGCGGTGTCGCTGGTGCGTACGACGCTGTCGGCGACGCGCTCGGTGACGCTTGCGGTGTAGTCGAGGCCGGTGACCGCGCGCCCCACGACGGTGACGCGGACGGTGAACTCGCCGGTCTTCTCGCCCGCCTGCAGGGTGGGGGCGACGGCCACGCCGGAGCTGTTGGTGACGACCGTGGCGACGGTTTCGCCGCCGGTGAAGGTGGTGTCGGTGTCGCCGACGACGGTGAAGCGGACCCTGACCTTGCCGACCGCCTTGCCGGTCTTGGTCACGGCCTTGGTGCTGATCTTCTTGGTGAACGCTTCGCCGGCCATCGCGGTGAGCTTCGCGGTGCCCGCGTCCGCCAGGTGGTCCACGGTGTCGGTGGGGGTGGGGGTGGGGGTGGGCGACGGACTGCTCGGCGTGCCGGGCGTGCTTGACGGCGGTGCGCTGGGGGTCGGGGAGCCGCTGCTCGGCGGCTTCGGCTTGGCGGGCGGCGTGGGCGACGGCTTGGGGTTGGCCTTCTGGCCGTCGTCGCTGCGGCCCGAGGGAATGCTGCCGCTGCCGTCCGGGATCTCGTGGGTGCCCTTGCGGTAGTACTCCAGCCACGACAGGACGGTGTGCAGGTAGTCCTGCGAGTTGTTGTAGCTGAGGATCGCCTGGTCGAGGTCGGCCGGCACCGACAGGTCCCAGCCGTTGCGGCACAGGTAGTGGCCGGCGGCCAGGGCGGCGTCGTAGACGTTGTTGGGGTCCTTGACGCCGTCGCCGTTGCCGTCGCGGCCCGCCCACGCCCAGGTGGACGGGATGAACTGCATGGGGCCGACGGCCTGGTCGTAGCTGCTGTTGCCGTCGTACCTGCCGCCGTCGGTGTCCTTGATCAGCGCGAAGCCGTTGCCGTCGAGCTGCGGGCCGAGGATCGGGGTGATCGTGGTGCCGTCCGCGTTGACGCGGCCGCCGCGGGCCTGGCCCGACTCCACCTGGCCGATCGCGGCGAGCAGTTGCCAGGGCAGGTTGCAGCCGGGCTTGGACTCGCGCAGCTCGGCCTCGGCCTTCCTGTAGGCGTCGAGGACGGTCGCGGGGATGCCCGCCTCGGCCGCGCCCGTCGACGCGGGGCTGCCGGTGGCACCGGGGGTCGGCGAGGGGTTCGGGCTGTTGAGCGGCGGCAGAGCGGTGTAGTACGGCGAGTTGCCGGTCGCGGCGCCGTCGCCTGCGGTCACATCGGGCGCGGGCTGGGCCTTCGAGGCGGTCTGTCTGCCGTGGTCGTCGACAGTGACCCCCGGAGCCTGGGACGCGGACAGGGCAGCGACCGCGGCCGCTGCCACGGCTGTGGTTGCCGCTCCTTTGCGCAGCCTCATGCCGAATTGCGCCGCCATAGAGTGAACCCCTCCCGTGGACGCGTCAGCGTCCGTCTCCATCTGCCCGGCGCACAGTGCGCCCGCCCTGTTCTGACGATCGACCCGGCGTGCGGGTTGCCCTCGTGTCGCTCTCTTGTTTCTGTCGCATTCCTGTCGAGTTGCTGTGCTCATCTGTTCGACCGTGCCGCCGGGCACGGTGACCCAGGCGACCCTACGACAACTTCCTTTCCACGGGGACCCGTTCGTGCCCGATATTCACCGATTGGCCATGTGCGGACGGCGTGGAATCGCGGCACGCATACTGGACCGGAGCGATCACCCGGGCCGTCCGCTCGGGCAATGTCCGGCGTGAGGAGCCCAGTTGCCGTTCACCCTGAGCCATGCGGCCGCCGTCCTGCCCGCCGTGCGCAGCGACGGATCCGGCCGAGGGCGGCTGGTTCCGGCCGTTCTCGTCGCCGGTTCCTTCGCGCCCGACATGACCTATTACGCGGCAAGTGCGGTGCCCGGTGCGATGGAGTTCGGCACGGTCACCCACTCCTTTCCCGGCATCTTCACGGTCGACGTGCTGGTGGCCTGGGCGCTGGTCGGACTGTGGTTGCTGGTGCGGGAGCCGCTCGTGGCCCTTCTGCCGCGGCCCTGGCAGCCGCGACCGGCCGCCCTGCTGCGCTGCGGGGCGCCACGCGCGGGCGTACGGCCGTCCCTGGCCGGGTGGTGGTACGCGTCCGCGGCGCTCGGCGCGCTGACCCATGTGGTGTGGGACGCCTTCACGCATCACGACCGGTGGGGAGTGCGGCTGTTTCCGGTGCTGGGCCGGGTGCTGTGGGGGTCTCCCCTGTACTCCTACCTGCAGTACGGGAGTTCGCTGGTGGGCGCGGTGGTGATCGCGGTGTGGGCGGCTCGGGCGCTGCGGAGGGCGTCGGCGCACACGGTCCCGGGTGCGGTCCCCGTGCTGTCGCTGCGGGACCGTTGGTGGGCCTTCGTGGTGATCTGCGGGTGTGCGGGGGTCTGGGCCGCGGAGCGGGCGGCGCGGTGGTGGGCGTACCGGGGCGCGGTGGCCAGGCCCTGGGAGCTGATTCCGGCCGTGTGCTTCGGCGCGGGCGCGGGGCTGCTGCTCGGGCTGCTGCTGTACGTGGTGGGGGTGCGGGTGTGGCGGCCGGTGCCGTCTGCCGGGGAGCCGCAGCGGGTCAGCGTGGAGCAGGGCCGTCCGGCCGGTCGGTGAGGGTGCCCGCGGTCACGATGAACACCCTGACGGTGCGGGCGTGCCGGCTGCGGCGGACACGGACGAGCAGCCCGGCGAGGTAACTGCGGCCCAGGCCCGCCCACAGCCGCCAGACGGGCGGCTCCGCGGATCCCGAACCGAGCCGGGGCAGCCGACGCAGAAGGCCCGCCGCGGTGCGGCGCAGGACGACGGCGAGGTCCGTGGGGATGCGGGCGGTGCTTGCACGAGCGGCGAAGGCCGGCACCGGCGCGGCTGGCACGACGGGCGCCGCCTCGGCACCCGCCTGCGCGCTCGCCGGCCGGCGGTTGAGCATGCGTATACCCATGCCCGCATCCTTACGGTGCGAGGGCGGTGGGGGCCTTTTCGCGGGGGCCACCTGAGTGACGGCTCCCGACGGGGCTTGACGGACGCGGAGGGACCCCACCGGCGCACGCCGGCTTCGGCCACGCCCGGCAAAAGGGCGCGGGGCCGTGTCGACATGCGGCTCCGCCACGCGGGCGCGACCAACCACAACGGACCCACAGCCCACCACGCACAAGCCCATCGCGCCCCAAAGGGGCGCGGGGCCGTGTCGACATGCGGCTCCGCCACGCGGGCGCGACCAACCACAACGAGCCCACAGCCCACCACGCACAAGCCCACCGCGCCCCAAAGGGGCGCGGGCCTGTGTCGACATGCGGCTCCGCCACGCGGGCGCGACCAACCACAACGGGCCCGCAGAGACTCGATAACCCCCTGCGCGAAAACCTCACGCCCTGGCCGGAGGGCCGACGCGCCGCCCGGCCAGGCAGCACCGAACCCCGCACCACCGCCGGAGGCTAATGCGCAGCGGACTCCCAGTCGGACCCCACCCCCACCGAGACACCGAGCGGCACCCTCAGATGAACGGCGTCGGCCATCTCACGACGGACGATCTCCTCCGCGGCGGCGCGCTCGCCGGGGGCGATCTCCAGGACGACTTCGTCGTGGACCTGCAGCAGCATGCGGGACGTGAGGCCCGCCCCCCGCAACGCGTCGTCCACCTTCAGCATGGCGATCTTGACGATGTCCGCGGCGGTGCCCTGGATCGGCGCGTTCAGAGCCATGCGCTCGGCCGCCTCGCGGCGCTGCCGGTTGTCGCTGTTGAGGTCGGGCAGATAGCGGCGGCGGCCGAAGAGGGTCGCCGTGTAGCCCGTGGCCCGCGCCTCGTCGACGGCCCGGCGCAGATAGTCCCGCACCCCGCCGAACCGCTCGAAGTAGGTGTCCATCAGGACCCGGGCCTCGCCCGCGTCGATGTTCAGCTGCTGGGACAGGCCGAACGCCGACAGCCCGTACGCCAGGCCGTACGACATGGCCTTGATCTTGCGGCGCATCTCCGCGTCGACGTGCTCCCGGTCGACCGAGAAGACCTGCGCGGCGACCGTGTTGTGCAGGTCCTCGCCGGAGGTGAACGCCTCGATCAGGCCCTCATCCTCGGAGAGGTGGGCCATCACGCGCAGTTCGATCTGGCTGTAGTCGGCGGTCATCAGCGACTCGAAGCCCTCGCCGACCACGAAGCCGCGGCGGATGGCGCGGCCCTCGTCGGTACGGACCGGGATGTTCTGCAGGTTGGGGTCCGTGGACGACAGGCGGCCGGTCGCGGCGACCGTCTGGTTGAAGGTGGTGTGGATGCGGCCGTCGGCGGCGATCGTCTTGATCAGGCCCTCGACGGTGACGCGCAGCTTCGCCTGCTCCCGGTGGCGGAGCATCACCACCGGCAGCTCGTTGTCCGTCTGGGTGGCGAGCCAGGCCAGGGCGTCGGCGTCCGTGGTGTAGCCGGTCTTGGTCTTCTTCGTCTTGGGCAGGCCCAGCTCGCCGAAGAGGACCTCCTGGAGCTGCTTGGGCGAGCCCAGGTTGAACTCGTGGCCCGCCGCCGCGTGCGCCTCCTTCACCGCCTGCTGCACGGCGCCCGCGAACATCTGCTCCATGGCCTCCAGGTGGGCCCGGTCGGCGGCGATGCCGTGCCGCTCCATGCGGGCGAGCAGGATCGAGGTGGGCAGTTCCATGTCGCGCAGCAGGTCCGCGGCGCCGACCTCCTCAAGGCGGTCCCGGAAGGCCTCGCCGAGGTCGAGGATCGCGCGGGCCTGCACCATGAGTGCCTCGGCCTCCGCACCGTCGTCGGCGCCGAAGGCGAGCTGCCCGTCGGCCGCGGCGGCGGGGGCCAGCTCACGACCCAGGTACTCCAGGGACAGCGCGTCCAGGTCGAAGGAGCGACGGCCCGGCTTGACCAGGTAGGCGGCAAGGGCGGTGTCCATCGAGACGCCGGCGAGGGACCAGCCGTGCTCGGCGAGGACACGCATGGCGCCCTTGGCGTTGTGCAGGACCTTGGGGCGGTCCTCGGCGGCCAGCCAGGCAGCCCACGCGTTCTCGTCGGCCTCGTCCAGCTGGGACGGGTCGAACCAAGCGGCCGGCCCTCCCGCGGTGGCGAGGGCGACCTCGGCGACCGAGCCGGAGCCCAGCGCCCAGGTGTCGACCGTGGCGATGCCGAGCGTCTCGGTGCCGTGCTCGGTGAGCCAGCCGGCCAGCTCGCCCGTGCCCAGCACCGTCCCGTCCAGCTCCACACCGGGCGCCGGCGGCGTCGCCTCGGCCTGCTCGCCGCCCGGGTCGACGGCGAGCAGCCGCTCGCGCAGCGAGGGGTTCCTGATCTCCAGAGTGTCCAGGACCATCGCGACGGCCGTGCGGTCGTACGGGGCGCGCTCCAGGTCGGCGACCGCCTTGGGCAGCTCGACGGTGCGCACCATCTCGGTCAGGCGGCGGTTGAGCTTGACCGCCTCCAGGTGCTCGCGCAGGTTCTGCCCGGCCTTGCCCTTGACCTCCTCGACGCGCTCGACGAGCTCCGCGAACGAACCGAACTGGTTGATCCACTTCGCGGCGGTCTTCTCACCGACGCCGGGGATGCCCGGCAGGTTGTCGGACGGGTCGCCGCGCAGCGCAGCGAAGTCGGGGTACTGCGCGGGCGTCAGCCCGTACTTCTCGAAGACCTTCTCCGGGGTGAACCGGGTCAGCTCGGAGACGCCCTTCGTCGGATACAGCACCGTCGTGTGCTCGCTGACCAGCTGGAAGGAGTCGCGGTCGCCGGTGACGATCAGCACCTCGAAGCCCTCGGCCTCCGCCTGGGTGGCGAGGGTGGCGATGACGTCGTCCGCCTCGAAGCCGTCGACCGCGAACCGCGACGCGTTCATCGCGTCCAGGAGCTCGCCGATCAGCTCGACCTGCCCCTTGAACTCGTCCGGGGTCTTGGAGCGGTTGGCCTTGTACTCAGTGAACTCCTCGGAGCGCCAGGTCTTGCGGGAGACGTCGAAGGCCACCGCGAAGTGCGTGGGCTCCTCGTCACGCAGGGTGTTGGCCAGCATCGACGCGAAGCCGTAGATCGCGTTCGTCGGCTGGCCCGTCGCCGTCGTGAAGTTCTCCGCGGGCAGCGCGAAGAACGCACGGTAGGCCAGCGAGTGCCCGTCCATGAGCATGAGGCGGGGCCGCTTGCCGCCGGAGGTCGTCTCGGTCTTCTTCGATGCTGTCTCTGCCACGTCCCCGATCCTGCCACGCCCCACTGACACTCAGACCCCCGCACGCCTGACGCCCCCGCCCCGCACGCCCTGGCACCCGCGCTGTCAGCGGGGCGTGCGAGGATCGAAGTGGTAGCTCGCAGGTGTCTGTGAAGGAGAGTGCGCGATGGCGACGAAGCCGCCCAAGGGTGATCCGGTCCAGGACGCGCCGCAGGTCACCGAGCCCAAGCACGCGGCGGCGGGACTGCCGGCCATCGGGCACACCCTGCGCATCGCCCAGCAGCAGATGGGTGTGAAGCGGACCGCGCTGACGCTGCTGCGCGTCAACCAGAAGGACGGCTTCGACTGCCCGGGCTGCGCCTGGCCCGAGCCGGACCACCGGCACGCGGCGGAGTTCTGTGAGAACGGCGCGAAGGCGGTCGCCGAGGAGGCCACCCTGCGCCGGGTCACCCCGGAGTTCTTCGCCGCCCACTCCGTCGCCGACCTCGCCTCCCGCAGCGGCTACTGGCTGGGGCAGCAGGGCCGGCTCACCCACCCCATGCACCTGCCCGAAGGGGGCACCCACTACGAGCCGGTGAGCTGGGAGCGCGCCTTCGACATCGTCGCCGAGGAGCTCGCCGCCCTCGCCTCCCCCGACGAGGCGCTCTTCTACACCTCAGGGCGCACCAGCAACGAGGCGGCCTTCCTCTATCAGCTGTTCGCCCGCCGGCTGGGCACGAACAACCTGCCCGACTGTTCCAACATGTGCCACGAGTCGTCCGGTTCGGCGCTGAGCGAGACCATCGGCATCGGCAAGGGCAGCGTCCTGCTGGAGGACCTCTACAAGGCCGACCTGATCATCGTCGCCGGCCAGAACCCGGGCACCAACCACCCGCGCATGCTCTCCGCCCTGGAGAAGGCCAAGGCCAGCGGCGCGAAGATCATCAGTGTGAACCCGCTGCCCGAGGCCGGTCTGGAGCGTTTCAAGAACCCGCAGACCCCGCAGGGCATGTTCAAGGGCGCCGCCCTCAACGACCTGTTCCTGCAGATCCGCATCGGCGGCGACCAGGCCCTCTTCCGCCTCCTCAACAAGCTCATCCTGGAGAGCGAGGGCGCGGTCGACGAGGAGTTCGTACGCGAACACACCTACGGCTACGAGGAGTTCGCCGCGGCCGCCAAGGCCGCCGACTGGGACGAGACCCTGGCCGCGACCGGCCTCACGCGCGCGGAGATCGACGCGGCCCTGAAGATGGTCCTGGCCTCCAAGCGCACCATCGTGTGCTGGGCGATGGGCCTGACCCAGCACAAGCACTCCGTGCCGACCATCCGCGAGGTCGTCAACTTCCTTCTGCTGCGCGGCAACATCGGCCGCCCGGGTGCGGGTGTGTGCCCGGTGCGCGGCCACTCGAACGTGCAGGGCGACCGGACGATGGGCATCTTCGAGCGACCCGCTCCCGCCTTCCTGGACGCCCTGGAGAAGGAGTTCGGCTTCGCACCGCCGCGCGAGCACGGCTACGACGTCGTCCAGGCCATCCGTGCCCTGCGCGACGGCCGGGCGAAGGTGTTCTTCGCGATGGGCGGCAACTTCGTGTCCGCCTCCCCGGACACCGAGGTCACCGAGGCGGCCATGCGGCGCGCCCGCCTCACCGTGCACGTGTCGACCAAGCTCAACCGCTCGCACGTCGTCACGGGCGCGCGTGCCCTGATCCTGCCCACCCTCGGCCGCACCGAGCGCGACGTGCAGGGCAGTGGCGAGCAGTTCGTGACCGTGGAGGACTCCATGGGCATGGTGCACGCCTCTCGCGGCCGCCTGGAGCCCGCGAGCACACACCTGCTGTCGGAGCCGGCGATCGTCTGCCGCCTGGCCCGCCGTGTGCTCGGCGAGGAGGACGCGGTGCCCTGGGAGGAGTTCGAGAAGGACTACGCCGCCATCCGCGACCGCATCGCGCGCGTGGTCCCCGGCTTCGAGGACTTCAACGCGCGCGTGGCCCGCCCCGGCGGCTTCACCCTCCCCCACGCCCCGCGCGACGAACGCCGCTTCCCCACGGCGACCGGCAAGGCGAACTTCACGGCAGCCCCCGTCGAGTACCCGAAGCTGCCCGAAGGCCGTCTGCTGCTGCAGACGCTGCGCTCGCACGACCAGTACAACACCACCATCTACGGCCTCGACGACCGCTACCGCGGCATCAGGAACGGCCGCCGCGTCGTCCTGGTCAACCCGCAGGACGCACGGGCGCTCGGCGTCGCCGACGGCTCGTACGTCGACCTGGTCGGCGAGTGGAAGGACGGCGTCGAGCGCAGAGCGCCCGGCTTCCGCGTCGTGCACTACCCGACCGCACGCGGCTGCGCCGCCGCCTACTACCCCGAGACCAACGTCCTGGTGCCGCTGGACTCCACGGCGGACACCAGTAACACCCCGGCCAGCAAGTCCGTCGTCGTACGTCTGGAACAATCGGCAACCGACTGAGCGTTTGCTCAGACAGGCTGGACGAGCGATCAGGACGAACGGAGCCGGTCCCATGGGCGAGCAGCAGCACGTGAAGTTCCCGCAGGAGGTCATCGACGAGTACGCCGCACTCGGCGTCGACCTCCCGGCCCTCTTCTCCGCCGGACACCTCGGCACCCGCATGGGCGTGGAGATCCTCGAGGCCTCCGCGGACCGCGTCGTCGGCACCATGCCCGTCGAGGGCAACACCCAGCCGTACGGCCTGCTGCACGGCGGCGCCTCCGCCGTCCTCGCCGAGACCCTCGGCTCCGTCGGCTCCATGCTGCACGGCGGCAGCTCCAAGATCGCGGTCGGCGTCGACCTGAACTGCACCCACCACCGCGGCGTGCGCTCCGGCCTGGTCACCGGCGTCGCCACGCCCCTGCACCGAGGCCGCTCCACCGCCACGTACGAGATCGTGATCAGCGACGAGGACGGACGGCGCGTGTGCAGCGCCCGCCTGACCTGCCTGCTGCGCGACGTGCGGCCCGGCGACGGGACGCACGTCGCCGCCGGCTGACCGCGCAGCCGCCAGGGTTGTCCACCGACAACCCTCGCCCTAGCGTCGGAGCATGAGGCGAACCCCTCCCCGTCGCGGCCGGCGCACCCTCACCGGCATCCGCGCCACCGCCGACACCCCCGCCGTCTCCCGCACCCTCTCCCTCGCCGCCGCAGCCCTCGCCGTGACAATCGGCGCGGGCTGCACCTCCGGCTCGCCCTCGGCACACGGGACCACGCCCGCTCCGGAGGACACCTCACCCGTCTCCGCCTGCACCAAACTGATCTCGTACTGGGCCAAGGAGACCATCACCGGCGGGAAGTGGGCCGGCCTCGACTGGGAGCAGAAGGGCCTGTCCAACCAGCAGTACGAAATAATGGACACGATCGTCAAGAACGCCCGCACCGAGCAAAAACGCCACGGACTGGGCGCCGCAAAGAAGTTGATCGACCGTCAGTCCCAGCAGCGCTGCACCGAGGAGAACGGTGCCACCTGGAGCTCGCAGAACTGGCGCCCGCCGAAATGACCAGCGGCATCGGCCCGGTCGAGCAGTCCCCACCCGAAGCCCGGGAGACGGCAGAGGTCCTCGTCTGCGGCCGCCAACACCCTTGGACCCGGCCACGACCGCGCGCCGCCCTGACCGTCACCGGCCTCGCCGCAGCCCTCACCGCCACGCTCTTCACCGCGCCCCTCGACGACGCCCGGCAGGCCGCCTTCACCCCCTGGCCGCTCAGCGTCACCGAACTCACCTACACCGGCCTGCGCGAACCCCCCGACCCCCGCACCCGGACCTTCACCTTCCGGCTGCGGGCCCTTCTCGACGCCGGCCCGCCCACCACGCTGACCCGCCTCGCACAGCCCTACGACGGGCTGACCATGAGCACCAGCCCCGCCACCCCCCTCACCCTGAAGGCCGGAAAACCCCGCACCCTCACCCTCCAGGTGGCCGTCCGCCACTGCACCGGACTTCCACAAAGCGTCGAACTTCCTTTCCTGAACGTAACGTTGCGTAACACGCGCGGAACGCAGAACCCGAGCTACATCCTCGGCGCCGCCTACGCGCAAGACCTCTCCGCGTCACTCCGCACCCTCTGCATGTGATACCGGTCACAAGATCTCGCCACGCCCGAACGGAACTGCGGATTCTCACCATGCGGTCACCCCGGCGCGGCCGGAAAGCCCGATCTGCCCATCTGAAGTCACAAGCTTCGGTTTTCATGCATAACAAGAAAGTCACATCCTTACCTTCACCGGTCCCCCACCCCGCCGGCTGCACCTAAAGTCACCGCCAGTCACTGTGCCACGGGGGCGCAAAAACGGATTCGAACCATCGACTCCGGCCCACCAGCACAACGGCACCTCACCAGAGGGAGCCGCGCCTGGGAAAGGACTGACCGTGCGAAACCGTTCTTTGCTCATCCTCACCACCGTGATCACCACTGGTGCCCTCACGCTGACCGCATGCGGCTCGCGCGACAAGAACGATTCCAAGAACAGCAGCGGCACCACCGTCGTCATCGGTGTCGACGCCCCCCTCACCGGCTCGCTCTCCGCGCTCGGCCAGGGCATCAAGAACTCCGTGGACCTCGCCGCCAAGACGGCCAACAAGAACAACGAGGTCAAGGGCATCACCTTCAAGGTCGTCGCCCTCGACGACCAGGCCGTGCCCGCCTCCGGCCACCAGAACGCCGTCAACCTCGTCGGCAACAAGGACGTCCTCGGCGTCGTCGGCCCCCTGAACTCCGGCGTCGCCCAGTCCATGCAGAGCGACTTCGCCAAGGCCAACCTCACCGAGGTCTCGCCCGCCAACACCAACCCCGCCCTCACCCAGGGCGACAACTGGGCCTCGGGCAACCTCAAGCGCCCCTTCAAGACCTACTTCCGCACGGCCACCACGGACGTCATCCAGGGCCGCTTCGCCGCGCAGTACTACTACAACGACGCGAAGAAGCGGAAGGTCTTCGTGATCGACGACAAGCAGACCTACGGAGCCGGCCTCGCCGCGATCTTCTCCCAGGAGTTCAAGCGCCTCGGCGGCAAGGTCGTCGGCACCGACCACATCACCGTGAAGGAGACCGACTTCTCCTCCACCGCCGACAAGGTCAAGTCCTCCGGCGCCGACTCCGTCTACTTCGGCGGCCAGTACCCCGAAGGCGGCCTCATCTCCGACCAGGTCAAGAAGGCCGGCGCCAAGATCCCCACCATGGGTGGCGACGGCATCTACGACCCCGCCTTCATCTCCGCCTCCGGCGTCTCCAACGACGGTGACCTCGCCACCTCCGTCGGCTACCCCGTCGAACAGCTCGACACCGCCAAGACCTTCATCGCCGACTACAAGGCAGCTGGCTACAAGGACCCCTACGCGGCCTACGGCGGCTACTCCTACGACGCCGCCTGGTCCATCATCCAGGCCGTCAAGGCCGTCGTCGAAGCCAACAACGGCAAGCTCCCCAGCGACGCCCGCGCCAAGATCACCGAAGCCATGCAGAAGGTCTCCTTCGACGGCGTCACCGGCAAGGTCTCCTTCGACCAGTACGGCGACACCACCAACAAGCAGCTGACCGTCTACAAGGTCGAGAACGGCGCCTGGAAGGCCGTCAAGAGCGCCACCTTCAAGGACTGACCCGCACAACACAGCCCCGCACCACCTGAAACCCACCGCGCGAGGGCGCAAACAGCGCCCTCGCGCGGAGTCATATCCGACACGCTCATCGGAGGCCCTGCGGTGCACGAACTGCCGCAAACGCTGGCCAACGGCCTGACCCTCGGTGCCCTGTATGGCCTCATCGCCATCGGCTACACCATGGTTTACGGGATCGTCCAGCTCATCAACTTCGCCCACGGCGAGATCTACATGATCGGGGGCTTCGGCGCCCTCACCATCTACATCTGGCTGCCCAGCGGCACCCCACTGCTCGTCGCCATCCCGTTCATGATCATCGGTGGCGTCATCGCCTCAGTGGCCGTCGCCACCGCCGCCGAACGATTCGCCTACCGGCCACTGCGCACCGCCCCACGCCTGGCCCCCCTGATCACCGCAATCGGCCTCTCCATCGCCCTCCAGCAAATCGTCTGGGGCTTCTACCCCGGCGCCAAGCAGGCCAAGAGCTTCCCCGAATTCCACGGAGACGCCTTCAAGATCACCGACAACCTGCAGATCCAGCGCGCCGACCTCTTCCTCCTCATAGCCGCCCCCCTCTGCATGCTCATGCTCGGACTGTTCGTCTCCAAGAGCCGCGCCGGTCGCGCCATGCAGGCCACCGCCCAGGACCCCGACACCGCCAAACTCATGGGCGTCAACACCGACCGCATCATCGTCATGGCCTTCGCCATCGGCGCCGCCTTCGCCGCCATCGCCGCCGTCTCCTCCGGCCTCAAATACGGCCAGATCAACTACGAGATGGGCTTCATCGCCGGCCTCAAGGCCTTCACCGCAGCCGTCCTCGGCGGCATCGGCAACATCTACGGCGCCATGCTCGGCGGCGTCGTCCTCGGCCTCGCCGAAGCCCTCTCCATCCAGTACATCCAGGACATCCCCGGAATGGACAAGCTCGGCGGCGGCGCCTGGGCCAACGTCTGGGCCTTCGTCCTCCTCATTCTCGTCCTCCTGGTCAGGCCCCAAGGCCTGCTCGGCGAGCGCGTCGCGGATCGAGCGTGATATCGATGACCACCGAAAACCACGAGAACACGCCCGTCATCCACCTCCCGGAAGCAGGCGCACGCCTCACACTCGCCATCGGCGCCATCGCCACACTCGCGAGCACCTTCCTCTCCTGGACGTACACCACCGACTTCCCCGGCGACCTCACCGTCACCGGCTACCCCGGCGGCCTCCAAGTCCTCACCCTCGCAGGCGCCATCCTCACCCTCATCTACGCCCTCGCCGGCCACGGCATACGAGGCTTCCGCTGGCTCAACCCCGCCGGCAACAACACCCCCCTCCTGCTGATGGCCCTCGGCACCTTCGCCACCACCTGGTTCACCGTCATCGCCATCGCCATCGAACTCGGCGGACTCGTCAACCTCGACCCCGGCGGCTTCATCGCGGCAGCAGCCTCACTCATCACCCTGCTCGCCGCCCTCGCGCTCCCCCTCCCGCGCGACACCGACCCCACCACGGCCCCCTTCAAGCGGGCCACCACCCCCCTCTTCGGCACCGCCCACGGCCGCCTCAAGCAGCCCACCCCACTGAACCCCTGGGCCGAAATCGGCATCATCATCGCCGCCTTCGCCCTCGGCCTCTGGGTCGCCGCCTACGGCATCCAAACCCCCTACGGCGAACTCTTCGTCGGCTACCTCATCATCACCGGATTCGCCTTCGGCGCCATCGCCCGAGCCGGACTCACCACCCGCCTCCAGGCCCTCACCACCAAACACCGCCAAGTCACCATCGGCGCCGCCTTCGCCGCCGCAGCAGCGTTCCCCTTCACCCAGAACACCGACGAATTCACCCTGCTCGCCGTCAGCATCCTCATCTTCGCCACCGTCGCCCTCGGCCTCAACGTCGTCGTCGGCCTCGCCGGACTCCTCGACCTCGGCTACGTCGCCTTCCTCGGCGTCGGCGCCTACACCGCGGCCCTCGTCTCCGGCACCACCGCGAGCACCTTCCACGTCACCTTCCCGTTCTGGGCCGCCGTCCTCACCGGCGCCGCCGCCTCCCTCATCTTCGGCGTCCTCATCGGCGCCCCTACCCTGCGACTGCGCGGCGACTACCTCGCCATCGTCACCCTCGGCTTCGGAGAAATCTTCCGCATCGCCATGGGCAACCTCGACGGCACATCAGGCCCCAACATCACCAACGGGCCCAACGGCATCCCCAACATCCCCGACCTCAAAATCTTCGGCTTCGACTTCGGCGCCACCCACACCATCCTCGGCTTCACCCTCGGCTCCTACGCCAACTACTTCTGGCTGATGCTCCTCTGCACCGCGCTGGTCGTCACGATCTTCGCCCGCGCCGGCAACTCCCGCATCGGCCGCGCCTGGGTCGCCATCCGCGAAGACGAAACCGCCGCCACCGCCATGGGCATCAACGGCTTCCGCGTCAAACTCATCGCCTTCGCCCTCGGCGCCACCCTCGCCGGCCTCGCCGGCACCATCCAGGCCCACGTACAGCACACCGTCGTCCCCGAGATGTACGTCTTCGCCGGCCCCGTCCCCCCCAGCTCCGCATTCCTCCTCGCCGCCGTCATCCTCGGCGGCATGGGCACCATCACCGGCCCCCTCCTCGGCGCGACACTCCTCTACGTCATCCCCACCAAACTCCAGTTCCTCAACGACTACCAGCTGCTCTTCTTCGGCATCGCACTCGTCCTCCTGATGCGCTTCCGCCCCGAAGGAATCGTCGCCAACAAACGACAGCAGCTCGAATACCACGAGACCGACCAACTCGCCGTACCCGAAGGCGCAACCCTCCCCGAAGGCACGGTCGGCGTCTCCAAGGCAGGGGCGTGAGACCCGCGATGACCACCAACACCACCACCGAGTCGACCCCCGGCACCCCCGTACTCGAAGCCGCCGGAGTCACCATGCGCTTCGGCGGACTCACCGCCGTACGCAACGTCGACTTCACCGTCAACGCCGGTGAAATCGTCGGACTCATCGGCCCCAACGGCGCCGGCAAAACCACCTTCTTCAACTGCCTCACCGGCCTGTACATCCCCACCGAAGGCACCGTCCGCTACAAGGGCAACGTCCTACCCCCCAAGCCGCACCTCGTCACCAAAGCCGGCATGGCCCGCACCTTCCAGAACATCCGGCTCTTCGCCAACATGACCGTCCTGGAAAACGTCCTCGTAGGCCGCCACACCCGCACCAAAGAAGGCCTCTGGTCCGCCCTCCTGCGCGGCCCCGGCTTCAAGAAAGCCGAAAAGGCCAGCGAAGAACGCGCCCTCGAACTCCTCGAGTTCATCGGCCTGGAGCACAAGCGCGACCACCTCGCCCGCAACCTCCCCTACGGCGAACAGCGCAAGCTCGAAATCGCCCGCGCGCTGGCGTCGGAACCCGGCCTGCTCCTCCTCGACGAGCCCACCGCCGGCATGAACCCGCAAGAGACACGGGCAACCGAGGAACTGGTCTTCGCCATCCGCGACAAGGGCATCGCCGTCCTCGTCATCGAGCACGACATGCGGTTCATCTTCAACCTCTGCGACCGCGTCGCCGTCCTCGTCCAAGGCGAAAAACTCGTCGAAGGCACCTCCGAAGTCGTCCAGGCCGACGAACGCGTCATCGCCGCATACCTCGGCGAACCCTTCGAAGGCGCCCCCGGAGAAGCAGAAGCCGCCGAAGTAGCCGCCGCCGAAGCCGGAGCCGCCGACAGCACCACCAGCACCACCAAGGGAGAAGCCCAGTGACCGCACTCCTCGAGGTCGAAGACCTCCGGGTCGCCTACGGCAAAATCGAAGCCGTCAAAGGCATCTCCTTCAAGGTCGAAGCAGGCCAGGTCGTCACCCTCATCGGCACCAACGGTGCCGGCAAAACCACCACCCTGCGCACCCTCTCCGGCCTCCTCAAGCCCAGCCACGGAAAGATCACCTTCGACGGGAAGCCGCTTTCCGGCATCCCCGCCCACAAGATCGTCGCCCTGGGCCTCGCCCACTCCCCCGAAGGCCGGCACATCTTCCCCCGCCTCACCATCGAGGAAAACCTGCAACTCGGCGCCTTCCTGAGAAAGGACAAGGAAGGCATCCAAAAGGACATACAGAGGGCCTACGACCTCTTCCCGATCCTCGGAGAACGCCGCAAGCAAGCCGCAGGCACCCTCTCCGGCGGTGAACAGCAGATGCTGGCAATGGGCCGCGCCCTCATGTCCCAGCCGAAGCTCCTCATGCTCGACGAGCCCTCCATGGGCCTCTCCCCGATCATGATGCAGAAGATCATGTCGACGATCGTGGAACTCAAGGCCCAGGGCACGACGATCCTCCTCGTCGAACAGAACGCCCAGGCGGCCCTGTCGCTCGCCGACCAGGGACACGTCATGGAGGTCGGCAACATCGTCCTGTCCGGCACCGGCGAAGACCTGCTGCACGACGAATCCGTACGCAAGGCATACCTCGGCGAGGACTAAGACTGACTCGCTTGGCTGTACGACAAGGCCCGCGCCCCTGGTTCCCCAGGGACGCGGGCCTCGGTCTGTGTGGGGTGCCGGGGTCAGCCCTTCGCGGCCTTCTTCTCATCCGCGTCCTGAATGACCGCCTCCGCAACCTGCTGCATCGACATCCGACGGTCCATCGAGGTCTTCTGAATCCACCGGAACGCGGCCGGCTCCGTCAGCCCGTACTCGGTCTGAAGGATGGACTTCGCACGATCGACCAGCTTTCGAGTCTCCAGACGGAGAGTGAGGTCGGCGACCTCCTTCTCCAGCTCCTTCAGCTCCGTGAACCGCGAGACAGCCATCTCGATGGCCGGAACGACGTCACTCTTGCTGAACGGCTTCACGAGGTACGCCATCGCACCGGCATCGCGAGCCCGCTCCACGAGGTCGCGCTGCGAGAAGGCGGTCAGCATCAGCACGGGGGCGATACGCTCCTCGGCGATCTTCTCGGCCGCCGAGATGCCGTCCAGCTTGGGCATCTTCACGTCGAGAATCACAAGGTCCGGCTGGTGCTCACGGGCGAGCTCGATGGCCTGCTCGCCGTCACCGGCCTCACCGACGACGCTGTAGCCCTCCTCCTCCAGCATCTCTTTGAGGTCGAGCCGGATCAGGGCCTCGTCCTCGGCGATGACGACACGGGTCGTCAGCGGAGGCACGTGCGACTTGTCGTCGTCGGGCGCGTCTACGGGCTGGGGCGACTCGGGGGCGGTCACGGGGGCTCCTTGTTCACGGCCGGGTACTGCTGACAAGAGCCTACCTAGCTGCACCTCCGTTCGGTGACCCGGTACACTCCTCTCGGGTTGTCCAGCCGGGTTGGCGCAACTGGTTGACGCGGAGGTCTCAAACACCTCTGTCCGAAAGGACGTGTGGGTTCGAATCCCATACCCGGCACCCATAAGCGGATGTTCACGTTTTCGTGAACATCCGCTTTTTGCTACACGCAGCCACGCTCAGTAACACACAGTCGTGACATGGACCAGCACAGCCCTTCGATTCGCGCCCAGGCCGTCGCACTCATGCGCCAAGGCGTCCCCAATCGCATCGTTGCGGAGCGCCTCAACATTCCGCGCGGAACCGTCGGCTGGTGGCGCAGCGAGGACCGCAGAGCGCGCGGCGAGGCGTATGAGCAGCCAACGGACTGCCCCAAATGCACAGGGCGCGAGTTTGATGAGATCGCGTACGCATACCTGCTGGGCCTCTACCTCGGCGACGGCCACATCATCTCGAAACCGAAGCAGCACCACCTGTCGATCTTCTGCAACGCTGCGCAGACAGGCCTAATCGCCGCCGCCGAGAGCGCCATGCGCAGGGTGATGCCACTCACTCACGTCAGCCAACGCCATAAGCCGGGGTGCGTCGAGGTGAAGTCATACACGAAGCACTGGACGTGCATGTTCCCTCAGCACGGCCCCGGCAAGAAGCACGAGCGCCGCATCGCTCTCGAACCCTGGCAACAGGAAATCATCGACGCCCACCCTTGGGAATTCATCCGCGGCCTCATCCACTCCGACGGCTGTCGGCTCACCAACTGGACGACCCGCATCGTCTCCGGGGAGCGCAAGCGCTACGAATATCCGCGGTACTTCTTCACCAACGTCTCCGACGACATCCGCCGCCTCTATACCAACACCCTCGACAAGCTTGGCATCGAGTGGACCCACTGCACCGCAACGGAAACCCGTACAACATTTCCGTAGCCAAAAAGGCCTCCGTCGCCCTGCTCGACGCCCAAGTAGGCCCCAAATACTAACCCCAGCCCCCTACTTGGGACTGTCGTCCTCCCCAATGTGATGCACCCGCACCATGTTCGTCGACCCCGACACCCCCGGAGGCGACCCCGCCGTGATCACCACGACGTCCCCCTTCTTGCAGCGGCCGTACTTGAGCAACAGCTCGTCCACCTGTTCGACCATCGCATCCGTCGAGTCCACATGTGGCCCAAGGAACGTCTCCGCTCCCCACGTAAGGCTCAGCTGCGACCGCGTCGCCGGCTCCGGTGTGAACGCCAGCAGCGGGATCGGCGAGCGATAACGCGAAAGTCGGCGGGCCGTGTCGCCCGACTGGGTGAAGGCGACCAGGAACCTCGCGCCCAGGAAGTCGCCCATTTCCGCTGCCGCTCGGGCGACCGCGCCGCCCTGGGTGCGGGGCTTGTTCCGTTCCGTCAGGGGCGGGAGGCCCTTCGCCAGGATGTCCTCCTCCGCCGCTTCGACGATCTTGGCCATCGTGCGGACCGTCTCGATGGGGTATTTGCCGACGCTCGTCTCGCCGGACAGCATCACCGCGTCCGTGCCGTCGATGACGGCGTTGGCGACGTCCGACGCCTCCGCCCTCGTCGGGCGCGAGTTTTCGATCATCGAGTCAAGCATCTGGGTCGCCACAATCACCGGCTTGGCGTTGCGCTTCGCCAGTTTGATCGCTCGCTTCTGGACGATCGGGACCTGCTCCAGGGGCATTTCCACGCCGAGATCGCCCCGCGCGACCATGATGCCGTCGAAGGCCGCCACGATGTCGTCGATCGCGTCGACCGCCTGTGGTTTCTCCACCTTGGCGATGACGGGCAGTCGGCGTGCCTCCTCGTCCATGATGCGGTGCACGTCTTCGATGTCGTGGCCGCTGCGGACGAAGGACAGGGCGATGACGTCAAAGCCGGTGCGCAGGGCCCAGCGCAGGTCCGCTTCGTCCTTGTCGGAGAGGGCAGGGACGGAGACCGCGACTCCCGGGAGGTTCAGGCCCTTGTGGTCCGAGACCATGCCTCCTTCGACGACCGTGGTGTGGACGCGGGGTCCGTCGACGGAGGTGACTTCGAGGCAGACTTTGCCGTCGTCGACGAGGATGCGTTCGCCGGGGGTGACGTCGGTGGCGAGGCCGGGGTATGTGGTGCCGCAGGTGTGGCCGTCGCCTTGGACGCCTTCCTCGACCGTGATGGTGAAGGTGTCGCCGCGTTCAAGGAGTACGGGGCCTTCGGTGAAGTGGCCGAGTCGGATCTTCGGGCCTTGAAGGTCGGCGAGGACTCCGACGCTGCGGCCGGTTTCGTCGGCGGCCTTTCGTACGTGCTGGTAGCGCTCCTCGTGTTCGGCGTGGGTGCCGTGGCTGAGGTTGAAGCGGGCGACGTCCATTCCGGCGTCGACCAGGGCTTTGATCTGGTCGTACGAGTCGGTGGCGGGGCCCAGAGTGCAGACGATTTTTGCTCGGCGCATGGTTTTGAGCCTAGGCCTTACCGGCGGGTAGAGAATTTGGCGTGCATGACTACTCAACAACCTTTGGGTGAAGGGTCGTTGACAAGTATTGAATTGTGCAGACGCATGCTCCGATGAGCATTCGAACGGCCCCAAACGTGGGTTCTAGAGCTGTGGTGGGGCCATGGTGAATCGGGCGTTGACGGCGGCGTATACGCGTTGTCGTTGGGGTTCGAGATCGAGTGCTGCGGCGGTGTCTTCGGGGGCTGCGGCGCCGTAGGCCATGGAGCGCATGCGGGCGCCGGGGGCCGGCGGGTAGGGCTGTGCGTCTTCTGCTCCGATGTCGGCGAGTTCCACGAGGGCGGCCAGTGTGGTGCCGAGGGCGTCGGCGTATTCCCTTGCTCGTTGGACGGCTTCCTTGACCGCTTGCTGTCGGGCTTTCCGGTAGGCCGGCGATTCGGGGCGCAGGGCCCACCAGGGGCCGTCGACCCGGGTGAGGTCCAGGTCGGCGAGGCGCGTGGTGAGTTCGCCAAGGGCGGTGAAGTCCGTCAGCTCGGCGGTGATGTGGACGCGGCCGTGGTGGGCGTGGATGCGTTCGCCGCGGCCGTGTTCTTTGAGTTCGGGGGTGATGGAGAAGGCGCCTGTTTCGAGGCGTTCGACTGCGTCGCCGTAGGTCTTGATGAGGTCGAGGGCGGTCGCGTTGCGGCGGGTGAGGTCGTCGAGGGCGGCGCGGCGGTCTTTGCCGCGGGAGGCGACGGTGATGCCGATGCGGGCGATTTCGGGGTCGACTTCGAGGCGGGCTTCGCCGCGTACGGCGATGCGGGGGGCGTCGGGGGTGCCGTAGCGGACGGCGGGGTGGGGGGTTTCCGGTGAGGGGGTGGTCATACGCCCCACTCTGTCACCTCTTGGTCGGCTGGAGCCGTGTGGTTGACCGCTTCGGTCATCCAATCGCAACCTGCCGGACCTGTTGCGGTCGGTCATGCGCAGGTCAGAATCTACGCGCGTTGTTGACTCTTCCCATAGGAGATCTGGACATGCCCTTGAACCGCCGGAAGTTCCTGCAGAAGTCCGCGGCGACCGGAGCGGGGGTGGCGGTGGCGAGCGCTGTCACGGCTCCGGCGGCACAGGCGGCCGAGGCCACGGCGGCGAAGAAGCCCGCCAAGCGGTACTCGCTCACCGTGATGGGCACGACCGATCTGCACGGCCACGTCTTCAACTGGGACTACTTCAAGGACGCGGAGTACTCCGACAAGGCGGGCAACGCGCAGGGTCTGGCGCGTATCTCGACGCTGGTGAACCAGGTGCGCGCGGAGAAGGGCCGCTGCAACACGTTGCTGCTGGACGCGGGTGACACGATCCAGGGCACCCCACTGACGTACTACTACGCGAAGGTGGATCCGATCACCGCGGAGGGTGGTCCGGTGCATCCGATGGCGCAGGCGATGAATGCGATCGGGTATGACGCTGCGGCGCTGGGCAATCACGAGTTCAACTACGGCATCGAGACGCTGCGGAAGTTCGAGGAGCAGTTGCATTTTCCGCTGCTGGGTGCGAATGCGGTGGATGCGAAGACGCAGCGGCCGGCTTTCCCGCCGTATGTCATCAAGAAGTTCCGGGTGCCGGGGTTGCCGCCGGTGAAGGTGGCGGTGCTGGGTCTGACGAATCCCGGTATTGCGATCTGGGACAAGGCGTATGTGCAGGGCAAGCTGGAGTTTCCGGGTCTGGAGGAGCAGGCCGCGAAGTGGGTGCCGAAGCTGAAGTCGATGGGCGCTGATGTGGTGGTCGTTTCGGCGCACTCCGGTTCCTCGGGGACGTCGTCGTACGGTGACCAGCTGCCGTATGTCGAGAACTCGGCCGCGTTGGTGGCTCAGCAGGTGCCGGACATCGATGCGATTCTGGTGGGTCATGCGCATGTGGAGATCCCGGAGCTGAAGGTCACCAATGCCAGGACCGGGAAGACGGTGGTGTTGTCCGAGCCGTTGGCGTATGCGGAGCGGCTGTCGCTGTTCGACATCGAGCTGGTCTTCGCGAAGGGCTGCTGGAGCGTGGAGTCCGTTTCGTCGAGGGTGCTCAACTCCAACACCGTCGCCGACGACCCGAAGATCACCAAGCTGCTGTCGGACGAGCATGCGAAGGTCGTCGAGTACGTCAACCAGGTCGTCGGTACGGCGACTCAGACGCTGACGACGGTCGAGGCACGGTACAAGGACGTGCCGATCATCGATCTGATCACGAAGGTGCAGGAGGACGTCGTCAAGGCGGCGCTGGCGGGCACTTCGTATGCCTCGCTGCCCGTGATCGCGCAGGCTTCGCCCTTCTCCCGTACCTCGGAGATCCCGGCCGGCAAGGTGACGATCCGGGATCTGTCGAGCCTGTACGTGTATGACAACACGCTGGTGGCGAAGGTGCTGACGGGTGCGCAGCTCAAGGCCTACCTGGAGTATTCGGCGGAGTATTTCGTGCAGACGGCGCCGGACGCGGTGGTGGACGTGGAGAAGCTGACGAACGCGAACGGCCGCCCGGACTACAACTACGACTATGTGTCGGGGCTGTCGTACGAGATCGATATCGCCCGGGCGGCGGGGTCGCGGGTCAGGAATGTGACCTATAACGGAGCCGCGTTGGACGATGCGCAGAAGTTCGTGTTCGCCGTGAACAACTATCGGGCCAATGGCGGTGGTGCGTTCCCGCATGTGGCGTCGGCGCAGGAGGTGTGGTCGGAGTCGACGGAGATCCGGACGCGGATCGCGGAGTGGGTGACGGCGAAGGGTGTGCTGGATCCGAAGGACTTCGCGTCGGTGGACTGGCGGCTGACGCGGGGTGGTGTGCCGGTTTTCTAAGGGTTGGGCCTGGAGCTTGGGCCTAGCGGTTGAGCGGTGACAGGTCTACGGCGTCGGCGATGGTTTGTGCGCCGGCGCCGTTGACGTGGAGGCCGTCGCATTCATTGCCTGTCGTCGACGAGGGGGGTGAGGACGGGTGCCTGGCGGGCGCGTGGGATGTGGGGGTGTTGCTGCTGGTCGAGTCCGAAGGTGGTGAAGGCGGTCCGGGCGGGGAGGGGGTAGGTCTCCTTGCCGGTGAGGGAGTTGAGGATGGTGGCGGAGCGCCAGGCGGCGAGGCCGAGGTCGGGGGTGCCGACTCCGTGCGTGTGGCGTTCGGCGTTCTGGACGTAGATGTGGCAGTTGGCGGCGCTGATGGAGGGGTCGAGGGCGAGGCGGAAGCGTTCGTCGATGCGGGGGCGGTGGCGGCTGTCGCGGCGCAGGTAGGGGTCGAGGCCGGCGAGGAGGCGGTCGAGGGGGCGTTCGCGGTAGCCGGTGGCGAGGATGACGGCGTCGGTGGTGAGGCGGGTGCGGGAGTTCTGCTGGGTGTGTTCCAGGTGGAGTTCGACTTTGGTGGTGGCGAGGCGGCCTGCGGTGCGGACGCGGACGCCGGGGGTGAGGACGACGTCGGGCCAGCCGCCGTTCAGGGTGCGGTGGTAGAGCTCGTCGTGGATGGCGGCGATGGTGTCGGCGTCGATGCCTTTGTGGAGTTGCCACTGGCTGGTGACGAGGCGGTCGCGGACGGCTTCGGGGAGGGAGTGGAAGTAGCGGGTGTAGTCGGGGGTGAAGTGTTCGAGGCCGAGTTTGGAGTACTCCATAGGGGCGAAGGCCTCGGTGCGGCCGAGCCAGTGGATTTTTTCGCGTCCGGCGGGGCGGGCGCGGAGCAGGTCGAGGAAGATTTCGGCGCCCGACTGTCCTGATCCGATGACGGTGACGTGGTCGGCGGTGCGGAACGTGTCGCGGTGGGCGAGGTAGTCGGCGGAGTGGACGACGGGTACGCCGGGGGCTTCGACGAGGGTTTTGAGGGGGTCGGGGATGTGGGGTTCCGTGCCGATGCCGAGGGCGATGTTGCGGGTGTGGGTGCGGCCGAGGGCTTCGGCTTCTCCGTCGGGGCCGAGTTGGGTGTAGTCGACTTCGAAGACGTCGCGTTCGGGGTTCCAGCGGACGGCGTCGATCTGGTGGCCGAAGTGGAGTCCGGGCAGGCCCGCTGCGACCCAGCGGCAGTAGGTGTCGTACTCGGCGCGCTGGATGTGGAAGCGCTCGGCGAAGTAGAAGGGGAAGAGGCGCTCCCGGGATTTGAGGTGGTTGAGGAAGGTCCAGGGGCTGGTGGGGTCGGCGAGCGTGACCAGGTCGGCGAGGAAGGGGACTTGGATGCGGGAGCCGTCGATGAGGAGGCCGGGGTGCCAGGCGAAGGAGGGGCGCTGGTCGTAGAAGGCGGTGTCGAGTCCGGTGAGGGGGTGGGCGAGGGCGGCGAGGGAGAGGTTGAAGGGGCCGATGCCGATGCCGACGAGGTCGCGGGGTGCGTCGGGCTCGTGGTGTGGGTGCGGGGGCGTGCTCATCGGGGTGGTTCCTTCCACGGGTCTTCGGCGGGGTCTGCGCAGTCTTGGGTGGTGCTTCGACTTCGCGGGCGGCTTCCGTCTCGGGCGGCTTCGCTCGGCCGGGTCAGCTCAGGCGGTTTCGTCGGCGGCCTTTTCGACGAGGGCGAGGAGGGTGGCGAGGTCGTCGGGGCGGGTGTCGGGGTTGAGCAGGGTGGCTTTGAGCCAGAGGCGGCCGTCCAGGTGGGCGCGGCCGAGGACGGCGCGGCCCTGGTGGAGGAGTCTTCGGCGTACGGCGGCGACGGCGTCGTCGGTGGTGTGTGCGGGCCGGAACAGGACCGTGCTGATGGTGGGGCGGTCGTAGAGCTCGAAGCCCGGATGGTCCTGGATGAGGGCGGCGAACTCCTGTGCCCGGTCGCAGACTTGGTCGACAAGTGCGCCGAGGCCGGTGCGGCCGAGGGTTTTGAGGGTGACGGCGATCTTGAGGATGTCGGGGCGGCGGGTGGTGCGCAGGGAGCGGCCGAGGAGGTCGGGGAGGCCGGCTTCGGTGTCGTCGTCGGCGTTGAGGTAGTCGGCGTGCTGGTGGAGGGCGGTGAGGTCGTGGGGGTCGCGTACGGCGAGGAGGCCGGCTGCGACCGGCTGCCAGCCGAGTTTGTGCAGGTCGATGGTGATGGTGTGGGCGTGGTGCAGGCCGGTGAGTCGGGTGCGGTGGCGGTCGCTGAGCAGGAGGGCTCCGCCGTAGGCGGCGTCGATGTGCAGGCGGGCGTGGTGGGCGGTGCACAGGGCGGCGATCTCGGGGAGGGGGTCGATGAGTCCGGCGTCGGTGGTGCCGGCGGTGGCGGCGACGAGGTGGGGGCCGGGGAGGGTGGTGAGGGCCTCGTGGAGGGCGGCGGGGTCGAGGGTGCCGTGGGGGGCGGGGAGGGTGACGGGGTCGGGCAGGCCGAGGAGCCAGGCGGCGCGGGGCAGTGAGTGGTGGGCGCTCTCGCCGCAGATCAGGCGGAGGCCGGTGCCGTGTGTCTCGCGGGCGAGGAGGAGGGCGAGTTGGTTGGCTTCGGTGCCGCCGGTGGTGATCAGGGCGTCGGCTGAGGGCGGGGTGGCTGCTCCTGCGTAGATCTCGGCGGCGAGGGCGCGGGTGACGAGCGTCTCCAGCTCGGAGGCCGCGGGGGCCTGGTCCCAGGAGTCGAGGGAGGGGTTGAGGACGCTCGCAGCGAGGTCGGCGGCGGTGGCGACGGCGAGGGGCGGGCAGTGCAGATGGGCGGCGCACAGTGGGTCGGCGGGGTCGGCGGCGCCTTCGGCGAGGGCGTGCACGAGGGTGTGCAGGGCGTCGGGGTCGCCGTGTTGTGGCAGTACGTCGCCGAGGGCGGCCCGTAGGCGTGCGGCGACGGCGGCTGGTCCGCCGGCGGGCAGGGGGCCGCCGCGTGCGTGCGCGCCCTCGTCGAGTGCTTGGAGCACGGTGTCGAGCAGCGGCCGCAGGGCGTGGGGGCCTTCGGGGCCGGAGGCCAGGCTCGGTGTGCTCATGGGTTCCTCCCGGGCGCGCGGGCAGAGGGGGTTCCAGCTTGTCGGTGGTTGCGTGCGCGTGCCCGGGAGGTTCAACGATCGGAACCCGAAAGGGTGTCCTTACGGGTTTCCTACGGGGAAAACGTGTTGCGGTTCAGGGGCTTTGTGGGGTGTTGGGGTATTGGGGGCTTTGGGTAGGGGGCCGCCCGGTGTCAGGCCCGGAAGTCGTCCGCGTGGTCTTCGGCCCAGGTGGCGAAGGTGCGGGCCGGGGTTCCGGTGATCTTTTCGACGGTGGTGGTGATCTCCGGGGGGACGCCGACGGTGGCGGCGAAGGAAGCCAGCAGGCTCTCGCGCAGTTGCGGCGGCAGGTGCGGGAAGAGTTCGGGTCCGGCCTGGTCCGGGGCCACCTCGACGAAGTCCAGGTCACGTCCGATCACCCGGCCGATGGTGGCGATCTGATCGGCGTTGCTGATCGCCTCGGGTCCGGTGAGGCGGTGGACGGCGCCTTCGTGGCCGGGGTCGAGGAGCGCGCGTTCGGCGACGGCGGCGATGTCGTCCTCGTGGATGGGGGCGCTCAGCCCGCCCGCGAAGACGCCGCGCACGGTGTTGCCGCTGCGGATCTGCGGTGCCCAGTGCAGGGCGTTGGTGGCGAACGCGTTGGGGCGCAGGAAGGTCCACTCCAGGCCGCTGTCGCGGATCGCCCGTTCGACGGTGGCGTGCATGACGTGGATGGGGTGGGTCTCGTCGGCGCCGTCCTGGATGATCCCGGAGGAGAGCAGGACGACGTGCCGGACACCGGCCGCGCGGGCCGCCGCCGGCAGGTCGGTGCCGGCCTGGACGTAGAGGAAGAGCTTGGTCGCTCCCTCGAACAGGGCCTCGGGCCGGTCGTGCTGGAGCCGTACCACCTCGGCCCCGGCGGGCAGTTCGGCCCGCTGCGGATCACGGGTCAGGGCCCGCACCGGCCGCCCGTCGGCGACGAGGCGTTCGACGAGGGCACGGCCGACGTTTCCGGTGGCGCCGGTCACTACGATCACGGGGTGCCTCCTGAGGAGAGTTCGGGCTGATCGTCCTTCGCCCGGTCGAGCCTAGGAAGGACGATCAGCTCCCCGCATCGTCGTCGGGGACCAGCCGCACCCGCGACGTCGTAGGTCCCCGGTCCTACGCCTGCCTCACCCGCAACGCCCGTGCCAGGTCGTCGAGTTCGTCGGCCAGGGTGCGGCGCAGGGCGGGGATCGGGTCGGCGGTGTCGAGGCACTCTTCGCCGAGCTGCAGGTTCTCGGTGTCGACGGCGTGGGCGGGGAAGGCCCAGCGGCCGACGGCGGTGGCGATGGCGGGGCCGCGGCGGGCGGCGACGGCGACGGCGTCCTCGTAGTAGCGGGGCACGTACTCGCGCACCAGGTCGGCCTGTTCGGGCTGCCAGAAGCCGCGGGCGGTGGCGGTGAAGAGGTAGTTCGACAGGTCGGTGCGCTCGTCCGTGCCGAACATGGCCTGCCAGGCCCTGGCCTTGGCCTCGGCGTCGGGCAGGGCGGCGCGGCAGCGGGCGGCACCTTCCTGGCCGGTGGCGGAGGGGTCGCGGTCGAGTTCGGCGGCGATGGCCTGCTCGTCGGTGGCGCCGAGGACGGCGAGGCGGGCGAGGACGCGCCAGCGCAGTTCGGGGTCGAGTTCGGGGCCGCCGGGGACGGTGCCGTCGGCGAGCCAGGCGGCGATGGTGTCGGGGTGGGCGGCGACGCCGATGAGGTGGCGTACGGCGATCAGGCGCAGGCCGGGGTGGTCGCCGTCCTCGGTGCGGCGGATGAGGTCGCGGCACAGGGAGGTGAGGGTGGTCAGGGCTGCCGGGCGCTGTTCGGAGGTGAGGTAGCGGTCGGCGACCCTGGTGGCGGCGAAGGCGAGGACGCCCTGGACGAGGGCGAGGTCGGTTTCGTACGGGAGGTGGGTGCGGGCGGTGTCCAGGTAGGCGGTGGGCGGGAGCTGGCCGTCGCGCACGGCGTCGCGCAGGGCGTTCCAGACGACGGCGCGGGTGAGGGGGTCGGGCAGGCCGGAGAGGCTGGTGCGGACGGCTTCGAAGGACACGGGGTCGAAGCGGATCTTGGCGTAGCTGAGGTCGCCGTCGTTGAGGAGGAGCAGGGCGGGGCGTTTGCCGAGGGGCTCGGGTGTGGTGTGCGGGATGTCGAGGTCGAGGCGTTCGCGCAGGATGAGGTGGCGGCCCTCGTCGGCGACGTCCGGGTCGTAGAGACCGACGGCGATGTGGTGCGGGCGGCTGCCGGTGTGTTCGACGGTGAGGGTGCAGGTGCCGTCGTCGGCGGGGGTGACCACGGGGGTGAGGGTGTCGACGCCGGTGGTGCGCAGCCAGGCGTCGGCCCAGGCGTGGACGTCGCGTTCGGTGGCGGAGGCGAGGGAGTCGATGAAGTCGGCGAGGGCGGCGTTGGCGAACTTGTGGCGGGCGAAGTGGGTGTTGATGCCGGCGAGGAAGTCCTTCTCGCCGAGCCAGGCCACGAGTTGGCGTAGTGCGGAGGCGCCCTTGGCGTAGGAGATGCCGTCGAAGTTGAGCAGGGCGGAGGCCGTGTCGTTGACGTTCTCGGGGGCTACGGGGTGGGTGGACGGGCGCTGGTCGGCGTCGTAGCCCCAGGCCTTGCGGGCGACTCCGAAGTCGGTCCAGGTGTCGGTGAAGCGGGTGGCTTCGGTGAGGGTCTGGTAGCCCATGTACTCGGCGAAGGACTCGTTCAGCCAGATGTCGTCCCACCAGCGGAGGGTGACGAGGTCGCCGAACCACATGTGGGCCATCTCGTGGGCGATGACCATGGCGCGGGTCTGGCGTTCGGTGTCGGTGACGGCGGAGCGGTAGACGAAGTCGTCGCGGAAGGTGACCAGGCCGGGGTTCTCCATGGCGCCGGAGTTGAACTCGGGGACGAAGGCCTGGTCGTAGGAGTCGAAGGGGTAGGGCTCCTCGAATTTTTCGTGGTAGCGGTCGTAGCACTGCTTGGTGATCTCGAGGAGTTCCTCGGCGTCCGCGTCCAGGTGGGGGGCGAGCGAGCGGCGGCAGTGCAGGCCGAAGGGCAGGTCGCGGTGTTCGGTGCGCACGGAGTGCCAGGGGCCGGCGGCGACGGCGACGAGGTAGGTGGGGATCAGGGGGGTGGAGGCTGCCTGCCAGCGGCCTTCGCCGAGGTGTTCGGTGATGCCGTTGGCGAGGACGCTCCAGCCTTCGGGGGCGGTGACGGTGAGGTCGAAGACGGCCTTGAGATCGGGCTGGTCGAAGGCGGCGAAGACGCGTTGGACGTCGTCCATGAACAGCTGGGTGTAGACGTAGGTCTCGCCGTCGGTGGGGTCGGTGAAGCGGTGCATGCCCTCGCCGGTGCGGGAGTAGCGCATGCTCGCGTCGAGGTGCAGTTCGTGCTCGCCGGCGGTGAGGTTCTTCAGGGGCAGCCGGTTGCCGTCGAGGGTTTCCGGGTCGAGGGGCTGTCCGTCGAGGGCGGCGGTGCGCAGCTGGGCGGGCTTGAGCTCGATGAAGGTGTCGGCGTCCGTGCGCGCGGTGAAGCGGATGACGGTGCGGGAGTCGAAGGTCTCGTCGCCGGTGGTCAGATCGAGGTCGATCGTGTAGCGGTGGACGTCGAGGAGCTTGGCACGGGTCTGCGCTTCGTCGCGCGTCAGAACGGACATGCAGGTAATGCTGCCCGATGGCACTGACAAGGCACAGGGGCGGACCGGTACGCGCCCTATGTCCGTTCCTCTTCGAGCTCCCCGTCGTGCGCCTGGCTCAGGCGCTGGACGGGGAGGCGGGCGTCGGGGTGGCGCAGGGCGGCCGGGCGGTGGGCGGGGACATCGGCGTCGGTGTGGTCCTTGACGAGGGCGCGCAGTTCGCGGATCTCCTGCTCGAGGGCGAGGTGGCGGCGGTGGGCGTCGTAGAGGTAGCGGACCTTGGTACGCAGCGACCAGGGGTCTATGGGCTTCATGACGAGGTCGGCGACGCCGAGGGCGAAGGCGGTGGAGGTCAGTAACTGGTCGGGGCCGAAGCCGGTGAGGAGGATGACCGGGATGTGCTGGGTCTGTTCCACGCGGCGCATGTAGCGCACCACGTCCAGGCCGCTGACACCGGGCATGCGGACGTCGAGCAGCAGGAGGCCGACCTGTCCGCGGAGCACCTGCTTGAGGGCCTCGTCGCCGTTGGTGGCGCGGCCCAGCTGATAGCCCAGCGGGGCCAGGGCGCTCTCCAGGGCGTACAGGGTGTCCTCGTGGTCGTCCACGATGAGGATCTTGGCTTCCGGCATGGCCCGTCGTCCCTCCCGCGTGGACAACCAGCTTATGTCCGAGGTGCTGACGTGCCGTGGCCGTCAGCTGACAAGGAGTGCACAGCGCAGCATGCCCTGTGCGGGCCCTCCTGTCACGTCCTGCGGGGCATCGAGCGAGGTCAATTCGCCGTTTTTGCGGAGCCGTTCACGGCGTCGTCCGCGATGCGTTCGTGGTGGCGGATCACTTCGGCGATGATGAAGTTCAGGAACTTCTCAGCGAACGCCGGATCGAGTTTGGCGCTTTCGGCGAGGGCGCGCAGCCGCTCGATCTGGCGGGCCTCGCGGGCGGGGTCGGCGGGCGGCAGTCTGTGTGCGGCCTTGAGGTGGCCGACCTGCTGGGTGGCCTTGAAGCGTTCGGCGAGCATGTGGATGACGGCTGCGTCGATGTTGTCGATGCTGTCGCGCAGCCGGGCGAGTTCCTCGCGGACGGCGGGGTCGACGTCGCGGGTGCCGGTGTTGCTGGTGGTCATGAGCGCCCAGCCTACGTGGCGGCGGTGGGTTCGATCATCGGTGGATCGTCGGGGCCGGAGACGCGGTTGCTCCAGCCGCCGAGGACGGCGCGGTACTGCCGGGCGCGGAAGCGGACGGGCGGCATGCCGACGCGGCGGGCCCCGTGCCGAGGACTTCGCGCAGCCCGTGCGGCAACTGCCGGGCCGGACCCGAGGGTTCGTGTCGGTCAACGGGTTCAACCTGGGCCGCTACTGGTCGGCGGGCGCCAGCGCTCCCTGTCCGGCTCGGTCCCTCCAACGATCTTCAGGGCGGGCTGGTCGACGGGGCGGGCGAGCGGGGGTAAATCCGCTCACCTCCTCGTACAGTGGAATCGGGTTCAGGGCGTCTTGGGGGTTCGGGCGTGGCGAACGGCGGACCGGTCGAGCACGGCTACCCACACCTGGAGACGGTGCGGGCCGCCATCACCGCGCTCTACAAACGGTTGTCGTACGACACCATCCAGACCTTCTCCAGCAGCGTCCTGCCCGCCGATGTGGCCTTCTGCGACACCGACGACCTCTATCTGGGCGCACAGCGCGTGGCCCGCGAGCTGGTGCACCACTACCGGCTTCCGGACGCCCGGCTGATCGTCAGCTTCCGCGAGATGCAGCACGCGGCGAACGTCGAACTCGCCGCGGGACCCGAGTACTTCGTGGAGCTGAACGACCGTTTCCGCACCCATCGCCGTGACATCGGCGCCGCCCTGGCGCACGAGATCATGCACGTGTATCTGCACCGCCTGGACCTGTCCTTCCCCGGCACCCGCGACAACGAGATCCTCACGGACACCGCGACGACCTACCTGGGCGCGGGCTGGCTGCTGCTGGACGCCTACCGGGAGGACTCGACGTCCTCCCAGAAGCTCGGCTATCTGACCCCCGAGGAGTTCGGCTACGTCCTGGCGAAACGCGCACTGGTCTTCCACGAGGACCCGTCGATCTGGTTCACCAGCCCCCAGGCCTACGAGGCCTACACGCGGGGCATGGCCGAGGCCCGCCACGACGAGCAGCAGCCCCCGCTGACGGGCGCCGGCTGGGCGGGCCGCCGCCGCTACGCCCGCGACCGCCGCCACGCCCCGGGGCCGCAGCCCGGCGTGCCCTACACCTTCACCCCCGACGGCGGCGGCCGGCTGCGTGTCTCGTTCCCCTGCCCGACCTGCCATCAGAAGATCCGGGTGCCGGTACGCGGGCGCGTGCGCGCGCGGTGTGCGCTGTGCCGGACGGTGCTGGAATGTGACACCTAGGGGTACTGCTGTGCTCCCGGCGCTGCAGCGGGGCCTGGGGGCTCCGCCCCCCAGGCCCCGTTCGGCCTGAACGGCCTGGTCCTCAAACGCCGGACGGCTGAAGTGCCTCACGCGCCGGACGGGCTGAAGTGCCTCACGCTCCGGACGGGCCGGAAGACACCGCCCGGCGTGGCAGTGCCGCGCACAGCGCCGCGCACACCAAGAACGCCCCCGTCACCCACGGCATCGCCGCCGTCAGTGCGCCCGTCAGGCCGTTCCCGGCGTGGTCGAAGAACACGGTTCCGACGACCGCCGCTCCGAGCGCGCCCCCGAACTGCTGTGCCGTGGAGAAGATCCCGGACGCCCCGCCCGCCAGCTCCGCCGGCACCGCGGACAGCACCACGTTCACCAAGGGCACCACCAGGAAGCCCAGTCCGGCCCCCGCGACCACCAGGCCCGGCACGAGCGGCCAGGCGCCGGTGTGTGCGGCGGGCGCGTCGGTGACCGCTGCCCACACCCAGCCAAGACCGGCGGCCATCATCAGGGCGCCGGCCCCCAGCACCAGGCGCCCGAACCGCACCGCGAGTGCGTCCGCGGCAGGCGCCGTGAGGAAGCTGCCGGCCGAGAAGGCCACGGTCACCACTCCGGCCTGCATCGGCGTGTACCGCTCGCCGCCCTGCAGCCAGAGCGCGAAGACCAGGAAGAAGCCCTGCATGCCGACCGAGAACAGCAGCTGCACCAGCACACCCACCGAGAACGCGGGGAGCCGGAACGCCCGTGCCGGCAGCAGCGGCACCGTCCCCGCACCACGCCGGTGCGCCTCGAACACTCCGAGCCCGGCGACGGCGCAGACGCCCGCGGCGAGGCAGAACCAGCCCCACACCGGCCATCCGTTCCCCCGGCCCTGCACCAGCGGCAGCACGATCGCCACCAGCCCGGCCGCCAGCACGGCGCTCCCGAGCAGATCCGGCCGCCCCGCCGACCGCTCCTTCGTGGCCGGCACCAACACCAGGCCCGCGACCAGCGTGGCCACCGCCACCGGCACGTTCACCAGGAACACCGAGCGCCAGCCCCAGCCGAACAGATCGGCATCGGTCAGCAGCCCGCCCAGCAGCAGCCCCACCGCCGAGGCGAACCCGGCGACGGCCCCGTACATCCCGAACACCGCACCGCGCTCCTTGCCCGTGAACAGGGTGCGGAACGAGCCGAGCACCTGCGGAACCAGCACCGCCGCCAGCACGCCCTGCACGGCCCGTGCGGCGATCAGCTGGCCGGGCGTCTGGGCGAGGCCGCACCCCAGGCTCGCCAGGCCGAAGCCCGCGGTGCCGGCGAGGAACAGTCCGCGGCGCCCGAAGCGGTCCCCGAGGTGCCCGGAGACGATCAGTGTGGCGGCGAAGCCCAGCAGATAGGCGGAGACCAGCCACTGCAGCTCGCTCTGCGTGGCGTGCAGGTCACGTCCGATGGACGGGATCGCCACATTGACGATCGTGACGTCCAGCAGGTCCATCAGTGCCGCGATCATCATCACGACGGCGGCGGCCCAGCGGCGCGGATACGGATCCGCTTCGGTGGGCGGGGACATGGCAAGGGTGGTGGTCATGGCGTCTCCCGTTGGGTCCGGACGTCGTCGAGTCCAGATTTATTTCGTTCGGACGAACGAAAGACTTGCATCGACACATCCGCGATCGCAAGTACTTAGTTCGGCCGAACGAAATATTTGCTACGCTGACGCCATGAGCGGCAGTGAGACGGGATCCGAACGGCCGGCGCCGAACCTCGAGGCGGCCGTCCCCACGGACGACAAGCGGCGGGCCGAGACACTGCTGCGACTGTTCGCCGCGGGCCGCGAGAACAGCGGGGCCACCGTGATGTTCCACTCCGCGGTGTCCGCCAGGCAGGGTCTGATCCCGAGCGAGGAGAAGGCCCTCGACCTCCTGGAGCGGCACGGCCCGCTCACCGCGAAGGAGCTCGCCGAGCACACCGGCCTGGCCCCCGCATCCGTCACCGGCCTGGTCGACCGCCTCGAGGCCAAGGAGTTCGTACGCCGGGTCAAGCATCCGACGGACAAGCGGCGGGTGCTCGTCGAGCTGAACCGGGAGAAGATCGCCCATCTCTTCGCGTTCTTCGAGGAGTGGGCGCGCGACATCGCCGCGGCGTGCGAGCAGTTCAGCACGGACGAGCTGGACACCGTGATCCGCTTCCTGGAAGTGATGACGGAGGAGCAGCGCAAGGCCGCCGCCCGGCTCACCGGCTGAGCGCGCTCAGGCCCCGTACACCGCGCCCGGCTCCGCCGCCTCGGCCAGCAGCTTCAGCGCCGTCTCGCCCGCCTCGCCGGGGCTCCAGCGCGCCCCCTTGTCGGCGCTCGGACCCGGCCGCCAGCCCTCCATGACCGTGATCCGGCCGCCCTCCGCCTCGAAGACGCGCCCGCTCACCCCGGCGCTTGCGGCGGAACCGAGCCAGACGACGAGCGGGGAGACGTTTTCCGGGGCCATCGCGTCGAAGCCGTCGGCGGGCGCTGTCATCGTGTCGGCGAAGGTGCGTTCCGTCATCCGGGTGCGGGCAGCGGGCGCGACGGCGTTGACCTGGATGCCGTACCGGCGCAGTTCGGCCGCGGCGACCAGCGTCAAGCCGACGATGCCGGCCTTCGCGGCGCTGTAGTTGCCCTGCCCGACCGACCCCAGCAGCCCGGCGCCGCTGCTGGTGTTGACGATCCGGGCCACCGGCATACGGCCCGCCTTGGCCTCGGCCCGCCAGTGCGCGGCGGCGTGCTTCAGTGGCAGGAAGTGGCCCTTGAGGTGGACGCGCAGGACGGCGTCCCAGTCGTCCTCGGCGAGGTTGACGAGCATCCGGTCGCGCAGGAAGCCCGCGTTGTTGACGAGGGTGTCGAGCCGGCCGTACGCCTCCAGGGCCGTCGCGATGAGGGAGGCCGCCCCTTCGGTGGTGGCGACGTCGCCGCCATGGGCGATGGCCTCGCCGCCCGCCGCGCGGATCTCGTCCACCACCCGGCCGGCCGGGCTGTCGGGGCCCGGCGTCCCATCCAGGCCCACCCCCAGGTCGTTGACGACCAGCCGGGCGCCCTCCGCCGCGTACGCGCGCGCGTGCGCTCGCCCGAGGCCCCGGCCGGCTCCGGTGACGATCACGACCCGCCCGTCGCAGATTCCGCTCATCTCACGTCTCCTTGTTGGCAGTTGCCGCATCCAGGAACGCCGGCCGCTCCCCTCCCCCGTGCACCAGCAGGCTCGCCCCGCTGATGTAGGCCGCCGCGTCCGAGGCCAGGAAAACGGCGGCCGCGCCCACGTCGGCGGGCGTGGCGAGACGGCCGAGCGGCACCGTGCGGGAGACCGCCTCGACGCCGTCCTCGCCGCCGTAGTGGAGGTGGGCCAACTCGGTGCGGACCATGCCGACGACGAGGGTGTTGACGCGCACCTCGGGCGCCCACTCGACGGCCATCGAGCGGGCGAGGCTCTCCAGGCCCGCCTTGGCCGCCCCGTACGCGGCAGAACCGGGCGAGGGGCGGCTCCCGCTGACGCTGCCGATCATCACGACGGCGCCCTGCACCCGCCTGAGGTGTTCGTATGCGGCGAGGGAGGCCGTCAGCGGCGCGAGGAGGTTCAGCTCCAGCACGCGCGCGTGCCGCTCGGCTTCCGCGTCGGCCAGCAGCCGGTAGGGCCCGCCGCCCGCGTTGTTGACCAGGACGTCCAACCGGGGAAGTCCGGCGAAGAAGGACCGTACGGCGGGCGGGTCGCGCAGGTCGAGGTGCGCGAACTCGACGCCCTCGACCGGGGCTTCGGGCGGCCTGCGCGCACAGGCCACGACCCGCGCACCCGCCTCGGCGAAGGCCTGCGCGATCCCGGCTCCGACCCCGCGGGTGCCGCCGGTGACGACGACGGTCCGGCCGCTCAGCTGCGGCCGGCGCGGTTCAGTCATGTCGGCCTCGCGATGTCCGCGGCGGCCACCGCTTGCGACCTGCTTCTTCTGCTGGGGGTCCGGGGGTCGCCCCCCGGAAAAGCACAGTATCCACAGGCCTCCCGCTCCGATCCGAGGGCTGCTAGCTTCGAAGCCTCGCACCTAACAAATGTTTGGTGGAAAAAGCGTTGGTTGGAAAGGTAGCTGATGTGGCCATGGGTGTCTCCACCTCGTCCCCGGAAAAGGAGCCCGAAAAAAGTGGCATCGCCGTCGTGACCGTCGACTTCCCGCCGGTGAACGCGTTGCCGGTGGACGGCTGGTTCGCCCTGGCCGACGCGGTGCGCGCGGCGGGCCGCGACCCGCAGGTCCGGTGCGTGGTGCTGGCCGCGCAGGGGCGGGGGTTCAACGCGGGCGTGGACATCAAGGAGATACAGACACGGGGGCCGAGCGCGCTGGCCGGCGCCAACCGCGGCTGCTTCGAGGCGTTCGCGGCGGTGTACGAGTGCGCGGTGCCGGTAGTGGCGGCGGTGCAGGGCTTCTGCCTGGGCGGCGGGATCGGGCTGGTGGGGAACGCGGACGTGATCGTGGCGAGCGAGGACGCCACCTTCGGGCTGCCCGAGCTGGACCGCGGCGCCCTGGGGGCGGCCACGCACCTGTCCCGGCTGGTCCCCCAGCACCTGATGCGCGCGCTGTACTACACCTCCCGCACCGTGACCGCCGCCGAACTGCACGCGCACGGCTCGGTGTGGCGGGTGGTGCCGCGGGAGGAACTGCGGGCCGCGGCACTGGAGTTGGCGGGCGAGATAGCCGCCAAGGACGGTGAGCTGCTGCGGCTGGCCAAGGCCGCCATCAACGGCATCGATCCGGTCGACGTGCGCCGCAGCTACCGCTTCGAGCAGGGCTTCACCTACGAGGCGAACGCGGTCGGGGTGGGCGACCGGGTCCGCGGCACCTTCGGCAAGGAGAAGAAGGACAAGGCCGAGAGGGATGAGAGGGAGGGGGCACAGGCGTGAGCGACAAGACGATGACCGCCGAGCAGGTCGTCTCCCGTCTGCACAGCGGCATGACACTGGGCATCGGCGGCTGGGGTGCACGGCGCAAACCGATGGCCCTGGTCAGGGCGCTGCTGCGGTCCGGCATCGGTGACCTGACCGTCATCTCCTACGGCGGCCCGGACGTCGGCATGCTCGCGGCCGCCGGGCGGATCCGGAAACTGGTGGCGCCCTTCGTCACCCTCGACTCCATCCCGCTTGAACCGCACTACCGCGCGGCCCGCGAGGGCGGTGCCTTCGAGCTGATGGAGATCGACGAGGCGATGTTCATGTGGGGGCTGCACGCGGCGGCGAACCGGCTGCCGTTCCTGCCGGTGCGGGCCGGGATCGGATCGGACGTGATGCGGGTCAACCCCGGGCTGCGGACGGTGACTTCGCCCTACGAGGACGGGGAGACGTTCGTGGCGATGCCCGCCCTGCGGATGGATGCGGCCCTGGTGCACCTGGGCCGCGCCGACCGCCTGGGCAACGGGCAGTATCTGGGCCCCGACCCGTACTTCGACGACCTGTTCTGCGAGGCGGCGGACGCGGCGTACCTGTCGTGCGAACGGATCGTCGACACGGCCGAGTTGACGAGGGAGGCCGTACCGCAGACCCTGCTCGTCAGGCGCCATACGGTGACCGGGGTGGTCGAGGCCCCGAACGGCGCCCACTTCACCTCCTGCGCGCCCGACTACGGGCGGGACGAGGCCTTCCAGAAGCAGTACGCGTCCACGCCGTGGCCGGAGTTCGCCGCCCGGTTCCTCGCCGGGGACGAACAGGCCTACCAGTCGGCGGTCAGGGAGGCGACATGAGCGAGGTCAGCCGCGCCGAGTACTGCGTGATCGCCTGCGCCGAGGCCTGGCGGGGCAACGGTGAGGTGCTCGCCAGCCCCATGGGCCTGATCCCCTCCATCGGTGCCCGTCTCGCCCGGCTCACCTTCTCCCCGGACCTGCTGCTGACCGACGGCGAGGCGACGCTGGTCCGCCCGGACGGGACGCCGGAGGGCTGGCTGCCCTACCGGCAGCATCTCGCCCTGGTCTCCGGTGGCCGCCGGCACGTGATGATGGGTGCGAGCCAGATCGACCGGTTCGGCAACCAGAACATCTCCTGTATCGGTGACTGGAAACGGCCCGCGCGGCAGCTGCTCGGGGTGCGCGGCGCACCGGTCAACACCCTGAACAATCCGACGAGTTACTGGGTGCCGAGACATTCGCGGCGCGTGTTCGTCGAGAAGGTCGACATGGTCTGCGGGGTCGGATACGACCGGGCGGCCGGTGCCCGCTACCACCGCATCCCGTGTGTCGTCTCCGATCTGGGTGTCTTCGACTTCGCCACCCCCGACCACTCGATGCGGCTTGCTTCCCTGCACCGCGGTGTCACGGTGGAGCAGGTCAGGGAGGCGACGGGCTTCGATCTGGCCGTCCCGGACGAGGTGCCACCGACGCGTGAGCCGACCGCCGAGGAGCTGCGGCTGATCCGTGAGGTGATCGATCCGGGCGGCAGCCGTGCCAGGGAGGTCGGTTCGTGATGGAGACAGCTCTCACGCGGCTGGTCGGCATCCGGCATCCGATCGTGCAGACGGGCATGGGGTGGGTGGCGGGCCCGCGTCTGGTCTCCGCTGCGGCGAACGCGGGCGCGCTGGGCATCCTGGGCTCCGCGACCATGACCGCCGACCGGCTGCGGGAGGCGATACGGGAGGTCAAGTCCCGTACGGACGCGCCGTTCGGGGTCAATCTGCGGGCCGACGCCTCGGATGCGGGCGACCGGGTGCGGATCCTGATCGAGGAGGGCGTGCGGGTGGCCTCCTTCGCCCTCGCGCCCTCCGCCGAGCTGATCGCGGAGCTGAAGGAGGCGGGCGTGGTCGTCATCCCCTCCATAGGGGCCCGCCGGCATGCCGAGAAGGTCGCGGCGTGGGGTGCGGACGCCGTGATCGTGCAGGGCGGCGAGGGCGGCGGGCACACCGGCGAGGTCGCGACGACGGTGCTGCTGCCGCAGGTCGTGGACGCGGTGCGGATACCGGTGGTGGCGGCGGGCGGATTCTTCGACGGTCGGGGGCTGGTCGCTGCGCTGGCGTACGGGGCGGCCGGGATCGCGATGGGCACACGGTTCCTGCTCACCTCCGACTCGACGGTGCCGGACGCGGTGAAAGCCAGGTACCTGGCGGCGACGGTCAGGGACGTCACGGTGACCACGGCCGTGGACGGGCTGCCGCACCGGATGCTGCGCACGGACCTGGTGGCCGCGCTGGAGAGATCCGGCCGGGCGAGAACCCTGCTGCACGCCTTGCGCCGGGCGGCCGGGTTCCGGAAGCTGTCGGGGCTGAGCCGGCGCCAGCTGCTGCGCGACGGGCTCGCCCTCAAGCACGGCAAGGAGCTGTCCTGGAGTCAGGTGCTGCTCGCCGCCAACACCCCGATGCTGCTCAAGTCGGCCATGGTGGACGGCCGTACGGACCTCGGGGTGATGGCGTCCGGGCAGGTCGCCGGGGTGATCGAGGACCTGCCCTCGTCTGCGGAGCTGGTGGAGGCGATCATGAAGGAGGCGGAGAGGATCCTCGAGTCGCTGGGGTCTCTCAGATCCGTTCGATGATCGTCACGTTGGCCTGGCCGCCGCCCTCGCACATCGTCTGCAGTCCGAACCGGCCGCCGGTGCGCTCCAGTTCGTGCAGCATGGTGGTCATGAGCTTGACGCCGGTCGCGCCGAGGGGGTGGCCGAGGGCGATGGCGCCACCGTTGACGTTGACCTTGTCCGGGTCGGCGCCGGTCTCCTTCAGCCAGGCCAGGACGACCGGCGCGAAGGCCTCGTTGATCTCGACCAGGTCGATGGCGTCGATGGTCAGGCCCGTCTTCTTCAGGGCGTGGGCGGTGGCCGGTATCGGGGCGGAGAGCATGCGGATCGGGTCCTCGCCACGCACGGAGAGATGGTGCACGCGTGCGCGTGGCGTCAGTCCGTGCTCGCGTACCGCCCGTTCGGAGGCAAGCAGCATCGCCGCCGCCCCGTCGGAGACCTGGGAGGAGCAGGCGGCGGTGATGGTGCCGCCGTCGAGGACCGGCCTGAGCCCGGCCATCTTCTCCAGGGAGGTGTCCCGGCGCGGGCCCTCGTCGACGGCGACCGGGCCGTAGGCGACGGTCTCACGGTCGAAGCGGCCCTCGTCGATGGCGCGCAGCGCCCGCTGATGGGACCTGAGCGCGAACTCCTCCTGGTCCTGGCGGCTGATCCCCCACTTGGCGGCGATCATCTCGGCGCCGACGAACTGGTTCACCGGCTGGTCCCCGTACCGTGCGCGCCAGCCCTCGCTGCCCGCGAAGGGGCCCGCGGTGAACCCCAGGGGCTCGGCGGCCTGGCGGGTCGCGAAGGCGATGGGGATCTGCGACATGTTCTGCACGCCGCCGGCGACCACCAGGTCCTGTGTGCCCGAGAGCACGGCCTGCGCCGCGAAGTGCACGGCCTGCTGCGAGGAGCCGCACTGCCGGTCGATGGTCACGCCCGGTACCTCCTCGGGCAGTCCGGCCGCCAGCCAGCAGGTCCGTGCGATGTCCCCGGCCTGCGGCCCCACCGCGTCCAGACAGCCGAACACGACGTCCTCGACGGCGGCCGGATCCACCCCCGAGCGGGCCATCAGCTCCTTCAGCACATGGGCGCCGAGGTCGGCGGGATGGGCCCCGCTCAGCCCGCCCCCGCGCCGCCCCACGGGCGTACGGACCGCTTCGACGACATAGGCCTCGGCCATGGCAACTCCCCAGCCTTCCCCATGGGTTAGGTGCGTACGGCGATCCCGTCCAGCACCATCGACAGGTACTGCCGGGCGATCTCCTCCGGGCTGTGCTGTCCGCCGGGCCGGTACCAGGACGCGGCCACCCACACGGTGTCGCGCACGAACCGGTAGGTGAGCCGGACGTCCAGGTCGGCCCGGAAGACCTCGTCGGCCACGCCGCGCTCCAGCGTGGCCAGCCACGCCTTCTCGAACTTGCGCTGCGACTCGGCGAGGAACGCGAACCGCTCCTGCGCGAGCAGCTGCTTGCTCTCCTTCTGGTAGATCGCGACGGCGGCGCGGTGCCGGTCGATCTCCCGGAACGACTCGGTGACCAGGGCCTCCAGGGTCTCCCGCGGTCCCAGCTCGGCGTCCAGGACGGTGTCGTAGCCGCCCCAGAGTTCGTCGAGGAAGGTGCGCAGGATCTCCTCCAGCATCGATTCCTTGGAGTCGAAGTGGTAGTAGAGGCTGCCCGCGAGCATGCCCGCGTGGTCGGCGATCTTGCGTACGGTGGTGGCGTTGTAGCCCTGCTCGGCGAAGACCTCGGCGGCGGTCTCGAGGAGTTCGCGCCGCCGGGCGGGTGCGGCGGTCACCTGGGGCTTCTTCTTGGTCGGCACGGGTCCATTGTCGTCCGCTCCGGTCCTCAGGCGTGCTGGCTGCTGACGGAGACGACTTCTCCGGTCAGGTACGAGGAGTAGCCGGACGCCAGGAACACGATCACGTTGGCCACCTCCCAGGGTTGCGCGTACCGCCCGAAGGCCTCGCGTGCGGTCAGTTCCTCCAGCAGTTCCGGCGTCGTCACCTTCACCAGGTGAGGATGCATGGCCAGGCTCGGCGAGACGGCGTTGACCCGCACCCCGTACTCGGCGGCCTCCATCGCCGCGCACCGGGTCAGCGCCATCACGCCCGCCTTCGCCGCGGCGTAGTGGGCCTGGCCGGCCTGGGCGCGCCAGCCGACCACGGAGGCGTTGTTCACGATCACGCCGCCGCGTCCGTCCGCCCGCATCAGCCGCAGGGCCGCCCTTGTGCACCGGAACGTGCCGTTCAGCGTCACGTCGAGGACGCGGGTCCACTGCTCGTCGCTCATGGCGACGAGGTCCGCCGTGCCGCCCAGACCGGCGTTGTTGACCACGACGTCCAGCCGTCCGTGCTCCCGCACGGCGGTCTCGAACAGCGCCCGCACCTGGCTTTCGTCGGTGACGTCGCACGGCAGGGCGGCGACCGACGCGGTCCCGAACTCGCCGGCGAGCTCGGCCTCGTACTCCTTGAGGCGCCGCACATGCGCGTCGCCGATCAGCACGCGCGCGCCCTCCTCCAGGAAGCGCCGCGCGGTGGCGCCGCCGATGCCCGCTCCGGCCGCCGCGGTGATGACGGCGGTGCGTCCCTTCAGCAGCCCGTGCCCCGGCTCGTACACGGGGCTCTCGACGACTGTCATAGCCCCACGCTAACCTACCAAACACTTGTTAGGGAAGGATGGCAGTCGATGGATCTCGCCTTCACACAGGAAGAGGAGGCCTTCCGCGCCGAGGCCCGGGCCTGGCTCGCGGACCGGGTGCCGCGTGCGCCCCTGCCGTCCCTGGAGACCGCGGAGGGCTTCGCGGCCCACCGCGCGTGGGAGGCCGAGTTGGCCGCGGACCGCTGGTCGGTCGTCAACTGGCCGACGGAGTACGGCGGAAGGGACTCAGGCCTGGTCCGCTGGCTGATCTTCGAGGAGGAGTACTGGGCGGCGGGGGCCCCGGGCCGGGTCGGTCAGAACGGGATCAGTCTGCTCGCCCCGACCCTCTTCGACCACGGCACCGAGGAGCAGAGAGCGCGCGTGCTGCCGCCCATGGCCACGGGCGAGGTGGTGTGGGCGCAAGCCTGGTCCGAGCCGGAGGCGGGCTCGGACCTGGCGTCCCTGCGGTCGAAGGCGATGCGCACGGACGGCGGCTGGCTGCTGAGCGGGCACAAGACGTGGTCGTCGCGGGCCGCCTTCGCGGACCGTGCCTTCGGCCTGTTCCGCAGCGACCCGAAGGTCCCGAAGCCTCACCAGGGCCTGACCTACCTGATGTTCGACCTGCGTGCGCCCGGTGTCACCGTCCGGCCGATCGGCCGCCTCGACGGGAAGCCGGCGTTCGCCGAGCTGTTCCTGGACGAGGTGTTCGTGCCGGACGAGGACGTGATCGGCGCGCCCGGCGAGGGCTGGCGGATCGCGATGTCGACGGCGGGCAACGAACGGGGCCTGATACTCCGCTCCCCCGGCCGTTTCCTGGCAGCGGCGGAACGGCTGCACCGCCTCTGGCAGCAACAGGGCTGCCCGCCCGCCGCCCAGGCCCGGGTGGCGGACGCCCTGATCGGCGCCCGTGCCTACCGCCTCTTCACCTTCGCCGCCGCCTCCCGCTTCCTGGAGGGCGCCTCCATCGGACCGGAGTCCAGCCTGAACAAGGTCTTCTGGTCCGAGTACGACATCGCGCTGCACGAGACGGCCCTCGATCTGCTCGGCGAACAGGGCGAGGCGGCGGACTCGGAGTGGGCCGAGGGCTATGTCTTCTCCCTCGCCGGCCCGATCTACGCGGGCACGAACGAGATCCAGCGCGACATCATCGCCGAGCGGCTGCTCGGCCTGCCGAAGGGGCGCCGCTAGTGGCTCCGCCGGGTGGGCCGGGATGGGTCGGTTTTCGTCTGCGGCGCCGTCGTGGCTGGTCGCGCCCGCGCGGCGGTAGCCGCATGTTCAACACAGTCCCGCGCCACTTGGGGGCGCTTCCGAACCGCAGCGCTCTGAAGGGACGGCACTGATGCATTTCCTCCTCGACGCCGAGCAGCGGGCCTTCGCCGCCTCCCTCAATGCCATGCTTGCGGCCGCCGACACGCCTTCCGTCGTACGGGACTGGAGCCGCGGCGAGCACGCAAGCGGCCTTGCGCTGTGGTCCCGTCTCGCGGACGCGGGCGTCTTCGCCCTCGCCGTCCCCGAGGAGTACGGCGGCCTGGGGCCCCGCCCCGTCGAACTCGCCGTCGCGTTCGTCGAGTTGGGGCGGCATGCGGTGCCGGGACCGGTGGTGGAGACGGTCGCGGCGGCCGCCCTGCTCGCCGCGCTGGACGACACGGGCCCGGCGAAACGCCTGCTGCCCGCGCTGGCCTCCGGGGAGTCGGTGGCGACGCTCGCTACGGGACCGTATGCGCTGGACGCGGACATCGCGGACGTATGGCTGACCGTGGCGCCAGGAAGCGCCGAGCTGCGTCTCGCTCCCCCGCCCGGCCGGCCGCGCCCCTCTCTCGACCCCGCCCGCCGCCCGTGCGCGCCGGCGCCCGGCGGGGAACTGCTCGCCGCCGGTCCTCAGGTCTCCGAGGCCGTCACCCATGCCCTGACCTGGGGTCGCCTCGCCGCTGCCGCACAGTGCCTCGGCGTCGGACTGTCCCTCCTGGACCGAACCGTCGCCTACGTCCGCCAACGCACCCAGTTCGGCGTCCCCATAGGCTCCTTCCAGGCCGTCAAACATCGACTGGCCGACGCGAAGATCGCTTTGGAGTTCGCCCGCCCCCTGGTGTTCGGTGCCGCGCTCACCATGACCCCCGCCGACGTGGCCGCCGCCAAGGTCACGGCGTCCGAGGCGGCGTACGCCACCGCCCGTACGGCGCTGCAGCTGCACGGCGCGACCGGCTACACCGCGGAGTACGACCTGTCCCTGTGGCTGACGAAGGCCCGCGCCCTGCGCACCGCATGGGGCCGGCCCGAGGAGTGCCGGGCCCTGGTCCTCAGTGGTGGTGATCGCCGCTGGTGAGTTCCCGGTACTCCTCCACCGTCGGCTTCGGGATGTGCGACTCCGAGCCGAACATCACCCGGGCCAGCCGGGCGCGCACCCGCTGCCCCGGCCTGACCGGCCGCCGTACGCCGTACGCGTCGACGAGCGGGCCGATCTCGTAGGGCGGGTTCTGCTCGTGCTGGGTGAGGGTGAACAGCTGGTCCTGCGCGAGGGGCTCGTGGACCTCGACGAACTCGCCGTGCGGCAGCCGTTTGATGGTGCCGCTCTCCCTGCCGTGCAGCACCTTGTCCCGGTCCTTGCGCTGCAGGCCCATGCAGATCCGTTTGGTGACGAGGAACGCGACGACCGGCGCCACGAAGAAGGAGACCCGTACGAACCAGGTGATCGAGTTGATGGACAGATGCAGATGGGTGGCGACGATGTCGTTGCCGCCGCCGATCAGCAGCACCACGTACAGGGCCAGCCAGGCCGCGCCCAGGCCGGTGCGGACCGGCATGTTGCGCGGCCGGTCCAGGATGTGGTGCTCGCGTTTGTCACCGGTGATCCAAGCCTCCAGGAAGGGATACAGACCGAGGGCGAGCAGCAGCAGCGGGAACAGCGTGAAGGGGATGAAGACGCCGAGCTCCAGGGTGTGGCCCCAGAAGTTGAGCTCCCATCCCGGCATCACCCGGATCAGGCCCTCGGAGAAGCCGAGATACCAGTCGGGCTGGGCACCTGTGGTCACCAGGTCCGGGCGGTAGGGTCCGAAGGCCCACACGGGGTTGATGCTGGCGATGCCGCCCATGAACGCCAGCACGCCGAAGACGAGGAAGAAGAAACCGCCCGCCTTGGCCATGTAGACCGGCAGGAAGGGCATGCCGACGACCGTCTTCTGGTCCCGGCCGGGCCCCGGGTACTGGGTGTGCTTGTGGTAGAAGACCAGGATCAGATGGGCGACCACCAGCCCCAGCATGATCCCCGGCAGCAGCAGCACATGGACCGGGAAGAGCCGCGAGATGATGTCGTGCCCCGGGAACTCGCCGCCGAACAGGAAGAAGGACAGGTACGTCCCGACGATCGGGACGGATAGGATCGCGCCGTCCGCGAAGCGGATGCCGGTGCCGGACAGCAGGTCGTCGGGGAGCGAGTAGCCGGTCAGGCCGGTGATGATGCCGAGGAAGAGCAGGGTCCAGCCGAACAGCCAGTTGAGCTCGCGCGGCTTGCGGAACGCGCCGGTGAAGAACACCCGCATCATGTGCACGAGCATGCCGGTGACGAAGACCAGCGCCGCCCAGTGGTGGATCTGCCGGATCAGCAGCCCGCCGCGCACATCGAAGCTGATGTCGAGCGTGGACTCGTAGGCCCGGGTCATCGAGACGCCGTTGAGCGGGACGTACGAGCCGTGGTAGATCACCTCGACGCCGCTCGGCTCGAAGAACAGGGTGAGATAGATGCCGGTGAGGATCAGGATGAGAAAGCTGTAGAGGCAGATCTCCCCCAGCATGAAGGACCAGTGGTCCGGGAAGACCTTGCGCATATTGGCCTTGGCCAGCCCGTACAGACCCAGCCGCCCGTCGGCCCAGTCCGCCAGCTTCTCGCCCGTGCCCGTCGGCTCCCTGCGCCTGGAGCCGGCCGTTTCGTTCCCCGATCGTGCGCCGTCCATACGTTCGTCGCCTCCCCGTCGGATCATCCTCAGGGTGGCACGGCGTCCCGGGTAAGCCAACGGTGAGAGCACCGTACGAGTGATGCACGCCGGTCCCGGGCTCTCAGGCGGGCCGCACGATCCCCTGGGTCCGTGCGGCGGCCAGCCACGTGGGGAACTCGCCGACCAGCCGGTCGTACAGCTCTGCGTCGGTCACCCGCGCCGGGTCCGACCCGGCGTGGAAGAAGCCGGCGTTGTCGACGACCCGCTTCTGGGGCACCGCGAGATCGTCCAGCTTGCGCAGGAAGTCGAACTGCTTGCTGCCCGGGTCCCCGAAGCCCACGAACTGCCAGAACAGCGGGAGGCGGGCCGCCTTCCAGAGATAGCGTTCCGCGGCGAGCTTGTTGATCGGACCGCCGTCGGTCTGGAAGACGACCAGGGCCGGGGCGGTCGAGCCGCTGTCGAGGTAGTGGTCGATGACCGCGTCCATCGCCAGGTGGTAGCTGGTCTTGCCCATGTGCCCGAGCCCGGACACGATCTTCTCGATCCGGCCCTCGTGGCCGGCGAGGGCGATGTCGGTCTCGGCGTCCACGTCCGTCGAGAAGAAGACCACCGGCACGCGCCCGTCGTCGTCGAGATGTGCGGACAGCCCCAGCACCCGGTCGGCGAGCGCCTGCACACTGCCGTCCTTGTAGTACGGCTTCATCGAGCCGGAGTAGTCGACGACGAGGTACACCGCAGCCCGCAGCCCGTCCAGCCCGTGCTTCTGGAGCGACACCCCGGCGCTCTTGTACAGGCTGACCAGCGCGGGCGCGGTCTCCTCGATCTTGCGCAGACTGATCGCGGCCATGCTCCCCCTTCGTCCGTGCCGAGGTTACGTCACGCCTACCCCGCCCCTCCCACCAGCCACAGTCGTTCGCTATTTTGTTCGCCGCCGTCCCCACCGGCTCGCCGCCCGTCCCACCCCCTCCGAGGAGCCGGCTGTGGAATCCGAGTCCACCGTCACCACCTGCTACCGCCATCCCAAGGTGGAGTCCCACGTCCGCTGCACCCGCTGCGACCGGTACATCTGCCCGGACTGCATGCGCGAGGCGGCCGTCGGCCACCAGTGCGTGGAGTGCGTGAAGGAGGGCGCGCGGTCGATACGGCAGGCGCGTACCGCGTTCGGCGGTCGGATCACCTCGGCGCCGATGGTGACGTACGTCCTGATCGGGCTGAATGTGCTCGCATACCTGGGCGAGTTGGTGCGTCCGTCGGTCGTGGACCGCTTCGAGATGCTGGGCCGGGGGCTGGTCGGGCCGGACGGCGGCCACTACGGGTGGGTGGCCATCCACCCCGCCGACTACCACCTCGAAGGGGTGGTCGGCGGTGAGTGGTACCGCCTGCTCACCGGGGCCTTCCTACATCTGCCGCCCACCGGGGGGACGTTCGGGATCGCGCACATCGTGATGAACATGGTGGCGCTGTGGAACATCGGCCGGGTGGTCGAGTCCCAGCTCGGCCGGATCCGCTACCTCGCCCTGTATGTCCTGTCGGCGCTGGGCGGCTCCGTCCTGGTCCTGCTGATCGACCCCGACCAGGCCGCGGTCGGCGCCTCGGGCGCGATCTTCGGGCTCGGTGCCGCGTACTACGTCATGGCCCGGCGACTGGGCGCCGACATGAGGTCCGTGAACCAGTTCATGGGCGGCCTGCTGCTGTGGCTGGTGATCTCCGCCTTCGCCACGTCCTGGCAGGGCCATCTCGGCGGCCTGCTGGCCGGCGGCGTGGTGACACTGGCGTACGCGTATGCGCCGCGTGACGGCCGCCGCAACCTCGTCCAGGCGGGCGCCTGCGTCGCCCTGATGGCGCTGCTCGTGATCCTTACGGTCGCGAAGGTCACTGAACTGGCGGCCTGACCGGGAATCACCCGGCAACCACCGGCCGTACCCTCTCGCTATGCTGCGTTTTTCTGGGGGACGGCCCCCAGGCCCCCGACGTGCCGGTTTCCTCCTGTTCGCGGCCCTCCCCGCGGTCGTCACCGTGGTGTATGTCCTCTCGCCCGCCGACTCCTCCGGCGGGAGCGGGAGAAGGACGCCGACCACCGCCGCGCAGAAGGCCCGCCAGAGCGCCAAGAGCCGGGCCGAGCACGAGAGCGCGCAGGACGAGGAGGTGATCGCCGACCTGCCGGCCGGCCTCGCCGCCCCCGCCAAGAAGGAACTGGCCCAGGTGCTCGTGGCCAGCGCCGAGAACTCGACGCTGAACTGGCGCAGTGCCTACGGCTACATCGAGGACATCGACGACGGCCAGGGCTACACCGCCGGCACCGTCGGCTTCTGCACGGGTACCCACGACCTGCTCGCGCTCGTCGAGCGCTACACCGAGGACCGTCCCGACAACGGCCTCGCCGACTACCTCCCCGCCCTGCGCGAGGTCGACGGCACGGACTCCCACGAGGGCCTGGACCCGGGCTTCACCGCCGCCTGGAAGGCCGAGGCGGAGCTGCCCGCCTTCCGGAAGGCTCAGGACGAGGAGCGCGACCGCGTCTACTTCGACCCGGCCGTCCGCCTCGCCAAGCTCGACGGCCTCGGCACACTCGGCCAGTTCGTCTACTACGACGCCATGGTCCAGCACGGCCCCGGCACCGGCCCGAACAGCTTCTACGGCCTGCGCGAACGCGCCATGGACGAGGCGGACCTCCCCTCACAGGGCGGCTCCGAGAAGAACTATCTGGACGTCTTCCTCGACATCCGCGTCGAGGCCATGCGGACCGAGCGTCCGGACCTCGACACCACCCGCGTCGACACGGCCCAGCGGCAGTTCCTGTACGACGGGAACCTGGCCCTGAAGACGCCGCTGACGTGGAAGGTGTACGGGGAGACGTACAAGGTGCCGTAGCCCACCCCGACGGCGGCCGACCGCAGACATGCGACGGCGCCTGCCGTCGTCCGGTCGGGGACAGGGCAAGCGCCGTTGCGGTGTTCCGTACGCCTTTGTACGGGACGTATGTGAGGGGCCGTCAGGCCATCAGGGCCCGGTCCGTCGGGCGGATCGGGGCCGGCAGGTCGCTGGCGCCCGTCAGGAAGCGGTCGGTGCCGCGGGCGGCCGAGCGGCCCTCCGCGATCGCCCACACGATGAGGGACTGGCCGCGGCCCGCGTCACCGGCGACGAACACGCCGGGGACGTTGGTCTGGAAGTCGGCGTCGCGGGCGATGTTGCCGCGCTCGTCGAGCTCCAGGCCGAACTGCTCGACCAGGCCGTTCTCCCGGTCGGTGCCCGTGAAGCCCATCGCCAGGGTGACCAGCTGAGCGGGGATCTTGCGCTCCGTGCCCGGCTTCGGGGTCAGCTTGCCGTCGATGAACTCCACCTCGGTCAGATGCAGCCACTGGACGTTGCCGTCCTCGTCGCCCTCGAAGTGGGTGGTGGAGACGGAGTAGACCCGCTCGCCGCCCTCCTCGTGCGCGGACGTGACCTTGTAGAGCATCGGGAAGGTCGGCCACGGCTGGGTGACGTTGTTCCGCTCGTCGTTCGGGCGGGGCATGATCTCCAGCTGCGTGACGGAGGCCGCGCCCTGGCGGTGGGCGGTGCCCACGCAGTCCGCGCCGGTGTCGCCGCCGCCGATGACCACGACGTGCTTGCCCTCGGCCGAGACCGGGGAGGTGACGTAGTCGCCCTCCTGGACCTTGTTCGACAGGGGCAGGTACTCCATCGCCTGGTAGATGCCCTTGAGTTCGCGGCCGGGGACCGGGAGGTCACGGGCGGTCGTCGCACCGGCGGCGATGACGATCGCGTCGTAGCGCTTCTTCAGGTCGGTCGCCTTGAGGTCGCGGCCGATCTCGATCCCGGTACGGAAGCGGGTGCCCTCCGCGCGCATCTGCTCGATACGGCGGTTGATGTGCCGCTTCTCCATCTTGAACTCGGGGATGCCGTACCGGAGGAGGCCTCCGATGCGGTCCGCGCGCTCGTAGACGGCGACCGTGTGGCCGGCCCGGGTCAGCTGCTGGGCGGCGGCCAGGCCCGCGGGGCCCGAGCCGATGACGGCGACCGTCTTGCCCGAGAGGCGCTCGGGGATCTGCGGGGCGACATCCCCGGTCTCCCACGCCTTGTCGATGATCGAGACCTCGACGTTCTTGATGGTCACCGGCGGCTGGTTGATGCCCAGCACACACGCCGACTCGCACGGAGCGGGGCACAGCCGGCCCGTGAACTCGGGGAAGTTGTTCGTCGCGTGCAGACGCTCCGACGCGGCCGACCAGTCCTCGCGGTAGGCGTAGTCGTTCCACTCGGGGATGAGGTTCCCGAGCGGACAGCCGTTGTGGCAGAAGGGGATGCCGCAGTCCATGCACCGGCTGGCCTGCTTGCTGATGATCGGCAGCAGGGAACCGGGAACGTAGACCTCGTTCCAGTCCTTCAGACGCTCGTCGACCGGGCGGGACTTGGCGACCTCACGGCCGTGGTTCAGGAAGCCCTTCGGGTCAGCCATTGATCGCCGCCTCCATCATCTTCTCGGTGATCTCGGACTCGGAGAGTCCCGCCTGCTCGGCGGCGTCCTTGGCGGCGAGCACTGCCTTGTACGTGCTGGGGATGATCTTGCTGAAGCGCTCGACCGCGGTGTCCCAGTCGGCCAGGAGCTTCTCGGCGACCGTGGAGCCGGTCTCCTCCTGGTGGCGGCGCACCACGTCGTGCAGCCACTGCTTGTCGGTGTCGTCGAGGGCCTCGACGGCGCTGACGTTGCCGACGTTGACGTTGTCGACGTCCAGGTCGATGACGTAGGCGATACCGCCCGACATACCGGCCGCGAAGTTGCGGCCCGTCTCGCCGAGGACCACCGCGCGACCGCCGGTCATGTACTCGCAGCCGTGGTCGCCCACGCCCTCGGAGACGACCGTGGCACCGGAGTTGCGGACGCAGAACCGCTCGCCGGTACGGCCGCGCAGGAACAGCTCGCCGCCGGTCGCGCCGTAGGCGATGGTGTTGCCCGCGATCGTCGAGTACTCGGCGAGGTGGTCGGCGCCCCGGTCCGGGCGGACGATCACACGGCCGCCGGAGAGGCCCTTGCCGACGTAGTCGTTGGCGTCGCCCTCCAGGCGCAGCGTGACACCGCGCGGCAGGAAGGCGCCGAAGGACTGGCCGGCGGAGCCGGTGAAGGTGATGTCGATGGTGTCGTCGGGCAGGCCCGCGCCACCGAACTTCTTCGTCACCTCGTGGCCGAGCATGGTGCCGACCGTGCGGTTGATGTTGCGGATCGCGACCTGGGCGCGCACCGGCTGGGCGTCGGTCGCGGAGTCCGCGGCCAGGGCGTCGGCGGCGAGCTTGATCAGCTCGTTGTCGAGCGCCTTCTCCAGGCCGTGGTCCTGCTCGATGACCTGGTGGCGCACCGCGCCCTCGGGCAGCGAGGGAACGTGGAACAGCGGCTCCAGGTTCAGGCCCTGCGCCTTCCAGTGGTCGACGGCACGCGTGACGTCGAGCGCCTCGGCGTGGCCGACGGCCTCCTCGATGGAGCGGAAGCCCAGCTCGGCGAGGATCTCGCGGACCTCTTCGGCGATGTACTGGAAGAAGTTGACGACGTACTCGGCCTTGCCGGAGAACCGGTCCCTGAGGGTCGGGTTCTGGGTGGCGATGCCGACCGGGCAGGTGTCCAGGTGGCAGACGCGCATCATGACGCAGCCGGAGACGACGAGCGGCGCGGTCGCGAAACCGAACTCCTCGGCGCCGAGCAGCGCGGCGATGACGACGTCACGGCCGGTCTTCAGCTGGCCGTCGGTCTGCACGACGATACGGTCGCGCAGGCCGTTGAGCAGCAGCGTCTGCTGGGTCTCGGCGAGGCCGAGCTCCCAGGGACCGCCCGCGTGCTTCAGCGAGGTCAGCGGGGAGGCGCCCGTACCGCCGTCGTGGCCGGAGATGAGGACGACGTCCGCGTGCGCCTTGGAGACACCTGCGGCGACCGTGCCGACGCCGACCTCGGAGACCAGCTTGACGTGAATCCGCGCCTGCGGGTTCGCGTTCTTCAGGTCGTGGATCAGCTGGGCGAGGTCCTCGATGGAGTAGATGTCGTGGTGCGGCGGCGGGGAGATCAGGCCCACGCCCGGCGTCGAGTGACGCGTCTTGGCGACCCACGGGTAGACCTTGTGGCCGGGCAGCTGGCCGCCCTCGCCGGGCTTGGCGCCCTGGGCCATCTTGATCTGGATGTCGTCGGCGTTGACCAGGTACTCGGAGGTCACACCGAAGCGGCCGGAGGCCACCTGCTTGATGGCGCTGCGCCGGGCCGGGTCGTAGAGACGGTCCGGGTCCTCGCCGCCCTCACCGGTGTTGGACTTGCCGCCCAGCTGGTTCATGGCGATGGCGAGCGTCTCGTGCGCCTCACGCGAGATGGAGCCGTAGGACATGGCGCCGGTGGAGAAGCGCTTGACGATCTCGGAGACCGGCTCGACCTCGTCGATGGAGATCGACGGGCGGTCCGACTTGAAGCCGAACAGACCGCGGAGCGTCATCAGGCGCTCGGACTGCTCGTTGACGCGCTGGGTGTACTTCTTGAAGACGTCGTAGCGGCCGGTGCGCGTGGAGTGCTGGAGACGGAAGACCGTCTCCGGGTCGAACAGGTGCGGCTCACCCTCGCGGCGCCACTGGTACTCGCCGCCGATCTCCAGCGCACGGTGGGCGGGGGCGATGCCGCTCGCCGGGTACGCCTTCGCGTGGCGGGCGGCGACCTCCTTGGCGATGACGTCGATGCCGACGCCGCCGATCTTGGTGGCCGTGCCGTTGAAGTACTTCTCGACGAAGGCCTCGTCGAGACCGACGGCCTCGAAGACCTGGGCGCCGCGGTAGGAGGCAACCGTCGAGATGCCCATCTTGGACATGACCTTCAGCACGCCCTTGCCGAGGGCGTAGATCAGGTTGCGGATGGCCTTCTCGGGCTCTATGTCCGAGAGGAAGGTGCCCGCGCGGACCAGGTCCTCGACGGACTCCATCGCCAGGTACGGGTTGACGGCCGCGGCGCCGAAGCCGATGAGCAGCGCGACGTGGTGGACCTCGCGGACGTCGCCGGCCTCGACCAGCAGGCCCACCTGGGTACGCTGCTTGGTGCGGATGAGGTGGTGGTGGACGGCCGCGGTGAGCAGCAGCGAGGGGATCGGCGCATGCTCGGCGTCCGAGTGGCGGTCCGACAGGACGATCAGCCGGGCGCCGTTCTCGATGGCCGCGTCGGCCTCGGCGCAGATCTCCTCGATGCGCGCGGCGAGGGCGTCGCCGCCGCCGGAGACCCGGAACAGGCCGGAGAGCGTCGCGGCCTTGAAGCCGGGCATGTCGCCGTCGGCGTTGATGTGGATGAGCTTGGCCAGCTCGTCGTTGTCGATCACCGGGAACGGCAGGACGACGCTGCGACACGAGGCGGCCGTCGGGTCGAGCAGGTTGCCCTGCGGACCCAGCGAGCTGCGCAGCGAGGTCACGAGCTCCTCGCGGATCGCGTCCAGCGGCGGGTTGGTGACCTGCGCGAACAGCTGGGTGAAGTAGTCGAACAGGAGCCGCGGACGCTCGGAGAGCGCGGCGATCGGGCTGTCCGTGCCCATCGAACCGATCGGCTCGGCACCGGCCTTGGCCATCGGCGCGAGGATGACGCGCAGCTCCTCCTCGGTGTAACCGAAGGTCTGCTGGCGGCGGGTGACCGAGGCATGGGTGTGGACGATGTGCTCGCGCTCGGGCAGGTCGCTCAGCTCGATCTCGCCGGCTTCGATCCACTCGGCGTACGGCTGCTCGGCGGCGAGGGCCGCCTTGATCTCGTCGTCCTCGATGATGCGGTGCTCGACCGTGTCGACGAGGAACATCTTGCCGGGCTGCAGCCGGCCCTTGCGGACGACCTTGGAGGGGTCGATGTCGAGGACGCCGACCTCGGAGCCGAGGACGACCAGGCCGTCGTCGGTGACCCAGTAGCGGCCGGGGCGAAGGCCGTTGCGGTCGAGGACCGCGCCGACCTGCTTGCCGTCGGTGAAGGTGACGCAGGCCGGGCCGTCCCAGGGCTCCATCATCGTGGAGTGGAAGTTGTAGAAGGCGCGGCGGGCCGGGTCCATGGAGTCGTGGTTCTCCCACGCCTCCGGGATCATCATCAGCACGGAGTGCGGCAGCGAACGGCCGCCCAGGTGCAGGAGTTCGAGCACCTCGTCGAAGGACGCGGAGTCGGAGGCGTCCGGCGTGCAGATCGGGAAGACGCGGTCCAGACCCCGGTCGCCGAAGAGGTCGGAGACCAGCTGCGACTCGCGGGCGACCATCCAGTTGCGGTTGCCCTTGACGGTGTTGATCTCACCGTTGTGCGCGACGAAGCGGTAGGGGTGCGCGAGCGGCCACGACGGGAAGGTGTTCGTGGAGAAGCGCGAGTGGACCAGCGCGATGGCCGACGCGAAGCGGCGGTCGGAGAGGTCCGGGAAGAAGGGCTCCAGCTGGCCGGTGGTCAGCATGCCCTTGTAGACGATGGTGCGCGCGGAGAGCGACGGGAAGTAGACATCGGCTTCCCGCTCGGCGCGCTTGCGCAGCACGAAGGCCTTGCGGTCGAGGGCGATGCCCTCCGAGGCGTTGTCGGTGACGAAGATCTGCCGGAAGGCGGGCATCGTCGAACGGGCGGTGGCGCCGAGCAGTTCGGGCGCGACCGGCACCTCGCGCCAGCCGAGGACGGTGAGGCCCTCGTCGGCGGCGATCGTCTCGATCTGCGAGACGGCCTCGGCCGTGCCGTCCTCCGGCAGGAAGGCGATGCCGACGGCGTAGGCACCGGCCGCGGGCAGCTCGAATCCGGCCACCTCGCGGAAGAAGGTGTCGGGGACCTGGGAGAGGATGCCGGCGCCGTCGCCCGAGTCGGGCTCGGAGCCGGTGGCGCCGCGGTGCTCGAGGTTGCGCAGCACCGTCAGGGCCTGCTCGACCAGAGTGTGGGACGCCTCGCCGGTGAGGGTGGCAACGAAGCCGACGCCGCACGCGTCGCGCTCGAAGCGGGGGTCGTACATACCCTGCGCAGCAGGGCGAGCATCCATGAAGGACCAGTTCTGGCCATTCGCGGAATGCTGGGACGGCTGGCGCGGCGTACGCATCGGCTCTCCCGTCGTCGTCTCAAGTGGCTGGGGGCACCTCCCAGGCTCTTGAGGCTCTGGGGGCGCATATTGCCGAGGGACGACGTTGGCCCTCTGCTGGGTGCAAAATTTCGTGCAGGTTACATGATGGAGCGGTTCTCGGGAACCGGGATATTCCGTTCCAGCATGCGGACACCGCGCGGCTGCAGTGCGGGTACCGCGCCTGCGGTGGAAGCTATGGGACCGAGTGGGACAGATCGATGTCCCTCGGCCCGAAAGTCGGGGAGGGCTGCGTCGCCCTTCCCGCGGGTGCGCGGCAGGCCTCATTGCCCACAGCGCTTACGGCTCATGCCCAGTGGTTAAGCATTCGAAACCAGCGAGTAACGGCTACTTATGCGGCCCAACGCATAACTTGTAGCCGCCCTATCCTACGGCCGTTCCGAACACGATGCCCAGGGCGTACGTCACACCGGCCGCCGCGGCACCCAGGGCGAGTTGCCGCAGCCCGCTGAACCACCAGGTCCGCGCCGTCACCTTGGCCACCACCGCACCGCAGGCGAACAGCCCGAAGAACGCGAGCAGCAGGGCCGGCCACAGTGCGGTCGCACCGAGCAGATACGGCAGTACGGGCAGCAGGGCACCCAGCGCGAAGGAACCGAAGGAGGACACGGCGGCGACGAGCGGCGAGGGCAGGTCCCCGGGGTCGATGCCGAGCTCCTCACGGGCGTGTATCTCCAGGGCCTGCTCGGGGTCCTTCGACAACTGCCGGGCCACCTCCCGCGCCAGCTCCGGCTCGACACCCCGGGCCTCGTAGAGCGCCGCGAGCTCGGCCTCCTCGTCCGCCGGGTGCTTCCTCAGCTCGGCCCGCTCCACATCCAGCTCGGCCTCGACGAGCTCACGCTGCGAGGCGACGGAGGTGTACTCCCCGGCGGCCATGGAGAAGGCGCCGGCGGCGAGCCCCGCGAGCCCGGTCAGGACAATGGTCTGCTGGCTCACGGCCCCGCCCGCGACGCCGGTCATCAGCGCGAGGTTGGAGACCAGCCCGTCCATCGCACCGAAGACCGCGGGCCGCAGCCAGCCGCCGTTCACATCCCGGTGCGTGTGGTTGTCGCGGTGCGCCACGTGCAGTGCGGCCTCGGTCTCGATGATCGCCATCGCGGGGTCCCCCAGGGAAGCTAAGCCAAAGCTAACTTTGGACAAGTTCTACTCTTCGACAACAGCAAACCTATGCCTCGAATTCCCTTCCCGCCAGCAAGGAAAGGCTCGGCTAACCTGCACCTTTACCTCTCCGCGCTCACTCGTGAGCAGTGCCGCACAAATGTCGACCGGGTGACATGACTCCGCCCCAGGCGCAGGTCAACCGCCGACGGTGGGACACATGGGCAAAGGGTCCGCGCCCTGTGCGAACCCCGCTCCCGGAGAGGCCGCGTATGGCATCGATCGCCTGCACTCCCTCGGTCCCGTCGCCCGGGAACGCCACCGACCTCCGCGAGCGGGCACGCGGCGCGCTCCTGGGCCTGGCCGTCGGCGACGCCCTCGGGGCCCCGGCGGAGAACCTGAAGCCGTCGGAGATCCGTGCCCGCTGGGGCCGCATCACGGGTTATGTGACGGACAAGCCGGCCGGCACGGACGACACCGAGTACGCGATCTTCTCCGGACTGCTGCTGGCCCGGCACGGCTCGGCACTCACCCCCTCCCACGTGGAGGTGGCCTGGCACAAGTGGATCGCGGACCGCGACGAAGGCCCCTTCCGGGGCGCGGGGTTCAGCGAACGCGGCACGCTGGAGAACCTCCGTCGCGGTCTCGCCGCCCCCATCTCGGCCCAGCACCGGCACGCCTGGAGCGACGGCCTGGCCATGCGCGCGGCCCCCTTCGGCGTCTTCGCCGCGGGCCGCCCCGCCGAGGCGGCCCGACTGGTGGCGATCGACGGCTCGGTGAGCCATGACGGCGAGGGCATCTACGGCGGCCAGGCGGTCGCGGCGGGGGTGGCCGCGGCGATGGCGGGCGCACCGACGTTCGCCGTCGTGGCCTCCGCCCTGGCGGTCGTCCCGGACGACTCCTGGACGGCCCGCTCGCTGCGCCGGGCGGTGGCGGTGGCCCACCGCGGCGAACGGGCGGTCCGCTCGGCGGTCGTCATCGGCGGCTACCCCTGGACCGACCTGGCCCCCGAGGCGGTCGCCCTGGCCTTCGGCGCCTACGCGGCAGCGGACGGCGACTTCCGCGACGCGGTCCTCACGGCGGTCAACATGGGCCGGGACGCGGACACGACGGCAGCGGTGGCGGGCGCACTGGCCGGAGCGACCCAGGGGGTCTCGGCGATCCCCCCGGCCTGGGCAGCGGCCATCGGCCCGGCCCGGGGCAGTTGCCTGCCGGCCATGGAGGGCCAACACGTACTGGAGGTGGCGGACCTACTGATCCCGGACGAGGGCGCGACCGCACGGAGACCCACACCGGACGTGCCGGGGCGCACGACCTTCCCGCTCCCGGACCTCACCGCCTTCACCCTGGCCGCGACGGACGAGACGGAGACGCCCGGATGAGCCCACCCGCCCCCTGGAACGAGGGAACGACAGAGCCGACCGACCCCCCAAACCCACCCCCACCCGCGGCAGCCAGCGCCGAGAACCCACCACAAGGGCCACGCACGGCCGACCCCACCACCGCAAACGGCGAGGACCCACCACAGGGACCACCCGCACCCGACGACCAACCCACCACCGCCAACGGCGAGGACCCACCACAGGGGCCGCCCGCACCCGACGACGAAAGTCGCACGGGTGCGGGTGGGAACCGATCCGCCGATGGCGAAGCCGAGGCGGATGAGCCCCCGCACCCGCAGGGCACCGCAGAGGCAGCCGCGCCCCCGCACCACCCGCAGGACCCCGCAGAGGCAGCCGCGCCCCCGCACCCGCAGGACCCCGCAGAGGCAGCCGCGCCCCCGCACCCGCAGGACCCCGCAGAGGCAGCCGCGCCCCCGCACCCGCAGGACCCCGCAGAGGCCG